>NZ_CP012831.1:3672500-4872500 GCF_001307275.1 Pseudomonas fluorescens
GCATCCAGTACCTGCTGGTACAGCGCCTCGGTCTGGGTCTTGCTCGCGGCGCGGTCGGCGGCCACGGCTTGCTGGGTCTTGAGCTGCTTGAGTTCTTTTTCCAGACGCTCCTTCTGGTCCCGCAGCGCGGCACGGTCGGCCAGGGCTTGCAGGGCGGGCGGCTCGATGTGGGACAGGTCGATGGACAGCCCCGGCACTTCGAAGCGCTCACCCTTGAAGCCGTCGAGGATCAGCTCCATGGATTTGACCCAATCGCCGTTCTCGTCCAGCGCGATGCCGTGTTCGCCCAGGGGCAGGCTGAACAGGGCGCTGTTGAACAAACGCATCAGGCGTTCGACATCTTGCTGCGAGAACTCCTCTCGCAGGCGGGCGTAGCTGTTGTTGTCGGCGTGATCGAGTTGCTGCTTGACCGACTTCAGGCGTTTTTCCAGGTCCCGCAGGCGCTCTTCCAGGTCTTCGGCGCTGAATTGCCGGGACTGGGCCAGGGCGCCGGCCAGTTCGTCGTGGGCGTCCTTGGCGGCGAGTAGTTGCTGTTCCAGGACCTTGACGTCATCCACCAGGGCAAAGCGATGCTTGAGCACCGACAGCTCGCCGAGCCAGCGCTGGATGCCGCTGATTTCCCGTTCCAGGCGCATCAGCTCCTGGGTGCCACCGCGCTGGTCGTTCTGCAGCGAGTCCTGCTCGTTGCGGTAGTGTTCGGCCTGGATAGTCAGCTCTTCCTTGCGCGCACTGGCGTAGTCCGACCAGGTGCCCAGCAACGAATCGAGCAATGGCGAGAGGCGATGCAATTTGCCGCGCAGGACATCGCGCTGCTTCACGCCATTGGCCAGGGCTTCCACCAGCGGGCCGGCGGCCACGAGGGAGTTGTAGTCCTGTTCCATGCGGCGTACGTCGCGGAAGGCTTCTTCGCACGCGGCGATGTAGTCCACGCTGCCGGAACGCAGGCTGTGCTCGAACGCATCGAGGAACAATTGCTTGAGCTTGGCCGCGGTGATTTCCCGCATGTGCAGCAGGTTGATGAACAGGGCACGGAAGGTCTTGAGGCTTTGTTCGCTGGTGGAACGCAGCGGGATCAGCGTCAGGTCCAGCGGGATCGAGGTGTGACCACCCACCAGCAGGCGTCGCAGTTCATCCGGCTTGAGTTCGTAGGCTTTCAGGCCTTCGCGCTCCAGGTTGGTGAACAGCTCTTTCTGCCGCAGGCAGGTGTCATTTTTCTGATAGTGGGCCAGGTCCAGTTTACCGGCATAGGCAAAGAACTGGTGCCCGAAACCGCCGCCGGGACCGCGACCGACCACGCCAATGACGTGCGGGCCGTGGGGCAGGGCGACTTCCACCAGGATGTAGCTGGTGTCCGAGGCGAAGTAGAAACGCCGGGACTGCTCCAGGCTGTACTTGCCGAAGCTCATGTCCGACATGCGCGCCAGGATCGGGAACTGCAAGGCGTTGATCGAGGCGGATTTACCCAGGTTGTTCGCACCGTAAACCGACAGCGGTTCTTCCAGCGGGAACAAGCCAAGGCTGTAGCCGGCGGTGTTCAAAAGGGCAAAGCGGCGGATGCCGTAGCGTTCCTTGCTCATGCGTCGGTCTCCTGTTCTTCGGCAATGGCGCGGGCCAGGGCGTCTTCTTCGCTTTCACCTTCGAATTCGCTGAGGTCCAGCGGATCATCGGTCTGCAGCAGTTTTTCGTCGCTGTCTTCGTCGATCAATACCGGTACTGGCAACGGCAGCACGCTGTGCAGGCTGGCGGCCAGGTCGCGGTCCTGCTGGACCGACAGGCAAACGTCGAGGAAGCGGTGCATCGGCGGCAGGAAGCGGTACACGCCGTTTTCTTCGCTGGCAAAACCCAGTTGGGTCATGCGACGCATGATTTTTTCTTCCAGCTCTTCCTGGGTCTGTACTTCGGCCTGGATGAACAGGTCGCGGTATTTTTCCAGCAGCGAAGGCAGCTCATCGCGGCCCAGGCTGCCGCCGTCGAGCACGGCAATCGGGTCGCGGCCCTGGTCGGCCAGGTGCTCGACCAGGATGAAGGTGAACAGGGCCAGGCGCTGGGCGGTCTTGTTCACCGCCGCGGCGGCCAGGTCCGGCACGAAGTAGTAGAAGCCACGGGTGTCGCACACCAGCTCGAAGCCCAGGGCCTTGAACAGCGTGCGGTACTGGTCCTGGAAGTTCG
Organism: Pseudomonas fluorescens; assembly: GCF_001307275.1. Taxonomy (NCBI): domain Bacteria; kingdom Pseudomonadati; phylum Pseudomonadota; class Gammaproteobacteria; order Pseudomonadales; family Pseudomonadaceae; genus Pseudomonas; species Pseudomonas fluorescens. The sequence goes on from NZ_CP012831.1 coordinate 3,674,670, forward strand.
ACAGCTGGGCGTACAGCTCCGGGTCGCGGCGGCTGACGTGGTAACCCTTGAACAGCTCGCGGAAGATCGGCGCCAGCTGGGACAGTTCGGATAGATCAAGATGCATGGGGGATGCTCGCAGAATCCTCGGCGGCGGTGTCGCCGGCCGAGAGCAGGGCGAAGGAGCGCAGGCTGACCTGATGCTCGTGAGTGTGGTAGTCGCGGCGCTCCAGGCGCTCGCGCTTGAAGCGTTTTTCCCGCGACAGGCGCGAGAACCAGTACAGCAATTCGTCGGTGGCGCCGTCCGGTTCCTGTTCCAGCAGCCAGGTCATCAGGTCCGGCATCGGCAGGGCGTCTTCGCAACGCTCGACCATCTCGCGCACGGTGCGTGGCGCACGCGGTGCTTCGCCACCCTTGTGGGTCTTGTGGGACTTGGGGAAGCGCGCCGGTTTCGGTTCGAAGCGGGCCAGGGCATAGACATAGGCTTCGACCTGGCTGGCACTGCCCAGGAAGGTGCTTTGCGGCCGGGTGAACAGCGGCATGGCGGCTTGTGGCACGGCGTCGATGCCTTTGCGGCGAATGGCGGCCAGGGCCAGTGCGGCGCCACGGGTCACGGCGTTGTGGCGGCGGGCTTCTTCGCGCAATGGCAGCAGCAGTTCGCGGGCATGGCGCAAGGTCAGCTGGGCGCTGGTCTGCATCTCGAGGATGCGCGCGTGGGTGCGCAGCAGCATGTCGTCGTCCACCAGGTGCCCGAGGCGCTGCTGTTCGGTGAGCATGCGCAACAGCACGTTCTCGACCTTGCGTACGCCTTGCTCGAAGGCGCCGTCGGCGTTCACCAATTGGATCATCGGCTCGACGTATTCGTCCCAGGTCGCCAACACTTCGGCGTAGCGTTGACGTAGCGGGATCTGTCGGTCGCTGGTCTTGGCCCGTTCGGCCACGGCCACCAGGGCCTGTTCGTCGTTGGCGAGTTTCTTGAGGACGTCGCGCACGCGCATGTCCAGCAGGCGCAACTGGCGGGCCAGGTCGTTGCCGTCGCGAATGTCGAAGGCGTCCTGGATGTAACCGGCCAGGCGCTCGAGGTGGCGCAGGTAGGCTTCGATTTCCAGGCACAGGCCCAGGCGGTGTTCGCGGCGCAGGTAGGCGAGGAAGTCGTGGATCTGGGCGTTGAGCTCGAAGCGGTTCGGGCTTTTCGCCACCGGTACGAGGATGTCCAGGCGGATCCACACGTCCAGCAGGTTGGTGATGTCCTGGGGCGTGCTGTCCAGTTGTTGGGCGGCCAGCTGTGAACGCAATTCGTTGAGGCTCAGGGTGCCCTGGTCGAAGTGCTCGCACAAAGGTTCCAGCAATGCCCAGTGTTCAGCGAGGGCGCGCAAGACGCGCTTGGGTTCGATCATCGCAATGGCCGTCGGGTTGGCAATTAAAAGCGGCGATTGTACTGCATCGAGCCGGTTGCGATTCACCCCTTGGACGGACTGTCGTTCGCTATCGATCAACAATTGCTCCAACAGGGAAGCGATCCGCGGCGAAGGGCGGTAGAATCGCTTCCACTTTCAGTTATCCACAAGTGGCCGACCCTTGCTTATCGAGTCCCGTCGCCGCGCCTATCTGACCGCCATGCAGGTGGTCAACTGGCTGCCGCGTACCGAATTGCCGTTCGCCGCCCCGTCGCGGCCCGAGCTGTTGGAAGCGCCCGAGCCCGAGTACATCGCGCCGGCCGTGACGGCGCCTGTGGCCAAGACAGTCGCCGAGCCGCCCGCGCCAGCCCCCGAGCGACCAAAAATCGAAGTGCCGCGCCCGAGCCTGGCCTCGACCCGCACCAATGCCAAGCCGGTGGAAGAGGTGGTCGAGGCGCCGCCCAAGGCTCCCTACGTCGCCCCACCGCGTTTCGCCCTGCAACTGCTGCGGGCCGGGCGTTGCCTGCTGTTGGTGGAGTTGCCCACGGGCGAGCCGTTCCAAAGCCGCGATCCGGCCTATTTGCTGCTCAAGGACATGCTGCGTGCCGCCGGTCTGCCGGACAGTCCGCAAATCATCGGCGAGCCGGTGCGTTGGCCGTTGTTGTCACGGGGCACCATGGGCCAGGGGCCGGAAGCGGCGCGGGATTTCGTCCAGGGCTTCGTTTCGGCTCGGCTCGAAGACGAGCCCTGCGTGTGCCTGTGGCTGATCGGCCTGCCGGCGGTGAAGTTTGCCGGTGAAGCGGATGCCGAAGCGTTCAATCGCGAACTGCAGGTCGAAGGCTTGGGCTCGGCCTGGGCATTGCCCGGGTTGGAACTGTTAATGGAGACGCCACAGCGCAAGGCTGATGTCTGGAAAGCCATGCGCCGGCTGATGGCGCGCTGGAAAGAATCGAATGAGTGACGCTGTATCGTTCCGCCCGATGACCGAGGCGGACCTCGACGCTGTACTGAAAATCGAATACGCGGCCTACAGCCACCCCTGGACCCGCGGGATATTTCTCGACGGGTTGGGCAAATACCAGATCTGGCTGATGTTCGAAGGCCAGCAGCAAGTGGGCCATGGCGTGGTGCAGATCATCCTGGATGAGGCGCACTTGCTCAACATTACCGTCAAACCGGAAAACCAGGGCCGTGGCCTGGGGTTGCGCCTGTTGGAGCACCTCATGTCCATCGCCTACAAGGCCGAGGCCCGGGAATGTTTCCTGGAGGTGCGCGACAGCAACCGCACGGCGTTCCGCTTGTATGAGCGCTATGGCTTCAACGAAGTGGGCCGACGTCGGGATTACTACCCGGCGGTGGGGGGCCGTGAGGATGCGGTGGTCATGGCGTGCACCTTGGTGGACTGACGCGCCGTGACCCCATGTGGGAGTGAGCTTGCTCGCGAAGACGGCGGTATATTCGACATCAATGCAAACTGATCCACCGCTATCGCGAGCGAGCTCGCTCCCACAGGGGCTTGGCGGTGTGCATCAAGTTTGTGATCAACACAAAACCATGTGGGAGCTTGCTCGCGAAGACGGCGGTACATTCGACATCGATGCAAACTGATCCACCGCCATCGCGAGCAAGCTCGCTCCCACAGGGGCTTGGCGGTGTGCATCAAGTTTGTGATCAACACAAAACCATGTGGGAGCGAGCTTGCTCGCGATGGCGATTGCCGGGTCAACGCTTGCCATCCAACGGGTCGATATCGGCCATCTCCGCTTCGTCCAGCCCATCGCCTCCACCGATGTCATTTTCGTGCACGATGCTCAGGTCCCAGTCAGCCCGTTCGTCGTCGCCGGCCTCAAAGGCATCCCGGGCGCCGTCTTCGTGGATGAGGGTTTCCGGGCTCATGTCGTCATCGGTCGGTTCGTGATCATCCGTCGAGGCGCCTGTCATGCCCGCTGCACGCACGCGTTCACGAGGCATCAGTTGTTCGCGTTCGTCTGGCGGCAATTCGTCGCCGATTTTCGCGCTGGGCTGCTCGTCGTCGAACTCCAACTCATGCATCGAGCCCATGCGATCTTCATTGTCGTCGATGGGTTCCGGTTGCGTCGCATCGAAAGGGCGTCGTGAATCATTCATGGCATTTCCTCATACTGTGGGCCTTACTGGTGTCGACCGACAGCGCAGCCAGGAATTCCAATGCATCGCCGACGTGACCTCGACCGGCGCTCGTCTGTCACAGTTGCGCACTCTCTATCGAGGCTAGACAGCATGAACGAATTACAAGATCTGATTGATAACAACGCGCGCTGGGCCGATGCGATCAAGCAGGAGGATCCTGACTTTTTCGCCAAGCTGGCTCGTCAGCAAACCCCGGAGTACCTGTGGATCGGCTGTTCCGATGCGCGGGTGCCGGCCAACGAGATCGTCGGCATGCTGCCGGGCGATCTGTTCGTGCACCGCAATGTGGCCAACGTGGTGCTGCACACCGACCTCAACTGCCTGTCGGTGATCCAGTACGCAGTGGACGTGCTCAAGGTCAAACACATCCTGGTCACCGGCCATTACGGCTGTGGCGGCGTGCGTGCCTCGATGCAGGACCGCCAACTGGGCCTGATCGACGGCTGGCTGCGCTCGATTCGCGACCTGTACTACGAGCATCGCGATGCGTTGGGCCAGTTACCGACCGAAGAAGAACGGGTCGACCGCCTGTGCGAACTCAACGTGATCCAGCAGGTAGCCAACGTCGGCCATACCAGCATCGTGCAGAACGCCTGGCACCGTGGGCAGAAACTGTCGATTCATGGCTGCATCTACGGCATCAAGGACGGACGCTGGAAGAGCCTGGACACCACGATCAGCGGTTTCGAGCAATTGCCGCCGCAGTATCGGCTGCGTCCGGTCGGCGCGCCCTGACGCCGGCTCTTCAGTCGCGGTGACACTGACGACGCCAGTGCCGTAGAAATGTCATTCCCTGCTCATTGGGCGGTTCGTCATAGCCGGTAATCCAGCCATGACAGTTGTACGAACCGCACCGGCAGGCGAATTGGCGATACAGTTTCTGTTCGGTACTGGCGTAGTCCATCGTCAGGCAGTCGCCTTCATCGATACGGGCCAGTGACCACAGCCACAGTTCGCTCATGTCGAGGAATACATTCGGGTTGCAGGAGTGCAGCAGCAATCCGGCGAAGCGTGGGTCATACATGTGCACGTCCGGCAGGATCTGCAACGTGTGCAGGCGCCGTCGGCTCACCAGCAACCCCGACACCCTGCACATCCTCGTCATGGGCGCGAAGGACTTGCGGGCGATGATGCCGTGGCCGCGCCCGTCGGTCGTCTGGTGCACTTCAAAATCGTGCACAGAGGGGTAGCCCAGGCGGGTGCTGAGTTGTTTTTCCGGATAGATGCAGTCCCGGTGTTGGGAACAGGTGTCATCGCGGATGAACAGGCTCATGACAGTCCTTGTCGGTGATAGACACTCGACTTGCTGGCGCCGGCGATCCTGCCGACGGTCGTTGAAAAAGCTTTTGATAGCTTCGCCCAAGTCCAGGGCCGTATCTACTGTCGAGTCTGACAGGAGCCAAAAGCGCTTTCCCGTGTCAGCGCAAGCTTACGCGGGAAGGCGCCTCAAGGTTTACACCGCCTCGGCAGGCAGCGGCATGGGCACTTTAAGTTGCGGAAGTTGCGACTTGATCGCTGGCGTTTCGCATTTTTTCGCTGCATCTGCCTCGCTCAGCTTGCGCACCGAGGTGTAGAACAATTCGCAGGTCTTTTCCTTTTGCGTGACCTGCCAGGTCTGCGTGCACTGGTTCAGCAGGGTGCTCGGGTCGGTGCCCGGCTTGCTGCCCATGCCGGCTTGCCAGCAGGCGGCGCTCAGGTCCTGGCCCATGACTTTCAAGCCGGCGGCATCGGCCTTGGCTTCGTCACCGTCGTAGTTTTCCTTGTCAGCGGCATACCAGATATAGCTCGGGTGGTTGGAGCCCAGGACCGGGACCTTGACCCCCGCGGTCGGCGTGATGGTCGCCAGGCCGAGCACGCCAACGGTCTGGCCGTACTGGGTCTTGATCCAGTTCCGAACGGGTGCTCCGAAGGCCACCATTGGCAATGCGGCGCCGCTGGCGGTTTGGGTGACCTGTGTGACCATGGTGGTCTGGTAATCGTTGAAGTAGCTGTAGAGCCCCTCCAATGTGCTGCCAGCATTGGACGGCGCTGCGATGGGCGCGATGTCGATGATGGTCTGGTAGGCCGGCGTCTGTTCAACGGCAATGCCGTTGACGGTCAGCAGCGTGGCCCAGCGATCAGTGGTCGCCGACTCCAGGTAATCCTGGGCCTGGGTCAGGGAGTAATCCGGCGGGAAGTGCAGCAACTCGACACTCTTGCGGTTTTCCAGGGCCATGCCCAGCGGCAGGAACAGGTACCAGTTGTAGGACCATTTCTTGTCGCTGTTGAGTTTCGAGGCACCGTTGTACGCCAGGTCCCCGGCGTCGAGCAGCGCCTTCAGCGGTTGGCCGTAGTTCTTGGGCACGCCGTCGATGCTGGCATAGACCTTATCGTTGTCGATGTTGACCTGGACCTTGGCGGTGTCGTAGCCGTCGCGCTGCACACTTTGGGTCAGGTAATGCTGGACGGTCTGCTCCAGGGTCCAGTCGCGAAAACAAATGACGTTGCAGTTGTTGGGGTAGGCAAAGAGGCGGGTGACGCGCTCGGTGCTGCCCAGCTGTACGTCGATCTTGGTGACGTCGGCGGCGTGGACGGTGGCGCTCAGGGTAAGGGCGGCAAGAGGGAGTACTGCGAGTTTGAACATGCTCAGATCCTTTTCAGCGTGAGGGACCCTCAAAAGCAGGGCGTATCCATACTGAAACAGACCGAGCCGAAGAAGAAGTGGGCCGATGGAAATATCGGCCCTTTTTTATGGCTTTATGGCATCACTGGCGGCAAATAACTCAAGGTCGTCCCCAGCGCCCACAGCAGCGCCAGCACCAGTGGTGTATGCACCAGCAACTGCACGAAGGAAAAACCGATCAAGTCCCTCGCCTTCAGCCCCAATACCCCCAACAGCGGCAGCATGTAGAACGGATTGATGAGGTTGGGCAGCGCTTCGGCGGCGTTGTAGATCTGCACGGCCCAGCCCAGGTGATAGTTCAGGTCGTTGGCCACCTGCATGACGTAGGGCGCTTCGATGATCCACTTGCCGCCGCCGGAAGGAATGAAAAAGCCCAGCACCGCCGAATAGACGCCCATCAGCAAGGCGTAGGTGTCATGGGAGGCGATCTGGACGAAAAAGGTCGAGATATGGTGGGCCAGGGTCTGGGCATCGCTGCCCTTGACCGTGGTCAGCAGCGCGGCGATCGAGCCGTACAACGGGAACTGGATCAACACGCCCGTGGTGGTCGGCACCGCGCGGGCCACGGCGTCGAGGAAGCTGCGCGGCCGCCAGTGCAGCAAGGCGCCCAGCATGATGAACAGGAAGTTATAAGTGTTGAGCCCGGAAATGGCACTGATCGCAGGCTTGGTCGAAAACTCGTGGAACAGCCAGCCGGCGGCCAGCAGTACGAGGGCGATGGTCAGCAGCGGACTGTGCTCCAGCCATTCTCCGGGGCGGGTACGGGGCTGCAACGCGGGCATGCTGAAACTCGGGTCGATCCCGCAGGCGGCGGCGTCACGGGCGCTGTTGGGGCCGGGAGCGGTGGCGTAGGCGACAATCAACGAGATCACGATCAGCGCCAGCAGCATCACGCCAGACTGCCAGAGGAAAATCGTCTGGGTGAACGGAATGACGCCGGTAATCGACAGGATCGAAGGTGGCAGGCTGGCCGGGTTGGCCTGCAGTTGCGCCGCCGACGAAGACAACCCCAGCGCCCACACCGCGCCCAGGCCCAGGTAGGCGGCGGCACCGGCGGCGCGGTAATCCATCTTCAGGTCGGTGCGGCGGGCGAGGGCACGCACCAGCAAGCCGCCAAACACCAACGACAGTCCCCAGTTGAGCAACGACGCGACCATGGAAATCAGTGCCACCCACGCCACCGCGGAGCGACCGTTGGTCGGAATGCGCGCCAGGCGATCGATCAATTTGACGGCGGGCGGCGAGCTGGCAACCACGTAACCGCCAATCACCACGAAGGCCATTTGCATGGTGAATGGGATCAGGCTCCAGAAGCCGTCGCCGAACGCCATGGCCGCTGCCGTGGGCGTGGCGCCGATGAATTGCGTCGCCACGGCGACCACCAGCACCGCCAGTGCGGCGAAGACCCAGGAGTCGGGGAACCAGCGCTCGGCGAAACTGGAACAGCGCAAGGCGAAGCGGGCGGAACGGCTGTCTTCGATGTCAGTGGTCACGGCAATTACCTCGTTTTTATGGTTATGGGGTATTGATGGCGGCAAGGCTCAAAGGTCAGGGCAACAGTAGAACAATCCAGTGACCGTGGAAGGCTTATCGGGTTCGAGGTCACCCGGGAATATTTTCAATGGGGCTCGCGGCGCTCTTTAGAAAAAAAATGCCGGGCCGATGGCAAGAGAACAGCCTACTAATTCTTCTGCTGTTCCTGGAGCTGCCCATGTTCAACAACCGCCTGAAGCAGGAGCTACTGGCTCTTCGCCAAGAACTGTCCAGCCTTATGCAAGTCAAGGAAAGCCTGGACCGTGAAATGCTTGGTCTCACCCTGGATGCCGATGGAAGGATTCAATCGGTCAATCAGAATTTCCTCGACGATATGAACTACAAGAGCCAGGACCTGATCGGCCGGTCTATGGATGAGTTGGTTCCCGCGTATTTGAAATCCAATGAATTCCAGGCTCGCTTCAAGGCGGCGCTGACCCGTGGCGAACACTTCTCCGGTGCCGTGCGCTTGCTGCGGGGCAATGGCCAGGAGGCCTGGCTGCGTTCGATCCTCCAGCCTGTACGGAATGCCGACGGGCGGATCCGCTTTTTTTCGATGTATTCCAATGACCTGACCCGCACCATCGAGGGTTCCCGTGAACATGAAAACCTCATCGGTGCGTTGGTGCGTTCAACGGCGGTGATCGAGTTCGATCTGGGCGGTCACGTACTGACGGCCAACGAGCGCTTCCTCAGTGCCATGGGCTATAACCTCGCGCAGATCAAGGGCAAGCATCACCGCATGTTTTGTGAGCCCGAGGAATACAACAGCGCGGAATATCAACAATTCTGGAAGCGGCTGAACAGTGGCGAGTTCGTGGCCGGGCGCTTCAAGCGCGTCGACAGCAACGGCCGCGAGGTCTGGCTGGAAGCCTCCTACAACCCGGTGCTCGATGCCAACGAGCGACTGTACAAAGTGGTCAAGTTCGCCACCAACATCACGGACCAGGTCAACCAGGAAAAAGCCGTCGCCGAAGCGGCCAACATTGCCTACAGCACCTCGTTGCAGACCGACAACAGCGCCCAGCGCGGCACGACTGTGGTGACCCAGGCCGTGGACGTGATGCGCGACCTGGCCCGGCACATGCAAACTGCTGGCGAAGGCATCGAGGCGTTGAACGAGCAATCCCAGGTGATCGGTACCATCGTCAAGACCATCAGTGGCATCGCCGAACAGACCAACCTGCTGGCGCTCAACGCCGCCATCGAAGCGGCCCGGGCCGGCGAGCAAGGACGGGGCTTTGCGGTGGTGGCCGATGAGGTGCGCCAACTGGCATCGCGTACCAGCCAGGCGACCGAGGAAATCGTCGGCGTGGTCCGCCAGAACCAGGACATGGCCCGCAACGCCGTGGCGTTGATGACCGACGGCCAGCACCAGGCCGAACATGGCCTGGCCCTGGCCGCCGAGGCGGGGACGGTGATCGTCGAGATCCAGGACGGGGCGAAGAAGGTGGTCGATGCCGTGAGCCAGTTTGCCAATCAGTTGTCCACGTAGAGAGAGTATTATTGTTTTTTACATATTAATTATTGTTTTGCGATAATTTAATGGCTATGTTTTGGGCTCCCTTATTCTATTGGAGCCTCACATGCACTCGAATCGTCTTGCGCTGTACAGCCAGCGGATGGCCGCCGTCACCCTTGTTTTCATGGTCGCGATGATGGTCGTCAACGCCGTGGCCTGGCTGTACCCTGAAGCGGCCTCCCGATACGGCCTGGGGTTTGCCCTGACCGAGCGGCAGCTGTCGAGCTTGCCTGAAGAGACGATGCGCTTGACGGGGTGGCAGCGCCTGGGCGGGATACTGTTGACGAGCATTCCCTTGCTGGCCCTGGCGGTCGGGCTCACCAACTTGCGCAGGCTCTTCAAGCACTACGCCCAAGGGCAATACTTTTCCACTGCAGCAGCGGTTTACCTGGGAAATGCGGGGCGCGCGGTGGCGTTGTGGGTGCTGCTGGACTTCATCTGCGAGCCGTTTCTCAGCCTGCTGGTGACGATCAATGCGCCGGTCGGCCAGCGATTGCTGACCTTCAGTATTACCGCACCGTCTTTCGTCGCTTTATTTCTTGCCGCCTGTATTGCGATCATTGCCCGGATATTGTCCCAGGCCAGTGAAATCGATTCAGAAAACAGAACATTCGTTTGAGATCCCCATGCCCATCGTTATTCAACTCGATGTGATGCTGGCCCTGCGCAAGGTCAAATCCAAGGACCTTGCTGCTGCAATCGGCATTACTGAAGCCAACCTTTCCTTGTTGAAACAAGGAAAGGTCAAGGGCATACGCCTGGCGACCCTTGAAGCCATCTGCAGCTATCTGCACTGTCAGCCCGCGGATCTGCTGGTCTATCAACCGCAGGGCGAGGGCGATCAGTCGCCCAGCGCTTGACCCTCGCGCCTTGGATCCGCACCGCCGGCCAACGAGGTTTTCCCTTGCGCGTCACGCACCCGGACAATCGCCTGGGTGCCGCTGTTCATGTCGATCTCGCTCACCTCATGGCCTTTGTCTTTCAGCGCCTGGATCAGTGCCGGGCTGAACTGTCCTTTCTCCAGTTCGGTTGGGCCGTTGCGGCTGCCGAAGTTGGGAAGGTTGATGGCGGTTTGCGGGTCGAGGTCCCAATCCAACAGGCCAATCATTGACTTGGCGACGTATTCGATGATCTGGGAGCCGCCGGGGGAGCCGACAGCGGCCACCAGTTCTCCCCGACGGTCGAAGATCAGCGTCGGTGCCATGGACGAGCGTGGGCGCTTGCCCGGTTCGACGCGGTTGGCGACTTTTTGCCCATTTTCTTCGGGGATGAACGAGAAATCGGTCATCTGGTTGTTGAGCATGAAGCCCTGGACCATCAAGTGTGAGCCGAACGCCGATTCCACGGTCGTGGTCATGGACACGGCGCCACCCTGGTCATCCACGGCCACCACTTGCGAGGTGGAAATACGCAGGGGTGAACGGTCCGGGGCGTAGGCCACCTGGATGCCCGGTGGTGTCCCGGGCTTGGCGACGCCCATGCTACGAGGGCCGATCAGGCTGGCGCGGCTGGCCAGGTAGCCGGCATCGACCAAGCCTTTGAGCGGCACGGCGACAAAATTGGGGTCGGCAATGTATTGGGCGCGGTCAGCATAGGCCAGGCGCTCGGCTTCGGCGATCAGGTGCACCGCTTCGGGGGTGGGTTCAATGCCGGCAGGCTTGGCGGTCTTGACCGGTTTCAAAGGCGCGAGGGCCGCGTGGCTGTCGCGCTGTTCCAGGGCTTGCAACGTCCCGAGGATCTGCGCCACGGCAACCCCGCCCGAAGACGGTGGTGGCATGCCGCAGACTTGCCAGCGCTTGTAGTCGGTGCACAACGCTGGTCGCTCCCGTGCGGTGTAGCCTTGGAGGTCATTGAGCGAAAGGCTGCCGGGGTTGGCGTGGTTTTGTACCTTGGCGACGATCTCCTCGGCGATCGGGCCTTTGTACAGCGCATCGGGGCCTTCGTTGGCGATGCGCTTGAGCACGCCGGCCAAGGCTGGATTCTTCAGCACCGTGCCAACCGCCTTCGGGCTGCCATCGGCATTGAGAAAGTAGGCGGCCATGTCTGGCGAGCCCGGCAAGGACGGGTCGGTAGCGATCAACGTGTGTAGGCGGGGTGAAATCGCAAAGCCTTGTTCCGCCAGCGTGATGGCTGGCTCGAACAGCGTCGCCCATTTGAGGCGGCCATGTTTGCGATGGGCCAGTTCCAGCCCACGCAACACCCCCGGTGTCCCCACGGAGCGACCGCCGATCTGGGCGGCGGTAAATGGCATGGGTTTGCCGTCGGCTTGCAGGAAAAGTCTTTCGGTGGCGCCAGCCGGTGCCGTTTCGCGCCCGTCGTAGGTGCGCACGGCCTTGCCATCCCACAGCACAATGAACGCACCGCCACCGATGCCGGAGGATTGCGGCTCCACCAGGGTCAGCACGGCCTGCATCGCGATGGCCGCGTCGATGGCCGAGCCGCCGCGCCGCAACATCTCGCGCCCGGCCTCGGCCGCCAAAGGATTGGCCGCTGCGGCCATGTGCTTCTCGGCGTAGCGGGTCTGCAGATCGGTGCGGAAGCCGGAAATGACCTCCGGTGGGGCGGGCAATGCCGGTGTCGCTGTGGAGGAGGGTGGCGCCTTACAGGCCGCGAGTGTTAGAGCGACAGCCAGCAGCGAAACGGCTGACAGGCGATGAAAATTCGGTTTGAGGTCTGTAGGCACGTGTCGCTCCATCCGTGGTGTGGAATATAGAGAACGACTGTAGCGATGGGAGGTGTAGGGCGCAAACCAGAAGCCGAATTGTTCACGCGCCATTCCCAGTCTTGGGGGCTCGACAGTGCATTTGCCACGCCGCAGTGTGGCGTGGCATCCAGGGCCGATGGGCCTAAGGGGCGGGCGTCAGTGTCAGGGTGCCTTGGGTATGCCGGGCCACGTCCGTCGATGAAAGGTACAAGGCCTGGTACTCGCCGCGCATGAAGGGCAGGACCTGATCCTCATAGTGGCTGTTGAACGGAACGCCGCTCTGGCCCACCGGGAGTATGCCGAGGGCTTTGTCCGGCGTGGCCAGGTCGATGACCCGTCGCGTCGAGGGACCGTAGGTGACCGACCAGGGCGCCGGACTCAGCGGTGCGGAGAAGTTGTTCGGCACTTCGTGGCTCCCGGGGGCCGGGTAAGGGCCTGCGTTGAGCAGCGGTGCCAGCCATTTCTGGCTGCCAAGCGGATGCGCCTGCGTCAGTTGATGCACCTTGCCCCATTGCCACTGCGTGGCGTCGTCACCCAGGGTGGCCCGCAGATGGGCGATGCTGGTGTTCCAGGCACGAACGATCACGTCGGCCCGGGTCTGCACGTCCGGTTGTGTCCTGTCCTTCCACCAGGGCGAGTACTCGTCGGCGACCAGACGCGGCAGTGCAGCGTCTATTACGCGGGTGCTCAACAGGTTCTGGAACATCATATCGCCCAGCTCATCGTGCAGGGCGCCATAGCTCAGGTCATAAAGGAACTGTGTGAACAGCGTGGCGTCGATCGAGTCCAGCGGGTAGTCGCCCTGCCACTGCGCAAGCTTCTCCAGCCACTGGCGTTGACGCGGGTCGGCAATCGCCGCGCGCAGGATCGGCAACACCGGTTGCAACACACGTTGGGCATAGCCGGTCTGGGTGTCGAGTTGCAGCCGGGTGCTTTTTTCGATGTTCCACTGATCGTCCCGGTCCAGTTGTCGGGTCAGGCGTCGACCTCGGTCGGGCAGGTTGTAATAACCGGGTATCGCCATGCCATCTGGCGAGACGGGCTGGGCGTTGGCGGAGACGATGTAGCCCCTGGCCGGGTTTTCTTCATGCGGGTTGGCGCTGAACGGGTAGTAGCCGTCCTTGTCGGCGTCGGGGGTGCTGCCGTCGAGAATGAAATCCGCGGTGACCTGGGACGGGCGCCTGGGCAATCGCGCAGCCGCCCACCAGGCGATGTCGCCTTGGGCATTGGCGTACACCACGTTGAGTCCCGGGGCCTTGATCAGTGACGCCGCCGTGCGAGCCTTGTCCAGCGTGTTGGCGCGGTTGAGCTGATAAAAGGCATCCACCACCGGGTTATCGCCGTCCAGGTACGACCACCAGAGGGCGATGGGCCGGCCAGGGGCATTGTCGCCCAGCGCATCATTGATGATCGGGCCGTGGGGGGAGCGGCGCAGGCGCAGCATGACCGGTTCGGCATCACGCACCTCGATACTCTGCTGTTCTTCCTGCATGGCGACCCAACGGCCCTGGTACCAGACTTCATCGGGGTTGTCGGGATTGGTGGTTTCGCCAATCAAGTCAATGTCATCGTTCTGGAACATCGTGAGGGTCCAGGCGAAGTCGTTGCTGTGCCCCAGCAAGGCGAACGGCACGAGGCTTTCGTAATCGCCGTAGAGTTCGAAACCGGGGGCGTTGAGGTGGGCTTCGTACCACACCGATGGTACGGAAAAACGGATATGCGGGTCACCCGCCAACAACGGCTTGCCGCTTTGCGTGCGCCGGCCCGAGACAACCCAGGCGTTGCTGCCCTCCATCTGCGGTAGCCCGGAATGGTTCACGGCCTGTTCGCTGAGCTGCGCCAGCGCCGCCATCGATTGCCAGTCGGTGGCGTTCAGTGCCTGGCTGCCAAGGGCGCCTCTTGGGTCCCAACTGCGATCGAAAATGGCCAGGTAGGGCGCCCCCAGCGTGTCCTTGACGTAGGTCAGCATGGGTTCGGTACGAAACGCAGCGGCGAAGCTGTAGGCCATGTAGCCGACCACGCTGTAGACGTCCTGGGCGGTGAACGGCCTCTTCTCAATACCGAGCAAGTCGAACTCTACAGGGCGTGGATTTTCCATCTGATAGGCGTTGATACCGTCCAGGTACGCCTGCAACGCCTGCCAGGTCGCGCTCTGGTGATCGGCATGCGCCACCTGCCAGTCTGCTTGTTCACGGATACGCAGGGTGCGGAACAGTCTGTCGGTGGGCAGCAGCTTGCTGCCCAGTACGGCGGCCAGTTCACCGCGGGCCAGGCGCCGGAGCATTTCCATCTGGAACAGGCGGTCCTGGGCATGCACGTAGCCCAAGGCTCGGTATGCGTCGGGCTCGTTGCCGGCAGTGATATGCGGTACGCCACGCTCATCGAACCGCACCTCGACTGGCGACTGTAGTCCAGGCAGGCTGGCCAGCCCCTGTCGCTGCGGTTGCTTGCCATAGAGGTAGATGGCGATCACGGTAACGCCGATCAGCAGCGCCGCCGCAACGAAGACGCCGATGCGCTTGAGCATGCGTGGTTTTGCAAGGGGCGTGGGGGGCAGGGGGACGTTGAGGGCGGTCATTGCACACCCAGCCTTTGGCGAGCGTGGCGCAACCGTTGCAGCAGGTTGAGCAAGGGGCCGGTCATGACTGTGGTGACCACGGTCATGATGACAAAAAGGGTAAAGAGCTCTTTGCCGATAATCCCCAGGTCGAGGCCGATTTTCAGTACCACCAGTTCCATAAGGCCCCTGGCGTTCATCAATACGCCGATGTCAATGGCGACCGGTGTCGAATAACCGGCGAAGCGGGCGCCCAATGCACCGCCCAACAGTTTGCCGGCGATTGCCACCAGCAGCACCAGGCCTAGCAGGCTTACACCGACGGCCGAAAACGTCGCAGCGGTGGTGTTGAGCCCGGCGAGGGCGAAGAAGCCGGGCATCAGCACGATGACCGCAATATGCTCCACTCGCTCGACCAGCATGTTCAGCAGCCGTTGGTCTCGCGGCAGGCACGCGCCGAACAGAAAAGCCCCGAACACGGCATGAACTTGCAGCCATTCGGTGATGCTGCCGTACACCAGCGCACCACACACAAGTACCGCGAGCAGGGTCAAGGTACGCCTGCCCTCAAGGTGGGCTATCCAGCGCCTCAACAAGGGACGTACGCACCAGAATGACGCGCCGCACAAGGCTGCCAGGCCACACAATCGCAGAGCCAACTCCTGCCATTGACGGTCCAATTGCAAACTCATCGCGGTGATCGCCAGCAACACCCAGGCACAGACATCACTCACGGCGGCAGCCATCAGCGAGAGCGCACCAACCTCACTGTCGAGCATCCGTCGCTCCTTCAGAATGCGCGCCAGGACCGGGAACGCGGTGACCGAAAACAGCGTTGCAATGAACAGGTTGAAGCCTAAGTGGGGGACGCCGGCAGGTGCGAAGGTACTGTAGAGAAGAGGGGCGATCGCAACGCCCAGAATGAAGGGCAGGGCAATGCTGCAGCCGGCGATCAGCAGCACTTTGCCATGGGCATAGGGGGCGTGCTGTTCAGGCATACGGAACTCGGCGCCGACGACAAACATGAACAGCAGAATACCGAGGTCGCTGAGCACCTTTAATTGTGTAACAGCGTCGCCCTTAAATAGTGCGTGGTGGAAGTCGGGAAAGAAAAAACCAAGTACTAAAGGGCCCAATACAAACCCGGCGATCATCTCGCCAACCACTTCTGGCTGCCCTAGTCTTTTTAGAAAGGCACCTGCAACCTTGGCCGTTAATATTATAAAAACGATTTGCAAGAAGAGCATGGGGTTACCTTGTCCGAGAATTGAGGGTACGCCGCCACCGGGCTCTATATAACGTGCTGGCAGTAGGCAGAGGATGTTAGCGGAGCGCGTAGGGATAAAAAAACTATCAGATCTGGTAGTATTTTTTGATGAGATGAACCTGTTAGATTTTCCTCGCTTCGTTGTTGTGCGGCTTGTTAGTCGTGCCCGACTCATGTTTGCCGATAATTCAGAAGGTCGATTATGAAAGACGCGATATTTACGATCATTCATCAAGCCCTGATTGAAGTTAATGCCACGCGTAAAGAGAAGATCGATTTGCAGAATATCGATACGTTGGCGCTTTATGGTACTACCGGGGTGTTCGATTCCATGCAATTGGTCAGCTTTCTGGCTGCGGTAGAAGAAGGCCTGGACGACGAACTGGATATTGAAATCTCGTTGACGTCGGAAAAAGCGGTGTCACAGACCGTCAGCCCGTTCAGCAGCGTTGCCTGTTTGATTGATTTCATTATCGCCGAGCAGCAGGTTCCTCAACTGGCCTCTGCCTGAATGAACGCCACGCAGGGAGCATCGACGTGAACGTGACGGTCCGTAAAGCGCTGAGCAGTGACATGTACCCGGTGTGCAAGCTGTTGCGCGAGTCCACCTTGAACTCCAACTGGATAGGCGTAAATGTGCGCAAGCGCATGTTTGCCGATATCTGGTCCGGGGGAGAGGACTACTTCGGCTATGTGATGCTCGACGGCGACGTGGTGGTGGGTTTTCTCGGTTTGCTGTTTACCACCCAGCCCTGCAACGGGCAGCAGCGCTTCTGCGAATTGCATAGTTGGTATGTACAGGTCGAGTACCGCAAGGAAAGCCTGAAGCTGTTGTTGCCGGTACTGTCGATGCGCAAGGTCACGCTGCTCAACTATACGCCCACGCCGGATGTGTACGAGATCAGCAAGAAGTTCGGCTTTATCGACCTGGAAACCGAGCTGGTGCTGATGTACCCCTTCCCCAATCCGCTGAAAATACGTCGGCGCTATCGCCTGGAAACCGATATCCATCGAGTCGCGGGCTGGCTGAGCGAGCAGGAAAGCGTGGTCTTCCGAGATCACGCGGGGGTCGAGTGTCGGCACCTGATGATCGTCGATTCAGTGACCGGCGAGTCCTGCTACCTGATAGTCAAGCGCATGACCCGGCGCTGGTTCGAGCCGATCGGTCGGGTACTGTTCATCGGCAACCCGCAGTTGTTTGCACGCAGTCTCGACAGTTGGCGATTGTCCTTATGCCTGCAAATGCGCGTTCAGTGCCTGGTGAGTAATGCGGCGGAACTGGCAGGGTATCCCCTGAGCGGTGTGCGGTTGATCAAGCGCGAAGTCCCGTCACTGGTAAAACCTGCTTCTGGCAGTTTGGCAAATGCACCGATAAAGCCGCTGTACAGCCTGCCGCTACTCATCGGATATAAGTTGCATTGATATGATTATATTGTTGACCGGTACCCGCAAAGGCGTTGGTAAAGAAGCGGCGCTGTATTTTCTGGAACAGGGCCACGTCGTCATTGGTTGCAGTCGCGGTGAAGGTTCAATTGAACATGAGCGCTACACGCACTTCTGTCTGGATTTGAATGACGCCAGTGCGGTCAGGAAAATGATCAAGCATATTCGCTTGAGTCATGCGCAACTGGATGTGCTGATCAATAACGCCGGTGAAGCCAATATGGCGCCTTTTCAGTTGACGCCTGCCGAGACGGTCCAGGGTTTATTTGCGAGCAATGTATTTGGCTTGATGAATGTTACCCGCGAAGCCGTCAAGTTAATGCAGAAGAACGAGCATCCGGGTGTCATCGTGAATATATCTACCGTGGCGACCCATTGGGCCATTCCAGGCCAATCGATATATGCCGCCAGCAAAGCCGCTGTCGAACAGCTGACCCGAACGTTGAGCAAGGAACTTTCGGTTTTTGGCATTCGCATCAATAACCTGGTGTTACCGCTGTACCGAAGCTCTTTGACCCGCACACTTCCTCAAGAGATCAGACAGAAGATGATTGAGCGCCAGACGATAGCCAGGCCCTGTGTGTTTACCGACCTGATCGGACCCTTGACGTTTCTTATCTCCAGCCAGTCGGCTTTTGTGACGGGTGAAACCCTCAGCCTGGGAGGTGTGCAATGAGCCGCGATGCCTTGCTGGCAACGCTGGCTGAACCGGGGCAGCGCGTGGCGCTGTTGCACGGCGAGCAGCAGTGCACCTACAGCGATCTGCATGCCAAGGTGCAGCAGTGCCTGGCCTGGCTGGTCGACCACGGCGTCAAACCGGGGGATGCGGTCATCCTCAACAGTGACTACAGCGTGTCTGGCGTCGCTGCGCTGCTGGCCTTGTACCTGAACCGCAATATTGTGGCGCCGCTGGTCGATCTCAGTGAGCGTTCCCTGCAAACCCTGCAAGGTGCCGCCCGGTGTCAGCATCGGATCGAGATCGTCGACGATGCCTGGGTGCATCACTCGCTGGCACAACCGGTCGCCGACGAAAGCCCTGAGTACTACAGCGCGCTGCGGGAGAAGGGGCGCTCAGGCCTGGTGTTGTTGAGCAGCGGCAGTACCGGCGCGCCCAAGGCGATCCTGCATGACCTGGATGACCTGATCGACACCAAGCTGGGCAAAGAGCGCAAGAAGCCCCTTTCGATCCTGATGTTCCTGTTGTTCGACCACATCGGCGGCTTGAACTCCTTGCTCAACACGCTGGCGGTGGGCGGGTGCGCGGTGATGCCGGTCGATCGGGCCCCCGAATCGATCTGCGCGCTGGTGGCGCGGCATGGGGTGAAGGTGCTGCCGGTCAGCCCTACCTTCCTTAACCTGATCCTGATGGGGCGGCATCACGAACAGCATGACCTGTCCTCGGTACGGCTGATCACCTATGGCACTGAAAGCATGCAGCAAAGCCTGCTCAAACGGGTCCAGCAGGCGTTCCCCAAGGCCAAGATGCTGCAAACATTCGGCACCAGTGAAACGGGTATCAGCGCTACGGTCAGCCAGTCCTCGGCCAGCACCTTTTTCAAGCTGGCCGATGCGAACACTCAGTACCGCATTGTCGATGGCGAGTTGCAGCTCAAGACCCGCAGCCAGTTTGTCGGCTACCTGAACCAGGACACCGATAACGTCACCGAAGATGGCTGGTTCCGTACCGGTGATCTGGTGGAGCAGAACGAAGAGGGTTATCTGCGGATCCAGGGACGGCAAAAGGAGCTGATCAACGTCGGGGGGCTTAAGGTGCTACCCACCGAAATCGAAGACGTGATGCTGCGCAGCTCGCTGATCGACGACTGCGTGGTCTACGGCGTGCCGAATGCGATCACTGGCCAGGCTGTACACATGGATGTCATGGCCGCAGGCGTGGAGAGCAAGAAGGCCCTCAAACAGCATGTGCTCGAGCATCTGGGCAGTTGCCTGGAAGCCTACAAGTTGCCCGTCAAAGTCAACAAGGTCGATGAAATCGCTTTTTCCAATCGGTTCAAGAAGACCCGGGCGGTGCTCTCATGAGCGATATCGTGATCCTCGGCGCCGGGCGCTTCGCGCTGGAACTGGCGACCTACCTGCAAGACATCGAGCCGTTGGCAGTGGTGCGTCACCTGATCGTGCCGGATGAGGCCGGGGGTGATGCCGCCCCTGCCGCGCCGTGGCCCGCCCAAGGCCTGGACCCGCGTTATCGCTACGTGCTGGGGGTGGCCGATATTGCCTTGCGCCAGCAACTGATCGACGCGTACTTCAGCGATGGCCGCTTGTTGGCGCCCAACTTCATCCACCCCAGCGTCCGTCATCGGTTGGACCTGCGCACCAGCCGCGGCAATGTCATCGCCGCCGATTGCCACGTGGGTGTCAACACCCGGATCGGTTCCTGGAACATGATCAATTACCACTGCAGCGTGGGCCACCATTCGCAGTTGGGCGACAACAACTTCCTGTCACCGCATTTCAATGCCGGTAACAGCGTGACCCTCGGTAATCGCTGCTTCATCGGGCTCAGTACCGTGGTCACGCCCCAGACGGTGATTGAAGACGATGTGACGATCCAGGCCGGTTGCACCCTCAGCGAGTGCATCCCGGCGCATTCGCACTGCACATCCACGGCCCGCCAGAAAATCCTTCAACTGGTCTAAAGGAGTAGTACCCGCATGAACAAGTCTGCACACGTCATTATCATGGGTGGTGGTCCTGCTGGCAGTATCGCAGCGTTGACCTTGCAAAAACTCGGGCACCAGGTGACGGTGTTCGAAAAAGAGAAGTTCCCGCGCTACCGCGTAGGCGAATCTTTCTTGCCGGGCACGTTGTCGATCCTGCACCGCCTCGGGCTGAGTGAAAAGATTGCGCAGGCCGGCTACGTGCTCAAGCCTTCCGCCACCTTCCTGTGGGGCAAGACCGAAGCGCCGTGGACCTTCTCGTTCAGCACGCCCAAGACCGAAGACTGGGTGTTCGACCACGCCATCCAGGTTCTGCGCTCGGACTTTGACCAGATGCTGCTCGACACCTGCCGTGAGCGCGGTGTGCGCGTGTTCGAGGAGGCGGCCGTCATTGATGTGGATGCCGAGCAGGCCGACAAAGTCAGTGTAACGGTACGGCACAAGGACGAGACCAGCGAATTCACGGCCGACTACCTGATCGACGCTTCAGGCAGCAATAGCCCGCTGGTGCGCAAGCTGGATCTGCGTGAGTACGATGAGTTCTACAAAAGCGTGGCCTTGTGGTCGTACTTCAAGACCCCGGACCCGTTCAAGAACGACCTCAATGGCACCACTTTCTCGATCACTTTCGAAGATGGCTGGATCTGGATGATCCCGCTCAAGGACGGTATCTACAGCGTGGGTACTATTGTCGACCAGAGCAAGCTGGCCGATATCAAGGCCATGGGGCTCAATGCTTTTTATGACAAGACCCTGGCCAAGAGCGAGCGAGCCCTGTCGATCCTCAACGGTGTGGAGCGTTGCGAGGATGTGAAGCTGGTGCGTGACTGGTCCTACGAAACCAAATACTTCTCCCGCAACCGCTTTTTCCTGTGCGGCGATTCGGCCTGCTTCACCGACCCATTGTTCTCCCAGGGGGTGCACCTGGCCTCGCAGTCGGCGGTCAGCGCAGCCAGCAGCATTGACTACCTGATGCAGCATCCGGAGCAGAACGAAAAGGTCCACGCCTGGTACAACCGCAGCTACAGCGAGACCTACAACCAGTACCACGAGTTTCTGGCGTCCTTCTACACGTTTGCCTCGTTCACTGAGCCGGAATCCGAGTTCTGGACCAAGCGTCGCATCAGCGAGTCGGCCGACGAACGTTTGAAGCGCAAGGAGTGGTTCGAGCAATTGGTCAACGGGGAAAAACAGAACCGCCCGCAGATTGGCGACTTCAAGGACCGCGCATCGACCATGATTGCCATCGGCCGGCACCAGCGCAATGAGTTGACCGACGAGTTCATGGATGCCGAGCTTAACCCGGCTCGCGTGCGCTGGATCTCCGACTTGACCAAACAGTTGAACCGCATCGCCAGCTTCAACTGGTTGGGCGACCGGGTCGAGACCGCCGACTATTTCAAGATCGAGCCCCTGAGCTTCAAGCTGAGCCTCAAGCGGATCCTGTCCAACGGGGCCGGCAAGGACATGACCAAGTACACCGTGAGCGAAGCCCTGGTGCAACTGTTCAAGGACCTCTACGAGCAGAAATTCGGCTACAAGGAGTTGATGGTGCGCCTCAACGAAGTGGGGGAGGTGAACTCCTCGCAGTTCGTGATCCGGCTGATGGAGGCCGGCTTGCTCGATGGTTTCGACAAGCATGGGCAACGAGTGCTGGTGCAGGATCGCCTGCGCTTCGATGGGGTAGGTGTCGAATATGAAGTATGACGAGGGGTTCAGTTGGCTTTTCCTGGCGGGCGTCGGCAACTCCGGTGATACCCACTGGCAGCGGCATTGGAACACCGAGCATCCCGATTCATTGTGGCTGGAGCACCGTGACTGGGATAACCCGGACTGCGAGGAGTGGGTCGCGGATTTGCAGGCGCTGTTGTCCGGGCAGCAGCGACCGGTGGTCGTGGTCGCCCATAGCCTGGGGTGCCTGTTGCTCCTGGAGTGGGCGGTGCGACATCGCTCGGACCTGATGCGCGGCGCGTTTCTGGTCGCGGTGCCGGACCCCAATGGCAAGCAGTTTCCGGAGCAGGCCCGTGGCTTCCGACCGGCCGACCAACTGAGCGTCGACTTTCCGGTCACGGTGATCACCAGCCAGAACGACCCCTACGGGGACCTGGATTACGTGCAGCGCAGCGCCCGCCAGTTGGGTTGCGGTTGCACCAACCTGGGCGAGCTGGGCCACATCAATGGGAAGTCGCAGTTGGGGTACTGGGATCAGGGCTACAACCTTTTGCAATCCTTTGCCCGGTCACTGAGTCACTGAGTGACGATTGAACACAGGCTGCCACGGCGGCCTGTATTTCTTTAAGCCATCAGGACGATGCTATGTCAGCTAATGCCGTGTCTGTGCTGCCGGGCGATGAGCTTGGCGCCGCATTATCGCCATCGGTTCGAGGGGTTGCGCAGGGGCAGTGCCACCGTATCCCGGTGCATGCCCGATTTGAAGGGCACAGTGTGCCGGCCACGTTGGCGGTCCGGGACGAGGCGCATTGCGTGCTTGAAGTGCCGGCCGGTCTCTACAGTGCCAACCCCGAGCCTTTCACCGTGACGCTGTGTTTCCAGCAGTGCCTGCATCGCCCGCAAGTGCCGGTGAACATGCAGGGACGGTGGTCAGGCAATGACCGACCCTGCCTGGAACTGGTGAGCTGCGGCTCCAGGCCGGCGTACTTGAATGAGCGCGATCGCGCCGACGCGTCACTCAGGGCGGCGGCGCGAAGCCCCATACTGTTCAATCGTCGCCTGACCGTACAATTGCATTACCTCAGCCCGCTCAACGGCGTGTTCGAGGTACTGGACCGAGATGTAGTGATCGTGCCGGGCATGGATCTGGAACTGCAGTTCAACTGTCCCTGGAGTGGCCTGGCCATGGTGCGTGTGCAGGTCCTGGGGCGTTTCGAGGACCAGGGCCGCTTCCTCTGTCATTTCCGGGTGCTGGACAAACCCTCGAGCACCGCGGTGGCGTTGATGCTGCTGTGCCAGCGTCGGCACTTCTCCTTCGACAGCCTGCCCGTGGCGCTACGCAAGAGTCCGGCCATCGATCGCCTGATCCATGTCGCGATTATCGAAGGGACCGGCGCCATGGACGATTTGCTGACGTGCCGCCTGGCTGCCAATCGTCACTACGGTCGGCTGGAGGACGTGCAGGATCCGCGAGTCTTGTGGGATGAATGGGACCCGTACGCCATCCAGGTCTGCGCGCGGCTGGGCAATAAATGTGTGGGGGCGGGGCGTGTCGTCGTCAACAGCGGCTATCGTGAGCGCTGCGAGATCGAGATGTCGACGCCCTTGCCTCAATGGTTGTGGGCGGGGGGCTTTGTCGAGATGTCCCGGGTCGCCATTTTGCCCGAGTACGCCGGGCATCACGTGATGCTGGCACTGCTGCGCGAACTGGGCAGGATTACCCTGCATTTGCAGAGCCGGTACATCGTGCTGGACGCCATCGATATCCTGGTGCCGATCTACACCCGACTAGGGGCGCAATGCCTGCCGATCAGCAAAAAACACCCCTACAGCGGTGAAACCGTGCGCGTGATGTATTTCGACGTTGGCCGTCTTCTGAGCCGTCTCGACTGGCATTTGCCCCAGTGGCTGTTTGTTTTCGGTCCGACCATCGGGCACAGCGTGCATCGCCAGCACATTAGCCAGCTGGCCGCTCAATTCCGGGTGTCGGCCACGGGAATACGGGTCAAGCGGGGGATCGCGCGTGCGCTCAAGAAACTCATGGGTTAACCCTTCGGTCGTGAGGCTTGTCAGCTCCACCGCGTCGGCCACCCTGTACGCCGGTTGGGTGGCATTCTGCGCCCGTCAGTTACCCTGGATGGCCATGGCGCAATCGGCCTTGGCGCAGTGGCTGCTCAGTTTCGCGGCTACTTTCGCGTTCTCGGCCTTTATCAGCCGCCGGATCGGCCGCAGCCCGCACCAGGCCGTGGCGGTGCGAGTGGCCGCTTGGGCGATGGTGATCTATGCGGCTGTGCTGCTGAGCGTGCACACGATGATCGGCACGCCGGACCCGGTGCTGACCCTGCTCCCGGTATTGGGCCTGGCGGGAGCCTATGCTTTGTTCTATGCCCGGTTGCAGGTCCGTCACAATGCCCGTGAACAATCTGCATGAGCGCGTTGCAGTTGGTTGTCTTCCCGGTCCATGCACAGGCTGATGCCGCTTGGCATGCCGTGCTGGATGCACAGCAGATGCGCCACGCCGCGACCTTGGGCGAGCGCCAGCGAGTTCGTTACCTCAACGCACGCATTGCCCTGCGCCTGACGGTGGCCGGGCTTGTGCAGTGCGATCCGCAACGAGTGGTGATCGAACAGCAGGCCTCGGGGCAATTGCGCATTTGTACCCATCCCCGGCTATTCGCCAGTGTGACTTATGCACAGCGCCTGGGCCTGCTGGCCGTAGGGTCGTCCCGTGTGGGCCTTGATTACGAGGACGGTGCCGCCCCGGTCTTCTGGCGCAGTGCTGTACGTCGATACTTTTGCGAGAGTGAGCGTCGCTGGCTCCAGAGTCGCGATGAGGGGACGCGGGAAGCCGACTTTGTGTGGTTGTGGACCCGGCGCGAGAGTCTGCTCAAATACCGGGGGAGTGGGATACGCGGTGATACGCGGTGCTTATGTCGCCCCGAAGATGCCGCCCCTTCCCAGCGCAGTTTCAGCCTGGCCGGAGGGGTCGGCACACTCACCGGTGAGGTGCTTACAGCCGATCTGTTGCCTTCACGGTTGGCCCTGTGCGGTGAGTGGTCGCCAGAACTCGATTTCAGCTGGCACCAGGCGCCTGGCCGGATGCCTTGCTGTGTCAGATCTGAATGAGGTGCATCGACAGGGCCTGGACAACGGCGGCGCTACGCGTCGTCACGCTGAACTTTCGGCGGATATTCTTGAAGTGATAGTCCACGTTGGCTTCCGAACAGCAGCAGATATTCGAGATCTCCCAACTGGTCTTGCCAAAGGCACTCCAGCGCAGTATTTCCTTTTCACGCCGGGTCAGCTTGACCTGGGTGACGGGTGCTGGCGGAACCATCAAGGCCAGGGCGGCTTGCAGGGCTGCGTCCCTGAGCATCGATAGCGTACCCATGTGGTGCCTGATCATCGCTTGCGCCTGATCAGCGTCGCGTGCCTGGAGATTGAGGCCCAATGTCCCGAACTGGCCTTGCGGGCCGTGCAGGGCGAAGGTGACGCCATGCTCCAGGCCGTGCGCCACGGCCAGCGCTCGCAGGCTGTGTTGTTGCGGTGAGCTGTACAGTCGCTCGGCCCAGACGATGGGCGTGACGTTATGCATGCAGTGCAACATGACCGGGTCGATCCTGACATAGCCTGCCTGTTCGTAGGCCTCATGCCAGGCTTGTGGGTAATCGCCAATAACCAGCTCGCTGCGTTCCCGTGCGTTTCTGTCTGGTTTGAGGCGCAGTTCATAGCGGCCAAAGCCCAGTTGCAGAACCGGTTCTTTCAAGCGATCGAACAGATCGCTGCTGGTCGAGATGCCGGGGCCGTCCAGAAGAAACTCAAGCGCTTGCGATAACATCATTCATTTCCTTTTCAATGATTGCCGGCTCAGCTCGCAGGATGCGGATCAACGGTTCATCAGCCAGATCGAAGCCGCGACCAACAGACCTCCAAGGCATTGCCAAACGGAGAGTTGGATATCCAGTACGGCCCAGGACAGCAGCACCGCGAACATTGGCGCCAGGAACAGCCAGCCACTGGTGCTGGTAGCGTCTGCCTGTTTCAGCGCGACGAACCACAGCCCGAACGAGCCGGTCGAGGCCGGTATGGCCAGCCAGGCAAACCAGCCCCACTGCTGGATCGAGAGGTGATCGGGCCAGTGTTCGCCGGCCAGGAGGGCGCAGGCGAGTGCCCCCAGGGCGCCGATGAACAGTTGCCAGAAACTCAAGGTCCACGTGCCGACCGCCACCGGGTTGCGCTTGATGATCAGTGTCGCGGTGGCCCAACTGACGGCGGCGCCCAAACCCAGCGTCACGCCGATCCAGGCGCCAGGCTGTGGGTCTTTTGCAACGTCAGCGCCAATGGCCAGCGCTACGCCGACCAAGCCTGTAACCAGGCCCAACAGGCGGTTGGCCTTGAGCGGTTGCGCGAAGAACAGTCGGTTGCCTACCGCGACCCACACGGGGTTGGTGAAAAGCAGGATCGCGGCCGTGGAGGCCGAGACGGTGCGCATTGCCAGGAACAGCAGGCTCATCACGGCCGTCGTCTGGGTAAGGCCGATGATGGCGATCACCAGCACCTGCCGGGCGTCCAAGTGGCGTGGGAGCAGGTTGGCACGCCAGGAACCACCTTGCATGAATACCAACGGCAAGGTTGCCAGCGCGGCCAGGAAGAACCGCCAGCCCACCAGCATCAAGGGATCGAATCCCTGCTCGAGCAATATCTTGCCCGACACGAAGCTTGAGCCCATCAGAAATGTGGACGCCAGGATCGTGACAGCGAAACCCAGTCGGCTATGGAGGCCCGTCGCCTCGCCAGCCACTGACAGGGCCATCAGCGGATCTCGATCCGCAGCGGCAGGGCCCGGCTCGGTAACAGGGGGGCGATGCGCCATTGGCCCAAGCGTTTGATGGTTTCCTGTGGCGCCGGCGCCAACGCAAGCTGCAGCACCCCGGTACCGTCGATCAGCGCTTTGCCCGCGCTCAACCTGAGGCTCTGGCTTTGCTCCAGGAGTATGTCGCGACCTTCCCAGCTCACCCAATGACTGCCGCTCAGGGCGTAAGCAATGATGTCCTGGCGCAAGTGCAACGACATCAGCTCGGTCGGGCGAAGATAGATGTAGACCCAGTCCGGCTCGCCGTCGGATGACCCCTGGGAATTGGCACTGAAAGAGACCGTTAACGTACGCACCTTGGTCTTCCTTCTGAAAAAGTCATTGGAAAATACATCTGCGCTTACATTAAATGGCCGGTTTCGGTAAAAACATCAGTAATTTCTTGAAGTAATTGTTAGCGGGGCTTACATGTCGGCGATCCCTCCCCTCAGTTGTCTGCGCAGTTTCGAAGCTGTCAGCCGCTTGTCCAGTGTCACCTTGGCGGCGACGGAGCTGCACGTCACTCATTCGGCGGTCAGCCAGCAGCTCAAGGTGCTGGAAGAGATGCTGGGTGTGACACTGTTCGTGCGCGAGGGACGTACCTTGCGCATCACTGAAGACGGTCGGTTGTACTCGTTGCAGGTGCGTGAGTCGTTGAAGAACATCGCCGATGCGACTCGCCAGGTTAAAGCGCAACCCAAGGCTTCGGAGCTGGTGGTGGCGGTCATGCCTTCCTTCGGCTTCTCCTGGCTGCTGCCGCGCATCGGTCGATTCCAGGCGCGTTACCCGCATATCACGGTGCGTCTGCAGGCCAGTCTCACCGTGACCAATCTGGCGCAGGAGGCGGTGGACGTCAGCGTGCGCATGGGGCGGGGCGACTGGGAGCAGGTGGAAAAACAGCTGTTGTTTCACGACGAAATGATCGTTGTCGCTTCCCCGGGCTTCAATGGCGGACAGCTACCGCATACGCCGGCGCAGATCGTCGCGAGCCCGATCATTTTCACCATGGACTCCTGGCAACCCTGGTGCGAGGCGGCGGGGCTGGACACCGAGGTCACGCGCAAGGGGCTGTGCAGCAACGATTCGAATCTGGTGCTGGAGGCCGTGCGACTCAAGCAGGGTATCGCGCTGGTGCGTCGCAGCCTGGTGCATGACGCCATCGGGCGGGGTGAACTGGTGCAGTTGAGCGAGCATGCGGTGCCGTATGCCTACCCGTATTGGCTACTGCTGCCGGACCGCGAGCGCGTCGAGGCCAAGCGGCAGCAGTTTGCCGAATGGCTGGGTGAGGAGGTTGCGTCGTATCTGCGAGAGCTCAGCCAGGTACGTCGACTGTCGGTCTGCTGAGCGATCCTTTTTTCGAGGCATAAAAAAACGGCCTATCTTTCGATAGGCCGTTTTTAGTACTTGGTGGCTACACAGGGACTTGAACCCCGGACCCCAGCATTATGAATGCTATGCTCTAACCAACTGAGCTATGTAGCCAAGTGGCGCGCATTATTCGCCGGTAACGAAGATGTGTCAAGCGTAAATCTGAAATATTTCTCTGCGCTTTCAACCGCTTAACAATCCCCGCCGCAAATCCCTGTCAGTTGAGCTGAAATCTCCCTGTGTTGGCACTCAAGGCCTTGCTTCCCTGGCTCAGGGTATCCGCCGCCACGTTCACGGCCCGTGCGCCTTCGAGCAAGCGCATGGCCGCCTGGTCGACCTGCTGGATATTGCCGCTGACCTCGTCGGCGGTGCTGGCTTGTTCATCCACGGCGGTGGCGATTTGCGCCAAGGTGTCGGTGACACTTTGCACGGCGCTGGCAATTTCTCCCAGCCGTTCGCCCAGGCCGGTGACGGCCTGGGCGTCGGTCTGGGCCTGGCCGCAGGCGGCTTCCATCAGGCTGACCGCTTCGTTGACCGTGGCACGCAGGCTGTCGACGGTGCCGGCAATCTGTTGCGTGGAGGACTGGGTGCGTTGCGACAGGCTGCGGACCTCATCGGCCACCACGGCGAAACCACGGCCCTGTTCCCCGGCGCGAGCCGCTTCGATGGCGGCATTGAGGGCCAGAAGATTGGTCTGCTCGGCCACGCCACGAATGGTATCGACCACCAGTTGGATCTGCTGCCCTTGTTCGCTGACGCGTCCCAGTGCGGCGGCGGTTTCGTTGAGTCGCTGGTTGAGCTGCTGGATGCTCGCCGTGGTGCGCTGGCTGTCGCGACTGCTGTCGGCGGCGATGCGGCGGGTCTGCTGGGCACTATCGGAGGCCTGTTCACAACTCTTGGCCACGCCCTGGGAGGTGGCGGCCAGTTGCGTCGCGGCGGCGGCGATCTGGCTGATCTGCATCTGCTGGGCCTCGACTTCTCCCAGGGCGCCGCTGGAGTGGGTATTGAGGGTGCGCACGGCATTGCTCAACTGCAACGTCTCGTGGTCCACCCCCAGCAGGCTGTTGCGCAACTGCACCACGGCGACATTGAGAGCGGTGCTGATGGCCGCCAGTTCATCGCGCCCTTGCACCGGCACTTGCAGGCTGAGATTGCCGTCGCGCAGGGCCTCGGCCAGCAGGGTGATGCCGCTGGCGCTGCGCCGGATCGACGCTTGCAGGCACACAAAAAGATACAGCGCCGCCAGCAGCAGGCAGCCCAGCACCGTCGCTACCAGGGTGAACTGGCGAATCGCCGAACCGTGGTAGTGATCCAGCCGCGTATCCAGTGCCACCAGTGATTGTTGCCGCAGGGTCGCCAGGTCGGTGAGGAGGGCGTCCATGTGTTTTTCGAAGTCTTCCGGCTTCAGGTTGATGGCGCCACCGAACACGCCGTCATCCAGCACTTTCAGGCCGGCGTCCAAGTGCTTGAGGCTGCCTTGGAATTGTCCGGCCCAGGTTTGCAGATCGCTGGGCAGGCGGGTTTCCAGCAATGCGCCGGTCTTGACCAGTTGGTCCCGGGCATCACCGATACGGCTGCGCAGGTCCCGCAGTTGCAGGCGACTCTGCAGCGTGAACTGCCCCGACACCACGGAGGCCTGGCCAACGCTGGCCAGCCGGCCGACCCGTTCGATCAGGTCCGGTGTCTGCTGGGTCGAAATCTGGGTCAGCAGGTAGGTTTCCAGCCAGGAGGCGAGGGTCAGGCGGTTGTCCATGACCATTTGTTCGCGCAAGGCTTGCAGGGCGCTGAGGGCCGCGGTGAAACG
This sequence comes from Pseudomonas fluorescens, assembly GCF_001307275.1. NCBI lineage: Bacteria > Pseudomonadati > Pseudomonadota > Gammaproteobacteria > Pseudomonadales > Pseudomonadaceae > Pseudomonas > Pseudomonas fluorescens. The sequence goes on from NZ_CP012831.1 coordinate 3,704,276, forward strand.
GTCGTAGCCGTCCGGCCACCAACCCACGCTGCCCAGGCTCTTGGAGTCCAGACCGTTGAGGCTGGTTTGCAGGGTTTGATAGCGGGCGAGGGTATCGGGTTCGACTCCTTCGGTTTGCAGGGTATTGGCCAGGTCACTGGCGGCTTGGTTGAGGGCGGGTTGCACCGCTTCGTACGCCGCCATGGCGGCCAGCGTCGCGGGTGTCGGCTGCCGATTGGTCTCGGTGGCGCGCCAGCGGGCGGCGCGGTTGCGCTGGGCGGTGAGCAGGTTGTCGAGATTATCCAGGGCCAGCAATTGGCGAACCCCGGCGCGTTCTCCGGAAATCAGGCTGAGCTTGTCGCGATAGTCCTGGCCGATCAGCCACAGGCTGCCCATGAGCGGCAGGATAAAAAGCAGGAACAGCAATTGGAATTTGCGGGCGAAGCCGAAACGCCCCAACAACCTGATTCCCGGTGATAGAAAAGCCTGCATGCCCATACTCCCCTGGATACCCCTGCACTGTTTTTGTGCGTTTTTTACACAGTGCTAAAACGGGTGCCCTTTTAAAAGGCCTCGAAAGTTTGTCCAAATCGGCTTGATAGGCCAGCTCTGTAGCGAAACTTCCCATTCTCGGTCTCCTTTGTAAGGAGCCGCGTTATAGCTCATTAACAAGGCAAGATTCAGACCATGGCGTTGGGCTATCACTTTGGAATTCGACAAATTTTTCAAGGTCGATAGCAAGCTAAGGGGATAGCCTTGTCGCACCGAAAAATGGCACATTGACGCACCTGCCCATGTGCACCCTCTGTCGTATGGAAACTCCCATGGCTATCAGCAATACCCAAGCCGCCACCCCATCCGTTGCCGCCCCGGCGCAAAGCAGCCCGTTGGTCATGCGCATCATCGGCGCCGTGGCGCTGGCGCACCTGATCAACGATTTGATTCAGGCCGTGCTGCCCTCGATCTACCCGATGCTCAAGGACAGCTATGGCCTGACCTTCACCCAGGTTGGCCTGATCACCCTGACGTTCCAGTTGACCGCATCTTTGTTGCAGCCCTGGGTCGGCTATCACACGGATCGCCATCCCAAGCCCTGGCTGCTGCCGGCCGGGACGGTGTGCACGTTGATCGGCATTGTGATGATGTCCATGGTCGGCAGTTTTGCCTTGATCCTATTGGCGGCGGCATTGATCGGTATCGGCTCGTCGACCTTCCACCCGGAAGCATCGCGGGTGGCACGACTGGCTTCGGGTGGGCGCTACGGGCTGGCGCAATCGACGTTCCAGGTGGGCGGTAACGCCGGCTCTGCCTTCGGCCCGCTGCTGGCGGCGGCGATCATCATTCCCTACGGGCAAGGCAATGTGGCCTGGTTCGGGTTGTTCGCCCTGTTTGCGCTGTTCGTGCTGTACCGCATCAGCCGCTGGTACGCCAACCACTTGAACCTGTTCAAGCTCAAGCAAGGCCAGGCGGCCACCCATGGCCTATCCAAGGGGCGGGTCTTGAGCGCGCTGGTGGTGCTGGGGCTGCTGGTGTTTTCCAAGTACTTCTACATGGCCAGTTTTACCAGCTACTTCACGTTCTATCTGATCGAGAAGTTCGACCTGTCGGTGGCCTCTTCGCAGTTGTATCTGTTCCTGTTCCTCGGCGCAGTGGCGGCGGGGACCTTTTTTGGCGGACCGATTGGCGACAGGATCGGGCGCAAGGCGGTGATCTGGTTCTCGATCCTCGGTGTGGCGCCGTTCACCCTGATTCTGCCTCACGTCGACCTGCTGTGGACCAGCATCCTCAGCGTGGTCATCGGCTTCATCCTCGCTTCGGCGTTCTCGGCCATCGTCGTGTACGCCCAGGAACTGGTGCCGGGCAATGTCGGGATGATCGCCGGCGTGTTCTTCGGGCTGATGTTTGGCTTCGGCGGGATTGGCGCCGCGCTGCTGGGGCATCTGGCGGACATCCGTGGCATTGAGTACGTGTATTGGTTGTGCTCGTTCTTGCCGTTACTCGGGGTGTTGGCGATTTTCTTGCCGAGGACTAAAAAAGTCTGATCCGCCTCCAGATAGCCGTTGAGTTTCATGCTGAAAAATCTTTTGATCAGAACGGTGACCGCCGCCATGGGTAAGCGTAAACGCAAGACACTGCCGAAGGATTTCGGTCAGTTGCTGGAACAGGCCTCGTTTGCCGAGCTGGTCGCCGTGTTCGAGGCGTGCGAGCTTGAAGCCACTGGCGGCTACAGCAAAAGCACCGCGCTGGGCTTTTACAACTGTCCCGACGCACTGGCCCGCTGGCTGGTGGAGCAGGGCGCCGATATCAATGCCCGTGACACTTACCAACGAACGCCCCTGCACCATCGCAGTTCGAGTTGGATCGGGGGTATCGATCTGCTGCTGGATTTGGGCGCCGATATCGAGGCGCAGGATTATCAGGGCTACACGCCGTTGCATGCCGCGGCCAACAGCCACAAAGCCGAGGCCATCGCGGCCCTGATCCGCCGTGGCGCCAATGTCGATGCCAAGAGTCGACAGGGGCACGGTGTCCTGCATATTGCCCTGGCCACTACCCGCAATGCCGATATCGAAGCCACCGCGAAAATCGCCCAGACGCTGCTGGCGGCAGGGCTGCAATGCGATGACGGTATGCTCGCTGAAGTGCAGCGCATCGGCCGTGAATTCGAATTTCACCGGGCCTCTTTCAACCCGGACTACCTCGAAGCAACGGACGCTGCCTTGACCCGTCTCTATCGCCTTTTCGACGTCGCGCCCGTTGCTTCTCGCAAGGTTCACGACGGTCAGGTCGCCATCGTCGTGACGGCCAGTGGCTGGCCAGACCAGCATCAGCAATTGTGGGAGCTGCTGGTGCCATCCTCAGGCGCCGCAGCGACGGCGCAGGGTGAGGTGATCCGCATCAGTGGCCGTATCTCCCGAGAGATTCACCACAACGGATCGGCCAACTGGGACGCCGATTTCAAAGCGATGTTGGTGGCTCTGGTTGACCATCTGGGCAGCGCCGTGCCCTTGCCTGAGGCCGACCTCGCTGAAGCCCGGGCGATGGCTGCTGTTTTGCGGGGTGGCAACGATAACGCCGAGCAGACTGATCGTCTCTGTGAGTTGGCCGTGCATTGGGTGATCGCCAACCCGCAGCCGGTGCCATTGGCGGCGCCTTCCTACAGCAGGTGACGCGACGGCGCGTCCCGCCCCTTCAGGAGCGAATAGCCCGGCGTGATACCTCGTGCGTCGGTGTTGAATTACGACCAAAGTACTGTTTTGTATAACGCCTAAGTTCGATTTTGTACAAAAGTCGGTCGTGTTAATTTGTGGCTGTGGTTATTGGTCTGAATGGATTCTGCGAGATTATTCAAGAGTGACCCCAGGGTTACTGGAAAAGCAGGGATCGTGCATTCTTTCCACCTATCGCCCTTATTGCCCTGGCACTTAAGGCCTTCGGTTCTTGATTTGAATACCTCTAGCTGCTTTTCAGGTGGATAGAGCGGATTTACGCCCCAACCTGCCACGATTCAAATACTTATAAAGCGCTGCATCGCTGTGCCCTTTCAAGGCGATTGCCTTGTGGACAGCGTAAACAGCCGTGATCGATTGTTATTTGCCGCGTCGTGCACAAGTTAAAGGCCGTCGTCTTTAGCGTTGGCAATAAATAGAATCAGGTAGGGGATGATATGAAGTTCAAGTCATTGCAGGCACGCATTTGTGTCACGGCAGGCATTTGCCTGTTTGTTTCATCCATCAGCCTGGTTGTCTACGGGCTCTTTACCGCTCGGACCAATGAGCAATACGTCGCTTCCGAAGTCTCGGCGCTGGTTGAAAAGTCAACGATCCGGGAAATCCAGAACCTCGCCGAGTCCCGTGCCAATGCCATCCAGGCCAAGTTGCAGAATGCGCTGGACGCCGCCCGCACCATGGCCAACACCTTTGCCGCCAGCAAGGCCGCGCAAAGTCCCTTGGCGTTGGGGCGTGAGCAGATCAACAGCGTATTGCTCAGCGTCCTCAAGGATAACCCGGACTTCAACGGCACCTACTCCTGCTGGGAACCCAATGCGTTGGACGGCCAGGATCCGGCGTTCCGTAACGCTACCGACGGCAATAATCCCCTGACGGGACGCTTCACGCCTTACTGGACTCGCAGCGCCGACGGTCATGTCGCGGTGCAGCCATTGGTCGAGTATGACTCCCCGGATCGTCATCCCAACGGCGTGCCCAAGGGCGGCTGGTACAGCGGCCCGCGCGACACCCTGAAGGAGAGTGTGCTCGATCCCATTCCCTATGTGGTCCAGGGCAAGAACGTCTGGCTGACCACCCTGTCGGTGCCAATCGTGGCCAACGGCAAGTTCTACGGTGTGGTCGGGGCTGACTTCGATATCGCCTTTATCCAGAAACTCAGCGAACAGATGTCTGCCGAACTCTACGGCGGCAAAGGCACGGTTTCGATCTTGAGTAACCAGGGCTTGGTGGTCGCGGACAGCCAGCGCACCGACCTGATCGGGCAATCCATCAAGGCTCTGTTGCCTGAGTCTTGGGAAAAAGTGCTCAGCGATATCCAGGGCGGTCGGGGTGACGGCCAGCTCAATCCGCAAACCCAGAATATCGAAGTGCTGATGCCCATTGCCCTCGGTCGCACGGGCAAGCCCTGGGCGGTGTTGATTCGTTTGCCCAAGGCCGTGGTCATGGCCCAGGCCATCGCCCTGGAGCAGGAGTTGCAAGCGCGCAGTATCAGCAACAGCATCTGGCAAGTGTCGGTAGGGCTGGGCATTTCCCTGTTGGCGTTGGTCGCCCTCTGGTTCGCCACGGCGAAAATCGTCGGGCCGATTCGTGAGGCCGCGGCGTTGGCCGCCAACATCAGCCTGGGCGATTTCTCGCGCCGCCTGGTGCAGCAATCCGAGGATGAAGTCGGGCAACTGTCTGCCGCACTCAATGACATGTCCGAAAGCCTGCAGCGGCAGGTGAGGGTGGCCGAGCGTATTTCCGAAGGTGATCTGGACCTGGAGGTCCGCTTGTCTTCGCCCCACGATACCCTTGGCAAGTCACTGGAGAAGATGGTCAGCAACCTGAACCAGCTGATTTCCGAGGTGCAGACCAGCGCCACCCAGATTACCGGCAGCTCGGCGCAGGTCACCGACCTGAGCCAGTCGTTGTCCGATGGTGCGTCGAACTCCGCGTCGTCCATTACCGAAATCAGCGCGGTGATGACGCAGATGGCTGCGCAGACCCGGGACAACGCCGCCAACGCCAAGAAAGCCGATGAGCAATCCCAGGCCTCGCGCGCCGATGCGGGGGAGAGCGATAAATTGATGAGCGAGCTGATTGCCGCGATGGCTGAAATCGACAACTCGGGCAAGGACATCACCGCGATCATCACCACCATCGACAACATTGCCGCTCAAACCAATCTGTTGGCCCTGAACGCGGCGATCGAAGCCGCCCGGGCGGGTGAGCTTGGGCGCGGTTTTGCCGTCGTCGCCGACGAAGTGCGCAGCCTGGCCGCCCGCAGCGCCGAGGCCGCCCAACAGACGGCCGCGTTGATCGCTGATTCCTCGAGCAAGACCCAGCGCGGCATGATCATCGCCGGCCGGACCGCCGAATCGCTGAAAAACATCGTCCACGGAACCAGCGCGGTTTCCAACCTGGTTTCGCTGATCTACCAGGCCTCCAGCGAGCAGGCTTCGGGTTTGCAGCAGGCCAGCATCGGCTTGGAGCAGATCGATGAAGTGACGCAGAAAAACCAGTCCAACTCGCAAGAGTGCGCGGTGGCGGCCAAGGATCTTTCGGAGCGGGCCTCACTGATGCAGCGTGTGCTGGGACGTTTCAAAGTCAAAAGGGGTGGGCTAAAGCACAAGACTTCCGATTGAAAAAGCGGATAATGGCCGCCTATTTTTTGCTCGTGATGCTGGTAATCCCGTATGGAAATCAAGGTCAACTTTCTCGACAACCTTCGACTTGAAGCCAAGTTTGATGACTTTACGGTGGTGGCCGATCAACCTATCCGCTACAAGGGCGACGGCTCGGCCCCCGGGCCGTTCGATTACTTCCTGGCTTCGTCGGCGTTGTGCGCGGCTTACTTTGTGAAGTTGTATTGCCAGACACGCAATATTCCCACCGATAACATTCGCCTGTCGCAGAACAATATTGTCGATCCGGAAAATCGCTACAACCAGATCTTCAAGATCCAGGTCGAGCTGCCGGCGGATATCAGCGACAAAGACCGCCAAGGCATTTTGCGTTCCATCGACCGTTGCACGGTGAAGAAGGTCGTGCAAGCCGGGCCTGAGTTTGTCATTGAAGAGGTGGAAAACCTCGACGCCGATGCCCAGGCGTTGCTGATGCCCAATTCGGTTTCCCAAGCCGGCACCTATATCGCCGGCAAGGACCTGCCGCTGGAGCAGACCATCGCCAATATGTCGGGTATTTTGGCCGACCTGGGCATGAAGATCGAGATCGCTTCGTGGCGCAATATCGTGCCCAATGTGTGGTCGCTGCATATTCGCGATGCCCACTCGCCGATGTGTTTTACCAATGGCAAGGGCGCGACCAAAGAGAGCGCACTGGCGTCGGCGTTGGGCGAGTTTATCGAGCGACTGAACTGCAATTTTTTCTACAACGATCAGTTCTGGGGCGAAGACATCGCCAACGCGGCGTTTGTGCATTACCCGGACGAGCGCTGGTTCAAGCCTGGCCGTAAAGATGCGCTGCCGGCGGAAATCCTCGACGCGTACTGCCTGAACATCTACAACCGCGACGGCGAGCTGCGTGGCTCCCACCTGATCGATACCAACTCGGGTAATGAAGAGCGCGGCATCTGCTCGCTGCCGTACGTGCGCCAGTCGGACGGCGAGGTGGTGTATTTTCCGTCCAATCTGATTGAAAACGTGTTCCTGAGCAACGGCATGAGCGCCGGTAACACGCTGGCCGAAGCTCAGGTGCAATGCCTGTCGGAAATTTTCGAGCGCGCGGTCAAACGCGAGATCATCGAAGGTGAATTCGCACTGCCGGATGTACCGGCCAACGTGCTGGCGAAGTACCCGGGAATCATGGCCGGTATTCAGGCGCTGGAAGAGCAGGGGTTCCCCGTCCTGGTGAAGGATGCCTCCCTGGGGGGCGAATTCCCGGTGATGTGCGTCACGTTGATGAACCCGCGTACCGGCGGTGTGTTTGCCTCGTTCGGCGCACACCCGAGCCTGGAAGTGGCGCTGGAGCGCAGCCTGACCGAATTGTTGCAGGGCCGCAGTTTCGAAGGTCTCAACGACTTGCCCCAGCCGACGTTCGAAGGTCATGCGGTGACCGAGCCGAATAACTTCGTCGAGCACTTCATCGACTCCAGCGGCGTGGTGTCGTGGCGCTTCTTCAGTGCCAAGTCAGATTACGAATTCGTGGAGTGGGACTTCTCCGGCCAGGGTGAAAACTCGAATGCCGAGGAAGCCGCGACCTTGTTCGGCATTCTCGAAGGCATGGGCAAGCAAGTGTACATGGCGGTCTACGAGCATATCGGCGCGAAAGCGTGCCGTATCCTGGTGCCGGGCTATTCGGAAATCTATCCCGTGGACGATCTGATCTGGGATAACACCAACAAAGCGCTGTTTTTCCGCGCCGACATCCTGAACCTGCATCGCCTGGACGAAGACGAACTGCAAGCGCTGGTCGAGCGTCTGGTGGAAAGCGAGCTGGACGACTACACCGACATCACCACCTTGATCGGCATCGAGTTCGATGACAACACGGCTTGGGGCCAGTTGACGATCCTGGAGTTGAAGCTGCTGATCTATCTGGCCTTGCAGCAGTTCGAAGAGGCGAAGGAAGCGGTGGAAACCTTCCTGCAGTACAACGACAACACGGTTGAGCGCGGGTTGTTCTACCAGGCCGTGAATGTGGTGCTGGAGATGAAGCTGGACGAAGACCTGGAACTGGAAGACTACGAGGCCAATTTCCGTCGGATGTTTGGCAACGAGCGGATGGATGCGGCGATCGGCTCGGTGGACGGCAGCGTGCGCTTCCATGGCTTGACGCCGACCAGCATGAAGCTGGAGGGTCTCGATAGACACCTGCGCCTGATCGACAGCTACAAAAAACTGCACGCGGCGCGGGCCAATGTGTCGGCTTTATCTTCGGGGCTCGCCCCGTCGCTTGGCTAAACTCAGCGCTTGCATAGGGTTCGGTTTTTTCCGAACCCCGAGACTCAGTCAAACGGAACGAAAGCGCAGGATCTGCGCGCCGTCGAAAGGGTCGATCAGGTAATGGGCGTGCACGCCGAACGTATCCTGCAAGCGTTGCGGGGTCAGCACCTCAAGAGGTTTGCCGAGGGCCACCAGCCGGCCCCGTTCCAGTACCGCCAGGCGATCACAGGTTAACGCCTGGTTCAGGTCGTGCAGGGCGATGACCGTCGTGACGGGTAGCGCTTGCACGACTTTCAGGATGGCGAGCTGATGCTGGATATCCAGGTGATTGGTGGGTTCGTCCAGCAAGAGAATCTGCGGGCGTTGGGCCAGGGCCCGAGCGATGTGAACGCGTTGACGTTCACCGCCGGACAGACTGTGCCAGGTGCGGTTTTTCAAGTGCGCCGCATCGACGTCCCACAGCGCCTGCTGGACGATGGCGGCGTCTTCGTTTGACCACGGACTCAAGGCTGATAGCCACGGCGTTCGGCCCAAGGCAACGGCGTCGAACACGCTGATCGCATCCAGTGTGTCGGCCTGTTGCTCAACCACGGCCAGGGTCTGCGCGACGGTTCGCCGTGCCAGCGTCTTGAGGGGCTGGTTGTTGAGGCGAATGTCGCCCCGACTGGGGGCGCGCACGCCCGCCAGCAGTTTGAGCAGTGTGGATTTTCCCGAACCGTTGGGCCCGACGAGGCCCAGGGTTTCGCCCCGACGGATGTCCAAGTGGATATCGTGCAACAACTCGGCGTCCCGCACCTGGAACCCTAGGGCGGAACAACTCAGCACGGATTCGCCGATGACAGAGGTGACGGCATTCATCGGGCATTTCTCCGACCGATCAGGATCAACGCGAACACCGGAGCACCCACCAGTGCAGTGATGACGCCGACCGGGATGACTTGGCCTTTGATCAGTGTTCGCGAGAAGACATCGGCGGCGATCAGGAACACCGCGCCACCCAACGCACTCGCTGGCAACAGGCGCGCATGCCGGGTACCCAGCAACAAACGCACGGCATGGGGAATGACCAACCCGACGAAACCGATGGAGCCCACAATCGACACCATCACCGCTGTCACCAGTGCCGCGCAGCTGATCAGCAGAAATTGCACCCGGCGTACCGGAATGCCGAGGGAGGCGGCCGAGTCGGCGCCAAAGGTAAAGGCGTCCAGCGCCCGCCGGTGCCACAGGCACACCGCAAGACCGATCAATGCCACGGGCACCGACAGCCACACCGACGGCCAACGGACCCCACTGAGATTTCCCAGCAACCAGAACATGATGCCGCGCGCTTGTTCGGAGCTGGCGGACTTGGTAATCAGAAACGCGGTGAGCGCATTGAACAACTGCGAACCGGCAATCCCGGCCAGGATGATCTGCCCGGTGCCAGCGGGTGAGCGGCTGGCACGGGCCAGCAAAACGACCACGGCGAACGCGGCAACGGCCCCGGCGAAGGCCCCGACCGACAACGAAATCAGCCCCGCCCCAATGCCCAGCAGCGCCACCAGTACCGCGCCTGTCGAGGCGCCGGCGGAGATGCCGAGCAGGTAAGGATCGGCCAACGGGTTGCGCAACAGCGATTGCAAGATCACCCCGCAGGTCGCCAGGCCCGCACCGCAGGCCGCCGCCACCAGCGCACGGGTCAGCCGGTAGTTCCAGACGATGCCTTCGTCTATCGGGTCGAGGGCATAACCTGCGGCCCACAGTTTGTTGGCCAGCACCTGGAACACCACACTCGGCTCGATACTCGTCTCACCGATGGCCACGCCGGCAATCACTGCCAGGAGCAGCGCCGCCAACGCCAGCAACGTTCGAATCAGCGTCGGAATCATTTCGGCAGGTCGTAGCCGCTGATGGCCGTCGCCAGGGTTTCCAGGCCGTCGAACATTCTGATGCTCGCTTGCATGGCCATCGCATCGAGAATGATGATGCGGTTGTTTTTCACCGCGTCCATATTGCGGGTCACCGGGTCACTGCGCAGGAATTGCAGCTTCTTTTCATGGTCATCAGCCGGAAAACGTCGGCGATCCATGCGGGCAATGACCAGGAAGGTCGGGTTGGCCTTGGCGATGGTTTCCCAGCCGACGGTCGGCCATTCCTCATCGGATTCGACCACGTTGCGCACGCCCAGGGTACTGAGCATGAAGTCAGGAATGCCCTTGTGCCCGGCCACATAGGGATCGATGTCCAGACTGGCGCTGGAGAACCAGAACAGCGCACTCGTCTGCTTCAGATCCTTGGCCTGCACCGTGGCGATAGACTTCGCCAGGCTGGCCTTGAGTTGGGCGTTCAACTGCTGGCCACGCTCCTGTACGTCGAAGATTTCAGCCAACTGGCTGATGCTCTTGTAGATGCTGTCGATGCGAAACGCCTCCAGCCGCGTGCCGTCCGCACCGACCAGATTATCCTTGGCTTCGCAATCGGAGGGCATCAGGTAGGTCGGGATCTTCAGTTCGTGAAACTGCTGGCGGGTACCGACCACGCCTTGCGGTCCGACCATCCATTCCAGTTCCACCGCCACCAGTTGCGGGCGTTTGCCGATCACCGCCTCGAAGCTCGGCTCGTTATCGGCCAGGCGTTCGATCTTGTCGTTCTGCGCCTTGTATTTCATCTGCACATCGTTGAACCAGAGCGAAGTGCCGACCACCTTGTCGCTCAACCCCATGGCATAGAGCATTTCAGTGCCGGCCTGGCCGATGGTCACGGCGCGACTGGGCGATTGCTCGAAAGTCAGCGTGCTGCCGCAGTTCTCGAGGGTCAGGGGATAGTGAGTTGGAGCCGCGTGGGCGAGGCTCGGCAGACCCAGGGCGATGACAAGGGGGGCAAGGCGGGGCAGCAGCATGACGCAAACTCCAGTTGACCGTACACGGAGCAGGGGACGGACTGGAAAACACATCATCGAACGCTGCCGCTGAAGCACTGAAGTGCCGATCGGCCCAGTGACGCGCAACGCAAGGATGCCCTTCCCGGACACCCCGCCGGTTAGTGATTGACTTGGCCGGCAGGTCTCCTGACTGATGCGTCATCGCCTGGCTCCAGCCTTCCCGGGGTGATCCCAGTGGCCATTGAGGAGCAGGCTCAGCACCTACAGTTGCGGGGGCAGTTCCGTTTGATGCCATGCGAGGCATCTCGGATTCCCTATTAGTCCCGTGGGGGAACCGGCGATCGGCATGGTAGTCGATCAGGGTGTTTATCACCACTCGCCACTGAGAGGTCTTCTCCTGGCGTCGTACGATTGCGGGAATGATTTTCCGGAGGTGCGGCATAGCGCCGCTTCTTGCTATTCTGGTCGCCCTCTTCATGGACGAACACTGAGACAAACCATGGCTAACTACACCCCGTCACACATCGGGAAGATATTGCTGGGCCTGCTGTTTGCCCTGATTGGTATCGGTTTGTTGAGCATTGCCATCAATCTCACGCTTGAGCGACGCGAGTTTCTCGACCGCGCACAGACCGCCGATGGCATCGTCAGCCACTTGAATGCCGGTGGTTCGCATCCTGAGATCGCCTTCACCACGAGCAGTGGTGAAAAAATCTCCTACCCCCAGGGCGGCTTCATTTTCGGCTATCAGCAGGGTCAGCCGGTGCGGGTGCATTACCTGCCCGAGCAGCCGGCCAACAGCGCCATCGTCGATGACTTGGCCGCGCTGTGGGGCACTTCCGGGGTCCTGGGTCTTATTGGTCTGGTGTTCACGCTGGTCGGTCTGGCAAAAGCTATCCGTCAGCGCGGTCGCGGTGCGGTTCATTCACATAAAGGACTTTAACGTATGAGCTACAACATCCCGATCCCGGTCAATGAAAGTCGCTGGCAGTATCAGACCGCCAGCGGCGGCGGCCTGACCGTGGTCATGGTGGCGGGCAGCGGCGGTTCGATCATCCTGCGTTCGCCCGAGGGCGAGGACATCAGCTACCGCTACGGCGGCGTCGGAGTCGGTGCCGGATTTGGCGCGCGGCTGCCGCGTTTCGGCAAGATCAATATCCAGATCAAGGGCAAGGGTGTGGCTGCGGCCGGCGCGGCGGAGGCGTTTCCCAGCACCGGCAAGGTGTTTGTCAGCGATGCCTTGGTCGCTCGCGACCTGACCAGTGACGACATCACCGGACCTTGCATGTACACCGAAGTAGGGGTGGGCCTGGGAATCGGCGGCTCGGCCACGGCGCTGTTGTTCGGGCTTGATCCCAAGTTGCTGGCGTTGTCGATGGCACTGAATTCCAACCCGGCGACCTCGCTCATCGCTTCCACCCTGGTCAACCAGCGGCTGGCGAAGTCGGCCAAGGGGGCGGTGGTCATGGCCGGTATAAACGCTGGCCTGCAGGCCGGTGGCGGCGCTGCGATTTACATAGGCTATCTGTTCTAGTCGGATTGTGGAGTAATGCCACGGCTATCCCGGCATGCATGCCGGGATGCCCACTCCACAATGCCTGCGTTCGGCCAGCGTGGTTAACGGGGCGCCCCAGATCAAGATCAAAAGCGAGGCGGCCTGACAGCCGGCCTGGCTCTCCCGCTCGTACACCTGTCAGATCTGTGGGAGCAAAGCTTGCTCGCGAGGCGGCCTTATAGCCGACCTGGCTCTTCCGGTCCTAGTGCGATCCCATTGTGGGAGCGAGCTTGCTCGCGAAGACGGCGGTACATCCAACGCTGATGCAAGCTGATCCACCGCTATCGCGAGCAAGCTTTGCTCCCACAGGGATTTGCAGTGGCCGAAAATCTGTAGATCGTCACCGACCCAATGTGTGCGAGCTTGCTCTCGAAGGCGAGGGCACATTCAACGCAGATGCAAGCTGATCCACTGCTATCGCGAGCAAGCTTTGCTCCCACAGGGATTTGCAGTGGCCGAAAATCTGTAGATCGTCACCGACCCAATGTGTGCGAGCTTGCTCTCGAAGGCGAGGGCACATTCAACGCAGATGCAAGCTGATCCACTGCTATCGCGAGCAAGCTTTGCTCCCACAGGGATTTGCAGTGGCCGCAAATCTGTAGATCGTTCCCGATCCAGTGTGGGAGCGAGCTTGCTCGCGATGACGGTGGTTCAGTTACATAAATGCCGGAGGGAGGGCATGCCGAGCCCTAGCGAGGCACCGAGTGGCGGCCACACTGAATGGATTCTGGAAATCGAGGCATGCATCAGGTCCAGTCATGCACATCACTGGAAGGTGATTTCGTGACCAGTTGCAGACGAAGCGCGCAGTGTACGCAGCCCTGTAAACACTATCAGCACCATGGCCAGGCCCGCGACAATCGCGACGCCGAACCCAGCCTGGGCGCCACAGGCGTCGATGACCAAGCCCGCCAATACGCCGCCGAGCGCTACGCCAATGCTGACGCCGGTCGACATCCACGTAAACCCTTCGGTGATCCTGGAAGGCGGAACAATCATCGTACCGAGATTCATGATGATGACCATCGTTGGCGCAAACGACATGCCTGCCAAAAATAGCATTCCGGAAAGGACATAGACGTTCGGTGAAAGAATGGGCAACACAGCAGTGACCGCCGTTACCAGCGAGCCGATAAAAAACTGCTGATCAATCGGCCTGGAAGCCCTTAAGGCGCCGAACGTCAGGCCAGCGATCAGTGAGCCGAGGGCATAGGTTGCCAGGATGAAGCTGGCAGACGCCGGCCAGCCCTGTGCGTTGGCGAAGGCGACAACCGCCACGTCAACGGATCCTCCAATGACGCCCATCGCCAACAGTGCCAGCACGATGGTAGGAACGCCGGGGATAAGCAAGGCCGACCCTGTACTCCTCGCCGTGCCCACGACCACCTTCGGTTCCGTCTGCCGCTGCATGAGAAACGCCGTCACGCCGACTATCAACAACAAGACCGCAGCAAGGGGCCCGGCTTGGGCGAAAAAACTGATGCTCAAACCAATGGCAAGTGGTGGGCCGATGACAAAGGCCAGTTCAGTTATAACGGTATCCAGGGAAAAGGCTGTGTGTAGCTGTGGCTTGCCACGGAAAAGTTGTATCCAGCGTGCCCTTATCATGGCGGGCATGCTTGGCATCGTGCCCGCCAATGCCGCGAGAATGAACAGCAATGTGACCGGAGCGCTCATATACACGGCAATGATCAGCGCGAGCAGCATACTGGTGCTGAAGGCCGCCAAAGGCGGCAGAACCCGGCGTTGCCCCCGCCGGTCGACAAGTTTCGATACTTGCGGACCGATAAGCGCAGTCGCCAGGGTATAAGTACCGGCGACCGCGCCTGCCAGCCAATAAAGTCCTGTCTGCTGCACCAGCATGGTGATGATGCCAATGCCGATCATTGCCTGTGGCAGACGGGCAATGGCGCTCGTAATCACTAGCCCGATGGCGCCCGGGGCGGAGAAAAGTTCGCGGTAGGGGTTTGCCATGATGCTTCCTTTATCATGTGACACTGATGAATAACCCGCTGCCTGTGACACAAACTGATGGGACGGCAAACCGGCGGCTGGTCATTTGAGCACGCCTGCGAATGGGCCGTTGCACGTTATTTGGGCAGGCCAGTTATTCAAGCAAACGAAGCCCAGGCGGAGGCGGGCGACGGATTGATATCGGACGGTTCTGGATTGCAATGAGATGCTCCAACGCAAAAGCCCCGCATCGCGGGGCGATAACGGGGCTTTTTGGATACTGCGTGGAGCGGCGTGGCGGGTTAGACGTTAAAGCGGAAGTGCATCACGTCGCCATCCTTGACGATGTATTCCTTGCCTTCCAGACGCCACTTGCCGGCTTCCTTGGCGCCCGCTTCGCCCTTGTACTGGATGAAATCCGAGTAGGCGATGACTTCGGCGCGGATGAAGCCTTTTTCGAAGTCAGTGTGGATCACACCGGCGGCTTGCGGTGCGGTGGCACCCACGCGGACGGTCCAGGCGCGCACTTCTTCGACACCGGCGGTGAAGTAGGTCTGCAGGTGGAGCATCTCGTAGCCGGCGCGGATCACGCGGTTCAGGCCAGGCTCTTCCAGGCCCAGGGCCTCGAGGAACATGTCTTTCTCTTCACCGTCGTCCAGCTCGGCGATTTCCGCTTCGATCTTGTTGCAGACCGGAACGACCATGGCGCCTTCTTCCTCGGCAATGGCCTTGACCACGTCCAGGTGCGGGTTGTTCTCGAAACCGTCTTCAGCGACGTTGGCGATGTACATGACCGGTTTGGTGGTCAACAGGTGGAAGCCCTTAATCACCAACTTCTCGTCGGTGCTCATGTTCTTCATCAGGCTGCGTGCAGGCTTGCCTTCGGTGAAGTGGGCGATCAATTGTTCCAGCAGGCCTTTCTGGACGACCGCGTCCTTGTCGCCGCCCTTGGCGTTGCGGGCAACTTTCTGCAGTTGTTTTTCGCAGCTGTCGAGGTCAGCGAAAATCAGTTCCAGGTCGATGATTTCGATGTCGCGTTTCGGGTCGACGCTGTTGGAGACGTGAATCACGTTCTCGTCTTCGAAGCAGCGCACCACGTGGGCGATTGCATCGGTTTCACGGATGTTGGCCAGGAACTTGTTGCCCAGGCCTTCGCCTTTCGACGCGCCAGCCACCAGGCCTGCGATGTCGACGAATTCCATGGTGGTCGGCAGGATGCGCTTGGGGTTGACGATAGCCGCCAAGGCTTCCAGGCGCGGATCGGGCATCGGCACGATGCCGCTGTTCGGCTCGATGGTGCAGAAGGGGAAGTTCTCGGCCGCGATACCGGATTTGGTCAGGGCGTTGAACAGGGTGGACTTGCCGACGTTAGGCAGGCCGACGATGCCGCAATTGAATCCCATGGTGTTTCCCCTCGGATAAGTGTCAGGCCTTCTGGCTGTGCAGGTTTTTCATCGCGCGGTTCCATTCACCGGCGAGGATATCCGGCAGCACGCCGAGGGCAAAGTCGATGCTGGCATCGAGTTTTTCCTGTTCGGCGCGAGGCGCACGACCCAGGACAAAGTTAGAAACCATACTGGCAACGCCCGGGTGGCCGATGCCAAGCCGCAGGCGGTGAAAGGTATTCTGATTACCCAGTTGCGCGATGATGTCGCGCAACCCGTTGTGACCGCCATGGCCGCCGCCTTGCTTGAGCTTGGCAACGCCCGGAGGCAGGTCGAGTTCGTCGTGGGCCACCAGGATTTCTTCAGGCTTGATGCGAAAGAAACCGGCCAATGCCGCCACGGCCTGGCCGCTGCGGTTCATGTAGGTGGTGGGGATCAACAGGCGAACATCCTGACCCTGGTGCGAGAAGCGCCCGGTCAGGCCGAAATACTTGCGATCGGCCGCGAGGCTGACGCCTTGTGCGTGCGCGATGCGCTCAACAAAAAGGGCCCCTGCGTTATGCCGGGTCTGTTCGTATTCAGCGCCTGGATTTCCCAGGCCAACGATCAGTTTAATGGCAGTCACGATAGGGGCCCTTCCTGGAGTGTGGATAACAATGTCGCAATCAGGCGGTGTTGCGACAGTGGACGAAAATGGCGGATTTACCGTTAAGTAAACTTCGCGTTCTCGCCCGCTGTCTCGCTACGTTCCAGTCCGCGATGTTTCCGGTCACTCCGGCGACAGAGTGAAATTACTCTGCAGCGCCTTCTTCAGTGGCTTCTGGAGCAACACGTGGAGCGTGGACGTTGGCAACAGCCTTGTCATCGCCGTGTGCCAGAGCAACAAACTCAACGCCTTTAGGAGCCTTGAGGTCGGACAGGTGAATGATCGTGCCGACTTCGGCGTCAGCCAGGTCGACTTCGATGAATTCAGGCAGGTCTTTCGGCAGGCAGGAAACTTCCAGCTCGGAAGTCACGTGCGAGATCTCGCCGCCTTTCTTGACCGGAGCAGCTTCGTTGATGAAGTGCACTGGAACAACAGCAGTCAGCTTCTGACCGGCAACAACGCGGACGAAGTCAGCGTGCATCACGTGGCCTTTGGCCGGGTGACGCTGCAGGGCTTTGATCACGACGTTTTGCTTGGTGCCGCCAACGTTCAGCTCGATGATGTGGCTGTAGGCCGCTTCGTTTTCGAGCAGTTTGGCAACTTCTTTGGCCAGCATGCTGATGGACTCAGGGGCTTTGTCGCCACCGTAGACTACAGCTGGAACCAGGCTTGCGAGACGACGCAGGCGGCGGCTCGCACCTTTCCCCAGGTCGGAACGCACTTCAGCATTCAGAGTAAAATCGTTCATGTTGTATCTCCAAAATAGCCATGACCGAGTGACGTTTGCGACCAGCGTCAGGCACGGTATGGGCAAAAAAGCCCCGCCCCGACAGGTGATGTCGGGGCGGGGCGCTTTTCGTCAACGAGATGTCCTGGGAAGGGCAGGGCCCTTAGCGGAACATCGCGCTGATCGATTCTTCATTGCTGATGCGGCGAACCGCTTCGGCAACCACCGGTGCGATATCCAGTTGACGGATACGCGCACAGGCTTGTGCTGCAGCGGACAGCGGAATGGTATTGGTCACCACCAGCTCGTCCAGCACGGAATTTTCAATGTTCTCGATTGCCCGACCGGACAGCACAGGGTGTGTGCAGTAGGCAAAGACCTTGGCAGCGCCATGCTCTTTCAGGGCCTTGGCCGCGTGGCACAGGGTGCCGGCGGTATCGACCATGTCATCGACCAGGATACAGGTGCGCCCTTCGACGTCGCCGATGATATGCATCACTTCGGAGTGATTGGCTTTCTCACGGCGTTTGTCGATGATACCCAGATCCACGCCCAGGGATTTGGCAACAGCACGTGCACGCACGACGCCGCCAATGTCCGGGGACACGATCATCAGGTTTTCGAAGCGCTGGTCTTCAATATCATCCACCAGGACGGGGGAGCCGTAGATGTTATCCACGGGAATATCGAAGAAACCCTGAATCTGGTCAGCATGCAGATCAACCGTGAGGACACGGTCGATGCCGACTACGGTGAGCATATCAGCCACGACTTTCGCGCTGATGGCCACACGTGCGGAACGCGGACGGCGATCCTGACGGGCATAACCAAAGTAAGGAATAACAGCAGTGATACGAGTAGCCGAGGAACGGCGGAAGGCATCAGCCATCACGACGAGTTCCATCAGGTTATCGTTGGTCGGAGCGCAAGTCGGCTGAATAATGAAGACGTCTTTACCGCGAACGTTTTCATTGATCTCGGCAGTGATTTCGCCGTCGGAAAATTTACCGACAGAAATGTCACCGAGAGGGATATGCAGCTGACGTACGACACGCCGAGCCAGATCGGGGTTGGCGTTCCCCGTAAAGACCATCATCTTGGACACGCGCAGTACCTGAAGGCTGAGGGTATACCTGGATGAGTATAGGAAAATGGCAGGGGCGGCTGGATTCGAACCAACGCATGGCAGGATCAAAACCTGCTGCCTTACCGCTTGGCGACGCCCCTGTATCTGTTGCTGCGAGTGCCCAGCACTCGATTCCTTTTAGAGCAGCTCTTGCAGCTTGCGATGCAACATCGAAACGTTGCTTCCTTTTGCTACAAACCCTGTAAGGGTCTCTGTAAGAAGGGCCGAGACTTTATCAGCTTCAGCTTTGCTTGGGAAGCCCCCAAACACACAACTTCCAGTTCCGGTGAGTTTTGCTTCGGTAAATTTACCTAACAAATTCAAAGCGTTACGAACATCTGGATAACGCCTTGCTACCACCGGTAAGCAGTCATTTCGACTGTTTCCCTTGGGAACGGGGCGCACTTTAATGGGAGGAGAGTTACGTGTCAACAGTGGATCTGAAAAAATTTCTGCTGTACTTACAGATACTTGCGGCACCAGCACCAAGTACCAGGGTTCCTCGGGTTCCACTGGGGTGAGTTTTTCCCCGACGCCCTCGGCGAAAGCGGCGTGGCCACGCACGAAAACCGGCACGTCGGCGCCCAGCGTCAGGCCCAGGGCAGCCAGGCGATCAATGTCCCAGCCAAGCTGCCACAAATGGTTGAGGCCCAACAAAGTCGTCGCCGCATTCGAGCTGCCGCCACCGATGCCGCCGCCCATGGGCAGGATTTTCTCGATCCAGATATCGATGCCCAGCGTACAACCGGATTGCGCCTGGAGTCGTTTCGCGGCCTTGACGATCAGGTTGCTGTCGTGGGGCACGCCTTCGAACTCGGTGTGCAGATGAATCACGCCGTCGTCGCGCACGGCGAAGGTGATGTCGTCGCCGTAGTCCAGGAACTGGAAGATCGTCTGCAACTCGTGGTAGCCGTCCGGACGACGGCCGAGGATGTGCAGCATCAGGTTGAGCTTGGCCGGGGAGGGCAGGGTCAGGCGTGCAGCGGTCATGTCATTGCCCCAGCTTGCGCGGCTGCCATTGCTTGATCACCAGCGTGACGTCGAGGTCGCTGCCGTGCAACTTGATGCGTTCTGGCAGCCAGTAGCCGTTCTGCTGGGCATAGCTGAGGTATTCGATCTGCCAGTCATCCTGTTCCAGGTTGGACAGGCGGCTGTCGGCATCGAGGGTCAGGCGACTTTTACTGTCCGGCGCTGGCAGCCCGCGGACCCACCAGGTCAGGTGGGAAACCGGCAGTTTCCAGCCCAGTTGCTCTTCCAGCAGCGCTTCGGGGCTCGGGGCCTCGTAGCGTCCCTGATTGGCGACTTCCAGGGAAACCTGGCCCGGCCGGCCAGTCAGGCGGGCCGCGCCGCGCCCCAGTGGGCCCGACAGGCGAATGTCGTAGTAGTCCTGGCGTTGCAGCCAGAACAGCGTGCCGCTGCCCGAGTCTTTCGGGGCGCGGATGCCGATCTTGCCGTCGATCTGCCAGCCGTCGAGGCCGCTCAGTTGTTGCTTGTGCTCGCGCCACTGGGCCTGGTTGCCCTGGCCCTGGACGGATTCACGGGCGCCGAAGCCCGCACAACCGGCGAGCAAGGCAATGAAGCTGAAAACGATGAGATGGCGCAAAAACATAATCTTAAAGGGTCTCGGATCCGGTCAGGCGTTTGATGGTGCTGCGCAAGATAGGGCTGTCCGGCTGATCCTTGAGGAATCGGCTCCAGATCTGCCGGGCTTCGCGTTGTTTGCCGTTGGCCCACAGGACCTCGCCCAGGTGAGCGGCGACTTCCTGGTCGGGAAAGCGCTCCAGGGCCTGGCGCAACAGGCGTTCGGCTTCGTCGAGATTGCCCAGGCGGAAATTCACCCAGCCAAGGCTGTCGAGTACCGCCGGGTCTTCCGGATTGATCTGGTGGGCCTGTTCGATCAGCAGCTTGGCTTCGTCATAGCGGGTGGTGCGATCCGACAAGGTGTAGCCCAGGGCATTGAGGGCCATGGCGTTGTCCGGGTCACGCTGGATGATCAGGCGCAGGTCCTTTTCCATCTGGGCCAGGTCATTGCGTTTTTCCGCCAGCATGGCGCGGGTATACAACAGGTTCAGATCGTCCGGGTACTGCTTCAAGGCTTGCTGCAGTACGTTCCAGGCCTTGTCGCCCTGATTGTTGGCCGACAGGGTTTCGGCTTCGATCAGGTACAACTGGATGCCGTAGTCCGGCTGGGAGTCGCGTTGTACCGCGAGGCGGCTCTGGGCATCGGCGGTCTTGCCATTGCTGATCAGGATATCGGCCTGGCGCAACTGCGCCGGCAGATAGTCGTTGCCCGGGCCGACCTGGGCGTACTCGATCAGTGCGCTCTCGGGGTCGTTGCGTTCCTCGGCGATGCGACCCAGGTTCAAATGGGCCGAGTCGACATGGCTTTCCCGGGCGATCAGGTCCTCCAGATAACCCTTGGCTTCTTCCCAGGCCTTGGCTTCCAGGCAGACCAGCGCCAGGGAATAGCGCAGCTCGTCGTCTTCCGGGTATTGCTGGACCAGGCTGGAGAACTCCACCTTGGCGTCGTCCATGCGGTTGTTTTCCACCAGCATGCGGGCGTAGGTGAGGCGCAGGCGTTTGTCGTCCGGGTACTTCTTGATGCTTTTTTCCAGCAGCGGCAAGGCTTCGTCGCCGCGATTCAAGCCTTGCAGCAGGCGGGCGCGCAGCAGGATCGGCGCCACTTCGCCGGCTTCCGGCGGGTTGTCTTCCAGCAGGGTGAGGGCGCCCTGGGTGTCGCCATCCTGTTGCAGCAGCAGGGCCTTGCCGAAAATCAGCTGGCCGTTATTCGGGTGGCGCTGCAACAGGCGATCGAAGCTTTTCATCAGGCCGTTGCGGGTTTCCTGGTCGGTATCGGCGGCGGACAGCGCCAGGAAGTCGAAATGGGTGTCGCCCTTGCCCAGCAGGACTTTCTCCATATAGACCATGGAGTCGTCGTAGCGCCCGGCCCGGGCCAGTTGCACGGCGGCGGCGCGCTGTGCTTCCAGGTCATCGGGGGCATTCCTGGCCCAGATCAGCGCGGTATCCAGCGCGGGCTGGTCGGCGCCCAGGTATTCGGCAATGCGAAATGCCCGTTCGGAGATGCCCGGGTCCTGGGTATTGATGGCCTGGGTCACGTAGTTGTCCAGCGCAATGTCGAAGCGATTGCGCTGGCCTGCCAGTTCGGCGCTCAACAGGCTGAAGATGGTTTCTTCGCTGAACGAGCCATAGACCTTGGGTTTTTCAGGGGCCTGCACACTGTCTTCGACTGGCGGCGTACCGTCTGTCGAAACGGGGGCCATGGACTGGCAGCCGCTGAGCAAGGCAAGGGCGAGGAGCAACGCGGAAGATCTATTCATATAGGAAGAGGACGACTAACCTGCGGTCGGATCATCATGACACAAGCGTTGGGTCAAACATAACCGCCCCGTCGATTTACAACCCAGGGCAGGGCGATAGAGATCGAGTGGTTGTTCTGAATCTGACGAAGTAGGACAATTGCCGGCTTCACGTCACCATCAGCGACCTTGAATGGCCTTCCTTGCACTCGGTATTAACCACAAGACTGCTTCAGTAGACGTCCGCGAGCGCGTGGCCTTTACGCCTGAGCAGCTGGTTGAGGCCCTGCAGCAGCTCTGCCGACTCACCGACAGCCGCGAAGCTGCGATCCTCTCCACCTGCAATCGCAGTGAGCTTTATATAGAACAGGATCACGTTTCGGCCGATTCAGTGCTGCGCTGGCTGGCCGAATATCACAACCTGAGCCTTGAAGAGCTGCGCGCCAGTGCTTATGTGCACGAAGACGATGCGGCCGTTCGTCACATGATGCGCGTCGCCTCGGGGCTCGACTCGCTGGTGCTGGGCGAGCCGCAGATTCTCGGCCAGATGAAGTCGGCCTACGCCGTGGCCCGCGAGGCTGGCACCGTCGGCCCGCTGCTGGGGCGCTTGTTCCAGGCCACCTTCAATGCCGCCAAGCAGGTGCGCACCGACACCGCCATCGGCGAGAACCCGGTGTCCGTAGCGTTTGCCGCCGTCAGCCTGGCGAAACAGATTTTCAGTGATTTGCAACGCAGCCAGGCGCTGCTGATCGGCGCCGGCGAGACCATCACCTTGGTCGCTCGCCATCTCCACGACCTGGGTGTGAAACGCATCGTCGTTGCCAACCGGACCCTGGAACGGGCCAGCACCCTGGCCGAACAGTTCGGTGCCCATGCGGTGCTGCTGTCGGACATTCCCGCTGAGCTGGTGCACAGCGACATCGTCATCAGTTCCACCGCCAGCCAGTTGCCGATCCTCGGCAAGGGCGCCGTGGAAAGTGCCCTGAAGCTGCGCAAGCACAAGCCGATTTTCATGGTGGACATCGCCGTTCCCCGGGACATCGAGCCAGAAGTCGGCGAGCTGGACGACGTTTACCTCTATAGCGTCGACGACCTGCACGAGGTGGTGGCCGAGAACCTCAAGAGCCGGCAGGGCGCAGCCCAGGCGGCGGAAGAGATGATCGGCGTCGGCGCCGAGGACTTCATGGTGCGCCTGCGCGAGCTGGCGGCGGTGGATGTGCTCAAGGCCTATCGTCAACAGAGCGAACGCCTGCGCGACGAGGAGCTGCAAAAGGCCCAGCGCCTGCTGGCCAACGGCGGCAGTGCCGAAGAGGTGCTGGTGCAACTGGCCCGCGGCCTGACCAACAAGCTGCTCCACGCCCCCAGTGTCCAGCTCAAGAAGCTGACAGCCGAAGGCCGCCTCGATGCGCTGGCCATGGCCCAGGAACTCTTTGCCCTCGGTGAGGGCTCACCGGATAGCTTTTCGGATAAAAAAACGCAATGAAAGCGTCACTGCTCAACAAACTGGACATCCTCCAGGACCGTTTCGAAGAATTGACCGCCTTGCTGGGCGATGGCGAAGTCATTGCCGACCAGAACAAATTCCGCACCTATTCCAAGGAATACGCGGAAGTCGAGCCGATTGTCGCCACCTATAAACAGCTGCTTAAAGTGCAGGGCGACCTCGAAGGCGCCCAGGCGCTGCTCAAGGACAGCGACCCGGACATGCGCGAAATGGCCGTGGAGGAAGTGCGCGAAGCCAAGGAACAGTTGCTCGAACTGGAAAGCAACCTGCAGCGCATGCTGCTGCCCAAGGACCCGAACGACGGGCGCAACGTGTTCCTCGAGATCCGTGCCGGCACCGGCGGCGACGAAGCGGCGATTTTTTCCGGCGACCTGTTCCGCATGTATTCGCGTTATGCCGAGCGTCGCGGTTGGCGGGTGGAGATCCTGTCGGAGAACGAAGGCGAGCACGGCGGCTATAAAGAAGTCATCGCCCGGGTCGAAGGCGACAATGTCTACGGCAAGCTGAAGTTCGAATCCGGCGCCCACCGCGTGCAGCGCGTGCCGGCCACCGAGTCCCAGGGGCGCATCCACACCTCGGCCTGCACCGTGGCGGTATTGCCCGAGCCGGACGAGCAGGAAGCCATCGAGATCAACCCGGCGGACCTGCGGGTCGACACGTACCGTTCCTCCGGCGCGGGCGGCCAGCACGTCAACAAGACCGACTCGGCGATCCGCATCACGCACTTGCCCTCGGGCATCGTGGTCGAGTGCCAGGAAGAGCGTTCCCAGCACAAGAACCGTGCGCGGGCCATGGCCTGGTTGTCGGCCAAGCTCAACGACCAGCAGACCAGCGCCGCTGCCAATGCCATCGCCAGCGAACGCAAATTGCTGGTGGGTTCGGGCGATCGTTCCGAACGGATCCGCACCTACAACTTCGCCCAGGGCCGGGTCACCGACCATCGCGTCAACCTGACCCTGTATTCCCTGGACGAGATCCTGGCCGGTGGTGTCGATGCGGTCATCGAGCCGTTGCTGGCCGAATACCAGGCCGACCAGTTGGCGGCGATTGGCGAGTAAGCACAGGTGAATAAATGACCATCATCGCCAGTCTGTTACGCGCCGCCGAGCTGCCGGATTCGCCCACGCCACGGCTGGATGTCGAGTTGTTGCTGGCCGCTGCCCTGGGCAAGTCCCGCAGCTTCCTGCACACCTGGCCCGAGCGGATCGTGCCCAGCGAGGCGGCGTTGCTGTTCTCCGAATACCTGCGTCGCCGTCGCTCCGGCGAGCCGGTGGCCTACATCCTTGGGCAACAGGGTTTCTGGAAACTCGACCTGGAAGTCGCGCCCCATACGCTGATCCCGCGTCCCGACACCGAACTGCTGGTGGAAACCGCACTGGCCTTGCTGCCCGCGACACCGGCCCGGGTCCTGGACCTGGGCACCGGCAGCGGCGCGATTGCCCTGGCATTGGCCAGTGAGCGTGCGGCCTGGAACGTCACGGCGGTCGACCGGGTGCTGGAGGCCGTGGCCCTGGCCGAACGCAATCGCCAGCGCCTGGACCTGCGTAATGTCACGGTGTTGAGCAGCCACTGGTTCAGCGCCTTGGAGGGCGAGCGTTTCCAGTTGATCATCAGCAACCCGCCGTACATCGCGGCCAGCGATCCGCACCTGGCCGAGGGCGACGTGCGTTTCGAACCGGCCAGTGCCTTGGTGGCCGGGCCGGACGGGCTGGATGATCTGCGCCAGATCGTGGCCCAGGCGCCGGCGCACCTCGAACCGGGCGGCTGGCTGATGCTCGAGCATGGTTACGACCAGGCCGAGGCGGTGCGCGACTTGCTGAGCGCCCAAGGGTTTGTTGACGTCCACAGCCGCAAGGACCTGGGCGGCCATGAGCGTATCAGCCTGGGGTGCCTGCCGTGCTGAACGATCAGGAGCTGTTGCGCTACAGCCGGCAGATTCTGTTGCAGCATGTCGACATCGACGGCCAATTGCGTCTCAAGCAAAGCCGCGTGTTGATCATCGGCCTCGGCGGGCTCGGCGCTCCGGTGGCGTTGTACCTGGCCGCGGCTGGCGTGGGCGAGATGCACCTGGCGGATTTCGACAGCGTCGATCTGACCAACCTGCAACGCCAGGTCATTCACGACACCGACAGCGTCGGCCTGAGCAAGGTCGATTCGGCGATGCGGCGCCTGGGAGCGATCAACCCCGAGGTTCGGTTGGTGCCTCACCGGGCCGCCATGGACGAAGACAGCCTGGCCGCAGCAGTCGCGGCGGTGGATGTGGTGCTCGACTGCTCGGACAATTTCTCGACCCGCGAAGCGGTGAACGCAGCCTGTGTCGCGGCGGGTAAACCGCTGGTCAGCGGCGCGGCGATTCGCCTGGAAGGGCAGTTGTCGGTGTTCGATCCGCGCCGCCCTGAAAGCCCTTGCTACCACTGCCTCTACGGCCACGGTAGCGAAGCCGAGCTGACCTGCAGCGAAGCCGGTGTGATCGGGCCGCTGGTGGGGTTGGTGGGCAGTCTGCAAGCCCTTGAGGCCTTGAAGTTGTTGGTCGGTTTCGGCGAGCCATTGGTGGGGCGACTATTGCTGATCGACGCCCTGGGCACGCGTTTCCGCGAATTGCGGGTCAAGCGCGACCCGGGGTGCAGTGTCTGTGGTGGCTCGCATGAATGACGCACCGGTGGGCGTGCTGGACTCGGGCGTCGGCGGGCTGTCGGTGCTGGGCGAGATCCGTCAGTTGCTGCCCAATGAGTCGCTGCTGTACGTGGCTGACTGTGGGCACATTCCCTACGGCGAGAAGAGCCCGGAATACATCCGACAGCGCAGCACGATCATTGCCGACTTTCTCTTCAGTCAGGGCGCCAAGGCGTTGGTGGTCGCCTGCAACACCGCAACGGTGGCCGCGGTCGCCGATCTGCGACGCGATTTTCCTCGCTGGCCGATCGTCGGCATGGAGCCGGCGGTCAAACCGGCGGCCGCCGCAACCCGCAGCGGTATCGTCGGGGTGCTGGCGACCACCGGCACCTTGCAAAGCGCCAAATTCGCCGCCTTGCTCGACCGTTTCGCCACCGATGTGCGCGTCATCACCCAGCCGTGCCCGGGCCTGGTGGAGTTGATCGAAGCGGGGGACCTGCACAGCCAGGCCCTGCATCAACTGCTGCAACACTACGTCGAGCCGTTGCTTGCAGCCGGTTGCGATACGCTGATCCTGGGCTGCACCCACTACCCATTCCTCAAGCCTTTGCTCAAGGACATGATCCCAAGGCACATCAGCCTGATCGACACCGGCGCCGCCGTGGCCCGGCAACTTCAGCGCCTGTTGGCCGAACGTGGGTGGCTGGCAGAGGGGGCACCCTATGAAACGCAATTCTGGACTAGCGCAGACCCGATACATTTGAGAAAAATCCTACCGCTGCTATGGCATTCGTCTGGCGTTGTGCGAAGCTTCGAACTGTAAGAAAAACGTGAAAATTGTGTGAAACGGGCTGAACTTCTGTTTTACCGCGGATTTCTATAGCTTTGTCTGTTTGTAACTAAACTAACTAAGTCGTTCGCAAAGGATGTTTCTAATGAAGCGCTTATTCTGCTTTGCCGCGTTTGCGGCTGCATTGCTGGGGCACACTTACACCGCTCAGGCGGCGGGTGTGGAGTTTGGGGTTGGACAAACTAGCGACTCGACCATGACCTATCGCCTGGGCATGCAGTTCGACTGGGACAAGAGTTGGCTGCAAAGTGACGTCGGTCGCCTGACTGGCTATTGGAGCGGCGCCTATACCTATTGGGAAGGGGACGAAACGTCCAGCAACCATAGCCTGTCGTTCTCGCCCGTGTTTGTGTATGAATTTTCCGGCCAGAACGTGAAGCCTTACATCGAGGCGGGTGTTGGCGTTGCACTCTTCGCCAACACCGAAGTGGAAAGCAACAAGTTGGGGACGGCCTTCCAGTTCGAGGATCGCATCGGGTTCGGCCTGCGCTTCAATGGCGGACATGAAGTGGGCATTCGCGCCACTCATTACTCCAACGCTGGTATCAAGTCGACCAACGACGGTGTGGAAAGCTACGCGCTGCACTACACGATGCCGCTGTAACACCTGAACAATTGTGGGAGCGAGCTTGCTCGCGATAGCGATAGACCAGCCACCTTGAGTTGTCTGACCTACCGCTATCGCGAGCAAGCTCGCTCCCACAGGTTTTTTCGCTTACCGATACGCCGTCGCAATGCCCTGGCGTTCTTCCAGGCATTCCGGCGCGCCCATCTCGAACTCGCGGCAGATCAGCGGGCGCTTTTCGTAGATGGTGCACATCATGCTGTCGCGATCCAGGGCCGCGCACCAGCCGTCGTCGAGCCGCAGCATCACTTCCCCACCCCAATCGTCCGTATCGATAAAACGCTCCGGGACCCCGGTGTCGGTGATCAGCATCACTTCCAATTGGCAGCAGCACGCCGCGCACGTCGAGCAGGTGACGGCCGGTGCCGGGATTTCATGGAGGGGGATGGTTTTCATGGCGCGCAGTGTAAGGCAATCGGCGGCTCAGGGGCGTCCCTTGATCGGATCGCCGCTTTTGGCCTGGCATGAGTCGATGTCGGCCGGCAGGGTTTCGCTGCATGAAGGCAAGGGCCACAGTGCGCTCATGGACGCGATGGGAAGTGCGACTTCCCGGGGGCGTTCGACCAAGTGCTTCAGCACATGCTGCGCCGCTTCTTCTGGCGACCAGTGGACCGGGAATGGGAAACAATCGTCGGGGCCCAGCGATGGGTCGTCGTAGCCTGGGTGCACCCATGTCACATCCACGCCCGCAGCCGCCAGCTCTGCCCGAGTCGATTCGAACAGATGGCGCATCCCGCTTCCACCCGCTTCGCTGTTCGAGGGCGGCAGATACGTCGCCGGGCTGGCAATACCCACCAGATGCGGTTGGGTTCCGGCGCGCAACAAGGGCATGGCCACTTCGATGCAGAAACTGGCGGCCAGCAGGTTACTGCGCACGATATGCTCGATCAATCTGTGGTCAGTATGCTGTTCGTCAACGTACTCAGTCGTTCCAGCATTGAGGATCACCTGATCCAGGGCACCCCATTGCCGGGTGATCTGTTCACCGATCTCGCGCACGGCCTGGCTGTCGGTCAAATTGCCGGGCACGGTCAGCACTTGTCCTGGATAACGTACCGAAAGGTTTTCGCCCGAGCGGGGCGAGTGCGAGCTGACGGCCAGGTATGCACCTGTCTCGAGTATCGCTTCAGCCAACGAAGCGCCGATTCCGTTGCCGGCCCCGGTGAGCCAATAGCGCCGGGGCAGTCTTGAACCCATTCCGTACTCCTTTCGATTGCATAACGCTGATACACGACTTTCAGTAGAGTTCGTACGATTAGTACGACTATAAGTTATCGGGTAAAGATTGCATCCCGCGGCCCGGCAATTTCATGTCCGCTAATCGCCCACCCCTTCAACGGCTGCGTCCTGTCGCGTCGGCAGGTTTTTGAACGCTGCCAGTGCACGCGCCCTGGATTCGCGCAAATCGACGATCGGTGCCGGATAGTCCACTGCGCCAAACAAGCCGCCCTGGGTATTTGGGTTATGGACCTGTTGTCTGTCCAGGTCGTTCAGTTCAGGTAACCAGTACTTGATGAACAGGCCCTCGCGGTCAAATTTTTCCGACTGGCTCAAAGGGTTGAAGATGCGGAACCACGGTGCCGAGTCGGTGCCGGTGGAGGCGCTCCACTGCCAGCCGCCATTATTGGCAGCCAGGTCGCCGTCGATCAGGTGCTGCATGAAAAAACGCTCGCCTTCACGCCAATCGATCAGCAGGTTCTTGGTCAGGAACATGGCGACCACCATCCGCAAGCGGTTGTGCATCCAGCCGGTTTCCAGCAATTGGCGCATGGCCGCATCGATAATCGGCAGGCCGGTGCGTGCCTGTTTCCAGGCCTCCAGTTCGCCGGGGGCCTTGCGCCACGCCAGCGCCTCGGTTTCCGGGCGAAACGCGCGGTGGCGCGACACACGTGGATAGCCCACGAGAATGTGCTTGTAGAACTCGCGCCAGAGCAATTCATTAATCCAGGTCACGGCGCCGGCACTTCCACTCTCGAACTCACCCCGGTTGGCTTGCAGCGCGGCATGCAGGCACTGACGTGGCGACACCACCCCGGCTACCAGGTAGGCCGAGAGCTGGCTGGTGCCGGGCCGGGCCGGGAAGTCCCGCTCGTGCTGGTAATCGTCGAGGTGCTGGTCGACAAAACTGTCCAGGCGCCGTCGGGCTTCGGTTTCACCGGCGGGCCAGAAGGCGCGCAGTGTTTCGCTGGGCGGGGCGAACCCATCGACGTGCGTCGGCACCGGATCGCGGGCAATGCCGGTGGAGGCCTGCTGGCGCGGTGTGGCGACCAGGCTCGGCAGCGAAAAATGCAGACGGTTGTAGCAGACCTTGCGGAACTGACTGAACACCTGGAAATAATTGCCGGTCTTGGTCAGCACGCTGCCGGGCCTGAACAGCAGTTGGTCGAGGTGACGGTGAAACTCGATGCCCTGATCATTCAACGCACGGGCGACTTCGGTGTCGCGCTGCGTTTCATTCAGGCCGTACTCTTCGTTGACATGCACGGCGGCAACGTTCAGTTCGCGACATAGCTTGAGCAGCACGCGTGGCGCCTGGTGCCAATGCGTTGCCTCGCGAATCAAGAGCGGGATGTTCAATTCGTCCAGGGCCACGCTCAATGCGCCGAGGTTGCGCAGCCAGAAATCGATCTTGCACGGTGCGTCGTCATGGGCACGCCATTGTTCGGGGCTGGTCAGGTACACCGCCACGCATGGCCCTTGGGCTGCGGCCGCCGCGAGGGCGGTGTTGTCGTGCAGGCGCAAGTCGCTGCGCAGCCAGATCAGTTGCATGCTGTTTTCCATCTAAAGGAGTTCTCTGCGGCTCAGTTCGCGGTGAGCCGATAGCGGGTCTTCGGCCCAGGACAGGTCAATCATCGAAACGCCTGTGGATAACCGGGCGTGGTGGATCGACGCGGCCGGGCCGGCAATGATGATCGGGCAATCGATGCCACCCAGCAGCCTGGGCAGTTGGGACAGGTTGATGGCGTGACTGGAATACAACAGGACGCCGCGAGCCTTGAGACGTTCGACCGCCAGGGCCAACTCCCCCGCCGGTAGCGGGCTGTCGAGCACCTCCACCGGGCAATCGGCGCTGCTGGCCAGCCAGGCGGTGAGCCACAGGTGCGGCTCCTGGGGCAAGTCCGAATGATTGACCAGCAACAGTGGCGCACCGCGCAACTGACGGTTGTTGTGGTAGATCCGGCTGCCAAACTTGCTGCGCAGCCACGAGTACAGGAAGACCCGTTCCAGCTGCGCGCCGAACTGGCCTTGCCAGCGCACGTGCAGCTCGGCCAGTAACGGCAAGAGCAATTGCTCGCACACGGTCCAGGGCGGATACAGCGCCATCGCCTGGTTGACCAGGTCATCGATCTGACGCTCGGCCAGTTGCGTCACCGCCAGCGCCAGGGCGTGGCGCTGACGCTGCCAATCGTTCTCCGGTGGCGGCGTGGGGGCTGTCGGCAGCGGCGGTGTGTCCAGCAACGGCTTGATCTTGCTCACCGCGACGCCACGGTCGATCCAAGTGAGGATGCTGCGGATCCGTTGCACATGGTCGGCATTGAACAGGCGATGCCCCTTGGGCGTGCGGTGCGGCACGATCAGGCCGTAACGGCGCTCCCAGGCCCGCAGCGTGACAGCGTTGACACCGGTCTGCCGGGCGACTTCGCGTATGGGTAACCAGCCTTGCGCCAAGGCCTTGGCAAAGTCGGCCCCCAGGTCTTCGCGGGCGCTGGAATCGGGGTCGTTGTTCATCAAATGGCGTTTCGCAAACTGAGGTTTTCCGGGTGCGGCTGCAGGTAGACCTGCTGTGCCAGGTAAGGATCGGGGTGCTGGCGCAGGTGATGCTTGAGCAATGTCAGCGGCACCACCAAGGGCACGATGCCGAGGCGGTACTGCCCGATGAGATGCTGTACCTCCTGCTTGTCGTCGGCGTCGATGGCACGCTTGAGGTAACCGCTCAGGTGTTGCAGCACATTGGTGTGGGTGCGGCGAGTGGCGCATTTCTTCAAGGCGGCCATCAATGCACTGAAGTAGCGTGGACCCAGTTCATTGGGGTCGGCCTTGCCCATGTCACCCAGCAGTTTGCCCAGGGCCTTGTACTGTTCGGGGTTGTGAGCCATGAGCAGGTATTTGTAGCGTGAGTGGAATTCGATCAGGTCGCGCCGGGTCAGGCCCTGGCGGCGCAAGGGTTGCCAGGCGGCATAGGCAAACACCCGGGTCAGGAAGTTCTCCCGCAGCACCGGGTCGTTGAGGCGACCGTCTTCCTCCACCGGCAGATCGGGATGGCGTTCGCAAAAGGCCTGGGCATAGATACCGCGTCCGCCGCCTTCCTGGGGGACACCGTTGTGGTCATAGACCTTGACCCGCTCCAGTCCGCAGGACGGCGATTTCTGCATGAAGATGTAGCCGCAGAGGTCATCCAGTTCCCCGGCCATCTGCTGCCCATAGTCGGCCAATGGCCGGGTCACGTTGAGGTCGCGATTCACCGTACCGAGCGCCTCGGGGTGTTCAGGATTGCCCACCAGGCGAATCGGCTCCCGGGGAATGCCCAGGCCGATGGCGACTTCGGGGCACACCGGCACGAAATCGAAGTAATCGATGAGGGTGCGGCTGCACAACGACGATTGCTTGTGCCCGCCGTTGAAGCGAACTTCGGCACCCATCAGGCAGGCGCTGATGGCGATTCTGGGTTTGGCGATGGCTGCGCTGGGCATGGGCGACCTCTGATGGGTTAATCTTGTACAAATTTATATTTATGTACAATATTTTCATCATAGGTCCGAATGCACACAAGTCAACCGGATTCATCGAGGGGCTGGGCGACGTCAGTGGGTGCCGCGGGCAGGCTGCTGTCTCTTTCGACAGCAGCGAAGAGCGATGGGGGACGCGATCTATTGCAGGCTTGCGTGCAGGCGGCGTGCAGCCTCCTGGCCGCTGAGCCATGCGCCTTCGACCCGGCCGGACAGGCACCAGTCACCGCACACGTACAGCCCCAGGTCGGCATCGGCCAGGGCGCCCCATTCATGGCTGCCGGCGGGGCGGGCATAGAGCCAGCGATGGGCCACGCTGAAGCTCGGTGCGGGCATCGCGCTGTGCAGCAGTTCGGCGAACGCACCGTGCAGGTGTTCGATCACCGCTTCCTTGGACAGGTCGATGTGCTGCCGGCTCCAGTCGCTGGTGGCGTGCAGTACCCAGGTGTCGAGCTTGCTGTCGCGTCCCGGTTTGCTGCGGTTGCGCGCCAGCCAGTCCAGAGGACTGTCTTGTACGAAGCAGCCCTCCATGGGCGTATCCAGCGGGGCTTCGAAGGCCAGGGCCACAGCCCAGGTCGGGTCCATCTTCACGCCGGCCGCCACGGCGGCCAGCTTCGGTACGGCCGCCAGCAATGCGGTGGCCTGGGGCGCGGGCGTGGCGATCACCACGTGGCCGAAGGGGCCGTGGGTGAAACCTTCCGCGTCCTGCAGATGCCAATGCTCCTGGCCGCGGTACACCTCGGTGATCCGGCAGGAAAACTGCACCTGCAGCTTGTCGAGCAAGGCGCGGGTGATGGCGCTCATGCGCGGGGTGCCGACCCAGCGAGTCTGTTCGTCCGGCGATGGGCTCAGTTGCCCATTCTGGAAGTTGTAGAGCTGCGGGTTCCATTCCGCGGCCCAGCCGTTGGCTTGCCAGCGCTGGACCTCGGTGACGAAGCGGCGATCGCGGGCAGTGAAGTACTGCGCGCCCATGTCCAGTGCGCCAGCGTCGCTGCGCTTGCTCGACATGCGTCCGCCACTGCCGTGGCTTTTATCGAAGAGTTGAACGATATGCCCGGCCTCCGTCAGGGCCTGGGCGGCTGAAAGTCCGGCGATGCCGGTGCCGATGATCGCGATAGGTACAGTCATGAGGGCCTCGTTTACCTTTCTGTACAGACTACGCCGTCGTTTAAACCTGTACAATTCGGGTTTTTGGTATAAGTTTTACCGTTCGCGTTTGGACAGGTTGTCCTATTGTTAAACACAGACCCCGTCCGATACGAAAAATCCCTGCTTATAAAAATAGACTAATGGGCCGGGTAAAACGCGATTCGAGGAACATCTCATGCACATATTGCTGACCGGCGGTACTGGTTTGATCGGACGTCAGCTCTGCCGTCTCTGGTTGCAGCAGGGGCATCGCCTGACGGTATGGAGTCGCCGACCCGAAGAGGTGGCGAAAATCTGCGGGACATCGGTGCGGGGCGTGGCCAAGCTCGACGAAATCCACGAGCCGGTGGACGCGGTGGTCAACCTCGCCGGCGCCCCCATCGCCGACCGTCCCTGGAGCCATAAACGCAAGATGTTGTTGTGGAGCAGCCGTATCACGTTGACGGAAGTTCTGCTGGCGTGGCTGGAACGTTGCGAGCAGAAACCGCAGGTGCTGATTTCCGGTTCCGCGGTGGGCTGGTACGGCGACGGTGGCGAGCGTGAATTGACCGAGGAATCGGGACCGGTGAGCGAAGATTTCGCCAGCCAGTTGTGCATCGCCTGGGAAGAAACCGCGCAACGGGCCGAGGCCTTGGGCCTGCGCGTGGTGTTGGTGCGTACCGGTCTGGTCCTGTCCGCCGAGGGCGGCTTTTTGTCGCGGCTGCTGTTGCCATTCAAGCTGGCGCTGGGCGGGCGTATCGGCAATGGTCGGCAGTGGATGCCGTGGGTTCACATTGACGATCAAATCGCCCTGATTGATTTTCTTCTGCACCGCACCGATGCCAGCGGTCCTTATAATGCGTGCGCGCCGAACCCGGTGCGCAACCGCGATTTTGCCAAGGCCCTGGGGCGAGTATTGCATCGGCCGGCCGTGGTGCCGATGCCGGAGCTTGCGCTGAAGGTCACGCTGGGGGAATTGTCCTTGCTGTTGCTCGGCGGCCAGCGCGCCACGCCGGCCCGATTGCAGGCGGCGGGTTTCACATTCCGATTCACTGATTTGCCTGCGGCCCTGGAAGACTTGTCCAGCCGCCTTTGAAATAGGACGTTGCATGACCGATCACGCGTTGCTTCTGGTGAATCTGGGTTCGCCTGCCTCCACCTCGGTGGCCGATGTGCGCCGCTACCTCAACCAATTCCTGATGGACCCGTATGTCATCGACCTGCCATGGCCGGTGCGGCGTTTGCTGGTGTCGCTGATCCTGATTCGGCGTCCCGAGCAGTCGGCCCACGCCTACGCCTCGATCTGGTGGGAAGAGGGGTCGCCGCTGGTGGTGCTCAGTCGCCGGCTGCAACAGGCCATGATCGCGCAGTGGACCCAGGGCCCGGTGGAGCTGGCGATGCGTTATGGCGAGCCGTCCATTGAGTCGGCGCTGGTACGGCTGGCGAGTCAGGGTCACAAGAAGATCACGTTGGCGCCGTTGTATCCGCAGTTCGCCGACAGCACCGTGACCACGGTGATCGAGGAGGCCAAGCGGGTCGTGCGGGAAAAGAAACTCAATGTGCAGTTTTCGATCCTCCAACCGTTCTACGATCAGCCCGAATACCTCGATGCCCTGGTGACCAGCGCCAAGCCGTACCTGATGCAGGAACACGATCATCTGTTGTTGAGTTTCCACGGCTTGCCGGAACGGCACCTGACCAAGCTCGACCCGACGGGGTTTCATTGCTTCAAGGATGCCGACTGCTGCAAGAACGCGCCGCCGGAGGTCATGGCGACCTGTTACCGCGCGCAATGCATCCGCACTGCCGAACTGTTTGCCCAACGCATGGGGCTGGCGGATGGCAAATGGTCGGTGTCGTTCCAGTCGCGCTTGGGGCGTGCCAAGTGGATCGAACCCTACACCGAGGCGCGCCTGGAGGAACTGGCCCAAAGCGGCGTGAAGAAAGTGCTGGTGATGTGCCCGGCGTTCGTGGCCGACTGCATTGAAACCCTGGAGGAAATCGGCGATCGCGGCCGTGAACAGTTCCGCGCGGCAGGGGGGGAGGAGTTGGTGCTGGTGCCTTGCCTCAATGATGAGCCGCAGTGGGCGCAGGCGTTGAGTACTCTCTGCGAACGGGCTCCGATCGCGTTGTAAGGTTCAAGGGCCTCATCGCGAGCAAGCTCGCTCCCACATGGAATCTGCGGTGGACACAAATGTTGTGACCACTCGAGACCCTCTGTGGGAGCGAGCTCGCTCGCGATGGCTATCAGGCCGACAACAAAGCCTTCAAGCTTGAGTCACAGCAGCGGCTCATCCGCCTTCTTCTGCTTCCAGCCGTCATTGCCCGGCAGCAGCAGGTTCAGCGCGATCGCCACCACCGCGCACAACGCGATGCCTTTGAGGCCGAAGTCGTCCGGGCCGGTGCCGGTGCCCACCAGCACGCCGCCGATGCCGAACACCAGCGTCACCGAAACGATTACCAGGTTGCGCGCCTCGCCCAGGTCGATCTTGTGGCGGATCAGCGTGTTCATGCCCACCGCCGCAATCGAACCGAACAACAGGCACAGGATTCCGCCCATCACCGGCACCGGGATGCTTTGCAGCAGCGCGCCGAACTTGCCGATGAACGCCAGGCTGATGGCAAAGATCGCCGCCCAGGTCATGATCTTCGGGTTGTAGTTCTTGGTCAGCATCACCGCGCCGGTCACTTCGGCGTAGGTGGTGTTGGGCGGGCCACCGAACAGGCCGGCGGCGGTGGTGGCAATGCCGTCACCGAGCAGGGTGCGGTGCAGGCCGGGTTTCTTCAGGTAGTCGCGACCGGTCACGCTGCCCACGGCAATCACGCCGCCGATGTGCTCGATGGCCGGTGCCAGGGCGACCGGCACGATGAACAGGATCGCCTGCCAATTGAACTCCGGCGCGGTGAAGGCTGGCAGGGCGAACCAGGGAGCGGCGGCGATTTTCGCGGTGTCCACGACCCCGAAGAAAAACGCCATGGCAAAGCCCACCAGCACGCCGGAAATGATCGGCACCAGGCGGAAAATGCCCTTGCCGAACACCGCCACGATCAGGGTGGTGAGCAGCGCCGGCATCGAGATCATCATCGCGGTCTGATAATGAATCAGCTCGGTGCCGTCACCGGCCTTGCCCATTGCCATGTTGGCGGCAATCGGCGCCATGGCCAGGCCGATGGAAATGATCACCGGACCGATGACCACTGGCGGCAGCAGCCGGTCGATGAACCCGGTGCCCTTGATCTTCACCGCCAGGCCCAGGAAGGTGTAGACGAAACCCGCCGCCATCACCCCACCCATGGTCGCGGCCAGGCCGAACTGGCCCTTGGCGAGGATGATCGGGGTGATGAAGGCAAAGCTCGAGGCCAGGAACACCGGTACCTGGCGCCCGGTGACGACTTGGAACAGGATCGTTCCCAGGCCGGCGGTGAACAGCGCCACGTTAGGGTCCAGCCCGGTGATCAGCGGCATCAATACCAGCGCGCCGAAGGCGACGAACAGCATCTGCGCGCCGGACAGGACCTGGCGCCAGAGCGGATCGTTGAACTCATCCTGCATGCTCAAGCGTCCTTCTGCTTGGTGCCGAAGATCTTGTCGCCGGCATCGCCCAGGCCCGGGATGATGTAGCCATGCTCGTTGAGTTTCTGGTCGATGGAGGCGGTGTAGATGGTCACGTCCGGGTGGGCGTCCTGCACGGCCTTGATGCCTTCGGGAGCGGCGACCAGCACCATGGCGCGGATCTCCCGGCAACCGGCCTTTTTCAACAGGTCGATGGTGGCGACCATGGAGCTGCCGGTGGCAAGCATCGGGTCGATGATCATCGCCAGGCGCTCGTCGATTTCCGGCACCAGTTTTTCCAGGTAGGTGTGGGCTTGCAGGGTCTGCTCGTTGCGAGCCACGCCCACGGCGCTGACCTTCGCCCCCGGGATCAGGCTCAGTACGCCTTCGAGCATGCCGATGCCGGCGCGCAGGATCGGCACCACGGTGATCTTCTTGCCGGCGATTTTCTCGACCTGGACCGTACCGGCCCAGCCGTCGATTTCGTAGGACTCCAGCGGCAGGTCCTTGGTGGCTTCGTAGGTGAGCAGGGCACCGACTTCCTGGGCCAGTTCACGGAAGTTCTTCGTGCTGATATCGGCGCGGCGCATCAGGCCGAGTTTGTGTCTGATCAGCGGATGGCGGATCTCGAGGATGGGCATGGGGAAGGCTCCGGCGGCGGGCAAAAAAACCGGCCTAGATTAATCTATCCGAGGGTGTTGTCCTATAGACAATACAGAACGTTAGTCCACAAACGCTTGATCTGGCCGGGCGGGATGCGTACCTTTGCCGGCTTTTCCGAACCCTGCCCCCCCTGGAGAGCGCCATGTCCGCTGATCTCGAGCATATCCGTCAAATCATGCGAGAGGCTGACTGCCTGTACACCGAAGCCGAAGTCGAAGCGGCCATCGCCCGTGTCGGTGCGCAAATCAACGAGCAACTGGCCGATGCCAATCCGGTGGTGTTCTGCGTCATGAACGGCGGGCTGATTTTCTCCGGCAAGCTGCTGACCTGTCTGAACTTCCCCCTGGAAGCGTCCTACCTGCACGCGACGCGTTATCGCAACGAAACCAGCGGTGGCGACCTGTTCTGGAAAGCCAAGCCGGAAGTCTCGTTCATCGACCGCGACGTGCTGATCATCGACGACATCCTCGACGAAGGTCACACCCTGGGCGCGATCATCGACTTCTGCAAACACGCCGGCGCCCGCGCCGTGCACACCGCCGTGCTGATCGACAAGGACCACGACCGCAAGGCGCGGCCGGACTTGAAAGCCGATTTCGTCGGCCTGCCGTGTATCGACCGCTACATCTTCGGCTACGGCATGGACTACAAAGGTTACTGGCGCAACGCCAATGGCATTTTCGCCGTCAAGGGGATGTAATCGATGACTCGGCCAAGTTTCCTGGAACAAGCGTTGTTCGATGAATTGGCCGAGAAAGCCGCGGCCAGTCCTCGCGGACGCCAGCACCATAACTTCCATGAGATGGATGAACCGTGCCACCGCATGGCGGTTGGCTTGCAGCCTTGCACCTACGTCCCGCCGCACCGCCACCTG
This sequence comes from Pseudomonas fluorescens, assembly GCF_001307275.1. Classification (NCBI taxonomy): domain Bacteria; kingdom Pseudomonadati; phylum Pseudomonadota; class Gammaproteobacteria; order Pseudomonadales; family Pseudomonadaceae; genus Pseudomonas; species Pseudomonas fluorescens. Next base: position 3,742,477 of record NZ_CP012831.1, read on the forward strand.
AGCGCCGATAAGGCGGAAACCTTGCTGGTGCTCAAGGGGCGGCTGGGGGTGTTGATTTTCGACGAGGCCGGTGCGGTGGTGGACAAGCGCATCCTGCAGGCCGGTGGCGATTGCCTCGGCGTCGACCTGCCCTCTGGCGTGTATCACGGGTTGGTGGTGCTGGAAGCCGACAGCCTGATGTTCGAATGCAAGGCCGGTCCCTACCGGCCCGTGGGCGAGGGCGAACTGGCCCACTGGGCGCCCCGCGAAGGCGAGCCAGGCGTGGCCGAGTACCAGGCCTGGATGCGTGCTCAGTTCGACTGAGCACCGAATCAGTCGCCGGCACGGAGCTTTTGTGGCGAGGGAGCTTGCTCCCGCTTGGGTGCTTGGCACCCACCTGCAATTGGGGCTGCTGCGCAGCCCAGCGGGAGCAAGCTCCCTCGCCACCGTTCAAGCAAGTCTTGGATGAGCCGCGCTACCGGCCAACCACTGCTCACTCTTGACCCGCGCCTGCTCCAGGGTCTGCACATAGGCCAATTGCCGCTGTTCGCGATGAATGCCGGCGCGGCGCAGTTTCAGGCGCACCCTGGGCGCGGTCGCCACCAGGATCAGGCCGATGCCGTGCTTGCGGTAATCCTTCAGGATATTCTCCAGCGCAGCCAGCGCGGTCATGTCCAGCATGGGCACGGCGCTCATTTCCACGACCACCACCCGAACGCCCGGGTCGAACCGGCGCAGCACATCCAGGGCTTTTTCCGCCGCGCCAAAGAACAACGGTCCACGAATGGCGTAGCAGCGAACGTGCTCGGGCATGTCCAGCAGGGCCTGGTGAAAATGGCGCGGCAACTCGGCGCTGTCGGTCAGTTCGCTCATGCGCTTGATGAACAGGCCGGCGGCCAGCAGCAGGCCGACGGCGACAGCCAGGACCATGTCGAACAGCACCGTCAGGCCCAGGCAGGTCAGCAGCACCAGCACGTCGCTGCGCGGGGCGATGCGCAGGGTGTGCAGCACATGCCCGGCTTCGCTCATGTTCCAGGCGACCATCACCAGCAGCGCGGCCAGTGCGGCCATGGGCAAGTAACTGAACAGCGGCGCCAGCAGCACAATCGCCACCAGCACCACGAGGCTGTGGATGATCGCGGCCAGCGGTGAAAAGGCGCCACTGCGCACATTGGTGGCGCTGCGGGCAATGGCGGCGGTGGCGGTGATGCCACCGAACAGCGGCGCCACCAGGTTGCCCAGGCCCTGGCCCATCAGTTCGGCATTGGGATCGTGCTTGCTGCCGGTCATGCCGTCCGCCACCACCGCGCACAACAGTGATTCGATGGCACCGAGCATGGCGATGGCAAAGGCGGGCGCCAGCAATTGGCGGATCAGGTCATAGGACAGGATCAACGGATGTCCCTGGCTGTCCGGCAGGTTCCAGGGCCAGTCGAAGCTGGGTAGGAAGGGTGGGATGCCCGGGTGAGCGATGCCATCGACGACGTAGCTGAAACGTTCGCCCAGCGTCGCGATCGGCCATCCGCCGCGCTCCATCGCCAGCCCCAGCAACGTGCCCACCAGCAGCGCCACCAGATGCCCGGGCACCCGTGGCACCCAGCGCGGCCAGACAATCAGCACCGCCAGGCACACGGCCCCGATGACCCCATCACCCAGACGGGCACCGGGCAGCGCCACGATCAATTCGCCCAGCTGTTCGATGTAGTGTTTGGCTTGGCCGGCAGTGGTCAGCCCCAGCAGATCCTTCAGTTGCAACGTGGCGATGACCACGCCGATGCCCGCGGTGAAGCCGAGGATGACCGGATAGGGAATGTACTGGATCAGGCGGCCGGCGCGTATCAGGCCCAGGGCGATCAAGATCAGGCCGGCGAGCATGGTACACAGCAGCAGGCCGCCCAGGCCGTATTGTTGGGTGATGGGCAGCAGGATCACCACGAACGCCGCCGTCGGCCCGCTCACGTTGAAGCGCGAGCCGCCGGTGAGGGCGATCAGCGGTGCCGCCACCAACACCGTGTACAGACCGTGCTGCGGCGGCACGCCGACGGCAATCGCCAGGGCCATGGCCAGGGGGATGGCGATAATGCCGACGGTCAGCCCGGCCACCAGATCGCCGCGCAGGCGTTCCAGGGTGTAGCCGGCACGCCAGGTCTGGCGCCAGGCGGCGAATAACGGTGGTGCGGAGAAAGCCATGAATACTCCTCGCAAGGGGGGCTGGCACTGGCCCCGTGGCGAGGGAGCTTGCTCCCGCTCGAGTGCGTAGCGCTCGCAATATTCTGGGGCGGCTGCGCCACCCAGCGGGAGCAAGCTCCCTCGCCACAAAGGCATGCATCAGTGATATCGATGCTGATGGCCTCTTTGAGTATGCCGCGCCCGCTGTCCGGATGTATTGATCCGGATCGCTTATTTTTACTGTCCGTGCTCATGCTAGAGTGCCCGGCCAAGATTCTGGAGGTTGTCATGCGTGTATCGATCCGCCGCTGCGCCACTTCACTGTTGATCGCCAGCCTGCCTTTGACGGCCGTGGCCGCGCCGATGCACAGCCAGTTCCTGCCGCCGGATGACCTGGTGGTGCGCCAGGAACAGCCCGAACAGCAGCAGTTGCTGCAAGTGACCGAGTATTCGGTGGTGCTGGGTAACCAGCGCCAGTCCAACCAGCAACCGATCCCGGTCACTTCGCCCTTGCTGGTCCGTCTCAAGGGCAAGTCCTTGAACAAGGGGGCGACCATCAGCCAGGTGATCCTCAACTTCGACGGCGAAAGCAAAAGCTTGAAGAAACCGGCCTTCGACGAGGCGAGCAAGACCCTGACACTGTCTTATCCACAGGCCCAGTACCGGGTGGTCATCGACCTGTTGCGCAACAATACGGTCTACGTGCAGTTCCTCACCTACGCCAACGGCCATATCTGGGCCGACCTGCACACCGGCATCGAACGCCCGCGTTGAGCCCCGAGGCCTGCCGGGGGTAAACTGCCCGCCCCCGTGAATTGTGCGAGTTGGAGCCGGCAATGCGTAAAGACAAGAAACAAGTGATTGGCGACGAGATTGGCGATGAGCAGATCAAGCTGTTCCTCAATTTCGAGCCGGTCGATGCCACTTCGCCTTCATTGCACAAACTGATCAAGGCCTACCGTGGCCTGCGGGTCGACGATTTCGAGCGTTTCTTGACGTTCTTCGTCGAGGCCGGCCATGACCTCGACGGCAAGGATGAGCACGGCAACGATTTCGTTGCGCTGATCCAGGACCAGCGCAATGCCGAGGAATACATCGAATTGATCAACAAGGCGCGCCGCTGAGTTGAACCCCTGTCAACGCTCTTCGGAGCGTTGACTCGTTTGGGCTGATCGCAACTAATCTCTTCTTCTGCAAGTTGCTCCGAAAGGTTATGTCACCATTCGGGCTGTTTTGTTTTATTTGAATTTCCATTACTTTTGCGCCGAAGCCAAGTGGCTTTGACGTCATCGTTTAAATGGAGCTTTATTCATCATGGAAGATCAAAAGAAGTTTGTCGCCGGGGTGTTGTTGTCCCTGGCGGCGTGTCTGGCAAGTTCCGCTTCCTGTGCGCGGGATGAAATTGTCAATGTCGAAGTCCATAACGCAACCGCCGCCGTCATCGTTCCCGGCAGAGATTTTACCTGGACGCAGAATCCGGCCAATGCAGGCCACAGCTTTTCGATAAACCCGGGCGAGAGCCAGGAATTAACCTACTACCTGCCCCAGTCACGCGCCGAGCGAGAGGCCTTCAGCTATACGCAAGGCAGCCGAACCTGTCAATTCAGCTTTGGACATGTCGCAAGGGCACCGGGCAGTGATAAAGAGGCAATGCCTTATCATCGCTGGGTCAAGGCGGAGCCGGCGGGTTCCTGTGTCGCTGAATTGTTTTATGTTGAAGATGATGACGACTATGTGAGTCACGGTGGAACACGCGTCAAATTCAGCATGAACTAACACCGAGGAAATAAAAAAGCCTCCCGTCTGCACGGGAGGCTTTTTTATATTAGCGGCAAGGTGTCAGGCGTAACTTTGAGCCTTGCTGTCTTCAACCAACTCCAACGCAATGTTGTTCTGCGCGTTGATCTTGCGATACAGCGCCGCGTCGGTTTCCAGCACTTTTTCCCGGGCCGGGAAAATCTCTGCGAGCTTGCCAGCCCACTCGCCCTTGGCCTTGTCCGGGAAGCAGCGCTCGATCAGCTCCAGCATGATCGATACGGTCACCGAAGCACCCGGCGATGCGCCGAGCAGGGCGGCGAGGCTGCCGTCCTTGGCCGCCACCAGTTCGGTGCCGAACTGCAGGACGCCACCTTTCTTCGGGTCTTTCTTGATGATCTGCACCCGTTGGCCGGCCACTTCCAGGCGCCAGTCTTCGGCTTTCGCCTCGGGGTAGAAGCGACGCAGGGATTCCAGGCGCTGCTCCATGGACTGCATCACTTCGCTGATCAGGTACTTGGTCAGGTCCATGTTGTCCCGGGCCACGGCCAGCATCGGGCCGATGTTGCCGGCGCGTACCGACAGCGGCAGGTCCATGATCGAACCGTGCTTGAGGAACTTGGTGGTGAAACCGGCGTATGGTCCGAACAGCAGGGATTTCTTGCCGTCGACCACGCGGGTGTCCAGGTGCGGCACCGACATTGGCGGCGAGCCCACGGCGGCCTGGCTGTAGACCTTGGCCTGATGGTGCTTGACCACTTCCGGGTTGTCGCAACGCAGCCACTGGCCGCTGACCGGGAAGCCACCGAAGCCCTTGCTTTCCTCGATGCCCGAGGCTTGCAGCAGCGGCAAGGCCGCGCCGCCGGCACCGAGGAACACGAACTTGGCGTCGACTTCGCGGGTGCTGCCGGAATTGACGTCCTTGATGCTCACGGTCCAGCCGCTGCCGTTGCGCTTGAGGCCGGTGACGCGCTTGCAGTATTTGACCTGGGTGTCCGGGGCGCTGGTCAGGTGCTTGAGCAACTGATTGGTCAGGGCGCCGAAGTTGACGTCGGTCCCGTTCATGACGCGGGTGGCGGCGATGACTTCATCGTCCGGCCGGCCAGGCATCATCAACGGCATCCACTCGGCCATCTGGCCTTTGTCTTCGGTGTATTCCATGTCGGCGAAGGCGTGATGCTGGCGCATCAACTCGAAGCGCTTCTTCAGGAACGCCACGCCTTTGTCACCCTGTACGAAACTCAGGTGTGGCACCGGGGCGATGAAGGACTTGGAGGAGCCGAACGTGCCTTTCTGGGTCAGATACGTCCAGAACTGCTTCGACACTTCGAACTGGGTGTTGATGTGCACGGCTTTCTTGATGTCGACCGTACCGTCGGCCGCCTGGGGCGTGTAGTTGAGCTCACACAGCCCGGCGTGGCCGGTGCCGGCGTTGTTCCACGGGTTGGAACTCTCCGCGGCACCGGAGTCCATCAGCTCGACGACTTCCAGCGAGATCGCGGGGTCGAGCTCCTTGAGCAGCACGGCCAGGGTGGCACTCATGATGCCGGCCCCTACCAGAACTACATCGACTGCTTCGTTATGCGCCATTTAACGCGTCTCCAAAATCTGCAGCACCAAATTGTCGGCATAGCGGCCAGGAGTGGCGGGGCAGGTCAGTTGCGCCCCAGTTATCCATGGCCAGGATCGCCATGTCCGAATCTTCGCAATTTTTCGCACCTACTGCGGATGCATGCAGCCTGGCCTCAAGAGTCACATGAACTCATTTAAGCGCCGGGCAGGCAATTCGACTTATGGCCGAGACATCCGTTCGTGCAACCAAATCCGTAGCGGACAGGCTTCAGGCGCCGGTTCTTGAGCGATATCCGGTCCTGTGTCGTTGGGCTGTTTCAGACGCTAATGGTGCTTGTTCAGACGCAAAACTCTTCATTTGCTCGCCACACTCTCGTGAAGTTGTGAAAACCCGTTTTTTCACGCTCTTTTGAAGACGTGAACCTCAAAAAAGGGCTGTCCCAGCCTGGCACCGTGCCCGGTTTGGTTGCCCCCATGGAGTACATGACAGGCAAAACAGGCAGACAGCTCAGTGACCGAGCGTAATGACAGCTCTGCAGATTCGCGAAAAGTGGTGATTTGCCTGGAGAACAGCAAGCGCGCCAGCTTCACTCGATCTGTGTGGGCGGCTCTCTGTGGGCGGTGCGGGGTGCCAATACCAGCGCATCAGCGGTGTTGCGAGGCCCGATCAGGAGACGTCCTTATAATCGGGGGGAGATTGTATCGAAGAAACGCAGGGAAATGGTCGTGTTTAATGACTTTTATTAGCCGTCCGGTCAGATGGTCAACAGTTGCCGGTTGCGTGCGCGGGCACGAAGCGGTTGCACGCGGGCGCTGGCGGGCAATGGCTGGTGCAACCAGTTGAGGCGGATTTCGTCGATTTCCACCCAGCCCTCGCCCATGGGTTGCAGGCTGCACTGCTTGAAGGCCTGGCAACGGCCGTTGCGATCGAGCAGGGCGAAGCTGCGGTGATGGGGACGCGGGGTGAACAGGGAAATGAGGAAGCGCATGAGCGAATACCGGGTCAGGGAGCTTGGAGCAAGCCTGACAGCGGGCCATGACATGCCAATGTAAGGACCGTGACAATGGGGTGACAGGAACCGGCAATCACGGCCCGTGTCAGACATTTCAGTATTCATCGTGCGACGCTAGTTCACGGCGATGGCGCACCGCTATACTGCCGGCCTGTTTGTGCCCGATTCTGGAGAGAAGAGCATGTTGCAACGCCTGTTGTTCGGTTTGATCGCTGTGACCAGTCTGACCCTCGTCGGCTGCGCCCACAGCCCGCAACAACTTAACCCGGAGCCCAAGCTCAATGCCCAACTGGCGCCTGTGGGTCGTGGCCAGCCGGTGGTGGTGCGGGTCGTGGACGGTCGTCCGTCGCCGACGCTCGGCACCCGTGGCGGGCTGTACCCGGAAACCAGCGTGATCACGGTGCAGGGTGCGCAGATCCTGCCCAAGCTGCAGGCCCAGGCTGAAGCCGCGGTGCGTTTGCTGGGCTTCACGCCGACCGCCAATGCCTTGAATGCACCGCAACTGACCGTGACCCTGGCTGAGCTCAAGTATCAGTCGCCCAAGGAAGGCATGTACGTGACCGAAGCCACCATTGGCGCGACTTTCCGCTCCGACGTGCAGAACGCCAACCGCCGCTACAGTGGTCGTTACGGTGCGTCCCTGGATCAGCGCTTCGGCATGGCGCCCAACCAGGACACCAACACCAAGCTGGTCAGTGACGTATTGAGCGATGCCCTGACCCGGCTGTTCAAGGACCCGACCATTGGCCAGGTGCTGGCTGAGTAAGCATTAAGTCCTGTAACCCCTGTGGGAGTGAGCTTGCTCGCGATAGCAGCGTGTCAGCCATCTCGATGTCGGCTGATCCACCGCTATCGCGAGCAAGCTCGCTCCCACAGTTTTTTCAGGCGGCCTGGGAATAGAATTCCAGCACGCTGATCCCGGTCAGCAGGTCTGTTTCAGGCAGGTCGGCATGTTGATGGCCGCCGAGGGCGCAGTACACCAGCCAATGGCGGTCCTGCACATTGAAGGACAGGCTGTCGACGAGGTTCTGTTGTTCGTCGCTTGGGCTGATGAGATAGAGGCGATCCTGGTTTTCGGCGTGCAGCATGACGGGTTCCGTGCGGGTTTGAAGGGCGACAGAGTGGCCTATTCAGATGACGAAACCGTTACGGGGGAAATTAACCCGAGGATTGATTGCGGAGCCTGTGGCGAGGGAGCTTGCTCCCGCTGGGCTGCGTAGCAGCCCCCGACTAGCGTCTCGGTGTGTCAGGTTAATCGTGCAAGCTTTTTTTGGGACTGCTGCGCAGTCCAGCGGGAGCTAGCTCCCTCGCCACGAAGTCACCAGGCCATTATCCCAGCCGGTCGTTACTGGTCGGAAAAAACGGTGCAGGACGGCAGGCTTTCGGTAGAATCCGCGCCCTGTTCGTAGGCTACCGGGCGTGTCTGTCCTGTCCGTTTTTCGCTTGAGGTTCGTGATGTCGCTGCATCTGTTTTCGTTGTTCGCCGCCCACCCCGCCAAACTGATCAACCTGCTCGCGTTGCTGTTTGCCTGCCCGGGCGGCTGGGTATTGCACGCGACGCGTCGCCGTGAACAACGGGCGCGAGCCTGCCTGCAAGCACGCAATGGCAATGGCGAGGAGCGCTTCGAAGCACTGCTGGACCTGGCCACCCAGCGCATGAACCGGTTTTTCTATCGGTTCGGCTTTGGCTGCCTGGCGCTGGCGTTGCTGGTGTCGTGGATCAGTACGCAGTTCTGACTGCGTAGCTGTGGCGAGGGCGCTTGCAGCGCAAGCGAGGGCCGCCAGGCAAAGGTGCTTTTGTGGCGAGGGAGCTTGCTCCCGCTGGGCTGCGAAGCAGCCCCCTCTTGAACGGTCAGCCCCAAGGCTCTGACTAACCGCAAGCCCGTTTTGCGATTGCTGCGCAATCGAGCGGGAGCAAGCTCCCTCGCCACAGAGACCCTGTGTCCCCAGACCTGTCGCTTAAAGCGCCAACCCGGCCTTGACCCGATACTGATTACGCACCGGCGTCGCATATTGCAGCACCAGGAACGGCCGGTGTTCCGGCGGGCAAGCGTCCAGCCGGCGCTGCCATTCTTCCTGGGCCTTGGCCAGTTCATCGGCACCAAACACTTCGGCCGCCGTCGGCACCTGCAACTGCGGGTCGGCGTCGGCCCATTGGGCGTAAGCCAGGTAATGCACCGGGAACAGGCGGTAGCCGCCGAGAATCTGCCGGTCCATTTCCAGGGCCAATTGCTTGGTGTCCTCGAACAGCTCGGTGATGGGCGCGGCGAAGTTCACGTGGACCCGGCCCTTGTAGCCGGTGATGCCCTTGGCGATGCTCACGTCGTCCTCGCCCGGTGCCTTGGTGTAGGTGCCGGTGGTGGCGCGGATGTACAACTCGCGGGCCTTGGCCTGGTCGCACGGGTCGTATTCGTAGCTGATCGACACCGGCGTGAGGTTCAGCGACTGGATCACCTCGCCGAACGGCTCGTCCTTGCGGCTCATGTGGAACATCTTGAGGATCGCCGATTCGGTCCGGTCGTCGCCGTCCTTGGCCCGCCCTTCGGCCTGGGCGATCCAGATCGAGGCGCAGTCGTTGCGGATCGAATGGTTGATGTACGCCGACAGCAACTGGTACGCCGCCATTTTTTCCCGCCGTCCGGTGATGGAGCGGTGCACGATGAAGCTCTTGTTCAGGCGCATCAGGTCGCTGACAAAAGGTTTCTGCAGCAGGTTGTCGCCAATGGCGATGCGCGGCGTCGGCAGGCCGGCGTGGTATACGGCGTAGTTGACGAAGGCCGGGTCCATCACGATATCGCGGTGGTTGGCGATGAACAGGTACGCGCTGCCGGACTTGAATTGCTCCACGCCGGTGTAGGTCACGCCATCGGTGGCGCGCTCGATGGTGTGGTCGACGTAGAACTCCACCTTGTCCTGCAAAGTGGCGACCGACGTCACACCGGCGAACTCACGGCGCAATCTTTGCGCTATAAGGGGTTTGAGCATCCAGCCGAAGGCGCCGGCCAGGCGTGGGAAGCGGAAGTGGGTGAGGATATCTAGAAACGCCTTGTCGCCGAGCAGCCGTGCCAGCACCGCTGGGACTTCGCTGTCGTCGTAAGGTCGGATGGCATCGAATTCGCCCATCATGCTCTCTTGTTGGAAACGGCTAGGGTAAGTAAAGGTTCGATCGAAAAAACGACGGGGCACGGCCTGGAAGATAAGCCAGACGAAAATAGCCCTGCAAATAGACCGGCGATTATACGCACAAGTCACTTGGGAGACCGCGATGCTGGAGCAGGCTCATTATGATTGTCCCTATTGCGGGGAGGATGTGGAGACAACCGTGGACTTGTCCGGCGGCGACCAGACCTACATCGAGGACTGTCAGGTGTGCTGTCGACCGATCACCTTTGTGCTGCAGGTCCATGGCGAGGAATGGCATCTCGAAGTCTTCAGCGAAAACGAATGATGGGGCGCCCATGCAGCGAATCTACGAGCTGGAAAACCTGATGGAAGGCGAGTTGTTGCAAGGGATGCTTGCGAGCGAAGGCATCACGGCGCATCTGGTGGGGCGTGATTTGCTCGGCGGCGCGGGGGAGTTGCCCATGCAGGGCCTGCTGGGGCTGGCGGTGGAGGACGAGCAGGCGCAATACGCCCGTGAGTTGATCGCCGCGTACAATGTCGCGCTGCCGCTGCCCGGCGATGAACCGGACAGCTACCCCGGCACGCTGGTCTGTTAGGCTGGCGGTCGTTCGTTCGATCAAGAGTCGTGTTGCCCCATGTGTGGACGTTATGCCCTGTTTCGCTGGAACCCCACCTTTGCGGGCCTGCCCGGTTTTCCCGCCGATCAGAAGGCCCAGTGGAATATTTCGCCCAACGATTCGGTGCTGATGCTACGGGCCGGCGCCGAGGGCCAGCGCGAGCTGGCTCGGGCGCGTTGGGGCCTGACGCCGCCGTGGCTGACCGACTTGTCCCGCACCCCGGCCCATGCCCGGGCCGAAACCGTGGCCGAGCAGCCGATGTTTCGCGAGGCCTTGCGCCTGCGCCGCTGCCTGCTGCCGGCCAACGGCTTTTATGAGTGGCGCGGCGGCACACGCAAGCGTCCGTACTGGCTGACGCCGGGGGAGGGCTCGTCGCTGTTTTTTGCCGCGATCTGGGAAGCGTATCCGGTGCAGGAGCAGGTGTGGCTGAGCACGGCGGTCATCACCCAGCCGGCGGCGGGGCAGCGCCGGCCGTTGATCCTGGACGAAGAAGGCCAGCGCCTGTGGCTCGACCCGCAGACACCGCTGCATGCCTTGCAAGGGTTGCTGGCAAGCGAGCCGGCGCCACTGCGCGAGCGGGTATTGGCCAATATGGTCAATGATCCGAAGCTCAATGGGCCGGAGTGCTTGACCCCGGCTTGAGCTTTGCGGGGATTGTGCCGGCCTCATCGCGAGCAAGCTCGCTCCCACAGTGGGGTGTTCACAAAAAATGTGTTCACCGCCTACCCCCTGTGGGAGCGAGCTTGCTCGCGATGGCGTCGTGTCAGTCAACCTACTCGTGGTGCGGTTCGCCCAGGAAGGTCAGCGAGGTGAACACGCCGCGGGTGGCCACGTCCTTGTTGTCCTTGAGCGCAATTTCCATCTGCGCCGCGATCACATTCAGGCCTTCGTTGCGCACCAGCACCTTGGCCCGGCCTTCTGCATCGGTTTCGGTCGAGACGGTGTTCGGCGCGCTGCGGTAGTCGCCCACCAGTTTCACACCGGCCGCCGGTTTGCCATCCAGCAGCACCCGTACCGGCAATGACTGGCCCGGGCCTACGGTCAGCGGGTCGACTTCCGGCAGGATCACGAACTTGATCGGTGCAAGCGCCGGCAGTTTCGCCCCCGGCTCATAGATCGCCAGGCTGTACTTGAACGTCTGGGTCGACTCGATCGCCCCGGGCACTTTGCTGCGGCCTTCGTTGATCCACTTCTTGTCCGCCGTCTGGGACCACATGCCATTGTCCAGCGCCACCGCCAGCACGGCCGGTGGCTTGAGCGGTTGCAGGCGGGCGTGGTCCGGCAGGCGCTCTACGGTGACCGGAATCATCTTGCCGCCCAGGTCATAGGCCCAGGCACCGCTGATTTTCTGCGCCTTGAAGGCATTGTCTTCGGCACCGTGGCCGTAGATCACTTCGATGTTGCCGCGACGCTGTTCGGTCCACAAGCCATGGGCCGAGGCCTGTGCGGCCAGGAGCAGGCCGAGCAGGGCGAAGGTCTTGGGGTGTTTCATGGCGTTTTTCCTTTTACAGAGCGAGGGTAAGACTGACGGTGAAATTGCGTGGTTCGCCGGGGGTGACCCAGTAGTTGCTGTAGGCGCGCTCGTAGTATTTTTCGTCGAAGACGTTGTTCAGGTTCAGGCCCACGGTGACGTCGTCGCTGGCCTTGTAATGGGCCAGCAGGTCCACGGTGTGATAGGCCGGCAGTTCGAAATCCTTGCCGGCTTCGCCCGAGCGATCGCCGACGTAAGTGAGCGCCGCGCCGACATCCGAACCGCGCAGGTGCCCGTCCTGGAATTCGTAGACCCCCAGCACGCTGCCGCTGTGTTTGGCGACGCCGAGGATCCGGCTGCCGGTGGGAATGGTTTCGTCGCCCTTGGTCACTTCGGCATCGATGTAGGCATAGGCGCCGATCACCCGCACGGCGTCGGTTACCTGCCCGGTCACCTGCAGGTCGATGCCCTGGCTGCGGGCCTTGCCGATGGCGCGACTGAAGTCGGTCCCGGCGACCGGGCTCAGGACGTTTTCCTTCTCTATATGGAAGGCCGCCAGGGTGGTGCTCAGGCGATCGTCGAACCACTCGCTCTTGATCCCCACTTCATAGCCGACGCCTTCCTCGGGGTCGAAAGTCTTGCCACTGGCATCCAGGCCGTTGTTGGGCTTGAACGAGGTGGAGGCGTTGGCGAACAGCCCGACTTCGGGTGTCAGTTGATACAGCAGGCCGGCCCGCTGCGTCAGGGCATCATGGCGTTGGCGATTGGTGCGATTGCGGGTGTGGTCGTCGATGCTCTGCTCGAAATGCTCATACCGCACGCCGAGCATGCCCCGCAGCTTGTCAGTGAAGATGATCTGGTCCTGCAGGTTCAGTGCGCGGCTTTGCACATGTTCGAAGAAGTCTGTGCCGGAGGGCGTGCCAGTGGGTTTTGGCTGGCCGTAGACTGGCTGATAGATGTCGATGGGGTAAGCGCCGGCGATGTTGGTCACGCGCTCGTTCTTGCGGTAGTCCTCGTATTCGCTGCCGACCAGCAGTTCGTGCTGCCACGGGCCGAGGTCGAACAGGCCGCGCAGTTCCAGTTGGGTGATGCTGTCGTGCCAATTGTTGTCGCGCTCGCGGTAGCGGCGGTTCACTGTGTGGCCGTCGGCGTTCAGCGGGCGCGCCTCGGAAGCGAAGCCCCAGAGTTCGCCCTGCTTGTAATGGCTGGCCAAGCGTAACTGCCAGGCGTCGTTGAGCTGATGCTCGAGGGCGGCCTGGAGCATGTTGTTGTGGTTGTCGATGTCGCCGTCGTTGGGTTCGCCCAAAAAGGTCGAACGGGAAACGCCGCTCCAGCGATTGTTCGGGGCGACAATGCCACGGTCGAATGTCGAGCTGTGGCGCACGATTTCGCTTTCCACCAGCAACCGGGTGTCGGGGTTCAACTGCCAACTGATGGAAGGCGCGATGAAAACACGTTTGCTGCCGACATGGTCGCGAAAGCTATTGTTGTCCTCGACCGCCAGGTTGACCCGCGACAGCAGGTTGCCCTCGGTGTCCAGTGGCGTGTTGACGTCCAGCGCGGTGCGGTAGCGGTCCCAACTGCCGGCGCTGGTCTGCAGGGTGGTGAAGGCTTCCGGTTGCGGTTTCTTGGTGACAATGTTCACCGTACCGCCGGGATCGCCCCGGCCATACAGGCTGGCAGCCGGGCCCTTGAGCACTTCGATGCGTTCGATGTTCGCGGCGTCCGGCGTGCTCGGATAACCGCGGTTGGCGCTGAAGCCGTCCTTGTAGAACTCTGAAGTGGTGAAGCCGCGCACGCTGTATTCGTAGAGCGTCAGGCCGCCGAAGTTGTTCTGCTTCGACACACCGCCGGCATATTCCAAGGCTCGCTCGACGCTGGTGCTGCCCAGGTCCTTGAGCACGCTGGCGGGAATCACGCTGATCGATTGCGGGATGTCGCGCAGGGCAGTGTCGGTTTTGGTGGCGCTGGCCGAGCGGGTGGCGCGATAGCCCGTGACAGGGCCGGTGGGGGATTCGTAGTCGGACGTCACGGTGATGGCGTCCAGTTCCAGGGGCTGGATTTCCTCGGCGTAGGCCGGATCGCCCAGTAGTCCCAAGGCGAGGCTGGCAGCTGAAATCCGTTTTAGGGGTGGCATGTTATATTGTTCCAATTTTTAGTATTGAAACAATATAACACTACCAATGAGAATTTATGCTATCTGTAATTTCAAGTGGAATCTGGATAGGTTTGCCAGGGGGATAACATTGGAGTGCAGGTAGGCATCTTTGTGGCGAGGGGATTTATCCCCGTTCGGCTGCGCAGCAGCCGTAGACCCGTTGGTGCGGTTCGTCTGATGGACCGCGGTATCTGATTTTGGGGTTGCTGCGCAACCCAGCGGGGATAAATCCCCTCGCCACAAGTTTTTTCAGGCCCCCAGGATGTGCCCTGCGGCTACTGCTCTTCCTTGAGCACTACCGGCGCCGGCGGTGGGCGCAGGCCGATTTCGGCGGTGAGCTTGAGCTCCTTGCCGTTGCGCATGACCTGGATCGTTACCTTGTCGGTGGGCTTGATCCGCGCCACCTGGTTCATCGAGCGGCGGCCATCGCCGGCCGGTTCGCCATCGATGCTCAGGATCACATCGCCCAGTTGCAGGCCGGCCTTCTGCGCCGGACCGTCGCGGAAAATCCCCGCCACCACGATACCGGGCCGTCCGGACAAGCCGAAGGACTCCGCCAGCTCCTGGGTCAGCGGCTGGACTTCAATGCCCAGCCAGCCACGGATCACCTGGCCGTGTTCGATGATCGACTTCATCACCTCCATCGCCAGCTTCACCGGAATGGCGAAACCGATGCCCTGGCTGCCGCCCGACTTGGAAAAGATCGCCGTGTTGATCCCGGTGAGGTTGCCGTTGGCATCCACCAGCGCGCCGCCGGAGTTGCCGGGGTTGATCGCGGCGTCGGTCTGGATGAAATCCTCATAGTTGTTGAGGCCCAACTGATTGCGCCCGGTGGCGCTGATGATGCCCATGGTCACGGTCTGGCCAACGCCGAACGGGTTGCCGATGGCCAGGGTCACGTCGCCGATGCGAATGCTGTCGGAGCGGCCGATGGTGATGGCCGGCAGGTTCTTGAGGTCGATCTTCAGCACCGCGAGGTCGGTTTCCGGGTCGCTGCCGATCACCCGAGCCAGGGTTTCACGGCCGTCCTTGAGGGCCACCACGATCTGGTCGGCACCGGCGGTGACGTGGTTGTTGGTCAGGATGTAGCCTTCCGGGCTCATGATCACGCCCGAGCCCAGGCTCGACTCCATGCGCTTCTGCTTGGGCGAGTTGTCGCCGAAGAAGCGCCGGAACTGCGGGTCTTCGAACAGCGGATGGCTGGGCTTGTTGATGACCTTGGTGGTGTACAGGTTCACCACGGCCGGCGCGGCGGTGGTCACGGCGTCGGCATAGGACACCGGCCCCTGCTGCACCGCCTTGGTTTGCGGCGCTTGCTGCAGGTTGACGTCGAGGCTCGGCAGGCCGACCCATTCCGGGTAGCGCTGGATAATCAGTAGAGCGACAAGCACGCCGGCCAACAGCGGCCAGCCGGAAAAACGCAGCGCCTTGAGCATTAAGCACGTCCTACAAAGGTTGCAGGCGGTATGAGACCGCCCATAATGTCGCGCATTATACGAGGCCGCGCGCGCCTCTGAACGGGATATTTAGGAGTCTTTTATGGCCGTAGCCCTGAACACCCTGGTTGAAGAAGCGGACCGTTACCTGGCAAGCAGCCGGATTGCCGATTATTGCCCCAACGGCCTGCAGGTCGAAGGCGCGCCCCAGGTGATGCGCATCGTCAGCGGTGTCACCGCCAGCCAGGCGCTGCTCGATGCCGCCGTCGAGGCCGAGGCCGACCTGGTGCTGGTGCATCACGGTTATTTCTGGAAGGGCGAGAACCCTTGTATCACCGGCATGAAACAGCGTCGCCTCAAGACGTTGCTCAAGCATGACATCAGCCTGTTGGCCTATCACTTGCCCCTGGACCTGCACCCCGAGGTGGGCAATAACGTGCAGTTGGCCCGCCAGTTGGACATCACCGTCGAGGGCCCCCTGGACCCGGATAACCCCAAGGTTGTCGGTCTGGTCGGCTCCCTGTCCGAACCAATGACGGCGCGGGATTTCGCGCGCAAGGTTCAGGATGCCCTGGGGCGCGAGCCCCTGCTGATCGAAGGCGGGCAGATGATCCGCCGGGTCGGCTGGTGCACCGGTGGTGGCCAAGGTTATATCGATCAGGCGGTGCTGGCCGGGGTCGACCTGTACCTCAGCGGCGAGGCGTCGGAGCAGACATTCCACAGTGCTCGGGAAAACGGCATCAGCTTCATCGCCGCAGGGCATCATGCGACTGAACGCTACGGTGTCCAGGCGCTGGGCGACTACTTGGCGCGACGCTTTGCCCTGGAGCACATCTTCATCGATTGCCCGAATCCCATCTGACTGCTTATAACCATTGTGGGAGCGAGCTTGCTCGCGATGGCGGTGGGTCAGTCAACCTCAGTGCTGACTGATACACTGCTATCGCGAGCAAGCTCGCTCCCACAAAAAGCGGTTGCAGTGCCCGAACCACCAGGCATATCCATATGCTGTTTCGATCTAGTTGGCGCCCTGATTAGAAGAGGTCGCTGTGCTAGGATTCCCCGCTCGAACACGGCCCGCTGGCCGTTCATAAGAAAGTTTTCGTGAGTAGCCATGGTCGACAAACTGACGCATCTGAAACAGCTGGAGGCGGAAAGCATCCACATCATCCGCGAGGTGGCCGCCGAGTTCGATAACCCGGTGATGCTGTACTCCATCGGTAAAGACTCCGCCGTGATGCTGCACCTGGCACGCAAGGCGTTCTTCCCCGGCAAGCTGCCGTTTCCGGTGATGCACGTCGACACCCGCTGGAAATTCCAGGAAATGTACAAGTTCCGCGACCGCATGGTCGAGGAACTGGGCCTGGACCTGATCACCCATGTGAACCCGGACGGCGTGGCGCAGGGCATCAACCCGTTCACCCACGGCAGTGCCAAGCACACCGACATCATGAAGACCGAAGGCCTCAAGCAGGCCTTGGACAAATATGGTTTCGACGCCGCGTTCGGCGGTGCCCGTCGCGATGAAGAGAAATCCCGCGCCAAGGAGCGCGTGTACTCGTTCCGTGACAGCAAGCACCGCTGGGACCCGAAGAACCAGCGTCCGGAACTGTGGAACGTCTACAACGGCAAGGTCAACAAAGGCGAGTCGATCCGCGTATTCCCGTTGTCGAACTGGACCGAGCTGGACATCTGGCAGTACATCTACCTCGAAGGTATCCCGATCGTGCCGCTGTACTTCGCCGCCGAGCGTGAGGTGATCGAGAAGAACGGCACGCTGATCATGATCGACGACGAGCGCATCCTCGAGCACCTGTCCGACGAAGACAAAGCCCGTATCGTCAAGAAGAAAGTGCGTTTCCGTACCCTTGGCTGCTACCCGTTGACGGGCGCGGTGGAGTCCGAGGCCGAAAGCCTGACGGATATCATCCAGGAAATGCTCCTGACGCGAACTTCCGAGCGCCAGGGCCGGGTCATCGACCACGATGGCGCAGGCTCGATGGAAGATAAAAAACGTCAAGGTTATTTCTAAGGGGCTGTCATGTCGCATCAATCTGATTTGATCAGCGAGGACATCCTCGCCTACCTGGGCCAGCACGAGCGTAAAGAGCTGCTGCGCTTTTTGACCTGCGGTAACGTCGACGACGGCAAGAGCACCCTGATCGGGCGCCTGCTGCACGACTCCAAGATGATCTACGAAGATCACCTGGAAGCCATCACCCGCGATTCGAAGAAAGTCGGCACCACCGGGGACGATATCGACCTGGCGTTGCTGGTCGACGGCCTGCAGGCCGAGCGCGAGCAAGGCATCACCATCGATGTCGCCTACCGCTATTTCTCCACTGCCAAGCGCAAGTTCATCATCGCCGATACCCCCGGCCATGAGCAGTACACCCGCAACATGGCCACCGGTGCCTCCACCTGTGACCTGGCGATCATCCTGGTGGATGCCCGCTACGGCGTGCAGACCCAGACCCGTCGCCACAGCTTCATCGCCTCGTTGCTGGGCATCAAGCACATCGTCGTGGCCATCAACAAGATGGACCTCAAGGACTTCGACCAGGGCGTGTTCGAGTCGATCAAGGCCGACTACCTGAAGTTCGCCGAAGGCTTGAAGATGAAGCCCACCAGCATGCACTTCGTGCCGATGTCCGCCCTCAAGGGCGACAACGTGGTGAACAAGTCCGAGCGTTCGCCGTGGTACACCGGCCAGTCGCTGATGGAAATCCTCGAGACCGTGGAAGTGGCGGGCGACCGCAACTTCACCGACCTGCGTTTCCCGGTGCAGTACGTCAACCGTCCGAACCTGAACTTCCGCGGTTTCGCCGGCACCCTCGCCAGCGGCATCGTGCACAAGGGCGACGAAGTGGTGGTGCTGCCGTCGGGCAAGAGCAGCCGCGTGAAATCCATCGTCACCTTCGAAGGCGAGCTGGAGCACGCCGGTCCAGGCCAGGCGGTCACGCTGACCATGGAAGACGAGATCGACATCTCCCGTGGCGACCTGTTGGTGCATGCCGACAACGTTCCGCCGGTCACCGACAGCTTCGAAGCGATGCTGGTGTGGATGGCCGAAGAGCCGATGCTGCCGGGCAAGAAATACGACATCAAGCGCGCCACCAGCTACGTGCCGGGCTCCATTGCCAGCATCGTCAACAAGGTGGATGTGAACACCCTCGAAGAGGGCCCGGCCAGCGCGCTGCAGCTCAACGAAATCGGCAAGGTGAAGATCGCCCTGGATGCGCCGATCGCCCTGGACGGTTACGAAAGCAACCGCACCACCGGCGCCTTCATCGTCATCGATCGTCTCACCAACGGCACGGTCGGTGCCGGTATGATCGTCGCCCAGCCGTTGACCCACGGCAGCAGCACGCACCACGGCAAACTGGCCCATGTGTCGGTGGAAGAACGCGCCCAGCGCTTCGGCCAGCAACCGGCCACGGTCTTGTTCAGTGGCCTGTCGGGCGCGGGTAAAAGCACCCTGGCCTATGCGGTCGAGCGCAAGTTGTTCGATTCGGGTCGTGCGGTCTTTGTCCTCGATGGCCAGAACCTGCGCCATGACCTGAACAAGGGCCTGCCCCAGGATCGTGCCGGGCGGACCGAGAACTGGCGCCGTGCGGCGCATGTCGCTCGTCAGTTCAACGAAGCCGGCCTGCTGACCCTCGCCGCGTTCGTCGCGCCGAGTGCCGAAGGGCGTGAGCAGGCCAAGGACCTGATCGGCCGTGAGCGTCTGCTGACGGTCTACGTCCAGGCCTCGCCAGCAGTGTGTGCCCAGCGTGATCCGCAAGGGCTGTATGCCGCCGCCGGCGACAACATCCCGGGCGAGTCCTTCCCGTATGACGTGCCGCTGGATGCCGACCTGGTCATTGACACCCAGGCGCTGACACTGGAAGAGAGCGTCAAGCAGGTGCTGGATCTGCTGCGCAAGCGTGGGGCGATCTAAGGAACGCCGCTGTCAGTAAAAAGCCCGCAGATGAGTGATCGTCTGCGGGCTTTTTGTTGTCTGGAAGGACGCTATCGCGAGCAAGCTCGGCTCCCACAGGGATGTCCATTTTCACCAACAATCCCTGTGGGAGCCGAGCTTGCTCGCGATGAGGCCAGTACAGACACCTCAGGATTTACCGGGATACTCGCGGTGCATCTGCGCAAGCAACGCATCCTTGTCCTGCCACAGCTGGTTGATCCAGCCCTGGAACTCCAGGCGATACACGCCGTCCTGGTCGTAGTTCTTGCCGATGAACTGCGGCGGGATCTTCAGTTCCTGGAAATGCACCACCACTTCCCCAACGTTGCCGCAGAGCAAATCCCAATACCCCGGACGTCCGCCCGGGTAATGGATGGTCACGTTGATGATCGATTCCAGTTGTTCACCCATGGCATCGAGCACAAACGCGATGCCGCCAGCCTTGGGCTTGAGCAGGTAGCGAAACGGTGACTGTTGCTGGGCATGCTTGCCGTCGGTGAAACGCGTGCCTTCGACGAAGTTGAAAATGCCCACGGGGTTGTTGCGAAACTTCGCGCAAGTCTTGCGAGTGGTTTCCAGGTCCTTGCCTTTCTTTTCCGGGTGTTTCTCCAGGTACGCCTTGGAGTAACGCTTCATGAACGGGAAGCCCAGGGCCCACCAGGCCAGGCCGATCACCGGCACCCAGATCAGTTCCTGCTTGAGAAAGAACTTCAACGGCCGGATGCGCCGGTTCAGCACGTACTGCAACACCATGATGTCGACCCAGCTCTGGTGGTTGCTGGTGATCAGGTACGAATGCTGGTAGTCCAGGCCCTCCAGGCCACTGAGATGCCAGCGGGTACGGCGCAGCAGGTTCATCCAGGCCTTGTTGTTGCTGATCCAGGCCTCGTGGATGTGGCCCATCAGCCAGTCGGTGAAGCGCTGGGCGGTGGGGAAGGGCAGCAATAGCTTGAAAATCGCCACGATGAACAGCGGCGTGCAGCAGGCGATGGTGTTCAGCGCCAACAGCAGCGAGGCAATGACGCCGCGCAAAGGGGGAGGCAGGAAGTCCAGCATTTAAATATCCAGAGGTCGGTTGGCGGCTTGGATCGCGGTCAGGGCGATGGTGTACACGATGTCGTCGACCTGGGCGCCGCGGGGCAAGTCATTCACCGGTTTGCGCAAGCCTTGCAGCATCGGCCCGAGGCTGACGCAATCGGCGCTGCGCTGCACGGCCTTGTGGGTGGTGTTGCCGGTGTTGAGGTCGGGGAAGATGAACACCGTCGCCCGGCCGGCCACCTGGCTGTTGGGCGCCAATTGCCGCGCCACGGTTTCATTGGCGGCGGCGTCGTATTGCAGCGGACCGTCGATCAGCAGGCCCTGCTGGGCTTCGTGGGCCAGCAGGGTGGCTTCACGGACTTTTTCCACTTCTTCGCCACTGGCCGACTCGCCGCTGGAATAGCTGAGCATCGCCACCCGTGGCGTGATGCCGAACGCGGCGGCCGAGTCGGCGCTTTGCAGGGCGATTTCCGCCAGTTCCGCAGCACTGGGGTGCGGGTTCATCACGCAGTCGCCGTAGACCAGCACTTCTTCGGGGAAGAGCATGAAAAACACCGAGGACACCAGGGAGCAACCCGGCGCGGTCTTGATCAGTTGCAACGCCGGACGGATGGTGTTGGCGGTGGAGTGGATGACCCCGGATACCAGTCCGTCCACTTCATCCAGGGCCAGCATCATGGTGCCGATGACCACGGTGTCTTCCAGTTGCTGCTCGGCCATCGGCGCGTTCAGGCTCTTGCTCTTGCGCAACCTCACCATCGGTTCGACATAACGCTCGCGAATCGAATCCGGGTCGAGAATCTCCAGCCCCGGCGGCAGCTCGATGCCTTGGGCGCGGGCCACCGCTTCGACGTCGGCCGGTTTGGCCAGCAACACGCAGCGGGCAATGCCCCGGGCCTGGCAAATGGCGGCGGCCTGGACGGTCAGCGGTTCGCTGCCTTCGGGCAGCACGATGCGTTTGTTGGCGGCTTGGGCGCGCTGGATCAACTGATAGCGGAACACCGCCGGCGACAAGCGCATTTCCCGCGGTGTGCCGCAGCGCTGGTGCAGCCATTTGGCGTCCAGGTGGCTGGCGACGAAATCGGTGATGATCTCCGCACGTTCGCGGTCATCGATGGGAATTTCCTTGTTCAGGCCGTTGAGCAGGTTGGCGGTGTCATAGGAGCCGGTGCTCACCGACAGCACCGGTAACCCTGCCTGCAAGGCGCCGCGGCACAGGTCCATGATGCGTGGGTCGGGCAGGGTGTCGCTGGTCAGCAGCAGGCCGGCCAGTGGCACGCCGTTGATCGCGGCCAGGCTCACGGCGAGGATGATGTCGTCGCGATCGCCGGGGGTTACCACCAGCACGCCGGGCTTGAGCAGTTCCACCGTGTTGCGCATGGTGCGGGCGCAAATGATGATGTTGCTCATGCGCCGGGTTTCGTAGTCGCCGGCATTGAGCACTTGGGCGCCCATCAGGTCGGCCACGTCGCGGGTGCGCGGGGCGTTGAGTTCGGGGCGAAACGGGATGCAACCGAGCAGGCGGAAATCGCCGCTGCGCAGCAAGGGCGAGTGCTCCTTGAGCCGTGCGGAAAACGCCTCCATGCTTTCCTCGGTGCGGACCTTGTTCAGGATCACCCCGAGGACTTTCGGGTCCTTCG
Organism: Pseudomonas fluorescens; assembly: GCF_001307275.1. Lineage (NCBI taxonomy): Bacteria > Pseudomonadati > Pseudomonadota > Gammaproteobacteria > Pseudomonadales > Pseudomonadaceae > Pseudomonas > Pseudomonas fluorescens. Next base: position 3,764,409 of record NZ_CP012831.1, read on the forward strand.
GCCCGCCGAACAGTTGCGCCTGCAACTCTACCCGCCCGGAAAGCTCGGTCAGCACTTCGTTCTCCGGTGCCGACACCAGGATGACCTCGGCGTCGAGGCTCTTGGCCAGGTGCAGGTTGACCCGGGCGGCGTAGCTGGCGTTGCGGGTCGGGACCATGCCTTCGACGACCAGCACGTCCTTGCCGATGGCCGCTTGCTGGTAAAGGGTGATGATTTCTTCCAGCAGCTCATCGAGCTGGCCGTCGCCGAGCATGCGCTCGACGTGCGCCAGGCCCAGGGGCTGCGGAGGCTTGAGGCCATGGGTGCGGGCCACCAGCTCGGTGGAGCGCTCCGGCCCGGTGTCGCCGGGATGCGGCTGGGCAATGGGTTTGAAAAAGCCGACTTTCAGCCCGGCCCGTTCGAGGGTACGCACCAGCCCGAGGCTGATGGAGGTCAGGCCCACACCAAAATCGGTGGGTGCGATAAAAAAAGTTTGCATGCGGATTCTCTAAAGGAGCATGGCAATGGCGCGGCCTATGACTGGCCGTCTACCCACAATTCAGTCGCCAAGGTTATCGCTAACCGGGCCTTGAGCGCACCAGCCGCAAGCAAAGGGCTGGCCTATTTTTTCAATACGTTGCACAGGGTCCAGTACCCAGGCCCGGGACTGCCAGGGTGGCTGGTGGCGCAGGTGCTGGGTATGGCCGCAGGACAGCTCGGCCACCCAGTGCCCGTCCTCATCCTGATGCAAACCAGTGACCGTCGGTCTGTTCGAGCAGGCCCGTTTGTCCGGGTTCCGTTCGCTTTCGGGCAAATCCTTGTTTAGACTTGTCCGTTCTTCATTCTTATGCAAAAGGTCTCGCCCCATGCTGATCGCCGCCAATAAGGCTGTCTCCATCGACTATACCCTGACCAACGACGCTGGTGAGGTCATCGACAGCTCTGCCGGCGGCGCTCCGCTGGTCTACCTGCATGGCGCAGGCAACATCATCCCGGGCTTGGAAAAAGCCCTGGAAGGTAAAGCGGTCGGTGACGACCTGAACGTTGCCGTCGAGCCGGAAGACGCTTACGGTGAATACTCCGCCGAACTGGTCAGCACCCTGAGCCGCAGCATGTTCGAAGGCGTGGATGAGCTGGAAGTGGGCATGCAGTTCCACGCCTCGGCACCCGATGGCCAGATGCAGATCGTCACCATCCGCGACCTGGAAGGCGATGACGTCACCGTTGACGGCAACCACCCGTTGGCTGGCCAGCGCCTGAACTTCAAGGTCAAGATCGTCGACATCCGTGACGCCAGCCAGGAAGAGATCGCCCATGGTCACGTCCATGGCGAAGGTGGTCATCACCACTGATTTGTGCGCTACGCTCAAGTTGACTGGAGAGGCGCCCTATGGCGCCTTTTTAGTCGCTTGCTGTTAGCATCACCCATGGCTGTTTTCGAAAAGATCCGCAAACCTGGAGTTCGTCATGAGTGCTTTCCACGACCTTAAACTCAAAGCCCTGGATGGTCAGGAGCTTGCTCTGGCGCCGTTCAAGGGGCAAGTCGTGCTGGTGGTCAACGTCGCCTCCAAATGTGGCCTGACGCCTCAGTACGCGGCGCTGGAAAATCTTTACCAGCAATACAAGGACAAGGGGTTCAGCGTGCTGGGCCTGCCCTGCAATCAGTTCGCCGGGCAAGAGCCGGGGACCGAGCAGGAAATCCAGGAATTCTGCAGCCTCAACTACGGCGTGACGTTCCCGCTGTCCAGCAAGCTGGACGTGAACGGTCATGATCGTCACCAGTTGTACCGTCTGCTGGCGGGCGAGGGGGCCGAGTTTCCCGGGGACATTACCTGGAACTTCGAAAAATTCCTGCTCGGCAAGGACGGCCGGGTGCTGGCGCGCTTCTCGCCGCGTACGGCACCGGATGATCCCACGGTGATCCAGGCGATCGAAAAAGCACTGAGCTGATTCCCAAGGGCATTGCAGCCATGATGATGTCCCCCTGTGGCGAGGGAGCTTGCTCCCGCTGGGCTGCGCCCGTAGGAGCTGTCGAGTGCAACGAGGCTGCGATCTTTCCCCAATCACTTGAGTCTCAAGCGAAAATCAAAAGATCGCAGCCTTCGGCAGCTCCTACCAACCGGGCGGGAGCAAGCTCCCTCGCCACAGGGTTCTGGTCGAGCCCCCTCAGCGCTTCCTTCTGATCCTTAATCATTCAAATCAATAGTGCTACCCAGCGCTCCCCATGCTCCATATTATCGTCGTCATATCCGATCTGTGACTTCGTCCCGTGGAGTGCCCCATGCCTGCAAAAGCCCTGTTCAAACCCTTCCACCTCGGCGCGTTCGAATTGCCAACCCGGGTGGTGATGGCGCCGATGACCCGTTCCTTTTCGCCGGGCGGCGTGCCGAATGCCAAGGTGGTCGAGTACTACCGTCGCCGCGCGGCGGCCGGGGTCGGCCTGATCATCACCGAGGGCACGACGGTCGGGCACAAGGCCTCCAACGGTTATCCGAATGTGCCGCATTTCTACGGTGACGCCGCGCTGGCCGGTTGGAAGCAGGTGGTCGATGCGGTGCATGCCGAAGGCGGCAAGATCGTTCCACAGTTGTGGCACGTGGGCAGTGTGCGACGCATCGGCACCGAGCCGGATGCCAGCGTGCCCGGCTATGGTCCGAGCGAAAAACTCAAGGACGGCCAGGTGGTGGTCCACGGCATGACCCAGGCCGATATCGACGAGGTTATCGCTGCGTTTGCCCAGGCGGCGAAAGACGCCCAGAGCATCGGCATGGACGGGGTGGAAATCCACGGTGCCCACGGCTACCTGGTGGACCAGTTCTTCTGGGAAGGCAGCAACCAGCGCACTGACGGTTATGGCGGCAGCCTGGCCAACCGCTCGCGCTTCGCGATCGAATTGATCCGGGCCGTGCGGGCGGCAGTGGGCGAGGGTTTCCCGATCATTTTCCGCTTCTCCCAATGGAAGCAGCAGGATTACACCGCGCGCCTGGTGCAGACCCCCGAAGCCTTGGGCGAATTCCTCAAGCCGTTGTCCGAGGCGGGCGTGGACATTTTCCATTGCTCGACACGGCGTTTCTGGGAGCCGGAGTTCGAAGGCTCCGAGCTGAACCTGGCCGGCTGGACCCGCAAGCTCACCGGCAAGCCCACCATCACCGTCGGCAGCGTCGGCCTGGATGGCGAGTTCCTGCAGTTCATGGTCAACACCGACAAAGTCGCGCAACCGGCCAGCCTGGAAAAGCTGCTGGAGCGCTTGAACAACGATGAGTTCGACCTGGTGGCGGTGGGGCGTGCGCTGCTGGTGGATCCGGACTGGGCGCAAAAAGTCCGTGAAGGGCGGGAGCAGGAGATCTTGCCGTTCAGTCGCGAAGCCTTGATGACCTTGGTTTAAGCGGCGCCTTGTAGGGCCTCATCGCGGGCAAGCCTTGCTCCCACAGAGTTGTCAGTCGTGTGGGAGCAAGGCTTGCCCGCGATGCTTTTCAGCGTTGCGACACGGCCTGAGGCAGCGACGATTCGACCTGACAAACCCCTCGCAGCTGCGCTTCAAATTGCTCGATCACCGCCGCCCAACCCTGGCGACTGGCATGCTGGCGAGCATTGAGCCGCACACAACGCAAGGTCTCGCGCTCCTCCAGCAGCCAACGGGCGGCATCGCAGAACGCCTCTTCATCCCCTGGCATCGCCAGCACGCCGTTATAGCCGTGGCGAATGTGTTGCGCAGCCGCGGCCTGATCGTAGGCCACCACACCCAGCCCGGACGCCAGCGCCTCCAACACCACGTTGCCGAAGGTTTCGGTCAGGCTCGGAAAGACAAACACATCCCCGGACGCATAGTGGCTGGCCAGCGCCTCGCCGCGTTGCGAGCCGCAAAAGATCGCCTCGGGCAATTCCTGCTCCAGCTCGGATCGTTGCGGGCCGTCGCCGACTATCACCAGCTTCATCCGTCGCCCCGCAAAAGCGCTGCACAGCGTCTCGAAACTGCGCTTGAGCAGCCCCAGGTTTTTTTCCGGTGCCAGGCGTCCGACATGGAGCACGGCGATGTCGTCGTCGCCCAGGCCCCACGCTTCGCGCAGGCTCGACGAGCGCTTGACCGGATGGAACAGTTGGCTGTCCACGCCGCGGGACAACAACGCCACGCGCTCGAAATGCCGTCGTTCCAGTTCCAGGCGCTGGCTGAGACTGGGCACCAGGGTCAGGCTGGAGCGGTTGTGAAACCAGCGCAGGTAATGGGTGAGCACGCGACTCAACAGCCCGAGGCCGTACTGTTGGGTGTATTGCTGGAAATTGGTGTGGAAACCACTGACCACCGAAATACCCAGGCGTCGTGCCGCCCGCAGTGCCGACAAACCCAGCGGCCCTTCCGTGGCGATGTAGAGCACGTCCGGACGATGACGTTTCCAGCGCCTGAGCAGCTTGTGCATCGACGCCTGGCCCCACTGCAAGCCCGGATAGCCTGGTAACGGCCAGCCCCGGCACAGCAGCAACTGCTCGTCACTGGCTTGGCGTAAGTCGTCGGCTTGGCGAGGCCGTATCAACTCGACCTGATGCCCGCGGGCGCGCAAGCCGTCGTACAGGCGGCCCAAGGTATTGGCCACGCCATTGATTTCCGGCGGGAAGGTTTCGGTGATCAGGGTAATGTGCAGGGGTGTGGTCATGACCCCAGTGTCGACCGGGGCCATTTCGTCATTGTGACGCCAGGATGATGGATTTGTGACGGCTCAGCCCTGACGGGCCAGGGCGGTCTCGGCGCCTTGCTCGCGCACCCAGAACAAGGTCGCCCCGGCCACCGCCGCTGGCATCATCAGGATGTTCACCACCGGGATCAGCAGCACCAGGTACACGCTGCCGCCAAAACCCAGGCTCTGCCAACGCTTTTCCCGCAGCCAGGCGAGCATTTCGTTCCAGCCCAGCTTGTGGTTGTCCGCCGGGTAGTCGATGTACTGGATCGCCATCATCCACACGCCGAACAGCAGCCACAGCGGTGCCGCCACCAGATTGACCACGGGGATGAACGACAGCACGAACAACCCCAGGGCGCGGGGCAGGAAATAGCCGAGTTTGCGCGCTTCACGACCGAGGGTCCGGGGGATCATGGCAATCAATTCGGCCCAGCTGAAGGCCGGGAAGTCGTCGGTGCCACGGATGACCACTTCGACTTTTTCCGCGAGAAAACCGTTGAACGGCGCGGCGATGATGTTGGCGAGCATGGTGAAGGTAAAGAACACCATCAGCACGACGAGCACCACGAACAGTGGCCAGAGCACATAGCTGAGGAAACTCAGCCACTCTGGCAGCGACGGCATCAGCGTATCGACCCACAGGCTGAACTGATGGCCGGCCAGGTAGATCAATCCGACGAACAGCACCAGGTTGATCGCCAGGGGCAAGAGTACGAACAGGCGCAGGCCCGGGCTCAGGACCAGCTTGAGGCCTTCTCGCAAATATTGCGGGCCGGACAGGACGGGGGCGGGCATAGGTGACTCCGAGCGAAGGTGAACGCGCCGACCTTACCGGCTTTGCCCAGCGCGGGAAAGCGGCGACATGGCGTGTAACAACGTTTCTTGAGGCGAGGGCGCCTATTAAAAGGGCCGCTGGGAATAGAGCTCACCTATGAGCTGGATTGTTAAACCGTATTTCCTTAATCTTCGCTCCCTCGATACGCTGCACCCATTCTTTTGCAGGACTGTCGAACCCAAGCCTTCCCCAAGTGCGTCAACGGTCCTTTTTTATTCACGCCGCTCACCCGGCGTTCCGGCCCGCAAGGTCCGGTCAACAGGAGCAGGTCATGTCTGAAGTGCGTCATTCGCGAGTGATTATCCTTGGTTCCGGCCCTGCCGGTTACAGCGCTGCGGTCTATGCGGCCCGTGCCAACCTCAAGCCGCTGCTGATCACCGGCATGCAGGCCGGCGGTCAATTGACCACCACCACCGAAGTCGACAACTGGCCGGGTGACGTCCACGGCCTGACCGGCCCGGCCTTGATGGAGCGCATGAAGGAACACGCCGAGCGCTTCGAGACCGAGATCGTTTTCGACCACATCAACGCCGTGGATTTCGCCGCCAAGCCGTACACCCTGACCGGCGACAGCGCGACCTACACCTGCGATGCCCTGATCATCGCCACCGGCGCCAGCGCTCGTTACCTGGGCCTGCCGTCGGAAGAAGCCTTCATGGGCAAAGGTGTGTCGGCTTGCGCCACCTGCGACGGTTTCTTCTACCGCAACAAGCCAGTGGCTGTGGTCGGTGGCGGCAACACCGCGGTCGAGGAAGCGCTCTACCTGGCCAACATCGCCAGCACGGTCACCCTGATCCACCGTCGCGAAACCTTCCGCGCCGAGAAGATCCTGATCGACAAGCTCAATGCCCGCGTCGCCGAAGGCAAGATCATCCTCAAGCTCAACGCGACCCTGGACGAAGTGCTGGGCGACAACATGGGTGTGACCGGTGCCCGCCTGAAGAACAACGACGGCAGCTTTGACGAGATCAAGGTCGACGGCGTCTTCATCGCCATCGGCCATACGCCGAACACCTCGCTGTTCGAAGGCCAGCTGGAACTCAAGGACGGCTACCTGGTGGTCAAGGGCGGCCGCGACGGCAACGCCACCGCCACCAGCGTCGAAGGGATCTTCGCGGCCGGCGACGTGGCCGACCACGTCTACCGCCAGGCGATCACCTCGGCCGGTGCCGGTTGCATGGCAGCCCTGGACACCGAGCGTTACCTGGATGGCCTGCAGAACGCTTCGTTCTGATCCATCGGGCATAAAAAAACCGGCTTCGGCCGGTTTTTTAATACCCGAATACCTGGCGGTGAACCCTTGTGGGAGCGAGCTTGCTCGCGATGGCGGTGTATCACTCAACATCGATGTCGGCAGACTTGACGCTATCGCGAGCAAGCTCGCTCCCACAGGGTTTTTGTGTGCTCAGAAGCACTGCATTCAGGCCAGCTTCGCCAGGCACGCCTCCAGGATATCCAAGCCCTCTTCCAGCACTGCCGGCTCGGTCGTCAATGGCGCCAGCAGCCGCACGATGTGTCGCGACTTGCCACTGGGCATCAGCAACAAGCCCGATTCCCGCGCCAGGGCCAGCAGTTGCGTCAATTGTGCCGACGCCGGGGTGCCGTCGGCCTGGCTCAGCTCGATGCCGCGCATGGCGCCGATGCCGGTCAGGCGGCCCAGGTAAGGGCTTAGCCCGCGGCTGCGCCAGGATTCGTAGCGACTGACGATCGCCTCTTGCTGTTGCACGCCCCAGGCGTGCAGGTTGGCGTCGGTCATTTCGTCCAGGGTCGCCAGTGCGGCGGCGCAGGCGATGGGGTTACCCGAGTAGGTGCCGCCCAGGCCACCCTTGGGCAGGTTGTCCAGCAGCGCCTTGCGTCCCACCACCGCACCGAGGGGCACGCCGCCGGCAATGCTTTTGCCCAACAGGATCAGGTCTGGTTCGATGCCCAATCGGGAGAAGGCAAAGCGCTGGCCGGTGCGGCCGAAGCCGGACTGGATCTCATCGATAATCAGCACAATGCCCTTGTCGTCACAGAACTGCCGCAGGGCCTGGGCGAAGGGCACGTCCATCGCCAGGAAGCCGGCTTCGCCCTGCACCGGTTCGACAATGAAACAGGCCACGTCATTCACATCGATCTCGACGCTGAACAGCCGCTCCATGGCTTTCAAGGCCTCTGCGCAGGTGACGCCGTTGTCCTGGCTGGGGTACGGCAGGTGATACACCGGCCCGGGCAGGACACCGACTTTCTGTTTGTAAGGCGCGACCTTGCCGTTGAGGTTGAGGGTCGCCAGGGTGCGGCCGTGAAAGGCACCGTCAAACGCGATCACGGCGGTACGGCCCGTGGCGCCTCGCACGATCTTCAAGGCGTTCTCCGCCGCCTCGGCGCCGCTGTTGGTGAGCATGCCGCTGACCGGGTAATCCACCGGGACAAACGCCGCCAGGCGTTCCATCAATTCGATATAGGGAGCGTGAGGGGCGGCGTTGAATGCGTAGTGAGTCAGCCGCGTAGCCTGTTCGCGGATCGCCTCGACAATGCGCGGATGACAATGGCCGAGGTTCAGCACACCAATGCCCCCGACAAAGTCGATGTAGCGTTTGCCGTCGGTGTCCCAGACCTCGGCATTCCTGCCGTGGCTGAGGCTGACGGGATGCACGATGGAGATCGATTGGCTGATGGTTTCGCTGCTCATGGATGACGGCCCGGACGAAGGAGAAATTTCCGTTATCTAAGCCGCGAGCAGAGGAGCCCGGCAAACGAAATAAAGTTGCCGGGTCAATCTTAAAAGTCGGGATGTGGTGAGGCGCCGCTTACTTGGAATGAGCTTGTGGCGAGGGAGCTTGCTCCCGCTGGGGCGCGAAGCGGCCCCGAAACCTGGCGAGCTGGTGTGCCAGGCAAATTGAGTTTGACTGCTTGGGTCTGCTGCGCAGCCCAGCGGGAGCAAGCTCCCTCGCCACAAAAGCGGATCTCACACGGCTAGGATCGATCAGCGCCGTTGCAGCGGCTGCTCGTCGAACTTCACACCTGCCAGCCCATGCACCATCAGCGCGCGAATATTGCCATGATCACTGCCTTCGGGCGTGGCCAGTACCGAACGGTAATGTTCGCCGAATGCCAGCAGCGCTTCTTCATCGCTCAAGCCTTCGAGCAGTGCCAGGCCCAGGGTCTTGCACGAACCTTCGTTCTGCCCGGCGGCGTTTTGCACGCCGCCGTTATTGAAGGCCTGGGGCTGGTAGTCGTAACCGGCGGCGATAAAGGCCAGGGTGTCGGCGAAGGCATGTTCGCCGCTCTTGAGGCGGGTACGCAGGGTATTGAGGTCAGGCATCGGGTTTTCCTTTGGCGAACGCCGCCTGTTGTTCGGCGCTGGCTTCTTTCTGGTATTGGGCTTTCCATTCGGCGTACGGCATGCCGTAGACCACTTCGCGGGCGTCGTCGAGGCTGACCTCGACCTGGCGCTCATCGGCGGCGGCCTTGTACCACTTGGACAGGCAGTTGCGGCAGAAGCCGGCGAGGTTCATCAGGTCGATGTTCTGCACATCCTTGCGGCTGTCCAGGTGGGCAACCAGCCGACGGAAAGCGGCGGCTTCGAGTTCGAGGCGTTGTTGGTCGTTCATGGGGATCTCTGCGAGACAGCTTCAAGCGGCGCGCTTCAAGCTGCAAGTTTGGATTACGGTGGTCAGGCTCGAAGCTTACAGCCTGAAGCCTGTAGCGGCTATGAAGCAGCCCGGCTTGCTGCGAGCGTAATCGACACTGATTCGGCGAATCGCAAGGCGTGGGGCTTGTCGACTTCGACTTCGGCGTACAGCACCGACTCGTTGGCCATGACCAGGTCGAGCAATTCCTGGGTCAGGCGTTCGAGCAGGGCGAAGCGGTTGCCTTCCACGTGGGCAATGATCGCCTTGGTGATGGTGCGGTAGTTCAGCGCGTGGTCGATGTCGTTGTCGCGCACCGCCTCCTGGGCGGCATAGAGGATGGTCAGGTTGATCAACACATCCTGCTTGTTGAGGATTTCATCCTCGTTGATGCCGATGAAGGTGCGCAGGCGCAGGTCCTTGACCTTGATGCGTGCCATGGCTGGCTGAAGTTGTGGCATTTACTTGCTCCGTCGAATCAATTGCAGGAACTCCTGGCGCGTGGTGCTGGAATCGCGAAAGGCGCCGAGCATCACCGAGGTGTTCATGGTCGAGTTCTGTTTTTCGACACCGCGCATCATCATGCACATGTGCTGGGCCTCGATCACCACCGCCACGCCAGCGGCCTGGGTGACCTGCTGCACCGCGTCGGCGATTTGCCGGGTCAGGTTCTCCTGGATCTGCAGGCGGCGGGCGAACATGTCGACCAGCCGGGCGACCTTCGACAGCCCCAGGACCTTGCCGGTAGGAATATAAGCCACATGGGCCTTGCCGATGAAGGGCAACAGGTGATGTTCGCACAGGGAATAGAGTTCGATGTCGGCGACGATCACCATTTCATCGTTGTCAGAGGCGAACAGCGCGCCGTTGACGATCTGCTCGACGCTTTGTTCATAGCCGTGGCAAAGGTACTGCATGGCCTTGGCGGCACGCACCGGGGTGTCGAGCAAACCTTCGCGCTCGGGGTTTTCCCCCAGGCCGATGAGGATCTCGCGGTAGTTCTGGGGCAGGGATAGCGTCATGGTGCATCCTCGAAACAAGGCTATTTGACGTGCCGCCCGCCGTTGACGGTCAGGGTCGTGCCGGTGACATAAGGGTTGTCCAGCAGATAACGCAGGCTCTGGTAGATCACTTCGCTGCCGGGTTCGATACCCAGTGCGGACTTGGCCAGTGCCTTGGCGCGGTAAGCCGCGTCGTCTTCGGGGTTGAACAGTAGCAGGGCCGGGGCGATGCCGTTGACCTTGATCGCCGGGGCGAACTTGGCCGCGAACGACAGGGTCAGGCTTTCCAGGCCGGCCTTGGTGGCGCAATAGGCGATATGTCGGGCGCTGCCCTTGCGGGTCACGTCATCGCTGATGTGCACGATATCCGCCGGCGTTGAACGCAGCAGCAACTCGGCGCAATGCAGGTTGATCAGGTAAGGCGCAAGCATGTGTACGCCGAACATGGCGTTGAAGGCCGCCGCTTCGCTGCCCGGGCCTTCGGCCAGCCAGGCCGAGGCGTTGTGCACGATGGCCCGCAGCCGGTCGGTGTGTTGCTTGAGTTGTTCGATAAAGGCCAGGATCCCCGTTTCGCTGGAGAAGTCGGCGAACAGCACCACTGCCCCCAGGTCCCGCAACGTTTGCACGCCGGGGCGCTCGGTGCGATAGGTCGCGATCACCGGATGCCCGTCCTCCAGCAAGCGCCGGGCGCAATGCAGGCCGACGCGCTGGGCTGCACCAGTGATCAGGATCGGAGCGGTGGCGCTGGACATGGGACGGCTCGGTTCACGGCAAGAGCAAAACTATAACAGCGACGCGGGGCGCGTCCTATGTACAAAGATCAATCCGGTCGCGACCAGTTGCCCACTGTGGGCGCGAGCTTGCTCGCGATGACGGCCTGACCTTCAATATCCTCATTGACTGTCACACCGCTATCGCGAGCAGGCTCGCTCCCACAGGAGGACTATCGAGGCAGGTGGCCTCAATGATTCTGCGTAGCCGGCAATGCCCGCTGCGGCGCGCCGTTGAGCCAGTTCGCCAGCAGATGGGTCGACATCGGGATAAACAGGTAGACCATCAGCGGTGTCAGGATGACGGTGCTGATGAGCACGCGGCTCAACAGGCCTAGTTCGCCCAGCAGCGGTCCCAACAGGAAATTGAACAACAGCGACACGGGAAAGAACGCCAGCCAGATGGCCACGGCCTGTTTCCAACGTGGCGGACGCTGGCCGACCGTGCCGAACCAGCCATCGATGCCACGCACCCGATGTTCGGAGGGATGGGCAAACAGATCGCTGCCCCGTCCCAGCCAGGCCGTGCGCGAGGCGGAGTGTTCCCAGGCGTGCAGTGTCTGCTCGTCGGCAAAACGGAAAATGATCTGGAATTCATCGTCCTGGGGCGGAGGCGCAAGCACGCCGGACCCCAGGTAACCAGGGAAATCGGTGGCCAATTGTTCGCCTTCGCGCAACCAGGCAATCAGATCCTGATAACGTCCATTGGCGACGCGGCGGGCCACCATCAAAGTGACGGGTGAGGTCGACATTATGTATCTCCGTAACACAGGCGCAGTGCTCCGGGTAGGAGGTTTGCGGGGGACGCCCCGGGGTGGTGGGTAGCGTCTGGTCGTCAAAAAACAGGCAAGGATTATTCCCGATTGTGCGTAAAACAACAAAATCGCACACCTGAATACGTTTGCCCTTGTCATGACATGTCTTGGAGGAGGAAGATAGGATCCAATTGCCAGCCGGAATTGTCTGCCAAAATGAGCGTAATCACAGAGGATAGCTTTATTTTCCAGGCATCAGCCTTGAAAAGGGAAGATCTGTTTCCCATTCGCGAAGTCGCCCGCATGACCGGCGTGAACCCCGTGACCCTACGCGCATGGGAGCGGCGCTACGGTTTGATCCAGCCTACTCGCACCGAAAGTGGGCATCGCCTGTACTCGTTGAGCGATATCGAAAAGGTTCGCAGCATCCTGGCATGGATCGAGCGCGGCGTGGCAGTCAGCAAAGTGGGCAAGATCCTGGCCAAGACCGAGGCGGTGCAACCGGTGTCCACGCTGCTTTCATCCGACCTGGTCAAGGCTGATCACGCCCGGTGGCAACAACAGGTGGCGGACGCGGTTGGCAACTTTGACGATGTGGAACTGGATCGCGTCTACGGCCAGGTCTTTTCCACCTACACCGTGCCGGTCGTATTCCAGGACATCCTGATGCCGCTTTGGCGACAAATGCTGTATCGCCAGCCAGAGTTCGGGCAAATCAGTGAATGGGTGTTTTTCGACGGGTTCCTGCGTTCGCGCATCATCCAACGGCTGTTGTTCAAGCGCGAAGGTCATTCGCCGCGGGTCCTGGTCTGTGCCCTGGCCGGCCAGTGCCGTGAGCTGGAGTTGCTGGTCGCGGCACTGTTCCTGTCCAGCGCGGACGTGGGCGTCAGGGCGCTGTCGATCGGCCTGCCATTCAACGAACTGACCTTGGTGTGCCAGAAGATCCAGCCGCTGGCCTTGGTGCTGGTTTCCAATCATGCGCCGGTCCCGGACTTGTCCAAGCGCCTGGGCAAATTGGCGATGAGCCTGGATTGTCCGTTGATGCTGGCCGGTGAAGCATCTGACCTGGCGCAGGAAAGCCTGGCTGGCTCGTCGATCGGTTGCCTGGGTAACGAAGGCACAGTGATGCGCCAGCGCCTGCGTCAATTTCTGGCAGGCAACCTCGACACCTAGAGATGCATGGAGGGATGGGTCAGGCGATGTTGCTGCAGGATGTACTGGCGCAGGCGCTCAGTCTCGTCCTGGTCATTCTGGTTCAGGTGGTAGGCCAGCAAACCTCGATCGGTTTCCCGTTCGAAGGCACCACGCAACGAAATTCTTTCGTAGCCTGAGGGGCTGAACCACAAGGCAAACTGCTTCGGTGGCTTGGTCCGGCTGCGGTTCTCCAGCAATACACCCTTGCAGGACACTTCGTGGACCCAGAGCGGTCCCGGCTGGCCCTTGATATTTTCCAGCGCCACCGGCTCGTCGAGCGTCAGGCGCCACGGGCGTATCTTCGGTCCGTCTTCGTAGATGCTGGGCACCCCCAGGCGCAGGTGCATCGCATGGAATTCGTCTTCCACCAGGTGCAACGGAAACGTCATTTGCTGATTTTCGAAATTGGCTTGCAGGGTGACCTGCTCATTCGCCGCCAGGCGCGTCAACAGATCACGGATCTGCGACCCACCGTTGACCAGCAAGCTCGACGTGACATCCCGCTCGTTCAACTGCGGGTTGTGTTGCATGGTCCGGATGAAATCCAGTTCATCCTGCGTCAGAAGGGCATCGCGCTGCATGGTCGGCTCGAAAGGATAATTTACATTTTCACTGGTGATTGTAGTGACTGACCGTTAATTCGGGGTTTTGTTTGCACCGTTCGTCGCCTCAAGCCGGGCAATCGTTTCCCGGGCTTCGGCCAGCTCCTTTTCCAGCTGGGCGACGCGTTGTTGAGCCTTGACCTGGGTCGTGACGTCTTTTTGCACACCGACGAAATAGGTGTACCCGTCAGCCTGGTTTTTTACCGTGGACAATGACAGCTCATTCCAGAACGGCGTGCCGTCCTTGCGGTAGTTGCGCAGCACCTCTCGACAGGCACCGCCCTCTCGCAAGGCCTGGCGAATCGGCTCCAAGGCCGATTGGTCCCGATCACCCGACTGCAGGAACCGGCAATCCTGGTAAAGGATTTCGTCGCGGTGATAGCCGGTCAAGCGTTCGAAGGCCGGGTTCACATAGATCAGGATATTGTCTTCGCCTTCTTTTTCAGCGATGACAATCCCGTCGTTGGAAGCATTGATGACCAATTGCATCAGTTGAGCGTTGATCATTTGAAAGATCCCTTTTGAACATCCCTGTTGAATCAGCATTTTAGAAGAAATCGAAGGGCTGTCCACTGGCCATTACTGCCGTTGAGAGCCATTCGCAGCCTTGTGGGTGCAACTGTTACTATCCCGGCTCTTTTTTCAGGATCAGGATCAGATTGATGAAAGTCGCCATTCTTTCCGGCTCAGTGTATGGCACCGCCGAAGAAGTCGCCCGGCACGCCGCCAAACTGCTGCGCGACGCGGGCTTCGATGCCTGGCACGACCCTCGTGCGACCCTGGCGGATGTCCAGGCATTCGCGCCAGAAGCTTTGCTGGCGGTGACGTCTACGACCGGCATGGGCGAGCTGCCAGACAGTCTGATGCCGTTGTATTCGACCATCCGCGACCAATTGCCAGGGTTCTTTCGCGGCTTGCCCGGCGCGGTGATTGGCCTGGGCGATGCCAGTTACGGGGATACCTTCTGCGCCGGCGGCGAGCAGATGTGCGAACTGTTCGCCGAACTGGGCGTTCGCGAGCTGCTGCCGATGCTGCGTCTGGATGCCAGCGAAAGCGTCACGCCGGAAACTGACGCCGAGCCGTGGCTGGCTGAGTTGATCGACACGTTGCGGTCTTGAAGCGGATGCGCTGACTCGTTTGGCCAGTAAGCTGGCTGCCAATGCAACTACCGCCTCTGAAAGACCTGACTAGACTGACTTTCTTGAGTACGACGTTTTGATGACAAAACTCCTATAACAAGAAACCAGAGGCCATAGCCGTGAGCGTAGCGCCCGTCCAAACGACACTCAGTATCAAGGAACAGGTCAGTGCGGCCGAATGGCAAACCCGGGTGGACCTTGCCGCCTGTTATCGACTTGTCGCGCTACATGGCTGGGATGACCTGATCTTCACCCATATCTCTGCGAAGGTCCCCGGCACCGAGGATTTCTTGATCAACCCGTTCGGGCTGATGTTCCATGAAATCACCGCCTCGAGCCTGGTCAAGGTTGACCAGACCGGCAACAAGTTGATGGACAGCCCCTACGAGATCAACCCGGCTGGCTACACCATCCACAGCGCGGTGCATGAGGTGCGCCATGACGTGGCTTGTGTGCTGCACACCCACACCGCCGCCGGTGTCGCGGTGTCGGCGCAGAAGCAAGGCGTGTTGCCGATCAGCCAGCAAGCGTTGTTCGTGCTGTCGAGCCTGGCCTATCACGCTTACGAAGGGGTGGCCTTGAATCACGAAGAAAAGGCGCGCCTGCAGGCCGATCTGGGCGACAGCAATTTCCTGATGCTGCACAACCATGGCTTGCTGACATGCGGCGGAACCATCGCCGACACCTTCCTGATGATGTTCACCTTTCAACGGGCCTGTGACATCCAGGTCCTGGCCCAGAACGGCGGGGCCGAATTGATTGCCATCGAACCGCAGATTCTGGCCGGCGCCCGGGCGATGATCGCCGGGGTGACCAAAAGCGCCCAAGGCATGGGCGGCGCCTTGGCCTGGCCGGCGTTGCTGCGCAAGCTTGATCAACAAGACACCGGGTATAGAAGCTGATGCCCCTGGCCCAGATTCCCCTGCGTATTTGGCGCCAGCGCGGCCAGACTTTCCTGTTCCGTGGCCACGCCATCCGTTACTGGGTGGCGGGCCAGGGTGAGCCGCTGCTGTTGATCCATGGTTTTCCCACCGCCAGTTGGGATTGGCATTACCTGTGGCAACCCTTGGCGCAACGCTACCGGGTGATCGCGTGCGACATGCTCGGTTTCGGCGATTCCGCCAAACCGATGGATCACGCTTACAGCCTGCTGGAGCAAGCCGATCTGCAGCAAGCCTTGCTGGCGCACTTGAATGTGAAGGGCGCGGTGCATGTGCTGGCCCACGATTACGGTGACAGCGTGGCCCAGGAACTGCTCGCCCGGCATTACGAAGCACGCATCCACCTTGAGAGTTGTGTCTTTCTCAATGGCGGCCTGTTCCCCGAAACACACCGGCCGGTATGGGCTCAGAAACTCTTGTTGAGCCCCCTGGGCTGGCTGCTGGGGCGGATGTTCTCCCGGGAAAGCCTGGCCAGCAACTTTCGGCAGATTTTCGGCCCCGGGACCGGCCCTACCGAAAGCGAGCTGGATGACTTCTGGAGCCTCGTGGAGGCTCATCACGGTCCGCGGATCATGCACAAACTCATCGGCTATATTCCCGAACGCCGTGTGCAGCGTGATCGCTGGGTGCTGGCGATGCAGCGCGGCGAAGTGCCGTTGCGGGTGATCGACGGTGCGGTCGATCCGATTTCCGGTGAACACATGGTGGCGCGCTACGAGGCCCTGATCCCAAACCCGGACACGGTGTTGCTGCCCGACATCGGGCATTACCCGCACACCGAGGCACCGGTGCAGGTGCTCAAGCATTACCTGGCGTTTCGCGAAACCATCGTCGCGCCGCACAGACAAATGGCCTGTTCCTGACGACATCTCTTCTGACTGAAAGACCGCTATCGCGAGCAAGCTCGCTCCCACAGTGGGTCGATTGTAAATACGGAATTTGTGAACAACAAAATCCCTTGTGGGAGCGAGCTTGCTCGCGATAGCGGTCCCCTGGCCAGCAGGAAAATCGAATGCGCTGCCGTCGCTTGGGCCTGCATCATCCCCCCGCCTTATCGGCCACCATTCACTGGCAGTCGTGTTGATTGTGACCGGCCGAGAGGTGCCGGACACTCGTGGTCATTGTCCTGTCCGCCTGCTGGAGTTCTGCCATGAGTGAGTCTGTGCGCTTCGAAGATAAAGTCGTGATCGTCACGGGAGCCGGCGGAGGCCTGGGACGCGCCCATGCGTTGCTGTTCGCCAGACAAGGCGCGAAAGTGCTTGTCAACGATCTTGGCGGCTCGGCGCAAGGGGAAGGGGCCAATGCCTCGGCAGCGGATCGGGTGGTCGCCGAAATCCGCGAGGCGGGCGGCATCGCCGAGGCCAACCACGACTCGGTCACCGATGGCGACAAGCTGGTACAAAACGCGCTCGATGCGTTCGGTCGCGTCGACGTGGTGGTCAACAATGCCGGGATCCTGCGGGACAAGACGTTCCACAAAATGGACGACGCCGATTGGGACCTGGTCTACCGCGTCCACGTCGAGGGTGCCTACAAGGTGACCCGGGCCGCATGGCCGCACCTGCGTGAGCAAAACTACGGGCGGGTGATCTTCACCGCGTCCACCTCGGGCATCTACGGCAACTTCGGCCAATCCAACTACGGCATGGCCAAGCTCGGCCTTTATGGCCTGACGCGGACCCTGGCCATCGAAGGCCGCAAGAACAACATCCTGGTCAATGCCATCGCCCCCACTGGCGGCACCCGCATGACCGAAGGCCTGATCCCGCCGCAGGTGTTCGAACAACTCAAGCCCGAACTCGTCAGCCCGCTGGTGGTGTACCTGGCCAGTGAGACCTGCCAGGAAACCTCCGGCTTGTTCGAAGTGGGCGGCGGCTGGATGGGCAAGGTGCGCTGGGAGCGCAGCCTGGGTGCGGGCTTCGACCCGCGCAAAGGCTTTTCGCCCGAAGACGTCGCCGCCCATTGGCAGCAGATCTGCGACTTCGAGGATGCGGTACACCCGAACGACAACCTGGAAGCCTTGAAAGAAATGATGGCGAATCTGCAACGCCACGCTATCTAAACCTCACCGCCCGTGCCGCTTGCCGCCAGGCGCGGCAAGCGTGCTGATGGACAATTCTTTGTTCACCCGGGCCGCCAGGTTCGCGGTGGTCTCGATAGGGCCCTATCTCACACGGCTCAACATCCAGGCAAAGCGCGCGCCGGGGATTTCCTACAGCAACGTAGGAAACAAGAAGTTTTAACTCGGAAATCACCGCACATAAAAAAGGCCGCTGCAAAAAGCAGCGGCCTAAGCGTGACGTTGCAAAGGAGCTACAAACCAACGTCGATAAACACGGGATGATGGACCGATACACCAATCCATCCGAATGACGGTGCGCCAGGCTGGAGGGAAAGCCATGGCGACTTGCGCTTGCAGGCCCGTTGCCCTGCAAGCCCGGCCAGCATAGGGAACGAGCCCGACGGGAAACAGCCCGGATCCGGACATGCACCGTTGCAGGGCGCGTAACAGTCGCAGGCGGGGCAGGAATATGCGTGGCGCTGATGGCCCATCATCCAGTCCGTCCATGGGGCGCGCAAACGCCCGTCCCGCAGGGGCTGTAATCCTTTTGAGGTACAGCGCGAATACCTCCTTGGTGCGCTTATCGCCCATGGCGTGCGGCAGTAGGGTGAAGCCTCTGTCACTCACCGGGGAAGACGCATGACAACAATAACAATGCGCGCCATCTTCAAGCCGCAGGCGCTGGCCGTCGCGGTGGCCTTGGGTTGCTCTGCCCAGGCGCAGGCCGTTTCATTCAACATTGGCGAGATCGAGGGTCAGTTCGATTCGTCGCTGTCCGTGGGCGCGAGCTGGGGCATGCGCGATGCCGACAAAGACCTGGTCGGCACGGTCAACGGCGGGCGAGGCCAATCCTCCACCGGTGATGACGGACGGCTGAATTTCAAGAAAGGCGAGACCTTTTCCAAAATCTTCAAGGGCCTGCACGACCTCGAGCTCAAGTACGGCGATACCGGTGTGTTCGTGCGTGGCAAGTACTGGTATGACTTCGAGCTCAAGGATGAGGGCCGCGAGTTCAAGGACATCAGCGACAGCAATCGCAAGGAAGGCGCCAAGTCCTCGGGGGCACAGATTCTCGATGCCTTCGTCTATCACAACTATTCCATCGCCGATTTGCCAGGCACCGTGCGCGCCGGCAAGCAGGTGGTCAGCTGGGGGGAAAGCACCTTCATCGGCAACTCCATCAACAGCATCAACCCGGTGGACGTGTCCGCGTTCCGTCGCCCCGGTGCGGAGATCAAGGAAGGCCTGATCCCGGTGAACATGCTGTTCGCCTCCCAGGGCCTGACCGACAAGCTCACCATCGAAGGTTTCTACCAGTTGGAGTGGGATCAGACCGTGGTGGATAACTGCGGCACGTTCTTCGGCAATGACGTGGTGGCCGATGGTTGCACCAGTGGTTACACCGTGGGCAGTCCGGCGATTGCGCCGTTCGTGCCCTTGACCCAGGCATTCGGCCAGGAGATCCAGGTGTCCAGCGAAGGGGTGATCATTCCCCGTGGCGGCGACCGCGACGCTCGCGACTCCGGCCAGTGGGGCACGGCGTTGCGCTGGCTCGGCGATGACACCGAGTATGGCCTGTACTTCATGAATTACCACAGCCGTACGCCTACCGTCGGGACCACCACGGCGGGGCTGTCGACGCTGGCGGCGTTGCCGGGAATGGTCGCGATCGCCAACGGCCTGGCCCCTGGCAGCGGTGCGGGTCTGGCGCAAAGCGTGATGCTGGGCCGTGGTGGGTACTACCTTGAATACCCGGAAGACATCCGCCTGTACGGCGCCAGTTTCTCCACGACGTTGCCCACCGGCACCGCCTGGACCGGGGAAGTCAGCTACCGTCCCAACGCGCCGGTGCAGGTCAATACCAACGACCTGACCCTGGCCCTGGTCAACCCGATTGCCGGTGGCGCGGCATCGCCCATCGCGACCGCACCGGGAGCCGACAACACCGGTTACCGGCGCAAGGAAGTGACCCAGGTCCAGAGCACCCTGACGCACTTCTTCGATCAGGTGCTGGGGGCTGATCGCCTGACCCTGGTCGGTGAGGCTGCGGTGGTGCATGTCGGTGGCCTGGAGTCCAAGGACAAGCTGCGTTATGGCCGTGACTCGGTCTATGGCCAATACGGCTTCCAGGGCGACACCGATGGTTTCGTCACCTCGACGTCCTGGGGCTACCGCGCCCGGGCGATTCTCGATTACTCCAACGTGATCGGCGGAGTGAACTTCAAGCCCAATGTGTCCTGGTCCCACGACGTGGCCGGCTATGGCCCCAACGGTCTGTTCAACGAAGGCGCCAAGGCCATCAGCGTTGGTGTCGATGCCGATTACCGCAACACCTACACCGCCAGCTTGAGCTACACCGACTTTTTTGGCGGCGATTACAACGTTCTCGAAGACCGCGATTTCCTCGCGCTGAGCTTCGGCGTGAACTTCTGATCTGGCTGACAAGGAAAACCCAATGCGCAAGATGATCCTGCAATGCGGTGCCCTGGCCTTGAGCCTGCTGGCCGCGAACGTGATGGCGGCGGTTTCGCCGGAGGAAGCGAACAAACTGGGCACCAGCCTCACGCCGTTGGGCGCGGAAAAAGCCGGCAATGCCGATGGCTCGATCCCGGCCTGGACCGGTGGCATCGCGAAAAACGCCGGGGCGGTGGACAGCAAGGGCTTTTTGGCCGACCCGTTCGCCAATGAAAAACCGTTGTTCACCATCACTGCCGCGACCGTGGACAAGTACAAGGACAAGCTCTCCGAAGGGCAGGTGGCGATGTTCAAACGCTACCCGGAGACCTACAAGATCCCGGTCTACCCGACCCATCGAAGTGTCGCGTTGCCGCCGGAAATCTACGAGTCGGCCAAGCGCAGCGCCCTCAACGTGACGTCCATCAACGACGGTAACGGCTTGTCCAACTTCACCGGCAACCGTTACTACGCCTTCCCGATTCCCAAGAACGGCGTGGAAGTCATATGGAACCACATCACCCGTTATCACGGCGGCAACCTGCGACGCATCATTACCCAGGCTACGCCACAGACCAATGGCGGCTTCACGCCGATCCGCTTCGAAGAAGAAATCGCCGTGCCGTTCCTGATCAAGGATGCCGACCCGGAAAAGGCCAGTAACGTACTGACCTATTTCAAGCAGGAGGTCACCGCCCCGGCACGCCTGGCCGGTAACGTGCTGCTGGTGCATGAAACCCTCGACCAAGTGAAGGAACCTCGCCTGGCCTGGATCTACAACGCCGGCCAACGCCGTGTGCGTCGTGCCCCGCAAGTGGCCTACGACGGCCCGGGCACCGCCGCCGACGGGTTGCGCACCTCCGACAACTTCGACCTGTTTTCCGGCGCGCCGGACCGCTACGACTGGAAGCTGATCGGCAAGAAGGAAATGTACATCCCGTACAACAGCTACAAGCTTGATTCGCCCAGCCTCAAGTACGATGACGTGATCAAGGCCGGTCATATCAACCAGGACCTGACCCGCTATGAACTGCACCGGGTCTGGGAAGTGGTCGGGACGGTCAAGCCCAGCGAGCGGCATATCTACGCCAAACGCCACATGTACTTCGACGAAGACAGCTGGCAGGCGGCGCTGGTGGACCACTACGACGGTCGCGGTCAACTGTGGCGGGTGGCCGAAGGTCATGCCCAGTTCTACTACGACCATCAGAACCCGGGCTACACCCTGGAGGCGCTCTACGACATCATCGCCGGCCGCTACATCGCGCTGGGGATGAAGAACGAAGAGAAACACAGCTACGAGTACGGCTTCGAAGCCCGGGCAGCCGACTACACGCCGGCGGCGCTGCGTTCGACCGGGGTTCGGTAAGGTCTGACTGTTGGAAAGAGAACGGTAGCGAGTGGATTTATCAGTGGGAGCAAGGCTTGCCCGCGATGGCCGCACCGCAGTCTGAAAGCTGAACCGCGTTATCGTTCATCGCGGGCAAGCCTTGCTCCCACGGTGAATCCTTTCCCCACAAGGTTGTGCCTGACTTGATAATCGTGATCGACCGGCAGCCCCTCTGCCGGTCGTTTTTTTATGAGCGACAATCAGCGCGCTGAATACTTCTCCAAAGGTCGGCGACACAGGACTAGGGTGGTGAGATAACAATAAACAGGATCACCCACATGACCGCCATGACTCCGTGTCCGGACCGTCCAGGATTGCTGCCTCGTCTGTCCTCGACACATCTGCCGCGGCGGTCCCTGAGCGAGCCGCTGCTGGCTTCCGAGGCGCGGGTCAAACTGCTCTGCGCGCCGGCGGGCAGCGGCAAGAGTGCGTTGTTCGCCGAGTGCTTCCTGCAAGCGCCCAGCGACTGTCGGCTGCATTGGTTGCCCTTGGGGGGCGTGGCGTTAAGCGCGGTGCAAATGTGCGAGCGCCTGGCGCAGACCCTCGGGCTGCCGGTGCTGGACGAAACGGGGTTGTTGGCCCACCTGGCGCGTTTGCAAACCCCCACCTGGTTATTCCTGGACGACTATTGCCGGGTGCCGAACCCCGAGCTGGACCAACTGCTCGACCGTTTGTTGAACACCAGCAGCCCGGCATTGCACCTGTGGTTGAATGGCCGCCGCCGCCCCCACTGCAACTGGCCGCGACTGTTGCTCGATGACGAACTGCACGAGTTTGATCCGCAGGCGTTGTTCTTCACCCCTGATGATGTCCAGCCACTGCTTCGTCATCTGCCCGGCCCCCAGGCTGCCCGCACGGCTCGCGAGGTGATTCAGCGCAATGGTGGCTGGTGTGCCGGTGTGCGCATCACCCTGCTCGAGCGCTGCGAATGGGCGCGCAGTCATGCGACACCGGGGCGGCCGGGGACCTTGCTCGACTACCTGGAGTACGAACTGTTCAGCACGCTGACTCCGGACCTGGCACAGGCCTGGCGCGTGCTGGCGCATCTGCCGCGGTTCAATGCCCGGCTGTGCGAGCACTTGTTCGGCGACACGGTGGGCGCCCAATGCCTGCCGTTGTTGCTGGAGCTGGGGTGTTTCATCGAGCCGTGGGAGCAGACCTCGGATTGGTTGCAAATCTTCCCGGCCCTGGCCCGGTTGGTGCGTGAAGAGCCCTGGTCCCAGGGGCGCTCCTGGCACCGCCGGGCCTGCCAGTGGTTTGCCGCCGAGCAGGACTGGCAAATGGCGTTCGAGCAAGCCATGTTGGCCGAGGAGTTCGAGACCGCGGTCAGTTTCTTGCAGCATTTGAATTTCGAGCACGTCTTGCAGCGCCGTAACGTGGTGTTGTTGCTGAGCTTGCACGATCAACAAGGCGAAGCGCTGACCCTTGATACGCCGCAGTCGGTGGGGTTGGTCACCGCTGCGCTGTTGTTCGCCGGACGCTTCGATGAGGCGTCGACATGCATCGAGCAACTGGCCAGGTTTCTGCCGCAGCCTTCGGCCTGTCGGCAGCGACAGGTGCTGGCCAGGTGGCTGGTCTTGCGCGGCTGGTTGCTGCACCTCTCGGGCGATGGCGAACCGGCGCGCGAACATTTCCTCCAGGCCCAGGCCAGCCTGGACCCCGAGGCCTGGTCCCAACGGGTGCTGTGCCTGGGTGGGCTGACGCAGCAGGCGCTGCTGGCTGGCGAACTGGCCTCGGCCCAATGGATCAACCGCCAGGCGTTATGCCTGGCGCGTGCGCAGGGTTCGCTGGTCTTTGAAGGATTGCTGGAACTGGACCACGCCCAGGTCCTGGAGCAACGCGGCGCGCCGCATCGGGCCGATCATTTGCTGGCCGCTGTCCAGGCACTGCTGGATAAACCGGGCCAGGACTTTTCTGCGCTGTTGGGACGGATTGCCTTGCGGCGCGGGCGCCTGGCGTTGCGCATGGGGTTTGAGGAACGGGCCGCCGAGCACTTTCAAACGGGCTTGGAAACGGGCCTGCACAGCCAGGACAAACAGGTGCTCTATGGCTTTCTCGGCAAGGCCTGCCTGGCTGCCAACCAGGGCGACTACGGCGAGGCCTTCATGCACCTGCGCGATGCCGAGCGGGTCATGCAGCAGCGCCACATTCCCGACACCGTTTACCGTGGCGTGTTGTTGCAAACCAGCTGCCAGTTCTGGTTGCAACAGGGGCGGGCGGAACTGGCCCATGAAGCCTTGACCCGCGTCTTGCGGCATTTTCGCGGACCCCAGGCCAAGCACGCGCCTCCCGCGACCCTGGAACTGATTGCGCGACTTGAATACCTGCTGGTGCTGGCCGAAGTCTACTTGCAGCGGGCGCAGGCGCCACAGGCGCGCCTGCAGGCCATGATCGCCCAGGCGCAGCACGGTGAAATGCACAGCCTGGAAGCCGAACTGCACCTGGTGCTGACGGAGGTCGTCTGGTTGTCCGGCGATCGTGCCCAGGCCCGCGCACTGCTGCAAGAGGGGCTCAAGCGAGTCACGTGCTGGCGGGCCCAGCAAGCGTTGTGCGAACTGCGCTTGCGCCAGCCCGAACTGTTGCGCTGGGGCCAATCGGCAGAACAGGCCGAGTCGCCTGTCACCGCCGAGGACACCTTGCTCAGTCATCGCGAGCTGGAGGTCCTGGAGCTGATTGCCCAAGGGCATTCAAACCAGCAGATTGCCGAACAGTTGTTCATCTCGTTGCACACGGTGAAAACCCATGCGCGTCGCATCCACAGCAAGTTGGGTGTGCAACGACGTACCCAGGCGGTGGCAAAAGCCAAGGGCATGGGGGTGATGGGGTAGCGGCAATGAGTGATTTGAAACCTAAGGAAGCTCTGAAAAAAACCGCATGTTAAGAAGTGAAAGGTCTGTAACCTGCTAGGTTACTGGGCTTTATCTTTTGGAGGGGAGCTTTTTTCGGCCATCCTTAGTGAAGGCGTAATTCATGTTTCAAGTTGGACTATGGGCTTTTTATTTGGTTCTATAATAGAAGGATTGCCTAAAGCTAACTTGAAGGATTTTGGGTTGAAGTTGGTGTGCAAAACATTGTTTAGGGTTGGGTTGTAAGCGTTGGCTAGGATAATAGCTGCTCTCGCCTTGCTCTTTTTTGTATAGGAGGTTGTTATAGGTCTAAGTTAGTTTTTGATGCGTTTGGAGATGCAACTGTCAATGTCGGTGATTTTGTCAATGCCACAGCTTGAAGTGTTTTTTATTGTTGATAGGCACTTTTCGCGCTCTTGAAAATTTGGGTTTTCTTCATATTTTATACAGGTGCTTATTTGTGGGATGATTATGCTCGCCTCTCCTTTTTTTGGAGTGTTGTTGGATGGGTTGTATTTTTTGCTGAATTCAGTGCATATTTTTTTTGTTGTGATTTCTTGGCCGCACAAGTTGATAATGCATTGATCTTGTTGAGATTTTAAGTTAATGCAGTCGTTTCGGGCTTCGGTTGTTTTGGCTTTGTCATGTTCGGATTTTGTTTGTTTATCTTTGGCCAATTGTTCGTTCTCTTTTTTTTGAATCTCTCCCTGAACAATTGCTTCCCCTATGCTGTTCCATTCTCTGGACTCTGGTTTCGTGCCGATCTCGCTAGGGTTAAGTTTATTGAGTTTGGTGAAGCTCGGTTGAGGTGTCTCTTCAGAGGTTGCGGCGTCTAGCTTTTCAAACTTACGTTCTAAAGCTGCTGAGCGGTCAGCATCGCTCTGTTCCACTTCTTTGAAATGTTCGGCTAAGCTTTTTTTCTGTGCGGATTTCGCAGTGGTCTCTTCGGAGTTTTCATCTGCTTCCTTGATTTGATCTGCTAAAGAAACTTTAGTGGCGGGTTGCTTTAGTTCTTTTGTTGATTCATTTGTTGCGCACCAAGCGTATGTGACACCTTTACAGAACCAATAGCCTCTGCGGTTCTGTTTGCAGTCTGGGGCCTGTTTTTCAGTGGCGATTTTCACACATCCGTATGAGCTTATGGCGTTCTCGATGGCGCTTTGGCTAGGGTATGCGGCATTCCTTCTCGCTAAGTTGAGATCTTTTTCTCCAACTATCTGAGCCTCTCCATACACAGGGGTTGCGGCGCTGGCTATCTGAACGTGTGTGGTCAGCACGATAGCCGCTAAAAGTGAAGTGGAATATTTATGCATCAACATAGTTGCTACATCTCGGATATTAGTTGAGTGGTCCGTTCATAATACTTTCCTGTCTTGCCGTATTTTGCGAGGTATTTCTTAAGGTAGATCATTGCTTTTTTTGACTCGCCAGACATTTTCAGTGATTTGGCATAGTAATAGTAAAAGTCCTCGGGCAGATCCTGTTGACGGCGCTCAAGCATGGAAAAATACAGGAGTGACTCTTTGTATGAGTTGTTTTCGATTAGATTGGCAATTTTCTTCAAGATGATTTGTTGTGCGGTTTCATCATCAAGGTCGGCATATGGATCGCTGTCGATAAAAGAAAAATAACCATCGGTATAATTCAGCGCCTCGCCTACGGTAGAGGGCGGTAGTTCCCTTTTGGAAGAGATTTGTAAAACGCAATTATCACTCTTGGGGATTTCGTCAGAAGAGAAGTAAAAATCAAGGTAGTATTCATTCCATCTTTCGTTGGCATTATTTAGCATGGGTAGTACTGATTGTTGTACGTTTGAGATGTGCAGTAAGGTTGTATTTTCTTTGAGGCGCTGCAGGTGGTCGCAGCTAATAATAAAGCCTCTGGGGTCTGTGGATGAGCTTTCTATTGTGTGGCGATACACATTATATTTATCGCGAAAAACTTCTAGCTGTATTTCCTTGTTGACTTTAATTGCCAAGGAGGGGGGGAGGTCTTTGATTGACGTGTCTAGAGGGAGCTCTTGGCCAAGTGCGCTTAGTGAAAATAGTAGCGTTGATGTCAGAAATATTTTATTCATGGGTTCCTTTTGGCTATGTTTTAATCTTTGCTATTAGTGTTGTTTGATTTATTGATTTTGTGCAGTTGACGCTGTATGGGTGAATCCTACTCCGCTCTTCATAGTTACGCCAATTTTTAAGTGGAACAAAAAATCCTTTAGAAAACTCTGAAGAAGGCGTCCTGCATTTGGCAGAATAGCCTGACGCCACCCGCCGAGTTTTCCGATGAGCCAGACCCAGCGATGGAAGAGGCGCTGTACGAGACCACGATTCTGCGTCAGTTCGCTAGGCTGATCAATGCGCACAACTCGACCAACAGTAGTTTTTGATCGACTCACCATTTTTTAAATCGGCGGAGGCTGAAGGCAGCCAGAATACATGGCTACTTCAGACCATCCCTAACGCACGCTTACACTTGCCTTTTTTACAGTCGGGCGCTGGTCTGTGTATAACGGCCTGACTGAAGTTCAACTCTCAAGTTGCCGCTTCAGTTGACCGGATGCCATGTTGTTGCATCGCGCACCCCCCATAACGGCTTGAACAGGAAGTTCGAGCCCATGAAATGACAAGGATGTCTTATGAATACCCCGTTGTTTTCTTCTCACTCCGAAAGACTGCTAGCACTGAAAAACACGCGCGTGGATTTTGCCGTGCAGGTGCTATTGGATCATTACCTGGAGCCATTGGACGTCAACCCATTCACGGCCTATGTGAACACGTTGATGGACTTCCCCAAACTCGAAACAGGAATTTCTCGAACGTTATTCGAGGAAACGCTGGCCTGGGTTGAAAAGCAAAGTCTGCCAACCTATACACAAGGAATCAGTAATGTGTTCAGCAGGCGTTATTCCTTTGCTGCCGAAGATCGGCTAAAGACCCTGGACTTGATCGCCTTTGAAAAAATCGTCATAGACATCGTTGCAAGTTTGACGGAAAAACCTGCAATCGATTTATCCCCGCGCCCCCTCAGGCCATTGACCGCCGAGGATGTTCATGGGGCTTTGAAAGTTCATGCACCCAACATCTATCCAGAGGGCGTGTATGTGACCAGTTTTATTGACCATGGCCTCGGCAGGCGCATGGTGTTGTCTTCCGAGAGGCTGGTTGAGTATCTACTGGGTCATTTCAAGAACGATGTGATTCCCTTCCATTCGAAGGGCAGCCAGCAAGGCATTTATACCGTCGGCTTCAGCGGCGAAGAGCGCCACCTCCATCCGCAACTGATCATCCCGCATCTCAATGATCTAGTGATCAGGATTGTCCCGGATTTCCTGGGCTGATCCTGGACCCGCCTCATACCCCATCCGCCAACTCACGGCCCGGGTCGCCGCCAACAGTCGTTGCGCCGCCGGGCCGTTTTCGTCGGCGTGGAACAGCGAGGTCGGGCCGACGACGGTCATCACAGCCTTTACTTCGCCGACCGCATTGAAGACCGGGGCGGACAAGGCGTCCACGCCCGGCATCAGCAAACCGTGCACATGGTGCAGGCCACGGCGGCGAATCTGCTCGCACAGGGTGGCATAGGCGCGATCATCGGCCAGGGCGTGGTGCTCGGTGTCTCGCACTTCCTGCTCGCGCAGGCCGATCGTCTCGCGCGCTGGCAGATAGGCGCTGAACACCAGCCCCGTGGACGAGCTGAGCAGCGGCAACACCGAGCCCAGTTGCGTCACCACGGTCACGGCCCGCACGGCGGGTTCGATACGCACCACGGTCGCGCCATGGTTGCCCCACACCGCCAGGAAGCAGGTTTCGTTCAAGTCATCGCGCAACTCGGCCAGGGGCAGGGCGGCCACTTGCAGCACGTCCATGCCGTTCAACGCGGCCAGGCCCACGCGCAGGGCCTCGCGGCCCAGGCCGTAGTGGTTGGTGGCGGTGTTCTGCTCGGCGAACCCGCTGGCGATCAAGGCCTGCAAGTAGCGATGGACCTTGCTCGCCGGCATCTGCACGTGCTCGGCCAGGCGCGACAGGGACGTGGAGGGGGAGAGTTCGGCCAGGGCCTTGAGAATGTCGGTGCCGACTTCGGCCGAGCGGACTTTCTGTTTACCGTTGCTGAGCGGGGTTTCCATGGAGGCGCAGGGTCCAGAGGCGAATGGGCGTCTTTATAGCTTGACGGTCGCCGTCGAGCAAATTACGTTATGCGTAATTGAATTACGATAAAAATAACCCGGTGCGCCTCAACCACTCCATTGAGTGACAGGCCGCAGTCCCAGGAGGCTCCATGAACCTCGATTCCACCATGTCGGACCTGGCTTACCAGTCAGGCTTGGGCAACGAATTTGCCAGCGAAGCCTTGCCCGGCGCCTTGCCCATCGGCCAGAACTCCCCGCAGAAAGCCCCGTACGGTCTCTACGCCGAGTTGTTTTCTGGCACGGCGTTCACCATGGCCCGTAGCGAAGCGCGGCGTACCTGGATGTATCGCATCCGGCCGTCGGCCAATCACCCGGCCTTCACCAGGCTCGAACGGCAATTGGCGGGTGGCCCGCTGGGTGAGGTCACGCCCAATCGCCTGCGCTGGAACCCGCTGGACATTCCCGCCGAGCCCACCGATTTCCTCGACGGGCTGGTGTGCATGGCGGCCAATGCCGGCGCGGACAAGCCAGCCGGCGTCAGCCTTTATCACTACCGGGCCAACCGCTCCATGGAGCGGGTGTTTTTCAATGCCGACGGTGAGTGGTTGATCGTGCCGCAACTGGGACGGCTGCGGATCGCCACCGAACTGGGCGTACTGGAACTGGCGCCGCTGGAAATCGCCGTGCTGCCCCGGGGCCTGAAATTTCGCGTTGAACTGCTCGACCCGCAGGCCCGGGGTTACCTCGCCGAAAACCATGGCGCGCCGCTGCGCCTGCCGGACCTGGGGCCCATCGGCAGCAACGGCCTGGCGAACCCGCGGGACTTCCTGACGCCGGTCGCCCGTTACGAGAACCTCGCGCAACCGACCACCCTGGTGCAGAAATTCCTCGGTGAACTGTGGGGTTGCGAGCTGGATCATTCGCCTCTTGACGTGGTGGCCTGGCACGGCAACAACGTGCCGTACAAGTATGACCTGCGCCGTTTCAACACGATTGGCACGGTCAGCTTCGATCACCCGGATCCGTCGATTTTCACCGTGCTGACCTCGCCCACCAGCGTCCACGGCTTGGCCAACCTCGATTTCGTGATTTTCCCGCCCCGTTGGATGGTGGCGGAAAACACCTTCCGTCCGCCGTGGTTCCACCGCAACCTGATGAACGAATTCATGGGCCTGATCCAGGGCGCCTACGATGCCAAGGCCGAAGGTTTCCTGCCGGGCGGTACGTCCTTGCACAGTTGCATGAGCGCCCATGGCCCGGACGGCGAGACCTGCACCAAGGCGATCAACGCTGATCTTCAGCCGGCGAAAATCGACAACACCATGGCCTTCATGTTCGAGACCAGCCAGGTCTTGCGCCCAAGCCGTTTCGCCCTGGACTGCCCGCAACTGCAAACCGACTACGATGCTTGTTGGGCCTCGCTGCCTGTCACGTTCGACCCGACCCGGAGATAACCATGACTCAAAGTTCCCCTGACCGTAGCTGGGTCGCCAGTGCCAACGGCCACGCCGACTTCCCGTTGCAGAACCTGCCATTGGGTGTCTTCAGCGTCGATGGCGGTGCCTTGCGCTGCGGCGTGGCGATTGGCGAGCGGATTTTCGATCTGCAGGTGGCGCTGCAAGCGGGCTTGTTTGATGGCGCGGCGCAACAAGCCGTCGAAGCCATGGCCGGCGGCCAGTTGAATGGTTTTTTCGACCTGGGCCGCAGCGCCCGGGTTGCCCTGCGTGAACGACTGCTGGAACTGTTGCGCGAAGACAGTCCGTTGCGCGGCAAGGTCGAAGCGCTGGAGGCGAAGCTGCTGCTCCTCGCCGCCGACTGCCAGATGCACCTGCCGGCCAGGATCAACGATTACACCGATTTCTACGTGGGTATCGAACACGCGCAGAATGTCGGCAAGCTGTTTCGCCCCGACAATCCATTGCTGCCCAACTACAAATACGTGCCCATCGGTTACCACGGTCGCGCTTCGACCATTCGCCCGTCCGGCACCGACGTGCGCCGTCCCAGGGGCCAGACCCTGCCGGCGGGCCAGACCGAACCGACCTTCGGCCCGTGTGCGCGGCTGGACTATGAGCTGGAGCTGGGCATCTGGATCGGCAAGGGCAATGCGCTGGGCGAACCGATCCCCATTGGCGATGCCGCCGAGCACATTGGCGGGTTCTGCCTGCTCAACGACTGGTCGGCCCGGGATATCCAGGCCTGGGAATACCAGCCCCTGGGGCCGTTTCTGTCGAAGAGTTTCCTGACCAGCATTTCGCCATGGGTGGTCACGGCCGAGGCCCTGGAACCGTTCCGCCGCCCGCAACCGGCCCGTCCGGAAGGCGATCCGCAACCGCTGCCGTATCTGCTGGACACGCGGGACCAGGCCGGCGGTGCCTTCGACATCGAACTGGAAGTCCTGTTGCTGACCGAGGCCATGGTCGAGCAGAACCTGCCGGCCCAGCGCCTGACCCTGAGCAACACCCGGTACATGTACTGGACCGTGGCGCAAATGGTCGCGCACCACAGCGTCAACGGCTGCCAGTTGCAGGCCGGCGACCTGTTTGGCTCGGGCACCTTGTCGGGGCCTGAAAACCATCAATTCGGCAGCCTGCTGGAAATCACCGAGGGCGGTAAGAAACCGATCGAACTGGCGTCTGGCGAAGTGCGCCGATTCCTCGAGGACGGTGACGAAATCATCTTGCGGGCCCGTTGCCGCCGCGAGGGTTTCGCCTCCATCGGTTTCGGCGAGTGCCGGGGCAAGATCCTGCCGGCGCGTTGAGGGGGGGAGTGCATGGAACTCTATACCTACTACCGCTCCACCTCGTCCTATCGGGTGCGCATTGCGTTGGCGCTCAAGGGCCTGGATTACCAGGCCTTGCCCGTCAACCTGATCGCTGCCCCTGGGGGCGAGCATCGCCAGCCGGCCTACCTGGCGATCAACCCCCAGGGCCGGGTGCCGGCGCTGCGTACCGATGAGGGCGCGTTGCTGGTGCAATCGCCGGCCATCATCGAATACCTGGAGGAGCGTTATCCCCAGGTGCCGCTGCTCAGCGCCGACCTGGCGGTGCGCGCCCACGAGCGTGGGGTCGCCGCATTGATCGGTTGCGACATTCATCCCCTGCACAACGTCAGCGTGCTCAACCAGCTGCGGCAGTGGGGCCACGATGAAGCGCAGGTGACAGAGTGGATCGGGCATTGGATCAGCCAGGGCCTGGCGGCGGTGGAGCAGTTGATTGGCGACGACGGCTACTGCTTCGGCGCGCTGCCGGGGTTGGCGGATGTGTTCTTGATCCCGCAGTTGTATGCGGCCGAGCGGTTCAATGTTTCCTTGCAGGGGTATCCACGGATCCGTCGCGTGGCGGCATTGGCGGCTGTGCATCCAGCGTTCCAACAGGCGCATCCGGCGAAGCAGCCGGATACCCCCTGAGGGCTTACACGGGTCTGACGACCAGGTGATCTTATGGCGAGGGAGCTTGCTCCCGCTGGGACGCGAAGCGGCCCCAAGCTTTTTGGCGGTTGCTGCGCAACCGAGCGGGAGCAAGCTCCCTCGCCACAGGGCTGTCATCGCTCCGGAACAAAGTCCACCGGCTCAATGCACCACCGAATTCGGCGGCAAATGCCCCAGCCGCTCAGTCAGTCGGATTCGCTGGATCGGATCGTCGCTGAGCATCAGGGCATGCTCCAGGTCGAAGCGTTCGGCGTTGGGGCAATCGAGTCGCTGATACAGGCTGGCGCGGGCCAGGTAATCGGCGGCGCTGGCGTTGCCCAGTTCCAGCACCCGTTCGGCGTCGATCAGGGCCGCGATGTAATCGTCGTTCGCCAGATGCAGTTGGCGCAGGTTGCGCGACAGGCGCTGCAGCATCTGCATCGGCTCGGCGTTGACCAGGTGTTCCGCCTTGAGCAGCATGTTCGCGCCGTATTGGCGCTGTAGCAGTTCCCGGCAGTCATTGGGGTACAACCGGCGCCCACCGCACGGATCGAGCAGGTGATCGGCGCCGGGCACCTTCAACAGGAAATGCCCGGGGAAATTGACACCGACCATCGGAATTTCCAGGCCACGGGCCAGTTCCAGGGCAATCAACCCGAGGGCCAGGGGCTGCCCGCGCTTGCGGGCCAGGACTTGGTCCAGCAACGCCGCGCGTGGTCGCAGGGGAGTGAAGTCGTCTTGGGCGAAACCCAGGTCATTGAGCCGTCGCAACAAGGGCTGGCCCAGCTCGCTGACAGGCAGCATCGGCAGGCCATGGCTGACCCGCTGTTGCAGCTCCTTGAAATCCTTCAGCAAGGCCGGGACGTCGACGTCGCGATCATGTTCGGCAGCGATCCACAACGCCGCTTCGAACAGCGCCGGTGGTGAGCGGTGCAGACAGTCAAAAAAGGCTTGGCGCGGTTTCATCGAACTCTCCGGGCTATGCTCCCGTTTTAGCCCTGCCATGGATTTTCGTCCAGTCTCGAACAGCCGCTGTCACAGGTTATGCCGAAAAAGACTGACCGCCCTGGCGACTTATTCCGGCGTGCTCCAGCAATTTTCGACTGCACGCCTATACTGGCGAAACAAACAAAAGTGATTCGGGAGCCTTACGATGTTTGCTCTCATGCAAAGCTCCCGCCTTGAATCGCTGCACCTAAGCGTAGACCCGACGACCGGGTTGAAGGCGGTGATTGCTATTCATTGCAGCCGTCCCGGGCCAGCCCTGGGGGGCTGTCGTTATCTTGCCTACCCCGACGACGAAAGTGCCGTGGCAGACGCCGTGCGCCTGGCTCAAGGCATGAGCTACAAGGCGGCGCTGGCCGGCTTGCCCGTGGGCGGCGGGGTTGCGGTGATCATGCGTCCGGCCCATGTCGAGAGTCGGGCGGCGCTGTTCGAAGCCTTTGGTCGTTGCATCGAGCAATTGGACGGACGCTACATCACGGCCATCGACAGCGGCACATCGGTGGCCGACATGGATTGCATCGCCCAGCAGACCCGCCATGTCACCAGCACCACGGCCTCGGGAGACCCCGCGCCCCACGCGGCAATGGGCGTTTTTGCCGGCATTCGTGCCACCGCCATGGCCCGCCTGGGCAGCGATAACCTCGAAAGCCTGCGGGTGGCGATCCAGGGCCTGGGCAATGTCGGTTATGCCCTGGCCGAACAACTGCACGCGGCGGGTGCCGAACTGCTGGTCAGCGACATTGACCCTGGCAAGGTGCAACTGGCCATGGAGCAACTGGGCGCCCATCCGATCGCCAACGACGCCCTGCTCAGCACCCCCTGCGACATCCTCGCCCCCTGCGGCCTGGGTGGGGTGCTCAACAGCCACAGCGTGGCGCAACTGCGCTGCTCGGCCGTTGCCGGCTCGGCCCACAATCAGTTGAGCAGCCTGCAGGTGGCCGACCAGTTGGAAAGGCGCGGGATTCTTTATGCGCCGGACTACGTGATCAACTCCGGCGGGTTGATCTATGTCGCGCTGAAGCATCGCGGCGAAGAACTGTCGACGATCACCGCACATTTGTCGAAGATCGGCGCCCGGCTCACGGAAGTCTTCGCCCACGCCCAGGCGGAGAAGCGCTCACCGGCGCGGGTGGCCGATGAGTTGGCAGAGCGCCTGCTGTACCGCTGAAAATCAAAAGGAAGCAATGGGTAGCAGTGAAGCAGCCTAGCTGTGGGAGCAAGGCTTGCCCGCGATGCAGACGCCGCGATTGTTCAGGCTAACCGAGTCATCGTTCATCGCGAGCAAGCTTTGCTCCCACAGCTGCAATTACCTCAGCAGGTACACCGGAAAGCATTCACACAAATGCATCACCCGGCGTCGGGTGTTATCCAGGCGTGCGGCGTTGTCCGGTTGTTCCAGCAGGTCGGCGATCAGATTCGCCACTTCGGCACATTCCGCTTCACCAAAGCCACGAGTGGTCAGCGCTGGGGTGCCGATGCGAATGCCACTGGTGACCGCCGGTTTTTGCGGATCATTGGGGATCGCGTTTTTGTTCAGGGTGATGTGGGCGCTTTCCAGCAACGCCTCGGCGTCTTTGCCGGTGATGTTCATCGAGCGCAGATCGAGCAGGAACATGTGGCAGTCGGTACCGCCGGACACCACCCGCAACCCGCGCCGGGTCAGCACATCGGCCATGACCCGGGCGTTGTCGATCACCCGCTGCTGGTAATGCTTGAACCCGTCGCCCAGGGCTTCGTTGAAGGCCACGGCCTTGGCGGCAATGACATGCATCAGCGGGCCGCCCTGGTACACCGGGAAAATTGTCTTGTCGAGCAGGGCGGCGTATTGCGCCTTGGCCAGGATCAAGCCGCCGCGGGGGCCGCGCAGGGTTTTGTGGGTGGTGGAGGTGATGAAGTCGGCGATGCCCACCGGCGAGGGGTACACGCCGGCAGCGATCAACCCGGCGTAGTGCGCCATGTCCACCATCAGGTAGGCGCCGACTTCATCGCAGATCTTGCGAAAGCGCTGGAAGTCGAGGGTCCGCGAATAGGCCGAGGCCCCGGCGATGATCATTTTCGGCCGGTGTTCCCGGGCCAGGGCTTCCATTTCTTCGTAGTCGAGGGTTTCGGTTTCCGTGTCCAGGCCATAGGAAAAGGCCCGGTAGAGCTTGCCGGAAAAATTGACCGAGGCGCCGTGGGTCAGGTGGCCGCCGTGGGCCAGGGACATGCCCAGGATCGTGTCGCCGGGTTCAAGTACCGCCAGGAAAACCGCCTGGTTGGCCTGGGAGCCGGAGTGCGGCTGCACATTGACGTATTCGCAGTTGAACAACTTGCGAGCGCGTTCGATGGCCAGGTTCTCGATCTCATCGACGACCTTGCAGCCGCCGTAGTAACGCTTGCCCGGATAGCCTTCGGCGTACTTGTTGGTGAGCACGGAGCCCTGGGCCTGGAGCACTTCTTCGCTGACGTAGTTTTCCGAAGCGATCAGCTCCAGGTGGGTTTCCTGGCGATTGCGCTCGCGGTCGATCAGGCGGGCAATGGCGGGATCGAAATTTTGCAGGCTCATGGTGTGGATTCCTTAGATAAGCGCTTCGGCCGGTGGCGCAGTCACGTGATGTGGCAACACCCGTGGCTGGCTTTTGGACGAATCGGATAGAAAAATGGAGGTGTCTTTCAAACCGCTGCCGGTGATCAGGATCACGGCGGTTTGCGGTGTGTCGGGGTGCGTTTCTGCGTACTTGAGCAGGCCGGCGAAGGCGCTGGCGGCGCCGGCTTCCGGAAACACACCGGTGCTGGCGGCCAATCGGGAAGCGGCGGCGACAATGCTCGGGTCGCTGACGCAAATGAACTCGCCGTCGCTGGCGGTCACCGCGCGCATGGCCTTGAGACGATCACGCGGCAGCGCCACGTTGATGCTGCTGGCCAGGCTGGTGGGCGGCAGGCGTTCGGTTTGCTGCATCGAGCGGTCGTGGCGCCAGGCGCGGTACATGAAGTTGCTGTGCTCGGCCTGCACGCCGATCAGGCGTGGGATACGTTCGATCCAGCCCAATTGCAGCAAGTCGAAAAAGCCTTTGTAGACCGAGCCCAGGATGCAGCCGTTGCCGACGGGCACGAACACCAGGTCCGGCACCTGCCAGTTGAGTTGTTCGCACATCTCGAAGGCGACGGTCTTCTTGCCTTCGCTCATGTACGAGTTGATCCCGGTGGTGCGGTTGTACCAGCCATGTTTTTCGCAAGCGTTGAGGCATTGTTCGAAAGCTTCGTCGTATTGCCCGTCGACCAGCACGATCTCCGCGCCGTAGCCTTGCATCTGCGCGAGCTTTTCGCGGGGTGCGCTCTTGGGCAGGTAAATGACGTTGTGCAAGCCCAGGCTGGCGCTCATTCCGGCCAATGCCGAAGCGGCATTGCCGGTGCTGGCCACCGCCACGGTGCGTGCACCGGACTGCATGGCGTGGGCCACGGCCAGGGCGCTGGCGCGATCCTTCAATGACCCGGTCGGTTGCCGCGATTCGTCTTTTACGAAGACTTTGATCCGGGCACCTTTGCCGAGCAGTTCCGGGCGCGAGTACAGCGGCGTATTGCCCACCAGTAACGGTGGAATGAACTGCGTCGAGCTCAACGGCATCAAGCGGTCATAGCGCCACATGCCACGGGCGTGGTCATGGGCCAGGCTGTCCCGGGACCATTCGCGCTTGAGCGTCGGGTAATCGTAAAGCGCGTCCAGGGCACCGTCGATGTTGCAATGAGGGCAGTAGTAGCTGACCTCATGGGGCTGGTAGCTTCGATCGCAAACCAGGCACTGCAATACATACTCTCTGTACGAATTTTTCATGGTCACCCTCTGAAAGTACGCTGTGCTGGTGCTTTCCTTGCCAACGTCGATCCGGCTCACCGGACCGACGGGCACTCTGCTGACAGAAGGTGTTTCAGATCACCATGATGGCGTCGATGGCAACCAGGGTATTGCGGGCCAGCGCGCTGGCGCCGGCGGTGGTGCGGGCCGGATAGGGCTTGGTGAAGTACTCTTCCATGACGCGGTTGAGGGTCGGGAACTCACTCAAGTCAGTGATGAACGCCGTGACCTTGACCACGTTCGCCAGGGTGCCGCCCGCCGCTTCGGCCATTTGCACCAGGTTGTCGAGGGTCTGGCGCAGTTGGCCTTCGAAATCCTTGGCCAGTACTTCGTTGTTCAGCGCCGAGACCGGGGTCTGTGCCGACAGGTAGATGGTCTGCCCGTGGCTGACCTTGATGCCCTGGGAGTAGGTGCCCAGTGGCAGTGGCGCCTTGTCGGTGAAAATGACGTTCTCTTCGCCCAGGAAAGGTTTGGTGGCGGACTGGATTTGAGCGGTGGTTTGCATGGTGACGTTCCTTGTTAAGTGGATGGGTTAGTGCAAATCGGCAACCTGCTTGACGGCCAGGCTGGAAAATTCCTCGTCGCGGCAGCGGGCCGGGGAAAAGTGCTGGTAGTTGAGTTGCAGTGCCGCCAGGTCGGCCGGCATGGCGATGCCCAGCGCCGCATGACTGCACAGGCGTGCAATGGCGGGCGCGGCCTGGATGCCGTAGCCACCAAGGGCGGCGAGCCAGATAAAGCGCTCTTGCTGCGGGTCCTGGCCAAGCACCGGCGAGCGGTCGGCGACGAAGGTGCGCAGCCCCGCCCATTTATTGATGATCGAGCGGGGGCGCAGGCGCGTGGTGTTCTGCAGGCGATCCATGGTGATGGCCAGGTCAAGCTCTTCCGGCAATGCATCGCAGGGCAACGACGGGCTTTCATCGCAGGGGGAGACGATCAGGCGCCCGGCTTCAGGCTTGATGAAAATGTCCTCGTCCACCGTGCCCAGGTAGGGCGTGTGGTGCACGTCGCACTGCGGGTCGACCGCCAGCACGGTGCGCCGCAACGGCCGGACACCGACCTTGGGCACGCCGCAGCGCTCAGCGATTTCATCGGCCCAGGCCCCCGCGGCGTTGACCACGATGGCGGCTTGCAGGGACTGGCCGTCCCGGGTGTGCAAGCGCCAGTGCCCGTCACGATATTCGCCACGCAGCACTTCGGTCTCGCGCTTGACCACGCCACCACGGGCACGCAGGCCACTCAGGTAAGCCCCATGAATGCCATGCACATCCAGGTCGAAGGCGCTGGGCTCGTAGATCCCTGCGCTCCAGGCACCTTCGGCGAGGTAGGGGACCAGCTCTTGCACGTGCTTGTCGTCGAGCAGCTCGGCCGTGGGCACTTGCTCCAGCACGGCGTTGAAACGCGCTTTGAGTTTGTCCACCCGTGCCGCCTGGGCCACGATCAGTGCGCCCCGCGGCGCCCATAGCGGATGCTCGGCCAAACCCTCGGGCGGGTTCTCGAAAAAGCGTCGGGACGCACAGGTCAGCGAACGGATCTGCTGGTTGCCGTAGCTTTCCATCGAGATCGCGGCCGACCGCCCCGTGGTGTGATAAGCCAGTTGCTGTTCCTGTTCGAGCAGGCAGACGCTGCCATGGCCCGCCAGTTCATAAGCGGCTGAGACGCCGGCGATGCCGCCACCGACCACGATGAAGTCGTAACGAGCGATCATGGTCGGCTGCCCTCGGCGATAGCGGCGGCTTTGCTTTCCCGGGTGTAGGTCAGCACGAAGTGCGCCACGAGACCAAAG
The DNA here is from genome assembly GCF_001307275.1 of Pseudomonas fluorescens. Lineage (NCBI taxonomy): Bacteria > Pseudomonadati > Pseudomonadota > Gammaproteobacteria > Pseudomonadales > Pseudomonadaceae > Pseudomonas > Pseudomonas fluorescens. The sequence goes on from NZ_CP012831.1 coordinate 3,802,816, forward strand.
ATCAGCCCCCAGAACGCGGCGGCCAGGCCGAGGAAGCTCATGCCCGAGGCCGTCACCAGGAAGGTGATCAGCGCAGCTTCCCGCTGCTTCTCATCGGCCATGGCCCCGGTCAGCCCGGCACTGATCGCGCCAAACAAGGCGAGGCCGGCGAGGGAGGCGATCAATTCCTTTGGCAGTGCGGAAAACACCGAGGCCAGGGTCGCGCCGAAGGTGCCCATCAGGATGTAGAACACTCCGCAGGCAATCCCGGCGATGTAGCGTTTGTCGCGGTCCTCGTGGGCTTCTCGACCGGTGCAGATCGCTGCGGTAATGGCCGCCAGGTTAAGGCCGTGGGACCCGAACGGGGCCATCAGGGCCGAGCCGATCGCGGTGACCGAAATGATCGAGCGCGCTGGCGTGTTGTAGCCCGAGGTGCGCAATACAGCCATGCCGGGCACGTACTGGCCGGTCAAGGTCACCAGCGCCAGTGGCAGGCCGATGTTGATGATCGCGTGCCAGTTCCATTGCGGTGCGATGAAGACCGGATGGGCCACGGCGATGGTGATCGAGTTGCTGTTGAGTTCACCGAACGAGGCAGCCACCGCGCAGCCGATGATCAGCACCGACAGAATGGCGTAGCGTGGTGAAAAACGCTTGAAGACCAGGTAGGCCGCGATCATCGCCAGCACCATCGCCGGTTGCAGCTTGATCGACGTGAACAGCTCGGCACCGAAGCGGAACAGGATGCCGGCGAGCATGGCGGCGGCAATGGCCTTGGGCAGGCGGCTCATCAGTTTGTCGAATGCCCCGGACAAACCGACCACGGCGATGATCACCGACGCCACCACATAGGCACCGATGGCCTGGGGCAGGGTCACGGTGGGCAGCATCGATACCAGCAATGCCGCCCCCGGTGTCGACCACGCGGTGATGACGGGGACACGCAGGCGCCAGCTCAGGAGCAGGCCGGTAATTCCGCTGCCGATGGAAATGGCCCAGATCCACGAAGACACCACGTCATCGGGCAGGTGGGCTTCCTTGGCTGCCTGGAACACGATGATGAGCGGGCCGGCGTAGGAAATGATCACGGCGATGAAACCCGCGATGATCGCTGACAGGGATAGATCCTTTCTGAATGTGTCCATGATGTCTCGACTTGGCGCGGCAGGAGCCCGCAGTGGATGATTGAGTCGATTGCTTCGATTCGAGATCAGTGTATTTGAATGAATTGAGTTGATTCAATAGGTGGCGGGATTGTTACGAGATATTTTTCTGCCATGGCGGGGTTTTTTTAGTGATTTTTGTGGTTAATTATTTGATTTATATTGATATTATTTGCTGTAAAAATTTCTTCATGTCCCATTGATTAACGATTCAATAATCGTATCAATCGACTCAATTCGGCGGGTGTGTCGAATTATTAGTTGCCTAACCTCCATGTGATATGCTCGGATATTCATCATTTCTACGATGGGCAGTGATCATTCATGTGGGTTCCCCAGCTAAGCGAGTTCAGCCAGCCGATGTATTTGTCGATTGCCGATGCGTTGGCGCGCGATATCAACAACGGCGTGCTGAACGAGGGTGATCGCTTGCCGACCTTGCGGGAGCTGGCGACTACCTTGAATGTCACGCCGGGCACCATCAGCCGGGCCTATAGCGAAGCCCATCGGCGTCGGCTGGTGCAGGGGGAAGTGGGGCGTGGCACTTATGTGCTCAACCAGAAGCAGCTGGAACTGCCGGCCAGCAACAGCGCCGCTGCGCCGTTGAACCTGGGGCAATCCGAACTGCTTGATCTTTCGATCATCAAGCCCTACAGCGAGACCCTGGAGTACTGGTTGCGCGGCGCGCTGGTGGGCATGGCCAAAAGTACCGATTTCGCGCGCGCGCTGGATTACGCGCCGGACGGCGGTCACCCGGCGCATCGTGAGGCGGGGGCTCAATGGTTGCGTCATTCATTGCCCGACGCGCAATGGCAGCAAGTGGTGATTACCGCCGGGGCCCAGCATGGCTTGATGGTTGCGATGAGCGCCCTGACCAACGCCGGTGACCTGGTGCTCTGCGAGGCGCTGTGCTATCCCGGCATCATTTCCCTGGCCCACGGCCTCGAGCGTCGCCTGCGTGGCGTGCCGATGGATGACGAAGGCATCATCCCCGAAGCCTTGCGCGAACTGTGCCTGCGAGAGAAGCCGGCGATGCTGGTGTGCGTGGCGACCTGCCAGAACCCGACGGCGGCGATCATGTCGCAGAAACGTCGGGCCCAGATTGCCGCGCTGGCCGAGGAATTCGATTTCATCATCCTGGACGATGACATCTATGGCTTCCTGGCTACCGATCCGTCGATCAAGCCGTTGTCGGCCTTTGCGCCGGATCGTTCGGTGTACCTGACCAGCCTGTCGAAATCGGTCATGCCGGCGCTTCGCATCGGTTACATCTACAGCCCGCCGAAATTGCTGTCGCGCCTGACTTCGATGGTCCGCAGCAGTGTCTGGATGCCGTCGCCGTTGACGGCGCAGCTGGCCAGCAATGTGATTACCGAAGGCCTGGACAAGAAACTGATCCGCATCCAGCGCAACGAGGCGGCGGGGCGGCAAGCGATCGCCCGGGAAATTTTTGCCAATTTCGAGCTCAAGACCCAGCCGTACTCCTATCACGTCTGGTTGACACTGCCCGAGCCATGGACCAGCGACGAGTTCACCATGCTTGCCCGGGCCAACGGTGTATTGGTGCTCAGCGGCACCCAGTTCCAGGCTGAGCGTTCAGGTACCACCCGGTGCGTGCGGTTGGTGTTGATGTCGCCCACCAGTCAGGACGAACTGCGCTTCGCCTTGACGAAGCTGGCGAGCCTGATCGATTCGGATCCGCGTCGTTATTACTAAAAAGATCGCAGCCTTCGGCAGCTCCTACACGGTTGTTCCATGTGGGAGCTGCCGAAGGCTGCGATCTTTTTGGGTTACTCGTCCGACGGGTTGAGCAGTTCGGACAAGGCGTCCGGCTGGCTCTTGAAAGCCTTGGCGAACACATCCCGATTCTTCGCCATGTAGATCCCGGCTTCTTCGACCTGTTGCTCGCTCAGCGATGGAACGGCTTTTTGCAACACTTCGGCCAGCAATTCGGCGAGCTCCAGCATTTTGTCATGACGGTCAGCTTCGGCTTTATCCATGAACAAGCGCTCCAGATCTCGGCTGCTGCGGTATACCACTTCGACGGCCATTCACCACCTCACATGCCTTCACATTGGTTTGTCTTTGCGACTACTGTATTTATATACAGGCAAAAGAATAAGCGAATCCTGTTGCTTTGGATAGTGGCTTTTTAATGTAGACCGATTTCGGCATGTGAGAGCGAAGCGTGTGTGAGCAAAGCTTGTGTGGGAGCAAAGCTTGCTCGCGACAAGGCCGAATGAAGCGCCCAAAAGTGCCGGATACCAGCCTATCGCCATCTCACCCTCAGTCGCTGGCCTTTTTTCTGCATGCAGAACAACCGTCACGTCCAATCCGCATCATCCGGTCGAGCCGACCTAAGGAAACTACATCGTGAAAATAAACTGGGCCGAGAACCTGCGCCAGAACGTCCATCAACTGGCCGAGTCCCTGGGAAACCTGTTCGTCGAGACCTTCCACTACCTGGCGCTGTTCGCCATCGGTGCGGTCACCGCGTGGGCGGCGGTGATGGAGTTCTTGCAGATGCTCGAGGCGGGGCACATCAAGATCGACGACATCCTGCTGCTGTTCATCTACCTGGAATTGGGGGCGATGGTCGGGATCTACTTCAAGACCAACCATATGCCGGTACGGTTTCTGATCTACGTGGCGATCACCGCGCTGACGCGGTTGCTGATTTCCAACGTTTCCCACCACAGCCCGCCCGACCTGGGGATCATCTACCTGTGCGGTGGCATCCTGCTGCTGGCGTTTTCGATCCTGGTGGTGCGCTACGCTTCGTCGCAGTTCCCTTCGGTGAAGATCGAGCACCCGCACCGCAAGGTCGGCGCGGGCTCCAGCGAACATGCCGAAGTGGAGAAGGGTGAGATTTAAAGGCCGGCGGCAGAAGGTGCCGCCCCCTGTGCATGCGGTGGTGGCAGCTTGATGTTGTCGCCGCCGGTCATGGCTTCGAGGATGGCCACGGCACTGTGGCCCTGCTCGATGGCGATGCCGAACTGAATGCTTTGCACCAGGCGCTTGAGCCGCTCCGGGTCGTTGCGTTGCTGGGCGCTGATCATGCGTTTGGCGACGATGCGCCCGCTCTTGGACAGGGTCAGCATGATGCTGCCATCCAGGCCCTGGATACTCAGGTTGATTTGATAGTGCGGCGCAAAAGCGTCGGTAATGATCTGAAAAGGGTTGTCCATGATGCGTCACCGCCTGATTGAACGTGCAGTTGTTGACCGGCCGTGATCGGGATTAGTTCGCAACACTGGACCATCGGCCATTCCATGATCGTGTTCATCTCGAATTTTCCAGGGCTGGGCAGGCTTCAAACCGAAAGTCGCAGTCTGCGGCAGCGCCTACAGGGAGTTAGCAAGTGGCATGCCGGAAAAACCGTCGGACAATGATCCCGGCGCCCAAGCGCCGAACGGTCTGGAATGCGGCTGCCCGTTTCGGGGCAATAACGGGCGGATGTTCGTTGACGGTGCAGCAGGGGAGGCGATTTGCGGCGGGTGGGCAGGGCGGGGCAACTCCCGACCTTAACAGTGCCTTTGCCCGTTGTCCGGCTTTATTTGCAAATGGATATTTATATTTTCCCAGGGGTTGAATTGTTCTTCCGCCAGCCCGACTCTGTATTCAAGGGGCCGTTGCATTCACGTCGATGGCCCCCGGCGAGCTAGCTGAAATAAGGGATGAACTATGCAAATCCAAGTCAACAGCGATAACCATATTCAAAGCAGCATCCGACTGGAGGAGTGGGTACGTACTACCATCGAAAGCACGCTCGAACGTTATGAAGAAGACCTGACACGGGTCGAGGTTCATTTGCGGGACGAGAACGGCGACAAGCCCGGTCCCCATGACCTGCGTTGCCAGCTTGAAGCGCGGCCTAAAGGCCACCAGCCGATTTCCGTGACGCACAAGGCCGATACGCTGGAACTGGCGATCGAGGGGGCGGCCACCAAGCTTGAAAACGCCTTGGAGCACTTGTTCGGCAAACTGCGCGGCAAGCGCGCTGCCATTGCGACACCGACCGAATCCGTTGCCTTGGCCGATGCGCTATTGGAAGAAGAATTCCTGGAGAACGAACGGGCCGCACTCAACGGCTGAGCCTGATCGCTTAAAGTCACCCACCGAACGGGCCTGCAATCGCAGGCCCGTCTTGTTTCAGCGGTTCACCGTAGCCCCGAATCAAAACGCCACGGACGTTTGCACATACAGCGTGCGCGGCTCCCCCACGTACTTGCCTCGGTTGTTGTCGTCGAACGAGCGGGTGAAATATTGGGTATTGAAGATGTTCTTCACGCCCACCGCCACGTTCAGGTCCGACAGTTGCGGGCCGAAATCATAGGCAGCGCGGCTGCTGAACAGCATGTAGCCGGGGATATTGCCGGTACTGCCGTCGGCGCTTTCAGCCCGGGTGTTGGCGTTGTCGGCAAACTGCGCGCTCTGATAGGTGCTGTCCAGGTTCAGCTTCCACGGCCCGTCCGTATAACCCACGCCCAGTGTGCCTTTGTGCTTCGAAGAGAATGGCACGCGGTTGCCTTTGTTCGGCCCGTCTTCACGAATGGTGGCATCGACGAAGGCATACGTGGCATACACGTCGAAACCGGCCAGTGCAGGGCTCAGGCCATCAAGGGCGTAATTGATGCTGGTTTCGATGCCTTGGTGGCGAGTCTCGCCGCGGGCAATCACTGAATCGTTGGTCTGGTTGCTTTCATACTGGTTGTCGAAGTTGATCAGGAATGCGCCGATCTCCGCCCGCAGGTTGCCATCGTCATAGCGTGTACCAAGCTCCCAGGTGCGGGCCTTTTCCGGTTTCACTTCACCGCTGCTGACACGGTTGGGCATCTGGCTGTACTGCACACTGCCGAACGAGCCTTCGGTATTGGCATACAGATTCCACTCATCGGTCAGGTGATACAGCACGTTCAATGCCGGCAAGGCCGTGTTGTAGTCGCCCTTGTACTTCACATTCGTCAGGTTGTTGGTCTGCTGGGATTCGATCATTTCGTAGCGAACACCCGGCGTGATGGTCCATTTCCCGATGTCGATCCGGTCATCGATGAAAAACGCATTGGCCTCGGTGCCCCCACGCGTATCACGGTCGTTGCGACTGGAGGTGGTCGGCAATTCGTTGCTGGCGATGGGCGTGCGATAACGCAGCTCATGGCCCGCCTCGTTGATGTAGCGATAGCCGACGCCGACCTCATGGCTGGTGGGGCCGAGGTCGAAGCCTTGGGCGAAACGGGTTTCCAGGCCGCGGACCCAATATTCGCGAGGCGACAGGGACAGGAAGGTGCCCTGGTCCAGGTAGCCGCTGCGCAAAGTCTTGGTGAAGAACGTGCTGGCGGTGAATTCCCGGCGGTCCTGTTGGTAGCGGTAGCCGAAATTGACCAGGGTGCGACGGCCCCAGAAACGGTCGTTCGGGCGTGTGGATTGATACGGGTTGGCATCGTAGTCGGCCACATTCAGGCCGCCGGGCATATCGGCCTCGCCTTCGTAATATTGGGCCATGGCATTGAAACTGTTGGCCTCGTCCAACTGGTAGTTACCCTTGAGGATCAGGTCATCGATTTGTGTGTCGCTGTGTTCGCGCCAGTCGCCGCCGCGGGTGCCGGAATACAGCAGGGCACCGCCCAAGCCGTTGTCGGCGGTGCCGCCCGCCAGCAGATTGGAGGACGTTTTGAAACCGTCATGGCTGGAGGATGGGTTCGTCTCGGTCTGGAAGCCCCCCTTTACCGTGGGTGCATCGGGAATCGCCCGCGTCACGAAGTTGACCACGCCGCCGACGTTTTGCGGGCCGTAGCGCACTGCGCCGCCGCCGCGCACGACATCCACCGCGTCCATGTTGCCCATGCTGACCGGCGCGAACGATAGTTGCGGTTGGCCGTAAGGTGCGAAAGGCACCGGGATGCCGTCCATCAGCACCGTGGAGCGTGAGGCCAGGCGTGGGTTGAGCCCGCGAATACCAAAGTTCAGCGCCATGTCATGGCTACCGGTGCCGTTGTTTTCCGGTGCGTTGACGCCGGGAATGCGATTGAGCACATCCCGCGCCTGCGTCGCACCTTGGCGTTCGAACGCTTCACGGCGGATGACGTCACGGGCGCCGGGGTGTTCGAAGACATTGGCTTGCGCGGCGTCGCCGAGCCAGTCGCCGACCACGGTGGTGGTGCCGATGTCCAGCGCGGTGGTGGTGGCCGGTTGCAGGCTGAAGGCGTTATCTCCCTCGGGCCGGGCTTGCAGGCCTGTGCCTTCGAGCAGCGCGCTCAGCCCTTGCTCCGGGCTGTAGCTGCCTTCCAGGCCGCGACTCTGCAGGCCAGCGGTTGTCTGTGAGCCGAAGGAAATCAACACCCCGGCCTCGCGTCCGAACTGATTGAGGGCGTTTTCCAGTGACGACGGCGCGATGTGATAGGCCTTGGCATCGGCAGCCTGTACGCAAGGCAGTGCGACGAAACTCAAGCTGGCCCCCAGGAGCCATTGACGCATGGTACGGGCGAGCGGGGTGAGACGGGTAGGTTGCTGCGGCATGGATGAGGATCCCGAGAAGGTTGTATCGAAGTGGCTTTCCTTCTCTGTCACCCGAGGCGGGGAAAACGGCTCACGGTTGCGTGTTTTTTTTCCAGCAGGACGGTCATGGTTCAAGCACGAGCCTCGACCGAGACCCAATAGCGGGTAAAGCGGCGTACTTTGACCGGCAGGCTGACCTCCAGCAGATCGAGGATTCGTTCGCTGTTGTCCAGTGGATAAGTTCCGGAGATCAGAAGGTTGGCGACCGCCTCGTCGCAGTGCAATTGGCCGCGGCGGTACCGGCCGAGCTCGTCGAGAAAGTCCGCCAGGCGCATGTGCGCGGCTATCAGCATGCCTTCCGTCCAGGCGCCGCTGTTGGCATCCAGCGCCGTGGCGGGCCCGGCGCCGTTGATGCCAAGGCTCAGTTGCCGTGATGCACCCAGCAACGAAGACGGGCCGTGTCGGCTGTGAATGTCCACCTCGCCTTCAAACACCGCCACCTGGGTGTGTTCCGGATATTCGCGTACGTTGAACCGGGCGTTGCGGCTTTCCAGCCGGCCATGGGCGGTCAGTACGTGCAGGGGCCTGGGGTCCCGGGCCGCCGTCAACAACAGTTCACCCTCCAGCAGGCGGATCAAGCGGCGTTGAGCGTCGAAGCGAACGTCGACCGCGCTGCCGCTGTTGAGCTGCAACTGGCTGCCGTCATCCAGCATCAGGCGACGCCGTTCGCCCACCGGGCTGCGGAAATCGGCCATCAAGGGTGGCAGCCACTGGCGTTCACGCAGGCCCCAGGCCAACGTTGAGCCGGCCCCCAGTACCAGTAACGTTTTGAGCGCCCGCCGCCGCATGGCGGACTTCGGTGCATTGAGGGTCGCATGGGCTAACGCAGGGGATACGCTGCGTAGCCGTTGATTGACCCGTTGGATATGTTCCCAGGCGCGGCGATGCTCGCTATGAGCATCGAGCCATTGCTCCCAGGCTTGCTGTTGGCGGGTGTCGAGTGGGCCTTGCTGCATTTCCAGGAGCCAGTGCACGGCCTGCTCGGCGACTTGGGCGCTGACGTCAGGTGCGCCGTTGATCGACGGGGTCATAAGGCGAAGTAGCAGCGCATCGCTGCCTTGTTCAGATGGCGCTTGACCGTTGCCAGGGAAATCCCCAGTTCACGGGCGATTTCGTTGTAGGTCAGGCCATCGACCTGGGCCAGCAGAAACGCCTGCTTGACCGCTCGCGGCAACCCATCGAGCAGTTGGTCCAGTTCCGTCAGGGTTTGCAGGATGATTGCCCGTTCTTCCTCCGACGGCGTCACTTGCTCCGGCAGTTGGGCGAGGGTGTCGAGGTAGGCGCGCTCGAGGTCCTGGCGGCGGTAATGGTTGAACAGTACGCGCTTGGCAATGGTCGTAAGGAACGCGCGGGGTTCCAGGACAGGCTGCGGATTGCGCGTCGTCAGTACGCGCATGAAGGTGTCCTGCGCCAGGTCGGCGGCGCTGTCGGGGCACCCGAGTTTTCTTCGCAACCAGCTGTTGAGCCAACTGTGATGGGCGTTGTAGAGCACTTCGACGGTGTGTGCATGCGGCAACGAGGAACATCCCGACAGCGCTGAGCTGTGCTAGAGAACAAGAATTGTTCGCATTGTAGAGGCGCGGCAGTGGCTACGGCAATCGGGATCAGTGCCGGGTTGTTTCATTTGGCTGGAGCGCGGTGGCGCCTAGCGCAAGAATGCCTGTCGATATTCCCCGGGGCTCGCCCCCAAGGTCTGGCGAAAACGGTTGGTGAAGTGGCTGGCGCTGGCGAATCCGCAGGCCAGTGCCACCTCGCCCAACGGTTGTGAGGTGGTGCGCAGCAAGTGTTGCGCGCAAGCCAGGCGCCGGGCCAGTACATACTGATGGGGCGGCAGCCCGAAGCTTTCGCGGAACATCCGCGCGAAGTGGTATTCGGATAACGCGCACAACGTCGCCAATTGCCCGAGGCTGATGGGGTCGGCCAGGTGGCTGTCGACGTAATCCACCAGCAACCGCCGCTGGTGAGCCGCCAGGCCGCCCTTGAGGCGAAGCCCCTGGCGTTGGCCGACCTGGCTGAGCAGCAGGTGGTTGAGCAGGTCATGGGCCAGGCTGGTGGTCAACAGGCGTTCCCCGGGCTCGTCCCAGTTCAGCGCGATCAACTGGCGAAAGCGATGCGCCTGCTGCGGGTCGTCGAGGAATGTCTCCTCGTGCAATTGCACCTGCCGCGGTTCGCGGTCCAGTAGCGTGATGCACCCAAGGGCGAATTGTTCAGCGCTGAAATACAGATGGGCGAGGCGAATGTCGCCGTTGATGACCCAGGCCGATTCATGGCCGGCGGGCAGTACGCAGAGTTTGCCCGGCGCCCCTGTGGTATCGGGTCGTTCGCGGCGAAACGTACCGGTGCCACCGGCGATGTAGCAGGACAACGTATGGTGGGTCGGCGCCTCGTAGTCCTGGGCATCGTGATGGTTGCTCCACAAAGCGGCCGCCATGCCGTCTCCGAGCTCGGCGCTGTGCTCCAGGCGAGCATTGGGCGAGCTGTTGAGGGCTTGGAAGACTTGCAGGCTTTGCAATGTGGGCATGATCGGTTCTCTCCAACGCCTTGCATCCTACTCCCTCGCCCCGCTCCTGCCAGCCCGCCAGCCGACAAAACCGCAAGTTTATGCAAGTGCCGCAGCTGCGGCGGCGTGACACTGAAGGTCATTGTCAGGAGCCGTCACCATGAACCTCTCGTTGTACCTGCTTACCGTGCTCATCTGGGGCACGACCTGGATCGCCCTGAAACTGCAGTTGGGCGTGGTCGCCATCCCCGTGTCGATTGTCTATCGCTTCGGTCTCGCGGCGCTGATCCTGTTTGCCATGCTCCTGCTCAGCCGCCGCTTGCAGGTGATGAACCGGCGCGGCCATTTGATTTGCGTTGCCCAGGGCCTGTGCCTGTTCTGCATCAACTTCATGTGCTTCCTGACTGCCAGCCAGTGGATCCCCAGTGGTTTGGTCGCCGTGGTGTTTTCCACGGCCACCCTCTGGAACGCCCTCAATGCCCGGGTTTTCTTCGGTCAGCGGATTGCCCGTAACGTGCTGTTGGGAGGCGCCCTGGGGCTTTCGGGGCTGGCCTTGTTGTTCTGGCCGGAACTGGCCGGCCACAGCGCAAGCCCGCAAACGATGCTCGGATTGGCACTGGCGCTGCTGGGGACGTTGTGTTTCTCGGCGGGCAACATGCTCTCGAGCCTGCAACAGAAAGCCGGCCTCAAGCCATTGACCACCAATGCCTGGGGCATGGCTTATGGCGCAGCGATGTTGGCGGTGTGGTGTGGGTTCAAAGGCATTCCGTTCAACATGGAATGGAACACGCGCTACATCGGTTCGTTGTTGTACCTGGTCATCCCGGGGTCGGTGATCGGCTTTACCGCCTACCTGACACTGGTCGGGCGCATGGGGCCGGAACGGGCAGCGTATTGCACCGTGCTGTTCCCGGTGGTGGCGTTGAATGTCTCGGCGTTTGTCGAGGGCTACCAGTGGACAGTGCCGGCATTGGTGGGGTTGGTGCTGGTGATGCTGGGGAACGTGCTGGTGTTCCGCAAGCCACGGCCGGTGGCGACGAATGTCGCCTTGGGCGCACGCTGACATATAACGTCCAGAGATAAACCTGTGGCGAGGGAGCTTGCTCCCGCTGGGTTGCGAAGCGACCCCAAGGTCTATCTGTCACCGCAATGCGTCAGATAAACCGCAGGGGGCTGCTGCGCAGCCCAGCGGGAGCAAGCTCCCTCGCCACGGTGTGTTCCCCCGGGGGCTTTTGCGGAGGATTTATTTCCAGACTTGCGGGTTGACCAGGTTCTGCGGTCGCTCACCCAACAAGGCACTGCGCAAGTTATCCACAGCCAGATTGGCCATGGCCTCACGGGTTTCGTGAGTCGCCGAGCCAATGTGGGGCAGGGTCACGGCGTTTTTCAGCTGGAACAGCGGCGATTCGGCCAATGGCTCTTTCTCGTAGACATCCAGCCCGGCACCGCGGATGCGGTTGTTCTGCAACGCTTCGATCAGCGCGGGTTCGTCTACCACAGGGCCACGGGAAATGTTGACCAGAATGGCACTCGGCTTCATCAGGCCCAGTTCACGCTGGCCGATCAGATGGCGGGTTTTCTCGCTCAACGGCACCACGAGGCAAACGAAATCGGCTTCGGCCAGCAATTGGTCCAGTTCGCGAAATTGTGCGCCCAACTGGTTTTCCAGCTCGGTCTTGCGACTGTTGCCGCTGTAGATAATCGGCATGTTGAACCCCAGCCGGCCACGCCGGGCAATGGCTGCGCCGATGTTGCCCATGCCGACGATGCCCAGGGTCTTGCCATGTACGTCGCTGCCGAACAACTGCGGGCCGACCGTCGCTTGCCATTGCCCGGCCTTGGTCCAGGCGTCCAGTTCGGCCACGCGCCGGGCGCTGCTCATCAGCAGGGCGAAGGCCAGGTCGGCGGTGCTTTCGGTGAGCACGTCGGGGGTGTTGGTGAGCATGATCCCACGTTCATTGAAGTAGGCCAGGTCATAGTTGTCGTAGCCCACCGACACGCTGGAGACCACTTGCAGGTTCGTGGCGCTCTGCAGTTGCTCGCGGCCGAGCTTGCGACCGACACCGATCAGCCCGTGGACGTGAGGCAAGGCTTCGTTGAACTGCGCGTTGATGTCGCCGTGCGACGGGTTGGGGACGATCACTTCGAAGTCCTGGCGCAGGCGTTCGATCATCGGGGGCGTGATACGGCTGAAGGCAAGTACGGTTTTTTTCATCGTGCAAGGCTCATCTGCAGGGAATACCAAGCACGCTAACATTCCTGGCGCGGGTTAGGCGAGAGGGGAGGGTGTAATCGCAGCGCCGCCAGTCTTCTGTGGGAGCGAGCTTGCTCGCGATAGCGGTCTGTCAGTCCATTGCGAGGGACTGGGCTGGCGCCATCGCGAGCAAGCTCGCTCCCACAGGGGATCTTTACAAACTCAGGCGGCTCGCAGGGAAATGAAGGCGTAGGTGACCGGTGCTTCAGTGACCACCCGCGCGCCGCTGGCCGAGACCTGGTTGGCCACGTCCTCGCCGGACAGGTGGAACTGCCATTCGCCAGCCGCCTGGTCCAACGGCTGCGAGCGGGCTTGATCGATAGCGGCGGCAAACGCAGCCATGTTCGGCAGGTAGGCCGTGAATCCGTCGCCCTTCAACGCCGTCGTGTGGATGCCCAGCGACATGCAGATGCGTTCCTTGAGCGCGATTTCCTCACGATCGGCCTGGCGTGAACGCTCGATCAAGCGGGCCAGTTCCTGGTCCACCAATTCACCGCCCAGTATCAACTGCGGCCCCGTTTCCCACGACTCCGGTGGGCAATCCTTGGCGGCGGGATTGAGCGGGATGTGTGGATTGATTTCCATGGGATAAATACGGCATACCAAGGGTCTGCGCTCATAGATGCGGCACAGGTTTTCGTCGTCCAGATTATGGCAACGACCCACGTTATAAGCGGCGAACGTGATCGCCACCAGCGCGTCGCTCGTGCCGCTACGGACCACTGCCGAGCGTCGTTCGGCATGTTCACGTTGCGCCACCGGAAGGCCGAGGCCATTGGGCAGGAAGGCCTCGACCAGAACAATCACCTGGCCGCCGTCATTGGCCCACATCCTGGCTTCGTCGAGGGTCAGGGGAACGTGATGGCCGGTACAGCATTTACCGCACCCTACACAGGAAAACGTGGTGTTCATTGATCGACCGAAGGCAATAGGCTGAAAGCAGCGCCGGAAAAACGCCGCGATAAGCCCTGCGAAGCAAGTTATGCGCCATTCATCGAGGGGCATCGGTCGAGCGGATCGAGTCCCATTCGGTGACGAAGGCGGTCCTGGTTTTCTTGCGGTAGAGGCACAACTCGGTGCCGGTTGCGCCTTTCATGTGTTTCTGTGGGTATTGGCCTTGCAGCAACACAGCGGTGTAGCCCACCCGATCGTCGAATTGCGCGGCGGTGCCGACGGGTTCGGGGTCTTTAAGGCCGCTGGCCTTCAGGCAACTGGCGAGCACTTTTTTGTCGTAGGCGGCCCAGGCGTCGGGGCTGGAAGCCTGAGCCTGAAAGGCCATGGCGGCAGTGAGGCCGAGGAGCATCAGCGCAGGGGTTTTCATCAACAATGTCCTTGTTCAGGGGAACCAGGACAGGAGTATGCCTGAGGTCGGAGCTGCCTGAAGTTGGAGCAGTGTTCAGAGGCCGCGAGGATCGCAGCCTCCTGGCGTTTGCCTGCCTTGTCGCGGGTGAGTGTCAGCGCCCTTGTTCGGCGACGGCCTTGGCCGCGGTGATCAGGCACTTGGTCAATTCCGGCGAGGAGAACTTGGTGAGCACCCCGTTTGCGCCGGCCAGTCGGGCTTTCTCACTGTTCATGGCGCTGTCGAGCGACGTGTGCAGCAACACGTAGAGGTGAGCGAAGTCCGGTGTTTCGCGCAGGGTCCGGGTGAGGGCGTAGCCGTCCATTTCCGACATTTCGATATCGGAAACGATCAGGTTGATCTCCTGCGCAGTGCCCTGCAGTTCCAGCAGGCAGTCGATGGCCTCCTTGGCGCTGCGGGCGGTGTGGCATTGCAGGCCCAGGTTGCGCAGGGTATGCACCGATTGCTGCAACGCCACCTGGCTGTCATCGACCACCAGGATCCGGGCGTTGCCCAGGACCTCGGCGTCTTCCATGCTCAGTTCGGTCGGCGCGGTTTCGATCTGCGCCGGTGCGATGCCGTGGATCACCTTTTCGATGTCCAGCACTTGCACCAGCGTGCCGTCCACCGAGGTCACGCCGGTGATGAACGCACGTACGCCGCCGGAGCCGTAGGGCGGCGGTTTGATGTCGGTGGTCAGGCAATGCACGATCTTGCTCACCGCCTGCACATGCAGGCCCTGTTTGGAGCGGCTCACGTCGGTGACGATCAGGCAACCGCCGTCCGGATCTTCCAGCGGCCGTTCGCCAATGGCGCGGCTCAGGTCGATCACCGACAACGACGTCCCGCGCAGGGTGGCGATGCCTTTGACGTGCGGATGGGACTCCGGCAGTTTGGTCAACGGTGGGCAGGGAATGATTTCACTGACCTTGAGCAGGTTGATCGCCATCAGCTTGCCGCTGCGCAAGGTAAACAGCAGAAGCGAAAGTGAATCTGCGCGGGCTTTGTTGGAAGACATAAAAACCTTCTGTGGAAAAAGGTGGGGCGAGCCTGAAGATCGCCAAAACAGCTTTTGATATTGGGTTATCGACTTGTCGGGGGCAGGCTTTAGGACGAAAGCGGTCGACAACAGGGATCGTTGTAACAAGATCCCTGTGGTGGGGCGTTTTTGTGGCGAGGGAGCTTGCTCCCGCTCGAGCGCGCAGCGGTCGCCCGATCAACATCGCGCCGCAGCCGATAGGGAGTGCTTCGCACTCCAGCGGGAGCAAGCTCCCTCGCCACGGGAAGCGCACGGTCGATCACTTGAGCCCCAACCGCCGGGCCATCCGCCCCAGGTTCGCCCGATCCAGCCCCAGCTCCCGGGCGGCGCTGGCCCAGTTGTGCTGGTGCCGCTCCAGGCTGGCGGCGATCAGATTGCGTTGGAATTCGTCCACCGCTTCGCGCATGTCTCCCGTCACGCCCAATAGGGTCGGTGCCGGGCCGGTGGACGATGGGGCAGGGTTATCCACAGGGGCTTGGGGCAAACCCAGGTCCTGGGCGCTGAGGCTGAGGATCTTCGGGCGTGTCGGGCAGCGGCCCAAGGCCTTCAGGGCACTGCGGCCAATCAGGTGTTCCAGTTCGCGTACGTTGCCCGGCCAGTCGTAGGCCACCAGTGCGGCCTGGGCGTCGTTGGTCAGGCGCAGGCTGCCCAGGCCCATGCGTGAACGATTCTGTTCCAGGAAGAAGCCGCTGAGCAGCAATACGTCCCGTCCGCGCTCACGCAGCGCCGGTACCTGCAATGGATACACGCTCAAGCGATGGTAGAAATCGGCCCGATAACGGCCGTTGCGCACTTCTTCGGCGAGGTCGCGATTGGTGGCCGCGATCAGGCGCACATCGACCCGGTGCTCCTTGTCCGAACCCAGGCGCTGCAGTTGGCCGCTTTGCAACACCCGCAGCAACTTGGCCTGGACAGTCAGGGACAACTCACCCACCTCATCGAGGAACAGGGTGCCGCCGTCGGCCAGTTCGAATTTGCCGCGCCGGTCGTTCGTCGCCCCGGTGAAGGCGCCCCGTACGTGGCCGAAGAGTTCACTTTCCACCAGCGTATCCGGCAGGGCGGCGCAGTTGAGGCTGATGAGCGGCTGCCCGGCGCGTTTCGACGCGGCATGGATGGCCTGGGCGACCAGCTCCTTGCCCACACCGGTTTCGCCCGTGATCAATACGGTCAGGTCGCTGCCGCCCACCAGCGTGATCTCTTCCACCAGGCGCTTGTGGGCCTTGCTCTGGCCGACCATGTCGCGATGTTGCTGGCCGCTGGCCTGGCGATAGACCTCGGCGCGACGGTGCTCATCCTCGGCCTTCAAGGCCAGGCGCTCGATGCGTTCGGCGGCGCTGACCGTGGCGGCGGCGAGGCTGGCGAAGGCTTGCAAAGCGCTCAGGTCGATGGGTTCGAAGCGTTCCGGGTCCAGCGAATCCAGGGTTAGCAGGCCCCAGGGCCGCTCGTCGACAAACAGCGGACACCCCATGCAGTCATGGACTTCCAAGTGCTCGGCCAGCCCGTCGACCAACCCGTCGTACGGATCGGGCAGGCCGCTGTCGGCGGCGAAGCGGGTGGGCTGCGGGTTCGCCAGCAGCGCTTCGAAGCGTGGGTGTTCGCTGACCCGGAATCGCCGGCCCAGTGTATCGGTGCTCAAACCGTCCACCGCCAGGGGCACGAGGCAGTCCCCGTCCAGGCGTAGCAGCGCGGCTGCGTCACAGGGCAGCAGCGCGCGCAGGGCGCCCAGCAAGCGGCGATAGCGCTCGCCTTCAGGCAGTTCGCGGGACAGGTCTGCTACCAGGGGCAGTAAGGCTGTGAGTAGAGAGGTTGCAGTCATAAGGACTCCATGTAGTCCAAAAGACTCTAAATCGTTCCGTGTCTTTATGACTACTTTTTATTTAACTGATTGAAAAATAAATAAATAAATTATGGCACGGAAACTGATAGTAGAGCCGTAGTTGTTATTCAAGTCCTTGCATGGAGTCACCTTATGCTCAGCCAAGAAGAACGCGCCATCATTCGTTCCACTGTTCCCTTGTTGGAAAGCGGTGGTGAAGCGCTCATTACTCACTTCTATCGCATGATGCTGTCCGAATACCCGCAAGTGCGCCCCCTGTTCAACCAGGCTCACCAGGCCAGTGGCGATCAACCCCGTGCGCTGGCCAACGGCGTGTTGATGTATGCGCGGCACATTGACCAGCTCGACCAGCTGGGCGACCTGGTGGCGAAAATCGTCAACAAGCACGTTGCCTTGCAGATCCTGCCGGAACATTACCCGATTGTCGGTGCGTGCCTGCTGCGAGCCATTGCCGAGGTGTTGGGCGCAGAGATCGCCACGCCCGAGGTGATCGCGGCGTGGGGCGCTGCCTACAACCAGTTGGCCGATATCCTGATCGGTGCCGAAGCCGGCATGTACGACAAGAAGGCCGAGGCGCCGGGCGGCTGGCGTGGCGAGCGTGAGTTCATCCTGGCGGCCAAGGTCCAGGAAAGCTCGGAGATCACCTCGTTCTACTTCGAACCGGCGGACAAGGGCCCGATCCTGGTGGCCGAGCCGGGCCAGTACATCGGCATGAAGCTCATCCTCGATGGCGAGGAAGTGCGCCGTAACTATTCGCTGTCGGCCCTGGCGGACAATGGTCGGTATCGGATCAGCGTCAAGCGCGAGCCGGGCGGGCGGGTGTCGAACCACCTGCATCATCATTTCGAAGTCGGCAACCGTATCCAGTTGTTCCCGCCGTCCGGGGATTTCTACCTGACCGCCAGTGACAAGCCGCTGGTGCTGATCAGCGGCGGCGTTGGCATCACACCCACCCTGGCCATGCTGCAGGCGGCACTGCAAACCGAGCGGCCGGTGCATTTCATTCACTGTGCACGCAACGGCCGCGCCCATGCCTTTCGCGACTGGATCGACGACTTGGCCAGGCGGCATCCGCAACTCAAGCGCTTCTACTGCTACGACGAAGACGATGGCTTGAGCCCGGCGGCGGATAAGGTGGGGCTGCTGAGCCAGGAGCAATTGGCGCAATGGCTGCCGGAGCAGCGTGACCTGGACGCCTATTTCCTTGGGCCGAAGGGTTTCATGGGCGCCGTCAAGCGCCACCTCAAGGCCCTGGGCGTGCCGGACCGGCAGAGCCGCTACGAATTCTTCGGTCCGGCGGCGGCGCTGGAGTAAGGTCGCGGCGAACCGGGAGACCGGGTTGCCTTCATCGCGAGCAGGCTCGCTCCCACAAGGGATTAGTGCTGGACACAATTCCTGTGGACACCGCAAAAAACTGTGGGAGCGAGCTTGCTCGCGATGGCATTGTCACATTCAACAGCAATGCAAGCTGACCCACCGCTATCGCGAGCAAGCTCGCTCCCACAAGGGATTAGCGGCGGACACGACGCCTGTGAGCACCGCAAAAAACTGTGGGAGCGAGCTTGCTCGCGATGGCATTGTCACATTCAACAGCAATGCAAGCTGACCCACCGCTATCGCGAGCAAGCTCGCTCCCACAAGGGATTAGCGGCGGACACGGCGCCTGTGAGCACCGCAAAAAACTGTGGGAGCGAGCCTGCTCGCGATAGCGGCAGCAGCCCCATCCCTGTCCAACTGCCAGAATTAATCCCCGCTTAACCTTCTTGCGGTCTATTCCCTCCAATGTCGACGCTCGCTGCTCGTTCACTGTCATGGTCAGCGTGTAGACTTCGGTACATCCGATCGCGCGCCGGGTGTCGCGAGGCTGCGCGTCGATCCATGCAGACAAAGGGAAACGCAATGAGTGAGGAAATGATGCGGCTAGGCCGTGAGCGGCGCTATCTGGTGCTGCTGGGGCTGATCTGCCTGGCGCTGATCGGCGGTGCGCTGTACATGCAGGTGGCCCTCGGCGAGGCACCGTGCCCGCTGTGTATCTTGCAACGCTATGCGCTGTTGCTGATCGCGATCTTTGCCTTCATCGGCGCCGCCATGCGCACCCGCCGCAGCCTGACGATCTTCGAAGGCCTGGTGGTGCTCTGTGCCCTGGCCGGTGCCGGTGTGGCAGGGCATCACGTGTACACCCAGTTCTTCCCCGCGGTCAGTTGCGGCATCGACGTATTGCAACCGATTGTCGATGACCTGCCGCTGGCGAAGATCTTCCCGCTGGGTTTCCAGGTCGATGGCTTTTGCTCCACGCCCTACCCACCGATCCTGGGCCTGTCCCTGGCGCAATGGGCGCTGGTGGCCTTCGTGTTGACGGTGGTGCTGGTGCCGTTGCTGGTGTCGCGTAACCGCAAACCGCTTCGCTGAAACGCCTCGATGAAACGCCCCGGTTCTCTCCTGGAGAGCCGGGGCGTTTTACGTTTCACGCTCAAGACGGAGCGTCCTTGATCCGAGGCAAGAATGACCTGCGGCAATGTGCGACACGTTGTCACATATCTTGCGGCGCTCAGCCTTTGCGAGAGAGATAACGCACGCTTTCCTGTAACAAAAAAATGTCTGGTTTCGCAACTGGCGTATCGCCTGCAGCAGGCATTTTTAACAGCGACGCGTCAGGCGCCGAAGGCCCCGAAAACTGGGCGCTTGTCGGGCAAAAAACCTCTTGATGATCCTCTCGAGCTGTCTAAATCGGGCGTAGTAGACCTACGTTTTTTGGGGTTCTTGTTGAGAATGAATTTCGATAACATGCTGGCCCGTTGCAATATCGGCAAGAGATTGTTGCCGGATCGGATAAAAATTATTTCGGGATGAGACATGGTCTACAGCGCGTCACCTCACTACAATCGCCCGCACCGATTTTCCGACCCGGCTCAGGCTTGAGCATGAGAGTGGTCGAAGGGCGCCAGCGCCCCATGCGACCCCAGGTGTCGGTGCCTCCAACTACCCGCACCAAATGGAATTGGGCTTGAACTAGGCCTTTTGACCAACGAATAAGAACTCACTGCTGGCCCGGGATGTGTCGAACAGCCGCTGACGTTCGATGGGCAGCCCTTATTCAATCCAAGAAATGCCAACCCTTGGCAGGGTGAAGTGTTGGCGATCAAAACCCAACTGCATTGCGCAAGCTGCTTTAGAGGTCGTGAGATGAGTAAAAACAGGTACCCCCGATTACTAGGCTTGTTGCCGCTGCTTGGCACGTTGCTGCTGGGAGGCTGCAACATGACCTTGCTCGATCCCAAGGGCCAGGTCGGCCTGGATGAACGAAACCTGATCATCACCGCCACACTGCTGATGTTGCTGGTCGTCGTGCCGGTCATCGTCATGACCTTCCTGTTCGCCTGGAAGTACCGCGCAACCAACACCAAGGCCACGTACACGCCGAAATGGTCGCATTCGACCAAGATCGAAGTGGCGGTGTGGACGATTCCAGTGCTGATCATCATTGCCCTGGGTTACATCACCTACAAGTCGACCCACGCCCTGGACCCGTATCGTCCACTGGATTCGGACGTCAAGCCGATCACCATTGAAGTGGTTTCGATGGACTGGAAATGGCTGTTCATCTATCCGGAACAAGGCATCGCCACCGTCAACAAGATCGTGTTCCCGGCCCACACGCCGATCAACTTCAAGGTCACCTCCGACACCGTGATGAACTCGTTCTTCATCCCGGGCCTGGGCGGCCAGATCTACGCGATGGCGGGCATGCAGACCAAGCTGCACCTGATCGCCAACCAGAACGCCGAACTCGACGGTATCTCCGCCAACTACAGTGGCGCGGGTTTCACCGGCATGAAGTTCAAAGCAATCGCCACGACCCAGGAAGATTTCGACGCCTGGGTCAACGATGTGAAGAAGGCACCTAAACAGCTTGAAAAAGCTGAATACGAAGCCCTTTCCAAACCGAGCCAGAACAACCCAGTCGAACTCTACTCGTCGGTTACGCCGAACCTGTTCCAGACCATCATCGACAAGTATGAAGGGATGAATCCGGGCAAGCCGATGCACCACGAGAAGAACGAGAAGGAAGTGGCTCACAACATGGAAGGGATGGACATGAGCTCGCATTCAGCTGCCGGGGCAGAGGAGTAAACGATGTTTGGTAAATTAAGTTGGGAAGCGATCCCGTTCCACGAGCCGATTGTCATGGTGACCCTCGCCATCATCGCGCTCGGTGGTCTGGCATTGTTTGCAGGCATCACTTATTTCAAGAAGTGGACCTACCTGTGGACCGAATGGCTGACCTCGGTCGACCACAAGAAAATCGGCGTGATGTACATCATCGTCGCCATGGTCATGCTGCTGCGCGGCTTTGCCGACGCCATCATGATGCGTACCCAACTGGCCATGGCCACCGAGGGTTCGCCCGGCTACCTGCCGCCTGAACACTATGACCAGATCTTCACCGCCCACGGTGTGATCATGATCATCTTCATGGCGATGCCGTTCTTCACTGGCCTGATGAACCTTGCAGTGCCGCTGCAGATCGGTGCCCGTGACGTTGCCTTCCCGTTCCTGAACTCCCTGAGCTTCTGGCTGCTGGTGTCCGGCGTGGTGCTGATCAACCTGTCCCTGGGCGTTGGCGAATTCGCCAAGACCGGCTGGGTGGCCTATCCGCCGCTGTCGGGCTTGCAATACAGTCCGGGCGTGGGGATGGATTACTACATCTGGGCGCTACAGCTATCCGGGTTGGGGACAACGCTGACGGGGGTCAACTTCCTGGCCACCGTGCTGAAGATGCGTACCCCGGGCATGAAGCTGATGGACATGCCGATCTTCACCTGGACCTGCACCTGGGCCAACGTCCTGATCGTCGCTTCCTTCCCGATCCTGACCGCTACCCTGGCTTTGCTGACGCTTGACCGCTACATGGATTTCCACATTTTCACCAATGAGCTGGGTGGAAATCCGATGATGTACGTGAACCTGTTCTGGGCCTGGGGTCACCCCGAGGTGTACATCCTGATCCTGCCGGCGTTCGGGATTTTCTCCGAAGTCATCTCGACCTTCTCTGGCAAGAAACTGTTCGGCCACCACTCGATGATCTACGCTTCCGGCGCGATCTCGGTACTGGGCTTCATGGTCTGGCTGCACCACTTCTTCACCATGGGTTCGGGTGCCAGCGTCAACGCCTTCTTCGGCCTGGCGACGATGCTGATTTCGATCCCGACGGGGGTGAAGCTGTTCAACTGGCTGTTCACCATCTACCAGGGCCGCCTGCGTTTCACCAGCCACGTGATGTGGACCCTGGGCTTCATGGTGACCTTCGCCATCGGCGGCATGACCGGCGTACTGCTGGCCATCCCGGGTGCTGACTTCGTGTTGCACAACAGCCTGTTCGTGATCGCGCACTTCCACAACGTGATCATCGGCGGCGCAGTGTTCGGCTACATCGCCGGCTTTGCCTTCTACTTCCCGAAAGCGTTCGGCTTCAAGCTGCACGAAGGCTGGGGCAAGGCAGCGTTCTGGTTCTGGATCACCGGCTTCTTCGTCGCGTTCATGCCGCTCTATGTACTGGGCTTCATGGGCATGACCCGTCGCCTGAACACCACCACCAACCCTGAGTGGGTGCCGTACCTGTACGTCGCCATGTTCGGTGCGGTGATGATCGCTGTCGGTATCGCCTGCCAGTTGATCCAGTTGTATGTCAGCGTGCGCGACCGCAACAAGCCAGAGAACATGTGCGAACACGGCGACCCGTGGAATGCCCATACCCTGGAATGGTCGACCTCTTCGCCACCGCCGTTCTACAACTTTGCCGTGCTGCCAAAAGCAGACGTCATCGACCCGTTCACCGAAGCCAAGGAAGCCGGCACCGCGTACCAGGCTCCGACCAAGTACGAGCCGATCCACATGCCTAACAACACCGCCACCGGTGTGGTCATGGGCGCGCTGTTGACCGTGTTCGGTTTCGCGATGATCTGGCACATCTGGTGGCTGGCCATCGCCAGCCTGGTCGGCACCGTGGTGTATTTCGTGATCCATGCCGCCCGTGACGATCAGGGCTACATGGTGCCGGTGGATGTCATCGAACGCATCGAAGCCGAGCAGCACAAGCGCCTGGTAGCGGCCGGGAAAGTCCCCGCCACCGCCACCCGTGTTGAAACCTCGTTGGAACAGGCTTAAACCATGTCGAACTTAGTGACCAATGTTGGACACGCCCATGGTCATGACCATGGGCACGATGACCATCACCACGACTCGGGCGAGATGACCGTATTCGGTTTCTGGCTCTACCTGATGACCGACTGCATTCTGTTTGCGTCGATTTTCGCGGCGTACGCGGTGCTGGTTAACAACGTCGCCGGTGGCCCGTCGGGCCACGACATCTTCGAACTGCCGTACGTGCTGGGCGAAACCGCGCTGCTGCTGTTCAGCTCGATCACCTACGGCTTCGCCATGCTGGCGTTGTTCAAGGGCAAGAAAAACCAGGTCCTGGGCTGGCTGGCCATGACCTTCCTGTTCGGTGCCGGCTTCATCGGCATGGAGATCAATGAGTTCCACGTATTGATCTCCGAAGGCTACGGTCCTAGCCGCAGTGGCTTCCTGTCCGGGTTCTTCACCCTGGTCGGCACCCACGGCCTGCACGTGACCAGCGGCCTGATCTGGATGGCGATCATGATGTATCAGGTCCAGAAAAACGGCCTGACTGCCACCAACAAGACGCGCCTGAGCTGCCTGAGCCTGTTCTGGCACTTCCTGGACGTGGTGTGGATCTGCGTATTCACCGTTGTTTATCTGATGGGGACCCTGTAAATGGCTAACGCACATTCCCATGATGGCCATGACGCCGGCCACGGCAGCGTCAAGTCCTACGCCATCGGTTTCATCCTGTCGGTGATCCTGACCGTCATCCCGTTCGGCCTGGTGATGTACCCGTCGCTGCCCAAGAGCCTGACCCTGTGGATCATCCTGATCTTCGCCGTGGTCCAGGTATTGGTGCACCTGGTGTACTTCCTGCACCTGGACCGCTCCGCCGCCCAACGTAACAACGTGGTCGCGTTTGTCTTTGCCGCGATCGTGATTGTCCTGCTGGTTGGCCTGTCGTTGTGGATCATGTTCAGCATCCACACCAACATGATGGCGCACTGAGGAAAGTCCGGATGTCCCTGAAGCACTTTATCCAAATCACCAAGCCGGGGATCATTTTCGGTAACGTGCTTTCTGTGGCAGGCGGGTTTTTCCTGGCCTCGAAAGGGCATGTCGATCTGGCCATCTTTCTGGCGGCGATGATCGGCACTTCCCTGGTGGTGGCGTCCGGTTGCGTGTTCAATAACTGCATCGACCGCGACATCGACATCAAGATGGAACGCACCAAGAATCGGGCGCTGGTCCAAGGCCTGATTCCGGTGCAACTGGCCCTGGCATTCGCCACGGTGCTGGGTGTGGCCGGGGTGGCGCTGCTGTACTGGGTCGCCAACCCGTTGGCGGCGCTGTTCGCGGTGATCGGTTTTGTCATCTACGTCGGCCTCTACAGCCTGTACCTCAAGCGCAAGTCGGTCCACGGCACGCTGGTGGGCAGCCTGTCGGGGGCGATGCCGCCGGTGATCGGCTACGTGGCGGTGAGCAACAGCTTCGACATGGCGGCGCTGACGCTGCTGGTGATGTTCAGCCTGTGGCAGATGCCGCATTCCTACGCCATCGCGATCTTCCGCTTCAACGACTACCTGGCGGCCTCGATTCCGGTGCTGCCGGTCAAGCGCGGCATCCGCGTGGCCAAGAAGCACATCCTGCTCTACATCCTGGCCTTCCTGGTGGCGACCTTGATGCTGACCTTCAGCGGCTACGCCGGCATGAGCTACCTCGCCGTCGCCGCCGCCATGGGCATGTACTGGCTGTACATGGCCTGGACCGGCTACAAGGCGGTGGATGACACGGTCTGGGCACGCAAGCTGTTCGTGTTCTCGATCTTCACCATCACTGCCCTGAGCGTCATGATGTCCCTGGACTTCAAAGTGCCGAGTGAGCTGTTGCTGACGTACGCGCCTTAAGCTTCAGATGCTGCAAAAAAAGCCCCGCCTTCGAGAGAAGCGCGGGGCTTTTTCATGGACGTTGCCCTGGCTGCCGATGTTCCTGTGGGAGCGAGCTTGCTCGCGATAGCGGTGGTTCAGCCTGCATGAGTGTTGAATATGACGGCCTCATCGCGAGCAAGCTCGCTCCCACAAGGGTTGCGGAGTATCTGTTATTGCCTTATGAATGCTGGTCGGTTTTGGATGTTCGCTATCTCTGATAAGCAAGGACGAGTTGGAAAACCTGACCTCCGAGCAAGAGAAGATGCTCAAGCGCGCCATAGAAGCTGAGTTGAAAGTGCGAGGTACCTTATGAAAAAACGTGATCTGTTTGCCGAGATGATACAAGGCGTCGAGGAGATGGCCGCTCACCGGGAGGGCAAGATCACCCTTCGTCAGCTGTCGATCGAGGATAAACCGGTTCCCGAGGTGTCGGCTCGGGAAATCGTGGCGTTGCGCGACAAGCTCCATATGTCTCAGGCCGTTTTCGCCAAGAGCATCAGGACCAGTCCTGGCACCCTTAGGAACTGGGAGCAGGAGAAGTCCAAACCCAACGCCCAGGCGGCTCTTCTGATCAGGTTGGTCGAGAAGTTTCCAGACATGGTCGAGCGGCTCGGCGCTGTTTGAGGAACTCATATCTCTCCCATGAAAAAGCCCCGCCTTCGAGAGAAGCGCGGGGCTTTTTCATGGGGGTTGCGGGCTGTCGATGTTCCTATGGGAGCGAGCTTGCTCGCGATAGCGGTGGTTCAGCCTGCATGAGTGCTGAATGTGCCGGCTTCATCGCGAGCAAGCTCGCTCCCACAGTGGCCTCGGGTGAGGCTTATTGCTGGGCGATGCTGTAGCCGTCGAAGGCTTTCTGCTGTTGCAACGCAGTGACGATGCCTTTGCGGGTGGCCGGTTGTTCGGTGCCGTCGTTGTCCAGGAAGGTTTCGCTTTCCAACTCGGCTTCGTCGCCTTCGCCTACGAAGTTGAAGCCCAGGAACTCGAAGGCTTCGCGGTCGACGTTCGGCTTGGAGCGTGGTGTGCGCAGGGGCAGGGTGACGCTGATGCCGTCCTTGCTGATGACAAACACTTCGGCTTCCTTCTTGCGCGAGGCCTTGCCCTTGCTGCCGCTTGGGTTGCTGATGGCCTGATGGGTCTGGTTCAGTACTTTCAGGGCCAGGCCGTAGACCAGTTCCTGGAACGATGGGTCGTCCTTGTAGCTGGAGAGGATGCGGCTGATCGGGAAGCGGCTGCTCAGGTCTTCCAGGGCCGCGAAGTCAGCGGCTTCGGCGTCCTTGAGCTGTTTGAGCTGGCCCATCAGTTCGTAGGCCTTGTCGTCGTCGAAGGCATCGTGGGCCTGACGGATGGCGTTGCGCAGTTCGCGGATCTGGTCGCTTTCGCGGTTCGACTGGAACGCATCGAGGACCATTTCGCTGATGGTTTTGGCCTGGGGCAGATGCTGTGAAAGATTGATGGAGTTTTCGTATTCCGCTTTGGACGACAGGGTGACTACGGATTCAGCGGTGTTGGAATCGGACATTGAAATTTCACTACTTCTGTTAGCGGGATGAGGCGAGAAAGGCATTGAGCTTTTTTCCGGTCGCCTAATCTATTGGACCCGAGCGGTGTTGTCACGGTCGGACCGGCAGCAACTGACCATTTGTTGCCGGTGACGGCTTTGCGTCTTGCATCAGGCCCATCAAGCGCAACGCGTCGGCGGTCGCGGCGCCACTGGCGGTGTTGTCGAAGATGCACCAGGTCGGGGTACCGTTCATTCGCAAATCACATTCTTGCCCGCCATCTTGGAGCGATACAGTGCCTGGTCTGCCCGGTGCAGCAACGCCGAGTGCTGTTCATCCTCCAAGCGCTGCACTACGCCAAAACTCATGGTGATCTGGAAGTCGCCCACCGGCAGCAGGTCGGACAGGCCACGACGAATGCTTTCCGCCAGCAGGCGGGCGTCGGCCAGGGTGGTGTTGGGCAAGATCATGATGAATTCGTCGCCGCCCCAGCGCACCAGCAGGTCACTGCCGCGCTCGCAGCGCTTGACGCTCTGTACCACTTGCACCAGCGCTGCGTCACCGAAGGCGTGGCCGTAGCGATCGTTGATGTCCTTGAAGTCATCGACGTCCATGGCGATCAGCGACAACGGCTCGCGGAAACGCTGTGCGCGCTCACAGGCCAGCGGCAGTGCCTGGTCCAGGCGATAACGGTTGGCGACCCGCGTCAGGGCATCGGTTTCGGCAAGCCTGCGGTTTTCGTCGAGTTGGAGCTGCAACTGATGGTTGACCCGGGACAGTTCGCGGGTGCGTTCTTCAATGATGGCTTCCAAGGATTTGTTACGCCGTTCCAATTGTTCGAACAGGCGCTTCTTGTCGTCGATACTGCGATGGGCGCCGATCATGCGGGCCACCGTGCCGTCCGGATTGCGGGCGATCACGTAGCCGCGATCCTCGATCCAGATGTAGGACCCGTCGCACGTGCGGCAACGGTACTCGGCTTGGTAGCGGTGGGATCGTTGTTCCAGGTAGTCGTCGAACAACGCCATGACCCGTGGGTAATCCTCCGGGTGGATCACGCTTTCCCAGGTCAGCACGGTGTTGTCCAGTGAATGAGGCAGGTAGCCAAGCATCGTGTACCAGCCGGGGTTGCGGTAGACGAAGCCGGTGTTGGCATTCCAGTCCCAGATGCCATCGCTGACCAGTTCCAGGATGGTGTGCAGTACGCCTTCGTCCAGATCGGACAGGTCGAACCGCAGCATGTCGATGTTCGAGGCATCTCCCATCGTCGTTTCCTCATCACCCTTGATATCAAAATGCTCGTCCAAGGAGGAAGAGTAGCTGATGGGGGTGTGGGGAACTAGCGGCGGATGTTCAGACGGGTTTGCTTTTGTGGCGAGGGGATTTATCCCCGCTGGATCGCGTAGCGGCCCCCCAAAAGTCATCAAACCCGGCCCACCTGCGATGTGCACCGACAGTCTTGGGGTTGCTGCGCAACCCAGCGGGGATAAATCCCCTCGCCACAGCATCATTGGGCTGGGGCTTGGGGTTTACCCCATTTCTCCAACGCGAACTCGACAAAACTGCGCAGTTTCGGCAAGCGGTAGCGATCCTGCGCGTACATCAGGCTCATCGGCCGATGGGGCAATTGGTAGCCCTGCAGCAACGCCACCAAGTGCCCCTCCTTCAGGTCCTGGGCCACCAGGGCATCGGGCAGCATCACCACGCCCATCCCGGCCAGGGCGGCGCGATGCAGGCCCGAGGAACTGTTGATCAGCATCGGTCCGTTCACCGGGACTTTGATCTCGCCGTCCGGCCCGTTGATGGGCCAGTGATCCTGGGCGAAGCGCCATTCGTCTGCTGCCGAATAGGCAAACGACAGGCAGTCGTGTCGTTGCAGGTCCGCCGGTTGTTCCGGCGTGCCGCGCCGGGCCAGGTAAGCGGGGGAGGCGCAGATGGTCAGGGTGTAGTCCAGCAACGGACGGGCAATCAGCTTCGGGTCGGGATGGCCGAGGCGGATGGCGACGTCGAAGCCATGGTCGAGCAGGTCCAGGCGCTGGTTGGTCAGCACCACGTCGAGCTTGACCTGGGCGAAGCGCTGGCTGAATTCGGCCAGCGCCGGTGAAAGGCGTTCGGTACCGAAGGTCAGTGGTGCGGTGATGCGCAGGGTGCCGGTGGGCTCGCCTTGGGTCTGTTCGGCCAGGCGTTCGGAGTCGGCCACCAGCCCCAGTACTTCCAGACAGCGCTGGTAGTAGGCCGAGCCGAATTCGGTCAGGCGCTGGCGCCGCGTCGTACGGTTGATCAGGCGCACGCCGAGGCGTTGCTCCAGGGCACGAAGATGATTGCCCACCATGGTGGTGGACATTTCGCACGCCTGGGCCGCCGCCGTCAGGCTCCCGGTTTCTACCACCTTCACGTAAACGGTCATCGCCTGGAACAGGTCCATTATCAAGCTCAGCTTATAAATGATTGAAGTAAAGCAGCGTTTATCCAGCCTTGGTGGCTAACCATACTGGAAAAAACCACCCGATGGAGCTTGATGCCATGACCGCTGCCTGCCTGATGACCACTTACCAACCCCTGGCGCTGAATTTCACCCATGGTTTGGGGACGCGCCTGTGGGATCAGGACGGTCGCGAATACCTCGATGCGGTGGCGGGCGTGGCGGTGACCAATGTCGGCCATTCCCACCCGCGGCTGGTGGCCGCCATCAGCGAGCAGGCCGGCCTGCTGTTACACACCTCCAACCTGTACAGCATCGATTGGCAGCAACGCCTGGCGCAAAAGCTCACCCAGCTGTCGGGGATGGAGCGGGCGTTTTTCAATAACTCAGGCGCCGAGGCCAACGAAACCGCGCTGAAGCTGGCGCGCCTCTACGGCTGGCACAAGGGTATCGAGCAGCCCTTGGTGGTGGTCATGGACAACGCATTCCATGGACGCACCTTGGGCACCATGTCCGCCAGTGACGGTCCGTCCGTGCGGCTGGGTTACAACCGGTTGCCGGGGGATTTCATCAAGGTGCCGTTCGGCGATCTCGCGGCGCTGGAACAGATTCAACAGGCTCACGCCGAACGCATCGTCGCGGTGCTGGTGGAGCCGATCCAGGGTGAGAGCGGTGTGCAACTCGCCCCACCAGGGTACCTCAAGGCCTTGCGGCAGTTATGCAGTCGGCGCGCCTGGCTGTTGATGCTCGACGAGATCCAGACCGGCATCGGGCGCACCGGCCAATGGTTCGCGTTCCAGCACGAGGGCATCGTGCCGGATGTCATGACCCTGGCCAAAGGCCTGGGCAACGGTGTGCCTATCGGTGCCTGCCTGGCACGGGGCAAGGCTGCCGAGCTGTTTACCCCTGGCAGCCATGGCAGTACGTTCGGCGGCAATCCGCTGGCCTGTCGGGTCGGTTGCACAGTGTTGGACATCATCGAGGAGCAAGCGCTGGTGGGTAACGCCAGGCACCAGGGCGAGCAATTGCTGAGCCGGCTGCGGACCGAGCTGGCGGAAAACCCGAATGTCTTGGCGATTCGCGGCCAGGGCTTGATGATCGGCATCGAACTCAAGCAACCGGTCCGCGACCTGACCCTTCGCGCCGCCCGGGACCACGGCCTGCTGATCAATGTCACCCGGGGCCAGACCATCCGTCTGCTGCCGCCACTGACGATCGATGGGCGGGAAGTGGAGATGATTGTCAGGGGCGTGAGCCGCTGCCTGGCGCAAGGCTGAGGCAACCCGCCCAGACGACGGTTTTTTCTGAAGCAGCCGGGCGAAGCGCAACGCAGCGGGACGGAATTTTTAACGATTGCCGCGTTCCAACGCCTGCCAGAGTCGATTGCCTACGCCCTGGCACTTCAGACTGAAAACCAGGAGCATTCCATGTTCACCTCGCGTCGCTTGATCGTTGTCGCTACTGCTGTGGCCTTGTTGTCCGGCTGTGCGTCGCCTAACCCCTATGACAACCAAGGCCAGGCCTCTACCGAATCGTCGGGCATGAGCAAAACCGCCAAGTACGGCGGCCTCGGTGCACTGGCGGGGGCGTTGGCCGGTGCGGCCATCGGTCACGATAACCGGGGCAAGGGTGCGTTGATCGGTGCGGCGGTGGTGGGGGCTTCCGCGGCCGGCTACGGTTACTACGCCGACCAGCAGGAAAAGAAACTGCGCGCCAGCATGGCCAATACCGGCGTTGAAGTGCAGCGCCAGGGCGACCAGATCAAGCTGATCATGCCCGGCAACATCACCTTCGCCACCGACTCGGCGAACATCGCGTCCAGCTTCTACCAGCCGCTGAACAACCTGGCCAACTCCCTCAAGGAGTTCAACCAGAACCAGATCGAGATCGTCGGTTACACCGACAGCACCGGCAGCCGCCAGCACAACATGGACCTGTCCCAGCGCCGTGCCCAGAGCGTGGCGACCTACCTGACGTCCCAGGGCGTGAGCGGTGCCAACCTCTCGGCCCGTGGCGCCGGCCCGGACAACCCGGTGGCCAGCAACGCCGGCGTCAATGGCCGCGCGCAAAACCGTCGTGTCGAGGTCAACCTCAAGGCCATTCCTGGCCAGCAATATCAGGAGGCGCCGCAGCAGCAGGGGCAGACTTACCAACAGTACCCATGATCGCTGGGCGGTAAATGAAACGGGGGCTCTGGAAACAGGGCCCCCGTTTTTTGTGGCTGGCGCCACCCCTGTGGGAGCGAGCTTGCTCGCGATAGCGGTCTGCCTGAGCCGGTGATGTGGGATGTGCCGCCATCATCGCGAGCAAGCTCGCTCCCACAGGGGATTTTCCTGGACTAAAAAAAAGCCCGCCCGATCATGTGATCGGGCGGGCTTTTGGTGTCGCTCGCAAATTACTTCTTCAAACCGTAATGCTCATCGAGCATGCCGGGCGAATTCGGGGCCTTGGGGGCGTAGTCCCGCGGCGGTTCCTGGATCCCTTTTGGTGGGGTCAGGCGTTCCCGTGGAGTCTGTGCCGCATCGGCTTGCAGGGCGGCCAGCAGGCGCTGGCGAGTCTGCTCGTCCAGGGCCAGGCGATTGGCACCCTCGGACAAATGATCCTGGACATCCTGGTAGCTCTGGGTGAGTTTTTTCACCAGAGAAGCGGTGCTGTTGAAGTGGGTGACCACTTCATTCTGATAACTGTCGAAACGTTCCTGAATGTCGTCCAGCTGACGTTGCGTGCTGTTGGGCACCGCATTGGGCAGCAGTCGGGCAAGCAGGAATCCAATGGCGACACCGGCAACCAGGGCAAGAGTCGGCAACAACCAAACTAAGAGCGAGTGTTCCACGAGTCCTTCCTCTATAAACGGCTTTGCTTTACGTTAACGGCTCGGACCTGCGCTGTATACCGCGAAGAACATCGCAATCATGCCAGGCACAGACTTTAGCTAGACGAGTCGACCCAATTCGGGGTCACGGAGTTCTTTCCCTTGCTTATGCGCGAAACCCCTGTCGTCATCGATGGCCCCGTGGGCCAACTGGAAGCCTTGTACCTGGACAGCGAGGCCCCCCGTGGCCTGGCGCTGATCTGCCACCCGAACCCGGTGCAGGGCGGGACCATGCTCAACAAAGTGGTCTCGACCCTGCAACGCACTGCCCGCGATGCTGGGCTCGTTACGTTGCGTTTCAATTATCGTGGCGTGGGTGCCAGCGCCGGCACCCATGACATGGGCACTGGCGAAGTGGATGACGCCCAGGCTGTTGCCCAATGGTTGCGTGAAAAATACCCGCAATTGCCCCTGACCCTGTTCGGTTTTTCCTTTGGCGGCTTTGTCGCCGCCAGCCTGGGCGGGCGCCTGGAAGCCCAGGGGCAACCGGTCAAGCACCTGTTCATGGTGGCCCCGGCGGTGATGCGCCTGGACGAGCGATCGCCCTTGCCGACCGGTGGCGAATTGACCGTGATCCAGCCGGAAACCGACGAAGTGGTCGATCCGCAGCTGGTTTACGAATGGTCCGACACGCTCCAACGCCCCCATGAGCTGCTGAAAGTGGCAGAATGCGGACACTTTTTTCATGGCAAGCTGACCGATCTCAAGGATCTGATCCTGCCGCGCCTCT
The DNA here is from genome assembly GCF_001307275.1 of Pseudomonas fluorescens. Taxonomy (NCBI): domain Bacteria; kingdom Pseudomonadati; phylum Pseudomonadota; class Gammaproteobacteria; order Pseudomonadales; family Pseudomonadaceae; genus Pseudomonas; species Pseudomonas fluorescens. Next base: position 3,835,056 of record NZ_CP012831.1, read on the forward strand.
CGAATTGATAGCAGTCTGACAAGCGATAACCCATGACGACGCGTACCCGTATCCTGACCGGCATCACCACCACCGGCACCCCGCACCTGGGCAACTATGCCGGCGCCATCCGTCCGGCGATCCTCGCCAGCCGCGACAGCAACGCCGATTCGTTCTACTTCCTGGCCGACTACCACGCCCTGATCAAGTGCGATGACCCGCTGCGTATCCAGCGTTCGCGCCTGGAGATCGCCGCCACTTGGCTGGCCGGCGGCCTGGATGTGGACCGCGTGACGTTCTATCGCCAGTCCGATATTCCCGAGATCCCGGAACTGACCTGGCTGCTGACCTGCGTCGCGGCCAAGGGCCTGCTCAACCGTGCCCACGCCTACAAGGCCTCGGTGGACAAGAATGTCGAGGCCGGCGAAGACCCGGACGCCGGTGTCACCATGGGCCTCTACAGCTACCCGATCCTCATGGCCGCCGACATTCTGATGTTCAACGCCCACAAGGTCCCGGTCGGTCGCGACCAGATCCAGCACGTGGAAATGGCCCGCGACATCGGCCAGCGCTTCAATCACCTGTTCGGCCAGGGCAAGGAGTTCTTCACCATGCCCGAGGCGCTGATCGAAGAAAGCGTGGCCACGCTGCCGGGCCTCGATGGCCGCAAGATGTCCAAGAGCTATGACAACACCATCCCGTTGTTCAGCAGCGCCAAGGACATGAAGGACGCGATCTCGCGGATCGTCACCGACTCCCGTGCCCCGGGCGAAGCCAAGGATCCGGACAATTCGCATCTGTTCACCCTGTTCCAGGCCTTCGCCACTGCAGAACAGTCCGCCGAGTTCCGCAGCGAACTGCTGCAAGGCCTGGGTTGGGGCGAAGCCAAGAACCGCCTGTTCCAGTTGCTCGACAACGAGCTGGGTGAAGCGCGCGAGCGTTATCACCAGTTCATCGAACGTCCGTCGGACCTTGAAGACATCCTGCAACTGGGCGCGAGCAAGGCCCGGGCCGTGGCAACGCCGTTCCTCAACGAACTGCGCGAGGCCGTTGGTCTGCGTTCGTTCGTCAGCCAGGTCCAGGTGGCAACCCAGGTCAAAAAGAAAGCGGCCAAGGCGGCTCGTTTCGTCAGCTTCCGCGAGGATGACGGCAGTTTCCGTTTCCGCCTGCTTTCTGCCGATGGCGAGCAACTGTTGCTCTCGAACAATTTTGCCGATGGCAAGACTGCAGGGCAGGTGACCAAGCAATTGCAATCCGGCCAACCCTTGGACGTGCGCAGCGACGACCTGGGTTTCAGCGTCTGGCTCGACGGTGAGTGCGTGGCGAACAGCCCGGCCTTCGCCGACAGCGCCGCCCGGGATGCCGCCATCGATGCGCTGCGCGTTGCCCTGACACCTGCCCAGGACTGATCGCTGCGCGTCACCCGACCATCGGCCCGAATAAGGGCCGATTGCCATTCCTCTGGGCCATCGCTACAGTGACGGCCCGTTTTTGTTGCCTTGCTAACGAATATGACGCCCCTAGAACGATATCAAGCTGATCTGAAACGCCCGGAGTTCTTCCACGACGCAGCCCAGGAAACGGCGGTGCGGCATTTGCAGCGCCTGTACGACGACCTGGTCGCGGCCTCGAACAACAAGCCGGGCCTGTTGGGCAAACTGTTCGGCAAAAAAGACCAGGCACCGGTCAAGGGCCTGTATTTCTGGGGCGGCGTTGGCCGTGGCAAGACCTACCTGGTGGACACCTTCTTCGAAGCGCTGCCGTTCAAGGAAAAGACACGCACGCACTTCCACCGCTTCATGAAGCGCGTGCACGAGGAAATGAAGACCCTGGGGGGCGAGAAGAACCCGCTGACCATCATCGCCAAGCGTTTTGCCGACGAGACCCGGGTGATCTGCTTCGATGAGTTCTTCGTTTCCGACATCACCGACGCCATGATCCTGGGCACCTTGATGGAAGAGCTGTTCAAGAATGGCGTGACCCTGGTCGCCACCTCGAACATCGTGCCGGACGGCCTGTACAAGGACGGCCTGCAGCGGGCGCGGTTCCTGCCGGCCATCGCGCTGATCAAGGAACACACCGAAATCGTCAACGTCGACAGCGGCGTCGACTACCGCCTGCGTCACCTCGAACAAGCGGAGTTGTTCCACTTTCCGTTGGATGCCGCCGCCGAAGAAAGCCTGCGCAAGAGCTTCCGCGCCCTGACGCCGGAATGCACCCAGGCGGTGGAAAACGATGTGCTGATCATCGAAAACCGCGAGATCCGAGCCATCCGCACCTGTGACGACGTGGCCTGGTTCGACTTCCGCGAACTGTGCGACGGCCCGCGCAGCCAGAACGACTACATCGAGCTGGGCAAGATCTTCCACGCCGTGTTGCTCAGCGGCGTCGAGCAGATGAGCGTCACCACCGACGACATCGCCCGTCGCTTCATCAACATGGTCGACGAGTTCTACGACCGTAACGTGAAGCTGATCATTTCGGCCGAAGTCGAACTCAAGGACCTCTACACCGGCGGTCGCCTGACCTTCGAGTTCCAGCGGACCTTGAGTCGTTTGCTGGAGATGCAGTCCCACGAATTCCTGTCGCGAGCGCATAAGCCGTAGGGTGATTCGCAAAGCAAAGAAGGCCTGCGTTCGCAGGCCTTTTTTGTACGCTCGAAATCAGTCGGTCACTGCAAAACCCTGTGGGAGCGAGCTTGCTCGCGATGGCGTCTTGTCAGTCAACATCAGGCCTGCTGAACCACCGCCATCGCGAGCAAGCTCGCTCCCACATGGGATTGCATTCAGCTCTGGTTCACGCCGCCTGCTGAAACTGCTGCCGATACTGGTTCGGCGACAGGTCGGTATGTTGCCGGAACAAGCGTGCGAAAAAGCTCGCGTCGTCGTAGCCGACTTCGTAGCTGATGGTCTTGATGCTCTTGCGACTGCCGGAGAGCAGGCCCTTGGCGGTTTCGATCCGCAGTCGTTGCAGGTAATGCAGCGGCTTGTCGCCCGTGGCGGTCTGGAAGCGGCGCATGAAATTGCGGATGCTCATGCCATGCTCCCGGGCAACATCCTCGAAGCGGAATTTATCGGCGAAGTGCTCTTCGAGCCATTGCTGGATCTGCAGGATGATCACGTCCTGGTGCAGTTTCTGCCCGCCAAAGCCGATCCGTCCCGGCGAATAGCTGCGTTGCACTTCATACAGGATGTCCCGCGCCACGGCCTGGGCCACATTGGCGCCGCAGAAGCGTTCAATGAGGTAAATGTAGAGGTCGCAGGCTGAGGTCGTGCCGCCGGCGCAAAACAGGTTGTCGGCGTCGGTCAGGTGCTTGTCCTGGTTCAGGTGCACCTGGGGGAAGCGCTCCTTGAAGGCGTTGAAGAAGCGCCAGTAGGTGGTCGCTTCCTTGCCGTCGAGCAGACCGGCTTCGGCCAGCCAGAACACCCCGGTGGCTTCGCCGCAGAGGACCGCGCCGCGAGCGTGTTGTTCGCGTAGCCAGGGCAGTACCTGGGGGTAGCGTTGGCAGAGGCTGGCGAAATCATCCCAGAAGGCCGGCAGGATGATGACGTCGGTGTTTTCCAGGCCTCCGTCCACCGGCATGATCACATCGCTGAAGCTGTTCACCGGTTTGCCATCGGGGCTGACCACCCGGGTTTCAAACGCCGGTGTCAGACCGTGGCCCAGCTGTTTGCCATAGCGCAGGCTGGCCAGGTGGAAAAAATCCTTGGCTTGCATGAGGGTGAAGGCGAAGACCCGGTCGATTGCCAGGATGCTGACGCGCCGCAAGGGCGTGGAGGCGTGCATAGACATAATTCATCTTTATTTTTATAGGGGAAAGTGGTCACTAGACGGCTGGATCGTCTTATTTTTTGTCGGATGTGTCCAGTGTCCTGTCGTACACCGCAGGCTTAGGCTCTGTCGGATAACCACGTCCAACAATAATCAAAGGTGCGCCATGATCCCAAGAACACTGTTCAGTCCCGAGCACGAATTGTTTCGCGACAGCGTACGAACCTTCCTCGAAAAAGAAGCCGTGCCGTACCACAGTCAGTGGGAAAAACAGGGGCATGTCGATCGCCAGCTCTGGAACAAGGCGGGGGAGGCGGGCATGTTGTGCTCGCACCTTCCAGAGGCTTATGGCGGGTTGGACGCGGACTTCCTCTACAGCACGGTGGTGATCGAGGAGATCGGCCGCCTGGGGCTGACGGGGATCGGTTTCTCGCTGCATTCCGACATCGTCGCGCCGTACATCCTGCATTACGGCAGTGAGGCGCTGAAACACAAGTACCTGCCGAAACTGGTGTCTGGCGAAATGGTCACGGCCATCGCCATGACCGAGCCGGGCGCCGGTTCCGACCTGCAAGGGGTGAAGACCACGGCGGTGCTGGACGGTGACGAATACGTCATCAACGGCTCCAAGACGTTCATCACCAATGGTTTCCTGGCGGACCTGGTGATTGTGGTCGCCAAGACCGATCCCAAGGCTGGCGCCAAGGGCACCAGCCTGTTCCTGGTGGAGGCGGGCACGCCGGGCTTCGAAAAGGGCAAGCGCCTGGAAAAAGTCGGAATGAAGGCCCAGGACACGTCGGAACTGTTCTTCCAGGATGTCCGCGTGCCGAAGGACAACCTGCTCGGGCAGGCCGGAATGGGCTTTGCCTACCTGATGCAAGAGCTCCCCCAGGAGCGCCTGACCGTCGCCATCGGCGGCCTGGCTTCGGCCGAAGCGGCGCTGCAATGGACCCTGGACTACACCCGCGAGCGCAAGGCGTTCGGCAAAACCATCGCTGACTTCCAGAACACCCGTTTCAAGCTCGCGGAAATGGCTACCGAAATCCAGATTGGCCGGGTCTTCGTCGACCGCTGCCTGGAACTGCACCTGCAAGGCAAGCTGGACGTGCCGACGGCGGCGATGGCCAAGTACTGGGGCACCGACCTGCAATGCAAGGTGCTCGACGAGTGCGTGCAGTTGCATGGCGGCTACGGCTTCATGTGGGAATACCCGATTGCCCGGGCATGGGCGGATGCGCGGGTGCAGCGGATCTATGCCGGGACCAATGAAATCATGAAGGAGATCATTGCGCGGTCGCTTTGATGCGGTGGTGGGCTTGGGTCCGCTATCACGTGCAAGCTCGCTCCCACATGGGGCTCCTGCATTGGCGCAGAAACCCTGTGGGAGCGAGCTTGCTCGTGATGGGGCCTATGAATCAATCAAGGCGCAGGGTTCGGCTGATCCTTGTGAATCGCCTCGATCCCCGCCAGCACTTCGTCCGACAGCTTCAGGTCGGCGCTTTCGATGTTGCTGTCCAGTTGCTCCAGGGTGGTGGCGCCAATGATGTTGCTGGTCACGAACGGCTGTTGGGTGACGAACGCCAGGGCCATCTGCGCCGGGTCCAGGCCGTGCTCACGGGCCAGCGCCACGTACCGGCTGCACGCGGCTTCCGATTGAGCGTTGAAATAGCGTGTGAAGCGGCTGTAGAGCGTCAAACGACCCTTGGCCGGTCGTGCGCCGTTCTCATATTTGCCCGACAGGAAGCCGAACGCCAAGGGTGAGTAAGCCAGCAGGCCGCACTGTTCACGGATGGCGATTTCCGCCAGGCCGACCTCGAAGCTGCGGTTGAGCAGGTTGTACGGGTTCTGGATCGACACCGCCCGCGGCCAGCCACGGGCCTCGGCCAGGGCCAGGAACTTCATGGTGCCCCACGGTGTTTCGTTGGACAGGCCGATGTGGCGGATCTTGCCGGCCCGGACCTGTTCGTCCAGGGCTTCGAGGGTTTCCTCCAGTGGGGTGAACGTTTCGTCGGCCTTGTGCTGGTAGCCCAGTTGACCGAAGAAGTTGGTGCTGCGCTCCGGCCAGTGCAACTGATAGAGGTCGATGTAGTCGGTTTGCAGGCGCTTGAGGCTGGCGTCCAGCGCTTCGACGATGTGCTGGCGGTTGTGCTTGAGGTTCTTGTCGCGGATGTAGTCGATGGTGTTGCCGGGACCGGCGATCTTGCTCGCCAGGATCCAGTCGGCACGGTCGCCGCGGCTTTTGAAATAATTGCCGATGTAGCGCTCGGTGGTGGCGTAGGTCTCGGCCTTGGGGGGCACCGGGTACATCTCGGCGGTGTCCATGAAATTGATGCCGGCACCCTTGGCGCGTTCGATCTGGGCGAAGGCCTCGGCCTCGCTGTTCTGCTCACCCCAGGTCATGGTGCCGAGGCACAGGGCACTCACGTTCAGATCGGTACGGCCTAGCTGGCGATAGTCCATCGGGAACTCCTTGGGCAAAACAATCATAAAAGCAGGTTGAAATATTTTTCGCAATCTGCATAATTGCGCACCTCTTTCTGCAGTGGAAGTGATGCGCCGCCGCCGAAGAATCTTGCCGTTGAACGGACGCGCCGACCCGAGCCCCCGAAAGCGTCTGTATCCGGCTGCCTTTGACTTGTCAAAGTACGCACTATTCAGTAAGATCCGCCGTCTAATTTACAGGGCGGCCCCTGAGGCTATAAAGAATGAAAACTTTTACTGCTAAACCGGAAACAGTAAAGCGCGACTGGTTTGTCGTCGACGCTGCTGGTCAGACCCTGGGTCGTCTGGCCACCGAAATCGCGAGCCGTCTGCGTGGCAAGCACAAGCCTGAGTACACCCCTCACGTTGACACCGGTGACTACATCGTCGTGATCAACGCTGAGCAAGTACGTGTTACTGGCGCTAAAACCACTGACAAAATGTACTACTCCCACTCCGGTTTTCCTGGCGGCATCAAGTCGATCAACTTTGAAAAGCTGATCGCCAAAGCCCCTGAGCGCGTGATCGAGACCGCGGTTAAAGGCATGCTGCCTAAGAACCCACTGGGTCGCGACATGTATCGTAAGCTGAAGGTTTATGCGGGCGCTGCTCACCCTCATACTGCTCAGCAGCCCCAAGAACTGAAGTTTTAACGGAATAGTTCATTATGTCGGCGACTCAAAATTACGGCACTGGCCGTCGCAAGACTGCAACCGCACGCGTTTTCCTGCGTCCGGGCACTGGTAACATCTCCATCAACAACCGCTCCCTGGATAACTTCTTCGGCCGCGAAACTGCCCGCATGGTAGTTCGTCAGCCGCTGGAACTGACCGAGACCGTCGAAAAATTCGACATCTACGTCACTGTTATCGGTGGTGGTGTAAGTGGTCAAGCTGGCGCAATCCGCCACGGCATCACTCGCGCCCTGATGGATTACGACGAGACTCTGCGTGGTGCTCTGCGCAAAGCCGGCTTCGTAACTCGCGATGCTCGCGAAGTTGAACGTAAGAAAGTCGGTCTGCGTAAAGCGCGTAAGCGTCCGCAGTACTCGAAGCGTTAATTTCGCTTCCGCTTTCAAAAGGCGCCCAGTTCCTCACGGAGCTGGGCGTTTTTTTATGGGCAAAAGAATTGCTCTGTGACAACTTGCCACATTCGTAGAGCCCCTATACTACAAGGCTTGGCGGTTTGGCCGCTTGGTAATTACCTTGTCAGAATTGGGGCTTTTCATTACCATTCGGCAAAATTTTTATAAGTTCAGATTTTTACTTAGTAGACGCCTGATCTAACAGGCCACAAAGCTGATGGGAGAGGACTGAATGAGCAATGACGGCGTGAATGCAGGCCGGCGTCGCTTCCTGGTAGCAGCCACATCCGTGGTGGGTGCTGCAGGAGCGGTGGGGGCTGCGGTCCCGTTCGTGGGGTCATGGTTTCCCAGCGCCAAGGCGAAAGCCGCAGGTGCACCGGTGAAAGTGAATGTCAGCAAGATCGAGCCAGGCCAGCAGATGATTGCTGAGTGGCGCGGCCAGCCGGTGTTCATCGTCCGCCGTACAGAGGAAATCCTGGGGAATCTGAAAAAGATCGAGGGTCAGTTGTCCGACCCGTCCTCGAAGAACTCTACGCAACCGACCTATGTCGACCCGCAGACGCGTTCGATCAAGCCAGAGGTCCTGCTGCTGATCGGGATCTGTACGCACCTGGGTTGCTCGCCAACGTTCCGCCCTGAAGTGGCGCCTGCCGACCTGGGCAAGGACTGGGTCGGTGGTTATTTCTGCCCTTGCCACGGCTCCCACTACGACCTGGCCGGTCGCGTCTACAAGTCGCAGCCTGCACCTCTGAACCTGCCAGTTCCCCCGCATTCCTATGAGACCGATGACATCATTGTCGTTGGCGTCGATACGGAGAAAGCGTGATGAGCAAACTAATGGATTGGGTTGATGCGCGCTTTCCCGCGACCAAAATGTGGGAAGACCATCTCAGCAAGTACTACGCTCCGAAGAACTTCAACTTCTTCTACTTCTTTGGCTCCCTGGCGCTGCTCGTTCTGGTCAACCAGATCGTCACCGGTGTCTGGCTGACCATGAGCTACACCCCGTCGGCGGAAGAAGCGTTTGCCTCCGTCGAATACATCATGCGCGACGTCGAGTACGGCTCGATCCTGCGTCTGCTGCACTCCACCGGCGCTTCGGCGTTCTTCATCGTGGTCTACCTGCACATGTTCCGTGGCTTGCTCTACGGTTCGTACCAGAAGCCGCGTGAACTGGTGTGGGTCTTCGGCATGCTGATCTACCTGGCGCTGATGGCCGAGGCCTTCATGGGCTACCTGCTGCCGTGGGGCCAGATGTCCTACTGGGGTGCCCAGGTGATCATCTCGCTGTTCGGTGCGATCCCGGTCATCGGTGACGACCTGACCCAGTGGATTCGTGGTGACTACCTGATCTCGGGCATTACCCTGAACCGCTTCTTCGCCCTGCACGTGGTCGCCCTGCCGATCGTGATCCTCGGCCTGGTGGTGCTGCACATCCTCGCGCTGCACGAAGTCGGCTCGAACAACCCGGATGGCGTGGACATCAAGAAACACAAGGACGAGAACGGCGTACCGCTGGATGGCATTGCCTTCCACCCGTACTACACCGTGAAAGACATCGTCGGCGTGGTGGTCTTCCTGTTCATCTTCTGCTCCATCGTGTTCTTCTTCCCGGAAATGGGTGGTTACTTCCTCGAGAAGCCGAACTTCGAGCAGGCAAACGCGTTCAAGACCCCTGAGCACATTGCCCCGGTCTGGTACTTCACGCCGTTCTACGCGATCCTGCGGGCGATCCCGGACAAGCTGCTGGGCGTTATCGCCATGGGCGCGGCCATTGCCGTGCTGTTCGTCCTGCCGTGGCTGGACCGCAGCCCCGTCAAGTCGATGCGCTACAAAGGCTGGCTGAGCAAGATCTGGCTCGTGGTGTTCTGCATCTCGTTCGTAATCCTGGGCGTGCTGGGCGTACTGGCACCGACACCAGGGCGCACGTTGCTGTCGCAGGTTTGCACCTTCCTGTACTTCGCCTACTTCATTCTGATGCCTTTCTACACCAGGCTCGAGAAGACCAAACCGGTTCCGGAAAGGGTGACTGGCTGATGAAAAAGCTATTTGCTGTACTGATTCTTGCTGCTATGCCTGTACTGTCCTTCGCGGCTGAACACGGTGGTCCGGAGCTGGAAAAAGTCGACATCGACGTTTCCGACAAAGCGGCCATGCAGGACGGCGCACGTACGTTCGCCAACTACTGCATGGGTTGCCACAGTGCCAAGTTCCAGCGCTATGAGCGCGTTGCCGATGACCTGGGTATCCCCCATGAGCTGATGCTCGAGAAGCTTGTGTTCACCGGTGCCAAACTGGGCGATCACATGACCATCGGCATGCAGCCTGCGGACGCCAAGACCTGGTTCGGCGCCGCGCCGCCGGACCTGACCCTGGTGGCCCGCGTGCGTGGCACCGACTGGCTTTACGGTTACCTGCGTTCGTTCTACGAAGACCCTGCACGTCCATGGGGCGTGAACAACAAGGTCTTCCCGAACGTCGGCATGCCTAACGTTCTGGTCGGCCTCCAGGGGCGCCAGGTGGTAGGCTGCAAACAGGTTCAGATCGTTGAAGACGGCAAAAAGCAATTCGATCCGCTGACTGGCTCCGCTTTGACCCATGAAGCCTGCGACCAGCTGACTGTATTGCCGAACACCGGCAGCCTGACCCCGGAGCAGTTCGATGAGAAGGTCAAGAACCTGGTGACCTTCCTGGCCTACTCGGCCAACCCGGTGAAGCTGGAGCATCAGCGCATCGGTACCTATGTATTGCTGTACCTGGCGTTCTTCTTCGTATTCGCTTACCTGCTCAAGCGTGAATACTGGAAAGACGTGCATTGATAAAGCTGTAAGCCATTGCTGTGAATCGTGCGCGCCCAAGGGCGTCTCTAGACATGTAACGAGCCTGGCCCGCCAGGTGTTACGGGAGACGCCCTCTGGGCGCGCTCGTTTTTCCGTTTTTCGATAATTTCAACAAGCGAGGAGGATCGCCATGGGCGTGACCAATCGGTTGGCCTGTTACTCCGACCCCGCCGACCACTATTCCCACCGGGTACGCATCGTACTGGCAGAGAAGGGTGTCAGCGCCGAGATCATTTACGTCGAAGCGGGTCGTCAGCCGCCGAAGCTGATCGAAGTGAACCCTTACGGCAGCCTGCCCACATTGGTCGATCGTGACCTGGCGTTGTGGGAGTCGACCGTGGTGATGGAATACCTGGATGAGCGTTATCCGCATCCACCCTTGCTGCCGGTTTATCCTGTCGCGCGTGCCAACAGCCGTTTGCTGATCCATCGCATCCAGCGTGACTGGTGCGGGTTGGTGGATCTGATCCTGGATTCCCGGACCAAGGAGCCGGCGCGGGTCGTGGCGCGCAAGGAATTGCGTGAAAGCCTGACGGGCGTATCGCCGTTGTTCGTCGACAAGCCGTTTTTCCTCAGTGAGGAACAAAGTCTGGTGGATTGCTGCCTATTGCCCATACTCTGGCGTTTGCCGATTCTGGGTATCGAACTGCCGCGGCCTGCCAAGCCGCTGCTTGATTATATGGAGCGCCAATTTGCGCGTGAGGCATTCCAGGCGAGTCTGTCTGGTGTCGAACGCGACATGCGCTAAGGCTTAGGGAGCCGCTATGAACTCCAGTCGACCTTATCTGGTCCGCGCGCTCTACGAGTGGATTGTGGACAATGATTGCACCCCGCACATGCTCGTCAATGCCGAGTTTCCATCGGTGCAGGTGCCGCAGGGTTTTGCCAATGATGGGCAGATTGTCCTGAACGTGTCGCCAGCCGCTGTGCGTCACCTGCACATGGATAATGATGCCGTCAGTTTTGAAGGGCGCTTTGGTGGTGTGCCACACACCCTGTACGTGCCTGTTGCGGCGATTCTGGGGATTTATGCCCGGGAGAATGGCCAGGGCATGGTGTTTGAGCTGGAAGCGCCGTTGGACGGTGAAGAAGAGTTCGAGCCGGATGATGACCTGCCACCGCCGGATGACGAGCCGCCGCGGCCTAGTGGTCGGCCTAGTCTTAAGGTGGTGAAGTAGCGGGGCAGGTAATCTGTTCGCTGTTCGCTGAGGAAAATGCCCGTGTCGTGAGATGTGGGCATTTTTTTTGGCTGCATTCACTGGTGGATTGGTGTGTATATCCGTTTCTGCGGTTACGGCCGCTGGCGGTTCCGCCCTTACGGCGGCTCACTTTTGAGAAGCGCAAAAGTAAGCAAAACGCTTTTTGCCCCACCACTAGGCACCTCGCCTAGGCTCGGTGTTCCCTCACTCCGGCATTGCTCCGTGGGCCGCCGCGAAGGGCCATCCATGGCCCAGCGCGGCTATCCCGGCATCCATGCCGGGATGCCCACTGCGCAATGCCTGCGTTCGGCCGGCGTGGTTAATGGGGCGCCCAGATCAAAAGCAAAAGCGAGGCGGCCTTATGGCCGACCTGTCTCCTCCGGCTGTACCCGATGATCCCATTGTGGGAGCGAGCTTGCTCGCGATGGCGTCAGGTCAGCGGCATTGATGTTGGCTGATACACCGCAATCGCGAGCGAGCTCGCTCCCACAGTTGATTGGGGTGCAGCCAGAGAGGTGGGTCGGCTATAAGGCCGCCTCGCTTTTGCTTTTGATCTTGATCTGGGCGCCCCGACCAAATAAAAAAACGGCGCTCCTCTGTATGAGTGAGCGCCGTTTTTTCCAGCCACATGCAGCCTCAAGAGCCGCGAGTCGCCTCAGTCGATGTATTCAAACAACTTGACGATTTTCTGCACGCCGGACACACCCTGCACCAGGTTGGTCGCCTGGGCGGCTTCCTGCTTGGTCAGCAGGCCCAACAGATAGACGATGCCGTTCTCGGTCACAACCTTGATGCGCGAGCCAGGAATGCTGGCGTCGGTGAGCATCTGGGTCTTGATCTTGGTGGTCAGCCACGCATCGTTCTGGCGCGCCAGCAGAGAGGAGGGTTGCAGGACCTGCAGTTCGTTATGCACGGTCTTGACCCGCTGTACGGCGCTGGCTTCCTGCTCGGCCTTGGCCTTGAGGTCGGCACGTGGGGTCTGGCCGGCCAGCAGTACGACACCGTTGAAGCTGGTGACGACGATGTGCGAGTTGTTGTCCAGGTCCGGGTCGGCCTTGGCAATGTTCACGCCGACCTTGGTTTCAATCAGGGAGTCGTCGATCTTGCTGCCGAAGGTGCGGGTGCCGCGGTCGTCTTCAATCGGCTTTTCCCGGCTGGCGTTAACCACCGATGTGCAGCCGCTGATGCCGAGGCACAGGGTCAGGGCCAGAAGGCCTAGGCGATTAGGGGTCATTCTTCACTCCCGAACAGTTGGCTGTCGATCAAGTCGCAAAGGCAGTGGATCGCCAGCAGGTGGACTTCCTGGATACGTGCGGTGACATTGGCCGGTACGCGGATCTCGACGTCTTCGGGCAATAGCAGTGATGCCATGCCGCCGCCGTCACGACCGGTCAATGCTACGACAATCATTTCGCGATCATGTGCGGCCTGGATCGCTTGAATAATATTGGCCGAGTTGCCGCTGGTGGAAATCGCCAGCAGCACATCGCCGGGTTGGCCCAGGGCGCGGATCTGTTTGGAGAAGACTTCGTTGTAGCTGTAGTCGTTGGCGATCGAGGTGATCGTCGAGCTGTCGGTGGTCAGGGCGATTGCCGGCAGGCTCGGGCGTTCGCGCTCGAAGCGGTTGAGCAGCTCCGACGAGAAATGCTGGGCGTCGCCGGCCGAGCCGCCATTGCCGCACGAAAGCATTTTGCCCTCGTTGAGCAAGGCGTTGACCATCACTTGGCTGGCTTGCTCGATGTGCGGTGCAAGTACGTCCATCGCCTGTTGCTTGGTGTCGATACTGGCCTGAAAAAGCTGGCGAATTCGCGATTGCATGTCCATCTGTGTGACCTTAAGTAGCGCGGCTTATGGGCACAAACATGTGCGGCGCGCAAAGCAAAGAGCAAAAAAGTTAGGTGAAGGTGTCCGGCTCGGCATGGGCGCTCAACTGTCGAAGGCGTTCTGCAGCCAGTTCAACTGGGCGGCGTTGCTGTCGATGGCAACCACGTCGAAGCGGCAGGGGTAATCGGCCCAGCGAGACTCGCGTTGCAGGAAATACTGCGCGGCGAACACCAGCTTCTGGCGCTTGCGCTCGTCAATGCTGTCGAGCGCGCCACCCCATTGGGTATTTTTTCTGTAGCGGACTTCGACGAATACTACTGTATCGCCGTCAAGCATGACCAGATCAAGCTCGCCGCGTTTGCACAACCAGTTCTGCGCCACCAGCCGCAGACCGTGTTGCTGGAGATGCGCGAGGGCCTGGCCCTCGGCATCCCGTCCGCTTTGCTGGCGTGATCGGTCAGGCATCAGCGCTGGGTGTCCGGCAGGCGCTGCACCTGGCCATTGACGAACTCGGCCCATGGCAGTTGACGCTGTACGCGCTGGGTGGGCGACACGGCCAGACTGCCCGACAAGCCTTCGATGCGGCTGTCCGGCAACGTCTTGAGTTGGCCAAGGCGTGGTGCCAGGCGATAGGCATCTGCGCCCATCGCGTACAGCCGACCCAGGCTGCCACCCGCCTGGGGCCACTGCGCCGTGACCTGCTTGCGCAGCGGGTCATTGGCGTCGAGCAGCCACGGAGTTTCGCAGAAGCGGATGCCGCTCATGTCGTTGTACTGGTTCTGGTCGCCGCTGGCGCTGAACACCGAAGACGTCGCGTAGACCGGCACGTCGCCGGCGTATTGGAAGTTCAGGGTTGGCTTGATCTGCTGGGCCTGCTGCGGTGTCGAGGCCAGGAAGATGAATTCGATGTCCTGGCGACGGGACGGCTGGGCCGCGACCGTGGTGCCCACGGTGCTTTGCAGGCTCTTGGCGCGACCTTCGCTCTGGCGCAACTGGAACATGTCGGCGATCTGCTGGGCCAGTTGGACCGGCTGGTCGACCCGTTCGATCGCGACGATGGTGCCGCCGTTGGCCTGCCAGTCCTGGCTGAAGGCTTTCAGTACACGATCGCCCCATTCGCCCTTCGGCACCATGGCGGCGGCGCGGTGCAGGCCATCGGCGCGGGCGCGACGGGACACTTCGCGAGCTTCATCCTCGGGTGCCAGGCCGAACTGGAACAGTTGCGGTGGCCCTTGTTCACCTTCGCTGTAGTTCAGCGCCAGGGTAGTGATTGGCAATTGCGGGCGGGTGCTGATCTGCTTGACCAGGGGTTTTTCCAGCGGGCCGATGACCAGTTGCACGCCGTCGGCCTGGGCCTTGCGATAGAACTCGTCCATGGAGGTCAGGCTGGCGCTGTCATAGAACTGGATGCTTGGTGGCGTTTGCCCGGCCTGCTGGGCCTGGTAGTGCGCGGCCATGAAACCCTCGCGCAAGGCCTTGGCAACCGCTGCCAGCTGGCCACTTTGTGGCAGCAGCAGGGCGATCTTGCTCAGTGGCTGGCTGGCCAGTTCCTTGAGCTTGACCAGGGGCGTCGGCAGTTGCAGGGCCGCGGGATGCTTCGGGTTCTGTTCGCGCCAGTGGTCGATGGCCGCCTGCTGCTGTTCCAGGGTGCCGGCGGTCTTGACGGCCTGGGCCAGGCTCAGCCAGCCGCCGAGGTCGTCGTTGGAGGCGGGCTGCAACTGGTCGGTGGGCAGCGAGGCGATCAGCGACCAGATGGCTTCGTGGTTTTTCGCCGCGGCGTCGTCCTTCAGCAAGGGCGCGATGAAGATGCGCTCCTTGGCGGCGGCCAGGGTCTGGCCGTCGGCTTCGAGGGCGCGGGCGCGGACGGTCCCGGTGCGGACCTGCTGCTCCACTGGCATTTCGCTCAGGTGTTGCAGGCTTGGGTGGCTCAGGGCGGTCAGCGCGGCCTTGGGCTGGTTGCGGGTCATCGCCAGTTCCGCCGACAGCGTGCTGGCGAAAATCTGCTGGCCGGGCTTGAGTTGTTCCATCGGCACTTGTTGCAGGATCTGTGCGGACTGGCCGGCATTGCCCTGGCGGTAGGCCAGGTCTGCGGCGCTCAGGCGCAGCAGGGCGGCTTTTTCCGGGGTTTTGCTTTGGGTGGCCTGTTCGAGCAACTGCTCGATACTGGCATCCGGGGTCCGTGGAAGTTCGCCAAGGCTGGACGAGGGCGAGCTGGCGCAGGCCGCCAGGAGGGCAGCGAGGCAGAGGGCGGAGAGCAGCCGCAGGCAAGCGATCATGTAAGTGTTCCTGATACGAGATCAAATTAGCGTCGAATTGTACCCAAGCACTGGCCGGGGCGCGATGTTACTGGCGTGAATCGATCAATTTAGGTATTTCAAAGAGTGCGGCGCGCCACAAAAGACAGGGTATTGCCTCTGTGGTGAACAGCTTAGGCGGCCGTCACACGCTACAATGGCGGTTTTTACGATCATGAGGTGCGCGTTTTGACTGCTCCAGGTGCTTTGAATTCCGCTGCCGGCTCGCTTTATGTGGTGGCGACGCCCATCGGCAACCTGGACGATATCAGTGCCCGGGCGCTGAAAATCCTGCAGGAGGTCGCGCTGATCGCGGCTGAAGATACGCGTCACTCCCAGCGCCTGCTGCAACATTTCGGCATCTCCACGCCGTTGGCGGCCTGTCATGAGCACAATGAGCGGGACGAAGGCAGTCGTTTTATTACCCGGCTGCTGGCTGGCGATAACATCGCGCTGATTTCCGATGCGGGTACGCCGTTGATTTCCGACCCCGGCTATCATCTGGTGCGCCAGGCCCGGGCGGTGGGTATCAGTGTGGTACCGGTGCCGGGGGCTTGCGCGTTGATCGCGGCGCTGTCGGCGGCAGGCCTGCCGTCGGACCGTTTCATCTTCGAAGGTTTCCTGCCGGCCAAGGCGGTGGGGCGGCGGGCGCGCCTGGAAGCTATAAAGGAAGAGCCGCGCACGCTGATCTTCTATGAGGCGCCGCACCGCATTCTGGAGTGCCTGCAGGACATGGAGCTGGTGTTCGGTGCCGAACGCCAGGCGCTGCTGGCCCGGGAGTTGACCAAGACCTTTGAAACCCTCAAGGGGCTGCCGTTGACCGAGTTGCGCGCCTTTGTGGAAAACGACAGCAACCAGCAGCGCGGCGAGTGCGTCGTGCTGGTGGCGGGCTGGACGCCGCCGCAAAGCGAGGATGCCGTCAGCGGCGAGGCGATGCGCGTCCTGAACCTGCTGCTCGAGGAAATGCCCCTCAAGCGCGCCGCGGCCCTTGCGGCGCAGATCACTGGCGAGCGCAAGAATGTGCTGTATCAGGTCGCACTGGAAAAACAGAAAGACCAGTGAAACCGGGACAAGGTGCTGGCCCGGGGCTTTTAGCGCTTGTTCTTCAAGCGCTCTACCGTTAACCTTCGCGGCGGAGAGTCGATCGGACAGTCGCTGCCCTCTATGAGAATTAGGGGGGGGAGGAAAGTCCGGGCTCCATAGGGCGAAGTGCCAGGTAATGCCTGGGAGGCGTGAGCCTACGGAAAGTGCCACAGAAAATAACCGCCTAAGCGTTTCGGCGCCGGTAAGGGTGAAAAGGTGCGGTAAGAGCGCACCGCACGGCTGGCAACAGTTCGTGGCTAGGTAAACCCCACTTGGAGCAAGACCAAATAGGGTCCCAAGGCGTGGCCCGCGCTGGGACCGGGTAGGTTGCTAAAGATGTCCAGTGATGGCCATCGTAGACGAATGACTGTTCAAGACAGAACCCGGCTTACAGATCGACTCTCCACCTTTTCCCTTCCTGCCGGAATCACTGGCAGACGCAGTTCCTAAGACCAAAAAAATCTTACTCTTAACAAATCACTTTAACTTGTGCGCGCAGTCCCCTGTGCTGCTTCAGGTTGGGGCGAATTTTCCTACGTCAGATTCTTGTTACCCCTCCTGAAACGCTCCTAAATCTCCGATCTATAAGGCTTTTCCTTCATTACGCGCCTTGACGGTGCGGTGGGCGCATTCCTATAGTGTGCGCAAGTGGCGGAAAGTGGCATGAAGTGGGTTTTTTTGAAGGTAAAACGCCAAAAAGTGGAGAAACGCTGACGTGTTTCGCGGAGCTAACGCTATCAGTCTCGATGCAAAAGGCCGGCTTGCCATGCCCAGCCGGTATCGTGACGAGCTCGTTTCGCGAAGTTCGGGGCAGTTAATCGTCACGATCGACGCCGTTGACCCATGTTTGTGTGTTTACCCTCTGGATGAGTGGGAACTTATCGAAACCAAACTGCGCGCACTGCCTTCGCTGCGTGAAGAAAACCGCCGTCTGCAACGCTTGCTGATCGGTAATGCCGTCGACCTCGAGCTCGATGGCAGTGGTCGTTTCCTGGTGCCGCCGCGCCTGCGCGAGTACGCCAAGCTGGACAAGCGCGCGATGCTGGTGGGCCAACTGAACAAGTTCCAACTGTGGGACGAAGATGCCTGGAATGCGGTTTCTGCCGCTGACCTCGCTGCTATTCAACAACCGGGCGCCATGCCTGACGAACTGCGTGATTTGATCCTGTGACTATTGATAGCGGCTTTAACCACATCACCGTACTGCTTGACGAAGCCGTCGAGGCTCTCGCCGTACGTCCTGATGGTTGCTATCTGGACGGCACGTTCGGGCGTGGCGGGCACAGCCGGTTGATTCTCAGCCAGCTCGGGCCGGACGGCCGGTTGCTGGGGTTCGACAAGGATCCTCAAGCGATTGCCACCGGGCAAGCGCTGGCGGCCGAAGACGGCCGCTTTGTCGTTGTGCAGCGCAGCTTTGCCGAGCTGGGCGCGGAAGTCGCCGAGCGTGGCCTGGCCGGCAAGGTCAGTGGCGTGCTGCTCGACCTGGGCGTGTCGTCGCCACAACTGGACGACCCGGAGCGCGGCTTCAGTTTCCTCAATGACGGCCCGCTGGACATGCGCATGGACCCGTCCCGCGGGATCAGCGCCGCCGAATTCGTCAACACCGCCCCGGTGGAAGAAATCGCCCGTGTCTTCAAGGAGTACGGTGAAGAGCGTTTCTCCGGTCGCATGGCCCGCGCCGTGGTCGAGCGCCGCGACATCAAGCCTTTCGAGCGCACCGGCGACCTGGCCGAGGTGTTGAAAGTGGCCAACCCGGCCTGGGAAAAGGGCAAGAACCCGGCGACCCGGGCTTTCCAGGGCCTGCGCATCCACGTCAATAACGAACTGGGCGATCTGCAAGTGGGTCTCGAAGCGGCACTCGAGGCACTGGAAATCGGCGGTCGTCTGGTGGTGATCAGCTTCCATTCCCTGGAAGACCGCATCGTCAAGCTGTTCATGCGCAAGCTCACCAAGGGTGAAGCCGATAACCTGCCGCGCAACCTGCCGGTGCGTTTCGAAGCCTTCGTGCCGAAAATCAAGATCCATGGCAAAGCGCAGTTCGCTTCCGAAGCTGAACTCAAGGCCAACCCACGTGCCCGTAGCGCCGTCATGCGCGTCGCGGAGAAGTTGCGGTGAGCAAGCTCTTCGCCAAGCCCCTGCCCGGCGGCAGCTTTTTCATGCTGCTGCTGTTTATCGGCGTGCTCGTGTCGGCCATCGCCGTGTCCTATAGCGCGCACTGGAACCGGCAGTTGCTCAATACCCTTTATAACGAACTCAGCGTGCGCGACAAAGCGCAGGCCGAGTGGGGGCGGTTGATCCTGGAGCAGAGCACCTGGACCGCCCACAGCCGTATCGAAGTCCTGGCCACCGAACAGTTGAAAATGCGCATTCCCGGCGCCGCCGAAGTGCAGATGGTGGCGCCATGATGAAACTCGAAGGGGCGCTGTTCCCGTGGCGGTTTCGTCTGGTCCTGGGCTTGCTCGGGATCATGGTGGCGGCGATTTCGTGGCGCATCATCGACCTGCAGGTCGTCGACCGTGATTTCCTCAAGGGGCAGGGCGATGCCCGCAGTGTGCGGCATATTCCGATCCCGGCTCACCGTGGCCTGATCACCGACCGCAATGGCGAACCCCTGGCCGTGAGTACCCCGGTGACCACCTTGTGGGCCAACGCCAAGGAAATGCAGTTGGCCAAGGAAAAATGGCCGGCCTTGGCCGCCGCCCTCGGGCAGGACCCCAAGGCCCTGGCCGAGCGCCTCGAAGCCCAGGCCAACAAGGAATTCATTTACCTGGTGCGCGGCTTGACGCCCGAGCAGGGCCAGAGCGTGCTCGACTTGAAAGTACCCGGTGTCTACGGCATCGAAGAGTTCCGGCGTTTCTACCCGGCCGGTGAAGTCACGGCCCACATGGTCGGGTTTACCGACATCGATGACCGGGGCCGGGAAGGTGTCGAACTGGCCTATGACGAATGGCTCGCCGGGGTCGCCGGCAAGCGACAGGTCATCAAGGACCGGCGCGGCCGGCTGATCAAGGATGTCCAAGTCACCAAAAACGCCAAGGCCGGCAAGCCCTTGGCGTTGTCCATTGACCTGCGCCTGCAATATCTTGCCAACCGCGAGCTGCGCAATGCCATCGTCGAGAACGGTGCCAAGGCTGGCAGCCTGGTGATCATGGACGTGAAGACCGGCGAGATCCTGGCGATGGTCAATCAGCCGACCTACAACCCGAACAACCGTCGCAACCTGCAGCCGGCGATGATGCGCAACCGCGCGATGATCGACGTGTTCGAGCCGGGTTCGACCATGAAGGCCGTGTCCATGGCCGCCGCCCTGGAAACCGGGCGCTGGAAGCCGAGCGATACCGTCGAGGTGTACCCGGGCACCCTGCAGATTGGCAAGTACACCATTCGCGACGTGTCCAAGACCGAAGGTCCGGTGCTCGACCTGACCGGCATCCTGATCAACTCCAGTAACGTTGGCATGAGCAAGATCGCCTTCGATATCGGCGGCGAAACGATCTATCGCCTGGCCCAGAAAATCGGCCTCGGCCAGGACACCGGCCTGGGCTTCCCGGGCGAGCGTGTCGGCAACCTGCCGAACTACCGTGACTGGCGCAAGGCTGAAACCGCCACGTTGTCCTACGGCTACGGTGTTTCCGTGACCGCGATCCAGTTGGTCCATGCGTTTTCCGCCCTGGCGAACAACGGGCGCATGGCACCGCTGACCCTGATCAAGACCGACAAGGCGCCGCAGACCACCCAGGTGATCCCGGAAAATGTCGCCAAGACCATGCAGGGCATGCTGCAGCAGGTGATCGAGGCGCCGCGTGGTGTCTATCGCGCCCAGGTGCCGGCGTACCACGTGGCAGGTAAATCGGGTACGGCCCGTAAAACCTCCGTGGGCACCAAAGGCTACGCCGAGAACTCCTACCGTTCGCTGTTTGCCGGCTTCGGCCCGATGAGCGACCCGCGCTACGCCATCGTCGTGGTCATCGACGAACCGAGCAAGGCGGGTTATTTCGGTGGCCTGGTCTCGGCGCCGGTGTTCAGCAAAGTGATGTCCGGCACCCTGCGCCTGATGAACATTACCCCGGATAACCTGCCGCCGACCCAGCAGGCCAATACCGCACCGGTCGTTCCCTTGAAAGCCGAAGGAGGGCGTGGCTGATGTCCTTGAGCCTGAACAAGATTTTCGCCCACGCCGGTCACGATCTGCTGATTCGTGAATTGGCCCTGGACAGCCGCAATGTACGTGCCGGGGACTTGTTCCTGGCAGTGCCGGGCGCCCGTGTCGATGGCCGCGACCATATCGCCGACGCCTTGAAGCGTGGCGCGGCTGCCGTGGCTTATGAAGTGCAAGGCGCCACCGTGCTGCCCATCACTGATGTTCCCTTGATTCCGGTCAAGGGCCTGGCGGCGCAGCTGTCGGACATCGCCGGGCGTTTTTATGGCGACCCGAGCCGTCACCTGAACCTGGTGGGCGTGACGGGTACCAACGGCAAGACCAGCGTGACCCAGTTGGTGGCCCAGGCGTTGGACCTGCTCGGCCAGCATTGCGGCATTGTCGGCACCTTGGGCAACGGTTTTCATGGCGCGCTGGAAAGCGGCCTGCACACCACGCCGAACCCGATTGCCGTGCAAGCGACCCTGGCGGACCTGAAGAAGGCCGGTGCCAAGGCCGTTGCGATGGAAGTCTCGTCCCATGGCCTGGACCAGGGCCGAGTGACGGCGCTGGCATTCGATGTGGCGGTGTTGACCAACCTGTCCCGGGACCACCTGGATTACCACGGCACCATGCAGGCCTACGGCGAAGCCAAGGCCAAGCTGTTTGCCTGGAATGATTTGAAATGCCGGGTCATCAACCTCGATGACGAGTTCGGTCGGCAACTGGCCGCCGACAAGCGCGAGTCCCGGTTGATCACCTATAGCCTGGAAGATACCAGCGCCTACCTTTATATACGTCAGGCGCAGTTCAATGACGAAGGCGTGCGCGCCACGCTGGTCACGCCCCAGGGCGAGCACCATTTGCGCAGCACCTTGCTCGGCCGCTTCAACCTGAGCAACGTATTGGCGGCCATTGGCGCCTTGCTCGGCCTGGACTATGCGCTGGACGAAATTCTCAAGGTGTTGCCAAAGCTCGAAGGGCCAGCCGGGCGCATGCAGCGCCTTGGCGGTGGGGCCCAACCGTTGGTGGTGGTCGATTACGCCCATACCCCTGACGCGTTGGAAAAAGTCCTCACGGCCCTGCGTCCTCACGCCAAGGGCAAGTTGCTGTGCCTGTTCGGCTGCGGTGGCGATCGTGATCGCGGCAAGCGGCCATTGATGGCCGAAGTCGTGGAGCGGCTGGCAGACGGCGTGCTGGTCACCGACGACAACCCGCGCAGCGAAGACCCACTGCGAATTTTCGACGACATCCGCGCCGGTTTTACCGCTGTGGATAAGGTCAACTTCGTCGCTGGTCGCGGCCAGGCCATCGCCCAGTTGATCGCCAGCGCCTCGGCGGACGATGTCATCGTCCTGGCAGGCAAGGGCCACGAGGACTATCAGGAAATCAACGGCGAACGCCATGCGTTCTCCGATCTGGTGGAAGCCGATCACGCCCTGACCGCGTGGGAGGTGGCTCATGCTTAAGGCCCTGAAACTCAGCGAACTGACCAACGCCCTGAATGCGCGCCTCATCGCCGCGGACGCCAGCTTCGACGGCGTCAGCATCGACAGCCGGGCGATCGCACCGGGGCAATTGTTCGTCGCCCTGGCCGGGCCGCGTTTCGATGGCCACGATTACTTGAACGAGGTCGCGGGCAAAGGTGCGGTCGCAGCCCTGGTCGAGCGGGAAGTGAGCAACAGCACGTTGCCGCAATTGCTCGTCAACGACACTCGCCAGGCCCTGGGCCAGCTCGGTGCACTGAACCGTGCGGCGTATGGCAACCCGGTCGCCGCCATCACCGGCTCCAGCGGCAAGACCACGGTCAAGGAAATGCTTGCCAGCATCCTGCGCACCCGCGGTCCGGTGCTGGCGACCCGTGGCAACCTGAACAACGACCTCGGCGTGCCGCTGACCTTGCTGGAGCTGGCGCCGGAACACAGCGCCGCCGTCATCGAGCTGGGGGCTTCGCGGCTCGGCGAGATTGCCTACACCGTGGCGATGACCAAGCCTCATGTGGCGGTGCTCAACAACGCCGGTACCGCCCACGTCGGCGAGTTCGGCGGCCCGGAAAAAATCGTCGAGGCCAAGGGCGAGATCATCGAAGGGCTGGATGCCGATGGCGTCGCCGTGCTGAATCTCGACGACAAGGCTTTCGAAATCTGGAAGACCCGGGCGGGCGAGCGCAAGGTGCTGACCTTTGCCCTGAGCAACCTCGCCGCGAATTTCTACGCCAGCGACCTGGACCGTGATGCCCGTGGTTGCCCGGCCTTCAACCTGCACAGCCCCGACGGCGCCGAGCGGGTCCAGCTGAACCTGCTGGGTACCCATAACGTTGCCAACGCCCTGGCCGCGGCGGCTGCCGCCCATGCCCTGGGTGTGTCGCTGCCGGGCATCGTCGCCGGGCTGAACGCCGTGCAGCCGGTCAAGGGCCGCTCCGTCGCGCAACTGGCCAGCAACGGCATGCGCGTCATCGACGACACCTACAACGCCAACCCGTCGTCCATGTGCGCGGCCGTGGACATCCTCGCCGGTTTCTCCGGCCGCACCGTGCTGGTGCTGGGGGATATCGGTGAACTGGGCGAGTGGGCGCAACAGGGCCATCACGACGTTGGTGCCTATGCCCGCGGCAAGGTCGATGCGCTGTATGCGGTCGGTCCGATGATGGCCCATGCGGTCGCCGCGTTTGGCGAACACGCGCGGCATTTCACCACTCAAGCCGAACTGATCCAGGCCCTGGGCGCCGAGCAGGACCCGAACACCACCTTATTGATCAAGGGCTCACGCAGCGCAGCGATGGAAAACATCGTCGCGGCACTGTGCGGCGCCTCCACGGAGAAACATTAATGCTGCTGCTGCTAGCGGAGTACCTGCAACAGTTCCACAAAGGCTTCGCGGTCTTCCAGTACCTGACCCTGCGCGGGATCCTGGGTGTGCTGACCGCGTTGTCGTTGTCGCTGTTCCTGGGCCCGTGGATGATCCGCACCCTGCAGAACCTGCAGATCGGCCAGTCGGTCCGTAACGACGGTCCGCAATCGCACCTGTCCAAATCCGGCACCCCGACCATGGGTGGCGCGTTGATCCTGTCGTCCATCGGCATCAGCACCTTGCTCTGGGCCGACCTGGCGAACCGCTACGTCTGGGTCGTGCTGTTGGTGACTTTGCTTTTCGGTGCCATCGGCTGGGTCGATGATTACCGCAAGGTGATCGAGAAGAACTCCCGGGGGCTGCCGAGCCGCTGGAAATATTTCTGGCAGTCGGTGTTCGGCCTCGGCGCGGCGATCTTCCTTTACATGACCGCCGCCTCGCCGGTGGAAACCACCCTGATCCTGCCGATGCTCAAGGACTACAGCATTCCGCTGGGCGCCGGTTTCATCGTGCTGACCTACCTGGTGATCGTTGGCTCGAGCAACGCGGTCAACCTCACCGACGGCCTCGACGGCCTGGCGATCATGCCGACGGTCATGGTCGGCGGCGCGTTGGGAATCTTCTGCTACCTGTCGGGTAACGTGAAGTTCGCCGAATACCTGCTGATCCCTTATGTGCCGGGGGCGGGCGAGCTGATCGTGTTCTGCGGTGCACTGATCGGTGCCGGCCTGGGCTTTTTGTGGTTCAACACCTACCCGGCGCAAGTCTTCATGGGCGATGTCGGCGCGCTGGCGCTGGGCGCGGCCCTGGGCACCATCGCGGTGATCGTTCGCCAGGAAATCGTCCTGTTCATCATGGGCGGCGTGTTCGTGATGGAGACCCTGTCAGTCGTCATTCAGGTTGCTTCCTTTAAATTGACCGGCCGCCGCGTATTCCGCATGGCGCCGATCCACCACCACTTTGAACTCAAGGGCTGGCCCGAGCCGCGTGTGATCGTCCGTTTCTGGATCATCACCGTGATTCTGGTGCTGATCGGCCTTGCCACCCTGAAGCTGAGGTAGAACGAGTGTCCCTGATCGCTTCTGACCACTTCCGCATCGTTGTCGGCCTCGGCAAGAGCGGCATGTCCCTGGTTCGCTTCCTGGCGAACCGGGGCGTGTCGTTTGCCGTGGCCGACACGCGGGAAAATCCGCCTGAGCTGGCCACGCTGCGCCGTGACTATCCCCAGGTGGACGTGCGTTGTGGCGAGCTGGACGTCGAATTCCTGTGCCGCGCCGATGAGCTCTACGTGAGCCCCGGCCTGGCCCTGGCGACTCCGGCCCTGCAGGCGGCCGCTGCCCGTGGCGTGAAACTGTCCGGCGACATCGAGCTGTTCGCGCGTAACGCCAAGGCGCCGATCGTTGCCATCAGCGGTTCGAACGCCAAGAGCACCGTCACCACCCTGGTGGGCGAGATGGCCACGGCGGCCGGCAAGCGCGTCGCCGTGGGCGGCAACCTCGGTACCCCGGCCCTGGACCTGCTCAGCGACGACGTCGAGCTGTACGTGATGGAGCTGTCGAGCTTCCAGCTGGAAACCACCGACCACCTGGGCGCCGAAGTGGCCACCGTGCTCAACGTCAGCGAAGACCACATGGACCGCTACAGCGGCCTGCCGGCCTATCACCTGGCCAAGCACCGGATCTTCCGCGGGGCCCGGCAGGTGGTGTTCAACCGCCAGGACGCCTTGACCCGTCCGTTGCTGGGCGAGGGCATGCCGTGCTGGTCCTTCGGCCTGGGGGTTCCGGATTTCAAAGGCTTCGGCTTGCGCGAAGAGAATGGCGAGAAATACCTGGCCTTCGAATTCCAGAACCTGATGCCGGTGCGCGAACTGAAGATTCGTGGCGCCCATAACCAGGCCAATGCCCTGGCCGCGTTGGCCCTGGGGCATGCGGTCGGCCTGCCGTTCGACGCCATGCTATCGGCCCTGCGCACGTTTGCCGGTCTCGAACACCGCTGCCAGTGGGTGCGCGACCTTGATGGCGTGGCCTGGTACAACGACTCCAAGGCCACCAACGTCGGTGCCGCGCTGGCGGCCATCGAAGGGTTGGGGGCGGACATCGCAGGCAAGCTCGTGCTGATTGCCGGCGGCGACGGCAAGGGCGCCGACTTCAAGGACTTGCGCGACCCCGTGGCAGCCAACTGCCGTGCCGTGGTGCTGATGGGCCGCGACCGCGAATTGATCGCCCAGGCCCTCGGCGATGCCGTGCCGCTGGTTCGCGTCGGTTCGCTGGACGAGGCGGTGCAGCAATGCCGCGCTCTCGCGCAGCCGGGCGACGCGGTGCTGTTGTCGCCGGCCTGCGCCAGTTTCGACATGTTCAAGAACTATGAAGAGCGCGGGCAGTTGTTCGCCCGGGCCGCGGAGGACTTGGCATGAGCCTGATGAACATCATCAAGCCGTACCCGTCGCCGTTGATCACCGGACGTGGCATCGACCTGGATTTCCCGATGCTCGCCGGTTGCCTGGCCTTGCTGGGACTGGGCCTGGTGATGATCACCTCCGCGTCGTCGGAAGTGGCCGCCGTGCAGTCGGGCAACACCCTTTACCACATGATCCGCCACCTGGTTTACCTGGTGATCGGCCTGGGCGCGTGCGTTGTCACCATGATGGTGCCAATCGCCACCTGGCAACGCCTGGGCTGGTTGATGCTGCTCGGTGCCTTCGGCCTGTTGGTGATGGTGCTGGTGCCGGGGATCGGCCGCGAGGTCAACGGCTCGATGCGCTGGATCGGCTTCAGCTTCTTCAACGTGCAGCCCTCGGAGATCGCCAAGGTCTTCGTGGTGATTTTCCTGGCCGGTTATCTGGTGCGTCGCCAGAAAGAAGTGCGCGAGAGCTGGATGGGCTTCTTCAAGCCGTTCATCGTCTTGCTGCCCATGGCGGGCCTGCTGCTGATGGAGCCGGACTTCGGCGCCACGGTGGTGATGATGGGCGCCGCCGCGGCGATGCTGTTCCTCGGTGGGGTCGGGCTGTTTCGCTTCATCCTGATGGTGGCGTTGGCGGTGGCGGCCGTGACCGTGCTGGTTCAGGCGCAACCGTACCGGATGGCGCGCCTGATCACCTTCACCGACCCGTGGGCCGACCAGTTCGGTTCCGGCTATCAATTGACCCAGGCCTTGATTGCCTTCGGTCGCGGCGAATGGTTGGGCGTGGGCCTGGGCAACAGCGTGCAGAAGCAGTTCTACCTGCCGGAAGCCCACACCGACTTCGTATTCTCGGTACTGGCCGAAGAGCTGGGCGTCGTCGGCTCCCTGTGCACCGTCGCCCTGTTCGTGTTCGTCTGTGTGCGCGGCATGTACATCGGCTTGTGGGCCGAAAAGGCCAAGCAGTTTTTCGCCGCTTACGTGGCGTATGGCTTGTCGTTCCTGTGGATCGGCCAGTTCCTGATCAACATCGGCGTGAACGTCGGCCTCTTGCCGACCAAAGGTCTGACGCTGCCGTTCCTCAGTTATGGCGGCAGTTCCCTGGTGATCTGCTGTGCCTGTCTCGGTCTGTTGCTGCGTATCGAATGGGAGAGCCGAACCCACCTGGGCAGCGAAGAGATGGAATTCCAGGAGAGCGACTTCGCCGAGGAGCCGACTCATGGGCGCTAACGTGCTGATCATGGCGGGCGGTACCGGCGGGCACGTGTTCCCGGCGCTGGCCTGTGCCCGGGAGTTCCAGTCACGGGGCTACACCGTGCACTGGCTGGGTACGCCGCGGGGCATCGAGAACGAATTGGTGCCTGGCGCCGGCCTCGAACTGCACCGGATCGACGCCAGCGGCCTGCGGGGCAAGGGCAAGTTGTCGTTGCTCAAGGCGCCGCTGATGCTGCTCAAGTCGATCTGGCAGGCGCGAGCGATCATTCGTCGGTTGCGCCCGGTGTGCGTGGTCGGGTTCGGTGGTTATGTGACCGGCCCTGGCGGCGTTGCGGCAAAACTGGCCGGCGTGCCGGTGATCGTCCACGAGCAGAACGCCGTGGCCGGTACCGCCAATCGGTTACTGGTGCCGTTGGCCGCCCGGGTCTGTGAAGCCTTTCCCGACACCTTTACCCTGTCGGGCAGCCGCCGCACCACCGGTAATCCGGTGCGTACCGAGCTGTTCCTGGAGACACCGCGCCCGGCCCTGGCTGGACGCAAGGCGCGTTTGCTGATCCTGGGTGGAAGCCTGGGGGCGGAACCGTTGAACAAATTGCTGCCCGAAGCCTTGTCGCTGGTCGCTCCCGACCTGCGGCCGGAAGTGTTCCATCAGGCAGGCAAACATCACGATGAAGTGACCGCCGAGCGCTACCGCGCCGCCGGCGTCGAGGCGCAAGTGCAGCCTTTCATCAAAGACATGGCCCAAGCCTATGGCTGGGCCGACCTGGTGGTCTGCCGCGCAGGCGCGCTGACCATCAGTGAACTGGCTGCCGCCGGTCTGCCCTCGATGCTGGTGCCTTTGCCCCACGCCATCGACGATCACCAGACCCGTAACGCCGATTATTTGGCCCGTGAAGGCGCTGCCTTCCTGATGCCGCAAAGAACGACTGGCGCCGCGGATCTCGCCGCCCGCCTGACAGAGGTTTTGATGCAGCCGCAACGACTTGAAGACATGGCCCGCGCCGCCCGCCGCCTGGCCAAACCCGATGCCACGGCCCAAGTGGTCGATACCTGCCTGGAGGTGGCCCATGGTTGAGAATCGCAAAGCCATGCCGCAACCGGAAATGCGCCGTATCCGCCGTATCCACTTCGTCGGTATCGGCGGCGTGGGCATGTGCGGGATCGCCGAGGTATTGCTGAACCTGGGTTACCAGGTCTCGGGTTCCGACCTGAAAGCTTCCCCGGTCACCGAGCGCCTGGAGTCCTTCGGTGCGCAGATCTTTATCGGTCACCGTGCCGAGAACGCCGCCGATGCTGACGTACTGGTGGTTTCCAGCGCCGTGAACACCTCCAACCCGGAAGTCGCCACCGCCCTGGAACGCCGCATTCCGGTGGTGCCACGGGCTGAGATGCTCGCCGAGCTGATGCGCTATCGCCATGGCATCGCCGTCGCCGGTACCCACGGCAAAACCACCACCACCAGCCTGATCGCCTCGGTGTTCGCGGCCGGTGGCCTGGACCCGACGTTCGTGATCGGTGGTCGTCTGAATGCCGCGGGCACCAATGCCCAGCTGGGCACCAGCCGCTACCTGATCGCCGAAGCCGACGAGAGCGATGCGAGCTTCCTGCACCTGCAACCGCTGGTGGCCGTGGTGACCAACATCGACGCCGACCACATGGCGACCTACGACGGTGACTTCAACAAACTGAAGAAAACCTTCGTCGAGTTCCTCCACAACCTGCCGTTCTACGGTCTGGCCGTGGTGTGCCTGGACGACCCGGTGGTGCGTGAAATCCTGCCGCTGATCAAGCGTCCGACCGTGACCTACGGCTTTGGCGAAGACGCCGACGTGCGCGCCATCAATGTGCGCCAGCAAGGCATGCAGACGTTCTTCACCGTCTTGCGCCCTGATCGCGAGCCGTTGGACGTGTCGGTGAACATGCCCGGCAACCACAACGTGCTCAATTCCTTGGCCACCATCTGCATCGCCACCGACGAAGGCGTCAGCGATGAAGCCATCGTCCAGGGCCTGTCCGGGTTCCAGGGCGTGGGCCGACGTTTCCAGGTCTACGGCGAACTGCCGGTGGACGGCGGCAACGTGATGCTGGTGGACGACTATGGCCACCACCCGACCGAAGTCGCGGCGGTGATCAAGGCCGTGCGCGGTGGCTGGCCGGAGCGGCGCCTGGTGATGGTCTACCAGCCGCACCGCTATAGCCGCACCCGCGACCTGTATGACGATTTCGTCCAGGTGCTGGCCGACGCCAACGTGCTGCTGTTGATGGAAGTCTACCCGGCCGGTGAAGAGCCGATCCCCGGGGCCGACAGCCGCCAGCTGTGCCACAGCATTCGTCAACGCGGCCAGTTGGACCCGATCTACATCGAACGTGGCGTGGACCTCGCGCCGCTGGTCAAGCCGTTGCTGCGCGCCGGCGACATCCTGCTGTGCCAGGGGGCCGGTGACATCGGTGGCCTGGCCCCGAAACTGTTGAAAAGTCCGTTATTCGCCGGAGCAATCGTGGCCTCCAGCGAGGGGAAACTGAAATGACTGCTGCCTACGCCAACCTGGTCTCGACCCTCGATCCGCAAGCCTTCGGCCGCGTGGCCGTGCTGTTCGGTGGCAAGAGCGCCGAGCGCGAGGTGTCCCTCAAGTCCGGCAACGCCGTGTTGCAAGCCTTGCAAAGTGCCGGCGTCGACGCCTTCGGCATCGACGTGGGCGACGATTTCCTGCAGCGCCTGCTGAGCGAAAAGATCGATCGCGCGTTCATCATCCTCCATGGTCGCGGCGGCGAAGACGGCAGCATGCAAGGCCTGCTCGAATGCCTGGGGATCCCCTACACCGGCAGCGGCATCCTGGCATCCGCCCTGGCGATGGATAAACTGCGCACCAAGCAGGTCTGGCACAGCCTCGGTATTCCGACGCCGCGTCACGCCGTGCTGGCGTCCGAGGCCGATTGTATTTCGGCGGCCACGGAACTGGGCTTCCCTTTGATCGTCAAACCGGCCCATGAAGGTTCAAGTATCGGCATGGCGAAAGTGAATTCGCTGCCTGAGTTGACCGCGGCATGGAAGGACGCCAGTTCCTACGATTCGCAAGTGTTGGTCGAACAATGGATCACCGGTCCCGAGTTCACCATCGCCACCCTGCGTGACCAGGTGTTGCCCCCGATTGCGCTGGGCACGCCCCACACGTTCTACGACTACGACGCCAAGTACATCGCCAACGATACCCAGTACCGCATTCCCTGCGGGCTGGACGCTGCCAAGGAAAAAGAACTGATGGACCTCACGGCCAAGGCCTGTGAGGCGCTGGGTATCGCCGGTTGGGGCCGGGCAGACGTGATGCAGGACGCCGATGGGCAGTTCTGGTTCCTGGAAGTCAACACCGCGCCCGGCATGACCGATCACAGCCTGGTACCGATGGCGGCCCGTGCCGCCGGTCTGGATTTCCAGCAACTGGTGCTGTCGATCCTGGCGGCCAGTGTCGGCCCTCAAGAGCCAAGAGGTTAAGCCATGCAAGGCGCATCGCTTCGTCATCAGCCATCCGCACCCGGTCGCAAGCCGGTGCCGCGGGGTGCCAGCCGAATGGTGGCCAAAGAGCCGATGTCGGCGCGCTTGCCGAAAGCCAACTTTGGTTTTCTCAAGAGCCTGTTCTGGCCGGTGCTGCTGGTGGCGTTGGGGTTCGGTACCTATGAAGGCGCGCAACGGTTGCTGCCTTATGCCGACCGGCCGATCGCCCGGATCAACGTCCAGGGCGACCTGAGCTACATCAGCCAGCAGGCAGTGCAGCAGCGGATCGCCCCGTTCGTCGCGTCGAGTTTCTTCACCATCGACCTGGCGGGCATGCGCACGGAGCTGGAGCAGATGCCCTGGATCGCTCACGCCGAAGTCCGGCGGGTGTGGCCCGACCAGGTGTCGATTCGCCTGGAAGAGCAACTGCCGGTGGCCCGTTGGGGCGACGAGTCGTTGCTGAACAACCAGGGCCAGGCGTTTACGCCGCGAGAACTGGCCAACTATGAACATTTGCCACAACTGTTCGGTCCACAGCGGGCCCAGCAGCAAGTGATGCAGCAATACCAGGTGTTGAGCCAGATGCTGCGGCCGTTGGGCTTCTCCATCGCGCGCCTGGAATTGCGTGAGCGCGGCAGTTGGTTCCTGACCACTGGCGCGGGCAGCTCGGGGCCGGGCATCGAGCTGTTGCTCGGGCGCGGCAACCTGGTGGAAAAGATGCGCCGCTTCATCGCCATCTATGACAAGACGCTCAAAGAACAGATTACGAACATTGCGCGCATCGATCTGCGCTACGCCAACGGCCTGGCCGTTGGCTGGCGGGAACCTGTAGCGCCGACGACGGCCGAACCCGCCGTCGCGAAGAATTAAGAAGAGGCAGGACCCATGGCAAACGTGCAAAGCGGGAAAATGATCGTCGGTCTCGATATCGGCACTTCCAAGGTGGTGGCGCTGGTAGGCGAAGTCGCGGACGACGGCACGCTGGTCATCGTCGGGATCGGTACACACCCGTCCCGCGGCTTGAAAAAAGGCGTGGTGGTGAATATCGAGTCCACCGTGCAATCGATCCAGCGCGCCATCGAAGAGGCGCAGCTGATGGCCGGTTGCCGGATCCACTCGGCGTTCGTCGGCGTGGCGGGCAATCACATCCGCAGCCTGAACTCCCACGGCATCGTGGCGATTCGTGATCGCGAAGTCAGCTCCGCGGACCTTGAGCGCGTACTCGACGCGGCCCAGGCCGTGGCGATCCCGGCCGACCAGCGTGTGCTGCACACCCTGCCGCAGGATTACGTGATCGATAACCAGGAAGGCGTGCGTGAGCCCCTGGGCATGTCCGGCGTGCGCCTGGAAGCCAAGGTCCACGTGGTGACCTGTGCGGTGAACGCCGCGCAGAACATCGAGAAATGCGTGCGTCGCTGCGGCCTGGAAATCGACGACATCATCCTCGAGCAACTGGCCTCGGCCTACTCGGTGCTGACCGACGACGAGAAAGAACTGGGCGTGTGCCTGGTGGACATCGGCGGCGGCACCACCGACATCGCAATCTTCACCGAAGGCGCGATCCGCCACACGGCCGTGATCCCGATTGCCGGCGACCAGGTGACCAACGACATCGCCATGGCGTTGCGCACTCCGACCCAGTACGCCGAGGAAATCAAGATCCGTTACGCCTGCGCCCTGGCGAAGCTGGCCGGTGCCGGTGAAACCATCAAGGTGCCAAGCGTCGGCGACCGTCCACCGCGCGAATTGTCGCGCCAGGCCCTGGCCGAAGTGGTCGAGCCGCGCTACGACGAGCTGTTCACGCTGATCCAGGCCGAACTGCGTCGCAGCGGCTACGAAGACCTGATCCCGGCCGGCATCGTGCTGACCGGCGGTACGTCGAAGATGGAAGGTGCGGTCGAGCTGGCCGAAGAGATTTTCCACATGCCGGTGCGCCTGGGCGTGCCCCATGGCGTCAAGGGCCTGGATGACGTGGTCCGCAACCCGATCTATTCCACCGGCGTGGGCCTGTTGATGTACGGCCTGCAGAAACAGTCCGACGGGATCTCGTTTTCAGGGATCGGCAGCCGCGACAGCTACAGCAGCGACGAGCCGAAGGCACCGCTGTTCGAGCGGCTCCAGGCTTGGGTCAAAGGCAACTTCTAAACAGTTTCAAAGCTTCACGCGGCAGGTTTCAGGCTTGGCGCTGGAAGACGCAGCAAACGCAGTAGGCGAAAAAACTAGAGAATGAAAGGAGAGGGAAAATGTTCGAACTCGTAGACAACATCCCCGCTAGCCCGGTTATCAAAGTAATCGGTGTCGGCGGCGGCGGCGGCAACGCTGTCAACCACATGGTCAAGAGCAACATTGAAGGCGTTGAATTCATCTGCGCCAACACTGATGCCCAGGCGCTGAAATCCATCGGCGCGCGGACCATCCTGCAACTGGGCACTGGCGTGACCAAAGGCCTGGGTGCCGGCGCCAACCCTGAGGTCGGTCGTCAGGCCGCTCTCGAAGACCGTGAGCGCATCGCTGAAGTCCTGCAAGGCACCAACATGGTGTTCATCACCACCGGCATGGGCGGCGGCACCGGTACGGGTGCGGCGCCAATCATCGCCGAAGTGGCCAAGGAAATGGGGATCCTCACCGTTGCGGTGGTGACCCGTCCGTTCCCTTTCGAAGGCCGCAAGCGTATGCAGATCGCCGACGAAGGTATCCGTCTGCTGTCTGAAAGCGTCGACTCGTTGATCACCATTCCCAACGAGAAGCTGCTGACCATCCTGGGTAAAGACGCAAGCCTGCTGTCGGCTTTCGCCAAGGCTGACGATGTACTGGCCGGTGCCGTTCGCGGTATCTCCGACATCATCAAGCGTCCAGGCATGATCAACGTCGACTTTGCCGACGTACGGACTGTCATGAGCGAAATGGGCATGGCGATGATGGGCACTGGCTGCGCCAGCGGTCCGAACCGTGCTCGCGAGGCCACCGAAGCGGCCATCCGCAACCCGTTGCTCGAAGACGTGAACCTGCAAGGTGCACGCGGCATCCTGGTGAACATCACCGCCGGTCCTGACCTGTCCCTGGGTGAGTACTCCGACGTGGGTAGCATCATCGAAGCCTTCGCTTCCGAGCACGCGATGGTCAAGGTCGGTACCGTTATCGATCCGGACATGCGCGACGAGTTGCACGTTACCGTGGTTGCCACCGGTCTGGGCGCGAAAATCGAGAAGCCTGTGAAGGTCATCGACAACACCGTTCACACCTCCATGGCTTCGCAACCGCAACAACAAGTGGCTTCGCGCCAGGAAGCGCCTGCGGTGAACTACCGTGACCTGGACCGTCCGACCGTCATGCGCAACCAGGCTCAGGCCGGTACTGCGACTGCCGCGAAGATGAATCCGCAAGACGATCTGGATTACCTGGACATCCCGGCTTTCCTGCGTCGTCAGGCCGATTGATGAAATGTATCAGGGGGATACGGGTGATTGGTGTTCAGCAAAGGTCTGGTCTGCTATCATCGCCAGCCTTTGTTGATACCAGTTCGCAATTTGCGCTGAAGCGGCCCATGCCATGATTAAACAACGCACCCTGAAGAATATTATCCGTGCCACAGGTGTCGGCTTGCACTCCGGCGAGAAGGTCTACCTGACCCTCAAGCCCGCGCCTATCGATACCGGCATTGTGTTTTGTCGTGCCGACCTCGACCCTGTGGTGCAGATTCCTGCTCGCGCGGAAAACGTTGGTGAAACCACTATGTCGACCACACTGGTCAACGGTGACACCAAAGTGGATACGGTGGAGCATTTGCTCTCGGCCATGGCTGGCCTGGGCATCGATAACGCCTACGTCGAGCTCTCCGCGTCCGAAGTCCCGATCATGGATGGCAGTGCCGGACCCTTCGTATTCCTGATTCAATCGGCTGGCCTGGAAGAGCAGGACGCAGCCAAGAAGTTCATCCGCATCCTGCGGGAAGTGACAGTGGAAGACGGCGACAAGCGCGCCACTTTCGTCCCTTTCGAAGGTTTCAAGGTGAGCTTCGAGATCGATTTCGATCATCCGGTTTTCCGTGACCGCACCCAGAGTGCAAGCGTGGATTTTTCCAGTACTTCGTTCGTAAAAGAAGTCAGCCGCGCCCGTACCTTTGGTTTCATGAGTGATATCGAGTACCTGCGCAAGCACAACCTCGCACTCGGCGGCAGTGTTGAAAACGCGATCGTGGTCGATTCCGATGGTGTATTGAACGAAGACGGTCTTCGTTATGAAGACGAATTCGTCAAGCACAAGATCCTCGATGCAATCGGCGACCTCTACCTGCTGGGCAATAGCCTGATTGGTGAGTTCAAGGGCTTCAAGTCCGGCCACGCACTGAACAACCAGCTGCTGCGCAAGTTGATTGAGCAGAAAGATGCTTGGGAAGTCGTGACGTTCGAAGACGCCAGCACCGCACCAATCTCTTACATGCGCCCTGTCGCGGCGGTGTAAGCAAAAAACCTCTCTAGTTTTTAAGGGCTGCCTTCGGGTGGCCTTTTTTTATGGTCGGGTTTTCGTCGGGGGCGAAGGGGAAACTTGTGGCGAGGGAGCTTGCTCCCGCTGGGGCGTGCAGCGGCCCTGAAATCTGGCGCCGCGGTGTTTCAAACTCATTAGTCAGGGCCGTTTGGGGCTGCTGCGCAGCCCAGCGGGAGCAAGCTCCCTCGCCACCGAGCGCAGTGTCCATAGCCTTTGGGTGCTCCGGTGTTACATCGCGCAGACCACACGGTTGCGCCCGCTGGCCTTGGCCTGGTACAGCGCCTTGTCCGCGGCGAACAAGAGTTGTTCGAGTTCGCTGTACGGTCCCTGAGTCCAAGTGGCGATGCCGATACTGACCGTCATGGGCGCTTCCCCCTCGGACACCGGTGGCAATTGTTCCACCGCGTCACGAATATTCTGGGCCATGGTGAAGGCGCCAGCGGTGGTGGTCTCCGGCAGCACCACCGAGAACTCCTCACCGCCATAGCGCGCCGCCAGGTCGGCGGGGCGTCGGACATGCTGGCCGATCAATTGCGCCAAGGTGCGCAGGGCCTCGTCACCCTGCTGATGACCATGGCGATCGTTGAACGCCTTGAAATGATCGGCATCGATCATCAGCACAGACAACGGTTGGCCCGAACGTTGGGCGCGCAGCCATTCCTGTTGCAATGTTTCGTCCAGTGTTCGTCGGTTGGCCAGGCCTGTGAGGGCGTCGACGGACGCCAGTTGGGCCAATTCCCGTTCAGCTCTGTAACGGCGGCGCAATTCGCGGCGCAGCAGCCAGGTGAGCCAGAGCAAACCGATGCACAGCGCGCCGGTGGCGCCGCTGACCAACAACGCCGTGCGTTGCCATGAGGCGAAAACCTCTTGGTAGGAGAGCGCTACCACGACGATCAATGGCAGGTTGCCCACCTGGGAAAAGGTGTACAGCCGCTGTGTCTGATCAACACTGGAGATGCCGGTAAAACTGCCGTTACCTTCACGCAGAATGCGTACGAAGTTCGGTCGGTTGCTGAAGTCCTTGCCGATCATGTCGTCGGCCAGGGGCGGTTCCTGGGCTAGCAGAATCCCATCGCGGCTGACCAGGTTGACCGTCCCGTGGCCGACGTTCAGGCTTTTGAACAGCTGGCTGAAGTAGTTCAGGCGCATCGCGGCCTCGGCCACGCCCATGAACTCACCCCGCTCGTCGCTCAGTCGATAGCTGAAACTGATGCGCCAATCGTGGGTGGCACTCCTGGAACGGAACGGGCGACTGATCATCATGCCCAGGCTCGGGTCCTGGACATGGGACTGGAAATATTCCCGGTCGGCGTAATTGCCTTTGCGCGGTTCGACCGAGGCGGAGTCGGCGATTACATCGCCACGCTTGTCGAGCAGCAGGATGTCGCCTTTGTAGGGGGCGGCGGTGGCGCGGTCGAACAGCGCCAGATGGCGAATCGCCGGCGAAACGTTTTTCAGGTCGTCGCGTTTGGCGGCGGCGGCCAAACCTTGCAGCGACAGATCGTAGAGCTCCACGTTACGCAGCACATCGGCGTCAATCAATTGCACGATATTGGTCGCCGCACGTGTTGCCGCCTGTTGTGCGGCGGCATGTTCGCGGATCAACAGAAACGTCACGATGCTCAGGATGGCAATGACAACCAGCGAGCTGGCCAGTACGAATACCCGTTCCGAACGTCTCGAAAGCGGGGTGTTGCCGGGTGTCGCACTGCGCGTGCTCATGGTTCCGATGTCTGCATTGTCATGTGGCTGGGATCCGTCCCAAAGGATTGCAAACCGGCAATGAACCAGATGCTGGCCTTTTGCTGATTGTGCTTGGATCAATGAGAGCGGGCAATCAGTGTTTGCGCGATTACCCGGTAATTAATGAAAGCTGGGGGCGCGTTCGGACGGTATTCCGATTTTGCTACAGTTGGCTTTCGCCCAGCATTCATTGGCCTGGAAAGACCTGAAGAGGCGTACAAACTTATGGGAGGAGGGGCGTCAGGCTGGCAAGCGGATCCCGAACGTGTTGGCACCCTGGTCGCTGTGCACAAACACATCGCCACCATGCATCAGTGCAATGGCCTTGACGATGGCCAGCCCCAACCCATGGTTGGCGCCACTGTTGCTGCGCGAGGCATCGACGCGATAGAAGCGTTCGAACAGGCGTGGCAGATGCTCGCCGGCAATCGGTTCGCCGGGGTTGGTGACGGCGAGGGTGATCTGGTCGCCAAGGGCTTCGATGCGCACGTCGATCACTTGCCCGGGCGCGGTGTGCTGTACAGCGTTGCTCAGCAGGTTGATCAGTGCCCGCCGCAGGTGAGCGATCTCGATGTTGGCCTGGGCGTCGCCGCTGACCCGGACCTGGACCTGGGCATCTTCCAGAATGAAGTCCAGGTAATCGAGGGTGGTCGCCACTTCGCCGGCCAGGGAGGCGCTGGTCAACTTGGTGGCCTTGCTGCCTTGGTCGGCACTGGCCAGGAATAGCATGTCGTTGATGATCGAGCGCAGCCGCTCCAGCTCCTCGAGATTCGATTGCAACACTTCGAAGTAATGTTCAGCCGAGCGGCCACGGGTCAGTGCCACCTGGGTCTGGCCGATCAGGTTGGTCAGGGGCGAGCGTAATTCATGGGCGACGTCGGCATTGAACGACTCCAGCCGCGAGTAAGCCTGTTCGACCCGGTCCAGTGTGGCGTTGAAGGAACTGACGAACTGGCTCAGCTCCGGCGGCAAGGGCGACAGTTGCAAGCGCCCGGACAGGCGGGGTGGGGCCAGGCGCCGGGCTTCCTCGGACAGCTTGATCAGCGGTTTGAGACCGATGCGTGCGACCCAGTAGCCCAGCAACGAGGCCAGGACTACGCCGACAATCGCCAGGCTCACCAGCGCCACCAACAGGCGATGCTGGGTCTGGTAGAAGGTCTCGGTGTCGATGCCGATCATGAAGCGCAGCGGCGGGCGTTGGTCCTTGGCCGGGAATTGGCTCACCAGCACTTTCATCGGGTAGTGCCGATGGGGCAACGTCAGGTCGCGCTTACCCAGCGGGCCTTGGGCAAAGGTGCGGATCTGCGCATCGGGATCGCCGTATTCAAAGCGCGGATCGTCGCTGACGATCCAGAAATGGATGCGCTTGTCTTCTTCACCGAGCAATCGCAGCTTGTTGTTGATCTTCACCCAGTGTTCAGGCGTGCCGTAGCGGCCGACGGTGGACTCCAGGACACTGTAGCGGGCATCGAGCTCGGCTTCGGGCAACAGGCCCAGGCCCTTGCCGACCTGTTGGTACAAAGCGCCCCCGATCAACAGGAACACCAGCGCCGCCACCAGCGTGAACATGGCGCTCAAGCGCAGGGCGATGCTCTCAGGGACGCTCATCGCTGCGACTCTCCAGCACATAACCCATGCCGCGAATGGTGTGCAGCAACTTCTGTTCGAACGGCCCGTCGAGCTTGGCCCGCAAGCGTTTGATCGCCACTTCCACCACGTTGGCGTCACTGTCGAAGTTGATGTCCCAGACCATTTCGGCAATGGCGGTTTTCGAGAGGATTTCGCCCTGGCGGCGAGCCAGGACGCTGAGCAGGGAGAACTCCTTGGCGGTCAGGTCCAGGCGTTGGCCGGCGCGGGTGGCCTTGCGGCTGATCAGGTCGATCCACAGGTCGGCGATGCTCACCTGCACCGGTTCATGGCCGCCGCTGCGGCGGGTCAGGGCTTGCAGGCGCGCCACCAGTTCGAGGAAGGAGAAGGGCTTGCCCAGGTAGTCATCGGCCCCGTCGCGCAAGCCCTTGATGCGGTCTTCGACCCGTTCCCGGGCGGTGAGCATGATCACCGGTGTCTGCTTGCGGGCGCGCAGGGCCCGCAGTACGCCGAAGCCGTCCAGGCCCGGCAGCATCACGTCGAGCACGATCACCGCATAGTCGGTTTCCAGGGCCAGGTGCAGCCCTTCGATACCGTCTGGCGCCACGTCCACGGTGTAGCCCTGTTCGGTCAGGCCGCGGTGCAGGTAGTCCGCGGTTTTTTCTTCGTCTTCAATGATCAGAACGCGCATGGCCCCGCCTCAGTGGTCTGTGCTCGCCAGCGCCGTCGGCGCCGACCCTGGCTGATGGGCGGGCCGATGGAACACTCGCTCGAGCCACAAGTATATGACCGGTGTCGTGAACAGCGTCAGCGCCTGGCTCACCAACAGGCCGCCCACCACCGCGATGCCCAGGGGCTGGCGCAGTTCCGCGCCGGGGCCATAGCCGAGCATCAGCGGCAGGGCACCGAGCAGGGCCGCCAGGGTGGTCATCATGATCGGGCGGAAGCGTGTCAGGCACGCCTGGAAAATCGCCTCCTGGGGGGCCAGCCCTTTGTTGCGCTGGGCGTCGAGGGCGAAGTCGATCATCAGGATGCCGTTCTTCTTGACGATCCCGATCAGCAGCACCAG
Organism: Pseudomonas fluorescens; assembly: GCF_001307275.1. Lineage (NCBI taxonomy): Bacteria > Pseudomonadati > Pseudomonadota > Gammaproteobacteria > Pseudomonadales > Pseudomonadaceae > Pseudomonas > Pseudomonas fluorescens. The sequence goes on from NZ_CP012831.1 coordinate 3,874,585, forward strand.
CCCGATCAGCGCCATGATCGAAAAGTCCTGGCCCAGCAGCCAGAGCATGATCAGCGCGCCGAGGCCGGCCGAGGGCAGGGTGGAGATGATCGTCAGCGGGTGCACGAAGCTCTCGTAGAGCACGCCGAGAATGATGTACACGGCCACCAGCGCGGCGAGGATCAGCCACGGCTGGCTCGCCAGCGAGCTTTGGAAGGCCTGGGCCGCGCCCTGGAAATTGCCGGTGATGGCGGCCGGCATGCCGATTTCGTTCTTCGCCTGGTCGAGCAGGCGCACCGCGTCTCCCAGGGCCACGCCGGGCGCCAGGTTGAACGACAGGTTGGCGGCCGGGAACATGCCGTCGTGGGCAATCGACAACGGGCCGTTGCTCGGCGCATCGAAGCGGGCCAGGGCCGAGAGCGGCACCATTTCCCCACTCAGGGGCGAACGCAGGTAGAAATACGCCAGGCTTTCGGCCTTGCCCCGCTGCGCGGTATCGAGCTCCAGGATCACGTTGTACTGGTTGGTCTCGGTCTGGAATTCATTGATCTGCCGCTGGCCGAAGGCGTCGTACAGGGCCTGGTCGACATCGGTCGCGGTGAGGCCGAAGCGCGCCGCCGCGCTGCGGTCGATGTTGATGTGGGTGATGCTGCCGCCCAGTTGCAGGTCGTTGGAAATGTCACGGAACGCCGGATTGCCGCGCAGCTTGTCGGTGAGTTTTTGCGTCCAGGCGTTGAGGCTCGGCCCGTCGTTGCTCTTGAGCACGTATTGATACTGGGCGCGACTGGGACCGGAGCTGAGGTTGATGTCCTGCCCGGCCCTGAGGTACAGCACCACGCCGGGGATTTTCAGCAGTTGCGGGCGGATCCGGTCGATGAAGCCGCTGGCCGACACGTCACGCTCGCCCCGGGGCTTGAGGGCGATCCAGAAACGGCCGTTGGCGATGGTCTGGTTGTTGCCCGAGACGCCGACGGAGTGGGAGAAGGTCTGCACCGCAGGGTCGGCGGCGACGATGTCGGCCAGGGCCTTGTGCTTGGCCACCATGTCCGGGAACGACACATCGGCGGCGGCTTCGCTGGTGCCCAGCACCAGGCCGGTGTCCTGTACCGGGAAGAAACCCTTGGGAATGAACACATAGCCCACCACCGCCATCGCCAGGGTCAGGCCGAACACGCCGATCATCAGCTTCTGATGGGCCAGGGCCTTGCGCAGGCCCCGCTCATACCCGCCCAGCAGGCGTTCGCCGAACCCCGCCTCGCCATGGGCGTGATGCACCGGGGCGCGCATGAACAGCGCGGCCAGGGTCGGCGCCAACGTGAGGGACACGACCACCGAGATCAGGATGGTCGAGGTGGCGGTCAGGGCAAACTCCTTGAACAGGCGCCCGACCACGCCGCCCATGAACAGCAGCGGAATGAACGCGGCGATCAGCGAGAAACTGATGGAGACCACGGTAAAGCCGATTTCGCCGGCCCCCTTGATCGCCGCCTCGCGCATGCCATCGCCGGCCTCCAGGTGCCGGTGGATGTTCTCCACCACCACAATCGCATCGTCCACCACGAACCCTACCGAGATGACGATCGCCACCAGGGTCAGGTTGTTCAGGCTGAAACCCATCACGTACATCAGGGCGAAACTGGCGGTCAGCGACACCCCCAGCACCGCCGAGACGATCAGGGTCGCCGAGAGCTGGCGCAGGAACAACGCCATCACCGCCACCACCAGCAGCACCGCGATCAGCAAGGTGATTTCCACTTCGTGCAGCGAGGCGCGAATAGTCTGGGTGCGGTCGATCAGCACCTTGACCTGCACCGCCGCGGGCAACATGGCTTGCAGGGTGGGCAGGGCCGCCTGGATGCGGTCGACGGTCTCGACGATATTGGCCCCCGGTTGCCGGAAAATCACCAGGTTGACCCCGGGCTCGTTGTCGGACCAGGCCTGGACGTAGGCGTTTTCCGAGCCGTTGACCACCTTGGCGATGTCCTTGAGGTGAACCGGTGCCCCGTCCCGGTAGGACACGATCAGCTCTCCGTACTCCGCAGGCTTGAACAACTGGTCGTTGGTGGACAGGGTGGAAATGCTCGATTCACCGTACAAGGCGCCCTTGGCCAGGTTGAGGCTGGCCTGTTGGAGCGCCAGGCGAATGTCCGCCAGGGTCAGGCCGATGGCGGCGAGCCGGTCGGCCGAGGCCTGGACCCGGATCGCCGGACGTTGCTGGCCGGTGATGTAGATTTGTCCTACGCCATCGATCTGGCTGATCTGACGGGAGAGCAGGGTTTCGACGTAGTCGCTCAGTTCGGTGCCGGGCATCAGCGTGGAACTGATGCTGAGGATCAGCACCGGACTGTCGGCGGGGTTGACCTTGCGCCAGGTCGGCAGGTTCGGCATGTCGTTGGGCAGTTTGCCGGCGGCGGTGTTGATCGCCGCCTGCACTTCCTGGGCGGCGGTGTCGATGCTTTTATCGAGGCTGAATTGCAGGATCAGGTTGGTCGAGCCCAGGGCGCTGCTGGAGGTCATCTGGGTAATGCCGGGAATGGCACTGAATTGCACTTCCAGCGGCGTCGCCACCGACGACGCCATGGTTTCGGGGCTGGCCCCGGGCAACTGGGCGTTGACCTGGATGGTCGGGAATTCCGCCTCCGGCAACGGCGCGACGGGCAGGCGAGGAAACGCGATCACCCCCAGCAGCACCAGGGCAAAGGTCAGCAGTACCGTGGCGATAGGGTGGTCGATGCACCACGCCGAAACCGAACCGCGTCCCTTCATGGCTGCGGCTCCGCGGTCTTGGCCAGGGCGGGTGGATCGCTGAGCACCTGGATGTGGCTGCCCGGCTTGAGCCGCGACTGGCCGTCGCTCACCAGTTGGTCGCCGGCATTCACCCCCTTGATGATGTGCAGGTCGCTGTCCTGGTAAACCATCACCACCGGCACGCTCTCGACCTTGTCGCCCTTTATGCGGTACACGAAGTGTTGCTCCAGGCCGCGCTGGACCACGGTAGGCGGTACCACCAGGGCGTCCTTGTCGATGGCGGTCTGGATTTTCAGTGTCACCAGTTGCCCCGGCCACAGCCGTTGCGCGGCGTTGTTGAATTCAGCCTTGGCCCGCAGGGTTCCGGTGTTGGCGTTGATCTGGTTGTCGATGAGGCTCAGGCGCCCCTCGCCGAGCAGCTCCCCGGTGGCGCCATCGGCGCCGATATAGGCCTTGACCAAGGCTTGCTCGGGGGCGGCGATCAACCGTTGCAAGGTGGGCAGCATTTGCTGGGGCAGGGAGAACTCCACGGCGATGGGGTCGATCTGGGTCACCGTGAACAGGCCTTCGGCGTCGCTGGTGCGCAGGAAGTTGCCTTCGTCCACGTTGCGAATGCCGACGCGACCGCTCACCGGGGAGCGGATCTGGGTATAGGACAGTTGCACCTGTGCCGAGTCAATGGCCGCCTGGTTGCCCTGGGCGGTCGCCTTGAGCTGGTTGACCAGCGCCTGTTGCTGGTCGTAGGTCTGCTTCGAGACGCCGTCATCGACGCTCAGCAATTTGTAGCGCTTGAGATTGACCTGGGCCACCGCCAGTTGTGCCTGGCTTTCGCCGAGCTGGGCCCGGGCCTGGTCGAGGCTGGCGCGGATCGAGCGGTCGTCGATGGTCGCCAGCAGGTCACCCTTCTTGACCAGTTGCCCCTCCTTGACCAGCAGTTGGGTGAGGATGCCGTCGATCTGCGGGCGGATCACCACGCTGTGCAGCGACAGCACCGTGCCGATGCCGCTGGCGAAGCGCGGTACATCCTTTTGCATCACGCTGACGGCCCGTACCGGAACGGCGGCGGGAGCACCGGGCCTGGCGGTCACGGGCTTGAGCACAAACCAGAGGGCGAGGGCCGCCAGGGCGATCAGCAGCACGACAATCAGGACAGTTTTCTTCTGGATGCGCATGGATATGAAGGGCCGGTTCGAGACGCAAGAGTTGGAGCTTTCTTATATAGCGTTGCGAGCCGGTCAGGAAGGTGACGCCTAACTGACAGGCTTGTCAGTTTTGTCCCGGCTTGCTGTCGGATGAATGCATATGCCGGATGAAACTGCCAGCGCGCAGTGATATCGGGCAGGTATACTGCCGCCTTTCGCGGCTCGCCCTTCGGGCCCGACTTGCATGCATGACCCGGAGCCTTACATGACTTCCCCGACACCTTCGCCCGCGGACGATCTCCCCGGCGGCGAACAGGCCGATTTGCCCGTCAGCGATGTTTCCAGCAGCGAGGACATCAAAGCGGCGATCCCGGCTTTCAAATTCCCGTTCAAACCCGGTGAGCTGGCGGCGGCCAAGGGCGCCGGGCAACAGCCGTGGTACAAGAACGGCGCGAAGAATGGCCATACCAAGACCCCGGGCGCTGCGCCTCCCGGCACGCGGCGTTCCATGGGCAAGCGCTGAATTGCTCCTTCGAGCACGGGGGCGACTTCAGCTCGTGACCCGTGCGCCTGCCAGGCTGCCACTCAATTCGTAAGCCGTCAGCTCAGCCTGGTGCGCCGCGAGGATTTCCGGCAACGAGCCGCGCAGGTACTCGACCCAGGTCTTGATCTTCGCATCCAGGTATTGGCGCGACGGGTAGATGGCGTAGAGGTTCAGTTCCTGGGAGCGGTAGTTGGGCATGACCCGCACCAGCGTGCCGTTGCGCAAGCCTTCGATGGCCGCGTACACCGGCAATACCCCCACGCCCATGCCGCTGGTGATCGCGGTTTTCATCGCATCGGCGGAGTTCACCAGGAACGGTGAACTGTTGATGGTGACCATCTCTTGGCCTTCCGGGCCGTCGAACACCCATTTTTCCAGCGGAATGACCGGGCTGACCAGGCGCAGGCAGGCGTGGTTGAGCAGGTCGCTGGGTTTTTGCGGACAGCCGCTGGCTTTCACGTAGGCGGGCGAGGCGCAGACAATGCTGTAGGTGATCCCCAGGCGCTGGGAGACGAAGCCCGAATCCGGCAGTTCGCTGGCGAGCACGATGGAGACGTCGTAGCCCTCATCGAGGATGTCCGGCACCCGGTTGGCCAGGGTCAGGTCGAAGGTCACGTCCGGATGCGTCTTGCGGTAGCGGGCGATGGCGTCGATCACGAAATGCTGGCCGATGCCGGTCATGGTGTGGACCTTCAACTGCCCGGCCGGTCGCGCGTGGGCGTCGCTGGCCTCGGCTTCCGCTTCTTCGACGTAAGCCAGGATCTGCTCGCAACGCAGCAAGTAGCGTTTACCCGCCTCGGTGAGTGCAATGCGCCGCGTGGTGCGGTTGAGCAGGCGGGTTTGCAGATGGGCTTCCAGGTTGGAAACCGCACGCGAGACGTTGGCTGTGGTGGTATCCAGTTGCACGGCGGCAGCGGTGAAACTGCCGGCTTCGGCCACACAGCTGAACGCGCGCATGTTTTGCAAGGTGTCCATGGAGGGCTCTCTTGGGAGGTGGCAAATTGTGACATGAAGTTACAGAGATGCGGGACCCGACTAATGGATTATCGCGTTAACGGTAACAAAGATTCGCAGAAAGGTCGGCTTATCGCCGTTCGGCGGGGTGCCTAGAATTGCCGCCAAAGCAGGAGCGGGCCTTGGTGGGCACCTGTGGGAGCGAGCTTGCTCGCGATGAGGTCATTGCATTCAACATTTGAGGTGAATGTCCGGACGCCATCGCGAGCAAGCTCGCTCCCACAAGTTTGCGTCAACAGGCAGCCATCCTCGTCGTCATGCCCCTCCCTCAGGAATTTTGCGCAAGTGCCGCGTTGCATCAGCAGAGAGCTGAAGACTCTCAGTGTTTGGGTTCTGACATTAACCATCAGCGGTTGCATTGGCACAGGTGGTATTGCACCGCAAGGCCAGGTGTTGCCGGCCAATCAACTGGCGACCGATGCCGCCATCCGCGAGGCCGCCCGCGATGCCCACTGGCCCACCCGCCAGTGGTGGCAAGCCTATGGCGATCGGCAACTGGATCGCTGGATCGACCTGGCCGTGCAAGGCAGCCCGAGCCTGGCCATGGCCGCGGCACGAGTACGCCAGGCCAAGGCCATGGCCGGTATTGCCGAGGCCGCCGAGTCGTTGCAGATCAATGGCGAGTCGACCCTCAAGCGCCATAACTGGCCCACCGATCAGTTCTACGGCCCGGGCGAGTTGGCCGACACCACGACCTGGGACAACAATGCTGCCCTGGGCTTGAGTTATGCCCTGGACCTGTGGGGCCGTGAGCGCAATGCCAGCGAACGGGCGGTTGACCTGGCCCACGTCAGCATCGCCGAGGCACGGCAGGCGCAACTGGAATTGCAGAACAACATCGTGCGCGCCTATATCCAGTTTTCGTTGCACTACGCCCAGCGCGATATCGTCGCTGCGACCCTGCGCCAACAAGAGCAGATTCTCGACCTGGCGCAGAAGCGCCTGGACGGTGGCATCGGCACCCATTTCGAAGTCAGCCAGGCCCAGGCGCCGCTGCCCGAGACCCATCGCCAACTCGATGCCCTGGACGAGGCCATCGCCTTGAGCCGCAATCAATTGGCGGCCTTGGCGGGCCAGGGGCCGGGAGCGGGTGCGCAGTTGCAACGTCCGACCCTGGTCCTCGGCGCGCCCTTGAAGCTGCCGTCGGCCTTGCCCGCCGAACTGCTTGGCCAGCGTCCGGATGTGGTGGCCGGGCGTTGGCAAGTGGCGGCCCAGGCCCGGGGCATCGATGTGGCCCGGGCCGGCTTCTATCCCAACGTCGATCTGGTGGGGAGCCTCGGCTACATGGCCACCGGTGGCGGGGCGCTGGAGTTTTTGACCGGCAAGAAACTCACCTACAACGTCGGGCCGGCGATCACGTTGCCGATCTTCGACGGCGGGCGCCTGCGTTCGCAGTTGGGCGAGGCGGCCGCCGGGTATGACATCGCCGTGGCGCACTACAACCAGACACTGGTGAACGCGCTCAAGAGCATTTCCGATCAGTTGATCCGTCGCGAATCCATGGACAAGCAGCAGGCCTTCGCCGCCGAATCGGTGGCCGCGGCCCAGCGTACCTACGACATCGCAAAGGTGGCGTTCCAGCGCGGCCTGACGGACTACCTCAATGTGCTCAACGCCCAAAGCCTGTTGTTCAAGCAGCAACAGGTGCAACAACAGGTGGAGGCGGCTCGCCTGACGGCCCATGCCGATCTGGTGACGGCGTTGGGCGGTGGGCTGGAGGCCGGCAGCGACAGCCCCGACCTGAACCACAATGCTGAGTAGGCCTGTCGTGATGTCCTTACTTGCCCCCGCACGCCGGCTGTATCGCCTCGAATGGCGCCGTGGTTTCTTCGACTGGGCCCGCAGCGACGGGGTGACCTGGGTCTATATCTTCAAGGTCCTGTTTGCCGCGTTCCTGACCTTGTGGCTGGCTATGCGCCTGGAATTGCCACAACCGCGCACGGCCATGATCACCGTGTTCATCGTCATGCAGCCCCAGAGCGGGCAGGTGTTCGCCAAGAGCTTCTACCGTTTCCTCGGCACCCTGGCGGGTTCTGCGGTGATGGTGGCGCTGATCGCCCTGTTCGCCCAGAACACCGAGCTGTTCCTTGGCTGCCTGGCGATTTGGGTCGGCATCTGTTCGGCAGGGGCGGCGCGGTATCGTAACTTCCGTGCCTATGGTTTCGTGCTGGCTGGCTACACCGCGGCGATGATCGGCTTGCCAGCGTTGGCCCACCCCGAAGGGGCGTTCATGGCGGCGGTCTGGCGGGTGCTGGAGATTTCCCTGGGAATTCTCTGCTCGACCCTGGTCAGTGCCGCGATCCTGCCGCAAACCGCCAGCGCCGCCATGCGCAACGCCTTGTACCAGCGCTTTGGCGTGTTCGCCCTGTTTGTCACCGACGGCTTGCGCGGACGCAGCAAGCGGGAGGCCTTCGAGGCCGGTAACGTGCGCTTCATCGCCGAAGCCGTCGGCCTGGAGAGCCTGCGCAGCGTGACGGTGTTCGAAGACCCGCACATGCGTCGGCGCAATGGTCGGCTCAGTCGCTTGAACAGCGAATTCATGGGTGTCACCACCCGTTTCAATGCCTTGCACCAATTGCTCGAGCGCTTGCGCGGCGGGGCGGCGGATCATGTGGTGAACGCCATCAAGCCTGGTTTGCAAAACCTGGCCGAGCTGCTGGACGGCTTCAGCGCACGGGCCTTGACCGACGCCGACGCAGCGCGGTTGGCGGCGGCGCTGGCAGACTACAAGGCCGACCTGCCGGCCCAGGTACGGCGCTTGCGGGCAGCGTTCCAGGGCACCGCGCCAAGCGATGGCGAGCAGTTGGACTTTCATACCGCTTATGAGCTGCTTTATCGCTTTGTCGACGACTTGCACGGCTACGCCCTGACCCATGCCTCCCTGGCCGAGCATCGCCACGAGCGCGAGCGCTGGGACGAACCGTTCGTGCCCCAGACCAACTGGCTGGCCGCCGCGGCATCGGGGTTTCGCGCCGCTTTCATCCTGCTGGTCCTGGGCAGCTATTGGGTCGCCACGGCCTGGCCGAGCGGCGCGACCATGACCATGATCGCCGCGGCCACCGTGGGCCTCTCGGCCGCCACCCCGAACCCCAAGCGCATGGCTTTCCAGATGGCCTGCGGTACGTTGTTCGGGGCGCTGGTCGGCTTCGTCGAGATGTTTTTCATTTTCCCGCTGATCGATGGTTTTCCGTTGCTCTGCGTGATGCTCGCTCCCGTCATCATGTTCGGTTCGTTCCTCAGTTCCAGGCCGCAATACGCCGGGGTCGGCCTGGGGCTGCTGATTTTCTTTTGCACCGGCTCAGTGCCGGACAACCTGACGGTCTACAACCCTTACGCCTTCATCAACGACTACATCGCGATGATCCTCGGCATGTTGGTGTGCGCCGCTGCCGGGGCGATCATCCTGCCGCCCAACAGCCGCTGGTTGTGGCGTCGATTGGAGCAGGACCTGCGCGAGCAAGTGGTGTTCGCCATTAGCGGTCGTCTGAAGGGGCTGGCCTCGAGTTTTGAGAGCCGCACCCGCGACCTGCTGCACCAGGCCTACGGTCTGGCGGCGGGGCAACCCCAAGTGCAACGGGACTTGCTGCGCTGGATGTTCGTGGTGCTGGAAGTCGGTCACGCGATCATTGAGTTGCGCAAGGAGCAGGCCATCTTGCCGGTTCACCCGGCGTATGCCGAAAGCCAGCCATGGCGCCAGGCGATTCGGGTGATGGGGCGGGCGCTGGTGCGACTGTTCCGCCAGCCGGGCCAGAGCAATCTGGAGCGTGCGTTGGTGGCGGTGGATCATGCCATCGGCCGCGTGCAGGCCACCGACGAACCCTTCGCCCCGCATTTCGACACCTCGGCCCTGCGCCGGGTGAAGAGCTACCTGCATTTCATCCGCACTTCGCTGCTGGACCCGCAATCGCCATTGGCCGGCTATGCCATGGCGCATGCCACATCGCTTCCCCAGGAACCTGAACATGCCCCGTGAGATCGCCTTCCATGGCGTGTACATGCCCACCATGACCCTGATGTTTTTCATCGCCGCCGGCCTGGCCTGGGCCTTGGACCGCTTCCTGTCGGGGTTGGACCTGTACCGTTTCTTCTGGCACCCGGCGTTGTTGCGCCTGAGTCTGTTTACCTGTCTGTTCGGCGCGCTGGCGCTGACGGTCTACCGTTGAGATCGATGCGATGAAAAAGTTTTTCAGCCTGCTGGCGACGCTGTTGGTACTGGCCCTGGCGTTGTGGATCGGCCGTACGCTGTGGGTCCATTACATGAACACGCCCTGGACCCGCGATGGCCGGGTGCGGGCCGACATCATCAATGTGGCCGCCGATGTCAGCGGCGAGGTGGTCGAGGTGTCGGTGCGCGACAACCAGTTGGTGAAAAAGGGCGACTTGTTGATGCGCATCGACCCCGAGCATTACCGCATCGCCGTGAAGCAGGCGCGCTCCCTGGTGGCGTCGCGCAAGGCCACCTGGGAGATGCGCAAGGTCAACGCCCATCGACGTGCCGACTTGGACAACCTGGTGATCTCCCGGGAAAACCGCGACGACGCCAGCAACATCGCCGACTCGGCCCTGGCCGACTACCAGCAGGCCCAGGCCCAGTTGGAAGCCGCGGAGCTGAACCTGTCGCGCACCGACGTTCGCGCGGCGGTGGATGGCTACGTCACCAACCTCAACGTGCACCGCGGCGACTATGCGCGCATCGGCGAGGCGAAAATGGCCGTGGTGGACATGCATTCGTTCTGGGTCTACGGCTTCTTCGAAGAGACCAAGTTGCCCAAGGTGCGGGTCGGCGATTCGGCGCAGTTGCAGTTGATGAGCGGTGAGACGCTCAAGGGCCATGTGGAAAGTATTTCCCGAGGCATCTACGACCGCGACAACCCCGAAAGCCGCGAACTGATCGCCGATGTGAACCCCACGTTCAACTGGGTTCGCCTGGCCCAGCGAGTGCCGGTGCGCATTCATCTGGATGAAGTGCCGGACGGCGTGCTGCTGGCGGCGGGGATGACCTGCACGGTGGTGGTGGAGCCCCACGCCAAGCGCTGAGGCATCGCATCATTTGTGGGGGGATGGTGAGATTTGATCTACACCACAAATCCCTGTGGGAGCGAGCTTGCTCGCGATAGCGGTGGTTCAGCCGCATCGAGGGTGGCAGACACGCCGTCATCGCGAGCAAGCTCGCTCCCACATTTTTTCCGGGGTGATGGCGAGATTTGGTGTACACCACAAGTCTCCTGTGGGAGCGAGCTTGCTCGCGATAGCGGTGGTTCAGCCGCATCGAGGGTGGCAGACACGCCGTCATCGCGAGCAAGCTCGCTCCCACATTTTTTCCGGGGTGATGGCGAGATTTGGTGTACACCACAAGTCTCCTGTGGGAGCGAGCTTGCTCGCGATAGCGGTGGTTCAGCCGCATCGAGGGTGGCAGACACGCCGTCATCGCGAGCAAGCTCGCTCCCACAGGAATTGACCACAACAGCAAAAAAGCCTGCGTTGATTACAGCGATTTTCCCAACCCGAACCGCTTCATCAACCCCTTCTCCAGTAACCCTTTGGGCAACAAACCCGCCATCAACGGCAGCGCCCGGCTGCCGTTGCCCAGACGCAGCAAGCGGGGTGGCTTGGGTTGTTGAACCGCCTTGAGCAGCGCCGCGGCGAATTCGTGGGTGGGGGTCGGGTTGTCCTGGGAAGCCTTGGCCCGGGCGCGGATGCCATCGCGCAGGGGCCACCAGGGCGATTGTTCGCTGATCAATTGTTCGGCTTCATGACCGGCATTCTTGGCGAAGCTGGAGGCAATCGCGCCGGGCTGGACCTCCATCACGCGGATGTCGAAGGGTGCCAGCTCCATGCGCAAGGCATCGCTCAAGGCATGCACCGCCGCCTTCGAAGCGCAATAAGCGCCAGCGAACGGCGTGACCAGCACCCCGGAAACGCTGCCGATGTTCACCACCAGCCCCCTGGCCCGGCGCAGCACCGGGAACAGCGCCCGGGTGACCCCGACGATGGCGAATACGTTGGTTTCGAACTGACGCTGCATGGCCGGCACGCCGCCGTCCAGCAGCGGGCCCATGGCGCCGTAGCCGGCATTGTTGACCAGCACATCCAGGCCGCCACATTGCTGGTTGATCCGCTCACCCAGTTGTTCCAGGGCCTGGCCATCGTTGACGTCCAGTTGCACGGCGGTGAACCCGGCGGTGGCGAGTGTCGCCACGTCTTCAGCCTTGCGCGCCGTGGCCCAGACCTGATAACCCGCGGCCTTGAAGGCGTCGGCGAGGGCGCGGCCAATGCCGCTGGAACATCCGGTAATCAACGCAACAGGCATGGCGCGGTCCTTGTGCAAAAAGTGGGGAAGGGCAATCAGTTGGAAAAGCTACCGTGCAATCGCTCGGCGCGAAACTCCAGGGTCTGCGGACGATAACCCGGGCGCAGAGGCGGCAGCGGCAGGCAATCTTGCCAGTCGGCGCCGGCTTGCAGTTCGCCGGGGCCACGGTAGCGCGGAGCGTTGTAGGGGCTGTCGGCGAGGTTGATGGTGTCCCCAAGCGCATAGGCCGCGACCCGCCAGCGCAGCTCGATCAGCGGCACGTCGTTGTTGTTTTTCAGGGTCAGCGACAGCGGCCGGTCGGCAGGGCATTGTTCGGGGGCATAGCGGATGCGCAGTTCCAGGCGCTCCAGTTGCCGGGTCTCGCGGTTTTCCTGCCAGAGCACCCACGCGGCGACCAGTCCCAGCCCGATGAAGGCCGCCAGGGAGACCGGCAAGGCCTTGGCCGGGTAGCGCAACAGCAAGATGAGCCAGGTGATGACCAGCAAAACGCCGATAAGCATGGTGGAAGCCTCCGTTACCGTAGGCACATCCTACCGAAGGGCGCGGGCAATGTTGAAGCAATGATGCCAGGCGATCATCCGACTCAAAAAAAAGCCCCCACCCAACCCACTGCGGATAGGGGACGCAGTGGGCTGGACGGGGGCTTCTCGTAACGCTGATCTTTACTGATCGTTGTCGATCATTACTGGGCGATGGTTTTCACCGAGACGCCGCGTTCGATCGGGGTGGAGCGACCGTAGATGTCTTCGAAACGTTCGATGTCATCTTCGCCCAGGTAGCTGCCGGACTGCACTTCGATGATTTCCAGCGGGATCTTGCCCGGGTTGCGCAGGCGGTGGACCGACGCGATCGGGATGTAGGTCGACTGGTTTTCGCAGAGCAGGAACACGTTCTCGTCGCAGGTCACTTCGGCGGTGCCGCTGACCACGATCCAGTGTTCGGCGCGGTGGTGGTGCATCTGCAGCGACAGGCACGCGCCCGGCTTGACCGAGATGTGCTTGACCTGGAAACGACCGCCCATGTCCACCGAGTCATAGGAACCCCACGGACGATAGACCTCGCAGTGGTTCTGGGTTTCGGTGCGGCCCTGTGCGTTGAGGGTGTTGACCATCTGCTTGACGCCTTGGACCTTGTCCTTGTGGGCGATCATCATGGCGTCCTTGGTTTCGACCACCACGATGTTGTCCAGGCCGATCACCGACACCAGCTTGCCGTTGCCGTGGATCATGCAGTTGCGGCTGTCCTGGACGACCACGTCGCCCTTGGTGACGTTGCCGTTGGCGTCCTTGGCATTGACTTCCCACAGCGACGACCAGCAGCCGACATCGCTCCAACCGGCCGACAGTGGGACCACACAGGCGCGCTGGGTCTTTTCCATCACCGCGTAGTCGATGGAGTTGTCCGGGCAGCAGGCGAAGGTGGCTTCGTCGAGGGTAATGGTGTCGGCCGTCTGCTCACTGCGCTCCAGGGTCAGCAGGCAGGTGTCGTAGATGTCCGGATCGTGCTTTTTCAGCTCTTCGAGGAAGCGGCTGGCGCGGAACAGGAACATGCCGCTGTTCCAGAAGTAACCGCCGGCCTCGACGAACTCGGTGGCACGCTTGACGTCGGGTTTTTCGACGAAGTGCGAGACGCGGCTCACGCCTTCGGGCAGCAGCGCATCGTTGGTCGACTTGATGTAGCCATAGCCGGTTTCCGGTTTGGTGGCCGGTACGCCGAACAGCACCATCTCGCCACGCTCGGCGGCCACGGTGGCCAGGGCCAGGGCGCGTTGCAGGGCTTTCTGGTCTTCCAGCACGTGGTCGGCCGGCAGCACCAGCATCAACTCGTCGCGGCCTTCGTTGACCAGCATCATGGCCGTCAGCGCCACGGCCGGTGCGGTGTTGCGCCCGAACGGTTCCATCAGGATGCGCTGGGCTTCGAGCTTACGGTTGGCCAACTGTTCGTTGACGATGAAACGGTGGTCTTTGTTGCAGACCACGATCGGCGTGTCCATGCCTTCGAACACCAGGCGCTCGAGGGTCTGCTGGAACAGGGTGTGTTCACCGGTCAGGGCCAGGAACTGTTTAGGGAATTGCTTGCGCGAAAGCGGCCAAAGACGTGAGCCACTACCACCTGACAAGATCACCGGAATCATGTTTGTTACTCCTTGAAGCGAAATGGTTGTTAGAGCTACTGCGTTCTGTCGTTTCACTCTCTTGTTGTTGTTCCGTACCCGAATGACAGCTGTGTCCAGTGTGGGAGCGAGCTTGCTCGCGATGGCGGTGTATCAATCGACATCCATGTTGAATGTCAGATAGCTATCGCGAGCAAGCTCGCTCCCACAGGGCACAGCGTCAGTCAGGAAATCTCATCAGCGGGTCGACACCGGGCGTTTCACCCACACTGGCGACAGGCTGCTGCCCGAACCGGTGACGTACAGCACGGCCGCTTCGCCGCGCTCCAGGGCCACAGGCTTGAGGTCGCCGACTTTCTTGTCGCCTTCGAACAGGGCCAGGGACACTTTCACCGGGTTGATCTCGCGTTCGCCACGGCCCTTGGCAGCCACGTTCGGCACCACTTCGGTCTTGCCGTCGGCGGTCTTGAGGGTCAGTGCCTTGTCGCTGAGGTTCTGTACGCGGACCAGGGACTTCTGCTTGTTCTTGAATGGCGGTTCTTCGATCAGTTGCGGCTGGCCAGTGGCGTTGTTGACCAGGGTGTAATAGTGATCGGAGGCCAGTTTCACCGGCACGGTCTGGCTGCCGACCTTGGCGCTGTAGTCGCCACCGGGCATGAAGCTGAAGTCGCTGCTGGCCAGGGGGGCTACATCGCTGATATTGGTGCTGCCGACGGTGGCGCTGACTTCGGCGTTGGCGGCGTTATAGACCCGCACGAAGCTCGAGCCTTTTGGCGCGACCGGGCCGTACAGGGCCGAGTCACCGGCAAAGGCGGACAACGAGAGGGCGCTCATGCTGGCGACGAGGGCAACGGCCTTGAAGGAGCGAGCAGCGAGACGGCGAGGAGTAGTGTTGAAAGTCATGGTGGACCTCTCTTTCAGTTTTGCGCCCGGTCGGGCGTCTCGGATGGGGTGTTGGCGGCTACGTTCTGTTGGCGAGCGCCGGCTTGCTTGAGCTCTGCGACCCACTGTGGGTCGGCGTCGCCGATTTCGTTGTTTACAGGCAGGTAACGTTCAGGGAACTCCCAGATCAGCACCTGTGGCGGGCTGTTCTTGAAGGCATCGCTCTTGAGATAACTGAGCATTGGCAGAATCGGGCCGTGGCCGTCTTCGGCGTAGTTCACGACATCGCTGTGCAGGGCTTGCTTGAGTGCACCGACGAAGTTCCAGTTAGGGTTGGCGCTGTAGCTGGTGCCGATCAGGGCCACGGGCACCTGGGCATCGGCGAACAGCGCGTCGTCGCCGGCCGGCTGGTCGTCGGCTTCGCGGGTGTTGCGCTTGACCAGCGGCTCCTGGGCTGGCATCAGGTTTTCGAACAGCGGGTCCAGCGGCAGGAACTGGCGCAGGTCGCCCTTGTGGGTGATTTTTTCTGCAGGCTCGGTGACGAAGCGCTGCGGCTCGCCGTTGAGCGGCGTGCGCTCGGCAATGGCCTTGGCCAGGTTCTCGGCAGCGACCTGGGCGCCTTCCGGGGTCCAGTGGGTGTCGGTGCGCAGGAACACTTGCTGGCCGTTTTGCTTGGCCTGTTGCAGCGGGCCGAGCAGGTCAGGCGCAAGGATATTGTCCGCCGCGACGCGAGCATGGAAATCCTGGTAGAGGTTGGCGTGGATGCTCGAAGGCTTCACTTCGCCCAGGTGCTCGGGGTACAGCCGCGCCTTGGCCGGCACGATCGCCATGACCAGGGTGATGCCTTGTTCCTTGAGCTTCTGACGCACGCCTTCGACCAGTGCGTAGTTGCCTTGCAGGTTCAGCTCTTCGTTGACGATCGGGTTGAACTCTTCGTCGCTGTACAGCCACTGGTCGCGGCCCAGGACCACGCCCTTGCGGCCTTCGTTGAACAGCTTGTAGTCCAGCGCGGCCCAGATGTTGGTGCCCAGGCGCTTGATCGGGAACTCTTCGTCGTAGTGCGTTTCCACGGCCTTGGCCCAGCGCCCGTTGAGCACAGTCGCGTCGGGGTTGGTGCTGAAGCCGAAGAAGCTGCGCATCGACCAAATACCCAGGGCTGTCAGGATCAGCATGAACAGCACGACGTAGAAGATGCGTAATGAGCGGGTCATATTCAGATCCCTCAGAACTGGAAGTAAAGGAACGGCGAGAAGCTTTGCGCCGAGAGTTTGAGAATCGAAGCGATGAACAGCAGCAGCACGAGGGCGCGCATCACGTAGCGCGACCAGTCCACGGTCCAGTAGGCCGGTTGCACCTGGGCTTCGACACCCACGGTGTAGCCCGGTTCATGGATCGCCGCCGGGTTGTCACCCGGTACCGCCTTGATCAGCCCCGGCTGCGCGGTGGCCGGGCCGTTGGCCTCGGTGTTGACCTCAGGCTTGGCCTTGACCGGCGGACGGTTGGTGTAGAAGTCCCGCAGGCCGAAGAAGGCGAGGGTCACGTAGGCCACCACCAGCGTGGCGATCTGCAGGCCGGTGAGGTTGGCGCGAGTCAGTTCCGACAGCGACCAGTCGCCGAAGCTGAACATGGCGCCGTACATGCGACCGGCCACGTGCAGGTTCTCGGCCCGGAAGATCACCCAGCCCATCACCACCAGCAGGAAAGTCAGCGCCCAGCGGATCGGGTTGATGCTGCGTGGCGTGGTGTTGATGCCCACCGCTTTTTCGATGGCCAGCCACATGCCGTGCCAGGCACCCCAGATCACGTAGGTGATGTTCGCGCCGTGCCACAGACCACCGAGGAGCATGGTCAGGAACAGGTTGCGATAGGTCATCAGCGTGCCTTTGCGGTTACCGCCCAGGGTGATGTAGAGGTAGTCACGAAGCCAGGTCGACAGGCTGATGTGCCAGCGGCGCCAGAACTCGGTGATCGACTGGCTGATGTAGGGCTGCTTGAAGTTTTCCATGAAACGGAAACCCATCATCAGGCCCAGGCCGATGGCCATGTCGCTGTAGCCGGAGAAGTCGAAGTACAGCTGCGCGGTGTAGGCTAGGGCGCCGAGCCAGGCATCGCCCGTGGTCGGGTTCTGCAAGGCGAAGCAATGGTCGGCCACCACCGCCAGGGTGTCGGCGATGAACACTTTCTTGATGAAGCCCTGCATGAAGCGCGTGCAGCCTTCGGAGAACTTGTCCAGCGTGTGGGTGCGGTTGTTGAACTGGTCGGCCAGGTCGCGGAAACGCAACACGGGGCCGGCGATCAGGTGCGGGAAAATCGCCACGAACGCTGCGAAGTCGATCAGGTTGCGGGTCGCCGGCGTGTCACCGCGATAGACGTCGATGATGTAGCTGATGGACTCGAAGATGTAGAACGAGATCCCGATCGGCAACAACACGTGGGTCAGGATGAACGGGTTGAGACCGAAGCCGGTGATGATGGCGTTGAGGCTGTCCACGCCGAAGTTGGCGTATTTGAAATAGCCCAGGATGGCCAAGTCCACGCCCACGCCGAGCAACAGCCAGCGCTGGGCCGGTTTGGTGCGCACACCGGCGGCGCCGACTTTCAGGCCGATCCAGTAGTTCCACAGGGTCACGCCGGCGAACAGGGCGAGGAAGTCCACACGCCACCAGGCATAGAACACGTAGCTGGCGATCAGCAGCAGCAGGTTGCGATAGCGTTGCCCGCTCAAGTAGTACAAGCCGAGAAAGATCGGCAAGAACAGGAACAGGAACACGTTGGATGAAAATACCATCCCGATCTCTCCATGTTGAATCAACAGTCAAGGGCCAGAGCCCCCCCAAACCCCCCCATGAAAACCGGGAGGTTGATTACATTCGAAACAGACCACATTCCCTGTGGGAGCGAGCTTGCTCGCGATCGCGATCTGACATTCACTTTGGTGGCGACTGACATACCGTCATCGCGAGCAAGCTCGCTCCCACAGGATTCCCCGCCAGGCAGGGAGGGTGGGCTCAGCTTCCTTTTTCGCCTTTCTCCCGCGACGGGTCATACACCCGGGTCAAGTCCCCGCCGAGGCGGAAGGTCTTGAACGGTTGCATTTCATGCTTGCGCTCCAACACATCCTCGGAGCAGGTGTAGAGGCTGCAGAACGGTTCGAGCCAGGCGAATTTCGAATCGACCTTCAGGTCTTTCATGTCCTGCTCTTCGCCGTTCTTCTCTTCGAAGATGTCCGGGTCTTTCACCCCCGCCAGCACCCGGTCACCCAGTCGCTTGAGGGCGCCGTTGTTTTCCTGGCGCAGGTCCACACCGTTGACCTGGGCGAAGCTGGCGATCATCGCCAACGGCGGCAGGGCATAGTTGTGGTAGGACAGGGCCCGTTGCTTGCGCTTGAGTTCGTTGGGCAGGAAACCGTCGGCATCGACCTGGTTGACGCCGACCTTGTATTCCTTGACAGCCCAGTCGAACAGGTCGCGACGGTTGGTTGCCACGGAGGTGGCCATCACCGACCAGGCGGCCCAGTAGGAATGGTTGTTGGTCTTGTCCAACGGCAGGTTGTCCCAGTCGCTGACCACCTGATCGGCCATCCGGCTGAACCAGCCTTCGATCAGTTGCGCCTGCTCCGGGTGGTTGGCCAGTGGGCGCGACTCGGAGAACTTCAGGCGCACATAGGCCGAAGCCATGCTGCCCAGCGCCCATTTGCGCATGGACTTGCCGGTGTGGTTGAAGTCCTTGGACATCAGCGCATCGGCCTGGGCCCAGGCGGTCAGCCAGTTCAGCGTGCATTCCAACTGCTCGGGGCGGCCGTCACGCATGAACTGCATGACTTGTTTGCTGACGCCACGCTCGATCTTGGTGATGTCGGCGGTGCTGTCGCGGAAGGCTTTTTCCGATTGCACGTTCAACGTCGCGCGGGCCTTGTCGGAGCCCTCGTACTTGCTGCGAAATTGCAGGGAACCGGTATAGGGCGTCGGCGTGGCGTCGCAACCTTTGGCCGCTTCGCCGGCCTTGACCTTTTCGATCGGTGCGAAGTAACCCTGTGGCGGGCGCAGCGGGGCCGCGGCCTGCGTGGCCCCGGCGAACAGTGCCAGGGTCAGCAGGGAGGGCGCCAGCAGCGTTTTCAACGTTCGGGTGCGCGTGGTACTGGTCATGAGACGAGACCTCATTGTCCGATTTGAGCCGTTTGTTGCCCGGCTTGCGGAGATGCGTTGCGTTTGCAGATTTTCGCTTCGATTTGCAGTGGCTCTTTACCGGCTTCAGGGCCCTGGACTTCAACGGCTAGCAGGTTCTGCGAAGCCCAGTCCTCGTCGGTGCGCAATTGGAAGGCGAAACGTCCGTCGGTGTCGGAGGTATCCGGTTTTTCGATCTTGATATCCTCGTGGCGCCCATTCATGTACCAGAGGGTGGCTTGCAAGGTTTTCACCGAGGTGTCGGCGAAGCGGATGTCGACCTGGTGGCTGCTGTTACGCAGATCCATGTTCTTGGTATTGACCATCAATTCGTTCTTGCCTGGCTTGAGCGCGGTCTTGCTGCTCATGAGGGCCGGCTTGCCTTCGCAACCGTTGTTGTCCAGCAGCGCCATCATCTGGCGGTAGATGGTTTCCTGGTCCAGGCGATACAGCGGCGAGAACTCCCAGATGAGGATTTTCGGCGGGCTCTTCTGGAACTCTTCGCTGCCCAGGTACTGGATCATCGCGCCTTCCAGACCACCGCCAGGGAAGGCGACGTTGAGGATGTCGGCGCCGATGGCTTCTTCCAGGAAACCGGCAAAGTTGTAGTTCTTGCCGCTGTGACTGGTGCCCACGAGAGTGATCTGCGGGTTGCCGGAATCGCTGAACAGGTCGCCGTCGCCAGCCTCGCCCTTGGGTTCGGTGGTGAACTGGTCCATGTACTGGATCGCATAGCTGGTGCCGCACAGCTGCCCGGCCATGTTGTGCAGGGTGCCGGTCTTGCCCATGCGGCCGGACTTCTTGGTCTCGAACTCACGCTTGGGAATGTCGGCGAAGGCCGGGATCTGCTTGACCTTCTCGGCGACGATCTTGGCCGTGCGCTGGGCGCCATACGGCGTCCAGTGCTGGTCGCCACGGAAATAGAAATCGTGGGCCGGCAGCGTATCGGGCAGGTTTTCGTTGGTCAGCGGCGACAGGTCCGGCACCACATAACCCATCTGGGCGAAGCGGCCGAGCATGGATTTGTAGTTGGTCAGGGCTTTCTCGTAGTCGAAGGCGGCCTTTTCCTGTGGGTTGAGCTTGTTGCGGTTCACCAGGCCCCGGGTCGGCTGGTAGACGATCACCAGCTCGACGCCTTTTGCCTTGAACGCATCGTGCAACTGTTGCATGCGCTTGTAGCCGGCGGGGGTGGTGTTGAACTCGGTGCGCAGGTCTTCCTGGGTCCGGAACAGCCAGTCGCCCTGGGCCTGCACCAGCGTGGTGAAGTTCTGCTGGTAGCGCGTGGTGTAGTTCTTCGCGTCATGGGCCGCCGGGCACAGGTTGCAGCATGGTTCGGCGGTGAAGCTCGGTGCCTTGATTTCATCGGCGCGCGCGCCGCTTGCAGCGGCGAGAATGCCGGCAGCCAGGGCGGACAGGCCCAAAAGTTTGATCATCTGTGGGTTCATAAAGGTCATCCTCAGTCCCGCAATTCGGTCTGGCGTTCGACAGGGTCGATCAGCACGGCTTTCTGCTGGCGCACCAACAGGTCGAGGATTTCATCCTGGCGTTCGCCAAGGATCCCCGTGAAGCTGATGCCGCTGGATTTGGTCGGCGCGAGCATGGACACGCGGTACAGCTCGACGCTCAACGGCGAGTCGATGGACAGCGGGCCACTGCCGTTGGCAGCCAGTTCGCCGCCGACCACGATCAGCGAGACTTCGGCGTCGAACGGGTCGAGCTTGATGTCACGGTCGGTGTCGGACAGGTCCTTGATGTGACCGTAGATACCGGTCAGGCCGTTGGCCATGGACACGTTTTCGTAGAGGCGGATGTTCACGCTGTTACGAATCCGGATGCCGTGGCGGCGGTTGCTGATCACCTTGTTGCCCCACAACAGGTTGTCAGCACTCTCATAGAGCGTGATGCCGTCGGTGTGGTTCTTGTAGATCTCGTTGTAGGCGATCAGGTTGTTCACGCTGTTACGGTCGATCACCAGGCCCGAGAGTTTGTTGTCGTAGCTGCGGTTGTTGAAAATGAAGCTGTCGTTGACCTCACGGGAAACAATGATCCCGTGCTTTTTCTTGGTCCCGTAGACGGTGTTGTCGGCGATGATCAGCCGATGGGAACGGTCATGGGGGTCGATGCCGTAGACGATGTTGTCTTTGTAAGTGTTGCCCTTGACCACGAAGTCGCGGGTTTCGTAGCAGTAGAAGCCGTACCACATGTCCGAGAACTCGGAACCGATGATCCAGCCGGTCGGTTCCGGACGCTTGAGGACCTTGGCCATGTTCGGCGTGTACTGGGAAATACTCACCCCGTACGACTTACTGTTGGCGTAGCCGAAACTCGCCATCTTGGTGTTGACGATGTAGGTCTCGGTGCCACCCCAGGCCAGCAGGAACGGACGGAATTCCTTGGGCGAGCGGAACGTGGCGGGGCCGTTGTCCTTTTCACGCCAGCCGGTGACCTTGGTGTCGCGGATGAACATATGGCCATCGTTGACCAGGAACGAGCCGCCCTCTTGTGACAGGCGCAGTTCCTGGGTCTGTTTGTCGATTTCCAGGATGCCTTTCTGGCCGACCACGATCGGAATCTTCGCCAGGTAGACACCTGGCGAAGTTTCGATGATGTACTTGGGCGCCTTCTTGGCCAGGTCCTTGAGGTTCATGTAGCCATCGTCGAGGAAGATGGCCTGTGGGATACCGTGCTGACGCACCACCCACTCGGCCATCTTGTTGTCGCCGCCGATGAAGTCCTTCAAGGCGTTTTCCTGCATCATCCGGCGCACGCTGACCTTGCCGGGCTTGGTGCGGACGATTTTTGCCGCGACCGCTTCGGCGGTATAGCCGGAGAGGTCGGGCAGGGTTGGCTTGGCCAGTTCCAGTGGTGCGGTCGGTGCACTGTTGACGGTGTAGGTCTTGGCCCGTTGCAGTTCCTTGACCACGTTGCCCGGTTTGACCACCGGTTCAACGTTGGCGAACGCCGGCGAGCCGGCCAGCAGCATCGCTGCGACCAACAGGCTGATCGAACCTTTCATCGCCTGGCTGTTCCTGAGGTAGCGGTTCATATCGGGCACTCCCATGGCCATTCGCATCAGAAGCGCCAGATCACGTCGACAAAGGCGCGATGCATGTACGAATCGACCTCTTTGCCGTAGGCGTCGCCTGGCTTGAACACGCCGCCACGAAAGCGCACCAGCGCCGACGGCTCATCAATGGACTGACTCAGCGCGGCCGGCAGCAGGCCTTGCTTGAAGTACTTGGTAACGACCAGGTCGACTTCCTGGCCCAGGTCCTTGTCGCCATCACGCAGCGGCAGGGTCGAGGTGGACAGGATCGCGCCGGTCACGTCATCGGTGTTGTTTTCCACGGCGTTGATGCCGTTGCTGCCCACCGGCTTGTTACCGTCCACGCGCCAGAACTTGTGGTACACCAGGCTGGCGTCGTATTCGTCACGCAACTGCCAGGAACCGAACAGGCTGGCGCTCTGGGTGTTGGCCATTTCGCCCCGGAACGCTTCGCCGAAACGGTGGACCCGCGAGCGGGTGCCGGTGAAGTTCGAGCGGTTGCTTTGCAGGCCGTTCTGTTCGTAGTCCTCGCTGGCGCGGGCATAGGCCGCACCGACTTGCCATTGCGGGTCGAGACGCAAGCGGATACCCAGGTCAGTGGCCCAGCCGTCTACATCATCGCTGTGCTTGGCTTCTGTCGGGCGCGTGCCGTCGGCGTTGAGCGGGTTGACGGTGTCGCGGTCGCCGGTCATGCCGGTGATGCTGGCCCAGTAGTTGACGGTGTTGGTGTTGCGCCAGTTGTAGGCGTCGCTGTTGGCTTCCAGGCCGAGCCAGGTCAAGTCGCCGTTCTGGGTCTTGTCCAGGGTGTCGGTGGCTTCGCCCGGGGTCGGGTAGTCGAGGCTGCCATTGTCATGAGAGTGGTGGGCGCGGATACCGGCCCACTGGCCTGGCATCCACTGGTAGCCCACGTCGCCATAGACGTGCAGGCGGTCCTTGTCCTTGGGGGACAGTTCCTTGAGGTCGGTGCGGTATTCGCTGAAGCGTTCGGCCACGCCGAGGTTGGCCCGCAGCAAGGTGGTGTCGAAGGTCCAGTTCAGGGCTTCGATGTTGGTGTCGCGCCATTGGCCGTCGTCATTGCGCAGGCGTTGGCGACCGAACTTCAACTGCTCGCCCGGGTAGGGGGTCAGGCCGCGGTAGCCGATCCAGAACTCGCGCATGGCCAGGTAGCTTTTCTTGGCTTCGCGATCGCCGCTGTCGGTTTGCTGGGTGCTGCCATCGGACTGCTGCAGGGTGTCGGTCTCGATGATGTCGGAGGACGTCACGGCCTGGGCCATGGCGTAGGCACTCCAGGCACCGCTTTCGCTTTCACCGTAGACCCAGGGACGCAGGTCCAGGCCGACACCGTTGACGTCGCCACCGCTCTGGGTGCCGAGGTCACGGTCGTCTTCGGACTGGCCGGTGATCTTCACTTCCAGGCCGAAATTCTTGGTGTCGGTCAGGGCCGCCAGGGTCGGGCAGGACCACAGCAGGGCACACGTCAGGCCAATTCCGGCCTGCACGAAAGGATTGAGCTTCAAAGGCTTCATAGAGGTTCCTCGCCGTCATCTTCTTTTAGGGCTTGCAGTTCCAGCGTATCGGGGCTCATGGCGCCGCGAATGGCCTGCTCTTGTTTTAGCAGGCGCTGGGCTTGTGCAAGTTGTTCCGGCGGTAATTGTGCTTCGAGGGTTTGGGCAAGCTCGGTGGCTTGCGGGGTGTTCTGCACCTTGGCCAACTGGCTGAACACATAAGCGTTGACCGGGTTGGGCTTGGTGCCCTTGCCCTGGGAGAACAGCTGGGCAATGGCGAAGTCGGCACTGTTCTGGCCGTTGCGGGCGGCCTTGAGCAGGTGGTCCAGGGCTTTTTGCGAGTACACCTGGCCCAGGTAACCGCGGCGATAGATCTGGCCGAGGTAGTAATCGGCGGCCACTTCGCGGCCAACGGCTTTCTGGAAATGCGCCTCGGCGGCCTTGGCATCGGCCGGGACCCACTTGCCTTCGTAGTACAGCTTGCCCAGCAACAGCTCGGCGCGAGGCTGGTCGGCGGCGCGGCCGTTTTCCAGGTATTGCATCATCTTGTCGACGTCACCCAGTTCCGGGAAGTCGTAGAGCAGTTGCGCCAGGCTGACCCAGGCAGCGGGGTAGCCAGGGGCGATGCCTTCGAGCAACGACTGGGCGGTCTTTTCGTCAGTCTTGCCCAGGCTGGCATCGGCCAGGACACGGGCGACGCTGTCCACGCGCTGGGCAGATACGACGCCACGGGCGTGACCGTCCTGCATCTGCTTGAGCAATGCGGCCTGCTGTTCCGGCTGGCCGCGTTTCTGATAGACCGTGGCCAGTTCGACGTAGCAGATGTCCGTGGTCGCCAGCGCGGCCTTGCAGACCTTCTCGACTTCATCCAGGTGCTGGTCGTAGGTGCCCTGGGTGCGGTAGAGCAGAATCTGCGCCAGGCCCGCTTCCGGGTAGCCGGCGCTGCGCCATTGGCTGATCTGCTGCTGGGCGTTGACGTTCGGGAAGCTGTGGGGATATTGCAGGTACAGCATCGCCAGCGGGATCAGGGTGTTACCTTCGCCGTTGGCGAAGGCTTTCTTCAACAGGCCTTCGGCTTCGTGTTTTTCCGCTTCGGTGGAGCCGGGCTTGGCCACCAGCAGGCGACCCAGGCGAGCCTGGGCCCGTGGCGAGATATCGGCCGCGGCGCGGTAAGTCGCCTCGGCTTTTTTCATCTGCTCGGGGTCGCGGCTGTCCACCTGGATGTCGGCCAGGCCCACCTGGGCCTCGCTGTAGCCCAGGTCGGCCAGTTGCTGATAGTTCTGCTGCGCCAGCGCCGTGTCGCCGCGCTTGAGCGCTTCGTTGGCCAGGCGCTGGTCGGGCAGGCCGGCACAGCCGCTGAGACTGACTGCCAGCGCCAGAGCACACAACGCATATCCTGTGTGGGAGCGAGCCTGCTCGCGATGCAGGCCGCTCGGTGTACCAGACAGACCGCGTCGATCCCATCGCGAGCAAGCTCGCTCCCACAGGGAATGCGGTGCATTGTTGTTTTGTGGAGTGGTCACGGGCATATCCTCGACTTAAATACCGACGGCCATGGCTTTGTCGATCAGCCAGTTCAGGTTCGGGCCACGGTCGCTGGTGACTTCAACCGGACGGCCGGCCAGCGAGCTGTCCAGGGGTTCGTCAGGTTGGATCAGCACACGGATATCGGAAGACAGGTCGGCGCTTTTCAGGCTGGTGCTGCTGACGATCTTGCCGGTACGGGTGGTGTCTTCGCCGGCGACCTGGAAGCTGACCGGGGTGCCTGGGCGCACGTCGCTGAACTGGCGATAGGAGAAGCGCGCTTCGACGTTGGCTTCGGTGCCTCGTGGGACCAGTTGGAAGATCACGTCGCCCTTGCTGGCGTACTGGCCGTTGGCGACCAGTTGCTGGGCCACGATGCAGTCGCACGGGGAGGTCAGGGTGCCGGTCATTTGCTTGCCAAACAGCTCCTCGACCTTGGCCGGCTGCAACTGGTTGTCGTCCAGGTGACCCTTGAGCACGTCGAGCATGCTGGTGCTGAAGGTCGCCAGCGGGGCGCCCTTGGCGGCCACACCGTCAGCCTTGACCAGGCTCTGCACGGTGCCGTCGCGCGGCATGGTGATGGCCATGCCCGGTACGTTCACCAGGCCGGCCTGGGCGTGGCTGACGAAGTACATGCCGTACACCGACTTGAAGATGAAACCGAACGCCGCCAGGCCAACGACGAAGACCCCCAGGCTGAAGGTCACGGCGCGCAGGCGACCCATGGCACTCATGCCACCGTTTTCGTCTTTCTGCTTGCGGGCCTTGGTGAAGTTGTCGCGCTGCAGGGTCGCCAGCACGTCACCGACACCGACGATGTCGCCGGCCAGGTGCGAGGTGATGATGTGACGCAGTGTCGAGATGTCCCGCGGCTCCAGGTTCTGGAACTGGCAACCGGTGCGGCCGGTCTGGCGGTCGTAGGAACGGATCTGCAACTCCACGTCCATGGCCAGGCCAAGGTTGTCGATCACGAACTGCAGGCGAGCCTTGTAGGTCTCGCCAACCTTGAGCGGCAGTTGGCCGGCGTTGAAGCACAGCCCACCGGCGGACAGGTCCAGGACCTTGACTTCCATGGGCGTGCGGTCGGGGCCGAAGAAGCGCAGCTTGGCCGGGATTTTGACCCGGGCATGTTGGCGCTGGGCTTCGGATTCATGCACTACGTTGACATTCACGGCGGTGTTCATAGGGGCGATTTCCTAGTTAATTCATTCAAGTCCGGTCAGACCATCGTCAGCAGCACGGCGACAAAAATGCTGCCGGCGGAGAAGGTCATGGTCCGAGACGACCAAGTGTTGAACCAACGTTGAAAGCTGGCGAGATCACGGGTCAGTGAGGTGGGCTGGCGGGTCCAGGACTGCTGGTCAAGGCGGAAGAACACGTAGATCTTCACCAGGGCCCCGACGATCTGGTTGTAATAGAGAATCGCCGGGTAGGCAGGGCCGATCTTGTGTCCGGAGCACGACAGCAACAGGGTCAACAGCAACCGGGTGATGCCGATCCACAGCAGGTACACCAGGATGAACGCGGTGCCGTACTTGAAGCTGGCGATCAGTGCCACGGTCAGGCCCAGCAGCGAGGTCCACATCGACACGCGCTGGTCGAACAGCACCACCGAGGTGAACAGGCCCAGACGGCGCATGCCCAGGCCCAGTGCCCGGGAGTTCTGCCGCAGGTTGTTGCCGTACCAGCGGAACATCAGCTTGCGGCTGGCCTTGATGAAGCTCTTCTCCGGCGGATGCTCGACGGTGTTGATCGCCGCATCGGGCACGTAGAACGTGTCGTAGCCCAGGCGCATCAGGCTGAACCAGCTCGACTTGTCGTCGCCGGTCAGGAACTTGAAGCGGCCCAGGCGCCAGTGTTGCAGCGAGTCGCTTTCCACGTCGGCGATGAAGTCCGGGTTGGTGACCACGGTGGCGCGGAACACCGACATGCGCCCGGTCATGGTCAGCACGCGCTTGGACAAGGCCATGGAGCACATGTTGATGTGGCGTTGGGCGAAGCGCAGTTTGTGCCACTCGCTCATGATGTAGCCGCCGCGCACTTCGCAGAACTCGTTGGTGGTCAGGCCGCCGACGTTGCCGAACAACTGGAACCACGGCACGGTCTTGCGCACGACGCCTTCGGCGAGCACGGTGTCGCCATCGATCACGGCGACCACGGCGCGGTCGTCCGGCAGGTGGCGGGAGATGGCGCGGAAGCCGTAGGCCAGGCCGTCACGCTTGCCGGTGCCAGGGATACGCACGAAGTCCAGCTTGACCCGCGCAGGCGGGTTCATGCGGGCCCAGAGGCTCTTGACCAGCAATTCGTCGGACATTTCCACGATGGAGCAGACCACGGTGGTGGGCAGCCCGCAGTCGATGGCCTCGCGGATCACCGAGCCATACACCTGGGCAGTGGTCAGCGCGTCGATCCGGAAGCTGGTGACCATCAGGTACACGTGGGACGGATCCGCCGCCTTGCCCAGCTTGCGGACCTTGCGGCGCAGGTGTGGGTAGACGATGTACAGGAAGATCATGCCGCGCACGAAATGCGTCGCTCCCATGGAGTAACGCCAGATGCCCACGGCACCGATCAGGAAGATGAAGTCCTTGGATTCGGAGTCGAACGTGGACGTGGGCAGCGCCATGGCGATGCCCATCAATAAACTCAAGTAAAACAGCCAACCGGCGGCCTGAAGCAGGCCGTGCTTTAGCCTGTGCATAATCTGCATCCGTCTCTATCTCGGGCGGGCCTTGTGGGCGGCCCGATGGGTTAAGGCAGGCGAAAGGCCGGCCGAGGCATGCCCCGGCCGGCAAACAGACTTACCAGCAGATGCCTTCGGTCCGGCCACTCGGGTTGGTGGCCTTGGACATGAAGCCGACCAGGTCGATGACCTGCTTGCCTTCCGGTACGTTTTCGGTCAGCGCGCGGAACTTCTCGTCGCGGTTACCCAGGATGATGATGTCGGAGCTGTCGATCACCGAGTCGAAGTCGGCGTTGAGCAAGGACGAGACGTGAGGAATCTTCGACTCGATGTAATCCTTGTTCGCACCGTGGACGCGGGCGTATTCGACGTTGCTGTCGTAGATCTTCAGGTCGAAACCCTTGCCGATCAGCATTTCCGCCAATTCCACCAGCGGGCTTTCACGCAGGTCGTCGGTGCCGGCCTTGAAGCTCAGGCCCAACAGGGCGACTTTGCGCTTGTCGTGGCTGGAAACGATGTCGAAGGCGTTCTGCACCTGGGACTCGTTGCTGCGCATCAGCGAGTTGAGCAGCGGCGCTTCCACGTCCAGGGCGCCGGCGCGGTAGGTCAGGGCGCGAACGTCCTTGGGCAGGCAGGAGCCGCCGAAGGCGAAGCCTGGGCGCATGTAGTACTGGGACAGGTTCAGGGTCTTGTCCTGGCAGACCACGTCCATCACTTCACGACCATCGACGCCGACGGCCTTGGCAATGTTGCCGATCTCGTTGGCGAAGGTCACCTTGGTGGCGTGCCACACGTTGCAGGTGTACTTGATCATCTCGGCGACAGCGATGTCCTTGCGGATGATCGGCGCATCGAGCTCTTCGTACAGCGACTGCAGGACGTCACCGGAGGCGGTGTCGAACTCACCGATAACGGTCATTGGCGGCTGGTCGTAGTCTTTGATCGCGGTGCTTTCACGCAGGAACTCAGGGTTGACCGCGACACCGAAATCGACGCCGGCTTTCTTGCCGGAGCAGTCTTCCAGGATCGGGATGACAACGTTTGCCACGGTGCCTGGCAATACGGTGCTGCGCACTACGATAGTGTGGCGGGTGGTCTTGTCACGCAGGACAAAACCGATCTCGCGGCACACCGCTTCGATGTAGTTCAGTTCCAGGTCGCCGTTCTTTTTGCTCGGTGTACCGACGCAAATCATCGACAAGTCAGTATCGCGAATGGCTTCGGCGAAGTTGGTCGTGCCGCGCAGTCGGCCAGTTTGAATGCCTTGCGCCAACAGCTCGCCAAGACCCGGTTCAACGATTGGCGATTTGCCGGCGTTGATCATGTCGATTTTGTCTTTGGCGACATCCACGCCAACTACATCATGGCCCCGTGCAGACAGGCAACCGGCACATACTGCACCGACGTAACCCAAACCAAATATGCTAATGCGCATCGCATTTACCTCTGTTTTCACGCCATTAAATGGCCGGAGTTAATAGTGTTCAGCGGTCATCGAGCACTCGGAAGTGTGGAATGCAGGCGCCACAGTGCCGTGTGCAGGCATACAAAGTTCCGAGTGTCTAAATAAGTGCACTCAAGTTGTGCGCAAAGCGGCCTAGTTGTTATGACCTGCCCTGTTATGCAGCCAGTCCCTGTTAATCAAGAACGCTCGTGCAAAAAGTCTCTCACCTCTGATCCCTGGCAAAAGCCCACAAAATCAGAAGCTTGTGTGCTCGGGTGAGCACGTTATAGGGGCGCAGCCTTGGCCTTGTAGGGGATAGTAATGGTGCGTTATCTCCTGTCCTTTATAAGATGGATCCAAATAGGCGACCGTTTCGCTAAATTGCCATGACAACTTGGTTACTTGGATCGACGGCCTATGTAAGTCATCTCTTACACGCTCCGTGAGAATCGTTACGGGTGGTATGAGCCGTGCAATTTCACATAGTTCCGATCCGCTCATCGCGATTTTCGTAATTTTTCGAAATATTATCGAAGATGGCACTGCCCTCAATATGATGGCACTTGCCGTTTCATCCTTTGTTAATGGGGAGTTAGGTGGGGTAGATAGTTTTGTGCCACTACGGATAAAAAATTTTGGTGCCACTACGCAAAAAACTGACGAGTGTCGAGTGAAAGAAAAGTTAGCGGGGGAGTGGGGCGATTTATTGACGTCACGAAACTGGCGAAACAGGCGGGGAACTAAGATGACCGATCGGGGCTTGATCGAAGTCCCCGATCAGGGACGATATAAGGTTATGCCTTATTCGGGAGCGTGATCGCGCAAGAACACGAGTTTGTCCTGGCTCGATTGTTGTGCGTTGAAGCGATAGCCCTGAACATCGAATTGGCTGAGTGCCGCGGGGTCGTTGATGCGTTCTTCAATGACGAAACGACTCATCAGGCCCCGGGCCTTTTTGGCGTAGAAGCTGATGATCTTGTACTGGCCATTTTTCAAGTCGCGGAATTCGGTATCGATGACGCGCGCTTTCAGTGCGCTGCGCTTGACCGCCGAGAAGTATTCATTGGACGCCAGGTTCAGCAGTACGTCGTCGCCCTGGTCGGCGAGGGCTTCGTTCAGCCATTCGCTGATGCGCGTGCCCCAGAAGGCGTACAGGTCCTTGCCGCGGGTATTGGCCAGCTTCGTGCCCATTTCCAGGCGATAGGGTTGCATCAGGTCCAGTGGGCGCAGCAGGCCATAGAGGCCGGAGAGCATGCGCAGATGTTGCTGGGCATAGTCGAAGTCGGCTTCGCCAAAGCTTTGCGCATCGAGGCCGGTGTACACGTCACCCTTGAAGGCCAGCAGCGCCTGCTTGGCGTTGGCCGGGGTGAACGCCGGCGTCCAGCTGCCGAATCGCGCGGCATTGAGGCCGCCGATCTTATCGGAGACATGCATCAGCTCGCTGATCTGTGCCGGCGAGAGTTCGCGCAGCTGTTCGATCAGCTCCTGGGAGTGATCCAGGTACTGCGGCTGGGTAAAGCGCGCGGTGGCCGGCGGTGTTTCGTAATCGAGGGTCTTGGCGGGGGAAATCACCATCAGCATGCAATCGTCTCCTTGAAGGTTCGGCGATTCTAGGGGGTTGTCCGGGTGGACTCCAGCTATCGAGGCAATAGGTGATGGATGGGCGAGCATTGATGGGTTTTGTGGCGAGGGAGCTGTGGGAGCAAAGCTTGCTCGCGATGAACGATGACGCAGTCTTGCAGATGGACCGTGTCACCTGCATCGCGAGCAAGCTTTGCTCCCACAGGTCTGCTCCCCAAGTCCACTGACCGCAAGGGTATTGCGCCAGGATCGGCTATGATGCCGCGCGGGTTTCGTTATGGAGACATCCCTTTTGCGCATCGCCCTTGTGTTATCGGCCTGGCTGTTGAGCTTCGGCGCCCTCGCGGCGCCCAACGACGTCGCCACCCTGGACCGCACGACCTGGCCGGAACAACTCACCAGCCCGACGCTGTTCGACGTGGCTTCGCGGGCCGAGATCCTGATGTTCGCCCGGGGCTTGCTGGACGTCGATGCCATGGATGAAATCGCGCTCAAGCAGTACCTGGGGCTGCGCACGGTCAATATGGCCGCGATCGACGCCCTGCGCGCCCGGCTGTGGCAACGGTTGCTGAGCAACTACAACTTTGCCCAGCGCAGTTGCGATCAGGATGCGTCCTTCTGTTACCTGGTCGAGGACATGGCGACCCTGCGTGAAGAGGCTCGCAGGTTCCATCTCGATGACAACTCCTACTACATCAAATGGGCGGCGCCGAGCCAGATCTTTCATACGCAATATCGTGATGAACTGCTGCGCAAAGCCGCGCTTTTTCCGCAAACCAGCAGTGAAATCGCCCGTTTTGGCGAGTACGAGCGCAACGGCGAGGAGATGAACGACCGGCTGTTCCTGTTGACCTTCGACAGCGCCGCCAACGTCGTGCCGGACAACACCCCGTGGCTGACCGACTACCTGCGCAAGGCGAACATGAACGGCACCTTCTTCGTGCTGGGCAAGGACATTCAGGCGCGGTTGGAAGAGCGCTCGGTCAACAGTCTCCAGATGTTGTATGCGGGACAGTGCGTGGGTGTGCAGGGCTGGGAGTTCCGTTCCCACAGCCATTGGCAGGACTGGCAAGACTCGGTCCGGCGCAGTGTCGAGCTGGTCAAGGGCAAGCTGCCCGAGAATTACGTGCCGCTGTTCCGCCCGCCCCAAGGCCAGCGTCGTGGCGATGCCGAAGGATTTTTCCGGCAGCAGGGCCTGCAGGTGGCGCTATGGGACATCGATCCCCAGGACAGCGGCAATCGGCTCAAGCCTGAGCAAAGCGCTCAGCGTGTGCTGACCCTCATGTTGCTGTGGCGCCACGGGGTGATCAATTTCAGCGCCAAGCAGGATGGGGTGAAAACGGCGATGCCCTGGCTCATGGCGCAAACGGCGCAGAGCGGGATCGGTTGGGCGGACTGTCAGGAGGCGTTTCGCTGAAACCGGGAAAGGCCCGGAAACATTGGGGAAGGAGGAAAATCCGGGACACATTCATGACAACCGGACTTTCGACTTTAACGGTGCGACGGCGGTACGCCAAGGGTTATTCGTCACTCTGAAAAATAAACTTCAAAAAAGCGTCAAAGTGCTTTTTCCTGTCATGGTTTTTGGAGTATCAAGAAGTCAGACCGCCGAAACCTGCAACACAGGTGGCGTCTTCCAAGACCCAGATTGTGTGCAGTTCACCTGAATCCTCGCGGGTGAATTCGGTGGCTACCTCGAGGCGCAGCACTGTCACGGTATTGCGTCGAATGGCCCCCACATAGGTGACCGAGTATGGATGACCACGGACGTAGCCCTTCCTCCAACCAGCCAATCCTCTATGTACTCGATACCAACGTATTGATCCACGATCCAAACGCGCTCCTGAACTTCGAAGAACACCACGTCGCCATCCCGATGACCGTGCTTGAAGAGCTGGACAAGCTCAAGAGCGGGCACCACAGCGTTGCGGCCGAATGCCGGCAGGCGATCCGCCTGATCGACAAGACCTTGGGGGATGCCTCCCCGGAAGACGTTGAGCTCGGCGTGCCGATCCAGCGCGGCAAAAGTGGTCCCAAGGGCTTGCTTTCGATCCTGATGAGCAAGCGCACCGAACCCAACCTGGTGCTGCCTGAACACCTGAACGACAACATCATCATCAACCAGTTGATCGACCTGCACGCGCGCAACAAGGACCAGTCCGTGGTGCTGGTGACCAAAGACATCAACATGCGCCTCAAGGCCCGCGCCTGCGGGATCGCGGCGGAGGACTACAGCACCGACCAACTGGTTGACGACGTTTCGCTGTTGCCCAACGGCTACCACACCATGACCGGCTCCTTCTGGGACCGTGTGAGCAAGGTCGAGACTCGCCAGGACCATGGCCGCACCTGGCACCAGGTGCAACTGATCGACAACCTGCCGGCCGTGCACATCAACGAGTTCATCATCGACGAACAAGGCTTCGTCGGCTGGATCAAGGAAATCCAGGTCGACAAACTGCTGATCCTCGACTTGCACCAGGAACCGCTGCTGCACCAGGAAGCCTGGGGCCTCAAGCCTCGTGACATCTACCAGAGCCTGGCCCTGTTCGCCTTGCTCGACCCGGATATCCACCTGGTCAACCTGTCCGGCGCCGCCGGTTCCGGCAAGACCATCCTGGCCCTGGCCGCCGCCATCGAGCAGACCATGGTCAGCAAGCGCTACCGGCGCATCATCGCCACCCGCAGCGTGCAGGGCCTGGACCAGGAAATCGGTTTCCTGCCCGGCACCGAGGCGGAGAAAATGGAGCCGTGGCTGGGGGCGATCACCGACAACCTCGAAGCCTTGCACATGGATGACGAAAGCACCCATGGCAGCGTCGATTACATCCTCAGCAAAGTGCCGTTGCAGTTCAAATCCCTCAACTACATTCGCGGGCGCAGCTTCCAGCAGAGCCTGATCCTGATCGACGAATGCCAGAACCTGACCCCGCACCAGATGAAAACCATCATCACCCGTGCCGGCGCCGGTTCCAAAGTGGTGTGCCTGGGTAACCTGGCGCAGATCGACACCCCTTACCTGTCCGCGACCAGCTCCGGGCTGACCTACCTGACCGAACGCTTCAAGGACTTCCCCAACGGGGTCCACATCACCCTGCAGGGCGTACCGCGCTCGATCCTGGCCGAATACGCCGAATCCCACCTGTAACCCCAACCCAACCGGGCGGCCTTCAAGCCGCCCGGTTTTTCATGGCTGTACAAAAACTGTGGGAGCGAGCTTGCTCGCGATGACGGCGTATCAGATAAAAAATAAGTGTCTGACCCACCGCCATCGCGAGCAAGCTCGCTCCCACAAGGTTTTGCGCTGACTTTCGAGTCCGATACGCAAGTGGGGTGCGACAATCAACCCTGCCGGAATCTGACCCACAGGTTTACAATCGACATTCCCGATCAGGAGTAACCCTGTGCTGACTCATCTCGATTCCCAAGGTCGCGCCAATATGGTCGACGTGACCGACAAGGCCGTGACGTTCCGTGAAGCCACGGCCGAGGCCTTTGTGCGCATGCTGCCCGACACGCTGCAGATGATCGTCAGCGGCGGTCACCCCAAGGGCGATGTGTTCGCCGTCGCGCGCATTGCCGGCATCCAGGCGGCCAAGAAAACCAGTGACCTGATTCCGCTCTGCCACCCGTTGCTGCTCACCGGCGTCAGGGTCGAGCTCAACGCCGAGGGCGAGGACCGGGTGCGCATTGTCGCCCGCTGCAAACTGTCGGGGCAGACCGGCGTGGAAATGGAGGCCCTCACGGCCGCCAGCGTCGCCGCGCTGACCATCTACGACATGTGCAAGGCCGTCGACCGTGGCATGACCATCGAAGGCGTGCGAGTGCTGGAGAAACTCGGCGGCAAGAGCGGCCATTTCCAGGCGGATGCGTCATGAAGATTACCGTGAAGTTCTTTGCCCGTTACCGTGAAGCACTGGGTGTGGATGCGGTAAAGGTGGACGGCGATTTCGCCACGGTCGACGATGTGCGCGTGCTGCTTGCCCAGCGTGACGGTGCCGACGTGCTGAAGGAGCAGAACCTGATGTGCGCGCGCAACGAAGAGCTGTGCCAGCTCGATGAACCGTTGGAGGAGGGTGACGAAGTCGCGTTCTTCCCCACTGTGACGGGAGGCTGAAGCATGGCGATTCGTGTGCAGGTCGAACCGTTCGACCCGGGCGTCGAAGTCAACGCGATGCACGCGGCCAATGTCGGCGTGGGGGCGGTGGTGAGCTTCGTCGGCTACGTGCGCGACTTCAATGACGGCCTCGACGTGTCCGGGATGTTCCTGGAGCACTATCCGGGCATGACTGAAAAGGCTCTCGGCAAGATCGCCAGCGAGGCCGAGCAACGCTGGCCGTTGCTCAAGCTGGAAGTGCTGCACCGCATCGGTGCCCTGGAACCGGGCGAGCCGATAGTCTTCGTCGCGGCCGCCAGTGCTCATCGCCAGGCGGCGTTCGACGCCTGCGCCTTTGTCATGGACTACCTCAAGACCCGTGCGCCGTTCTGGAAAAAGGAAAACACCGTCGACGGCCCACGCTGGGTTGAAGGGCGGGACAGTGATCATGCGGCGGCGGATCGCTGGAAGCAGTAAGCCCCCCTGTAGTTTTTTTGCAAGCCATGAGTCCGTCATCGCGAGCAAGCTCGCTCCCACACTAGATCTTTATGCATCAAGGATCCCCTGTGGGAGCGAGCTTGCTCGCGATGAGGCCATCAGCCACCCATCACATCCCCCTGCCTACCGATTGACGGTGTGTACATTAAAGTCCAGTATGGATTTATAAGTACAAAACAACTGCATCCACCTTTCTCTGCCAAACCAACAACAACCTGCGAGAGATTGATCATGAGCAAACTCCCCCTCATCACCGGCCTGGCCTTGAGCCTGTTGGCCTCCAGTAGCCTGTTCGCCGCTGAGAAAACCTTGCGCATCGGCATCGAGGCAGCTTATCCGCCGTTTGCTTCCAAGACCTCGGAAGGGAAAATCGAGGGGTTCGACTACGACATCGGCAATGCCCTGTGCGCGCAGATGCAGGTCAAGTGCCAATGGATCGAGGGTGAGTTCGACGGGCTGATTCCATCGCTCAAGGTGAAGAAGATCGACCTGGCGTTGTCGTCCATGACCATCACCGAAGAGCGCAAGAAGTCGGTGGATTTCACCCACAAGTACTACTTCACCTCATCGCGCCTGGTCATGAAGGAAGGGGCAGTGGTCGATGACCAGTATGCCAGCCTCAAGGGCAAGACCGTGGGCGTGCAACGGGCCACCACCACTGACCGCTACGCCACTGAAGTGCTCGAACCCAAGGGTGTGACGGTCAAGCGCTACAGCAACAACGAAGAAATCTACATGGACCTGGCGTCCGGTCGCCTGGACGCGATTTTCGCCGACACCATCCCGCTGGAAGACTTCCTGTCGATGCCCCGGGGCAAGGGCTACGCGTTTGTCGGTCCCGAACTCAAGGACCCGAAATACGTCGGTGAGGGCGCCGGTATCGCGGTGCGCAAAGGCAATACCCAACTGGTGGCGGACTTGAACAAGGCCATCGATGGGATTCGGGCCAATGGGAAGTACCAGGAGATCCAGGCCAAGTATTTCAAGTCGGATATCTATGGTGACTGATTAATCGCTATCGCGAGCAAGCTCGCTCCCACAGGGGATTGGTGTCGTACACGATATCTGTGTGCAATGAGATCGAATGTGGGAGCGAGCTTGCTCGCGAAGGCGCCAGGCCAGGCAATACAAATCTCAGCCCTTCAACTCCTTCAAATGCTTGTACACCGTCGCCCGCCCCATGTTCAGCACATTGGCCACATAGTTGGACGCGCTCTTGCCCTTGAACGCGCCTTCGGCATGCAGCGCCAGCACCAGCTCGCGTTTGTGATCGCGGGTCAACAGGTTCAGGCTCAGCTGACGCTCGCGCATCCAGGCGTGGAGGAAGGTGTTGATCCGCTCCTGCCAGTCATCGCGAAACAGTGAGTCCGGCTGGGGAATCAACTTGCCCGGCGAGAGGAACAAATCCAACGCGGCCTTGGCATTCTCGAACAGCGAAATATTCAGGTTGATGCACAGCACCGCCAGCGGATGACCGTGGGCGTCGCGCAGGACGCTGCTGAGGCTGCGAATCTTCTGTCCGTCCCAGTTCAGTTTCTCGTACGGCCCGATGTTACGTTCGCTGACGTCTTCACTGAGCATGTCTTCCAGGGACGAGTCATCGCCAATCTCGCGCTTGGACAGGTTATTGGCGATGTAATCGACTTTCTGGCTGCGCAGGTCGTGCAGCACCACTTCGGCGTGGGGGTAGAACAGCGTGGCGATGGCGTCGGCGATGGTGCGGAAGTTTTCCAGCGCCGGATCGGATGGCGAAGCGGTCATGACAGGGCTCCAGGCAGCGTCAGCGCCCCGTGGAACAGGGGCGCGGGGGAGTGTGCCGCAATCGTGGCGATGCGTCACCCCGGTTGGCTCACCCCAAGCGCTTGGGGGAGAGCATGGCGCTGCTCAGGCCGAAACGGGCCAGGGCTTCGGGCAGCGGTTCGCCACGTACCAGCGCGGCGCTGGCCTGGCCCATGGCCGGTGACGTCTGGATGCCGTAGCCGCCCTGGGCCGCGACCCAGAACAGTCCGGGCACCTGTGGATCGAAACCGGACAGCAGATCACCGTCGTGGACGAAACTGCGCAATCCGGCCCAGGTGCGGGTCGGGCGGCGGATGGTCAGGGTGGTGGCTTCTTCGATCTGGTAGATGCCCATGGCGATGTCCAGTTCTTCCGGCTGAACGTCGTGAGGCTCCACCGGGTCGGCGTTGGCCGGCGAGCCGAGGAACATGCCGGCGTCGGGCTTCATGTAGAAGGATTCGTCCAGGCTCACCAGCATCGGCCAGTCATGGATATCCACGCCTTCGGGGCCGGCGAAGATGAATGCCGCACGCCGCTTGGGTTGCAACCCCAGCTTCCGGGCGCCAGCCAGGACGGCCACCTGATCGGCCCAGGCGCCGGCGGCGTTGATCACGATGGGGGCGGTGAAGCGTTGGCTGGCGGTCTTCACCTGCCAAAGTCCCTGGTCGTCGCGGCTCAGGCCCAGCACTTCACTGTCGGTGTGCACTTCACCGCCATTGCGGCGAATACCGCGCAAGTAGCCCTGGTGCAGGGCGTCGGTGTCGATGTCGCAGGCCGTCGGGTCATAGATCGCCCCGTGGACCTTGTCCCGTCGCAGGATCGGCAGCCGCACACAGGCTTCTTCGGCGCTGAGCAGTTGCATCTGCGGCACCGTGGCCTTGGCGCTCAGGTACTGGTTGTTCAGCTCGGCAGGATCGCCGGTGAAATCCACGGTCATTTCGCCCCGTGGACTCAGCAACGGGTGCTCGCAGAAACCGGCCGGCGGGGCGTCGAAAAAATCCCGGCTGGCCTGGGTCAGCGCCCGCACCTGCGGGGTGCCGTAGGCGGCGGTGTACAGCGCCGCCGAACGTCCGGTGGAGTGATAGGCCGGATGGGATTCGCGTTCGAGCACAATCACCCGGCCGTGGGGTGCCAGCCAGTAACCGGTGGAAGCACCGGCAATGCCGCCGCCGATGATGATGAAGTCTGCTGAGGTCATGAAATGCTCCTGTGGAACACAGTGCCGGGACTCTGGAAAAAACGGTGGGAGCGAGCTTGCTCGCGATGGCGGCCTGACAGTCGACATGGGTGGTGACTGACCCACCGCTATCGCGAGCAAGCTCGCTCCCACAAGGGAAACTGGGGTGTGTCAGTTGCGAAGTCGGTACAACGCATTCGCCAGCGCAACATCCTCCAGCCCCAGGCCGATGGAGCGGAAGAACACGTGGCGTTGGTAGTCGGGACGCGCCACGTGTTCGCTGAGCAATTCAGGCAAGTCGCCGACGATGCGCGACGCCTCCCAGCCGTGTTGTTCGCCGGCGATCAGCATTTCACCGGCCGAGCCCGGGGTGGTCTGACGATAGTCGCAGAACACGTCCATGTCGTTGAGGCGTTGGGGCGGTATTTCGTGGGCGCGTGGGGCGTTGGTGCTGATGGAGGTGATCAGCGCCGGTTTGTCCAAGGTCTGCGGGTCGAGCACAGCTTTGGCGGACGAAGTGCAGAGCATCACCACATCGGCGTCGTGCAGCGCGGCTTCGAGGGTGTCGACGATTTGCAGGCGCGGGTCCAAGCCGGTGAGCGAGGCACGTTCCTGTGCCGACTTGGTCTTCAGGCCTGGCGAGTAGAGGCGGATGCCTTGCCAGTCCCGCAGGTTCTTGACGTAGTGCACGTGCGCCTGGGCCACCGCGCCGCTGCCGATGACCGCCAGGCGCCTGGCGTTGTGCGGGGCAAGGGCATCGACGGCGACGGCGGTGGTGGCGGCGGTACGGGCGGTGGTCAGTTCGGCGGCGTCGCACAGCAACAGCGGCTGGCCGGTCTGCATTGACATCAGCAAGGTCCAGGCGGTGACCAATGGGCCTTGCTCGCGCACGATATAGGGCGAGGTCTTGACCCCATAGACCTGGTCTTCAGCCATCACGCCCAGGTAGTTGATGAAATCCCCGGCGCCGTGGGGAAACACCACCAGTTGCTGAGGCGGCTGCACCGCTTGCCCGGCCGCCAGATCACGAAACAGCTGGCGCAGGATGTGCGGCACGTCGATTTGCCCGAGCAGTTCACGGACTTGGGCTTGGGTCATCACAGAGGGCGTGCTGGGCATGGAGGCTCCGGGTACCGTGTAAACTAATTTGTCCATTATGGACTTTTAGTTTAATCGAGCAATATCCCGGGGCAAAAAAAAGCGCAGCTCGTTCTGGCTGCGCTTTTTGCTCTGTGGAGACGGTTAAGGGCGCTTGCGCTCGACCGGTCGCAACAGGTGGGTCGGTGGCATTTCACAGCTGATCTTGCGCCCCAGCAACGCCTCGATCGACGGCAACTGGTAGGAGTCGTCTTCACCGGCGAAGCTGATCGAAACCCCGGCGGCCCCGGCACGCCCGGTACGGCCGATACGGTGCACGTAGTCGTCCGGTACTTCCGGCAGGGTGAAGTTGATCACGTGGCTGATGCCGTCGATGTGGATGCCGCGGCCGGCCACGTCGGTGGCAACCAGCACGCGGATCTTGCCTTCGCGGAAACCTTCGAGGGTCTTGATGCGCTTGTGCTGCGGCACGTCGCCCGAGAGCTGGGCCGCGTTGACGCCATCGCGCACCAGGCGTTCTTCGATGCGCCGCACTTCGTCCTTGCGGTTGGCGAACACCATCACGCGCTCCCAACCGTTGTCGTTGACCAGGTTGTAGAGCAGCTTGTACTTGTCGGCACCGGCGACTGCGTAGATATGTTGCTCGACGTTTTCGCTGGCGACGTTCTCGGCTTCGATCTCGACGATGGCCGGGTCGGTGGTCCACTGCTTCGCCAGGTTCATCACGTCCTCGGTGAAGGTGGCGGAGAACAGCAGGGTCTGGCGTTCGCTTTTGGGTGGGGTCTGGCGAATGATCTGGCGCACTTGCGGGATGAAGCCCATGTCGAGCATGCGGTCGGCTTCGTCCAGCACCATCACTTCGACCATGTCCAGGTGCACGTCGCCGCGCTGGTTGAAGTCCAGCAGACGGCCCGGCGTGGCGACCAGGATGTCGCAATGGCGGGCTTCGAGGTGCTTGAGCTGCTTGTCGAAATCCATGCCGCCCACGAACGTCATGACGTTCAGGCCGGTGTATTTGGTCAGGTCGGCGGCGTCCTTGGCGATCTGCACCACCAACTCACGGGTCGGGGCGATGATCAGCGCCCGTGGTTCGCCCATGTAGCGTTCTTTGGGCGGCGGGGTCTGGAGCAACTGGGTGATGATGGAAATCAGGAACGCGGCGGTCTTGCCGGTGCCGGTCTGGGCGCGACCGATGGCGTCCTTGCCGGCGAGGGTGTAACCCAGCACTTGCGCCTGGATCGGCGTGCAGTATGGGAAACCCAGGTCCTGGATGGCGTGCATCAGTTCCGGGGCGAGCTTGAAGTCGTGGAAGCGCGTCTTGCCTTCCTGGGGTTCTACGGCGAAGTCCTCGAGTTTCCAGGCGACGACCGGCGGTTTGGGTGCGCGTTCGCGACGCGGCCGGGGGGCTTCGTTGCGGGGTGTCTCGGGCTCGGGGGACTTGACTGGCTGGGCGACGGGTTCTTTTTTCGCCTGTGCAACGGGGGCCGTCCGGCGCGGTTGTTGCGCATCGGTACGGCTCGGGCCGTGGGTCGGCGCAGTGGAGCCAGGCGCGAGTTGCTCGGCCTCGCTTTTACCGAACATCTTCTTGAGTGCTTTGAGCACGGTCATCTCATCGATTGGTTAAGGAATGTACGCCGGCCAGTGTAATGCAAGAAACGGGCGCGGCGTAGTGGGATCGTCAAAGGACCGGCGTGGCGA
This sequence comes from Pseudomonas fluorescens, assembly GCF_001307275.1. Lineage (NCBI taxonomy): Bacteria > Pseudomonadati > Pseudomonadota > Gammaproteobacteria > Pseudomonadales > Pseudomonadaceae > Pseudomonas > Pseudomonas fluorescens. The sequence continues at coordinate 3,915,609 of NZ_CP012831.1, forward strand.
TTGGCCTCTTAGCGCAACCGTTCGGCCAGCCAGGTGCCGATGTCATGAATCTCCTCGGGTAACACTTCGTGGCCCATTGGGTATTCCTGCCATGTCACGGTGACACCATGCTGCTTCAAATACTCTTTTGCGGTCCGGCCCATGGGGTTGAGTACCACTTCGTCGTATTGGCCGTGCAGGGCCAGGACCGGAGTGCGTTGCTGGCTGGCCGACAATTGCAGTTCATCGCTGAACGTCGGTGCATAAGTAGACAGTGCGATCACGCCGCCCAGTGGCCCCTGCCATTTCACGAAGGCGGTGTGATAGACCACCGCGCCTCCTTGGGAAAAACCGGCGAGGAAAATCCGCGAGGCGTCTATTCCGCTGGCTCGCTGGGTTTCGACCAGGTCGATGACCCGTTGCGCCGAGGCTTCGAGTTGTTGTTCGTCAATGGCCCGCGCCGGGCTCAAGGCGCGGATGTCGTACCAACTGGGCATCTCATAGCCGCCGTTGATCGTTACTGGCTGGGTTGGCGCCTGGGGTAGAACGAAACGTGTGGTGAGCAGTTTTTGCTGCAGCATTTCGGCCACTGGCAGGAAATCATAACGATCGGCGCCCAGGCCGTGGAGCCAGATAACGCACGCGTCAACAGTGCCGCTGGGCTCGAGAATCAAGGGGTCGGTCATGGTTGTGCTCCAAATCTGTGCGGGTGCGCCCAATCAGTGCGTGATTACAGTGCGCTCCCGGTGCCTCAGTTAATTAGATGTCGCAAAGTTGAAAGTTTTTGTCTTGACGTGTTTTACATGGCCCAAGCGCAGCGGTCTGGTACGGGCTTTGCTATGGGGTTGCTGAGTGATGATTCTTACGCTGCGCGGTAACACTATCAGTTAGACGCGCCGCATGGGATATCAGAAATCCGGTGATGAATGTTCGCCAGCAGCCGCTACGGGCTTCGCGAACGTGAAGGGCTACAGCCCGTTCGGCCGATTGGTGAGAGATGGGCATGACCACTGTTTACGGACATCCTCATTATTAGACTCATAGCGAAGGTCCAGACGTCGGTTGACCCTAAAAAAAGCCAACAAGGGTCGGCAATGCCTCAAAAGGGTGCGACAGGACTCGAGCTCCGACACAACAAGAGCAAAACTGGAGGTTTGAATGAAGTTACTGAAATCCACCCTGGCAGTCGTGACTGCAGCAGCAGTACTCGGTGTCAGCGGGTTCGCTCAGGCGGGTGCAACCCTGGATGCCGTGCAGAAGAAAGGTTTTGTGCAATGTGGTGTGAGTGATGGCTTGCCGGGTTTCTCGGTGCCTGATTCGACCGGCAAGATCGTCGGTATCGACGCTGACTTCTGCCGTGCCGTTGCCGCTGCGGTATTCGGCGATGCGACCAAGGTCAAGTTCAGCCAGTTGAACGCCAAGGAGCGCTTCACCGCGCTGCAGTCCGGCGAAATCGACATGCTCTCGCGCAACTCCACCATGACCAGTTCCCGTGACGCGGGCATGGGCCTGAAATTCCCAGGCTTCATCACCTACTACGATGGCATCGGCTTCCTGGCCAACAACAAGCTGGGCGTCAAGAGCGCCAAGGAACTGGACGGTGCAACCATCTGCATCCAGGCCGGTACCACCACCGAGCTGAACGTTTCCGACTACTTCCGCGCCAACGGCCTGAAGTACACCCCGATCACCTTCGACACCTCCGATGAAAGCGCCAAGTCGCTGGAATCCGGTCGTTGCGACGTGCTGACCTCCGACAAGTCCCAACTGTTCGCCCAGCGCAGCAAGCTGGCTTCGCCGAAGGACTACGTGGTTCTGCCGGAAACCATTTCCAAGGAGCCCCTGGGTCCGGTCGTGCGTAACGGTGACGACGAGTGGCTGGCCATCGTGCGCTGGACTGGCTACGCACTGCTCAACGCTGAAGAAGCTGGCGTGACCTCGAAGAACGTCGAGGCCGAAGCCAAATCCACCAAGAACCCGGACGTGGCTCGTATGCTCGGCGCTGACGGTGAATACGGCAAGGATCTGAAACTGCCGAAAGACTGGGTCGTGCAGATCGTCAAGCAAGTCGGCAACTACGGTGAAATGTTCGAGCGCAACCTCGGCAAGAGCACTCCGCTGGAAATCGACCGCGGCCTGAACGCTCTGTGGAACGCTGGCGGCATTCAATACGCACCACCAGTGCGCTGATGGTTCTATCACCCGGTGGGCCAACCACCGGGTGATGTTCTGTTCCATTCTTTGCGGGGCACTTCATGCAAAATTCAATCGGCGCACCTAAGCAGAGGCTTAGCCTCAGCGATCCACGAGTGCGTGCGTGGGTATTTCAGATCGTCACCATCGTGGCGGTTATTTCGCTGGGCTGGTTTCTGTTCGATAACACGCAGACCAACCTCGCGCACCGGGGCATCACTTCCGGTTTCGGCTTCCTGGAACGCAGTGCCGGCTTCGGCATTGCCCAACACCTGATCGACTACACCGAAGCGGACAGCTATGCCCGCGTCTTTGTCATCGGGTTGCTCAACACGCTGCTGGTGACGTTCATCGGCGTGATCCTGGCGACCATCCTCGGCTTCATCGTCGGCGTGGCGCGGTTGTCGCAGAACTGGATCATCGCCAAGCTGGCAACCGTCTATGTGGAGGTTTTCCGCAACATCCCGCCACTGCTGCAAATCCTGTTCTGGTACTTTGCCGTGTTCCTGAGCATGCCGGGACCGCGAGCCGCCCATAACTTCGGCGACACCTTCTTTGTCAGCAGCCGCGGCCTGAACATGCCTGCCGCGCTGGTGGCCGAAGGGTTCTGGCCGTTCGTGATCAGCATCGTGCTGGCGATTGTCGCCATCGTGCTGATGGCCCGTTGGGCCAACAAGCGTTTCGAAGCGACCGGTGAACCGTTCCATAAATTCTGGGTCGGCCTGGCGCTGTTCCTGGTGATCCCGGCCTTGAGCGCGCTGCTTTTTGGTGCGCCGGTGCACTGGGAAATGCCGGAGCTCAAGGGTTTCAACTTCGTCGGTGGTTGGGTTCTGATTCCTGAGCTGCTGGCCTTGACCCTCGCCTTGACCGTATATACCGCGGCGTTCATCGCCGAGATCGTGCGTTCGGGCATCAAGTCGGTGAGCCATGGCCAGACCGAAGCGGCCCGCTCCCTGGGGCTGCGCAACGGTCCGACCCTGCGCAAGGTGATCATCCCGCAAGCCCTGCGCGTGATCATTCCACCGTTGACCAGCCAATACCTGAACCTGGCGAAAAACTCCTCCCTGGCCGCCGGTATCGGCTACCCGGAAATGGTGTCGTTGTTTGCCGGCACGGTGTTGAACCAGACCGGCCAGGCCATCGAGGTGATCGCGATCACCATGAGTGTGTACCTGGCGATCAGTATCAGCATTTCCTTGCTGATGAACTGGTACAACAAGCGCATTGCGCTGATCGAGCGGTGAGGAAACGCGCATGACGACTCATACTTTCAAACCTGACATGCCCCCGCCGAGCAGTAGCATCGGCGTGGTGGCGTGGATGCGCGCCAACATGTTCTCCAGCTGGCTCAACACGCTGCTGACGTTGTTCGCGTTCTACCTGATCTACCTGATCGTACCGCCGCTGCTGCAATGGGCGATCCTCGATGCCAACTGGGTCGGTACCACTCGCGCCGACTGCACGAAGGAGGGCGCCTGCTGGGTGTTCATCCAGCAGCGCTTCGGCCAGTTCATGTACGGCTACTACCCGGCGGACCTGCGCTGGCGCGTAGACCTGACCGTGTGGGCGGCAGTGCTCGGCGTGGCGCCGCTGTTCATCTCGCGCTTCCCGCGCAAGGCGATCTACGGCCTGAGCTTCCTGGTACTGTACCCGATCATTGCCTGGTGCCTGCTGCACGGTGGCGTTTTCGGTCTGGATGCCGTGGCGACCAGTCAGTGGGGCGGCCTGATGCTGACGTTGGTGATCGCCACCGTCGGTATCGTCGGCGCACTGCCGCTGGGCATCGTCCTGGCCCTGGGCCGGCGTTCGAACATGCCGGCGATCCGTGTGGTCTGCGTGACCTTCATCGAGTTCTGGCGCGGTGTGCCGTTGATCACGGTGCTGTTCATGTCGTCGGTGATGCTGCCGCTGTTCCTGCCCGAAGGCATGAACTTCGACAAGCTGCTGCGAGCACTGATCGGGGTGATCCTGTTCCAGTCGGCCTACGTGGCCGAAGTGGTGCGCGGCGGCCTGCAAGCCATTCCCAAGGGCCAGTACGAAGCGGCCGCGGCGATGGGCCTGGGGTACTGGCGCAGCATGGGCCTGGTGATTCTGCCGCAAGCCCTGAAGCTGGTGATCCCGGGTATCGTCAACACCTTCATTGCGTTGTTCAAGGACACGAGCCTGGTGATCATCATCGGCCTGTTCGACCTGCTCAACAGCGTGAAACAAGCTGCCGCCGACCCGAAATGGCTGGGCATGGCCACTGAAGGCTATGTGTTCGCCGCCCTGGTGTTCTGGATTTTCTGTTTTGGTATGTCCCGCTATTCCATGCATTTGGAACGCAAGCTGGACACTGGCCACAAGCGTTAGGAGCGTAGTTTATGAGTGAAGCGATCAAACAGCCTGTGAGCCCTGAAGGCATTATTCAGATGCAGGGCGTCAACAAGTGGTACGGCCAGTTCCACGTGTTGAAAGACATCAACCTGAACGTCAAGCAGGGCGAGCGTATCGTGCTGTGCGGCCCGTCGGGCTCCGGTAAGTCCACCACCATCCGCTGCCTCAACCGCCTGGAAGAGCACCAGCAGGGTCGCATTGTGGTCGACGGCGTGGAACTGACCAACGACCTCAAGCAGATCGAAGCGATCCGCCGTGAAGTCGGCATGGTGTTCCAGCACTTCAACCTGTTCCCGCACCTGACCATCCTGCAGAACTGCACCCTGGCGCCGATGTGGGTACGCAAGATGCCCAAGCGCAAGGCCGAGGAAATCGCCATGCATTACCTGGAGCGCGTGCGCATTCCAGAGCAGGCGAACAAGTATCCGGGCCAGCTCTCCGGCGGTCAGCAACAGCGTGTGGCTATCGCCCGTGCCCTGTGCATGAAACCGAAAATCATGCTGTTCGACGAGCCGACCTCGGCCCTCGACCCGGAAATGGTGAAAGAGGTGCTGGACACCATGATCGGCCTGGCCGAAGACGGCATGACCATGCTCTGCGTGACCCACGAAATGGGCTTCGCCCGCACCGTGGCCAACCGCGTGATCTTCATGGACAAGGGTGAAATCGTCGAACAGGCCGCGCCGAACGACTTCTTCGACAACCCGCAGAACGACCGCACCAAGCTGTTCCTGAGCCAGATTCTGCATTGATCCAGTCTTAGGCAGTGAAATAAACCCGGACGTGTTCCGGGTTTATTTTTGTGCATCGGTGCTCAGGAAACCGTGAGGGTCTCGTGTTCCTTGTGCACCGTCGTTTTGAATTGCCGCAAGTCTGCGTCTTCAGCGAAGGCATGGACATCGGCAAGCAAATGCGGATAGCGATCAAGCAGGCGCATCAGCAAGATCAACGCCTTGGGTGGCACTACCTCGCCGCGCTCGTAGCGGGAAAACGCATTGTGTCCACCGCCCGATAGCAGCAGTACCGCTTCCTTTTGCGATAGATGCAGTTTGCGCCGGACACGTTTGATCTCTTCGCCGATCATTCGCCTGGCCGCGTTGACCAGCTCATCACCTGCGTGGTCGTAGCGATCCGAGCAGCTTGAATCGAGCTCGACTTCGCCGCACATCTGACATTCCCAGCCAGACAAGTCATCGACCCGGCGTTCCAGTCCCTTGACGCTCATGGTTTCGCCGCGACCTTCGAAATGCAACATGCCTTCCGGGGCACCACAGCTGAAGCATTGCTGGTGTTTCATGAGTTTTTCTCCTTGAAGGAAATGACCGGTGGGCCTCCGCTGGGGCGGTACGTCACCTTCAGGTAAATCTGCAGACCGTGTGAATTGGCGTGGTAGACGTCATGCCAGACTCGATGATCGTCATAGGTGGTCATCGATTTGTAGAACTGTTTTCGCTCAAGCCCATGGATGACCTGCTGCATGTCCGAGACGTTTAAACCGAGCGTCCGAGCAGTGTTCTTCGCAGTGCTGGTGAAAGCTTTCCCTTTAAGCCGCCTGACATCTGCCTGTATCGCCGCCAAGGCGTAGTGGGGTGTGTTCTTTTCCATAGAACGGCGTGCCTTGTCCTTAAAATTACCCTCAAAGGGTAATTTTGACTAATCGAAAATATCGTTTCTTTACCTCCCGTTGACCCTAGGCGGTTGCCGTCCTACGCGAAGCTGACTAACATGTCAGAAAATTCATCCTATGATTGGATGAAAGGGTGAGCTCCATGTCAGACATTTCTCCATTAATTAAGCGGTCCTTGGTCGATCAAGCCCTGGACCAACTGCGCCAGCGCATCAGTGATGGCGTGTGGGTCGTGGGCCAGCGTTTGCCCACCGAGCCCGAGTTGGTGGCCGAGCTGGGTATCAGCCGCAATACCGTGCGCGAAGCCATGCGCGTGCTGGCGTTTTCCGGGCTGATCGAGATCCGCCAGGGCGACGGCAGTTATGTACGGGCGACGGTGGACCCGCTCGATACCCTCAAGGTGCTGTCGCGCTGTTCGCTGGACCAGGCCCGGGAAACCCGGCATATCCTCGAAGTCGAGGCCATTGGCCTGGCCGCGCTGCGGCGCACCGAGGAAGACTTGCTGGCCTTGCGCAAGGCGCTCCAGGCCAGTGGCGAGCATTACCACGGCGACCTGGAGCATTACATCACCTGCGACCTGGTGTTCCACCGCCTGCTGGTGGATGCCGCGCACAATCCAACGCTCAGCGAGCTTTATCGTTACTTTTCCAGCGTGATCGGCGCGCAGTTGCGCCACAGCCTCAATATCGTGCCGCGCCATCAGCATGTGTTCGACCTGCACGTCGACATTCTCGAAGCGGTCGAACGCCAAGACGCGGAGCAGGCCAAGGCCCTGTGCCGGCAGTTGATCAATGAACCCTGAACCCGAGCTTTCCATGTCCCGCGATCTGCTTGACCCTGCCACCTCGACGGCGTGCAAACGTGCCGCCGAACTCGAAGAACTGTTGATCGATGCCGAGGCTGACGATGAACAGGCCCAGCAACGCCATCCTCTGGTGCGCCGGCCCTGGCTGTTGCTGCTCGGGCTGATCCTGGTGGCGCTGAACTTGCGCCCGGCGTTGTCGAGCATGGCGCCGCTGCTCAGCGAAGTGTCAAGAAGCCTTGGCCTGTCGGCTGCCCAGGCCGGTTTGCTGACTACGTTGCCAGTGCTTTGCCTGGGCCTGTTCGCGCCGCTGGCGCCGGTGCTGGCGCGGCGCTTCGGGGCCGAGCGTGTGGTGCTGGGGATCTTGCTGACACTGGCGGGCGGGATTGTCCTGCGCAGTGCGTTCGGTCAGGTTGGGCTGTTCGCCGGCAGTATCCTGGCCGGTGCGAGCATCGGTGTGATCGGCGTGCTGCTGCCGGGCATCGTCAAGCGCGACTTCGCCAAGCAGGCCGGCGCCATGACCGGTGTCTACACCATGGCGCTGTGCCTGGGCGCGGCGCTGGCGGCCGGGGCGACAGTGCCGTTGAGCGAACACCTTGGCCACAACTGGGCCTTGGGCCTGGGGTTCTGGGTGGTCCCGGCGCTGTTGGCCGCGGTGTTCTGGTTGCCGCAAGTGGGCGAGAAACACGGCGCCCATCAGGTGGCGTACCGGGTCCGCGGCTTGCTGCGTGATCCCCTGGCCTGGCAAGTGACCTTGTACATGGGGCTGCAATCGTCCCTGGCCTATATCGTCTTTGGCTGGCTGCCCTCGATCCTGATTGGACGTGGCCTGACCCCGACCCAGGCCGGGCTCGTGCTGTCCGGCTCGGTCATCGTGCAATTGATCAGTTCCCTCGCGGCGCCCTGGCTGGCAACGCGTGGCAAGGACCAGCGCCTGGCCATTGTGATCGTCATGCTCATGACCCTGGGTGGGCTGTTCGGTTGCCTCTACGCTCCTATCGATGGCTTGTGGGGCTGGGCGATATTGCTGGGCCTGGGGCAGGGCGCGACGTTCAGCCTGGCGCTCACGCTGATCGTGTTGCGTTCGCGGGATGCCCATGTGGCCGCCAACCTGTCCAGCATGGCCCAGGGCTTCGGCTATACGCTGGCGTCGCTGGGGCCCTTCGCCGTGGGGGTGGTCCATGACTTGACCGGGGGCTGGAATGCCCTCGGCTGGATCTTCGGCCTGGTTGGCCTGGGGGCGATCATCGCGGGCATCGGCGCAGGCCGGGCGCTGTACGTCGGGGTCGAAAGCGAAAGAGTCACCGACCTTCGTTGATATCATTTTCATGGCGAATGACGATAGTTTTCCCCGCGTTGGCAGATTATCGTGCAGGCCTACTGAAACGTTTTTCGGAGCCGGTCCATGAGTGATGCCCACAACGCCTTGATCACCCGTTTTTATCAGGCCTTCCAGCGCCTGGACGCCGACGCCATGAGCGCCTGCTACACCGACGACGTGCTGTTCAGCGATCCGGCGTTTGGCGAGCTGCGTGGGCGCGATGCCGGCGACATGTGGCGCATGTTGACGACCCGGGCCAAGGACTTTTCCCTGACCTTCGATAACGTGCGCAGCGACGAGCGTACCGGCGGTGCTCACTGGGTGGCGACGTACCTGTTCAGCCAGACCGGCAACATCGTGATCAACGACATCCAGGCGCGCTTCGTGTTTCGCGATGGCAAGATCTGCGAGCACCATGACAGCTTCGATCTGTGGCGCTGGTCCCGCCAGGCGTTGGGCACCAAGGGCCTGCTGCTGGGGTGGACGCCGCTGGTGCGCAACGCCGTCAGGGCCCAGGCGCTGAAGGGGTTGCGGGCGTTCCAGGGCAGTCGCTGATAAGATTGCGGCTTGTCTTTGCCCACCTGTTGACCATCTTGTGACGACCGCCGACCTCTCTCCCGATCTGCCTGCGCAAGGCCCCGCCGAAGCGGACAAACCCTGGTTCGTCTACTTGGTGCGGGCTGCCAATGGCTCGCTGTACTGCGGCATCAGTGATGACCCGGTGCGGCGCTTCGCCAAGCATCAAAGCGGCAAGGGCGCGCGCTTTTTCCTGTCCAGCCCGGCAGTGGCCCTGGTGTATACCGAGGCCTGTCGTGACAAGGGCGAGGCCCTGCGCCAGGAGCGACTGATCAAAAAGCTCAAGAAAAGCGCCAAGGAATGCCTGGTGGCCAGTGCGCTGTCGCTTCATCAGCCTGGCTGATAGGCCTTTATCAGGCCGGTAGGCTGGCCCGGTCAGTCGCGCTAAGCTGCAAGACTTCATTCCTGCAGTGGCGAGTCTCATGTCAGAGCTGATTCTTCATCATTACCCAACGTCTCCTTTCGCGGAAAAAGCCCGGCTGTTGCTGGGCTTCAAGGGCCTGTCCTGGCGTTCGGCGAGCATTCCGCCAATGATGCCCAAGCCTGACCTGACGGCGCTGACGGGCGGCTATCGCAAGACGCCGGTATTGCAGGCCGGCGCGGACATCTATTGCGATACGTCCCTGATCGCCCGTCGGCTGGAGCAGGAAAAAGCCTCGCCGGCCCTGTTCCCCGAAGGCCGGGAAATGCTGGCTGCGTCCTTTGCCGCCTGGGCCGATTCGGTGGTGTTTCAGCACGCGGTGAGCCTGGTGTTCCAGCCTGAGTCGGTGGCGGTGCGTTTCGCCAAGCTATCGCCTGAAGCCATCAAGGCGTTCATCAGCGACCGCGCCGGGCTGTTCAGTGGCGGCACGACCACGCGCTTGCCTGCCGACCAGGCCAAGCACCAGTGGCCGACGATCATGGCGCGCCTGGAGCAGCAGTTGCAGCGCGAGGAGGGCGATTTCCTGTTGGGTGATCCGTCGATTGCCGACTTCGCCATGGCCCATCCGCTGTGGTTCCTCAAGGCCACCCCGGTGACCTCGCCGCTGGTGGACGCGTATCCGGCTGTTTCGGCATGGTTGGCACGGGTGCTGGGTTTCGGCCATGGCGCATCGAGCCAGATAAGTGCCGAAGAAGCCTTGGAGGTTGCCCGCAACGCGACACCGGCAGCGCTGCCGGATGAGTCGTTCGAAGAGCCGAACGGCTTCACGGCAGGGCAGCAGGTGACCATCGCCGCGACGGACTATGGCGTTGATCCGGTAGTCGGGGAGTTATTGTTTGCGGGCAGCGAAGAATTGATTCTGCGTCGCGAAGATGAGCGTGGCGGGGTGGTGCATGTGCACTTTCCGCGGTTCGGGTTTCGGATCGAGGCTCGCTGAGCGACGAACGACCTGTGGGAGCGAGCTTGCTCGCGATGGCGGCGACACATCCGACATTGATGCAAGCTGACCCATCGCTATCGCGAGCAAGCTCGCTCCCACAGGGGATTTGCCACGATGACTAGATGGCAGACAACGCCTTGAGAATATTCTCCGGCTCGTACCCACGAATCAACGTGCCATTCACATCGAGGATCGGAATCCCCCGGCCACCCAACGCCTCGTAGGCCTTGCGCGCCTCGGTGTCCTTCTCGATATCGAACTCGCGAAACGGCACGCCTTTTTCATCCAGGAACCGTCGTGTGGCCTTGCAGTAGCCGCACCAGTCGGTGGCATACAGCACGACCCGAGCATGGGTTCGGACCTGCTCGGAAACCATCTGTGATGGGTTGAACACCCGCTCGATCTTGCCCCAGTTCTGGTACGCCACCACTACCAGCAGAATCAGCAGAAACTTCTTCAGCACCCTACCGAGCATCAATTACGCCGCTTGAGCTGGTCGGTCAGCGAGGTCGGCAATCCCTTGATGATCAACGTACCGGCTTCCTCGTCATACTCGATCTTGGAGCCCAGCAAGTGCGCTTCGAAGCTGATGGACAAGCCTTCGGCGCGACCGGTGAACCGGCGGAACTGGTTGAGGGTTCGTTTATCCGCCGGGATTTCCGGCGACAACCCGTAGTCCTTGTTGCGGATGTGGTCGTAGAAGGCTTTCGGGCGATCTTCGTCGATCAACTCGGACAGTTCTTCCAGGCCCATGGGCTCGCCGAGCTTGGCCTGACTGCTGGCGTAGTCCACCAGGGTCTTGGTTTTTTCCCGGGCATCGTCTTCCGGCAAGTCTTCGCTTTCGACGAAATCGCTGAAGGCCTTGAGCAGGGTGCGGGTCTCGCCGGGGCCGTCGACGCCTTCCTGGCAGCCGATGAAGTCGCGGAAGTACTCCGAGACCTTCTTGCCGTTCTTGCCCTTGATAAACGAAATGTACTGTTTCGATTGTTTGTTGTTCTGCCATTCCGACACGTTGATCCGCGCCGCCAGGTGCAACTGGCCCAGGTCCAGGTGGCGGGACGGGGTCACGTCCAGTTCATCGGTCACCGCCACGCCTTCGCTGTGGTGCAGCAGGGCGATGGCCAGGTAGTCGGTCATGCCCTGCTGGTAATGCGCGAACAACACGTGGCCGCCCACCGACAGGTTGGACTCTTCCATCAGTTTTTGCAGGTGTTCCACCGCCACTCGACTGAACGCGGTGAAATCCTTCCCGCCATCCAGGTACTCCTTCAGCCAGCCGCTGAACGGATGTGCCCCGGACTCGGCATGGAAAAACCCCCAGGCCTTGCCTTGCTTGGCGTTATAGCTTTCGTTGAGGTCGGCGAGCATGTTCTCGATGGCCGTGGACTCTGCCAGTTCGGAGTCGCGGGCATGGAGCACAGCAGGGGTGCCGTCGGGTTTTTTGTCGATCAGGTGGACGATGCAATGACGGATCGGCATGGATTTCTCGGCTGATGAAAGAGAGGAGGGCGTGCTCCCCGAAAAAGGCCCAGTGTACCGCAATCACTGGTTTTGGAACCCGGCAAAGGCCCTTTCAGAGCCGTCGGACTGCCTATATGCATTTTTTTAACGTTTTAGCGCAAGAAAGCTGACCAAATGGGTAGCTAGAGGCGGATATTTCAGAGGCGTTGTGCTAGTTTTGCCCGGTCTTACGCGAAGTCACTGCGTTAAGCGTGCATTCAGCATTTGTCAGGTCGAACCAAACCCGGTTTTCGGCATCTATTACCCCGATCCGTCGTGGTGATTGCCGAGGGTGCCTGATCCAGAGGGATCGGGCTCGATGGCTGACACTGCACTCTGCAATCCATATGAATTTGATAGGGAAGGAACACTACATGGCTCTTACTAAAGACCAACTGATCGCTGACATCGCTGAAGCTATCGACGCGCCAAAAACCACCGCGCGTAACGCTTTGGACCAACTGGGCCAAATCGTTGCCGATCAGCTGGAAAACGGCGGCGAAATCACTCTGCCAGGTATCGGCAAGCTGAAAGTCACCGAGCGTCCTGCCCGTACCGGCCGTAACCCTTCGACTGGCGCTGCCATCGAAATCGCTGCCAAGAAAGTGATCAAGCTGGTTGTGGCCAAAGGCCTGACCGACGCGGTCAACAAGTAAGATCGCTGTAAAAAAAACCGTGCCTCGGAGCGATCCGGGCACGGTTTTTTATTGCCTTGGGAAACCGCCCGTAGGAGCTGTCGAGCGGAGCGAGGCTGCGATCTTTCCCCTGGCTGTTAAATTTCAAGCGAAAGATCAAAAGATCGCAGCCTCGCTTCGCTCGGCAGCTCCTACGCTAGCGCAATGTCCTTCTAATCTTTGCGAACCCAGCGCGCCTGGCGCCAGGCCTGTTGCTGCGCCTCGGTCTGGAAGGTCCAGGCCACGAAACGACTCTGCTTCTGGCCCTGGGACATCTCCACCACGTGGCTGTGCAGCGCCCCGGCCTTTTTCAGCGCGGCCTGAATCGCCGGCAGGTTCGACGCCTTCGACACCAGGGTGCTGAACCACAGCACTTGGTTGGCCAGTTGTGCGCTTTCGCTGATCAATTGCGTGACGAACCGGGCTTCCCCACCCTCGCACCACAACTCCGCAGCCTGGCCGCCAAAATTCAGCACCGGCAGCTTGCGTTTCGGATCGGCCTTGCCCAACGCACGCCACTTGCGCTGGCTACCCTTGGTGGCTTCTTCCAGGGACGCATGGAACGGTGGGTTGCACATCGTCAGGTCGAACCGTTCGCCATCCTCCAGCAGACCCAGGAGGATCTGCTTGCGGTTGGCTTGCTGGCGCAACTGGATGGCCTTGCTCAAGCCGTTGGATTGGACGATGGCCTTGGCCGAGGCAATGGCGGTCGGGTCGATCTCCGAGCCCAGGAAGTGCCAGCGGTAGTCGCTGTAGCCGATCAACGGATAGACGCAGTTGGCGCCAGTGCCGATGTCCAGCACTTTGACGGCCGCCCCGCGGGGGATTTCACCGTCGTTGTGGCTGGCGAGCAGATCGGCGAGGAAATGCACATAATCCGCCCGGCCAGGCACTGGGGGGCACAGGTAGTCGGCTGGAATGTCCCAATGGGCGATGCCATAGAAGGCTTTGAGCAGCGCCCGATTGAACACCCGCACAGCTTCGGGGCTGGCGAAGTCGATGCTTTCCTTGCCGTAGGGGTTGATGATCACGAACTTGGCCAGCTCTGGCGTGGACTTGATCAGCGCGGGGAAGTCGTAGCGACCCTGATGGCGGTTGCGCGGGTGGAGGCCGGCCTTCTCCCGCGGCACCACAGGTTTGGCCTCGATGGCGGGCTTGGGCTTCTGGCGGACAGGTTTTGGGGCGCGAGGGGCAGTCATGGGCGGGTCGATTCGGGGTGGCTCAAAAAGTGGCGGGTATTGTCCCACATCCAGCCTGGTCTTGATGACTGCACAGTTCAAATGTGGGAGCGAGCTTGCTCGCGATGGCGGCGACACATCCGGCATTGATGCAAGCGGACCCTCCGCTATCGCGAGCAAGCTCGCTCCCACAGAGGGGCTCAGCATGAGTAAGAAAGTGCCAGGCAGAAAAAAGGAGGCCACCAGGGCCTCCTTCTTCAGTGACGAACCGCCGTTACAGGCTGGAGATCCGCCCATGCTGTTCGGCCAGCTTGCCCAGGGCCTGTTCGGCCTCGGCCAGTTTGGCCCGTTCCTTCTCGATGACTTCGGCCGGAGCCTTGTCGACGAAACCGGCGTTGGACAGCTTGCCGCCGACCCGCTGCACTTCACCCTTCAGGCGCAGGATTTCCTTGTCCAGGCGCGCCAGTTCGGCGGCCTTGTCGATCAGGCCAGCCATCGGCACCAGCACTTCCATCTCGCCGACCAGGGCGGTGGCGGACAGTGGTGCTTCTTCGCCGGTGGCCAGTACCGTCACCGACTCGAGCTTCGCCAGCTTCTTGAGCAGCGCTTCGTTTTCGTTGAGGCGGCGCAGGTCTTCGGCGCTGGCATTCTTCAGGAACAGAGCCAGCGGCTTGCCCGGGCCGATGTTCATTTCGGCGCGGATGTTACGCAGGCCCAGCATGAAGGTCTTGAGCCATTCGATGTCGTCTTCGGCTGCCGGATCGATGCGGGTCTCGTTGGCCACCGGCCACGGTTGCAGCATGATCGTCTTGCCCTGGATGCCCGCCAGCGGTGCGATGCGCTGCCAGATTTCCTCGGTGATGAACGGCATGAACGGATGCGCCAGGCGCAGGGCCACTTCCAGTACGCGAACCAGGGTGCGACGGGTGCCGCGCTGGCGCTCGACCGGTGCGTTTTCGTCCCACAGCACCGGCTTGGACAGCTCCAGGTACCAGTCGCAGTACTGGTTCCAGATGAACTCGTACAAGGCTTGTGCAGCCAGGTCGAAACGGAACTGGTCCAGTTGGCGGGTCACTTCGGCTTCGGTGCGTTGCAACTGGGAAATGATCCAGCGATCGGCCAGGGTCAGCTCGTAGGCTTCGCCGTTCTGGCCGCAGTCTTCGCCTTTATCCAGCACGTAGCGCGCGGCGTTCCAGATCTTGTTGCAGAAGTTGCGATAGCCTTCGACGCGACCCATGTCGAACTTGATGTCGCGACCGGTGGACGCCAGCGAGCAGAAAGTGAAACGCAGGGCATCGGTGCCGTAGCTGGCGATGCCCTCGGCGAATTCTTCGCGGGTGGCTTTCTCGATCTTCTTCGCCAGTTTCGGCTGCATCAGGCCGGAGGTGCGTTTCTGCACCAGGGTTTCCAGGTCGATGCCGTCGATGATGTCCAGCGGGTCCAGGACATTGCCCTTGGACTTGGACATCTTCTGGCCCTGGCCGTCGCGCACCAGGCCATGAACGTAGACCGTCTTGAACGGTACTTGCGGGGTACCGTCTTCGTTCTTCATCAGGTGCATGGTCATCATGATCATCCGGGCGACCCAGAAGAAAATGATGTCGAAACCGGTGACCAGCACGTCGGTGGAGTGGAATTTCTTCAGGAACTCGGTCTGTTGCGGCCAGCCCAGGGTGGAGAAGGTCCACAGGCCCGAGCTGAACCAGGTGTCGAGGACGTCGTTGTCCTGCGTCAGGGCGACGTCCGGCCCGAGGTTGTGCTTGGCGCGGACTTCGGCTTCATCGCGGCCGACATAGACCTTGCCCGATTCGTCGTACCAGGCCGGGATGCGATGGCCCCACCACAGCTGACGGCTGATGCACCAATCCTGGATGTCGCGCATCCACGAGAAGTACATGTTTTCGTATTGCTTGGGCACGAACTGGATGCGGCCGTCTTCCACGGCGGCAATCGCCGGCTCGGCCAGCGGTTTGGTGGACACGTACCACTGGTCGGTCAGCCACGGCTCGATGATGGTGCCGGAGCGGTCGCCTTTCGGGACTTTCAGGGCGTGATCGTCGACGCTGACCAGCAGGCCGGCAGCCTCGAATGCCGCGACGATCTGCTTGCGCGCCTCGAAGCGGTCCAGGCCGGCGTATTCGGCCGGCAGCGTGCCGTCGACGTTTTCGTTCAGCGTGCCGTCGAGGTTGAACACCTGGGCCGCCGGCAACACGTTGGCGTTCTTGTCGAAGATGTTCAGCAGTGGCAGGTTGTGGCGTTTGCCGACTTCGTAGTCGTTGAAATCGTGGGCCGGGGTGATTTTCACACAGCCGGTGCCGAATTCAGGGTCGCAGTAATCGTCGCCGATGATCGGGATGCGACGGCCAACCAGGGGCAGCTCGACGAACTTGCCGATCAGTGCCTGGTAGCGCTCATCGTTCGGGTTTACCGCCACGGCGGCGTCACCCAGCATGGTTTCCGGACGCGTGGTGGCGACGATCAGGTAATCCTTGCCTTCGGCGGTCTTGGCGCCGTCGGCCAGCGGGTACTTGAGGTTCCACAGGAAACCTTTCTCGTCGTGGTTCTCCACTTCGAGGTCGGAAATGGCCGTGTGCAACTTGGTGTCCCAGTTGACCAGGCGCTTGCCGCGATAGATCAGCCCGTCTTCATGCAGGCGCACGAAGGCTTCCTTCACCGCTTCCGAAAGACCGTCGTCCATGGTGAAGCGCTCGCGGCTCCAGTCCACGGACGAGCCGAGGCGACGGATCTGGCGGCTGATGTTGCCACCGGACTCGTCTTTCCATTCCCAGACTTTCTCGAGGAATTTCTCGCGGCCCAGGTCGTGGCGATTCTGGCCTTGGGCTTCGAGGCGACGTTCCACCAGCATCTGCGTGGCGATACCGGCATGGTCGGTGCCCGGCTGCCACAAGGTGTTGCGACCTTGCATGCGACGGAAACGGATCAGGGCGTCCATGATCGCGTTGTTGAAGCCGTGGCCCATGTGCAGGCTGCCGGTGACGTTCGGCGGCGGGATCATGATGGTGTAGGAATCGCCCGCGCCTTGCGGAGCGAAATAATTCTCGGACTCCCAGGTGTTGTACCAGGAAGTTTCAATGGCGTGCGGCTGGTAGGTCTTATCCATGCGCGGCGGGACCCTATTGGCATTTATTCAGGAAAAGCCGGGAAGTATAGCGGGCGGGGCTGGTGCAAGCCACAGGCTGGAGGCGCCGGGCGCAGAGTTTGTGGGCACTGTCGAACCCTGTGGGAGCCGAGCTTGCTCGCGATGGCGGCGGATCCGCTGCATCAATGCCGGATGTGCCGCCGCCATCGCGAGCAAGCTCGGCTCCCACAAGGTGTCCACTGTGAGGCAGGAAAACCTACTCGTAGTGGCTGAGCAACCGCTCCATCCGCGCATCCAGCCGGCGCTTGATCTCGGTTTCGATGTGCGGGGCGAAGTCGTCGATGACGTCTTGCATGATCAACTGCGCCGCAGCGCGCAATTCGCGGTCCAGGTGCAGCAGGGCGTCGGGGCCCTTGGCTTCGGCCTTGGCGGCAGGCTCGGGTTCGGGCTGGCCGTTGATCGGATCGAACAGCAGGGGAATCTGCTCGTCATGCACCGGCTCGTGCACGACCGTGTCGGTCAGCAGTGGCGGTTGCAGGTTGTCGTCGCCGAGCAACTGGCGGATCGACTCGAGGTCATCCAGCAGGTGCGCGGGCTTTTGTGGCGATTTTGGAGTGTCCATCGTAGGGCTCAGAGTCGCTGTAAACGGTGGTCTTGCAGAGGATAGCCCTGTTCGCGGTAGAAACGGAAACTCTCCCGCGCGGCTTGTCGGATGGCCGGGTCTTCCACCACCACTTCCGCCACACGGGCGAAGCGCTGGGCAAAGGCCGGTACTTTCAGGTCGAGGTTGACCAACAGGTCCTGGTGCTGGCCGCAGTCATCTCCCAGCCCCAGCACGATCAATCCCTCGGGTTCGCTTTCGGCCGGGCCGTGGGGCACGAAACTCTCGCCCTTGAAAGCCCATAGGCGTGCGTCCAGGTCATCACGCTGGGTGGCATCGCTGCAATGCAGGTAGATGCGGTGTCCCATGCGCCAGGCCTTTTCGACGAGCTTGCAGGCGAAATCCAGCCGCGCCGACGGATCGGCGCTGGGCAGGATATAGAAATCGACTTTGGTCATTGCGGTTCCTGAGCCGTCGCTGGCACCACCCGAGGGCGACGCCAACGCCGGTCATTGGTGTCAGGCCTTGGCGCGGTCCAGCAGGTACTGGGTCAGCAGGGGCACTGGACGACCGGTGGCGCCCTTGTCCTTGCCGCCGCTGGTCCAGGCCGTGCCGGCGATGTCCAGGTGCGCCCAGTTCAGGTTCTTGGTGAAACGCGACAGGAAGCAGGCTGCGGTGATGGTCCCGGCTTTCGGGCCGCCGATGTTGGCGATGTCGGCGAACGGGCTGTCCAGTTGTTCCTGGTACTCGTCGAACAAGGGCAACTGCCAGGCGCGGTCGTCGGCTTGCTGGCCGGCGCTGAGCAATTGGCCGATCAGTTCGTCGTTGTTGCCCAGCAGGCCCGAGGTGTGGGCACCGAGGGCGACGACGCAGGCACCGGTCAGGGTGGCGATGTCGATCACCGCTTGCGGCTTGAAGCGCTCGGAGTAGGTGAGGGCGTCACACAGCACCAGGCGGCCTTCGGCGTCGGTGTTGAGGATTTCCACGGTCTGGCCGCTCATGGTGGTGACGATGTCGCCCGGACGCGAGGCCGTACCGCTGGGCATGTTCTCGGCGCAGGCCAGGATGCACACCAGGTTGATCGGCAGTTGCAGTTCGAGCACGGCGCGCAGGGTGCCGAACACGCTCGCGGCGCCGCCCATGTCGTACTTCATTTCATCCATGCCGGCGCCTGGCTTGAGGCTGATGCCGCCGGTGTCGAAGGTGATGCCCTTGCCGACCAGCGCGTAAGGCTTCTCGGACTTCTTGCCGCCGTTGTATTGCATGACGATCAGGCGTGGCGGCTGGGCGCTGCCCTGGCCGACGGAATAGAACGAACCCATGCCCAGGTCCTTGATCTTCTTCTCGTCGAAGACTTCGACTTTCAGGCCCTTGAACTCCTTGCCCAGTGCCTTGGCCCGTTCGCCGAGGAACGTCGGGTGGCAGATGTTCGGCGGCAGGTTGCCCAGGTCGCGGGTGAAGGCCATGCCGTTGGCAATCGCGGTGGCGTGGGTCACGGCACGCTGGACTTCAGCCTGGGCGGCCTTGATGGTCAGCAGGGTGATTTTCTTCAGGGCGCGGGGTTCGGCTTTCTGGCTCTTGAACTGGTCGAACTGGTATTCGCCGTCCACCAGGGTTTCCGCCAGCAGGCGGTTCTTGCCATAGCTGTCGCGACCCTTGACCACCAACTCGTCCAACGCCAGGACGGCATCAGCGCCGCCCAGGCCCTTGAGGGTGCCCAACACGCCGGCGATGATTTTACGGAACGGACGGTCGCCCAGTTCGGCGTCCTTGCCCACGCCCACCAGCAGCACCCGATCGGCCTTGAGGTTGGGCAAGCTGTGCAGCAACAGGCTCTGGCCGACCTTGCCGGCCAGGTCGCCGCGCTTGAGCACGGCGCTGATGGCACCGCCGCTCAGGCTGTCGAGCTGGGTGGCGACGACGCCGAGCTTGCGGTTTTCACCGACGGCAACCACCAGCGTGGCGGTTTTCAACGTTTCTGGGCTGACGCTTTTTACAACCAGTTCCATGTCCGGATCCCTGAGTGAATGGTCAAGAGGCCAGGCGCCGACACAATGGCGCGCTGAGCGAGCTTCTTCTATATAAAAGAAGCGCCGGTGCTTGCCGGCGACAAAGGCCGCAGTTTGAACCCCGGCGCCCGAGCCTGACAACCCTCGACGGCGCTAACTTTTGGCTTTAAGCAGCGGTTTAAAGCGTGCGAAGTGACAGGCGCCTCCAATCACAGGATAATGCGGCTCTTTTTTCGGCGGTTCGCGTTGGCGGACCGGCTCGATACGTTTGCTTGTTTGGCCGCCTTAGCCTGACAACCTTGGAGTGTCTGGTTTGATCGTCTTTCGTTATCTATCCCGCGAAGTCCTGCTGACCCTGAGCGCCGTGAGCGCCGTGCTGCTGGTCATCATCATGAGCGGACGCTTCATCAAGTACCTTGCCCAGGCGGCCTCCGGCGCCCTGGATCCGGGCTCCCTGTTCCTGATCATGGGGTTCCGCCTGCCGGGCTTCCTGCAATTGATCCTGCCGCTGGGGTTGTTCCTCGGCATTTTGCTGGCCTATGGGCGCTTGTACCTGGACAGCGAAATGACCGTGTTGTCGGCCACCGGCATGAGCCAGCAACGGCTGTTTCGCATGACCCTGTTCCCGGCCACATTGGTGGCGCTGGTGGTGGCCTGGCTGAGCCTGAGCCTGTCGCCCCAGGGCGCCAACCAATTCCAGCTGCTGATCAACCAGCAGGACGCCATGACCGAATTCGACACCCTGGTGCCAGGGCGTTTCCAGGCCCTGCGCGACGGCACGCGGGTGACCTACACCGAACAGCTCTCGGATGACCGGATCGACCTGGGCGGCGTCTTCATTACACAAAAGAACCTGTCTTCGGACTCCAAGAAGGACCGTGGCATTTCCGTGCTGGTGGCCGAGAAGGGCCGGCAGGAAATCAACCCCGACGGCAACCGCTACCTGATCCTGCACAATGGCTATCGCTACGATGGCAAGCCGGGGCAGGCCGACTACCGGGCCATCAAGTACGACACCTATGGCGTGCTGTTGCCCAAGCCCGAGGTCAGCGACGAAGTCACCGACCGCGACGCGATGCCCACCGCCAGCCTGCTGGGCAACAAGGACATTCGTGCCCGCACCGAGCTGCAATGGCGCCTGTCGTTGCCGTTGCTGGTGTTCATCGTGACCCTCATGGCGGTCCCGCTGTCGCGGGTCAACCCGCGCCAGGGTCGTTTCCTCAAGTTGCTGCCGGCGATTCTCCTGTATATGGCTTACCTGACCATCCTGATTTCCGCACGCGGCGCCCTGGAGAAGGGCAAGATCCCGCCAGCGCTGGGCTTGTGGTGGGTGCATGGCATCTTCCTGGCCATCGGCCTGGGGCTGCTCTATTGGGAACCGCTGCGCCTGAAACTGGCCAGTCGTCGCAGCGCGCTGGAGGTGGCCCGTGGTTAAACTCGACCGCTACATCGGCAGCAGTGTGTTCATGGCGATTCTCGCGGTGCTGGGGATCATCCTTGGCCTGGCGACCCTGTTTGCCTTCATCGATGAAATGAGCGACGTCAGCGACACCTATACCCTCACGGACGTGGCGAGCTACGTGCTGCTGACCGCGCCTAGGCGCCTGTACGACATGCTGCCGATGGCGGCGCTGATCGGCTGCCTGATCGGCCTGGGCAGCCTGGCCAGCAACAGCGAGCTGACCATCATGCGCGCCGCAGGCGTGTCCATTGGTCGGATCGTCTGGGCGGTGATGAAGCCGATGCTGGTGCTGATGCTGGTGGGTGTGTTGATCGGCGAATACATCGCCCCGGCCACCGAGAACACCGCCCAGGCCAACCGTTCCCTGGCCCAGGGCGGCGGTGATGCGCAAAGCGCCAAGCACGGCCTGTGGCACCGCCAGGGTGACGAGTTCATCCACATCAACTCGGTCCAGCCCAATGGCATCCTCTATGGCGTGACCCGCTATCGTTTCGACGACCAGCGGCACATGCTGTCATCGAGCTTCGCCAAGCGCGCGAACTTCGCCGAGGACCACTGGCAATTGAGTGATGTCACCACCACCCTGTTCCATGACAAGCGCACCGAAGTGGTCGCCGCCCCGCAAGAGCGTTGGGACGTGTCGATCAGCCCGCAGTTGCTCAGTACCGTGGTGATGGCGCCGGAATCGCTGTCGATTACCGGTTTGTGGGGCTATATCCACTATCTGGCGGACCAGGGCCTGAACAATGGCCGCTACTGGCTGGCTTTTTGGGTCAAGGTGTTGCAACCGCTGGTCACCGCCGCCCTGGTGTTGATGGCGATTTCCTTCATTTTCGGCCCGCTGCGTTCGGTGACCCTCGGTCAACGGGTGTTTACTGGCGTACTGGTAGGTTTCACCTTCCGTATCGCCCAGGATCTGCTGGGGCCGTCGAGCCTGGTGTTCGGTTTCTCGCCGCTGTTCGCGGTGCTGGTCCCCGCCGGTGTCTGCGCGTTGGCCGGGCTCTGGTTGCTGCGTCGGGCGGGTTGAGCTACATCCAACGTGGCGAGCGGGCTCCTGTGGCGAGGGAGCTTGCTCCCGCTGGACTGCGCAGCAGTCCCCTACCGTCTGCCTGACATATCGCCGTGGCGGGTAAATCGAGGGCCGCTTCGCAGCCCAACGGGAGCAAGCTCCCTCGCCACAAGAGCTCATCGACAGGCGAACGTGACGCTTGCGCGGTGTATCAGGTACAATTCCCGGCTATTTTTCGGCGGGCCATGCCTGCAGCCTTTTTGAGTGTTGATCCGTGAGTGATTTGAGTCATATCCGCAATTTCTCCATCATCGCCCACATTGACCATGGCAAGTCGACGCTGGCTGATCGCTTCATCCAGATGTGCGGCGGCCTGGCCGAGCGTGAAATGGAAGCCCAGGTCCTGGACTCCATGGACCTCGAGCGCGAGCGCGGGATCACCATCAAGGCCCACAGCGTTACCCTCTATTACAAGGCCCGCGACGGCGTCACCTATCAGCTGAACTTCATCGATACCCCGGGCCACGTCGACTTCACCTATGAAGTCAGCCGGTCGCTGGCGGCCTGTGAGGGTGCATTGCTGGTGGTCGATGCCGGCCAGGGCGTCGAGGCCCAGTCGGTCGCCAACTGCTACACGGCCATCGAGCAGGGCCTGGAAGTCATGCCAGTGCTGAACAAGATCGACCTGCCCCAGGCCGATCCGGACCGCGTGAAGGAAGAAATCGAGAAAATCATCGGCATCGACGCCACCGACGCGGTCACCTGCAGCGCCAAGACCGGCCTGGGCGTGGATGAAGTGCTCGAACGCCTGGTCACCACCATTCCCGCGCCAACCGGCAACATCGAAGATCCGCTGCAGGCGTTGATCATCGACTCCTGGTTCGACAACTACCTGGGCGTAGTCTCCCTGGTTCGCGTGCGCCATGGCCGCGTGAAGAAGGGCGACAAGATCCTGG
Organism: Pseudomonas fluorescens; assembly: GCF_001307275.1. Classification (NCBI taxonomy): domain Bacteria; kingdom Pseudomonadati; phylum Pseudomonadota; class Gammaproteobacteria; order Pseudomonadales; family Pseudomonadaceae; genus Pseudomonas; species Pseudomonas fluorescens. The sequence continues at coordinate 3,938,333 of NZ_CP012831.1, forward strand.
TCAAGTCCACCGGCAAGATCCACCTGGTGGACAGCGTCGGGGTCTTCAACCCGAAACATACCGCCACCGTCGACCTGAAGGCCGGTGAAGTGGGCTTCATCATCGCGGGCATCAAGGACATCCACGGGGCGCCGGTCGGCGACACCCTGACCTTGAGCTCCACCCCCGACGTCGATGTGCTGCCCGGTTTCAAGCGCATCCAGCCGCAGGTCTATGCCGGCCTGTTCCCGGTCAGTTCCGACGACTTCGAGGATTTCCGCGAAGCCCTGCAAAAGCTGACCCTGAACGACTCGTCCCTGCAATACACTCCGGAAAGCTCCGACGCCCTGGGCTTCGGCTTCCGCTGCGGGTTCCTGGGCATGCTGCACATGGAAATCATCCAGGAGCGCCTGGAGCGCGAGTACGACCTGGACCTGATCACCACGGCACCGACGGTAATCTTCGAGCTGCTGCTCAAGAACGGCGAAACCCTCTACGTCGACAACCCGTCCAAGCTGCCGGACCTGTCGGCCATCGAAGACATGCGCGAGCCGATCGTGCGGGCCAACATCCTTGTGCCTCAGGAGCACCTGGGTAACGTCATTACCCTGTGCATCGAGAAACGCGGTGTGCAACACGACATGCTGTTCCTCGGCACGCAGGTCCAGGTGACCTACGACCTGCCGATGAACGAAGTGGTGCTGGACTTCTTCGACCGCCTCAAATCCACCAGTCGCGGCTATGCTTCGCTGGACTATCATTTCGATCGTTACCAATCGGCTAATCTGGTGAAGCTGGATGTGCTGATCAACGGTGAGAAAGTCGATGCCCTGGCATTGATCGTGCACCGTGACAACGCGCACTACAAAGGTCGTGCATTGACCGAGAAGATGAAGGAACTGATTCCGCGGCAGATGTTCGATGTGGCAATCCAGGCCGCCATTGGCGGGCAGATTGTGGCGCGTACAACCGTCAAGGCGCTCAGAAAGAACGTATTGGCCAAATGCTACGGCGGCGACGTCAGCCGTAAGCGCAAGCTGTTGGAAAAGCAGAAGGCCGGTAAAAAACGCATGAAGCAGGTCGGTAACGTGGAAATTCCACAGGAAGCCTTCCTTGCGGTGCTCAGGTTGGATAGTTAGGTCCTATGTCGCTAAATTTCCCGCTGTTGCTGGTTATCGCCGTGTTTGTCTGCGGCCTGTTGGCGTTGCTTGATCTGTTGTTCCTGGCGCCTCGGCGCCGGGCGGCCATCGCCTCTTATCAGGGCAGCGTCAGCCAGCCTGATGGCGTGGTGGTCGAAAAGCTCAACAAGGAACCGCTGCTGGTCGAATACGGCAAGTCGTTCTTTCCGGTGCTGTTCATCGTGCTGGTGCTGCGCTCGTTCCTGGTGGAACCGTTCCAGATCCCGTCCGGCTCGATGAAGCCGACCCTGGACGTGGGCGATTTCATTCTGGTGAACAAGTTCTCCTACGGGATCCGCCTGCCGGTGATCGACAAGAAAGTCATCGAGGTGGGTGACCCGCAGCGTGGCGATGTCATGGTGTTCCGCTTCCCGAGCGACCCGAACGTCAACTACATCAAGCGCGTGGTCGGCTTGCCGGGCGACACGATCCGCTACACCGCCGACAAGCGTCTGTTCGTCAATGGCGAGTCAGTGGCCGAACAATTGCTCGGCTCCGAGCCGGGTACGCTGGGCAGTGCCGAACTCTACCGGGAAAAACTCGGCGAGGCCGAACACCTGATCCGCAAGGAAATGAGCCGCTACCGCGCAACGCCGGACCGCTCGTGGACCGTGCCGGCGGGGCACTATTTCATGATGGGCGACAACCGCGACAACTCCAACGACAGCCGTTACTGGGATGATCCGAACATTCCCAAGGACTTGCTGGGCATGGTCCCGGACCGAAACATCGTCGGCAAGGCCTTTGCGGTCTGGATGAGCTGGCCGGAACCCAAACTCAGCCACCTGCCGAATTTCTCGCGGGTTGGCCTGATCAAGTAATCACACACGGCGCTGTTGAACACAGCGCCGAATGCTTTTCTGGAGCCTGCACAAGGTTGCCCGGAGGCATGAAGCCAACGATAGTCAGGACGTCATTTTTGAACACAGCGTTAATTGTCCCAAGCCAACGGTGCCTTGCCACCGTGGCGGTGGAATCCAGCCACGAACTCAGCGTGGGTAAACCGTGAGCGTTTCTCTAAGCCGTCTCGAGCGTCAGCTCGGCTACACCTTCAAGGACCCGGACCTGATGCTCCTGGCCCTCACTCACCGCAGTTTTGCCGGGCGCAACAACGAGCGCCTGGAATTCCTCGGCGATGCCATCCTCAACTTCGTGGCCGGCGAGGCGCTGTTCGAGCGCTTCCCGCTGGCCCGCGAAGGCCAGTTGTCGCGTTTGCGCGCGCGGTTGGTAAAAGGTGAGACCCTGGCCGTGCTGGCCCGTGGTTTCGACCTGGGCGAATACCTGCGCCTGGGCTCCGGTGAATTGAAAAGCGGCGGTTTCCGTCGCGAGTCGATCCTGGCCGATGCCCTGGAAGCGTTGATTGGCGCGATCTACCTGGACTCCGGCATGGACATGGCGCGCGAACGCGTGCTGGCCTGGCTGACTTCCGAGATCGACAGCCTGACGCTGGTGGACACCAACAAGGATCCGAAGACCCGTTTGCAGGAATTCCTGCAATCGCGCAGTTGCGAACTGCCGCGCTACGAAGTGGTGGATATCCAGGGTGAGCCGCATTGCCGAACCTTCTTCGTCGAATGCGAAGTTGTCCTACTGAATGAGAAAAGCCGGGGTCAGGGTGTGAGTCGTCGTATTGCCGAACAGGTAGCGGCCGCCGCAGCACTGATTGCCCTGGGCGTGGAGAATGGCAATGACTGATACAACCGTCACCCGCTGCGGCTATGTCGCCATTGTCGGTCGGCCGAACGTGGGCAAGTCCACGTTGCTGAACCACATCCTGGGCCAGAAACTGGCGATCACCTCGCGCAAGCCCCAGACCACCCGCCACAACATGCTGGGCATCAAGACCGAAGGCGCCGTGCAGGCGATCTACGTCGACACCCCGGGCATGCACAAGGGTGGCGAAAAGGCCTTGAACCGCTACATGAACAAGACTGCCTCGGCGGCGTTGAAAGACGTCGACGTGGTGATCTTCGTGGTCGACCGCACCAAATGGACCGAAGAAGACCAGATGGTCCTCGAGCGCGTCCAGTACGTGACAGGGCCGTTGATCGTGGCGCTGAACAAGACCGATCGCATCGAAGACAAGGCTGAACTGATGCCGCACCTGACCTGGCTGCAGGAACAGTTGCCCAATGCCCAGATCATCCCGATCTCTGCCCAGCACGGCCATAACCTCGACGCGCTGGAGCGGGTGATTGCCGAACACCTGCCGGAAAATGATCATTTCTTCCCTGAAGACCAGATCACCGACCGTAGCAGCCGTTTCCTCGCCGCCGAGCTGGTGCGCGAGAAAATCATGCGCCAGATGGGCGCCGAGCTGCCTTACCAGATCACGGTCGAGATCGAGGAGTTCAAGCAACAGGGCAAGACCCTGCACATCCATGCGTTGATCCTCGTCGAACGTGACGGCCAGAAGAAAATCATCATTGGCGACAAGGGCGAGCGCATCAAGCGCATCGGCACCGAGGCGCGCAAGGACATGGAGCTGCTGTTCGACTCCAAGATCATGCTCAACCTGTGGGTCAAGGTGAAGGGCGGCTGGTCCGATGACGAGCGTGCGCTGCGTTCGTTGGGTTACGGCGACCTCTGATCAGCTGACTGGATGTACCAAGAACCATTGTGGGAGCGAGCTTGCTCGCGATGAGGGCCTGATGTTCAACATGGATGTTGACTGACAGACCGCTATCGCGAGCAAGCTCGCTCCCACATTGGTTTGGGGTTGTTGAAAAACTCTGCTCGTCTATTGAGAACTCTGATTTCCATGCCCCCAACCCAACCCACCGGCCAATCCGCCTACGTCCTCCACAGCCGCGCCTACCGCGAAAGCAGCGCCCTGGTGGACTTCCTCACGCCCCAGGGGCGGCTGCGGGCGGTGTTGCGGGGGGCGCGGGGCAAGGCGGGGACGCTGGCGCGGCCGTTCGTGCCGCTGGAAGTCGAATTTCGCGGGCGGGGCGAGTTGAAGAACGTCGGGCGCATGGAAAGCAACGGCGTCGCCGCCTGGCTCAACGGCGAGGCGTTGTTCAGCGGCTTGTACCTCAATGAACTGCTGATCCGCCTGCTGCCCGCCGAAGATCCTCACCCGGCCGTCTTCGACCACTACGCCGCCACGCTGCTGGCCCTGGCCGAAGGCCGTCCGCTGGAACCGCTGCTGCGGTCGTTCGAATGGCGCCTGCTGGATGACCTGGGCTATGGCTTCGCCTTGAGCACCGACCTGCACGGTGAGCCCATCGCCGCCGACGGCCTCTACCGTTTGCAAGTGGATGCTGGCCTGGAGCGGGTCTACCTGCTGCAACCGGGGCTGTTCAACGGCGCCGAGCTGCTGGCCATGGCCGAGGCCGACTGGAGCGCGCCGGGCGCCTTGTCGGCGGCCAAGCGCCTGATGCGCCAAGCCTTGGCCGTGCATTTGGGCGGTCGGCCCCTGGTCAGTCGCGAGCTGTTTCGCAAGCCCTGATCAACCCGTATGCTGTGGGCCGACTATCTGTCCCTTCAGGAGCCTTTTTGTGAGCACCAGCAATCGCATTCTTCTCGGCGTGAACATCGACCATGTCGCCACCCTGCGCCAGGCCCGCGGTACGCGCTACCCGGATCCGGTCAAGGCCGCGCTGGACGCGGAAGAGGCGGGTGCCGACGGCATCACCGTGCACCTGCGTGAAGACCGTCGCCACATCCAGGAGCGCGACGTGCTGCTGCTCAAGGACGTGCTGCAAACCCGCATGAACTTCGAAATGGGCGTGACCGAGGAAATGATGGCGTTCGCTGAGCTCATCCGCCCGGCGCACATCTGCCTGGTGCCGGAGACGCGCCAGGAACTGACCACCGAAGGCGGCCTCGACGTAGCGGGGCAGGAATCGCGGATCAGCCTGGCGGTGGAGCGCTTGTCGAAGATCGGCGCCGAGGTGTCGCTGTTCATCGATGCCGACGAACGGCAGATCGAAGCGTCCAAGCGGGTCGGCGCCCCGGCCATCGAACTGCACACCGGTCGTTACGCCGATGCCGAAACCCCCACCGAGGTGGCCGACGAGCTGCAGCGGGTCGCCGATGGCGTCGCCTTTGGCCTGGCCCAGGGCTTGATCGTCAACGCCGGCCATGGCCTGCACTACCACAACGTTGAAGCCGTCGCGGCCATCAAGGGCATCAACGAGCTGAACATCGGCCACGCGCTGGTGGCCCATGCGTTGTTCGTCGGGTTCAAGTCGGCGGTGGCGGAAATGAAAGCGCTGATCCTGGCTGCCGCCAAGTCCTGACCGCAGCCACCATCCCCTGTGGGAGCTAGCCTGTGGGAGCAAAGCTTGCTCGCGATAGAGGACTGACAGTCAAACCGCTATCGCGAGCAAGCTTTGCTCCCACAGATCTGCTCCCACAGGCTAGCTCCCGCAGGCCCGCTCCCACATTAAGGGTTGTGTACAGCTGTCAGAGCTGCGGGGATTCCTGGTTCGGCTTGCTCTTGTCCACACCCGGCACGTGCAGGTTGCCCTCGGCCACCTGGTCGCCTTCGAGCTGCGGCTGCGTCACCCAGGTCAGGATGTCGTAGTAGCGACGGATGTTCGCCACGAAATGCACGGGCTCGCCGCCCCGGGCGTAGCCGTAGCGGGTCTTGCTGTACCACTGCTTCTGGGACAGGCGCGGCAGGATTTTCTTCACATCCAGCCACTTGTCCGGGTTCAGCCCTTCCTTGGCCGCCAGTTTGCGGGCGTCGTCCAGGTGGCCGCTGCCGACGTTATAGGCAGCCAGGGCGAACCAGGTGCGGTCGGGCTCCTGGATGCTTTCGTCCAGTTGGTCCTTCATGTAGGCCAGGTACTTGGCGCCGCCCATGATGCTTTGCTTCGGGTCCAGGCGGTTGGACACGCCCATGGCCTGGGCGGTGTTCTGGGTCAGCATCATCAGGCCGCGCACGCCGGTCTTGGACGTGACCGCCGGTTGCCACAGTGATTCCTGGTAGCCGATCGCGGCCAGCAGGCGCCAATCGACTTTTTCCTGCTTGGCGTAGGCCTTGAAGTGCTGCTCGTATTTGGGCAGGCGTTGTTGCAGATGCTGGGCGAACGTGGTGGCGCCCATGTAGCCGAGGACATCGACGTGGCCGTAGTAGCGGTCCTTGAGGCGTTGCAGCGTGCCGTTCTTCTGCACCTTGTCGAGGTAGCTGTTGATCTCGTTGAGCAGGCTGTTGTCTTCACCAGGGGCCACCGCCCAGCTCTGGTTGCGGGCATCGCCGAGGTCGAAGGCCACGCGCACGTTGGGGAAGTACACCTGATTCATCGCCACTTCGTTGGAGTCCACCAGGGTGAGGTCGATCTGGCCCTCGTCGACCATGCGCAGCAGGTCGACCACTTCAACCGCGTCGGACTCTTCGTATTCGATGCCGGGGTATTGCTGTTTCAGCTGCGCCAGCTGTTCGGCGTGGCTGCTGCCCTTGAGCACCATGATCTTCTTGCCCGCCAGGGCGGCCGCGTCGGTGGGGCGTGACTGGCCATTGCGGTAGATGACCTGCGGGGTGACTTCCAGGTAGGCGTGGGAAAACCGCACCTGCTTCTTGCGCTGTTCGCTGCTGACCAGGCCTGCGGCCGCCAATACCGGACCGTTGGGTTTGCCGATCTGGTTGAACAGGTCGTCGAGGTTGTCGGCGGTCTCGATCTTCAGTTCCACCCCCAAATCGTCGGCGAAGCGCTTCACCAGCTCGTATTCGAAGCCGGTTTCACCGTTACGATCCTCAAAGTAGGTGGCGGGGCTGTTTCGGGTAACCACCCGCAGCACGCCATCCTCCTTTACGCGCTCCAGTGTGTTGGGTTTCTCAACACAACCACTGAGCACCAGGAAGAGTCCGGTTGCGATCAGCCATCTGGCATATCGCGGACGCAAAGCCGTTGGGGAAAACATCTGCGCAGTATACGCAAACGGCCCCTACCGCCATATCTCGACAGCAAAAGGCCAGTCTGCTAGCGGTTGCAAAACATGTCCGCAACACCGGCCCGCCGAGGTGTGGCGGGCTTTGCACCGCTGAAAAATATCTCTGCGCGAACCTTGGCACGGGGGCTCAATACCTCCGTACGCGTAAAGACCGACATTCGGCCAGCACCGTGCGTGCCGTTTCGGGTGCCGTTGCCGGCGGTTTAGGCTAGAATGCACGGCCTCAAAGCACACCCCCTTCCCGAGGCTGTCCCGAAGATGTTGATCCTGCGCGGCGCTCCTGCCCTTTCTGCCTTTCGCCACAGCAAACTCCTTGAGCAACTGAGCCAAAAGGTTCCGGCTGTCAGTGGCTTGTATGCTGAATTCGCTCACTTCGCCGAAGTCACCGGCGGTTTGACCGGCGACGAACAGCAGGTGCTCGCGCGCCTTCTGAAGTACGGCCCCAGTGTTCCTGTCCAGGAGCCGGCCGGTCGCCTGTTCCTGGTGCTGCCGCGTTTCGGCACCATTTCGCCATGGTCGAGCAAGGCCAGCGACATCGCCCGCAATTGCGGCCTGACGAAGGTCCAGCGCCTGGAGCGCGGCATTGCCTTTTATGTCGCCGGTGAGTTCAGCGAGGCCGAGGCCCAATTGATCGCCGAAGGCCTGCATGACCGCATGACCCAGGTCGTGCTGGGCAACCTGGAGCAGGCCGCCGGTCTGTTCAGCCACGCCGAGCCCAAGCCGCTGACGGCCATCGACGTACTGGGCGGCGGCCGTGCCGCACTGGAAAACGCCAACGCCGAACTGGGCCTGGCCCTGGCCGAAGACGAGATCGATTACCTGGTCAACGCCTTCCAGGGCTTGAAGCGCAACCCGCACGACATCGAACTGATGATGTTCGCCCAGGCCAACTCCGAGCACTGCCGCCACAAGATCTTCAACGCCAGTTGGGACATTGACGGCCAGAGCCAGGAAAAAAGCCTGTTCGGCATGATCAAGAACACCTATCAGATGCATAACGAAGGTGTGCTGTCGGCCTACAAGGACAACGCGGCGGTGATCGTCGGCAACGTTGCTGGTCGCTTCTACCCGAACCCCGAGACCCGCCAGTACGGTGCGGTCCAGGAGCCGGTGCACATCCTGATGAAGGTCGAGACCCACAACCACCCGACCGCCATTGCGCCGTTCCCGGGCGCGTCCACCGGTTCCGGTGGCGAGATCCGCGACGAAGGCGCCACCGGGCGCGGTGCCAAGCCCAAGGCCGGCCTGACCGGCTTCACCGTGTCGAACCTGCAGATCCCGGGCTTCGAACAGCCGTGGGAAAAGCCCTACGGCAAGCCTGAGCGTATCGTCAACGCCCTCGACATCATGATCGAAGGTCCCCTGGGGGGCGCGGCGTTCAACAACGAATTCGGCCGTCCGGCCCTGACCGGCTACTTCCGTACCTTCGAACAGTCCATCACCACCCCCCGTGGTGAGGAAGTCCGTGGTTACCACAAGCCGATCATGCTCGCGGGCGGCATGGGCAACATCCGCGCCGAACACGTACAAAAAGGCGAGATCCTGGTCGGCTCCAAGCTGATCGTCCTCGGCGGCCCGGCCATGCTGATCGGCCTGGGTGGCGGCGCGGCTTCCTCCATGGCCACCGGCACCAGCTCGGCCGACCTGGACTTCGCCTCGGTCCAGCGGGAAAACCCGGAAATGGAACGCCGTTGCCAGGAAGTCATCGACCGTTGCTGGCAGTTGGGTGAACACAACCCCATCAGCTTCATCCACGACGTCGGCGCGGGCGGCCTGTCCAACGCCTTCCCGGAACTGGTCAACGACGGCGGCCGCGGTGGCCGTTTCGAACTGCGCAACATTCCGAACGACGAGCCGGGCATGGCCCCGCACGAAATCTGGAGCAACGAATCCCAGGAACGTTACGTCCTGGCGGTCGGCCCGGCCGACTTCGAACGCTTCCAGGCCATTTGCGAGCGCGAGCGCTGCCCGTTCGCGGTAGTGGGTGAAGCCACCGCCGAGCCGCAACTGACCGTGACCGACAGCCACTTCGGCAACAGCCCGGTGGACATGCCGCTGGAAGTGCTGCTGGGCAAGGCCCCGCGCATGCACCGTTCGGCGGTTCGCGAAGCGGAGCTGGGCGATGATTTCGATCCGTCGACCCTCGACCTCGCCGAGTCCATCGAGCGCGTGCTGCATCACCCGGCCGTGGCGAGCAAGAGCTTCCTGATCACCATCGGCGACCGCACCATCACCGGCCTCGTGGCCCGTGACCAGATGGTCGGCCCATGGCAGGTGCCGGTGGCCGACGTGGCCGTGACCGCCACCAGCTTCGACGTCTACACCGGCGAAGCCATGGCGATGGGCGAGCGCACGCCGCTGGCGCTGCTGGATGCCCCGGCCTCGGGCCGCATGGCGATCGGCGAGACCCTGACCAACATCGCGGCTTCGCGCATCGGCAAGATTTCCGACATCAAGCTGTCGGCCAACTGGATGTCCGCCGCCGGTCACCCGGGTGAAGATGCCCGCCTGTACGACACCGTCAAGGCTGTCGGCATGGAGCTGTGCCCGGAGCTGGGCATCACCATTCCGGTGGGCAAGGACTCCATGTCCATGGCCACGCGCTGGAACGACGAAGGCGTGGACAAGAGCGTGACCTCGCCGCTGTCGCTGATCGTGACCGGTTTCGCCCCGGTCACCGACATCCGCCAGACCCTGACCCCGCAACTGCGCATGGACAAGGGCACCACCGACCTGATCCTGATCGACCTGGGCCGTGGCCAGAACCGCATGGGCGCCTCGATCCTGGCCCAGGTGCATGGCAAGCTCGGTTCGCAAGCGCCGGACGTCGACGATGCCGAAGACCTGAAGGCGTTCTTCGCCGTCATCCAGGGCCTCAACGCCGACGGTCACCTGCTGGCCTACCACGACCGTTCCGACGGTGGTTTGCTGACCACCGTGGTGGAAATGGCCTTCGCCGGTCACTGTGGCCTGAGCCTGACCCTCGACAGCGTGGCCGAGTCCACGGCTGAAATCCCGGCCATCCTGTTCAACGAAGAACTGGGTGCGGTGATCCAGGTTCGCCAGGACGCCACCCCGGACATCCTCGCCCAGTTCAGCGCCGCCGGCCTGGCCGATTGCGTCTCGGTGATCGGCCAGCCGATCAACAACGCCCACATCAACATCACCTTCAACGGCGACACCGTCTTCGAAGGCCAGCGCAGTCTGTTGCAGCGTCAGTGGGCTGAAACCAGCTACCAGATCCAGCGCCTGCGCGACAACGCCGAGTGTGCCGAGCAGGAGTTCGATGCGCTGCTGGAAGAAGACAACCCGGGCCTGAGCGCCAAGCTCAGCTACGACGTCAACCTCGACGTGGCCGCGCCCTACATCAAGAAAGGCATTCGCCCACAAGTGGCGGTCCTGCGCGAGCAGGGCGTCAATGGCCAGGTGGAGATGGCGGCAGCGTTCGACCGCGCCGGTTTCAACGCGATCGACGTGCACATGAGCGACATCCTGGCCGGTCGTGTCGACCTGAACGACTTCAAGGGCATGGTCGCCTGCGGCGGTTTCTCCTACGGCGACGTGCTCGGTGCCGGTGAAGGCTGGGCCAAGTCGGCGCTGTTCAACAGCCGCGCCCGCGACGCGTTCCAAGGTTTCTTCGAGCGTAACGACAGCTTCACCCTCGGCGTGTGCAACGGTTGCCAGATGATGTCCAACCTGCACGAGCTGATCCCGGGCAGCGAATTCTGGCCGCACTTCGTGCGTAACCGTTCCGAGCAGTTCGAAGCGCGCGTGGCGATGGTCCAGGTCCAGGAGTCGAACTCGATCTTCCTGCAGGGCATGGCCGGTTCGCGCATGCCGATCGCCATCGCCCACGGCGAAGGCCATGCGGAGTTCGAAAGCGAAGAAGCCCTGCTCGAAGCCGACCTGTCCGGTTGCGTGTCGCTGCGTTTTGTCGACAACCACGGCAAGGTCACCGAAACCTACCCGGCCAACCCGAACGGCTCGCCGCGCGGGATCACCGGTCTGACCAGCCGCGACGGCCGTGTCACGATCATGATGCCGCACCCGGAGCGGGTGTTCCGCGCGGTGCAGAACTCGTGGCGTTCGGACGACTGGAACGAAGACGCGCCCTGGATGCGCATGTTCCGTAACGCCCGCGTCTGGGTGAACTGAGACGGTGTACAAGCTCTGCTTCTTCGTCCCGGCCAGTCACGTGGACGAGGTCAAAAGCGCCGTATTCGCTGCCGGTGGCGGGCGAATCGGCGGCTATGACCACTGTGCCTGGCAAGTGTTGGGCCTGGGCCAGTTTCGCCCGTTGGACGGCAGCCAGCCGTTCATTGGCGAGGCGGGGCAGGTCGAGCAGGTCGAGGAGTGGAAGGTAGAGCTTGTCGTTGCCGATGAGCTGATTCGTGGGGTGGTGAAGGCGCTGAAACAAAGCCATCCCTACGAGACGCCAGCGTATGAAGTGTGGCGGTTGGAGGATTTCTGATCCTCGGTTCGCTGAAATGAAAAACCGCTGATTGAACCAGCGGTTTTTTATTGCCCGGGTGAATGGCAAAACCATGCCCGCCAGCGCAAGCAGGTCCAGTGATCCCAGAACCTGCGCTTGGCACAATCCACCCTGTGGGAGCGAGCTTGCTCGCGATAGCGGTAGGTCAGCTTACATAAACGGTGGATGTGCCGCCGTCATCGCGAGCAAGCTCGCTCCCACATGGGACCTCCAGTGGGCTCGAAATATGTGCTCGACGCCAATCAACTGTGGGAGCGGGCTTGCCCGCGAAGGCGTCGGGTCAGCTTGCATTGATGTTGGATGTACTGGCCTCTTCGCGAGCAAGCTCGCTCCCACACGGGGTCGTCCTAGTCTGTCTATTGATGCCGGTTTTCGAGGCGGCAAGCTTCTTTTTCAATGCCGATGCACTCGACCGGTTCGCCCACGCCTTTCTCGAACCGGCGAGCATTCATCAATAGCCCGCCCTTGATGCCGCCAATGAATGCGAAGGCGCCTGGACGGTTGCCGGTATTCTCCCCTGACAGATCCACCGCCACACTGTTGGGCCTGACCTCATACACCCAGCCGCCGTCTGCCGCTTCCGTGACCGCCCAGATCTTGGCGTCGCTATAGTCACGAAACGCCACGACGACCGATTGAATGGAAGGAGACTCCGGGCTGCTCGCCCAGCGCAAGACCGGTGGTTGCGAGTTTTTTGCCCGTAACCCACGGGCAAGTGCGTCCGCTCCTTGCACTGGGTTGATCCTCGAGGAACCCACCGCCCAGAGTGATTCCTTGTTCGTCACCCAGGCCAGGCCTTCTGGCGGGGTGATCTTGCTCCAATCGATGGGCGTCGCTGCGACTTCCAGCATCGTCTCGTGACCGGAGGGTTCGCGATAGTCCGGGTTGGCGATGCAATCGGCCAGGTCGGTTTTCTTGCAGGCCTGCTTGATAAAGTGCCCTTTGACCCCGCCGGGGTAGCTGATCTCTTCCTCGCCGATAATAGGTCCCCCCGATTCCTGTTGGTCGATGCCATGGGGGGCCTTGAATTCGAATACCCATTCGTTGGCGAAGCTCTGGGCGATACGCTGGCTGCGCGTGGTACTGCTGTAGACCGAGCGCTGGGCCCCGGCCCCGTGCTTGAACCAGTTGTACATCCATGTGTCCTCGGGGAAGGTCACGGATTTGGGCAGCAAGCCGTCCCGGAAGGCCTCGAGGCCTTGATTGGTGGTGTCTCCCCGATAGAGCGTGTCCAGGTCGGTCCGCCAGCGCAATAAGGGTTGGGTCTTGCGGATATCCACGCTGGGATCCGCCGTGACCTGGAGCCAGGCCTGGTACCAAGGTTCATCCTTCCGCGCCGAGTCCTGGGTCGTTGCCCACGCATTGGGGTTCGCTTGCCAGGTGCCTGCCAATACCATGGCGACAGTCGCCGCCCGTATAAAACCGCTGCTTCTACTCATGATGTGGACACCTCTCCTGAAACGAGGATGCCAATCGAATCACATACTTCATTACGACCTATTCTTCGAATTGACAGTTTAATTGTCGATTGCTCAGTGCCAAGGCAACGCTGGGGTGTGCCTCGGTTCACTGCGTGAGAGTGAGAATAGATGACTGTGCTGGGCTGTAAGATCTTATTTTGTAACAAGCATCTCAGTTGGAAGCGACCGCGAATATCAGCATGTGTTTGTTGGCTGTTACTGGTCGGAATTATCCGTTACCTGTTATTTCTGACAGTTGCTGGCTCTTGGTCGATGACCTTTAATCGAGGGTTTTGTCGAGGGTTCGCGCTAGATAACTTTTCGGTTGGGTACAGGCTCGGACTTGATGCAATAAGTACCGGCCTCATCGCGAGCAAGCTCGCTCCCACAGGAGGCAGGTGTCGATCACAGGTTTTGTGAACAACACCCAGCCACTGTGGGAGCGAGCTTGCTCGCGATAAATCGAAAGACGAATACAAAAATCCCGGTAGAACACTAGGCCCCTGCATCGACCTTGCGGCCATGCGCCAGGCCGTCCAATGCCTGCCATAACCGCGGCGCCTTCTCCCCCAGCAGCAAGTGCCAGACGCCATCCTCCAACGAGCTCATACCCTGACACCCCAACCCTTTGAGCCGGCTTTCCGACAAGCCCTTGTCATCGGCCAGCCGCACCCGTAGCCGGCTCGTCGCCACGCACTCGAGTTGCAGGACATTGTCCTGGCCTCCGAGGGCGTCCAGCCATTGTTGCGCTTCAGTGCTGGAAAGGGCGGCAGGCGTTGTCGGTGCAGGGGCATTCGGCACCGGTGCGGTGACCGGGCGAAGGGAGGAGGGCACCGCCAGGCGGATTTCATCGGCAATGCTGTCGGCCATCGGCCCCACCACCACCTGCAGGCTCCCGCCGTTACCGGGGCGCACCACGGCCATGGCGCCGAGGGCCTTGAGCTGGGCGTCGGAGGCCTTGTTGCGATCCACCATGTCCAGCCGCAAGCGCGTGGTGCAGGCACCGATGGTGATCAGGTTGTCAGCGCCGCCCAACGCCTGGATGTAGGCCGCGGCCCGCTGGTTTTCGGCGATGGCCGGTTTGTCGCCTGCCGGTACCTCTTCACGCCCCGGGGTCTTCAGGTCGAAGCGGCGGATGCAGAAGTCGAACACCAGGTAGTAGATTGCCGCGTAGGCCAGGCCCACCGGGACGACCAACCAGCCGTTGGTGGATTTGCCCCAGCCCAGGACCATGTCGATGAAGCCGCCGGAGAAGGTAAAGCCCAGGTGAATGCCCAGCAGATTGGTCACGGCCATCGACACACCGGTGAGCAGCGCGTGGACCAGGAACAACAAGGGCGCGAGGAACATGAAGGCGAATTCGATCGGCTCGGTGACACCGGTCAGAAACGAGGTCAGCGCCATGGACAGCAGGATCCCCCCCATGACCTTGCGCCGCTGGGGCAAGGCATTGCGGTACATCGCCAGGCACGCGGCGGGCAGGCCGAAGAGCATCACCGGGAACATGCCGGTCATGAACTGGCCACCCTTGGGGTCGCCGGCGAAATAACGGCTCAGGTCACCGGTGACCACCGCACCGGTGGCGGGGTCGGTGAAACTGCCGAAGATGAACCAGGCCATGTTATTGAGGATGTGGTGCAGGCCGGTAACGATCAGCAATCGGTTGAACACCCCGAACACGAAGGCGCCGAAACTGCCGCTTTCCATCAGCAAGGCGCCGAAACCGTTGATACCCTGCTGGATCGGTGGCCAGATAAGGCCGAACACCACGCCCAGCCCGACGGCGCTGAAGCCGGTGACAATCGGCACGAAGCGCCGGCCACCAAAGAACGCCAGGTACTCCGGCAGCTTGATGTCCTTGAAGCGGTTGTACAGCGCCCCCGCCAGCAGGCCGCTGATGATCCCGGCGAGCATGCCCATGTTGATGCTGGCATCGAGCACCTTCAGGGTCGCGATCATCACCAGGTAGCCGATGGCCCCGGCCAACCCCGCCGTACCGTTGTTGTCCCGGGCGAAGCCCACGGCGATGCCGATGGCGAAGATCATCGCCAGGTTGGCGAAAATTGCCTGGCCGGCATCGTGGATGATGGCGATGTCCAAGAGATCGGTGTCGCCCAGGCGCAGCAACAGGCCGGCGATGGGCAGGATCGCGATGGGCAGCATCAGTGCCCGGCCGAGGCGTTGCAGCCCTTCGATGAAATGCTGGTACATGGCGTCTCTCCCTTTATTGTTCTTCGAAGTGGCTCAGCCCAGGGGCCAGTGTCGATGGCAGGCACGGCGTACCGCGAGTGCGCTGCCCAGGTTCAGCAGTTCGTTGCTCAAGCGGGCGCATTGCGCGGCGTCGAGGTGGCGCACGCGGTCCTTGATTTCGCCGATCTGCGGCGGGCTGACCGACAGTTCCCGTACACCCAGGCCGATCAGTACAGGCGTGGCCAACGGGTCCGAGGCCAGGGCCCCGCACACGCCGACCCAACGCCCATGCTTGGCGGCACCGGCGCAGGTCTGGGCGATCAGCCGCAGCAACGCGGGGTGCAAGGCATCGACCCGGGCGGCGAGGCCGGCGTGGTCGCGGTCCATGGCCAGGGTGTATTGCGACAGGTCGTTGGTGCCGATGGACAGGAAATCCGCATGTTCGGCCAATTGTTCGGCCAGCAACGCGGCGGCCGGCACTTCGACCATCACCCCCAGTTGCGGGCGTTCGCTCAGGCCCAGTTCAGAGCCAAGGGCATCGAGGCGTTTGCGGATGTGCAGCAGTTCGTCGACTTCGGTGACCATGGGCAACAGGATCCGGCAGCGGTCCAGCGGACGGGTTTGCAGCAAGGCGCGCAGTTGCTGGTCAAGCAGATCCGGTCGCACCTGGGCCAGGCGAATGCCGCGCAGGCCCAGTACCGGGTTGGCTTCGCTCGGCAGGGGCAGGTAGTCCAGTTGCTTGTCACCGCCCACGTCGATGGTGCGAATGATCACCGGTTTGTCGCCCATGGCCTCGAGCACGGCTTGATAGGCCTGGCGCTGCTCTTCTTCGTCGGGGGCGGTGTGGCGGTCGACGAAGAGAAATTCGGTGCGCAACAAGCCAACGCCATCGGCACCGTTGGCCAAGCTTTCGCCGGCTTCGGCGCTGGAGGCCACGTTAGCGGCGACTTCCACCTCCACGCCATCGACGGTCCGCGCCGGTGTGTGGGCGAGGCTCTGTTGTTGGGCGCGCAGGGCCGTGCGTCGGGTCTGTGCTTGCCGCACCTGCGCCAGGCGCTCGACGGTTGGCGTCAGTTCGAGGCGGCCACCGTCGGCGTCCAGTACCACCGCTTGGCCTTGTTCCTGGGCAAGCAGTTCGTCGCCCAGCGCCACCAGGCACGGCAGGCCTTTGCCCCGGGCCAGGATCGCCACATGGGACGTCGCGCCACCCTCGACCATGCACACGCCGGCCACGCCTTGGGCGCTGAGTTGCAGCAGGTCCGACGGGGTCAGTTCCTGGGCGGCGACGATGGCGCCCGCCGCGACGTCGAACTGCCAGGCCTCACCCAGCAACACCCGCAGGACCCGCTGGCGCAAGTCACGCAAGTCGTTGGCGCGCTCGGCCAGCAGCGTGCTGCCCAGTTGTTGCAGGACCTGGCATTGCGTGTCGATGGAGCGGCTCCAGGCGTGGGGCGCGGCACTGCCTTGTTCGATGAAGAGGTCGGCGGCATCCAACAGCACCGGGTCCTCCAGCAGCGCCAGGTGGGCACTGAAGATCGCCTCTTCATCGCGGTGCTGCCTGGCCCGGGCGTGCTCCAGCGTGAGGTGGATCTCGCCACGGACCTGGGCCAGAGCGTCACTCAGACGTTGGCGCTGCTCTTCGATGGCATGGCCGCCGATGTCTTCCGGCAATTGAATGCCGCTCAACCGAACCAGCGGCCCGGTCACCAGCCCGGGCGCGGCACATACGCCATGCAACACACCTTCTTCTGCATTCGCCCGTGGTGGTTCGGGCGGCGGCGCGCTGGCATGGGCTTCTTCCACCAGGGCTGTGGATAAGGTCGTCAGCAAGGCTTGCAGCGCCGCCTCGGCATCGCTGCCCCGGCAACTGACGTGCACTTGCGCCTGTTCGGTGATGGCCAGCCCCATCATCCCCATTACGCTGTCGCACGAGGCTGACTTGCCGCTGAAGTGCAGCTGCGAGCGGCTCTTGAAGCCTTGCGCGGTCTGGCGCACCAGCGCCGCCGGGCGGGCGTGAAGACCGCCGCGATGGGCGATGCGGACCTGGCCGAACACTTCGATGCCGCTGTCTTGGTCGTGATGTTCCGCCTGGCCGACGGCCTTGGCGAGAATGTGCAGCAGCGGTTCGCCGACCTTCACCCCTTTGAGGGTGATGGGCCGCGCCTGGAAGTGTTCGCCATTGGTGATGACCAACAGGCTGACCAGGCTCTTGCAGCGCAGCGCCACTTTATCCACGTCATAGCGCAGCAGCGGCTGGCCATGGCTGACCCGTGCACCTTCCTTGACCAGCATGGAAAACCCCTCGCCCTGCAGCTCGACCGTATCCAGGCCCAGGTGCAGCAGCAGTTCGGCGCCATTGTCGGCCCGCAGGGTCACGGCGTGGCCGGTGCGGGCGACGTGGATCACTTCAGCGTCGCATGGTGCGTAGAGGGTGTCGTTCAGCGGGTCGATGGCGATCCCATCGCCCATGGCGCCGCTGGCGAACACCGCGTCCGGGACATTGGCGAGGGTGAGCACCGGGCCGCTGAGGGGGGCGCTGAGGATCAGCTCTTTATTGTTGTTGGGCATGGGCTCGCTCTCTTCAGGCTCTTGTTTGAAAAGCAGTCGGATCAGTGGGTACGGGTGACCTTGCTCAGGTGCCGTGGCTGGTCCGGGTCCAGGCCTCGGGCCACGGCCAGGCTCGCGGCCATCGCGTAGAAGCTCTGGATCGCCAGGATCGGGTCCAGGGCCGGGTGTTCGGCGCGGCTCAAGGTCAGGTCGCGTTCGACAATGTCATCAGGTGCCGCCAGCAGGACCCGGGCACCGCGCTGGCGCATGTCCGCGGCCAGGCTCAACACGCCGGCCTGTTCGGCACCGCGCGGGGCGAACACCAGCAGGGGGTAGTCATGGTCGATCAGCGCCATGGGCCCGTGGCGAACTTCGGCACTGCTGAAGGCTTCGGCCTGGATCGCCGAGGTTTCCTTGAACTTGAGTGCTGCTTCCTGGGCGATGGCGAACCCGGCGCCCCGGCCGATCACCATCAACCGCTGACAGTCGCGCAGGGCGTCGACAGCGCTGTGCCAGTCCTGGCGGGCGGCCTCGCGCAGGCCCTCGGGCAGGGCACCGCCGGCTTCGAGCAACTCGGCGTCAGCTTTCCAGTGGGCCACCAGTCGCGCACTGGCGCTGAGGGTGGCAATGAAGCTCTTGGTCGCGGCGACGCTGCTCTCGACGTCGGCACACAGCGGCACGCTGAATTCACAGGCGGCTTCCAGAGGCGAGTCGGTGGCGTTGACCAGGGCCACGCTCAAGGCGCCACGCTTGCGCAACAGGCGCAGGCTGTTCACCAGGTCCGGGCTCTGTCCCGACTGGGAAAAACCGAACGCCACCTGGCCGCTGACCTTCAGCGGCGCCTGTTGCATGGTCACCACCGACATCGGCAGCGAGGCCACCGGGATGCCCAGTTGCTGCATGGTCAGGTAAGCGAAATAGCTGGCGGCGTGATCGGAGCTGCCCCGGGCGACAGTCATCGCCACTTGCGGTGGCTGGCGGCGTAGGCGTCCGGCGATTTCCTCGAGGGCCGGGTCCAGTCGCTGCAACTGGCGCTCGACCGCTTCATGGGAGGCCAGGGCCTCTTCAAGCATTTTGGAAGTCAATGGCTTCTCCTTCGACCATCACGTCGGTCAGGGTCAGGGAACGGTCAAGGCGTACGCAGTCGGCCCAGGCGCCGGGTTGCAGGCGGCCGCGCTCGGGCAGGCCGAGGTAGTCGGCGGGAAATTGGGACAGACGCTGGGAGGCTTCGGCGATGGGCAGGCCGATTTTCACCAGGTTGCGCAGGGCCTGGTCCATGGTCAGGGTGCTGCCGGCCAGGGTGCCATCGGCCAGACGCACCCCGCCCAGGCACTTGGTCACGGTGTGGCTGCCCAGCTTGTATTCGCCGTCGGGCATGCCGGCGGCGGCGGTGGAGTCGGTGACGCAATACAGGCACGGGATCGAACGCAAGGCCACGCGCATCGCACCGGGGTGCACGTGGAGCAAGTCCGGGATCAACTCGGCATATTGCGCATGGGCGAGGGCCGCACCGACGATACCTGGCTCGCGGTGATGCAACGGACTCATGGCGTTGTACAGGTGAGTGAAACTGCTGGCCCCGGCCGCCAACGCCGCGACGCCTTCTTCGTAGCTGCCCAGGGTATGGCCGATCTGCATGCGCACGCCTCGGGCGCTGAGGGCACGGATCAAGGCATCATGACCGGCGATTTCCGGGGCGATGGTAATCACCCGGATCGGCGCCAGGGCCAGGTAGCTCTCCACCTCGGCCAGCAGCGCGGTGTGGGCGAAATTCGGTTGCGCGCCGAGTTTTCCGGGGTTGATGTAAGGGCCTTCCAAGTGCACGCCCAGGACCCGGGCGCTGCCGTTCGGACGCTGCTCACAGAACTCGCCGAGGGCCTGCAGCACGCTGGCGATCTCTTCGCTGGGCGCGGTCATGGTGGTGGCCAAGAGTGCGGTGGTGCCAAAACGCAGGTGGGTGCGGGCGATGGTCTCGAACGCCGAAGCCCCTTGCATGATGTCCTTGCCGCCGCCGCCGTGGACATGCAAGTCGATAAAGCCGGGCAGCAGGTAGGGTAGGTCGTTGCTCGCCGGATCGCAGGGCTGGCCTTCGATGGCCACGACTCTACCGTGCTCATGGAGCAGGCGGCCGCGAACCCAGCCGTCACAGGTGAGGATGTTGTCTTCGGACATGGGAAATTCTCTGCTCGTCTAGCGCCGCAGCTCTGCGACAAAGTCGTAGTAGTCGTTGCGGCAATAGGTGTCGGTGACTTCGATGGGGGTGTTGTCTTCCAGGTAGCCGACCCGGGTCATCAGCAACATCGCGGTGCCGGGGGCGATGCCCACCAGGGCGGCGAATTCGTCCGAGGCGTTGATGGCCTGGATGTGTTGCAGGGCGCGCACCACTGGCTTGCCGATGCCGTCGAGAAATGCGTAGAGGGAATCGCCCACCGCTTGCGGTTTGGGAATGATCGAGGCGGGCAGGGTGCTCATTTCAATGGCCATGACCGTGTCGTCGGCCTTGCGCAGACGCTTGAGCCGCGCGACTTTGTCGGTGGGCGACAGGCCCAGCCGGATCAGTTCTTCGTGGGTGGGCGGGGTGATTTCCCGTTCCAGCCATTGGGACCCGGGCACAAAGCCCTTGAGCCGCAGCATCTCGCTGAAGCCGCTGAGGCGTGACAGCGGCTGTTCCAGGCGCGGGGTGATAAAGGTGCCCGAACCCTGGTTGCGGCGAATCAAGCCTTGTTCGAACAGCACTTCCAAGGCCTTGCGCGCGGTGACTCGGGAAATGCCCAGTTGCTCGCTCAAGCTGCGCTCGGACGGCATCGCCTGCTCGGCTTTCCACTGGCCGGCATGAATCGCCGTCTCCAGGTTTCGCGCCAATTGCAGGTACAGCGGCGTGGGTTGGGTGTCGTCAGGGCGCAGGGCCAGGATGTCGTTCATATCGGTGTCCGATGCGGTTATTGAGTTGTTGTCGCTCGGTAAGTGGGGTGGAAGCTAATACCACTTGAATACCATGTCAACGCCGCTTTCCTGGGTTATAGAGGCGTTGTTAAAGGGTTTTTTCGGGGTGGGATTGAAGTGGTATTAGTGGAAGGGAGTTCGAACGCAAAGATCTGCAGCCGCGACAACGCCTACGGGGTGAACTGGTATTCATCTGTAGGTAATTTCTGAAGATGGTTTTTTTTGATTTTATTTTTCGATGCTGACGGGCGGTCGTCCGAGCCTATCAAGGCTAACGAGCTGTCGTGGCGAGGGAGCTTGCTCCCGCTAGGGCGCGAAGCGGCCTCAAACCTGACAACCCGGTGTGTCAGGCAAATGGAGTTGCCTGCTTTGGGTCTGCTGCGCAGCCCAGCGGGAGCAAGCTCCCTCGCCACAAGGGGATACGCAGGTGATTGAGTTGGGGGGGCGAACAAGGCCTTGGGCCGGGTAGCGCTTCGGACTTGATGCAATAACTGCCGGCCTCATCGCGAGCAAGCTCGCTCCCACAGGGGGTTATGCACAACACAAAACTACTGTGGGAGCTTGCTCGCGATGAGGCCAGATCAGGCAACGAAGATTTGATGCCGGGTCAGAGGGCTTTTGTGGCGAGGGAGCTTGCTCCCGCCAGGACGCGAAGCGGCCTCAAACCTGACAACCCGGTGTGTCAGGCAAATGGAGTTGCCTGCTTTGGGTCTGCTGCGCAGCCCAGCGGGAGCAAGCTCCCTCGCCACAAGGGGATACGCAGGTGATTGAGTTGGGGGGGGCGAACAAGGCCTTGGACCGGGTAGCGCTTCGGACTTGATGCAATAACTGCCGGCCTCATCGCGAGCAAGCTCGCTCCCACAGGGGGTTATGCACAACACAAAACTACTGTGGGAGCGAGCTTGCTCGCGATGAGGCCAGATCAGGCAACGAAGATTTGATGCCGGACCAGAGGGCTTTTGTGGCGAGGGAGCTTGCTCCCGCCAGGGCGCGAAGCGGCCTCAAAACCTGACAACCCGGTGTGTCAGGCAAGTGGGGTTGCCTGCTTTGGGTCTGCTGCGCAGCCCAGCGGGAGCAAGCTCCCTCGCCACAGGGGGTTACGGACGAATTTCGATCATCGTGCCATCCGGCACCAGGTTCCAGACTTCGCGCATGTCCACGTTGCGCATGGCGATGCAGCCATCGGTCCAGTCCAGCGTATGGAACAGCTGTTCAGGGTTTTCCTCCGAATCAGGCGTGCCGTGGATCATGATCATGCCCCCCGGCTCCACGCCTTCACGGCGGGCGCGGGCGGCGTCGCTGATGTTGGGGTAGGAAATGTGCATCGACAGGTAGAACCGGTCACTGGTCTTGCGCCAGTCCAGCCAATAAAAACCTTCGGGGGTGCGCTTGTCGCCCTCGATCAGCTTGGGGCCTTTCTTGGCGCCCTTGCCCAGGGAGATGCGATAGGTCTTGAGCGGCTTGCCGTCGTTGATCAATTGCAATTGATGAGCGGACTTGAGCACCAACACTTTTTCGATGACCTTGCCGTTGTAGGTTCCCACCGCGGCGGCCTGGGACACAGCGGTGAATGACAAGCAGAACAGGACAAGCAACCAGCGCATTGAAACGATATCCCTAGAGGTGTTTCGACTGTATGGGTTTTCAGGTGTTGGCCGGCTGAGCCAGCGGCGGGATCGATTCGGATCGCACCGGGTAATCCTCGGCCCGGCGGTCGGCATAGAAATATTCCAGGGTGCGGCCCACCGTACGGAAAGCCAGCTCGTCCCAGGGAATCTCCGCTTCTTCGAACAACTTCACTTCCAGGCTCTCGGGCCCGGCGGCGAAGTCCTCGTCCACCAGTTCGGCGCGGAAGAATACATGTACCTGGCTGATATGCGGTACGTCAATCAGCGTATAGATGCTCAAGTTTCGCACCCGGGCGCAAGCCTCTTCGGCAGTTTCGCGCACGGCGGCCTGTTCGATGGTCTCGCCGTTCTCCATGAAACCTGCCGGCAGGGTCCAGTAACCGCGCCGCGGCTCGATGGCACGCCGGCACAACAGGACTTTGCTACCCCAGGTCGGTACGCAACCGGCCACGATGTTGGGGTTCTGGTAGTGGATGGTGTGGCAGGTGTCGCAAACGAAGCGCAGGCGCGAGTCGCCTTCGGGTATGCGCTGGGTCACCGGGTTACCGCACTGGCTGCAGAATTTCATGCTTGGGTTCCTGAATGCTGCGCCTATCTTGGCGTGCGCGGGCCGGTGTCGGCAAGTTGTCGTTTCGCGACACGACGCGGTGCGGGGGTTGGGCCGCTTGAATGATTGGTGCATGATGCAAGGTAGCGAATAAATCGAGAAGTCTCATGCTGGACGAGCTACTGCATCGAGTAAGCAACCATACCCCGCACGATCTGCAGGCCGATCGACGTTTTCCTGAAGCCGCGGTGCTGGTGCCGATCACCCGCAGTGATGAACCGGAGCTGGTACTGACCCTGCGCGCCAGTGGGCTCTCGACCCATGGCGGTGAAGTGGCGTTCCCCGGTGGGCGTCGCGACCCGGAAGACCCGGACCTGATCTTCACCGCCCTGCGCGAAGCCGAAGAAGAAATCGGCCTGCCGCCCGGCCTGGTGGAAGTGATCGGCCCCCTCAGCCCGTTGATCTCGCTGCATGGCATCAAGGTCACGCCCTATGTCGGGGTGATTCCAGACTACGTCGAATACCAGGCCAACGATGCCGAGATCGCGGCGGTATTCAGCGTGCCGCTGGAGTTTTTCCGCAAGGATCCGCGCGAACACACGCACCGGATCGATTACCAGGGTCGTAGTTGGTATGTGCCCAGCTATCGGTTTGGCGAGTACAAGATCTGGGGGCTGACGGCGATCATGATCGTCGAGCTGGTCAACCTGCTGTACGACGCCGAGATCGACCTGCACACCCCGCCAAAGAGTTTCATCAATACCTGATGCCCCGAGGATTCCCATGAAATACCGCCTGGGCGATGCCCGTGTCGAAACCCACCCACAGAGCTGGGTTGCACCCAACGCCACGCTGGTGGGCAAGGTCCGCCTCGAAGAGGGCGCCAATGTCTGGTTCAACGCCGTGCTGCGCGGCGACAACGAGCTGATCCTGATCGGCAAGGACAGCAACGTGCAGGACGGCACGGTGATGCACACCGACATGGGGTATCCACTGACCATCGGCACCGGCGTGACCATCGGCCACAACGCCATGCTCCATGGCTGTACGGTGGGCGACTACAGCCTCATCGGCATCAACGCAGTGATCCTCAACGGCGCGAAGATCGGCAAGCACTGCATCATCGGCGCCAATGCGCTGATCGGCGAAAACAAGGAAATTCCCGACGGCTCGCTGGTGATGGGCTCGCCCGGCAAGGTGGTGCGTGAATTGACCGAAGCCCAGAAGAACATGCTCGTGGCCAGCGCAGCCCACTACGTCCACAACTCGCAGCGCTACGCCCGCGACCTGGCCGAGCAGGAACCATGAGCGCCCCTGAACGCCCGGTGCCTTCGCCCTGCGTGAACATCTGCGCGCTGGACGATGACGACATCTGCACCGGCTGCCAGCGCACCGTGGCGGAAATCACCCGGTGGAGCCGGATGGATAACGACGAACGCCGCGGGGTCTTGGCGTTGTGTCATGAACGGGCCAAGGCCAGTGGGTTGGTGTGGATGTTGCCGGCGAGGCGGTGATGTCGGAGATGGAACGCAACCCCTGTGGGAGCGAGCTTGCTCGCGATGACGGAGGCACATTCAACAGTGTCTCGCGCTGACCACCGCTATCGCGAGCAAGCTCGCTCCCACAGGGATCATGGTGTTTGCTTGAATCCCGTCCACCGATCCAACCCCAGCACCGTCAGTGCAATCCCGACAAATCCCGCCAGTATCCCCCCAGCATTGATGAACACCTGTGGATAACCCAGGCTCGCCACGTCGATGAAAGGGTAGGGGTAGGCCGCCAGTAAATCCCCCCGCAGCAGGACATAGGCGAAATAGACCAGGGGATAGATCATCCACAACCCGATGTGGCCCAGGCGCAAGCTGCCTTTGGGCACCCAGCGCCACCAATAGGCGATGTAGAGCAAGGGCACCACGTCATGCAGTAGTTCGTCGGCCACGAACTGCCAGCCTTCGGGTTGCCAGAGGTGGCGCAGCAGCAGGTTGTAGGCCAGGCTGACCAGGGCGATGCTCACGGCAACTCCGCTGCGTACGCTGGGCTGCAGGAACCAGCGGCGGGCCGGGGCTGGGCGAGGGGTCAGCTCCCAGGTCAGGACCACCGCCACCCACAAGTTGGTCAGCACCGTGAAGAAACTGAAGAAACTCACCAACCCGCCCAGCAGGCTCGCCCCCAGTTCCCAGCGACCCAGCAGGATCAGATACAACTGGATGCTCAACCCCGCCCAGGCCAGCAGCGCCGTGACCGACACGAAGCGCTGGCGCAGGGTGAGGCGAGGGCCTCTATCAATCTCCACGGCGGCTCAGACCGGCCGTTTGGTGCGCATCAACTTGATGTACAAGCGCTCGACTTTCTCCCGCGCCCACGGGGTCTTGCGCAAGAAGGTCAGGCTCGACTTGATGCTGGGGTCGCTTTTGAAGCAGCGGATATCGATGCGTTCAGCCAGGCCCGACCATTCGTAGTGCTGCACGAGGGCGTTGAGGATCTGCTCCAGCGTCACGCCGTGCAGCGGGTTGTTGTTGGGTTCGGTCATGGGAGGCCTTCGCACAAAAAAGGGTAAAGCCGCGCACCTTAGCCGAGGTGCCCTTGTGGTGGAAGCATAGCCTTCATCGTGGGGCTCCCGGGCCAGGCGCACTGTTACCAAATCCGAGATGATCCATGTCAACAAAAGCCCTTTCTCTATCGAGAACAGGACATTATCCTTGTGCCGCCTGCTGAAACGCTTCTTCTGTTGTGCCGAAGCCTCTGCGTCCAGCTCATTCCTGCTGAAAGATCTGATGAATGCCCGATGTCCTGACCCTGAAAGACAGCGCTGTCTTGGTGAATTCCTGCGGGAGCGAGCTTGCTCGCGATAACGATTGCACATTCGACATTGAAGCCGACTGACACGCCGCCATCGCGAGCAAGCTCGCTCCCACAGGGATCGCGGCAGCCAATTTGCCTTTTTCAACTGAACCATGCCCCCTCAAGATCGTCATCTACAGTGACTACTTGCGCGGGCCTCCTTAAAACATCACGGAGAATCACACTATGAGCACTGAGGGTGCTTTGAGTCGAAGCCGTCTGCTACCGAGCCTGCTCGGCATTCTGCTTCTATTGATGGGCCTGGCCCTGCTGGCCGGGGGAGTCAAGCTGAGCACGCTGGGCGGCTCGTGGTATTACCTGCTGGCCGGTATCGGCCTGGCGCTGACCGGCGTGCTGCTGATCATGGCCCGTCGCGCGGCCCTCGGCCTGTACGCGTTGGTGCTGTTCGCCAGCACCGTGTGGGCGCTGTGGGAAGTGGGCCTGGACTGGTGGCAACTGGTGCCGCGCCTGGCGATGCTGTTTGCCCTGGGCATCGTCATGTTGCTGCCGTGGTTCCGCCGTCCGCTGTTGACCGCCGACGCCTCGGCCACGGGTACCCGCGCACTGGGCGCCGCCGTGGTCATCGCCGGTGTCGCGGCGCTCGCCAGCCAGTTCACCAACCCGGGTGAAATCAAAGGTCAATTGGACCGTGACGCCGTGCCGGGCATGACCAACACCGCTCCGGCCATGCCGGACGGCGACTGGAACTCCTATGGCCGCAGCGCCCACGGCGACCGCTATTCGCCGCTGGCGCAGATCACCCCCGAGAACGTCAGCAAGCTGAAAGAAGCTTGGACCTACCGCACTGGCGACCTGCCAGGGCCGAACGACCCGGGTGAAACCACCGCCGAAAACACCCCGCTGAAGGTCAACGGCATGCTCTACGTGTGCACGCCTCACAGCCAGGTGATTGCCCTGGAGCCTGAAACCGGCAAGGAAATCTGGCGTTTCGATCCGAAGCTTTCCACGCAAAAAGCGGAAAACTTCAAAGGTTGGGCCCACATGACCTGCCGTGGCGTGACCTATCACGATGACGCGGTGTACGCCTCCGCCGAACAGAGCCCCACCGGCACCGCCAGCACCGCACCGGCCAGCACCGTCTGCCCGCGGCGGATCTTCCTGCCGACCGCCGACACCCGCCTGATCGCCCTCAACGCCGACACCGGCAAGATGTGTGAAGACTTCGGCGACAAAGGCCAGGTCGACCTCACCGCCAACATCGGCGGCTTCACGGCCGGCGGTTACTACTCCACCTCGCCACCGGCGGTCACCCAGAACCTGGTAGTGATCGGCGGCCACGTCACCGACAACGTCTCCACCGACGAGCCGAGCGGTGTGATCCGCGCCTACGACGTACACACCGGCAAGCTGGTATGGAACTGGGACAGCGGCAACCCGGACGACACCACGCCGATTGCCGAAGGCCAGACCTACACCCGCAATTCGCCGAACATGTGGTCCATGTTCAGCGTCGATGAAAAACTCGGCATGCTCTACCTGCCGATGGGTAACCAGACCCCCGACCAGTTCGGTGGCCTGCGTACCCCGGAATCGGAAAAATACGCCGCCGGCCTGACCGCCCTGGACATTGCCACCGGCAAGGTGCGCTGGTACTTCCAGTTCACCCACCACGACCTGTGGGACATGGACGTCGGCGGTCAACCGACGCTGATGAACATGAAGACCGCCGATGGCGTGAAACCCGCCGTCCTGGCGTCGACCAAGCAGGGCAGCATCTACGTGCTGGACCGCAGCAATGGCCAGCCGATCGTGCCGATCAAGGAAATCCCGGTGCCGCAAGGCGCGGTAGAGGGCGACCACACCTCGCCGACCCAACCGATGTCCGACCTGAACTTCGTGCCGCCGGTCCTCAAGGAGCGCGACATGTGGGGCGTGACCCCGTTCGACCAGATGTTGTGCCGGATCGACTTCAAGTCGCTGCGCTATGACGGCATGTTCACCCCGCCGTCGCTGCAAGGTTCGATCGTCTACCCGGGCAACTTCGGCGTATTCGACTGGGGCGGCATTTCGGTGGACCCGGTGCGCCAGATCGCCTTCGTCAACCCGAGCTACATGGCGTTCAAGTCGAAGTTGGTGCCAGCGGCGGAAGTGGCCGGTGGTCCGGGTCGCAAGAGCGAAACCGAAGGCGTGCAGCCGAACAAAGGCGCGCCGTATGGCGTGATCCTCGAAGCGCTGCTCTCGCCGATGGGCCTGCCTTGCCAGGCGCCGGCGTGGGGTTATGTCGCGGCGGTGGACCTGACCAACAACAAGACCCTGTGGAAACACAAGAACGGCACCGTGCGCGACAGCTCGCCGGTCCCGATCCCGTTGAGCATGGGGGTTCCGAGCCTGGGTGGCACGTTCACCACTGGCAGCGGCCTGGCATTCCTCAGCGGTACGCTGGACCAGTACCTGCGAGCCTATGATGTGAAAAACGGCAAGCAGCTGTGGGAAGGCCGCCTGCCCGCCGGTGCCCAGACCACGCCGATGACCTACACCGGCAAGGACGGCAAGCAATACGTGCTGGTCGTTGCGGGTGGTCATGGCTCCCTGGGGACCAAGCAGGGTGACTATGTGATTGCCTACAAGCTGCCGGATTAAGCAAAACCGGCGCCAATGAAAAAGGCGACACCCTTGCGGGTGTCGCCTTTTTTTGTGCCAATTTCACTCAGGTTGAGGCTGCACCTGGTTTCTGTGGCGAGGGGATTTATCCCCGCTGGGCTGCGAAGCGGCCCCCCAAAGCAGTCGCCTCAATCTTTCTGATCCACCGAGTTGTCAGGTTTTAGGGCTGCTGCGCAGCCCAGCGGGGATAAATCCCCTCGCCACAGATAAATCCCTCACTACAGGGGACTGTACCCCGCCCAGTTTTACAATTCGATCTTCACCGCCTGGGAAGCCCGGGTCGCCTTGGCACGGGCTGCTTCGATGGACTCGTCGCGGGCCAGGGCCACGCCCAGGCGGCGCTGGCCGTTGACTTCCGGTTTGCCGAACAGGCGCAGGGCGGTGTCCGGTTCGCTCAGGGCCACGCCCAGGTTGGCGAACGCGGTCTGGGTCGATTGGCCTTCCACCAGGATCACCGACGATGCCGAGGGGCCGAACTGGCGGATCAGCGGGATCGGCAGGCCGAGAATGGCGCGGGCGTGCAAGGCGAACTGCGACAGGTCCTGGGAAATCAGCGTCACCAGACCCGTGTCATGCGGGCGTGGCGAGACTTCGCTGAACCACACCTGGTCGCCCTTGATGAACAGCTCGACGCCAAACAGGCCACGACCACCCAGGGCCTCGGTCACGGCCTTGGCCACGCGCTCGGATTCGGCCAGGGCCACCGGGCTCATGGCCTGGGGCTGCCAGGATTCCTGATAGTCGCCTTTTTCCTGACGGTGGCCGACGGGCGCGCAGAAGGTGGTACCGCCGACATGACGCACAGTGAGCAGGGTGATTTCATAGTCGAAATCGATAAAGCCTTCGATGATCACCCGGCCCTTGCCGGCACGGCCGCCTTCCTGGGCGTAGTCCCAGGCTTTTTGCACGTCATCGGCGCTGCGCAACAGGCTCTGGCCCTTGCCCGAGGAACTCATCACCGGCTTGACCACACAGGGGAAGCCCAGGGTTTCCACGGCCTTGCGGTAGTCTTCGACGGTGTCGGCGAAGAAGTACGGCGACGTCGGCAGGCCCAGTTCTTCGGCGGCCAGGCGTCGGATGCCTTCACGGTTCATGGTCAACTGCGCGGCGCGGGCGGTGGGGATCACGGTGAAGCCTTCGGCTTCCAGTTCCACCAGGGTGGCGGTGGCGATGGCTTCGATTTCCGGCACGATGAAGTGCGGTTTCTCGGCCTCGATCACCGCACGCAGGGCGGCGCCGTCGAGCATGTTGATCACATGGCTGCGGTGGGCCACTTGCATGGCCGGCGCGTTGGCGTAGCGATCCACGGCAATCACCTCGACGCCCAGGCGCTGCAGCTCGATTACCACTTCCTTGCCCAGCTCACCGCTGCCACACAACAAAACGCGGGTCGCGGTGGGCGACAATGGGGTTCCGATACGGGTCATCTGAAGGTCCTCAAACAGGAGCGGATCATCGGGGGGCGCGCGCCGGGCGAGCTTCCCATGGGGAGAAAGCGCGGCATTTTACATGAACAGCGGGGTTTGGCTTCAGGTGGCGACGGTTTGCTTGCGCAAACGCCAGGCCATGATCAGCCAGACGACCGTGACCCCGGCGAATTTCGAGGCCAGGGCGGTGATCACCACGCCTGGCGTCAGGGCATCGATCAGGCCGAAGAAAATGAAGGTGTCGAGGGGAATGCTCAGGGCCGAACTGATCCACAGCCGATCATGGAGCGGGCGCTTGGTAATCGTGAACACCAGCCAGTCGATGCACTCGGACACGGCGAATGCCGTGGCGCTGGCCAGGGCGATGGTCGGGTCCGAAGTGACGTAGGACAACACCAGCGCCACCAGCATCGCCACGATGGCGCCATGACCGAAACGCGTTTGCACCATGTCCCGCAGGATGAACACCAGCCCGCCCCAGGCCGACCAGATGATGTCCAGGTGCGGCGCGGCGGAAAACGCGAAGTTGATCAGCACGACGCTGGCGATATAGGCGAGGAGGAAGAGCATGGGATACCTGGTGAAATGTCTTGTGAATCATTAAGAACAGCGATATCCCCGTGGCGAGGGAGCTTGCTCCCGCTGGGCTGCGCAGCAGCCCCAATGCAGCCAACTCAATTTTCCTGATACACCGGGTTGTCAGGTTTTGGGGCCGCTTCGCGCCCCAGCGGGAGCAAGCTCCCTCGCCACGGGGTTCTGTGTGGTCCAGTGGACAGGGTAGTTCAGCCGCCGCCAGTCTCTCAATCTTCCTCACTACCCTCCGCCTTCCAATACCCCACGGCCTTCACAAAGTCCTGGTCCAACCCTTTCTCCTCCAGCAACACCTTGCGAATCTGCCGCGACACCTTGCTCTCGGTCGCGACCCAGGCGTACAGCTTGCCGCCGGGCATTTCCAACTGTTGCACGGTTCGCAGCAGGTTGTCCTGGCGGCCTTCGCGCAATACCCAGATCACCTGGACCTGCGCCGGGCTCTGGAGGATCTGCTGTTCGGCGCCGTTTTCCACTTCAACCACCACCAGGGCCCGTCGGTTCGGCGCCAGGCCTTCGAGGCGGCGGGCGATGGCGGGCAGGGCGGTTTCGTCGCCGACCAGCAGGTAGCTGTCAAAGATGTCCGGCACGATCATCGAGCCCCGGGGCCCGGCGATGTTCAGGTATTGCCCGGGGGCGGCCTGGGCCGCCCAGGTCGAGGCAGGGCCGTCGCCGTGGAGCACGAAATCGATGTCCAGCTCCAAGGTGTCCAGGTCATAGCGCCGTGGCGTGTAGTCGCGCATCTCGGGCATCGGACCCTGGGCCTTGCCCGCGCTGGGGTTGAAGTTATCCAGGGCGGCCTGTTCCTCGGCGTTCTGCGGGAACAGCAATTTCACATGGTCATCCGTGCCCAGGCTGGCGAACCCGGCCAGTTCCGGCCCGCCGAGGGTGATACGGCGCATGCGTGGGGTCAGGTCCACCACTTGCAACACTTGCAGGCGGCGACGCTTGATCTCGTGGCTGACGCGGTGAATGGTGTTTGGATCGTGTTCAGTCATTGCTTGACTCCGAAACTGAGGGACGGGCAGGGCCGTCGACGATGGCTTTGACGGTGTCGTTGAGCAGGCCGCTTACCCGCAGGATTTCTTCCGGGCTCCAGCGGCCTTGATGCATCTGTAGCGCATCACGCAGGTGACCCACCGCTTCGTGGATCTCGGCAGGCCGATCCTGGTCACGCAGGGTGCGCTTGCTGGTTTCGATGCGCATCCGCACGCCGTCCAGCGCTTCGGCCTGGTCTTGAAGGAATAGACGTCCGGCATCGGTCGCGCTGTAACATTTTTTTCCACCCTCGGCGTCGCCGCTGATCATCTTACCCATTTCAAGGTGGGTCAGGGTCGGGTAGATCACGCCGGGGCTGGGACTGTAGGCACCGTCGAACATGGACTCGATCTGCCGGATCAGCTCGTAGCCGTGGCAAGGTTTCTCGGCAATCAGGGCCAGCAACAGCAATTTCAAGTCGCCAGCGGCGAAAACCCGTGGGCCGCGACTGCCGCGATCGCGACCGGACGGGCGTCGTTCGAAGCCATCCTGACGACCCTGTTCATGAGAGGAAGGGGAATAAAGGACTGTCATGTGTTTGCTCTCTGTTGCGCATAAATAGAATCGAGATATATCTTTGACTTCAGATATATCTTCGCTTATATAGATACATCTTGAAATGAAGATATATCTTAGTTGTGTCCTACAAGAGGTGAAGTATGACCTTACCTGAATCCCTTAAGTTTGCGGGACGAAACTGGGTGGGTATCAGGAAGTATTAACCGTAACTAGTGGGAATGTGGGAATGCTCTTACATTAAAAGTTACGTTTTATCGAAAATTGCGTATTTTTCTCTGTGTTGTATGTTCGCTTTACTACAAGCCTATGCGAACTTTCCTGCTTATTTTTAATTAAAGAGCGACGATCATGCACCGGCGTTGAAAGGGGCACGCCAAGCTGTATTTGGCCTGCAACTTCAACCCTTCCCTCTTTATTGCTATGAACAGGTGTTAACAATGCTCATGAAAATCGTAACCGCAGCTTCCCTGACCGCTGCGGCCCTGAGTTCTTCGCTGGCGTTCGCTCTGGATGATGCGCGTTCCTCCATCCACATCACGGCGAACATTCCGACCCAGCAGTTCCACGTGCAGCCACGTGACCCGAACTGGGGTAAGAATGAAACCATGAACTACAACACCGTCAGCGGCACCCTGACGTCGCTGCGTCAGACCTACGACGTGAAGAACACCGAAGGTTCGGTCAACGCCTACATCGAAAACGGCCCGGCTTCGCTGTTCAACGGCAGCGATGCCATCGCCCTGACCACCGCTTTCAACGGTGTCACCCTGACCGCCATCCCCCAGGAAGTGGTGGACGACGCGACCTCCACACCGGGCACCCAGGCTGAGATGACCATTAGCCCGGCCAAGCCTCTGGCTACTCAGAACGGCGTATACACCGCTGACATGACCGTCATCTTCGACGCCGTGCCGCGCCCGTAATGCCCTCTGCCGCCCGGTGAGTTCCACCTCTTCCCGGGCCGCGCGACAGGCCTGCCGGCGCTCCCCAGCCGGCAGGCCTGTACCTGGAATGCCTTGATAGCTCGCTGATAATGAGAGTCCCGTTGATGTTTTCGATGACACCCATCGCAGGTGCGCTCGCGCTATTGTTGTGCGCCAATGCATTGGCCGCGCCAACTGCACCCGGTACGACACCCACGAGCCTGCTGTCCCAGGCCAAGGGGTTGCCGGCGGAGTTTGAAGCCCACTTCTTCGATGTGCCGCTCGCGGTTCGTATTGAACTCAATCAACAGTATCTCGGTGAGGCCATGGTGGTCTTGACGCGAGATGATCGTATTACCCTGCTCGAGTTCACCGAAACCCAGGAGAGTTCGATCAAGGCTGTCGAACGCGAGCAATGGGAACAACGCCTCAAGCAGGGCATCACGCTCGGTGCCTGTGAAACCAATTGTTCGGCGGGGTTGCTGGCCGTGCATTACAGTCTCGAGAATTCATTGGTGTCGATCCTGACCCAAGACGTCGAGCGCTCGACCGAGCCCCGGCGTTTTTACGACCAGCCCAAAGAGGGCAGCTTCGGTCTTATCTTCAATAACCAACTCAATCTCAATGGTGGCCAGGAACAGGACACCGGGGGGCGCTATGGCCTCAACGCCAGTTCCAGCGTGGGCAACTGGAGCCAGTCCCTGGACCTTCAGCTCTCGCGTCTTGGCGGGCCGGACGACAAGATTTACCACGCCGTCCACGAGCTCTATACCCAACGAGAGTTGGAAGGACAATTTTTCCGCCTGGGTTACTTCACGCCCAGCTCCGATGGCCTGAACCGTCAGATCCGTTCGTTCGGCGCCAACCCGGACACTGCGCTGGGGGTGATGTTCGGCAGTTCCGACAGCCTGGTCGTCGACAATCCCAAGCCCAGCGTCTACCCCATTTATGTCACCGCCAGCCGCCAGGCGTCGGTGGAGATTTATCGCAGCGGCCTGTTGATCAACACCCAGGCCGTCAGCGCCGGCTTGCAGAGCCTGGACACCCGGCCATTGCCTGGCGGTATCTACGAGGTGGAAGTTCGACTGATCGAGGACGGGCAAACCACCGCCACCAGCCAGGAACTGGTCTACAAACCCAGCAATTGGAGCAGCACGGAAGATCGCTGGCGCTACAACCTGTTCGCCGGGCGCGAAACCCGGTTGTGGAGCAACTGGGACGACCAGCCCTCGGGTTTCACCACGGCGGGCCTCGGCGTCAATTACCTGCTGCACCCACGGGTGATCCTGGGGGGCTCCATGCGCCAGGTGCAGGACAAACTGCAAGTGGGCACTTCGGTGGACTGGACGCTGGCCAGCAGTACCAGCCTGTACGCCAATGTCTACCAGACCGAACAGTACGGCAATGGCATGGACTTGCAGGGCATGTACAGCTACGGCAGTGGCAGCGTCGTGGCCAGCCACAACCGCAGTTGGCTGGATACCCGCAACACCTACGAGACCCTGCCGGATGGCACCCGTATCCGCCAGCGCGACGTGTACGTCGGCCACACCAGCAACTCGTCGCTGTCGGTCAATCATCGCTTGAGCAACAAGACCTCCATCAACGGGCGGCTGGCCTACAGCGAAGGCAATGTCCAGGGCACGGGCCTGGACCTGGGCTGGACCCAGCGCGGCAAGCTGCGTGGCAGCGATGCCAACTGGCGGTTGTCGGTGTTCGACCGTCCTGGCTCTTCGAGCACCAACGACCGGCGTAATCGCGGCGTGGACCTGAGCCTCAGCGTGGCCTTGGGCGGCCCGGGCGAATACTGGTCGGGCAGCATTGGCACCCGCACCTCCCGCGAAGGCGACCGGGACAACAATGCCTCGCTGACCTATCGCCGCGACCTCCAGGACCACGTGTTGCAAAGCGTCTCCGCCACGGCGCTGGCCGATACCTATGGCGTGGGCCTGTCCGGCCTCGCCAGCTTCAGTACCGACTCGCTCTACGGCGATGGTTTCATCCAGCGCTCGTCCTACAACGACAACCTTACTGGCGGCCTGAACCTCAGCAGCACGGTCGCCGTGGGCGGCCAGAAAGCCACCTTCACCGGGGTGCCGCAAGGTCGCGGCGCAGGGATGATCGTCGACGTGGAGACCGACCTGGACAACATCGTGCTGCGCGCCGACGACCTGACTGGCGGCAGCACCACGTTGCACCCCGGCCGTAACTTCGTGCCGATCACCGCTTATAAAAACAGCATGGTCACCTTCGACTTCGAGGGCGTCCATCCGCCAGCGGCGAGCATCGAGCCCACACGCACCCGCTATCACCTGAACAAGGGCGGCGTGGACTACCGCAAGGTCAGCGTGATGAAAACCGTGACCGTGCTCGGCCGCCTGCTGGACGAACAGGGCCAGCCGCTCAAGGGCCATCACGTGATCAACCACGCCAGCCGCGGCGTCAGCGAGGTGGACGGGTTCTTCTCCATGGAGATGAATGCCGCGTCCCCGACCCTGGAAGTGCGCTACGGCAACGAGTTGTTCTGCCGCTTCCGCCTCGACCCGGAAACCGCCAGCGAGGAAGGCGACGTGTTGATGATCGGCGACCTGCGCTGCACCCCGGACAGCCTGGCCGATAGCACGTTGGCCGCGGCTGACCCGGCGAAGCAGCGCTCATGACATGAGCTGTGAGAGCAAGGCTTGCCCGCGATGAACGATAACACCAACTCACCAGGAGAGCGGGGTGCCTGCATCGCGGGCAAGCCTTGCTCCCACGGTGAAGTTTTCCCCCAAAAACCTGCAAGGATTCGCATTGATGTATGAGGTTGTATAGATGAAACCTTTTTCGGTAGCCGTGCGCAGCGTGGTTTCAGTGTTGTTGTTTGCTTGCGTGCCTGCTGCCAATGCCGTGAGTCGGGATATCACAGCGATATTCAGGCCCGATGCTTCGAAGCCCCAAGAAAATGTGTTTCTCAACACCACTCCGATCGGTGGCTACTGTCAGCATCAGCCGCAGATATGCAAGAACCAGAATATCGCCAGCATCCTGTTGCCTGTGACCTTTGATTCGAACAGTCCTTTTGAGGCGAATCACAGTGACCCTCGTAAAGGCGCGATGTTCAGGACGCCCGCCGGTTGGCGCACGCTACAGGTGACCCATGCAGAGTCAGGTGAAACGGAAACCGTTGAAATGCGCTGGGTTGGCATAGGGGCAACCTATCGGCTCCCTTCTCCTGCCGTCAATCTGGTGGGTGGCGGTGTGGACCTCAGGACGGCCCATGGAATGCTCTGGGGGACTAATTGGCAGACTGCTCCGGCGCCATGTCAGAGCGCTGGTTGGATAGGCGCCAGCCATACGGATTTCCCGTTTTTCTGGAAGACTCCGGTAGAGGGCGTGTGCGCCAAGACGGCCCGTTATCCGATCCCCAGTCTGAAGTATCTATCGGTGGATTTTGCCTATGAACTGCGTACACCCAACCCGTTGAAAATGTCATCAGGCCAGTACACGGGTTCTCTGAATTACACCATTGGGCCGGGGCAGGACTTTGACGCGGGAGATGTCATGATTCCTAGCGACTCGTTGTTGACTCTCAACTTCAAACTCACCGTCGAACACACCCTCAAGGTCGAAGTTCCCCCCGGCGGCAACCGCGTGGAACTGGTCCCCCAGGACGGCTGGCAAGCCTGGCTCAACAGCGGCCGCAAACCGACTCGGCTGTTTCGCGACCAGCGCTTCCATATCTCCGCCTCTTCCCGTTTCAAGATGGCGCTGGAATGCCAGCACATCAGCGGCAATACCTGCGCGATCACCGAGACCGGCACCGGCCATGCCGTGCCGGTGGACGTCAGCGTGACCCTGCCGGATGGCTTGACGGACGCCAGCGGGCAACCGGTCAACCGTCGCCGGCTGTTGCGCGATGGCAGTGGCACCGAGTTGTTCCAGCCGGGCTTATATGTCGACCGCAGGCCGGGAATGCTGCACTTCGAGATCGGCCGTAGCAGCGTCGAAGAGATGCTGGACGGCGGCGCCACGCGCTATAGCGGCGATGTCACGGTGATCTGGGATTCGGAAGTTTAAAAGGCGTGGCTTGGCCAGTCCGAGCCGATATGAGGGTGGGGTGTAGATGAAGCAGTTACCAGTGGCAGTGCAAGGCATGGTTTCGGTGTTGTTGTTGACCTGTGCATCGACGGCTGATGCCGTGAGCAAGGATGTCACCGCCATCTTCAGGCCGGATCCCTCGAAGCCCAATGAAAACTCCTTTCTCAATACCACCCCGGTATCGGGTTACTGCGGACTGTATCCGGCGGTATGTGAGCGGGAAAAAATGTTCAGTATTCAGGTGCCCATTACTTTCGAATCGGCTCGTCCGATTCAGGCAAATCATGGGGATCCCCGGCAAGGGGCGATGTTCGATGTGCCGGCCAGCTGGCGTTTGGCGCAGGTGACCCATACCGGTACAGGCGAAACAGAGATCGTTCAAGTGCGGATATCCGGCGTGGGCTCGCGGTATCAGTTTCCTGGCAGCGTGGTCGATTTGGTCGGCGGCGGCGTAAACGCTCTACAGGCCCATCAGAGGTTATGGAGCGGCTCCAGTTGGCTTTATGCGCCTTCGCCTTGTCGAGGTAGCGGCTATTCGACCTACAACCACAATATCTACAACTTTTTCTGGAAGACACCTACCGAAGGTGTGTGCGCCAAAAGAGCCAATTACCTGATCCCCAGCATGTCCTACCGCAATCTGGATTTCGCCTACGAACTGCGCACACCCAACCCTTTGAAAATGTCGTCTGGCCTATATACCGGTTCTCTGACCTACGGCGTCGGACCAGGGCAGGACTTTGACATGGGGGATGTGATGATCCCCACGGATTCGGTGATCACCCTCAATCTCAAACTGACGGTCGAACACACCCTCAAAGTAGAAGTACCCCCCGGCGGCAACCGCGTCGAACTGGTCCCCCAGGAAGGCTGGCAAGCCTGGCTGAACAGCGGGCGCAAACCCACGCGATTGTTCCGCGACCAGCGTTTTCATATCTCGGCCTCGTCACGCTTCAAGATGGCCCTCGAATGCCAGCACGTCAGCGCCAATACCTGCGCCATCTCCGAAACCGCCACAGGGCACGCCGTGCCGGTGGAGGTCAGCGTGACCCTGCCCGAGGGCCTGACGGATGCCGCCGGGCAACCGATCAGCCACCGCCCGTTGTTTCGTGACGGCACGGGCACCGAGTTGATCCAGCCGGGGTTTTATGTCGATCGACGGCCAGGAACGCTGCACTTCGAGGTGGTGCGCGGCAATGTCGAGGAGATGTTGGACAGCGGCGCCAAGGCCTACTCCGGCAACGTCACGGTGGTCTGGGATTCTGAAATTTAAACGGCCGGTCGGCCAGGATTTTTAGTGAGTTGCGTGAAATGCATGAGGTTGGAAAAGCGATGAAACATCTATTGGCATGGGTTGGACTCTATCTGTTTTGCGGCGTGGCCCAGGCCGGTCCGCAGATCGGCGTCGGGGTGGTCTACGACTACCTGGACGGCAACAAGACCACCTACATGAAGCGGATATTCAATGGCGGCACGTCCACGGCGTTCGTCAAGGTCAATATCCTGGAGATTATCTATAACGAGGACGGCAGCTACCAGGAAGTGCCGTTGCAGAACCAGGCCAGTGCCCAGGCCAAGGACGGGTTGATGGCCAGCCCGGCGCGGCTGATCGTGCCGGCCAACGGGGTGCAGGGCACGCGCTTGCTGTTCATGGGCAACCGCGACAAGGAACGGTACTTCCGCGTGCGCTTCGTGCCGGTGGTGCCGGAGGCCGAAGACGAGTTCGCCATCAGCAAGGAGGAGCGCGAGGAATACAAGAAGGAGCGCGTCGGGGCGGGGGTCAAGGTGCTGGCGGGCTACGGCACGGTGTTTTTCGTACGGCCCAAGGACACCCGCTTCGAGACCGTGATCGATGACAGCGCCAATCGCTACCAGATACGCAATAACGGCAACAGCGTGCTGGTGATCGATGAGTTCAAGGACTGCGAAGCGAAGAAAGAGAACGAGTGCCGGCCCACCACCAAGCACCACATCATGGCCGGCCGGACGTTCTCGTTCGACAAGGAGGCGGGGCGCGAATATCGCTTCACGCTGATCGAAGGCAGCGAGCAGAAAAACGTCGAGATCAAAGGTTGACGGTCGCCGTCGCCGAACCGTCGTTGACGCCACAGGTAATCAAATATGTTCAAGACACTGGTACGCCCCCTCGCACTGAGCGCCGTTATGTTGCCCTGGGTCCAGGCCTGGGGCGCGGTCGAACGGGAAACCTTCGAGGTCTACGTGACCATCCCCACCGTCGACTTTCATGTGGTGCCCCTCGACCCGCAACTGGTCCAGCGCGAACAGCGCCTGCCCTTCAGCACCATCACCGGCGAGCTCAGCCCGTTGCGGGCCACCTACGAGGTGAAGAACAGCAACGGTGCCATCGGTGCCCGCCTGGGGGAAGAGGCGTATCTGTCCAATGGACGTGAGCGCATCGATCTGCGGGTGACCTTCAATGGCGTCGCACTGACCCTGGATTCGGCCCAGGTGGTCACGGCCACCGAAGCCCGGCCCGGACGCCAGGTGCCGTTGGAAATTGCCGCCATCAGGCCCGATGACGATTACAAGCCGGGGGACTACTACGGCACGGTGCACATGGTGTTCGACGCCACCGCGCCGTAGCAACCGCGAACCCTGCGGCAAAGATCATTTGAACCAGCACTCCTGTGGCGAGGGAGCGCTGGGTCAGTGACGGTGGGAGCAAGTTTTGCTCCTGCGCTTTTTATTACTAAAAAAAGGTATCAAGCATGTTCAAGAAAGTTTTATCCGTTATTGCTTTGGGGACTGCCGCGCTAAGTTCGCCGCTGGTGCTGGGCGCCGATGATGCACGTTCATCCATCCATATCGAGGCGAACATTCCGACCAAGCAGTTCCACGTGCAGCCCCGGAATCCGGATTTTGGTAAGGACGAATACATGTACTACAACCCCCTGACCTACAAATTCACCCCTTTGCGCCACACCTTTGACGTAAAGAACACCGATGGTTCGGTCCACGCCTACATCGAGAACGGGGCGAGTACAGGGGCCATCCACTTGACCAACGGTGTCGATGTTGTCTCCCTGAGGGCTTTATTCAACGGTGTACCTCTGGACGACCGACCTCAGGAAGTCGTCGACGATGCCACGTCCACACCCGGTACCCAGGCGGACATGTACATCGTGGTTGCGAACTCGCCGACTCGCCCTCTCTCTCCCGGCATGTATAACGCCGACTTCACCGTGATCTTCGACGCGGTGCCTCGGGTCAATCCCTGATCTGGGGCAACCCCTGATCTGAGGGCAACCCCTCGCCACAGGGTACTTGCACCACATTCCCGTGACTCATTGCCTCGCCACCAACGGCTTGCACTGGGTATGACTGCCCGGCTGCAAGTAAGGCGAGAGAAACGGCGCCATGCCCTTGAGTACTTGTACCGGCAAGGCCGAGGTGAACTTGAAGTTCTGCGCCGAGGCCCCCGGTACATAGGCGGTGAGGGTGCCGAAATGACTGTCGCCGATGTAGAACACGAAGGTGGCGGTGCGGTTGATTGATTTGGAACTGATCACTCGTCCGCCGGAGCCGACCGCTTCGATGCGGTTGTCGCCGGTGCCGGTCTTGCCGCCCATCGCCAGCGGCGTACCGTCGGCCAGCTTGAAACTGCCGGCCACGCGTTTCGCGGTGCCGGCATCCACCACCTGGGACAGCGCACCGCGCAAGGCCTGGGCCACTTCCACTGGCATCACGCGCTTGCCGTTGTCCGGGTTGTTCAGCAGCCGTGTCTCGTAAGGCGTGCCGACGGCAAAGTCGAGGCTGTCCACCCGCAGCGCCGGTTGGCGGATGCCATCGTTGAGGATGGTGCCCACCAGTTCGGCAAGCGCAGCCGGGCGGTCCCCGGAGCTGCCGATGGCGGTGGCCAGCGACGGTACCAGGTGATCGAACGGGTAACCGACTTTCTGCCAGCGCTGGTGGATATCCAAAAAGGCCTCGATCTCCAGCATGGTACGGATGCGACTGTCGCGGGCACTCTTGTGCCGGCTCTTGAACAGCCAGCTGTAGACTTCCTGGCGCTCGAACTGGCTGGCCTTGACGATCTGGCTGAACTTGGCGTCGGGGTTGTTCAGCAGGTAACCCATCAACCACAGGTCCAATGGGTGGACCTTGGCGATGAAGCCCTGGTCCGGCAGGTCATAGGCGCCGGGGCCATAACTTTGGTAGAGCCGTTCGAGGCGTTCGTCGGTGAGTTTTTCGGCGCTCTTGGCCGACTTCAAGTGGGCGCGCACGAAGCGGTTGAAGCTCTCCTGGCTGTCGTTGGGAAAGAAATAGCGGTGCACGGCGGCCAGGCGGATAGCGGTAGGGCGCATGCCGTCGAGGAACGTTTCCAGGCGCTGGCCGGTGTCCTTTTTCTGGTATTTCTTCCAGAACCTGAGCAGGAACGAGGTACCTTCGCGGTCGGCGAACTGGGCCAGGTATTCCTGGCGGCGCGGGTCCTTGTCGTCCTTGAGCAGTTCGGAACTGTTGTTGGGCCCGGCATAGGTGGCGTAGCGCACTAGGTCGCGCATCAGGCGGATGAACGGCAGGTTGATGGATTCTCGCAAGGCGTCGCGCAGCGTGGGCAGGCGACCGTCGTCTTCCCTGCGGAAGTTGTGGAAGGTGTGCAGCCCGCCACCGGTAAAAAAGGCTTCGCCAGGGCTGGCCGAGTAGGTCCGGTCCAACGCGGCCTCGAGCATCGTCGGCAGGCTGCGGTCGGTGTTCTGGATCAGGTAGTCGACGGCCCAGCGGGAGAGGCGGTCCTGCTCGGCGACTTCGGTTTTCTTCAACGCCGCCGGGGTCTGCTGGGCATAACGCTCGTGCAGTTCGGCGATGATCTGCAGGTAGGTGGTGAGCACCCGCAACTTGGCGGTGGAGCCCAGTTCCAGCTTGCTGCCTTCGTTGATGTCGAAAGGCTGGTCGGTGCTGTCGGTCTGCACTCGCACACGCGAGCCATCGGGGGTCAGTTCCAGCAGGGTGAAGCTGTAGCGCACCTGGGTGGTGCTGGTGGGAGTCAGCAGGCGTTCTCCCATCAGGCCGATCTCGGTGGCGAAGGCCGGGTCGGCCAAGCGCTTGAGGTAGTCGGTGGCCTGGGCCTGCAAATCGCTTTGCAAGGTGCTGGTGGCGGACAGGTCGAGGCGATCGAGGTCGTACAGCGGGCGGTTGAGCAGGGCGGCGAGGCGACTGCGGGCGGCGCTGATGCCTTTGTTGGTTTCGTTGGGCTGCACGGTCGGGTCCTGGACCCAGTCGCGATAGCTGACCTTGCTCGCCAGGGCTGCGTCGGCCAGGGCCGCGTCGATCACGCCGTTCTGTGCCAACAGGCGGATGTGGCTGTCGGTCAGGCGCGCCAGTTCATCATGACCCTTGGACAGGTAATGGGACGGCCGGCGCTGGGCGATCATCAACGACAGCATTTCCCGCAGGGCCAGGCCTTTTTCCGCCAGGCTCTGGGGATCGGTCGCGGTGCTGGCCAAGCGTTCATTGGCCCGATTGAAGTCGGCGCCATACCAGACCCGCAAGCCTTCGGCCATGCCGTGGACTTCACCATGCCCCGGCACGGCGGAGAGCGGCACGCTGTTGAGGTAGTCGCGGATGATCCGCTGCCGCGCCTCGAGGGTTTGCGGGCCGCCCTGGTAAGCGCGCACGCTGGCGGAAATCATCTGGCGGATTTTCTCCGCGCCGGACACGGTCAGGCCCTCTGGCGAGTGACGGTATTTCTCCAGTTGTGTGGCCAGGGTGCTGCCCCCGGCGGATTGCCCCGGCAGGCTCAAAAGCTTGGCGACTTGCGACCAGGCCGCCATGCCGAAGCGCGGCCAGTCCACGGCCGGGTTGGCCAAGGGTTGCTTGGGGTCGAGCAGAAAACGGTTCTCGATGAACAACAGGCTCTGCACCACCACGGGCGGGATCGCTTCGAAGTTCGCATACAGCTGCTGCGGGTACTTGAACTGATAGACCGGCGCGGCGCGGCAGTCGGTGATGGTCAATCCAGCCTGGATCTTTTCCGTGTAGGGCACGAACAGGCCTTTTTCGACGTAGCCCATCAACGCCGGCGAAAACCGCGCCTGGGCCTGGATCACATAGTCACGCTTGAGCAGGCGCGGCAGGAATTCCCCCAGCGCGCTGTAGCCCAGGCGCCGGTCGAACGGGCCTGCGCCAGGGTAGACGATGGCATCGCTGGGCCCCGGCTGCACCGAGTAGCTCAGGGATTCGGCATACTTGCTGAGCTCCCGGGCCTGAAATCGCGACGTGCGCATTTCCTTGGCCACCGCCAGGCCGACCACCACCACGATAATCAGCAACAACAACCAGAATGCCCGCCAGCCATGCCGTGCGCGGCGTTTTTTTTGAGGTAAAGGCGCTTCTTCCATACGTTCAGTCGGGACCACAGGTTCATTCGAATCGGTTTGCCACAAAGCGCCCATAGTCGACTGATCCATTAAGCAGATTGATCGGACTTGCTTGAAGCTTAGACGGTGGTTGGCGTGGGGGGAGGGGAAATTGTGGGTACCGGTCTGTCATGACTCCCACTAGCCACAGATAAGTCCCTACATCACAAGTACTACATAAGCTTCGGAGTATTCGCTCGACCTTCTCAGCGTCGATCAAACAACAGCATGGCTACGCTGCATCCAAACCCTCTCAAAGGAAGCAAGGAATGCATCCACGCCCCAACTCACATCGCTTGCGTCGAGGACGTTATTCGGAGCAAGGACGCGCCTACCTGGTGACGGCCGTTAGTCATCAGCGCCGTCCTGTTTTTGCCAACTGGAAGGTTGGAAGATTGTTGGTTGCAGAATTCAAATGCGCCCATGATTCTGGCCTGGTGAACTCTTTAGCCTGGGTGGTGATGCCGGATCATTTTCACTGGTTGCTGCAACTCCACGACGGCCATCTGAGTCGTGTCATCGGTGCCACCAAGGCTCGATGCACCCATCACGTCAATAACATGACCAAAACCTCTGGCCCGCTTTGGCAAAGCGGCTTCCATGATCGCGCGATTCGTGACAACGAGGAGCTGCGGCCCTCCGCCGACTACATCATTGATAATCCGCTGCGGGCTGGGCTGGTGGAATGTATCGGCGATTACCCTCTCTGGGATACTGCATGGCTTTGAAGTGACTCATGCTCCCTGTCTGGCCCGAGGAACATGGATTCCCTGTAGTGAGGAGATTTATCTGCGGTTGGATTTCTCTGTGGCGAGGGGATTTATCCCCGCTGGGCTGCGAAGCAGCCCCAATACAGGCAACTCGATTGTCCAGAAATACCCGGGCTGCGGTTGAGGGGCTGCTGCGCAGCCCAACGGGGATAAATCCCCTCGCCACAAATAAATCCCCTGCCACAGATAATCCCCATCATAACGGGCAGTGGTGTCCGGAAAACCCTGCGCTAGAGCCATCGCCCCATGCCAAAACATGACGCTGCACCATCACTGTGCAATACTCGGCGGCGTTTCCGAATGACCTGAATCCCAGACAACACCTCTCTAAAAGCTGCTTCTGGCGCAGGCTTATCCCTGAAATTTCCAGGTTTTACAGTGAATCTCTCTATCCCTGGCTTTTTATACTGCACGACCCGCTGATCCTGAGGTTGTCGTTCCACAGGACGGTCTGCCCAAAAGACAGACCCGGTTTCGGCAAGGCGGCAGGCTTACCGGCCTGTGGCTTTGGACACTCGGTGGCTAATCCAATAACAAGACGAGGTTACCCCTATGCCTGTCGGCAATCATCTGCCCCATGGCGAGACCGCCCAGGGCGGTCCGCTCAAACGTGAACTCGGCGAGCGGCATATCCGCCTGATGGCGCTTGGCGCCTGCATCGGTGTCGGGCTGTTCCTCGGCTCGGCCAAGGCCATCGAAATGGCCGGCCCGGCGATCATGCTGTCCTACATCATTGGCGGCCTGGCGATCCTGGTGATCATG
Source organism: Pseudomonas fluorescens (assembly GCF_001307275.1). Classification (NCBI taxonomy): domain Bacteria; kingdom Pseudomonadati; phylum Pseudomonadota; class Gammaproteobacteria; order Pseudomonadales; family Pseudomonadaceae; genus Pseudomonas; species Pseudomonas fluorescens. The sequence goes on from NZ_CP012831.1 coordinate 3,983,145, forward strand.
CGCGCCCTCGGTGAGATGGCCGTGCACAACCCGGTGGCCGGTTCGTTCAGCCGCTATGCCCAGGATTACCTCGGCCCACTGGCAGGTTTCCTGACCGGTTGGAACTACTGGTTCCTGTGGCTGGTGACCTGTGTAGCGGAGATCACCGCCGTGGCGGTGTACATGGGCATCTGGTTCCCCGACGTGCCCCGCTGGATCTGGGCCTTGGCGGCACTGGTCAGCATGGGCTCGATCAACCTGATCGCGGTCAAGGCCTTCGGTGAATTCGAGTTCTGGTTCGCCCTGATCAAGATCGTCACCATCATCGCCATGGTCATCGGCGGCGTCGGCATCATCGCCTTTGGCTTCGGCAACGACGGTGTGGCCCTGGGCATTTCCAACCTCTGGGCCCACGGCGGCTTCATGCCCAACGGCGTGTCCGGCGTGTTGATGTCCCTGCAAATGGTCATGTTCGCCTACCTGGGCGTGGAGATGATCGGCCTGACCGCCGGTGAGGCGAAGAACCCACAGAAAACCATCCCCAACGCCATCGGTTCGGTGTTCTGGCGGATCCTGCTGTTCTACGTCGGCGCGCTGTTCGTGATCCTGTCGATCTACCCGTGGAACGAGATCGGCACCCAAGGCAGTCCATTCGTGATGACTTTCGAGCGCCTGGGCATCAAGACCGCCGCCGGCATCATCAACTTCGTGGTGATCACCGCGGCACTGTCGTCCTGCAACGGCGGCATCTTCAGCACCGGACGGATGCTCTACAGCCTGGCGCAGAACGGCCAGGCCCCGGCCGGTTTCGCCAAGACCTCGACCAACGGCGTGCCGCGTCGCGCATTGCTGCTGTCCATCGCCGCGCTGCTGCTGGGCGTGTTGCTCAATTACCTGGTGCCGGAGAAGGTCTTCGTCTGGGTGACCTCCATCGCCACCTTCGGCGCGATCTGGACCTGGGTGATGATCCTGCTGGCCCAGCTCAAATTCCGCAAAAGCCTGAGCGCTTCGGAGCGTGCGGCCCTCAAGTACCGCATGTGGCTGTACCCGGTCAGCTCGTACCTGGCACTGGCGTTCCTGGTGCTGGTGGTGGGCCTGATGGCGTACTTCCCGGATACCCGTGTGGCGCTTTATGTGGGGCCGGCGTTTCTGGTGTTGCTGACGGTGTTGTTTTACACCTTCAAGTTGCAACCGACCGGTGATGTGCAGAGGGCGGTGCGTTCAGCTTCGTAAGTTGACGGCGATGTAGAAGAGAGCCCCGGTCGGATGATCGGGGCTTTTTTTGTGCGCCACAGCCAGCTGAACTACAGGACACCTGTTAGTTCTTACAGTAGACCGAGTATCGACAGAACCCTAGATTGAATAGCCTTACGAACCGTCCCGGTCGGGGGCATCCATGAAAACGTTATGGAAAGGCTTTTTCAGTTACGCCCTGATTGGGCTGGCCAATACGCTGATCCATTGGCAAGTGTTTTTCGTGCTGCGGGTGGCGTTCGGCCTCAATCAAGCGTTGAGTAACTTCACTGCCTTTTGCGTGGCGGCCTCGTTCTCTTTTTATGTCAATGCGCTCTACACATTCGAGGCCAAGACCTCAGTGTTGGGCTATGTTCTTTTCTTATGTGTCATGGGGACGCTCAGTTTCATCGTGGGTTACTTGGGTGATCGCTGGCAGGTCCATGGCCTGCTGACTGTCGCGGTATTTTCACTGTTGAGCCTGGTGATCGGTTTCCTGTTGTCCCGATTTGTGGTGTTTCGTGGACATCGCCAATGAACGTTTCGTTGATCGTTCAGCTTTGGCGGCTGTGCTAGCCCTTGCGCTCGTGGTACGTTTTCACGGAATCACGGCTCCCGCTATCTGGTATGACAAGGCTTTCAGTGTGCTGCTTGCCAGGCACGAGTCTTGGCAGATCTGGTCCATCACGGCGCGAGACGTTCTTCCACCACTGTATTACCTCATGTCAGGCCTCTATTTGATAACGATTGGAAGCCAATCGTTGTCTTGACCAAGGGGAAGATGACTGCTTCCCTGTTCATTCCTATAGCGACAGCTGTGTCAACTGAGGCAGGCGATCAAGTCACTATTACGCAGCTACCCACTCCTGCGGTTCAAAACTCTCCGCCCGCACCATCTGCCACATCCGCGACTCTGTTTCCAGGCGGGATGCAATGGGTCGGCATTGGAGTATTGGGTGAGTACGTCGGACGGATATCTGAAGACCAGGCACCGACCCTGGCATGTCATCAAGGAAATGATCCGGAAAAGCAGGCTGAAATCCCGGGATGAATCATGATGAGCGACTTTTTCTATCGCGAGCTCAATCGTCGTCAGGTCGCGCTGTTTTTTTCAACGGCGATATTGCTTTACGTCCTGCCGTTGATCCTCGCTGATTTTCGCTATATCGACGATAACTGGCGGGCACTGGAAGCTGGAATGGCCTGGACCAACCAAGGGCGCTGGTTTTCTGATCTGTTGTATCAAGTGCTGTCCCTCACCCGCGCCGCGCCGGACATTTTTCCGCTGCCGTTGTTGCTCGCCGCATTGGCCATGTCCCTAGCTTTGACTCGCCTGACCTTTCATTACTTCCCTCAGCCGACACTGGTCTGTTGTTTGGTCCCGTTGCCCCTCTGGTACAACCCCTTCCTGTTGCAGAACCTGTCGTATCAATACGACGGCCCCGCGATGGCACTGAGTCTGGTCGCGGTCATTTACGCAATGACCTTTCAGGGGACTTCGCGAATACGTCAGTGGTGGGTGCCAGCCGGTTTGTTGGTGCTGGCATTCGGGCTCTATCAAGTCAGCTTCAATGTGTTTCTGGGCCTGTGTTGCCTGGAATTGCTCACAGCGGCATATAAACGGGAACCGTACCTGCAATGGCTGGAAATGCTGGGTTGGAAGTTGGCTCAGCTTGGTTTGGCCGTTCTGATTTACTTTGCCACCGCCGTGTTGCTCATGGGGCCGGAGCGGACTGCATTGTTGAATTGGAAAGCCGATCCGTTGCTGCAAATCGGCATCAACATGGAACGGGTGGCCGAGAAAGTTGCGCTGCTGTTTCACGGCGGCCACGCCTGGTTGCTAGCCGCGCTGGTTGTGTTGGCGCTGATCGGCGCCATACGATTGGGCAACAGGTTGCTGGAGCGTGAGGAGCAGGGTTGGAAAACTTTCGTGTTGTTTCTGGGATGTTCGATGACGCTGCCCTTATTGATCCTGCTGGTGCCTGGTATCACGCTGGTTTTTCGTGATTTCAACGAAGGCGCGCGTACCTTGATGGGCTTCGGTGTGCTTCTGATGTTCTGCTTTTATCTTGCGTATCTGGCTCTTTCTCCAATCCATCCTCGTTTGCCGTTATTGCTCCTCCTTCCGCTTCTGGCGACGCTTTCACTGTCCTTCGCTTATGGTCGGGTGCTGACTCTGCAAAAAACCTTCGCCGACGGTGCGCTTTACAGTTTGGGGTACGACATCACTTCACACCGGGAACTGTACGAAGCAAAGCGGATTTATCTATCGATCACCTATTCCGAGTACTGGCTGGTAAGCGCTTGCGGTTCGTTCCGAGAGCTTCCGGTGCTGCCTTATTTGCTAAATATCGACTACTTCATGCTCTCGGAACGCTTACCGTTAATGGGCATCACCAACGTGGCAAAGGAACGTGAGCGGCGCAATGCGACCCGTGTGGGTTATTTAGTTTATGCGCCCATCGTGGACAACCAGTATTACCGGATTTATCTGCTGGGCGACTATGGTTTCATCGTTATGAAAGAGCCTACGCAAATCAGCCGCCGTGTTGCCGACTGTAGCGACTTGACTCGATAGTCAGAGACTGCCCTGTTCCTTCCGATGCAAGGAAAATTGCGCAGCGTCGAAACGGTTCGCTGCGCGATTGGTTCACGCCGCCACCACCTCCATCGGCTCAAAACTATCCGCCCGCGCCATCTGCCACATCCGCGAATAAAACGCCCCGTTGACCTCACCCGTCAGCAATTCCCCCGGCTTCAGAAACACATGCAGCTGGGAAAACAACTTGACCTCGGTAGCCGACATCCGCCGCACCAGATGCTTGGGCTGCAATTGCGACGGGTGCTCGAGCCCGGCGGCGGCGAGCATTTCGGCCAGGGCCTTGAGGGTGTTGCGGTGGAAGTTGTAGACCCGCTGGGCCTTGTCCGGGACGACCAGGGCGCGCTGGCGCAGGGTGTCCTGGGTGGCGACGCCGGTGGGGCATTTGTTGGTGTGGCAGCTTTGGGACTGGATGCAGCCGATGGCGAACATGAAGCCGCGCGCGGCGTTGGCCCAGTCGGCACCGATGGCCAGGACGCTGGCGATGTCGAAGGCGCTGACGATCTTGCCACTGGCGCCGAGCTTGATCTTGTCCCGCAGGTTCAGGCCCACCAGGGTGTTGTGCACGAACAGCAGGCCCTCGCGCAGCGGCACGCCGATGTGATCGGTGAACTCCACTGGCGCCGCGCCCGTGCCGCCTTCCTTGCCGTCCACTACGATGAAGTCGGGCAGGATCCCGGTTTCCAGCATCGCCTTGGCGATGCCCATGAATTCCCAGGGATGGCCCAGGCAGAATTTGAAGCCCACCGGTTTGCCGCCGGACAGCTCACGCAACTGCTGGGCGAATTGCATCAGTTCGATCGGCGTGGAAAACGCGCTGTGGCATGACGGCGAAATACAATCCTCGCCCATGAGGATGCCGCGGGTCTCGGCGATTTCCCGGGTGACCTTGTGCTTGGGCAGGATCCCGCCATGGCCGGGTTTGGCGCCTTGGCTCATCTTGATTTCGATCATCCGCACCTGCGGGTTCTGTGCCTGGGCGGCGAAGCGCTCGGGGTCGAAGCGTCCGTCGCTGGTGCGACAGCCAAAATAACCGCTGCCCAGTTCCCAGGTCAGGTCGCCACCGTGTTCGCGGTGGTAGGGGCTGATACTGCCTTCACCGGTGTCATGGGCGAAGTTGCCCAGCTTCGCGCCTTGGTTCAACGCCCGGATGGCGTTGGCGCTCAGGGAGCCAAAGCTCATGGCCGAGATGTTGAACACCGATGCTGAGTACGGCTGCGTGCACTGCGGGCCGCCGACGGTCACGCGAAAACCGCTGGGGTCGCTCAGCGGGGCCGGGCGCATGGAATGGCCGATGAATTCGAAGCCGGTCTGGTACACGTCGATCAAGGTGCCGAACGGTTTGTCGGCGCTTTCGTTCTTGGCCCGGGAGTACACCAGCGAGCGCTGGGCCCGGGAGAAGGGCAGGGCATCGCTGTCGGATTCGAGCAGGTACTGGCGGATCTCCGGGCGGATGCCTTCGACCAGGTAGCGGATATTGCCCAGGATCGGGTAGTTGCGCCGTACGGCATGACGGCTTTGCAGCAGGTCGAACACCCCCAACAGGCTCAACAGCCCGGTCACCAGCGCAATGGGCCAGAGCCAGTCGTGTTGCAGGAATGGCAGGCTGGCGAGGGTGAAGATGACACAGCCAGCAAAGAAGGCGTAACGACTCAGCAGAGACAGGCTCATACGGTTTCCTTGGGGGTGAGCAATTGGCGAGACATTAGCTTGGAATTCAGCTTGTGGCGAGGGAGCTTGCTCGCGATGGTGGTCGCACATTCAACACCTGCATTGACTGACCCACCGTTATCGCGAGCAAGCTCGCTCCCACAATTGGATTGGCGACGATGCTCGGCAGTTGTGGTGCGGAAGCTTGCCACAGGGGCTGTGTGTTGGCTGGAACAACAGTTTATGAGAACCAGAAAACCTGTGGGAGCGAGCTTGCTCGCGATGGCGGTTGTACGTTCAACACCTGCATTGACTGACCCACCGTTATCGCGAGCAAGCTCGCTCCCACAATTGGATTGGCAGTTGTGGTGAGGGAGCTCGCTCCCACCGATTGAACTGCCGGGATGGCTCAGCTCGCCTGTTTCATCTGCCGCAACGGTAATTCCACGCGGAAGGTGGTGCCGACGCCGACTTCGCTGCGTACGGTGATCTCGCCGTTGTGTTTTTTCACGATGCCGTAGGACAACGACAGCCCGAGTCCTGTGCCCTGGCCGATGGGTTTGGTGGTGAAGAACGGATCGAAGATTTTCTGCAGGGTCTCGGGGGGAATGCCCGAGCCGTTATCCGCCACTTCGATCCAGACGGTTTCTTCACCGACCCCATTGCGCAGGGTGATGGTGCCGCGTTCGGGGCCGATGGCCTGGGCGGCGTTGACGATCAGGTTCATGATCACCTGGTTGATCTGCGACGGCAGGCATTCCACCTCCGGCAAGGGTGTGTATTCCTTGACCACGTCGGCCTTGTACTTGATTTCATTGGCGACGATGTTCAACGTCGAATCCATGCCCTGCTGCAAATTGGCCATCTGCCATTCCTGGCTGGAATCAACGCGGGAGAAGTCCTTCAGGTCCTTGACGATCTGTCCGACCCGGCCAATGCCATCCTTGGATTCCTTGATCAGCAGGGGGATGTCCTCGACCAGGAAATCCAGCTCCACCTGTTCACGCAGCTTTCTCAAGTTCACCACCAGCTCCGGCGAAGTGATGGCCTCCTCGGCGCTGCCGTAGGCGGTGAGCATTTCCTGGAGTTTGCCGAAGTAGCCGTCCAGCGCCCCCAGGTTGGAAGAAATGAAGCCGATCGGGTTGTTGATTTCGTGGGCCACCCCGGCCGCCAACTGGCCCAGCGAGGCGAGCTTTTCCGATTGCACCAATTGGGTTTCCAGCATCTTGCGTTCGTCGATCTCCATTTGCAGCAGCTCGCTTGCCTGTCGGAAGGCTTGGGTGCGTTGTTCTACCAGGTCTTCGAGCTTGTTCATTTTCAGTTGCGCGCGAGAGGTCATTTCCCATTTGGTGGTCAGGGTGTTGGCCATCTGCTGGACTTCGATGTTGTCGAACGGCTTCTTCAGGATCAGCAAGCGGTCGTGGCCGTTCAGACGGTCGAGCAATTCATCCCAGGAATAATCCGAATAGGCGGTGCAAACCACCACTTGCAACTGCGGGTCGCGCTTCCAGAGTTCTTCGATGGTCTTGGCGCCGTCCCAGCCTTCGGGCATGCGCATGTCGACAAAGGCCAGGGCATAGGGACGCTCCTTGGCCATTGCCCCCAGCAATTTGTTCAGGCCTTCCTGTCCACCGTAGGCCGAGTCGAGTTCGAACACGGTGGCGGCAGCTTTCGGTGCTTCGCCAAACAGCGCGCTCTCCATGTCCTGCAAATCCGTGTTGCTGTCATCCTCCGGAGTGAGGATCTTGCGGAAATCTTCATGAATGGCGGGTGTATCGTCGATCAACAGGATGCGGCGGTTACTCAGGCTGTTCATGGTTCACCTTCTGCAAGTTTCAGGGGCACCTGCAATTGGAATGTCGCTCCTTTGCCTGGCCCCTCACTGTGGGCGGTGAGGTGGCCGTTCATTTCGATGGCCGCCAATGCGCAGCTGTGCAGGCCAAAGCCGTGGCCTTCCTTACGCGTGGTAAAACCATGGGCGAAGATGCGCGTCATGTTTTCCTCCGGGATACCTTCGCCTTCGTCCTTGACGCTGATTTGCAAGGTCTGGCCATCGACGACGGCGGCCTTGAGGGTCATGTTCCGCGCATGGTTGGACACCCCGGCCATGGCGTATTTGGCATTGCTGATCAGGTTGATCAGGATCAGCAGCAAGCGGTGCTTGTCGCCCATGATCCGCGGCACGTCACCGTATTCCTTGATCACCGTAACATGATGGCGGGTCAGGGCGCCGGAGTTCATGCGCAAGGCGTCTTCGAGCAGTTCGCTGACCACCAAAGGCTCCAGCAGGCTGCTGGCCCCGGCATAGGATTGCTGCGTGGAGACGATGTCCTTGATGTGGTCCACGCTCTTGCTCAACTGGGCCAGTTCATCGGTCAGGCTCTGCTGTTCCGACGCGATGGCCTCGACCAGTTGGTTGAGGTAGCCGGGCAGCAGCTTGCCCTTGGCGTCCTCGGTGAGGAAGTGCCCAAGGTCATCGGCGTGTTCGTTGATCAGCTGCATCGCCTTGCCCAGCCCCAGGGCCTTGCTGCTGCGCAGTTTGCGGCTGACCAGATCGGCGGAGATGTTCACACTGTTGAGAACGTTGCCGACGTTGTGCAACACGTTGGTGGCGATTTCCGCCATGCCGGCCTGGCGGGCGGTGTCCATCAACTCGCTCTGGGTGTCCTTGAGCTGGCGGGTACGCTCTTCGACCCGCTGTTCCAGCTCGTCGTTGGCGGTTTGCAGGGCGTTGTTGACCCGATTGATTTCGGCGAAGCTGCGTATCAACCGGATCGCCAGCCAGATCAGTATCAAGACCAGGAGCGTGGCGAACACCAACAGGTAAATGTGGTTGCGCTCGTACTGGGCGGCGGCTTTTTCCTGGTCCTTCTCGAGCAGGTGGCTGATGGTGTCCAGGCGATCGGCCAAGGGGATCGCTCCGATTCCCAGCAGTAACTCATTCACCTTGGGTTGTTCGCGCAGGATCACCCCGATGTGCCTGCGCAGGACTTCGATGGAGTTGAGCAACCCTTCAGGCAGGCGCTCCTTGTTGACATCCAACTGGTTCAAGCCCAGCAGGACCTCGGCTGCGATCTCCGGGGAACTGAGCTGGGCGAACTCCATGCTGCTGAGCAACAGGTCGTAAGTGTCGATGGCAACGTTCTGCAACTCCAGTTTGTAGGTGTCGGGCAGCCGGGCGAACTGGCCCTGGATGTCGTCCTCGCCGGTGGGCAGGAAGGCCAGGGAGTTGCGCAACACCGCGTTATGGGACTTGAACTGTTCTATCAGGCGGGTCTTTTCCTTGACCAGCTTGAGGTATTCGTCGCGCTGGGCCTCCCAGAGCGACGGCCCGTGGCGCTCCGGTTCCGATTCGATGGCGTCCAGACGCTGCCACAGGCGTGCCATTTCGTGCAGGGGGGAGACCAGCGGATCGTAGTTGTGGGTCAGGGCGATCCGCGACTTGAGGACTTCGTTGTCCCAGATGGCGTCCTGTTGCTTGAGCAGGCGAATCAGGTCACGGGATTCAATGTACGAGGCGGCCTGCTGGGCCCCCGAATTGACGTACATGAACAGCAGGATCGAAGCCAGCAGCAGGCCGATGAAGGCAAGACCGAGGCGGCGCAGAGCGGTCATAGGGGCTTGCCCTCCGATTCACCCGTCAGGGTCTTGAGGAACTCGACGATCAGTGTCGTATCGTTCTTGAGGGGCTCACGACCCAGTTGGTACTTGAACATCACCTCCACCGCGTGCTCCAGAGTCGTCGCCGACCCGTCATGGAAATACGGCGCGGTAATGGCCACGTTACGCAGGCTGGGTACCTTGAAGACCTGGCGGTCCGCTTCATCGCCGGTGATGTTGAAACGTCCTTCGTCGGCCCGGGTCGGGTTGCCCCGGTCGCCGACGTAGTCACCCATGACGCCGAATTTCTGGAACATGTTGCCGCCGATGTTCACGCCCTGGTGGCAAGCGATGCAGCCGTACTCCTTGAACCGCTGGTAACCGAACTTTTCCCGGGGCGTGAGGGCGTCGGTATTGCCCAGCAGGTACTGGTCGAAACGCGAATTGGGTGTTTGCAAAGTGCGTTCGTAGTCGGCCAGGGCGCCCTGGATATTGGGCTTGGTCACGCCGTCGGAGTAGGTGTCCTTGAAGTCCTTGGCGTAGCCGGGGTCATCGGCGATACGCTTGACCACCGACTCCCAGGTGCTGCCCATTTCCACCGGGCTGGTCACGACCTCGTGGACCTGTTCTTCCAGCGTATCGACGCGGCCATCCCAGAACTGGTGGAAGTTCAGGCCGGCGTTGAACACCGTAGGCGTATTGACCTCCACCGGCTTGCCATCGAAGCCCAGGGAAAACGGCTTGTCGTCGGCGCCGCCCTTGTCCAGGCGATGGCAACTGGCGCAGGACAGGGTGTTGTTGACCGACAGCCGTGGGTCATTGAACAGCCGCAGCCCCAGCTGGACGCGCTTGGGGTCCAGGGCCGGCACCGGTGGCAGGGGCTTGAGGGGTTCGTCCAAAGGCGCGGCGTGAGCGGTTACGCTTGCTCCCACCAGCAGGCCGAGCGCCAGAATCAGTCCATGTAACGCCATGGGATCTTTTCCTTGAAACTTTGGTTGAGGACACTCAGGTGTTCACGAAAACGGGTTCTGGCGTTTTTCCCACTCGGTCATCCAATCGGCAAAGGCCTGCGGTTCGACGGCCTTGCTGAAGTAATAACCCTGGACTTCCTCACAGTGGTGCTTCTTGAGAAATTCAAGCTGCTCAAGGGTTTCCACCCCTTCGGCGATGATGTGCAAGTTCAGGCTCTTGCCCAGGCTGATGATGGTGCTCACCAGCTTGGCGTCATTGCTGTCGATGCTCAGGTCACCGACGAACGACTGGTCGATCTTCAGCACATCCACCGGAAATTTCTGCAAGTAGCTCAGGCTCGAATAGCCGGTGCCGAAATCGTCGATGGCCAGGCGTATCCCCTGTTGCTTGATGGCCTTTAGGATGGCGACCGTGGTATCGATGTTCTGCATCAGTACGCTTTCGGTGATCTCCAGTTCTAATTGTGTCGGGTCCAGGCCGGTTTCCTTGAGGGTGCGGGTGATGCCTTCGACGAAGCCGCGCTGGCGAAAATCGATGGCCGAGATGTTCACCGACAGGCACAGCGGCCGCATGCCCTGGGCTTGCCAGCGGCAGGCCTGCTGGCAGGCTTCCTGAAGCACCCATTGGCTCAGCGGAACGATCAAGCCGCTGTCCTCGGCCACCGGAATGAAATCCCCCGGGTAGACCAGGCCATGTTCCGGCCTGTTCCAGCGTACCAACGCCTCGACCCCGACCACCTTGCCGCTCCCGAGGTCGAGCTTGGGTTGGTAATGCAGTACGAATTCCTTGCGTTGCAGGGCCAGGCGCAGGCCCGATTCGATGGTCTGCTGCTGCCGTGCCCGACGGTTCATGTCTTCGGTGAAGAAACGGTAGTCGTTGGGGCCGGTCTCCTTGACGTTGCGCATCGCCGTCTCGGCTTTCTTGATCAGCGCCACAGCGTCGAAACCGTCGGTCGGGTACACGCTGATGCCCAAACTCGCGGTGACGCTCAGGTCATGGCCGTCGATGGGTTGCGGGGAGCTGATGGCCGCCAGCAATTTCTCGGCCACGCCCTTGGTCTGCTGCGGGTCGACGATGTCCCCCAGCACCACCACGAATTCATCGGAACCGTAGCGAAACACCGAGTCGGACTCACGCACCACGGTGGCCAGCGTCCGGGCCACCCGCTTGAGCATCTCGTCGCCCACCGGATGGCCCAGCGCGTTGTTGATGCGCTTGAAGCGGTCCAGGCCGATGAACATCACCGCCAGTTGCCGGTCGTGCCGACGGCACTGGGCCATGGCCTGGGTCAGGCGATCGCCCAGCAACATGCTGTTGGGCAGCTCGGTGAGTACGTCGTATTGCAGCAGGTGAGACACCTTGAGCAGTTCCTGGACGCGCTCTTCGATCGTGCGTTCCAGGCTGCGCATTTTCCGCGCCGCATCCTGGGCCAGCTGCCATTTCCAGGTCATGGCGCTGGCCATCTGGCGAATTTCCAGGGTATCGAAGGGCTTCTTGAGGATCAGCAACTGATCGTCGAACTCGATCCGTTCGGACATGGTTTCCCAGGAGTAGTCCGAGAAGGCCGTGCACAGGGCGATTTGCAGCCGCGGGTCGGCCTCCCACAACCGTTCGATGGTCTGCAGGCCATCCCAGCCCGGTGGCATGCGCATGTCGGCGAACACCAGCGCATAGGGCTGGCCTTCGGCCTGGGCGCGCTTGACCAGTTCCAGCGCCTCCTCGCCCTGGTAGGCCGAGTCGATCTGGAATTGCAGCCGGCTGACCTGCGGGGTGCCGAACAGCAGGCTTTCGGTGTCGTCCAGCGAGTCATCGCTGCCGGCGCTGGGGCTGAGGATCTTGCGAAAGTCCTGGTGGATCGCCGGTGTGTCGTCCACCACCAGGATCCGCCGGTTGGCAGGCACCGACATGGGGTTCATGGATTGCTCTCCGATAGCTGGCTCGCTGGTCGGGTCCAGTGGTCTGTCGCGGGAATGATGGTGCCGGCCTTGAGCAGTTCGGCGGCTTGGCCGCTGTCGACCACGGTGCTGAAGTAATGCCCCTGGGCCTGCATCGCGCCGCCGCTGGACATCAGTGTGGTGCGTTGTTCCTGGGTCTCGACGCCCTCGGCAATGATCCCGATGCCCACGTCCCGGGCGAAGTTGATGATCGCCCGCAACGTCGTGGCGTTCTCGGGGTCGGCGTTGGCGCTGTCGAGAAAGCGCTGGGCGAGCTTGAGGTGATTGACCCGGTAGGTCTTGAGGTAATCGAACGAGGAATATTCGGTGCCGAAGTCATCGATGGCGATCTGCACGCCCAATTCGCAGAGGCGCGGCAGCACGTCGTTGTGGGTCCACTTGGTCTGGGCCAGGGTGGCTTCGGTGACGTCGAAACGCAGGTCCCAGGGTGCCAGTTCCCAGCGCGCGGTGGTGCGCAGCACGTCGTAGATCAGTTCCGGTCCGGTCTTGAGCTGGGTCAGGGACAGGTCGATGGCGATCACCGGCGGCGCCATGCCCTGGTCGCGCCATTGGCGCATCTGTTGACAGGCCTGGTCCAGTACCCAATGCCCCAGGCCAATGATGATCCCGGTCTTTTCCGCCGCTGGCATGAAGGCCGCCGGTTCCAGCCAGCCCCGTTGGGGGTGGTTCCAGCGCACCTGCACGCCCATGCCGAGGATCTTGCCGGAGCCGAGGTCGACTTCCGGCAGGTAGTGCAGGTGCAGTTCCTGGTTTTCGATGGCTTGGCGCAGATCGTTGGCCAGGGCGACCCGGTCGGTGACTTCCTGGTTAATTTCCTCATTGTGGAAGTGATACTGGTTGCGACCCTTTTCCTTGGAGCGGTACAGGGCCATGTCGGATTGCGCCATCAGGCTGTCGGCACTCAGGCTCTGCGGGGTGTACAGGGCGATGCCGATGCTCACCGAGATCCGCACGTCGTTGCCGTCCAGGGAATACGGTGCCACCAGCGCATCACGGATCTTGCCCGCCAGCGCGGCGCAGTGGGTCGCTTCATGGACGTCCAGTTGCAGCAGGGCGAATTCGTCGCCGCCCAGGCGCGCCACCACATCGTTTTCCCGGGTACAGGACTTGATGCGGGCGGCGACTTCCTGCAACAGCAGGTCACCGATGGGATGGCCCAAGGTGTCGTTGATGCGTTTGAAGTGGTCCAGGTCCAGGTAGAACATGGCGAACGGTGCCGCTCCCCGACGAGCGGCGGCGAAGGCCTGGTGCAGGCGCTCGATCATGGTGGCGCGGTTGGCCAGCCCGGTCAGGCCGTCGGTGCGGGCGAGCAGGGCAATCTTCTCTTCGGCCAGCTTGCGTTCGGTGATGTCGAGGATGATGCCTTCCACTTCCAGCAACAGGCCCTGGTCGTTGCGTACCGGGATGTAGCGGTTCTCCACCCAGCGGAACGTGTCGTCGCCGGTGCGCATGCGAAACTCGATGGAGGCCCCGGCAGTGTCCCGGTCGAGGACACGGACCATGGCCTCCCGGACTTTGTCCTGGTCGTCGGGGTGGATCAGGGTTTGCGCCCAGTCCGGCGCGTTGATCAGTTGCGCCGCGGAATGACCGAACTTGGTGATGTTATGGGAGATGTACATCAACGCGAACGGCGGCTCGCCCCGCAGGCGATAGAGAATGGTCGGGCTGTTCTGCACGATGATATTGGCGTCGGCCAACTCGCGGGTGCGTTCCTCGACCGCCCGTTCGAGCATGTCCATTTTCAGCGCCGCGTCCTCGGTCATCTGCCATTTGACGGTCAAGGCGCTGGCCATCTGGCGGATCTCGATGGCGTCGAAGGGTTTTTTCAGGATGAGCAGGCGGTCGCCCAGTTCGAGGCGCTCGGAAATATCTTCCCAGGAATAATCCGAGTAAGCGGTGCACAGGGCCACTTGCAGCTTGGGGTCGGCGCGCCACAGCCGTTCGATGGTTTCCAGGCCGTCCCAGCCCGGTGGCATGCGCATGTCGATGAACGCCATGGCGAAGGGCTGCCCTTGGGCCAGCGCCTTCTCGACCTTGTTCAAGGCTTCCATGCCCTGGAACGCCGAATCGAGCACGAAACTCATGGCGGCGACCGCTACCGGCGCGCCAAACAGAGCCTCTTCGGCACTGCTCAGGTTGTCTTCGGCGTTCATCTGGGGGCTGAGGATCTTGCGAAAATCCTCATGGATGGTCGGGGTGTCGTCGACGATCAGGATCCGCCGATTGGTTTTATCCAAAGGCAGGCTCATGGCCGTGCACCACTTTGATGCTGACTATAGAACCCTGGAAACATCTGATATCCCTTTCACTGGCATGAGTATTCGGCCTGTACATGGCCCTTCATGGGGTAGAGCATAGTCGCCTCATCGCGATGCGCTCGGCCACTGATGGCAAATGTGTCTAAATTTTCGCAATCTACTAGGCTGTAATTCGGGGCCAGGTAGAACGGTTGTCGTGAACAGGAGGGGGTTTCAAATGGAAGATCAATCGCCGGACGTTCCGGTAAAGAAGCCGGTGGTGCTGCTGGTCGATGACGAAGAGTCGATTCTCAATAGCCTGCGCCGGCTATTGCGCAGCCAGCCGTACGAGATCCTGCTGGCCGACAGTGGCGCCAAGGCCCTGGAGATTCTCAAGGAGCGGCCGGTCGACCTGGTGATGACCGACGCGCGCATGCCGAACATGGACGGTGCCACGCTGTTGGCCGAGATCCGCAAGCTGTACCCCTCGACGTTGCGCATCCTGCTCACCGGTTATGCCGATGTGGACATGATGACCAAGGCCATCAACGAGGGGCAACTCTATCGTTACCTCAGCAAGCCCTGGAACGATGAGGAACTGGTGCAGGCCTTGCGCCAGGCCCTGGCCCACCAGCATTCCGAAAGTGAGCGCCAGCGCCTCGAAGCGCTGAACCGCGAGCAGAACCAGCAACTCAAGACCCTGAACGCCACCCTGGAAAAACGCGTGGCGTCGCGCACCTCCGAGCTGCAGCAGACCGCTGACATGCTCGACCTGGCCTATGACGAGCTCAAGCGCAGTTATGTGACCAGCACCGAGGTGTTTTCGCTGATCGCCAACCTGCGCCTGCCCAAGCCCAAGCAGACCAACCGGCAGATCATCGAGTTGATCAGGGTCTACAGCCGACTGCATTTTCTCGATGAGTCCACCGACCGTGACCTGACCATGGCCGCGGCGCTCTACAACATCGGCAAGCTGAGCTGGACCGACAATATGATGGTCACGCCCGCCGACCTGCTGCACCACAATGAACTCGATCTCTATCGGTCCTATCCGAAGCAGAGCGAGTCGCTGCTGATGACCCTGGACCCGATGAAGGACGCGGCCCGGATCATCCGCCATCACCAGGAGCGCTGGGACGGCAGCGGTTTCCCAGAGCACCTCAAGGGCGAGGCCATTCCGTTCGGCTCGCGGCTGTTGAAACTGGCGGTGGATTTCATCGAGCTGCAGCGCGGGTTGATCCTCGAACGACAGATGAACAGCGACGAAGCGCTGGTCTACATCCGCAAGTACGCCGGCAAGCTGTACGACCCGGACATGATCGAGGACTTCATCAAGGCCTGCGGCGAGTACCTGGATGACGTGACCCTGTCCGACCCGACGGTCAAGGTCATGAACACCCGCGAACTGGTGGCCGGCATGATCCTGGCGCGCAACCTCAACGCCGACAACGGCATGCTGCTGCTCAACGCCGGCAAGGTCATGAGCGGCCCGCTGGTGGAAAAGCTCATCGCCTTCGAGTCGATGGAAGGGGCCCGGTACAGCGTGTTCGTCAAGATCCCCGAAGAACTGGCCGACCCTTCGGCGCCGAAGCCGATTTTGGGGTGATGCGGATCTGAAGATGCCTGTGGGAGCGAGCTTGCTCGCGATAGCGGAGTGTCAGTGACTGCAGTGTCGACTGACCGGACGCTATCGCGAGCAAGCTCGCTCCCACAGGGGGAGTGTGTTGATTTTCAGTCCAGCGCCAGGCTTTGCTCCCTGCCACTGTGGTCTGTAATCTCCCTGGCATTTTTCTGCCCAAGGCTTTGACTCATCATGACCACCTCCCTCATCCGCATCGCCGCCGCCCTGCTGCTCGGGCCGGATGGGCGAACCCTGCTGGTGCGCAAGCGTGGCACCCGGGCCTTCATGCAGCCGGGGGGCAAGATCGAGGCCCATGAACAACCGGTGCAGGCGCTGGTCCGGGAACTGGAAGAAGAGCTTGGGTTGCGGATCGACCCGGCCCAGGCCCGCCCCCTGGGTGTGTTCAGAGCACCGGCGGCCAACGAACCGGGGTTTATCGTGCAGGCCGAGGTGTTTTTGCTGAACATCGACGCCCCGGTTTCGCCAGCCGCCGAAATCGAAGAGGTGTGCTGGATCGACCCGGCCGGCGACAGCGATCTTGTGCTCGCACCGTTGACAGGCGAGGTGATCCTGCCGTTTTATCGAGCGACACACCTCGCCACTTGCTGATTCACGCCTCAAGGACTGACGCCCATGATTCCATTGCCGGACCTGTTGATTTTCGCCGCCGCCGCGTTGCTGATGGTACTGACGCCCGGCCCGAACATGATCTACCTGATTTCCCGTTCGATCTGCCAGGGCCGCAAGGCCGGCGTCACGTCGCTGTTGGGCGTGGTGGCGGGGTTCTTCGTGCACATGTTCGCCGCCGCCGCGGGGCTGACGGCGGTGTTCCTGGCGGTGCCCATGGCCTATGAAGTGTTGAAGTGGGCCGGCGCGCTGTACCTGTTGTGGCTGGCCTGGCAGGCAGTGAAACCGGGCGCGCGTTCGCCCTTCGAGGCCCAGCAGTTGCCGGCGGACTCGACACGCAAGCTGATCACCATGGGCTTTCTCACCAGTGCGCTGAACCCCAAGATCGCGGTGTTCTATCTGTCGGTGTTCCCGCAGTTCATCAGCCCGGAACACGGCTCGCTGTTCACCCAGAGCATCATCCTCGGGCTGACCCAGATCAGCGTCAGTTTCAGCGTCAACCTGCTGATCGCCCTGTTCGCCGCCGGCATTGCCTCGTGGTTTGTCCACAACCCGAGCTGGCTGGCGGTGCAGCGCTACTTCATGGGGTTTGTCCTCGGTGCCCTGGCGCTGCGCCTGATGCTCGAGCAACGGCGTTCGGCGTGAACATCCGACGCCTGCGGGCCGGCGATGCCCTGGTGTATCGCGAGCTGATGCTCCAGGCGTACGCCTTGCACCCCCAGGCCTTCACCTCCAGCGTCGGCGAACGGGCGAAGTTGCCCATCAACTGGTGGGAGTCACGCCTGGGCAGCCGGCTCGATGTACTGTTGGGGGCGTTTGTCGAGCAAGAACTGGTCGGCATCGTCGGCCTGGCCCTGGAGCCTCGGGAAAAAGCCCGGCACAAGGCGCTGCTGTTCGGCATGTACGTCGCCGACGCACATCGCCATCGGGGCTTCGGCTACCAACTGGTGCAGGCGGCCCTCGACGAAGCCCGGCGCCACACCTTCCTGCGCCTGGTGCAACTGACCGTCACTGCGGGCAACGCCCCGGCGCTCAAGCTCTACCAGCGCTGCGGCTTCGTCCTGTACGGCCTCGAACCGATGGCGATCCGCGTGGAGGATGAGTTCCTCGACAAAATCCACATGTGGCTCGAGCTCTAAAACCACCACCATTCCCTGCTGTGTGTGTTTTTTGTGGGAGCAAGGCTTGCCCGCGATGGCGTTTTCGCAATCGCCATCGCGGGCAAGCCTTGCTCCCACAGAAGCTATCAGCGAACGGCACTGACACCGTCGAGTGTGGAAAACGATGTGTCCTTGGCCGTCAGCAAAAAATCGCGCATGTACGGCGCGTCGAGCATGTCGGTGCGCACCGCCGCGTACAGCGTGGCGAACAGACCTTTCTCCCCCAGCCGCTTGGCCTTCACGTAGCCCCGCGAGCTGTATTCATGCAGCGCCCAGTGCGGCATGCCGCAGACGCCACGGCCGCTGGCCACCAGTTGCATCATCATCACCGTCAGCTCGGATGTGCGCACCTGGGCCGGTTCGATGTCGGCCGGTTCCAGGAAGCGGGTGAAGATGTCCAGCCGGTCGCGCTCCACCGGGTAGGTGATCAGGGTTTCGCTGATCAGGTCCTCGGGCACGATGTAGGGCTTGCCCGCCAACCGATGCTGGTTGGCCACGGCGAGCATCGCTTCGTAGGTGAACAGCGGCACGTACGTGATGCCGGCCAGTTCCAGCGGGTCGGAGGTCACCACCAAATCGAGGTCGCCCCGGGCCAGGGCCGGCAAGGGGGCGAAGGCGAAACCCGAGGCCAGGTCCAGCTCGACTTCCGGCCAGGCATCGCGGAACTGGTCGATGGTCGGCATCAGCCACTGGAAGCAGCTGTGGCACTCGATGGCCATGTGCAGGCGCCCGGCGGTGCCGCCCGCCAAGCGGGCGATGTCCCGTTCAGCGCTGCGCAGTAACGGCAGGGCGGCATCGGCCAGTTGCAACAGGCGCAGGCCGGCGCTGGTGAAGCGTACGGGCTTGGTCTTGCGCACGAACAACTGCATGCCCAGGCGCTCTTCCAGTTCCTTGAACTGGTGGGAGAGGGCGGACTGGGTCAGGTGCAGGCGTTCGGCGGCTTCGACCAGGCTGTCGGCTTCACGCAGGGCGTGCAGGGTCTTGAGGTGACGGAGTTCAAGCACCGGAGTGGCTCCATGAGTAAAACTTGTGATCAACACGAAAAGGTTGAGTTTGTCTCATGTGGGTCGAGCTGTCGACAATGGCGCCATCTTTTACAGGAGGACGCACACCATGGCCCTGGCCCACACCCTCGGTTTTCCCCGCATCGGCGCCGACCGCGAACTGAAGAAAGCCCTCGAAGCCTATTGGAAGGGCGACCTGGCCCCGGCTGCGTTGCAAGCCGTGGGTCGTGAACTGCGGGCCCGGCACTGGCAACTGCAGAAAGACGCCGGCATCGACCTGCTGCCCGTCGGCGATTTTGCCTGGTACGACCAGGTGCTCAGCCACACCTTGACCCTGGGCGCCGTCCCGCAACGTTTCCACGGCACCTTGAATGCCCAGGGCCGACCGACCCTCGACACCCTGTTCGCCATGGCCCGTGGCGCCACGGCCAGTTGCTGCGGTGCCGAGCACGGCCAGGCGCAATACGCCCAGGAACTGACCAAGTGGTTCGACACCAACTACCACTACCTGGTCCCGGAGTTTTCCGCCGACCAGACCTTCGCCCTGAGCTGGGAACAGTTGTTCGACGAAGTGGACGAGGCCCATGCCTTGGGCCACCAGGTCAAACCGGTGATCATCGGCCCGTTGACCTACTTGTGGCTGGGCAAGGCCAAGGGCGAGGCGTTCGACAAGCTCGGCCTGCTGGAGCGCCTGCTGCCGGTCTACGGTGAAATCCTCAACCGCCTCAAGGCCCAGGGCGTGGAATGGGTGCAGATCGACGAGCCGATCCTCACCCTGGACCTGCCCCTGGCCTGGAGGAGCGCCTTCGAGCGGGCCTACCACATCCTCCAGTACTCGCCGTTGAAAAAACTCGTGGCCACCTATTTCAGTGGCCTGCAAGACAACCTCGGCCTGGCGGTGAGCCTGCCGGTGGACGGCTTGCACATCGACGCGGTACGTGACCCGGAACAACTGGGCCAGGTGCTGGACCGCCTGCCGACCTACAAGATTCTCTCGGTGGGCCTGGTCAACGGTCGCAACGTCTGGCGCTGCGAACTGGAGCAGGCGCTGGCGCAATTGCAAGCGGCCCAGGAGCGCTTTGGCGACAACCTTTGGGTCAGCACCTCGTGCTCGTTGTTGCACAGCCCGGTGGACCTGGAGCGTGAAGACCGGCTCGATCCCGAACTCAAGAGCTGGCTCGCCTTCGCCGTGCAGAAGTGCGGTGAAGTCGCGGTGTTGCGTGATGCGCTGAACGATCCACAGGCCCCCGCCGTGCTGCAGGCGTTGAGCGACAGCCGCGAGGTGCAGGCCCGTCGCGCCGGTTCGGCGCGCATTCACAAAGCCGAGGTCCAGGCGCGCCTGGCGGCGATCGGGCCACAGGATAGCCAGCGGCATTCGCCGTTTGCCCAGCGCATCGAACGCCAGCGCGCACGTTTGGCGTTGCCGGCCTTTCCTACCACCACCATCGGCTCCTTCCCGCAGACCCCGGCCATACGCCTGGCCCGTCAGGCCTACAAGCAGGGCAAGTTGTCGGCCAACGATTATCAGGACGCCATGCACACCGAGATCCGCCATGCCGTACAGATCCAGGAACGCCTGGGCCTGGACGTGTTGGTGCACGGTGAAGCCGAGCGCAACGACATGGTGGAATACTTTGCCGAGCAACTGGACGGCTACGCCTTCACCCGTTTCGGCTGGGTACAGAGTTACGGCTCGCGTTGCGTGAAGCCGGCGATCATCTACGGCGACATCAGCCGCCCGAAAGCCATGACCGTCGACTGGATCCGTTACGCGCAAAGCCTGACCGACAAGGTCATGAAAGGCATGCTCACCGGCCCCGTGACCATGCTGATGTGGTCGTTCCCCCGCGAAGACGTGTCGCGCCAGGTCCAGGCCCGACAACTGGCCCTGGCCCTGCGCGACGAGGTGCTGGACCTGGAAAAGGCCGGGATCAGAATCGTGCAGATCGACGAGGCGGCGTTCCGCGAAGGGCTGCCACTGCGTCGCGGGCAATGGCAGCACTACCTGGACTGGGCCGTGGAGGCGTTCCGCTTGTGCGCATCGGGCGTGGGTGATGACACCCAGATCCATACCCACATGTGCTACAGCGAGTTCAATGACGTGATCAAGGCCATCGCCGACATGGACGCCGATGTCATCACCATCGAGACCTCCCGTTCGGACATGGAGTTGCTGGAAGCGTTCGAGGCGTTCGACTACCCGAACGACATCGGCCCGGGCGTCTACGACATCCACTCGCCACGGGTGCCGGACACGGCCGAGATGGTTGCGCTGATGAGCAAGGCGGTGAAACGCATCGCCGCCGAGCGGCTGTGGATCAACCCCGACTGCGGGCTGAAGACCCGGGGCTGGCCAGAAACGGAAGCGGCGCTGGTGAACATGGTGGCGGCGGCGCGGCAGTTGCGTAGCGAGTTGGCCTGAGGCCCGGATGTTGTGGGCGAGCCCCCTGGCTCTGGCAAGGGGAGCTTTTTTGTGGCGAGGGAGCTTGCTCCCGCTGGGCTGCGCAGCAGCCCCAAATGTCATGTCTTGATCATATTTTGAGGTCGAAGCCTTTTGGGACCGCTTCGCGGTCCAGCGGGAGCAAGCTCCCTCGCCACAGGGTGCCCACATGACTTCAGGTCACCACTCGACAATCTTCATCAAACTGTCACGCAACTGTGGCAGCGCGCTTGAACAAACTTCATCAGACTCGCGCTCTACTGGGGTTCTGCGTTTCGGTGTTTCTTCATGCGTGTACTTATTTTCCTGGCCGCGTTGTTTTTCGGCCTGCCGTCGATGGCGGCATCTCGTTGTGATGTCAATGTTGCGACCCAACGGGTCGATCTGGATCAGGTCAGCCTGGCCTACCAGAGCATTGGCCGTGCCTCGGATCCTGCATTGCTGTTGGTGATGGGCCTGGGTGGGCAGTTGATCCACTGGCCGGACGAAGTGGTGGTCGCCCTGTGCGAGCAGGGTTTCCGGGTGATTCGCTACGATAACCGCGATGTCGGCCTGAGCACTTGGCGCCAGGCGCCCGGCAGCGCCAACCTGACCTTTGAAGCCCTGCGCTACAAGCTCGGCTTGCCCGTGGCCGCGCCGTATACCCTCACCGATATGGCCGACGACGGGCTCGGGCTGATGGACGCGTTGCATGTACAAAGCTTCCACGTACTGGGCGCGAGCATGGGCGGGATGATCGCCCAGCACATGGCGGCCATGGCGCCTGAGCGGGTTGAAAGCCTGACCCTGATCATGACCAGTTCCAGTGCCGCAGGCTTGCCCGCGCCCAGCGAAAGACTGGTGCAACTGTTGTCCCGGCGCGGTGCTCCGAATCGCGAAATGGCCCTTGAACAGCAGGCCGACCTGCTGGCCGCGTTGGGCAGCCCGATGGTGGTGGATGATCGTCAGGCCTTGTTGCATCAGGCTGCACTGGCCTATGACCGGGCCTTCAACCCCGAAGGCGTGAAGCGCCAGATCATGGCGATCATGGCCGAGCCGAGCCGGGTAGCCCTGCTCAATCAACTGCGGGTGCCGACCCTGGTCGTCCACGGCACCGCCGACCCGTTGCTGCCGGTGATGCACGGCGTGCACCTGGCGGCGCACATCCAAGGCAGCCAACTGAAACTGATCCCGGGCCTGGCCCATCGCTTCCAGGACGCGTTCAAGGCGCCGTTGCTGGGGGCGGTGTTGCCGTACCTGCAGCAGCACCGCGAAGACACGTCCCACTGGGCACAGATCGAACCGGTGCAGGCGCCGAATCTGCTCTGATAACCCTGATGGCTGGCTTTTGTGGCAATGGGATGTGTGGGAGCAAAGCTTGCTCGCGAAACAGCCACCTCAATCTCTGAGGGACCGCGTCGCCTTCATCGCGGGCAAGCCTTGCTCCCACAGGGGGCTCGCTGTGACGTTGCTACCGCACCTGCGCCTGCGCCACCAACCAGTCCATCAACTCCAGCAACGGCCCCGAAGCCTGGGGCTTGCGCGGGTGTACCAGGTGATAGCCCAGCCCGGTTTTGACTTTCAGCTCGAACGGCATCACCAGCCGGCCGGCGCTCAGGTCGTCGCCGATCAGCGACCAGTCGCCAATCGCCACGCCGGTGCCCTGGGAGGCCATGGACATCGCCAGGTCCAGGGTTTCGAAATGCTGGCCCTTGCTGACGTGGTTCAAATGCACATCGGCCGCCGCCAGCCAGGCGTTCCAGTCGCGCTCGTCAAGGGCCGGGTGCAACAGCAAGTGGTGCTGCAGGTCGGCGGGTTCATGCAGCGGCACCGGTCCTTCCAGGATCGGGCGGGAGCAGACAGGCGTCAGCTGTTCATCGAACAGGTGCAGGCACGCCAGCGAGGCATCCGGTGGTGGGCCATAGACCACCGCGGCGTCGAAGGCTTCGCGCTGGAAATCCACGCCGTGCCTGACCGTCGTGGTCAGTTCCACCGGCACGTCCGGTCGTTCCTTCTGCCACTGCAACAGGCGCGGCAGCAACCAGCGCATCACACAGGTCGGGGCCTTGAGCTGTAGGGTCTGGCGTTTTTCGCCGATCTGCTGGACCGCATCGCCGATCAGGCTGAACACCTGCTGCACCCGTGGCAGCCACGCCTGGCCCTCGGCGGTCAGGCTCAGGCCGCGGGCCTGGCGCTGGAACAACGCATAACCCAAATGATCTTCCAGCCCGGCGATCTGCCGGCTCACCGCGCCCTGGGTGATGTGCAGGTGTTCGGCGGCCCGGGTGAAGTTGCAGCATTGGGCCGTGATCAGAAATGTGTGCAGCGCCGGCAACGGGGGGAGTCGTTTCATTTCGATCCAAGCCATGACGTGAGGACATGGCTAGTATGACTTTTTATCCATTGTTGTCGCCATGCCCCGCCCGTTCCAATAACGCCATTCCCAAGACAAAAGGGGCCCGTCGCATGCGCTGCGTGGCCCTTTACCCGACCAGAAAAAGGCAATGGCAATGGCGACGTGCGGCGAAGTATTGGTCAAGTTACTCGAAGGTTATGGCGTGGAGCAGGTGTTCGGCATTCCCGGCGTGCACACCGTCGAGTTGTACCGCGGGCTGGCCCGTTCCAGTATTCGCCATGTGACGCCGCGTCATGAACAGGGCGCAGGTTTCATGGCCGACGGTTACGCCCGGGTCAGCGGCAAGCCCGGCGTATGTTTCATCATCACCGGTCCCGGCATGACCAACATCACCACCGCCATGGGCCAGGCCTACGCCGATTCGATCCCGATGCTGGTGATCTCCAGCGTGCAGTCGCGCAGTCAGTTGGGCGGTGGACGCGGCAAGCTGCATGAACTGCTGAACCAGTCTGCGTTGGTGGGCGGTGTCGCGGCGTTTTCCCACACGCTGATGTCCGCCGCCGAATTGCCCGGCGTGCTGGCCCGGGCGTTCGCGGTGTTCCAGGCCGGGCGCCCGCGGCCGGTGCACATTGAAATCCCGCTGGACGTTTTGGTCGAAGACGCCGACGCCTTGCTCGCCAGCGTGCCGGTGAACATCAGCCGCGCCGGTGCCGCACCGGGTGCGGTAAAACAAATGGCCGACCTGCTGGCGACGGCTCGGCGGCCTCTGATCCTGGTCGGTGGCGGGGCCATCGACGCGAGGGCCGAATTGACCGAACTGGCCGAACGTCTCGGCGCGCCAGTGGCGTTGACCATCAATGCCAAAGGCCTGCTGCCTGCGCGCCATCCGTTGCTGATCGGCTCCACCCAGAGCCTGGTGGTCACCCGTGCGTTGGTGGCCGAGGCGGACGTGGTGCTGGCCATCGGCACCGAACTGGCCGAGACCGATTACGACATTACCTTTGCCGGCGGCTTCGAGATTCCCGGCGCGCTGCTGCGCATCGACATCGACCCGGACCAGACCGTGCGCAACTACCCGCCGCACCTGGCGCTGGTGGCCGACGCCGGTGTCGCCGCCCGGGCCTTGCTCGACGAATTGGACCAGCGACCCTTGGCCGAACGCCAAGCCGATTGGGGACCGGCCCGTGCCGCCCGGTTGCGTGCGGAGCTTCAAGGCAGTTGGGACGCCGCGACCCGCGCCCAGACCGTGTTTCTCGACACGGTCTTGCAGACGCTACCGGAGGCGGTGTTCGTCGGTGACTCCACGCAACCGGTGTACACCGGCAACCTGACCTTCAACCCGGAGCAGCCGCGCCGCTGGTTCAACTCCTCCACCGGCTACGGCACCCTTGGCTACGCGTTGCCGGCGGCCATCGGCGCCTGGCTCGGCGGCAAGGACCTGGGCCACGGCCGCCCTGCGGTGGTGTGCCTGATCGGTGATGGCGGGTTGCAGTTCACCCTGCCGGAGCTGGCCAGCGCCGTGGAGGCGAGCACACCGGTGATCGTGCTGCTGTGGAATAACCAGGGCTACGAAGAGATCAAGAAATACATGCTCAATCGCGCCATCGAACCGGTGGGGGTGGACATCTACACCCCGGATTTCATCGGGGTCGCCAAGGCCTTGGGCTGCTTTGCCCAAGCCATCGACGATGTGCCGTCACTGCGTGCGGCGTTGCTGGCGGCCCGTGAGCGGCAGGGGCCGACGTTGATTGAGATTGACCAGGGGGTTTGGGCATCGAAGTGTTGAGGTGTTTTGACTGGCCTCATCGCGAGCAAGCTCGCTCCCACACGGAATCTTCAGTGAATACAGGTTCTCTGTTCACAACAGGCCCAATGTGGGAGCGAGCTTGCTCGCGATGAGGTCGGCCCAGCCAACACAAAACCCGGGTCAGACAGTCATCCGCAACCGCGCCAGATCCCGCAACGGCGGCGCGCCGAACAATCGGCTGTACTCGCGGCTGAACTGCGAAGGGCTTTCATAACCCACCCGATACCCCGCCGCCGAAGCTTCCAGCCCTTCGGCCAGCATCAGCCGGCGGGCTTCCTGCAAGCGCAGTTGCTTCTGGTATTGCAGTGGGCTCATGGCCGTCATGGCCTTGAAGCGGTGATGCAGGGTCGAGACGCTGAGGTTCACTTCCCGGGCCAGGTCATCGATGCGCAGCGGCTGTTCGAAATGGCCGTTGAGCCATTTGATCGCCTGGCTGATGCGATGGCTCTGACTGTTGGCGATGGCGATTTCATACAGCCGATAGCCCTGTGGACTGCGCAGCAGGCGATAGAGGATTTCCCGGCGCACCAGGGGCGCGAGCATGGCGATGTCTTTCGGTGTGTCCAGCAGCCGTGCCAAGCGCAGCACAGCGTCGAGCATCGGCGTGTCCAGGCGTTCGACATACAGCCCGCGCCCGGCGGGGCGGGTCGGCACGCCCAAGGGGCCGGCATCGGCGATCAACGCAGTGATTTCCGCCGGGTCGATGTCCAGGCGCAGGGCCAGGATCGGCTGCTCGGGCGATACGTCAGCGACGCAACCGCTGAGCGGCATCGAGACCGAGACCACCAGGTAATGGAGCGGATCGTAGTTGAAGAACTCATCCGCCAGGCGCACCTGTTTGCTGCCCTGGGCCATGATGCACAGCGCCGGTTGCGCCAGCACCGGGGCGAATTTGTGCGGCTGGCTGTGCCGCGACAGGTTCAGCGAGCCGATGGCTGTGGCGTAGCTGCCGTCTTCGCCGGTGTTGCGGTCGATGATCGATGCCAGTTCGGCGCGCTGTTGTTCCAGGTATGTGTCCAGCGGGACGTGGGCGTGATCGAGTGGCGACATGCCGGGATCCTCAGGCGATAGGGAACGATGAACAAAGCTTATGTTTGTGCAAGGCGCAGCGGTAGCAACATCCTGTTGAAAGCTTGCCTGATCCTGCACGGCGCAATGGTCCGTGACGGGGCAACGCTCGCGAAACTTGCTTGAAACCTTTTGTTTCAACTTCTTGGGTGGCAACTGGATCGACGACGAATTTTGTGCGGCCGATGCGCAGGATTGTGCAATGGGTCGGCAGGAATCGACTAACGAAGCTGGCGTCGTGACGCTTAACCTTTGATCCTGTCGCAGCCTGTCCCCGGCTGCACAACGGATTACCTGGGAGGGTTGAGCATGACTACACAGATCCCCGTCAGCCACATGGCTTTTGTCCGGGCCCGCAGTGGTTGCTCCAAGCAACTGGGTGCACGCCTGAGTACGCTGATCGCGCCCTCGCGCCAGGCGCCCGGTTGCCTGCACTTTGCCTTGCAGCAATCGCAATGCGACGCTGATTTGTGGCTGGTGTCCGGGCTCTGGGTCAATCAGCCGTCGATGGACGCCTACTTCAATTCACCGGCCATGGCGATTTTCGCCGAGCTGGTGCAGGACCTGGTGGTGAGCAGCCTGGATTTCCACACCTTCAGGGAAGTCTCCGCCGCCCAGGCGACCGAAGGGTGCCGGGCGCAGGTACACAAACTGGCCGGTTGAAGGTTTAATGACCGTCATTTTCCACCGCCAGGATGCACAAGAGATGGCACGTAAAGCCTTTGAAACCTTTGAAGCTGTTTCCGCCGTTGTTCCCAAGGAGGGCGGCGGTTACCTCGCCGCCATTGCCACCAAGGCCATCGGCGGCTCAGGTGCGCCACGTTTCAACAAGGTGCTTGAAGACCAGAGCTTCAAGACCGCGACCGAAGCCGATGATGCCGCTGCCGTGCTGCTCACCCATCTTCAGGGTGTCAGTGAGGATGGCGGGCTGGTTTGGTAAAACCGCGTCACACTTGTTGGATGACCTACACCTGTGGCGAGGGGATTTATCCCCGCTGGGCTGCGCAGCAGCCCCCAATGTCTTCCTGACACTGAGTTGACTGGACTGTTTTAGGGCCGCTTCGCGCCCCAGCGGGGATAAATCCCCTCGCCACAGAGTGTGATGGGCAAGCTTCTATTTGGGGCGATGCATCTTGAACAACGCCTCAGGCCCCAGCTGGAAATAATCCGCCGGCCCACCCCCGCGCAAGATCGGCTCGGCGGCGGCGGTGTTGTACACCCCGTCTTTCAACAGCCACTGGGCGATATGCACGGCGACCACTTCGCCGAGGATCAACCAGCTTGGCACCAGCCCTTTGTCCGCCCGCTGCAATTGAATGATCTGCGTGACCTTGCATTCGAAGGACACCGGGCTTTCGGCGACGCGCGGCACCTGGATCACCCGTGACGGGGCGGCCGTGAGGCCCGCCAGTTCGAACTCATTGACCTCTGGGCCGACCATCGCGCAGCTCTGGTTCATCTGCTCGGCGAGCGGGCGGGTG
Source organism: Pseudomonas fluorescens (assembly GCF_001307275.1). Lineage (NCBI taxonomy): Bacteria > Pseudomonadati > Pseudomonadota > Gammaproteobacteria > Pseudomonadales > Pseudomonadaceae > Pseudomonas > Pseudomonas fluorescens. The sequence continues at coordinate 4,010,913 of NZ_CP012831.1, forward strand.
GCCAGGTTCCAGGCAAATTCACCGGTCTGTTCGATGTTGTTCAGGCTGTCTTTGCGCCCGACACTGGAGAACCCAATGATCGGTGGAATGTAATTGAAGGCGTTGAAGAAACTGTAGGGCGCCAGGTTCAGGCGGCCTTCGCCATCCTGGGACGAAATCCAGCCGATGGGGCGCGGGCCGACGATGGCGTTGAATGGATCGTGTGGCAGGCCGTGACCGTTGGCGGGTTCGTAGTAATGGATGTCATCGGGCATTGGGTGCAGATCCTGGGGTGGATTTTGAAGAGTTCGACGATAGTGCAGGGGGCAGCTGTTTTTGTCAGCACCGAGAACCTTGTGGGAGTGGGCTTGCTCGCGAAGGCGCCGGAACATTCAATATTGCTGCAAGCTGGGCCATCGCTTTCGCAAAACCTGCGTCCGCTGTTCTTCTGCAAATCCCAAAAACAACTAAGCCCGGCCGAAGCCGGGCTGTGGGAGGGGCTCCGTGGCAATTAGCTGATGGCGGCAGCGTTAGTGCGATCGAAACCATCTTCTGCGACGGTGGCGCCGTTAGTGCGCTCGAAGCCATCTTCAGCAACGGTGGCGCCGTTAGTGCGGTCGAAGCCATCTTCAGCAACGGTGGCGCCGTTAGTGCGGTCGAAGCCATCTTCAGCAACGGTGGCGCCGTTAGTGCGGTCGAAGCCATCTTCAGCAACGGTAGCGCCGTTAGTGCGGTCGAAGCCGTCTTCAGCGACGGTGGCGCCGTTAGTGCGGTCGAAGCCATCTTCAGCAACGGTGGCGCCGTTAGTGCGGTCGAAACCATCTTCAGCGACGGTAGCGCCGTTAGTGCGGTCGAAGCCGTCTTCAGCGACGGTGGCGCCGTTAGTGCGGTCGAAGCCGTCAGCAGCAAGGGTGGCAGCGCCAGTGCGGTCGTAGCCATCAGCGGCGATGGCCGAGCTGGTGCGGTCGAAACCATCGGCAGCAAAAGTATTGGCGGCCAGTACGGAAAGGGTCAGGGCGATGATCAGTTTGGTTTTCATGGTTGTGCTCCAGAATATTTGGCGTTAGGCGCCTTGGGTGTGGAGTTCATATTACGCTCGCTAATTAGATTAAAAAGCGCAAATAAATGCTAAAAACAATCGATTAAATCGATTTGTTGGGGATTGCCGCAGAACGGTCAATGAGGCCCATTACCGGCGTATCGAACGGCGTTCTGTTGAGGATGAGGATGGAGGTCAGGCATTAACCAGAGATTAATGTCGGATAAATCTTTAGACATGGAACAAAAAAAAAGGGGCGACCCCGTCAGGTTCGCCCCTTTTTTGATCCAGTCCTGAAACAGGTGTAAACCTTAGCCAGGACTAGACATGCGACTCGGAGATCAGTCGGTCACGATCCGCGAATGCTTGCGGGTGTCTTTCATGGTGATGTACACCAGCAGCGACACGGCGATGCAGGCCGTCACGTACCAGTAGTAGCCGGTTTCCATACCGATGCTCTTGAACCACAAGGCGATGTATTCGGCGGTGCCGCCGAAGATCGACACGGTCAGTGCGTAGGGCAGGCCGACGCCCAGGGCGCGGATTTCGGTGGGGAACAGCTCGGCCTTCACCACGGCGTTGATCGAGGTGTAGCCGCTGACGATGATCAGCGCGGCCATGATCAGGAAGAATGCGCCCCACCAGGTCTGGATGGTGTGCAGGGTGGTGAGGATCGGCACAGTGAACAGGGTGCCGAGGATGCCGAAGGCGATCAGGATCGGCCGGCGACCGATCTTGTCCGACAGCCCGCCGATCACCGGTTGCAGGCACATGAACAGGAACAGTGTGGCGGCGGAAATGGTGGTGGAGTCGGAGATGCTCATGCCGACGGTGTTCACCAGGTATTTCTGCATGTAGGTGGTGTAGGTGTAGAACGCCAGGGTACCGCCCATGGTCAGGCCGACCACGGTCATCAGTTCCTTGGGGTGGCGCAGCAAGGTGCGCATCGCGCTTTCCTTGGACTTCTCTTTCTTGGTGAACGACTCGGTTTCTTCCATGCCGCGCCGCAGGTATAGCGCCACGACCGCACACAGTGCGCCGATGGCGAACGGGATGCGCCAGCCCCAGGCGTACAGCTGTTCGGTGGTGAGGAACTGTTGCAGCACGATTAATACGCCCAAGGCGATGAGCTGGCCGGAAATCAGGGTCACGTACTGGAAGCTGGAGAAGAAGCCGCGACGTTCCTTGGTCGCCATCTCGCTCAGGTAGGTTGCCGAGGTGCCGTACTCGCCACCCACCGACAGGCCTTGGAGCAGGCGGGCGAACACCAGCAGGATCGGCGCGCCGACGCCGATGGTTTCGTAGCTTGGGCTCAAGGCGATGATCAGCGAGCCGAAGCACATCAGGTACACCGAGGCCATCAACGCACGTTTGCGCCCGGCGCGGTCAGCGTACAGGCCCATCAACCAGCCGCCGATCGGGCGCATCAGGAAGCCCACGGCGAAGATCGCGGCGGTGTTGAGCAATTGGGCGGTGGTGTCGCCCTTGGGGAAGAAGACTTTGGCGAAGTACAACGAGAACGCGGCGTAGACGTACCAGTCATACCACTCGACCATGTTGCCGACCGAGCCGCTGAAGATCGATTTGATCCGACTGGCGGTGGTTCTTTCACGGGCGGGCACGGCAGCCGACCCAATGGGCAGGGCGTTGGAGTTGTCCATTGAAGGATCCTTCATTTAATTGTTTTTGTGGAGCGCGCGGGAACGCAGCCTGACAGGGCTATAGCAGGAGCTGTGCCAGGCGCTGGAGGGCCGGTCTAGAGGGGTTTGCGGTGTTGGGTGAGCGGAAATCCGCTTGTTTTTGATGGGTGGTGAGCGGAAATCCGCTTATCCGAGGGGGAGATGTTCTGTCTGGGCTGGCCTCATCGCGAGCAAGCTCAGCTCCCACATTTTGACCTGCATACACATGATCCTGTGGGAGCACACATATGACCTGTGGGAGCCGAGCTTGCTCGCGATGAGGCCGGGGCAGACACAGAAAATTCAGTGAATCTACAAAAACATCTCCCGGCTCAACCCATGCCGCTGCATCTTTTCATTGAAGGTGCGGCGTGGCAGTTGCAGTTCTTCGAGCACGGCTTTCACATCACCTTTGTGTCGCGCCAGGGCGGCGCGCAGGCATTGGGCTTCGAAGGCTTCCTGCTGGGCCGCGAGGGACTGGCCCGGCTCCGTCTCCAGGGTAGGCAGTTGATCCAGCCCCAACACCTGGCGCTCGGCGACGTTGGCCAGTTCCCGCACATTGCCCGGCCAGTCGTGGCTGAGCAGATGGCTCAACTGCGGGCCGCTCAGGGGCACGGTGGGGCGGCCCAGGCGTTCGGCGGCGTTGTGGGTGAAGTGTTCGAACAGCAGGGGAATGTCCTCGCGCCGTTCTCGCAGCGGCGGCAGGCGCAGCTCGGCGATGTTCAAGCGATAGGCCAGGTCTTCGCGAAAACGCCCGGCCCGGGCTTCGTCCAACAGGTCGGGCTTGGTGGCGGCGATGATGCGCAGGTCCACGGCGATGCTCTGGTTGGAGCCCAGGCGTTCGAGCTTCTGTTCCTGCAACACCCGCAGCAATTTGACCTGCTGGGCCAGGGGCATGCTTTCGATTTCATCGAGAAACAGCGTGCCGCCGTCGGCGTATTCGAGCTTGCCGATGCGCTTGCCCTGGGCGCCGGTGAAGGCGCCGCTTTCATGGCCGAACAACTCCGCCTCGAACAGCGCTTCGGGAATGGCTGCGCAGTTCAACGCGACGAAGGGCTTGCTCGCCCTCGGGCCGAAATCGTGCAGGCAGCGAGCGACCAATTCCTTGCCGCTACCGGTTTCGCCGCGGATCAATACGTTGACCGGCAGTGCCGCCAGGTCCAGCACTTGGCGCCGCAGGTTTTGCAGCGCACGGGAAACCCCTAGCAGCGTGCCATCCAGACGGGCGCGGGCGTCGGCCTGTTCATGCAGGCGGCGGTTTTCCAGGACCAGGGTGCGCTTGTCCAGGGCCCGGCGCAGGCTGCCCAGCAGGGCTTCGGGGCTGAAGGGTTTTTCCAGGAAGTCGTAGGCACCGTCACGCATGGCCTCCACGGCCATGGGCACGTCACCGTGGCCGGTCAACAGAATCACCGGCAGGTCCGGGTCGCGGCGGCGGACTTCGGCCAGTAGCTCCAGGCCGCTGAGGCCGGGCATGCGCACGTCGCTGAGGATCACCCCGGGGAAATGCTCCGGCAACCGCGCCAGGCATTCGTCGGCGCGACTGAACAGCTGCACCTGGAACCCCGACAGGCTCAACCATTGTTCGACGGCACTGCGGATGCTGCCTTCGTCATCCACGACCATGACTGAATCAAGCATGCAGTTGCGCCTCCTGATCGATGGGCAAGGTCACGCAGAATACCGCGCCGTTCTCGTGGTTGTCCGCGCTCAGGCGCCCGCCGGACTCATGGATGATTGCAAACGAAACCGCCAGCCCCAGGCCCAGGCCATCGCCCACGGGCTTGGTGGTGAAGAACGGATCGAACACCTGGCCCAAGTGTTCCTCGGCGATGCCGGTGCCGCTGTCGCTGACGGTCAGGCGCCACAATTGATCATCGGCCTCCAGGCGCACTTCCAGGCGCTTGAGAGGTTGGCCGGCCATGGCGTCGAGCGCGTTGCGCAGCAGGTTGATCAACACTTGTTCGAGGCGGATCGCATCGCCGCGCACCCACGCTGGACGGGTCAAGTGCAACACGGTACTGACCTGCTCGTCCCGCAGGCGCGTGTCCAGCAGTTGCAGCGCCTGGTCCACCACCGCCGCCAGGTCCAGGCGTTCGCGCAGGCCGCTGGGGCTTTTGCGGGCGAACGTCTTCAAGTGGCCGGTGAGGGCGGCCATGCGGGTCAGCATGTCGTCCACCGGCTTGAGGGCCTTGTAGGCGTCATCGACCCGACCGTGATCCAGCAGCAAGCGCAGGGTTGCCAATTGCATGCGCTGGGCGGTCAAGGGCTGGTTGATTTCATGGGCCAGGGCCGCCGACATCTGCCCCAGCGCCGCCAGCTTGGCCGATTGCACCAGCCCGTCCTGGGCGGTGCGCAGGTCCCGGGTCCGCTCCTCCACCAGCCGTTCCAGCTCTTCGCGGCTGCGCTGGCGCAACTTTGCCAGGCGCCAGCGCTGGTTGAGAAACAGCAACAGGAACACCAGCGCCAGCCACAACCCGGCGGCGGCGAGCCCGGCGTTGCGCAGGTCCTCGACGGCGATCTGCGGACGGCGCAGCAAGTGCAGGGTCCAGCCTTCGGCGCTCAACGGCAAGGATTCCCACAGGTAATCCGCCGAGCCATCGGGGGCCTCCACCCGGGCCAGGTGGCTGTTGTCGTCGAAGCGTCGCAGCGGTTCATGGGCCAGGGCTTGCAACGGTTGTTTATCGTATTGGCGGGTGGCCTTGAGCTCGGCGCGGTCGCTGTCGGTCAGCGGCTGCAAGTGGCGATAACGCCAGCCCGGGCGATTGGCGATGAAGATGATGCCCCGGGCATCGCTGACCAGCAGGGTGTCGCTGCCCTGGCGCCATTCGCGCTCCAGCTCCGGAAACTCCAGCTTGACCACCATCGCGCCGAGGAACTCGCCGTTGTCGCCGGTCACGGCGCTGGAGAGGAAGTACCCCGGGATGCCGCTGGTCACGCCCACCGCATAAAACCGTCCGGTGCCCTGGGTGCGGGTCTGGATGAAGTAGGGGCGAAAGCCATAGTTGTGCCCGACATAGCTGCTGGGCAGGCGCCAGTTACTGGCCGCGACGGCCAGGCCGCTGTGGTCGAGCAGTTCCAGGGTGGATGACTGGGCGGCGCCATTGATCTGTTCGAGCTTGCGATTCAACGCAGCCTGCTGCGCCGCGCTGACCGGTCCCTTGAGGGCCGAGCGCAACTCCGGATCCAGCGCCAGCACGGCGGGCAGGGCGCGGTAGCGTTCGATCAGGGTGTGCAACGAATTGGCGTACAGCGCCAACTGCTGGCTGGCGCGGCTGGCATCTTCCTTCAAAGCCTCGCGTTCGGCGTGGCGCACGGCGAGGGTGGCGGCAACCGCCGCGCCGGCGAGGATCAGCAAGGTGTACAACGACAGGCGCAAGGTACGGGTGGTCGGCAGCATGCTGGCGTAAACCAGTGGAAAGTCGGGCGGGCACGATAGCATGGTGGTTGCTCTGTGGGAGCTGAGCTTGCTCGCGATGACGGTGAGTCATCCAGAGATGATATTGGCTGACAGGCCGCTATCGCGAGCAAGCTCGGCTCCCACAGTAGATGGGTGCCGTGCACAAGATTTGTGTCCGATGATAGCCACAGTGGGAGCGAGCCTGCTCGCGATGACGGTGAGTCATCCAGAGATGATGTTGGCTGACAGGCCGCTATCGCGAGCAAGCTCGGCTCCCACAGTAGATGGGTGCCGTGCACAAGATTTGTGTCCGATGATAGCCACAGTGGGAGCGAGCCTGCTCGCGATGGCAGTGAGTCATCCAGAGATGATATTGGCTGACAGGCCGCTATCGCGAGCAAGCTCGGCTCCCACAGTAGATGGGTGCCGTGCACAAGATTTGTGTCCGATGATAGCCACAGTGGGAGCGAGCCTGCTCGCGATGACGGTGGGTCATCCAGAGATGATGTTGGCTGACAGGCCGCTATCGCGAGCAAGCTCGGCTCCCACAGTAGATAGGTGCCATGCACAAGATTTGTGTCCGATGATAGCCACAGTGGGAGCGAGCCTGCTCGCGATGGCAGTGAGTCATCCAGAGATGATATTGGCTGACAGGCCGCTATCGCGAGCAAGCTCGGCTCCCACAGTAGATGGGTGCCGTGCACAAGATTTGTGTCCGATGATAGCCACAGTGGGAGCGAGCCTGCTCGCGATGGCAGTGAGTCATCCAGAGATGATGTTGGCTGACAGGCCGCTATCGCGAGCAAGCTCGGCTCCCACAGTAGATGGGTGCCGTGCACAAGATTTGTGTCCGATGATAGCCACAGTGGGAGCTGAGCTTGCTCGCGATGACGGTGGGTCATCCAGAGATGATGTTGGCTGACATGCCGCTATCGCGAGCAAGCTCGGCTCCCACAGGATTACTACAGGTACCTGTAGTGAGCATCACTGACATGGACACAAAAAAGGCCGGTGGGCTTGTCGCTCACCGGCCTTGTTCATGGCACTGAAGTGTTACTGCACTTCGACCGCCAGGCTGTCGCTGATCTTCTTCTGCCAGATGGCAGGGCCGGTGATGTGCACCGACTCGCCTTGGCTATCGACCGCAACGGTCACCGGCATGTCCTTGACCTCGAACTCGTAGATCGCTTCCATGCCCAGTTCGGCGAACGCCAGGACCTTGGATTTGCGGATCGCCTGGGCCACCAGGTAAGCGGCACCGCCGACGGCCATCAGGTAGACGGCCTTGTTGTCCTTGATCGCTTCGATAGCGGTCGGGCCGCGCTCGGATTTGCCGATCATGCCCAACAAGCCTGTCTGCTCGAGGATCTGGCGGGTGAACTTGTCCATCCGCGTGGCGGTGGTCGGGCCGGCTGGGCCGACGACTTCATCGCCTACCGGGTCGACCGGGCCGACGTAATAGATGAAGCGACCCTTGAGGTCCACCGGCAAGGTTTCACCCTTGTTCAGCATCTCGACCATGCGCTTGTGCGCCGCGTCGCGGCCGGTGAGCATCTTGCCGTTGAGCAGCACGGTTTCGCCCGGCTTCCAGCTTTGCACGTCTTCTGGCGTCAGGGTGTCGAGGTTGACGCGACGAGCCGACGGGCCGGCTTCCCAGACGATTTCCGGGTAGGCGTCCAACGGTGGCGCTTCCAGCGACGCCGGGCCCGTGCCGTCCAGCACGAAGTGGGCGTGGCGGGTGGCGGCGCAGTTGGGGATCATGCACACCGGCAGGGAGGCGGCGTGGGTCGGGTAGTCCATGATCTTCACGTCGAGCACAGTGGTCAGGCCACCCAGGCCCTGGGCGCCGATGCCCAGTTGGTTGACCTTCTCGAACAGCTCCAGGCGCATCTCTTCGATACGGTTCTGCGGGCCGCGGGCCTTGAGCTCGTGGATGTCGATGGACTCCATCAAGACTTCCTTGGCCATGACCGCGGCTTTCTCGGCGGTGCCACCGATGCCGATGCCGAGCATGCCCGGTGGGCACCAGCCGGCGCCCATGGTCGGAACGGTTTTCAGCACCCAGTCGACGATGGAGTCGGACGGGTTGAGCATGGCCATCTTCGACTTGTTCTCGGAGCCGCCGCCCTTGGCCGCCACGTCCACTTCCACGGTGTTGCCCGGGACGATGGAGTAGTGGATGACCGCCGGGGTGTTGTCCTTGGTGTTTTTACGCGCGCCGGCCGGGTCGGCCAGGATGGAAGCGCGCAGGACGTTTTCCGGCAGGTTGTAGGCGCGACGCACGCCCTCGTTGATCATGTCGTCCAGGCTCATGGTCGCGCCATCCCAACGCACGTCCATGCCCACGCGCACGAACACGGTCACGATACCGGTGTCCTGGCAGATCGGCCGATGGCCGGTGGCGCACATGCGCGAGTTGATCAGGATCTGCGCCATGGAGTCACGGGCCGCCGGCGATTCTTCGCGCAGGTAGGCCTCGTGCATCGCCTGGATGAAATCCACGGGGTGGTAGTAGGAAATGAACTGCAGGGCGTCGGCAACGCTCTGTATCAGGTCATCTTGCTTGATCACGGTCATGAGTCGCGCTCCTCTCTAAAGACGGGAACATTCAATAAGGTACCGGCCGCTTGGGTGCATCGGTCGACGGACGGCACCTCTATAAGGCACGCCGGGCATGCTGGCGCGACGCTAAAAAGGCGCGGCAGTATATCGCGCCTGGCTGGAAAGGATCAGCTTTTGTATTTGGCGGGCGCAAAGCGTGTGGGAGCAAAGCTTGCTCGCGATGCAGGCGCCTCGGTTCCCCAAGGACCGCGTCAGCTTTATCGCGGGCAAGCCTTGCTCCCACAGGATCTCCTACAAACTCTCTCCATGTCCGGGCCGTAAACAATGCGTCAATTGGGCCATTGCTTTGACGCCATTTTTCTGCTCCAGAATTGAATGGTCATTTGCCCTACACGCCACTAAAGTGGCGTCTGGCCTGTAGCGTAGGACGCCTCCTGTCAGTTTCCTTTCCCATGGTGAGTCAACGATTGACCCATAACGCCATTCAACGTCTTTTGCTGAAACGCTTCGCTTTGGCGGCCGCGACGTACGCGCTGGCACTGGTTTTGTTGTGGCTGGCATTTTTCAGTGGGCATTACTTGGACTCGTTGCGCGGTGTCATCATCGGCAGCGTGTTGGTCGTGCTGTGCCAGGCCGGACTGTTCGCGCTGTTTATCACCGACCGCAACCTGCGCTTCGCCGACCCCAGCCTCACCGAAGTGCAGGTGTTGATCGGCCTGGGCTGGCAGACCTGGATGATGGCGCACCTGGACCAGGCCCGGGGCGTGTTCCTGGTGTTTTATGTGCTGATCCTGCTGTTCGGGTTGTTCCACCTGTCGCGCCGGGCCTTTGTGCGCTGCGCGTCGCTGGTGTTCATCAGCTTCACCGCGATTACCCTCTGGGACGGTTACTTCTTCAGGCTTCCCGATCCTACCCTGGCCGGGTTGCAGGTGGCCGTGCTGTTTCTCGTGCTGGTGTGGCTGGTGTTTTACGCCCGCTACGTCCAGACCTCACGCCAGCGCATGCGCCAGCGGCGGTTTGCCTTGCAGGCGCACCAGGACACCTTGCGCGGGATGATGCGCCAGCTCGAAGACCTGGTGGCCACCGATGAACTGACCGGGCTGTTCAATCGCCGGCACTTCCTGCGCCTGGCCTCCCGCGAACTCAACACCCTCAGGCCTGGCGTCGCCCATGGCCTGGCCCTGATCGACCTCGACCATTTCAAGCGCATCAACGACCTGCATGGCCATGCCGCGGGCGACCAGGTGCTGCAGGCGTTTGCCGCGGTCGCCACGGCGTGCCTGCGCGAGGGCGATGTACTGGCCCGTTACGGCGGCGAGGAATTCGTCATGCTGCTGCCCGCTTGCGACCCCCATCGCCTGACGGCCTGTTGCGAGCGGCTGCGGCTGGCGTTCACTGAAGTCGAGCTGATCGGCCTGCAGGTCGGCGCCCTCAGCCTGTCGGCGGGCATGACCATGCTGGAAATGGGCGATGACCTGGACAACGCGTTGCAGCGTGCCGACCAGGCCCTGTACCGTGCCAAGCGAGACGGCCGCAATCGTTGCGCCGCCGCCTGGGAGAACGTCGATGCCTGAACTGACAGTCGCCGGCCGGCAATGGACGGTGGCGGCAGGCAGTAACCTGCTGGACGCCTTGAACGGCGCTGGCGTGGCGGTGCCCTACAGTTGCCGCGCCGGGAGCTGCCACGCCTGCCTGGTGCAGTGCGTGGGGGGCGATGTGCGCGACAGTCGCCCCGACGCCTTGAGCCCGACGCAGCGCGACCAGGGTTGGCGGCTGGCCTGCCAATGCCAGGTGGTCGAGGATGTGCGGATCCACACCTTCGACCCGCAACGCGACGGCCAGGCGGCCCAGGTGATGGCGGTGGATTGGCTGGGCGGCGAGGTGCTGCGTCTGCGCGTCACCCCCGAGCGGCCGCTGCGGTATCGGGCCGGGCAGCACCTGGTGCTGTGGGCCGGCGAGGTGGCCCGGCCGTATTCCCTGGCGAGCCTGCCCGAAGAAGACCGCTTCCTGGAGTTCCACCTCGATTGTCGCGAGCCCGGCCTGTTCATCGACGCGGCCCGGCAGATGAAGGCCGGCGACCCGATCCGCCTGGGCGAACTGCGTGGCGGCGCCTTGCACTATGACCCCGACTGGCACGCCAGACCCCTGTGGCTCCTTGCCGCCGGCACGGGTCTGGCACCGTTGTTCGGCCTCCTGCGCGAAGCCTTGCGCCAGCATCACCAAGGCGCGATTCGCCTTATTCACGTGGCCCATGATACGGCCGGGCATTATCTGGCCAAACCCCTGGCGGCGCTGGCGGCCAAGCATGAAAACCTCTCGGTGGAGCTGCTGACCGCGGCCGAGGCGCCGTCCGCCTTGGCGCAACTGCGGCTTGTTTCCCGGCAAACCCAGGCCTTACTCTGCGGCCATCCCGACCGGGTCGAGGCCTTTGCCAAGCGTTTGTACCTGGCTGGCTTGCCGCGCAATCAACTGCTGGCCGACGTCTTCCTGCCCCGTGGTTGAGCGCTGATTTCCAGACGCGAGACCGATCATGACCGAAACCCTGTTGCTCGACCGTCAACGCGGCCTGCTGACCGTGCGCTTGAACCGCCCGGACAAGAAAAATGCCCTGACCCGGGCCATGTACGGTCAATTGGCCCAAGCCCTGGCGATGGCGGACAGCGACCCGCAGATTCGCGCGGTGCTGCTCAGCGGTTCCAGTGACTGCTTCACTGCCGGCAACGACATCGTCGACTTCCTCGAACAGCCACCGAACGACCTCGATAACCCGGTATTCCAGTTCATGCTCAGCCTGCTCGATTGCCGCAAACCGGTGATTGCCGCCGTGGCCGGACCGGCGGTGGGCATCGGCACCACGTTGCTGCTGCATTGCGACCTGGTCTACGTCAGCCGAGACGCGCGGCTGCGCATGCCGTTCGTCAACTTGGGGCTGTGCCCGGAATTCGGTTCCAGCCTGATCCTGCCGCGGCTGCTGGGCCAGGCCAGGGCTGCGCAATTGTTGCTGTTGGGTGAGGGCTTCAGTGGCGAACAAGCGGTTGCGTGGGGCATTGCCACCGAGGCGCTGGACAGCGGTGAAGCGGCATTGGCCAAGGCGCGGGAGGTGGCGCTGCGTTTCGAATCGCTGCCGCCTGACGCGGTACGCATCAGCAAGCAACTGATGAGGGCGCCGGACCGGGAACTGTTGCGCAAGGTGATTGAAGAAGAGGGCAGGCTGTTCACCCAACGCCTGCGCTCGCCCGAGGCGGTTGCGGCGTTGATGGGGTTTATCAACAGGCATTGAATTCTGGAGCGCCTGGGCTGGCCCCATCGCGAGCAAGCTCGCTCCCACAGGGGGGGCATGAACACCCTGTGGGAGCGAGCTTGCTCGCGATGGGGCCAGCCCAGCCAGCACAGGCTTCAAGGCAAAAACCAAAAAGCCCCGCCATTCACATGGCGGGGCTTTTGTTTTTCAGCGCTCGGTCACTCAGACCATCGGGTCGCCAACATGCAGGATTTTCATCCCGTTGGTGCCGCCGATGGTGTGGTAGCTGTCGCCCTTGGTCAGGATGACCCAGTCACCGGTCTGCACGACGCCGCGCTTGACCAGCTCATCCACCGCCGCCTGGCTGACTTCGCCCGGTTGCAGGGCGGCCGGGTCGAACGGCACGGTGTAGACGCCACGGAACATGGCGGCGCGGGCCTGGGTTTCGCGGTGCGGGGAGAACGCGTAGATCGGCACCGAGGAGCGGATGCGCGACATGATCAGCGGCGTGTAGCCACTTTCGGTCAGGGCGATGATCGCCTTCACGCCCGGGAAGTGGTTGGCGGTGTACATCGTCGCCAGGGCGATGCTTTCGTCGCAGCGCTCGAAGGTCTTGCCGATGCGGTGGCTGGAGGTCTTGCTGGTCGGGTGCTTTTCAGCGCCGATGCAGATACGCGCCATGGCTTGCACCGCTTCGAGCGGGTAGAGGCCGGCGGCGCTTTCGGCCGAGAGCATCACGGCGTCGGTGTAGTCGAGCACGGCGTTGGCTACGTCGGACACTTCGGCGCGGGTCGGCATCGGGTTCTGGATCATCGACTCCATCATCTGGGTCGCGACGATCACGGCCTTGTTGTGGCGGCGTGCGTGCAGAATGATTTTTTTCTGGATGCCCACCAGCTCGGCGTCGCCGATTTCCACACCCAGGTCACCACGGGCCACCATCACGGCGTCGGACGCCTTGATCAGGCCATCGAGGGTTTCGTCGTCGGCCACGGCTTCGGCGCGTTCGATCTTGGCCACCAGCCAGGCAGTACCGCCGGCTTCGTCGCGCAGTTGACGGGCGTATTCCATATCCGCCGCGTCACGGGGGAAGGACACGGCGAGGTAGTCGACTTCCATTTCCGCGGCCAGCTTGATGTCGGCCTTGTCTTTTTCGGTCAAGGCCGGCGCCGTCAGGCCACCGCCGCGACGGTTGATGCCTTTGTGGTCCGACAGCGGGCCGCCGATGGTCACGATGCAGTTCAGTTCGGTGGCGGTGGCGGTTTCGACGCGCATCACCACACGGCCGTCGTCGAGCAGCAGCTCGTCGCCCACGCCGCAATCCTTGACCAGGTCCGGATAGTCGATGCCGACCACCTGCTGGTTGCCTTCGGTCAGCGGATGGCTGGTGGAGAAGGTGAATTTGTCACCAATCTTCAGCTCGATGCGCTTGTTGGCGAATTTGGCGATACGGATCTTCGGGCCTTGCAGGTCACCCAGCAGGGCGACGAAGCGGCCGTGCTTGGCGGCGAGGTCGCGCACCAGCTTGGCACGCGCCTTGTGTTCTTCGGGGGTGCCGTGGGAGAAATTCAGACGGGCAACGTCCAGGCCAGCCAGAATCAGCTGTTCGAGAACTTCCGGCGAATTACTGGCCGGGCCAAGGGTAGCGACGATTTTGGTGCGACGGACGGACATGCAAGACTCCTCAAGTTCAAGCGCCAGCGAAGGCTACTATGCTCTTTGGGTGTAGTCATTGTTCATATGCACTACTTTTTCGTTTGTTTTTCGAAATGAACATTCCTGAAAATTTTCACACCTTACTCCATTGCAATGCGAACCCATTCCGTAGGAGCTGCCGAGTGCAACGAGGCTGCGATCTTTCCCCAGACAATTGAATCTTGAGCGAAAACTCAGCACATCGGATCAAGATCAAAAGATCGCAGCCTTCGGCAGCTCCTACAGATTTTCCCAGCCAGGTCGATACAGGGCTCAAGACAGGAGAACCTCCCATGCGATTCGTGCTTTTTGTTGCCCTGGCCCTGAGCGTCACGGGCTGCACCCGTTGGTCGATGAACCACCACATGAACCTGGCCTACAAGGCCTATGACCGTGGCAATTGCGAGCAGGTCATGCTCGAGTTGTCCCAGGTCGACCGCGCCAGCCGTGCCCGCCGCTACATGCAGCCGGAAGTGTCGATGCTGCGCGGCCAGTGCCTGGAGCGGCAGAAGCTGTTTATCGATGCGGCGCAGACCTACCAGTTCATCATCACCCAATACCCTAACAGCGAATACGCGTTCCGCGCCCGCGCGCGTCTGGAAACCCTGCAGAGCCTGGGCCACTACCCGACCCGCAGCGCCTCGGCCATCCGTCCAGCTTCTTGACCCTTCCTCCTGTGGCCAGGCGCAATCCTGGCCACCCTCCCTCTGCCCGCCGTGTTTATTAAAATTAATACATGGGGCTGGTTGTCACCCCACCTTGGGCTATATTTGTACAAGTCGTAGTTAGAGCTAGATCTCTACTTTTAGAAGCACCTGAGACCGGCAGAAGTAGGCCCAAGGCGATTGGTAGCGTCTGGCACCGGGATTGGGGAGAGCGGGCTCGCTTGGGTTCGTTCCGAAGTGATCGGTAGGCCCGGTATGTGGCCGCTAAGAAAGCGATACAAAACATGTACAAGGAACGCCGAATCGAACGGCATCAGTTGCCGTATTTCCTCAAAGTGTTTAACGGTATCAACGACAGGCCTATCGGTTTTTTGGGCAATGTTTCTGAAAATGGGCTGATGCTGATCAGCCAGCTTCCGCTGATGGTCGGTGCGGATTTTGACCTGCACCTGAAAATCCCCGCGGATGAAGGGCCACAGCAAAACATCAAGTTGAAAGCCAGGTGCCTGTGGTGCCAGGAAGACGTGACGCCGATGCATTTCGACGCCGGCTTCAGCCTGACGTGGGCGCCGCCGGAGTACGGGCAACTGGTCAATGCGTTGCGGCAATATTTCAGTTTCTATCCGTTGCCGGAATCGGCTTGAGCGTTACGGGCTACCGACTTTGTAGGAGCGAGCTTGCTCGCGATGACGGCGGTACATCCAACATGGCTGCAAGCTGATCCACCGCTATCGCGAGCAAGCTCGCTCCCACAGGGCTTCCTGTTTCCTACAGATCATTCGGCCTTCAGCGCTGAACCTTCGCTTCGTTATCCAGCAGCGTCTACAGCAACATCCCCGCCCCCGCCGCTTGTCGACACTGTCAGGTCCTACAGGTGTGAACCGAGAGCCCTGCCGCTTACTGTAATCAAGAAATCTGTCAACCGGAACGCTCCTTTAAGCGTGGAGGTAATCAATCATGGGTAACACCGTCGTAATACGCGCAACCCACCCAGAATATGGTTGCTGGGCGGATCTCGAAGTGCAGTACAGCTGGTCTGCTAATGGCGATCGATTGTCTGTGGATACAAAACGGTACCGCGCATACAAGAATAATCGAAACTCCGGCAACCTTAAGGTGGGGCTCGCTTCGCTTCCACAAGGAAATACCGGATGGGACGAATTAACGGGTAGTGGCATACAAGATGGTGAGTGGCACGCCTTCGCAGAGACCCGTTCTGTGGCGGCGAATGGACGCTCCGGCACGATATATTTCAATTGGATATACGACAGGCCTAAGGAACATGATGTCAATATGACCGGTGAGGTCAATGTGAACTTCGTTCGCCCTACGTGAGAAAGGTCTGAGATAGTCGACAGCGCCTGTGGGGCGGGGTTGCTTCAATCAGCCTTGTGCCCGCTGATCCATCGCCTTCGCGAGCAAGCCCGCTCCCACAGGTCCGTTATCATTCTCTGGTTCTGTCAGTCAGCGCTGAACCTTCGCTTCGTTATCCAGCATCCGCTCTAGCAACAACACCCCCATCTCGCCCATCTGGTGAATCGCCAGGGCCAGGTTGCGCGGGGCGCCTTCCAGGTCTTCGGATAAATCCAGGATCAGCGTGCTCACCGAGCAGAAGGTTTCGTAGGTGTGGGCGAGCATGCCTTCGGGGTCGGCGTCGGGGGCGACGATGAAGTAGTCCAGGTGTTTGGCGGTTTTCTGGTCGGGCTGGCCGTTGTTGGGCTTGAGGTAGTAGTCCAGGGCTCTTTGAGCCGCTTCGTCGAGCTTTCCGGGGTCGAGGGTTTCGTGGGGGGGCTGCGAGCCGGTATGAGGTGGATTCGGAGTTGGTTTAATCATGATTCGTTATCCATTAATTGGGCTGCCACCTACTCGCGACTAAACGAGGGTGGCGGCTGGACGCAGGTTAGTCGACCGGGAGGATAACGAAAGAACCGGCGCGCCCGAGGGCGCCCTGCGCACAGCCACCATTAAGTACGGGGATAGGGGAACCCGATTGGATGACACTGATGCACTTCGTTATACCTCCCGGGCGACTAAACCCGATCGCTGGATATCAGCGACGCGAATCAAGTTACGGGGCAAGGCCAAGGTGCACAAGCCGGCGGATTCTGGCGGATCTGTAGTCCGTTGCGCAAGGCGCTGTAGTCAGCTGGAGCTTCGCAGGCTCGCTGTAGGACCTAGGCGGTCCCGGCCTTTTTCCAGGCCAGGTATTGGGTCACCAGCTCCGCCCCCAACTCACTAGGGCGTGAATCCAGGGTGGGTACGCCATGGGCGGCCAGCTGCTTATGCAGCTCGGCCCGGGCGTTCAAATAATCCACCGTCCCGCAATAAGCCAAGGCTTCAGGCAGGCTTTGCACCGGCGCCTGGCGCAAGCGGTCGAGGGCTTCTTCCCGCAGGCTGGCCACCAGCACCCGATGTTGTTGCCCCAGCCGTTTCACGGCGGCGAGCAGTTGCGCATCGTCTTCATCCCGCAGGTTGGTCACCAGCACCACCAGGGCCCGGCGTTTTTGCCGGGCCAGCAGTTCGGTGACGGCGGCCTGGTAGTCGGCGGGGCGTTGGCTGCTGTCGAGGTCGTACACGGTGTTGAGCAGGACGTTGAGCTGGCCGGTGCCTTTGACCGGGGCCAGGTAGCGGCTTTGTTCGCTGGCGAACGTGCTCAGGCCCACGGCATCGCCCTGGCGCAGGGCGGTGTAGCTGAGCAACAGGCACGCGTTGAGGGCGTGGTCGAAGTGCGCCAGCTCGCCGTCCTGGCTGCGCATGCGCCGGCCGCAGTCGAGCATGAAGATGATCTGCTGGTCGCGCTCGTCTTCGTATTCCCGGGCAATCGGTGTGCGGTGGCGGGCAGTGGCTTTCCAGTCGATCTGGCGCAGGCTGTCGCCTTCGCGAAACTCCCGCAGTTGATGGAATTCCTGCCCTTGGCCACGGCGTTGACGCTGGCGGATGCCGAGTTGGCTGAGCCAATTGTCCACCGCCAGCAGTTGACCGTCGTAGAGCCTGGCGAAGTCTGGGTAGACACGGGTGTGGTCGACGGCCTCCAGCAGGCGTTTGTCGGTCCACAGGCCCAGCGGGCTTGGCAGGTTGGTTTCGCACTGGACGAAGGTGAAGTGACCGCGTTTGAGCGGGCGCAGGCGGTAGCCGACCTGGCTGCGTTGGCCGGGTTGCAGCTCGACGGACAGGGGCAGGTTTTCGAAGTCCAGGCCGTCGGGTACATGATCGAAAAGCTGCACGTGCAGTGGTTGGACAAAGTCATGGCTGATGTCCAACCGCACGTCACCCCAGCGACCCAGGGCCAGGCTCCCGGGCATTTGCCGTTGCAGCCGGGGCGAGGGCAGGCGCCGGACGCGCACTGCGTCGAACAGTGCAAGGGCCAGCACGGCCAGCAGCAAACCCCAGTTGATCGACAGCAGCGTCGCTGGCACCGTCACGCCGAGTGCCCGCAGCGCACCCAGCACAATGCCGAGGGCCAGCAGCACCGCGAGCCAGATCAAGAGCAGGCGCGAGGGTTTCATGGGTGCATTCCCATTGGAGACATGCAGAGCGCGCTTTTGTGGCGAGGGGATTTATCCCCGCTGGGGCGCGCAGCGGCCCCTTGCAGTGTGTCAGACAAAACCAGGGGGCCGCTTCGCAGCCCAGCGGGGATAAATCCCCTCGCCACAATGAGTCTCTCCATCACGAAATGCGCATTCACAACCGCGGCGCCGGCACTTGATCGAGCAGTTGCCCCAGCACCTGGTCCACCGACAGCCCTTCGATGTCCAGTTCCGGCGCCAGCCGTACCCGATGGCGCAGTACGGCCAGGGCGCAGCCCTTGATGTCGTCCGGCACCACGAACTCGCCGCCGCGCAACAATGCCCGGGCCCGGGCGCAACGGACCAGCGCAATTGAAGCACGGGGCCCGGCGCCGAGGGTCAGGCCCGGCCAACTGCGGGTGGTGCGGGCCAGGCGCACGGCGTAGTCGAGCACCTGGTCGTCCATCGGCAGGTCGCTGGCGATGCGTTGCAACGCTTGCACGTCCTTGGCCTGCAGCACCATGCGCAGCGGTTGCACGTCAAGCATGTCGGCACGGGTCGAGCGGCTGACCTGGCGCACCATGTCCAGCTCCTGGTCGGCGTCCGGGTAGTCCATGCGCACCTTGAGCATGAAGCGGTCGAGCTCGGCTTCCGGCAGCGGGTAGGTGCCTTCCTGTTCGATGGGGTTCTGGGTGGCCAGCACCATGAACGGCTGGCTGATGGGCAGGGCGCGGCCTTCGAGGGTGACCTGGCGTTCCTGCATGGCTTCGAGCAGCGCGGCCTGGGTCTTGGCCGGTGCGCGGTTGATCTCGTCGGCCAGCAACAGGTTGGTGAACACCGGGCCCTTGCGCAGCTTGAACTGCTCGGTCTGCAAGTCATACACCGCGTGCCCGGTGACGTCGCTGGGCATCAGGTCGGGGGTGAACTGGATGCGCGCGAACTCGCCGTTGAAACAGCGAGCCAAGGCGCGCACCAGCAACGTCTTGCCCAGCCCGGGAACGCCTTCGAGCAGCACGTGGCCGCCGGCGATCAGCGCCGTGAGCACATCGTCGATCACGCTGGCCTGGCCGACCACCGCCTTGCGCAGCTCGGTGCGGATCGCCTGGGCCAACTGAATGGCGCGCTGGCGCTGTTGGGCGGCGTGGGCCTGGCTGTCGGTAGGTTCGTTCTGTTCAGTCGTCAATTCTTACGTTCTCCTAACGGTTAAATCCTGTTTCTCGTGATCTAACTCTTCCATCCTTCAGTGCTCGGGCAGTGACAACTGAGTCGCTGGCACACCTTAGCCCATTTGGAAATGCAGGTTTGGAAAGATCAACCCGGCGAAGCGTGCAGGCAAACCCGCTTCCACCGTTCGGGATCTGGGGGTGCTGCTGATCACGATCCCCACTTCGATCAAACGGCCCAGCTCTTCCGTTGCAAGCCGATCCTTCAAGCCTGTGAACACCTTGAACTCAGCTCGCGGCATCGCCCCTTGAGTGAGAAGCGCCAGCACGGCAGCAGCACTGGTGGGCCGGATGCCGGCACGGCGAAGGTCAGGATCCGTTGAGAACACATGTACGACCTGCTCGCGCAGCTTGGCCGGGTTCAGGGAGTTCGTCATGTACTCAATCTGGTCGTGGCAAACATCGAGCATGAACTCGATGAAGTTGAAGTAGTGACGCTGTGAAAGTTGGCCGCGCCCGTCATAGTCACCTTCACGAGGACGATCAGCCAAGGCCAGGAAGCGATAGTACTCATCTTGCCTGCGAGCCAGGCCGCGAGACAGTGACCAGAGGAAAGGTTTTAGCCCGAGGTGAACCAGTTGCAGGTGAGTGAGCATCCGAATCACTCGACCATTGCCGTCAAGGAAAGGGTGGACAAGCGCCACTCGATGATGGCCTGCCAGGGCAGCGATCAATTGCCGCCGCGGATCCTTGATTCGTCCGTAGTGCACTTGCAGATGCTCAAGCATGGGCAATACAGCAGCCGCCGCTGGGGCGACATGTGCGCCGACCTGAACTTGTTCATCCTCTTCGGCCCGCAGCCTGCCGGGTTCCATCATGCGCCCATCGCTCAGGGTCAGTTCCTGCGTGGAAGCATCCTTGAACAGTCGACGATGAATGGCCGCGATCAACTTGGGATCGAACATGGCAGAGAAATTATCCGTTGGCCGCATGCGAAGCAGCCGCTCCATCACCTCTTGCTGCGTCATGTGTTGCACGGCCAGCTCTTTGAGCTCTTTTCTTTCCCGTTTTGGTGTCGTGCGAGCAATCTGGAGGTCGGCGATCTCGGTTCGATGCCCTTCGATCAGGTTCGAGTAATAGGTATTGGTGATGCGCAACAGGCCCGCCAGTTGCCTGGATGTCTCATCGGCTAACCGTCCGGCAAGAAAGGCTGCGTTACGCGGTAACTGATCCGCGGCCTGAATGATCGAGTCGGGCAGATTTTCTGGCAGTACGGGGTCAAGGTACGTTTTCGAGGTGATCATCGTTTTGCTTCCGGCGAACACAAACGGCTATTTTTTGGGCAATTCCTGCGGAAATTTATGCGGAACATTAAACGGTCTATAACACCCGTTATTACTAGGTTTGGCGATACCGTACGATAGATGATCTGCGGTATTTTTGCGGATTTTCATGCGGAAAAATCTATAAGGCATTCCTGAGGGTTTGCAAATGGGCGACCTGGCGGCAGAACTCCGCGCGGGACATGCGCTGTTTCGGTCGTGGGCTCAAGGCCTGGCTGATGGCCCGCGTGGGTTGCCGGGTCAGGCGGGCGAGGACCTGCCATTGTTCGGCGACGGCCAGTTGTTCGAAGCCTGGGTGAAGATGGCGGGCCCGGCGCAGCACGTCTTGTTGCAAGGTGTGCAACAGGTGCTGCTGGCCGTTGTGGCGCAGGTGGAAACCGGCGCTGGCCTGTACGTGTTCTTCCAGCTGGCGCCGGGCCTGGGAGGTCGGTGGTTGCAGCGGGCCGTGGCGCACCGCCGAACGCCAGAACCACAGGGCAACCAAGGCCAGCAGTGCCACCAGCGCCTGGGGGAAGTAGCGCAGCAACAGGGTCAGCAAGGTGTCGTGGTCGGTGTTGAACAGCAGGGTGACGTCCGTGTCGGCGCTCAAATACCAGAGCAGCCAGGCGTTGTCGTACTGGTCGATGGCGTCGTTCTTCCACAGCTCGGCGTCGGTGATCACGGTGATCGAGCCGAGGCCGAGGTTCAATTGCATCATGTGGGTCGACAACGCGCTGTTGGCCCAGGCCTGGGCCAGGTTGTACGGGTCTTCGAGGTGGAAGTCGGTGTCGAAACCGGCATACGCTGGCGCTTCTTCGTCTTCAAGGTAGAGCTTGGTCAGTTCCGGGTAACGGTCCTTGATCAGTTCGGGCGCGGGCTCCTTGAGGTCTTCGCTCAGGAGTTGGCGCAGGCGCACGCGGTCGAGCAGCAGGTCGCCGCTGCTGCCGGTGCTCTTGTCCCACAAGGCTTCGGCCACAAAGACCAGGCGTCCGCCGGCCCGGGTCCAGTTCATCAACTGTTCGACTTCCCGTGGCGTCATGTGGGTGCGCTCGCCCAGCAACAGTAGGCTGTGCTGGCGTGGCTCCAGGGTGGGCAGCACCTCCAGGCTGTTGGCGTGCTCGACGTTGATCCCCCGCTGGCGCAGGAACAGTTCGGCGGCCAGGTAAGGGTTGGCCTGTACTTCTGGAGAGGGGCCGTGCTCGACGACCTCTTCATAGGGCACGGCCTGGGTGTAGAGATAGAAACCGAATGCGCACACCACGGCGGCCAGCACGGCGCCGATCAGCCACCCCGCGTGCCGGCTCATCGAGACGCTCCCGGCCCGAACAACCCGCGCCAGCCGTCACACAGTTCCTGTTGCAGGTGGAGCGGCGGCGGGCGATGCCCATAGGCAATGTTCTGCCAATGCAGGGTCAGGCTTTTGCTGAAGCCCAGCAGGTTGTCCTGCTCGAGCTGTTCGACGCGTTGCAGCACCTGGCCTTCGGTGTCGGACGGTTTCAAGGGGATCTTGAAGTCATGGTGCAATCGGCTGAGCAATGCCCGGTACAGCAGGCCCAAGGCTTCACGGGGTTGCGTGGCCCACAGCTGTTCGACGCTGGCGGCGACGTCGGTCGGCAGGCTTTCTTCACGAATATCCAGGCCGAACATGTGTGCCGGTGCCGCTCGTTCCACGGGCAGGCGTTGCGTCGGTCGCCGATTGACCAGGGCTTTGAGGCGTTCCCGGTAGTGCCAGGCCAGCCAGACGATCGCACCCACCAGGCAGGCCCACAGCGCGACCTGGATCAGCGCGGCGGCGATGTCGAAGCGTTGGCCGCCGAGCCATTTGAACAGGGCCTTGAGCCAGCTCGGTTTGGCCTCGGTCTCGTCGCTGGGTTCGGCGGTTTCTTCGCCGAAACGATAACGGGTGACGGTCTGCGGGTTCTTGAACGGCGGGGCGTCGAGGATCGCCTTGATGCCGTCCCGGGAGGCTTCGCTGGTGAGGGGCTGGTTGAGCAGCCGCGGGCTGTCGGGGGCGTTGGGCTCCTCGTCGGCCCACGCTGGGGGGGCCAGCGGCAGCATCACCAGGGCCAGCAGCAACAATGCCGGGGCCACGCCGCTCAGGCGCTGGCGCAGGCGCCGGAACACCAGTTCGATGTCCCACGCTTCGAGGATCGTGCGCCGGTTCAGGTAGAGGCTGAAGCCGCAGGCGACGTACACCGGCTCCCACAAGATCAGCAGCAGCGGGTAGAGGAAGTTGACCAGGTGTTCGAACCACAACCAGTTTTGGTCGGCCGCTGATACCAGCATTTCCCAGTCCCATTGCAGTTCGACTTGTTGCGGCACGAACAGATAGAACAGGGCCATCAGGCCGAACCACAGGGCGGTTTCCAGGTGCATGCCGATGATGGTCAACCATTGCGCCGCGCCGCGGTTGCGTTGCAGCAATACCCGTTTGCGTTGCTCCCGTGCTTCACCGGTTAGCCCTTCGAGTTGCACCACCGGCAGCAGGAAGCTGCGGCTCAGGCTCAGTCGGCGCCAGGTCAGGCTGGCCAGCAACTGGGGCTTGAGCAGCGCCGGCCATTGGCGCAAGGCCTGTTTCAAGGTGGGGGTTTCGCCAAACAGCGCCTTGGACAGGATGTACAGCGGCAGACGGTCAAAGGCCGGTTTCAACCACCAGAACAGCATCACCACCAGGGACGGTGAGTCCCACAGCAGCAAGGTCAGCAACAGGTACACCGGCAGCGTGATGATCGCCCAACTGGTCATCAGCAAGCGTCGATGCTGCTGGCTCATCAATACGCCAAGGTCCATGGCTTCCCAGGTGGTGCGCGGGCGGATGACGACGGTGGCATCACTCAGGCGCATGGCGGGCCCGTCCGGCAAGCGACAGATAGCTGATGACCAACAGCCACAACAAGGCGCCCACGGTGTATTTGGTGGCGGGCGTTACCGCGCTGGAAGACCAGTAGGCCTCGATGAACGCGGCGATGAGCAGGAATAGCATCACGCCGCCGATCATCAGCACGCTTTTACCCGCCGCAAGCCGCAAGGCCTCGCCACGGGTCAGGCGTCCCGGGGCGATCAACGCCCAGCCCAGTTGCAGGCCCGCGGCTCCGGCCAGGGCGATGGCGGTGAGTTCGAAAGCGCCGTGGCCGATCACGAACGACCAGAACGTGGTGCCCGAGCCGATCTGCGTCAGGTGCCCGGCCACCGCGCCTATGGTCAGGCCATTGAAAAACAGGAAGAACGCACTCCCCAGCCCAAACATCAAGCCACTGGCGAACGTCTGAAAGGCAATGCCGATGTTGTGCATGATGTAGTAACCGAACATGACCCAGTCTTCGCTGGCGGCCCGTTCGACCGAGCGCCCCAGGTGCCCGGAGGCCGGGTCATACATGCTGCGGATCTGGCTGATTTCGTCGGCGCCCAGCACGCTGTAGACCAGTTCCGGGAACAGATAGACCAGCAGCCCGATGCCGACCAGACTGCCCAGGAACATCAGGCTGGCGGCCAGCACGAAACGCCATTGTTCACGCACCAGTCGAGGGAAACCGACCAGGATAAAGGCCGAAAGGCTGGCCGATGGTCGGCTGCGATCCCGGTAGAGTTGCTGGTGACCGCGCAGCGCCAGTTGTTGCAGGGTGTCGACCAGCAAGCTGCTGTAGCCCCGGGCCTGGGCCAATGCCAGGTGATGGCAAAGCCGTCGGTAGGCGGCAGGGAAGTCACCGCTCTGGGGCACGTTGCGGCTGCGCTCCAATTGATCGAGTTGCTGGGCCAGGTGCTCCCATTCTCCTTGGTGGCGGCTTTCGAACAGGCTTTGCTTCATGTCGGCCCCAGCAGGCCGCGGGCGATGCCATTGAGCTCGGCGGTGGCGTTCGGCACCTGGACGTTCAGTGGCGTGGCCAGGATCGCGGCCAGTTCGTTGACCCGCGCCTGGGACAGTTCTGCCTGGCGTTCGGCGAAGCCCAGCACCGCGCGTTGCTCATGCAGGTTCAGGGTGAAAGGCGCGCGTATCGGCGGGGCCATGGGCAATGCGGGGCGTTTGACCGGTTGTTCGCGATAGACCACCAGCGTACCGGCCGCGAGATCGCCCAGGCGCTTGAACGCCGGATGCTGCAGGCAGCAGATGGCCCCGAAGGTGTAGCCGAAGGGCAGCATGTCGACGAAGCGCAGCAGGTTACGGATCAACGACGCCGACCAGCCGATGGGCCGGCCATCGTCCTGCACCACGCGCAGCCCCATGATCTGTTTGCCGGGAGAACGCCCCTGGTTGAGTACCTCGAACAGCACCATGTACCACCAACTGACGACAAACAGCAGGATGGACCCCAGGCCGAGCCCCAGCTCGCCGAAAAACGCCAGGACCAGGAAAAAAATACCCAGGACCAGGCCGCGTATGCCCAAGTCGATGGCGAAGGCGATTGCACGGGGCATCAGCCCCGCCGGGCGCAGTGGCAGGTCGATGCCCTCCGGCGTTTCCACCTGATAACGCGTGTCCAGGGGCGCGGGCAGCGTCGCGTTCCTTTGCAGTGCTGGTGTCTCGAGCATGGGCAACCTGAGTGGTGGGGCCGGTTCGAAGGGTCTATGGGCTGCGATGCTAGCAGCCTTTGTGTAGGCAAACGATATGGCCGTGCAGGTCATTTGATGGATCAGCCATGTTCATGGATTTGTGTGCTCACCCAAATCCCTGTGGGAGCCGAGCTTGCTCGCGATTACGGTGGGTCTGGTTGCATCGATGTTGAATGTGCCGCCGTCATCGCGAGCAAGCTCGGCTCCCACATAAGGTCTGTGGTGTACATGGATTTTGTGAAGAAATTCAAAAGTTACACCACCGCTGGCCCAGGGCAGGTTCGAGCGCCTAGACTTCGCCAGTCTTCAGTTCAGGAACAGCCCGTGACTTCCATCTTCTGGTACGACTACGAAACCACCGGCATCAACCCGCGTTGCGACCGGCCCTTGCAGGTGGCGGGTATCCGTACCGATTTCGAGCTCAATGAAATCGACGAACCGGTGAATCTGTATTGCCAGCCCAGCGATGACATCCTGCCGCATCCGGCGGCCTGTGCGATTACCGGCATCACCCCGACATGCCTGGCCGAGAAAGGCTTGAGCGAAGCCGATTTCATGACCCGTGTCCACGGGCACCTGGCCGCGCCCGGTACCTGTGGCGCCGGCTACAACACCCTGCGTTTCGACGATGAAATGACCCGCTACAGCCTCTATCGGAATTTCTTCGACCCGTACGCACGGGAGTGGCAGGGCGGCAACAGCCGCTGGGACTTGATCGACCTGGTGCGCGCGGCCTATGCGCTACGCCCGCAAGGCATTGTCTGGCCGCAGGAGGACGGTCGCGTCAGCCTCAAGCTCGAACGCCTGACCGCCGCCAATGGCATCGATCATGGCCAGGCCCACGATGCGTTGTCGGACGTACGCGCGACCATCGCCCTGGCCCGCCTGGTCCGTCAGCAGCAGCCGCGGCTCTACGACTGGCTGTTCCAGTTGCGCAGCAAGCAGAAAGTGATGGACCAGATCCGCCTGCTGCAGCCGATGGTGCATATTTCCGGTCGCTTCTCGGCGGCGCGCAACTACATCGGCGTGGTATTGCCGTTGGCCTGGCACCCGAAAAACCGCAACGCCCTGATTGTCTGCGACCTGCACCTGGACCCCCAGGGCCTGTTGGACCATGACGCCGAAACCCTGCGCCAGCGTTTGTATACCCGCCGTGAAGAACTGCTCGAAGGTGAGTTGCCGGTGCCGCTCAAGCTTATCCATATCAACAAATGCCCGGTGGTCGCGCCGTTGTCGGTGCTGCGCGTCGAGGACCAGCAGCGGCTGGAACTGGACATGGAGAGCTATCAACAGCGCGCATTGCGGCTAACTGACGCACAGAAAGTTTGGCAGGATAAACTTCAGGCTATTTATGGCCGCGAGGATTTCACCGCCAGCGAGGATCCCGAGCAACAGTTATACGCGGGCTTCTTGGGCGATCGCGATCGGCGTTTATGTGAACAAGTGCGCATGGCGGACCCGGCGCAATTGGCGCAAGCGCAATGGCCTTTCGATGATGAGCGTCTGCCGGAACTATTGTTCCGATATCGTGCACGCAACTTTCCAGACACCTTGAATCCCGAAGAGCAAGGGCGCTGGAGAGTTTTCTGTCAACAACGTCTGTCCGCCCCGGAATGGGGCGCGCCTAATACCTTGCAAAGTTTTGACGAGGCGATGGGAGAGTGGCTGGCCCAGTCTACGCCGATGCAGCGAGAAGTACTCGTGGAGTGGCAGGGCTACAGCCAGCAATTGCGCAAACGTTTAAGCCTTGAATCGCAATGAAATGAAAAGATAACAGGCATAAAAAAACGCCAGTAATCACTGGCGTTTTTTGTTCGCAAAGAAGCTTGCGCCGCGGTGAGGCTTAGCCCAGCAGGGTTGCCCAGCCTTCTACCACGTCACCGCCCCACTTGGCTTTCCACTCTTTCAGAGTCTTGTGGTTGCCACCTTTGGTTTCGATGACTTCGCCGTTGTGCGGGTTCTTGTATTGCTTAACTTTGCGAGCGCGCTTGGTGCCGGTAGTTTTCACGGCGCCACGTGGCGCTTTGCTCGACTTGGCTTCTGGATCCAGCAGGGCAATGATGTCGCGCAGCGACTTGGAGTACTCGCCCATCAGCGTGCGCAGTTTGCCTTCGAATTCAAGCTCGGTTTGCAGTTTGTCGTCTTGCGACAGGTTTTTCAGGCGAGCTTGCAGTTCTTTGATGGCTTCTTCTGTGGCGCGGTATTCATTGATCAAGGACATGTGGACTACCTTATGTAGGACGCGGGTGACAAGGAGACAGTGCGACAATAGTAATCAGACAGTTTCATCAAGTAAACATTTAACCGGTGTTTTATTTAATTAATTAGTGCTGCGCCACAAAAACGCCTGTTGCAGTTAAATGCCGCGACAGTGTCTTCACATCTGTTCACATATAATCTGCTTTCCCGAGCCGTGCCGGCCATGGCTTGGGGCTGTCGTCCAGGATGCGGCGTGTCATCGATACTGCAGTTTTGCTGCGCAATGGCTAGAATGGCCGCCTTTGCGAAGTTCTGGAGTTCCCCTAATGCGCACTTTTCGTCTGGTGATTGCTTGCCCGGACCGCGTCGGCATCGTTGCTAAAGTCAGTAACTTTCTGGCGTCCCATAACGGCTGGATCACCGAAGCGAGCCATCACTCGGACAATCAAAGCGGTTGGTTTTTCATGCGTCAC
The DNA here is from genome assembly GCF_001307275.1 of Pseudomonas fluorescens. Classification (NCBI taxonomy): domain Bacteria; kingdom Pseudomonadati; phylum Pseudomonadota; class Gammaproteobacteria; order Pseudomonadales; family Pseudomonadaceae; genus Pseudomonas; species Pseudomonas fluorescens. The sequence goes on from NZ_CP012831.1 coordinate 4,038,381, forward strand.
GAGATTCGTGCCGACTCTCTGCCCTTCGGCATTGAAGCCTTTCGTGAAGCGTTCGCCCCCATTGCCGAAGAGTTCTCGATGGACTGGCGTATCACCGACACCGCGCAGAAAAAACGCGTGGTGCTGATGGCCAGCCGCGAGTCTCATTGCCTGGCTGACCTGCTGCACCGCTGGCACAGCGATGAGCTCGATTGCGACATAGCCTGTGTGATTTCCAACCATGATGACTTGCGCAGCATGGTGGAATGGCACGGCATCCCGTACTACCACGTGCCGGTCGACCCGCAGGACAAGCATCCGGCGTTCGCCGAGGTCTCGCGACTGGTCAAGCAGCACGACGCCGAGGTGGTGGTATTGGCCCGCTACATGCAGATCCTGCCGCCGGCCTTGTGCAGCGAGTACGCCCACAAGGTCATCAACATCCACCACAGTTTCCTGCCGTCGTTCGTCGGGGCCAAGCCGTACCACCAGGCGTCGATGCGTGGGGTGAAGCTGATTGGCGCCACCTGTCACTACGTGACCGAAGAGCTGGATGCCGGCCCGATCATCGAGCAGGACGTGGTGCGCGTCAGCCACAGCGACAGCATCGAAGACATGGTGCGTTTCGGCCGTGACGTAGAGAAGATGGTATTGGCCCGGGGCCTGCGTTATCACCTGGAAGACCGGGTGCTGGTGCACGGCAACAAGACCGTGGTCTTCTGACTACACTGCCAAGGGCCTGGACGAGCGATCGGCAGGCCTTTTTTCATGAGGTTCGCCATGACCGATCCATTGGACAAAGCCACCTCCAAGGCGCCAGCCACCCTGGGCGAGGGCTGCCTCAGCCGCTATGACCCCGACGCGTTGAGCCCGGAGGATGGCACCGAGTTTCCCGATGCCGCGCAACTGTGGGAGCAATTGCATCCCCAGGACGAGCCCGAACAGACGCCGTGACCGGTCAGGCTTGCCTGAGCCTGATCAGCTTCTTGATCAACGGCCGCCCGACCATCAGGAAGAACACCGGCCCACCGGCCACCAAATAAAAGTAGTAGGTCACCGCCCGCCAGATCAGGATCGCCGCCGCTGCGGTGGACTTGCCCACCATGGGGGCCAACAGCGCCGCCGAAGTCAGCTCGGCCGCCCCGGCACCGCCCGGCAGCAGGCTGAACTGTCCCGCGCTCAAGGACAGCATCTGGATCAGGAAACTCCAGGCCCACTGCAGGTCCGCACCCAGCCCCTTCAATGCCAGGTACAACACGCTGTAGCGCAGCGCCCAATGCAGGCAGGTCAGGCCGAAGACCTGGAACAGCGTCTGTCGTGGCAATTTCAAGGTGTCGGTGAAGGCCGCGAGGAAGTTCAGGATCTTGCGGCCCCAGCGTCGGCGGGTGGCGGTCTTTACCCGCAAGTGCCGCAGCACACGAGCGCCCAGCAGAATCAGCCGACGGTGATATCGGGCCACCAGCACGCAGCCGAACAGCCCGCCAAACAATGAAATCGCGCTCAACGCCAGCATCCATTCCAGGCGCTGGCTGAGGTTCTGGAACAGCGCGTAGAACAGAATGCCCACCAAGGCGCAGAGGAAGAACAGCAAGTCGCTCAGTTGATCCATGGCGAACACCGCGCTGCCATGGGCCGGGCGTACACCGTTGCGCGCCAGCAGGGCCATCAGCGTCAGCGGGCCGCCACTGCCTCCGGGCGTCGCACACATGGCGAACTCGGTGGACATCACCACGCCCATGCTTTTCCACCCGCCGATGCGCCCACGGTATTCACCCAGCAGCAGGCGCAGGCGCACGGAATTCAAGCCCCAGCACAGCACGATCATGCCGAGCATGGTCAGCAGCAGGGACAGGGGAAAGCGCTGCAGCCGCGACCACATTTCCCCGCCGCCGACCAGCAGCGGCACCAACAGCGCCGTGAGCAGGGCGGCACCCAGCCAGATCAACCGTTTCATGCGGCGCTGCGGGCCCGCAGCCCCTGGGTTGCCAGCCAGCCGACCTTGGTCATCGGCACGCGACCGTCGTTGAGCAGGCGTTCGAGGGTGCGCAGCCAATAGTCCCGGGAAAACCCGTGGCGCATGTCCACCGGGTGCAGGCCCAGGCGAATCACCGGGGCCTGGCGCCAGCGCTGTTCACGCTGGTCGCTGATGACTTTCGACAGGCCACGACGCCAGGCACTGCGGGCACTCCAGACCAGGCCCGGAGCGTCGATGGTACTGAAGTCGGGCAGGCGATAAAGGTGTTGGGTGTCACTGGTGTAGCTCAGCGGTAACTGGCGCAAGGCCTGGCGCGTGCCTTCGCTCATCAGCCAGGCCGGGGCGACGAAACCTTCCAGGGGCCAATGGTAGCGCTCAAAGGTGTCGATCCCGGCGCGCAGGCGGGCGAGGGCGGCGGCCTCGGACAGATTGTAGAACTCCCCCTCATGGGTGTAGACCCGGCGCATGAACCACTCCTTGGGGTGGCGGGCGACAGGGCCGTCGTCGCAATGGTAGTAGCCATGCAGCACCAACTCGTCGCCGCGCTCGACCCGGCGGTCGAGCAGGCGGCGAAAGTCCGGGTGAGCCTCCAAGGCATTGGTACGGTGAAAGTCCGGCACCACCAGCCAGGTCATCGGCACCTGGCCGAGGGCATCCACGGCTTCGACGAAGGGCTGGTAGTCAGGCCAGGTTTGCGGTGCCACGTCGTGCAACACCAAGAGCACGCTGGGCGAAGAACTCATCGACACGGTCCTCGCCTCAACCATTGGCCAGCAACGGCATTTGTCCGCCGAGCACGGCGTAATAGTGCCCCAGCAAACTGTTGACCACGGTGTCCCAGGCGTAATGACGCTCCACATGCCGGCGCGCCAGCAGGCCACGGCGTTGGCAGCCTTCGCTGAACAGTTGCCGCACGGCATTGGCCATGGCCTGCGGATTGTTGGGCGTGCACAGCAGGCCGCAGTCCTCGTGGACAATTTCGGTGAAAGCCCCGGCCGCCACCGCCACCACGGGAATGCCGCTGGCCATGGCTTCGAGGATCACCAGGCCGAAGGTCTCCTGGTCGCCGGCGTGCACCAGGGCATCGGCGCTGGCCATGAGACGGGCGACTTGCGGCGCCGGGCAGAATTCGTCGACCACCGTGACGTTGTCCGGCACCACGGCGGGCATCGACGAACCCACCAACAGCAGGTGATAGCGCTCGCCCAGGCGTTTCATGCACTTGAGCAGCACCGGCAGGTTTTTTTCCTTGGAACCGCGACCGGCGAAAATCAGCAGGCGCGTGTCTTCGGCGATACCCAGCTCGGCCCGCAGTCCTGGGTCGCGGGCGGCGGGGGTGAAGGTTTGCAGGTCAACGCCCAAGGGTTGCACATAGACGTTCTTGACCCCCAGGCCGGTCAGCTTGTCGGCCATGACCTGGCTTGGCGCCAGGACCCGGTCGAAATTGCCGTACAACTTGCTGACATAGGCTTCGATATTGGGGGTGAACCAGTTGCCCATGCGGTTGCTCACCAGCAGCGGCAGGTCGGAGTGATAGAAACCGATGACGGGCACGTCGAGCTGACGGCGGGCATCCAATGCGGCCCAGGCGGTGAGGTACGGATCGCCGACCTCGATCAGATCCGGTTGCAGATCGCGCAGGACATTGCGCCAGGGCGCCAGGCGAAGGGGGAAGCGATAGCCCTTGCCGAACGGCAGCGCAGGGGCTGGCACCTTGTAGATTCCGTCGTGCTCGCTCAAATGCGCGCCGGGGATCAACAGGCTGTGGCGAATACCGGGCCGATCGCCCAGGCGCCGGTGCTTGGCATCCAGATAAGTGCGCACGCCTCCGCTGGCGGGGGCGTAGAACATGGTTATGTCCGCTATATGCACGATGAACGTCCCTCCGGTCTGTGTTCTCCTGTGTTGACCTTTATGAAGAATAGATGTTCGGTTGGGGTTGTGGGGCGGGTGCGCTGCCAGTGGAGTATTGCGGGGTTTGACAGGGCCTCATCGCGAGCAAGCTCGCTCCCACAGAGATTTGGGGCGGGGCACAGATCCCATGTGGGAGCGAGCTTGCTCGCGATAGGGCCTGCCCAGGTTCGCAGCTATTATTCCTGCTGCCAGGGCCTCAATGCGCCAGGCATGCTTTTATATAAGCGTGCAAAATGGCGTCATATCGCAAACACACGGGTGACCACATGCCTGACTCATCGCAACTCGTTATCGGTGCCGACCTCAGCGGCCAGCCCATCGCCCAGGCCATGCGCCTGGCGAACCGTCATGGCCTGGTGGCGGGCGCCACCGGGACCGGCAAGACCGTCACCTTGCAGCGCCTGGCCGAAATGTTCAGCGATGCCGGCGTGGCGGTGTTCGCGGCGGATATCAAGGGTGACCTGTGCGGCCTGGGTGCTGCCGGCAACCCCCAGGGCAAGATCGCCGAGCGCATCGCCGGCATGCCCTGGCTCAACCACAAGCCCCAGGCTTATCCGGTGACCTTGTGGGATATCCACGGCCAGTCCGGGCATCCACTGCGCACCACCCTGAGTGAAATGGGCCCGTTGTTGATCGGCAGCCTGCTGGAACTCACGGACAGCCAGCAGTCGGCGCTCTACGCCGCGTTCAAGGTGGCCGACCGTGAAGGCCTGTTGCTGCTGGACCTCAAGGACCTGAAGGCGCTGCTCAATCATCTCAAGGACAACCCCGAGCTGCTGGGGGACGACGCGGCGCTGATGACCACTGGCTCCAGTCAGGCGCTGCTGCGGCGCCTGTCCACTTTGGAGCAGCAGGGCGCGGACGCGTTGTTCGGCGAGCCGGCGTTGCAGCTCGAAGACATCCTGCAACCGGCCAGCGATGGCCGTGGCCGCATCCACTTGCTCGACGCCAGCCGCCTGGTCCACGAAGCGCCGAAGGTCTACGCGACGTTCCTGCTGTGGCTGCTGGCCGAGCTGTTCGAACAGTTGCCCGAGCGCGGCGATGCGGACAAGCCGCTGCTGGCGCTGTTCTTCGATGAGGCGCACTTGCTCTTTGCCGGTACGCCCAAGGCTTTGCAGGAGCGCCTGGAGCAAGTGGTGCGGCTGATCCGTTCCAAGGGCGTGGGGGTGTATTTCGTGACCCAGTCGCCGGGTGACTTGCCGGACGATGTGCTCGCTCAGTTAGGGTTGCGTATCCAGCACGGCTTGCGGGCCTTCACGGCCAAGGAACAGAAATCCCTGCGGGCGGTGGCCGACGGTTTCCGGCCCAACCCGCAGTTCGATGCCCTGGCGGTGCTGACCGAGCTGGGCATCGGTGAAGCCCTGGTGGGCACCTTGCAGGAAAAAGGCACGCCGGAAATGGTCCAGCGCGTGCTGGTGGCGCCCCCGCAATCGCGCATCGGGCCGCTGAGCGAGGCCGAGCGTGCCGGGTTGATCGCCAGTTCGTCGCTGCAGGGGCGCTACGACAAGCCCATTGATCGCGAATCGGCCTACGAAGTGCTGATGGGACGCAAGGGGCTGGAGCCCCAGGCCGACGCGGTGCCGGGCAAGTCCGCGGACGAAGAACCCAGCTTCACCGAAAAGGCCGGCGAGTTCCTCGGCACGGCAGCCGGCCAGGCGCTCAAATCGGCGATGCGCCAGGCGGCCAATCAACTGGGCCGGCAATTGGTGCGCGGATTGATGGGGTCGTTGCTGGGGGGCAGCAAGCGGCGCCGGTAGTCGAGACCGAGTTGCCCCTTCGCGAGCAAGCTCGCTCCCACAAGGGATTGGTGTCGTACGCGAAATAGGTGGCCGCTGCAGATCCACTGTGGGAGCGAGCTTGCTCGCGAAGGCGGTTTGGCAGGCGAAAAGTGTACCGGCTGACCTGCCGCAATCGCGAGCAAGCTCGCTCCCACAAGGGATGGTGTCGTACACGAAAGAGGTGGGCGCTGCAGGTCCACTGTGGGAGCGAGCTTGCTCGCGATTGCTATCTAGCCGGCGCCGAAAATCTCAATCCTTGGGCCGCGCATGCGCCGCCAAGCGCTCCAGCGCCGCCCGCAGGTTGGGATCGGTGATGCCGTCGGCGGTGGCCTGGATGGTTGCCGCGGCGTCGGTGGACAGATCCAGCGTGTGGCCCTTGGCGCCGACCTGGACGGTGGGTGGCTGCACCTTGAACAGGATCCGCGTCAGGTTGGCGAATTCTTCGAACGCCTGGAGTTGGCGCAGCAGGCGTTTTTGCTGGTAGCGCAGGCGCGTGGCCCAGTGGCCGTCGGTGACGATCAACAGCAGGCTGCCTTCGCGCCAGGACGCCACGTGGCAATGCTCGCGCGCGGCCGGTTGCAACTGGCTGTCCAGCAGGCGCTGCAAGTGGCCCAGGCGTTTGGCGTGGCCGAAGATGGCTTTCAGCGGCTTGGCTTCGCGCAGCAGAACGGCGGGCGCCTTGGCTGGAAGAGGGCGGAAGGCCATGAATGAATACCGCAAGTGACAGAGGCGCCATGGTAGCAGAAAGCGCCGGACGCGCTTCGACCCTCTCGCCCAGCGGCTTTTGGCCACACAATCAGTGAGTAACTTCTGCGCTTTGTGGGTTGAAGTTCGCGCAAAAGCCCTTATTTTAGGGTGGCCCCGTCACAGCGCTGTGCCAGCATCGTGGAATAACGCCACTTTCCTCTCCATCGTTTCCGGGTAGAATGCTCGTTCGCATGCGGCCATGAGGGCTGCACGGGCGACTCATGGGGCCGCCCTCCATCCCTTTAGTGTGGAAGATCCTGCCGATATGTTTGCGCCTTTGTTAAAGAAACTTTTTGGAAGCAAGAACGAGCGTGAAGTCAAGCGCATGCTCAAGACGGTACAGACTGTCAATGCCTTCGAAGAGCAAATGGTGGCCCTTTCGGACGATCAGTTACGCGCCAAGACTGCCGAATTCAAGGACCGCATCGCCAAGGGGGAAACCCTTGACCAGCTCCTGCCCGAAGCCTTTGCGGTCGCCCGTGAAGCCGGCAAGCGGATCATGGGCATGCGCCACTTCGACGTTCAGTTGATCGGCGGCATGACCTTGCACGAAGGCAAGATCGCCGAAATGCGTACCGGTGAGGGCAAGACCCTCGTGGCGACCCTGGGCGTTTACCTCAACGCACTGTCCGGCAAGGGCGTGCACGTGGTGACGGTCAACGACTACCTGGCCCGCCGCGACGCCAACTGGATGCGCCCGCTCTACGAATTCCTCGGCCTGACCGTCGGCGTCGTCACGCCGTTCCAGCCGCCGGAAGAGAAGCGCGCCGCCTATGCCGCCGACATCACCTACGGCACCAACAACGAATTCGGGTTCGACTACCTGCGCGACAACATGGCGTTCAGCATGGAAGAAAAATTCCAGCGTGAACTCAACTTTGCCGTGATCGACGAAGTCGACTCCATCCTCATCGACGAAGCCCGTACCCCGCTGATCATTTCCGGTCAGGCCGAGGACAGCTCCAAGCTGTATATCGAGATCAACAAGCTGATCCCGCAGCTCAAGCTGCACGTCGAGGAAGTCGAAGGCGAAGTGACCCAGCCCGGGCACTACACCATCGACGAGAAGACCCGCCAGGTCGAACTCAACGAAGCCGGTCACCAGTTCATCGAGGAAATGCTCACCCGCGTCGGCTTGCTGGCCGAAGGCGAGAGCCTCTACTCGGCCCATAACCTGGGCCTGCTGACCCACGTCTATGCCGGCCTGCGTGCCCACAAGCTGTTCCATCGCAACGTCGAGTACATCGTCCAGGATGGCCAGGTCGTGCTGGTGGACGAGCACACCGGCCGTACCATGCCGGGTCGTCGCCTGTCCGAAGGCCTGCACCAGGCCATCGAAGCCAAGGAAGGCCTGAACATCCAGGCCGAGAGCCAGACCCTGGCCTCGACCACCTTCCAGAACTACTTCCGCCTGTACAACAAGCTGTCCGGCATGACCGGTACCGCCGATACCGAGGCGTTCGAATTCCACCAGATCTACGGCCTGCAAGTGGTGGTGATCCCGCCGAACAAGCCACTGGCCCGCAAGGACTACAACGACCTGGTGTTCCTGACCGCCGAAGAGAAGTACGCGGCGATCATCAACGACATCAAGGAAGGCATGGCCCAGGGCCGTCCGATCCTGGTCGGTACCGCCACCATCGAGACCTCCGAGCACATGTCCGCCTTGCTCAACAAGGAAGGCATCGAGCACAAGGTCCTCAACGCCAAGTTCCACGAGAAGGAAGCCGAGATCATCGCCCAGGCCGGTCGCCCGGGTGCGCTGACCATCGCCACCAACATGGCCGGTCGTGGTACCGACATCCTGCTGGGCGGCAACTGGGAAGTGGAAGTCGCCAGCCTGGAAGGCCCGACCCCCGAGCAGATCGCGCAGATCAAGGCCGACTGGCAGAAGCGTCACCAGCAGGTGCTCGAGTCCGGCGGTTTGCAGGTGATCGCTTCCGAGCGTCACGAATCCCGTCGTATCGACAACCAGCTGCGTGGCCGTGCCGGTCGCCAGGGCGATGCCGGCTCCAGCCGTTTCTACCTGTCCCTGGAAGACAGCCTGATGCGCATCTTCGCCTCTGACCGGGTGAAGAACTTCATGAAGGCCCTGGGCATGCAGCCCGGCGAGGCGATCGAGCACCGTATGGTGACCAACGCCATCGAGAAGGCCCAGCGCAAGGTCGAAGGCCGCAACTTCGATATCCGCAAGCAATTGCTCGAGTTCGACGACGTCAACAACGAACAGCGTAAAGTGATCTATCACATGCGTAACAGTTTGTTGGCCGCCGACAACATTGGCGAAACCATCGCCGATTTCCGCCAGGACGTGCTCAACGCCACCGTCAGCGCCCACATCCCGCCGCAGTCGCTGCCGGAACAGTGGGACGTCGCCGGCCTGGAAGCCGCCTTGCAGAGCGATTTCGGCGTGGCATTGCCGATCCAGCAATGGCTCGACGAAGACGATCACCTGTACGAAGAAACCCTGCGTGAAAAACTGCTGGCCGAACTGATCGCTGCCTACAACGAGAAGGAAGACCAGGCGGGCGCCGAGGCACTGCGCTCCTTCGAGAAGCAGATTGTGCTGCGGGTACTGGACGATTTGTGGAAAGACCACCTGTCGACCATGGATCACCTGCGCCACGGTATCCATTTGCGTGGTTACGCCCAGAAGAACCCGAAGCAGGAGTACAAGCGCGAGTCCTACACGCTGTTCTCCGAGCTGCTCGATTCGATCAAGCGCGACTCGATCCGTGTGTTGTCCCACGTACAGGTTCGCCGCGAAGACCCGGCCGAGGAAGAAGCCCGCCTGCGTCAGGAGGCCGAAGCCCTGGCTGCGCGCATGCAGTTCGAACACGCCGAAGCCCCTGGCCTGGAAGTGGTCGCCGAAGAGGGCGTCGATGTGGATGTCGCCCTGGCGACCGCACCGGTGCGCAACGAGCAGAAGCTGGGCCGCAACGAACTGTGTTATTGCGGTTCGGGCAAGAAATACAAGCATTGCCACGGGCAGATCCAATAAACCCGTCTCAACGCTGAACCACCCGCGCCGCGACCGGATGCTATCCGTCGCGGCGTTTTGCCATTTTGATTCGCCGTCCCAATGAGGACGGCGTCGATATACATCTGAATTAGGAGCGCATTCATGGCTGTTGGTCTTGGTCCGTTGCCCACGTTGCACCCGGTTGCCGGTTTTGAACTCGGTATTGCCTCGGCGGGCATCAAGCGCCCCGGGCGCAAGGACGTCGTGGTCATGCGTTGCGCCGAAGGCTCGACGGTGGCGGGTGTATTCACCCTCAACGCCTTTTGCGCCGCGCCGGTCATCCTGGCCAAGCAACGCGTGCAGGGGCCGGTGCGTTACCTGTTGACCAACACCGGTAACGCCAACGCCGGCACCGGCGCGCCAGGCCTGGCCGCCGCCGAGCGCACCTGCGCCAAGCTGGCGGAATTGACCGGCGTCGACGCCAGCCAGGTGCTGCCGTATTCCACCGGCGTGATCGGCGAACCGCTGCCGGTCGAGAAGATCGAAGGCGCACTGCAAGCCGCCCTCGACGACCTGTCGGAAAACAACTGGGCCGCCGCCGCCACCGGCATCATGACCACCGACACCCTGCCCAAGGGCGCGAGCCGCCAGTTCCAGCATGACGGCGTGACCATCACCGTCACCGGCATCAGCAAAGGCGCTGGCATGATCCGGCCGAACATGGCGACCATGCTCGGCTACATCGCCACCGACGCCAAGGTCTCGCGCCAGGTGCTGCAAGACCTGATGCTCGACGGGGCCAACAAGTCGTTCAACCGCATCACCATCGACGGCGACACTTCCACCAACGACTGCTGCATGCTGATCGCCACCGGCCAGGCCAACCTGCCGCAGATCACCGAGGCCAGCGGCCCGCTGTTCGAGGCCCTGAAGCAGGCCGTGTTCGACGTGTGCATGGAAGTGGCCCAGGCCATCGTCCGGGACGGCGAAGGCGCGACCAAGTTCGTGACCGTGCAGGTCAATGGCGGGGGCAATCACCAGGAATGCCTGGATGTGGGCTATACCGTGGCTCACTCGCCGCTGATCAAGACCGCACTGTTCGCCTCCGACCCGAACTGGGGCCGCATCCTCGCCGCCGTGGGCCGGGCCGGCGTGCCTGAGCTGGACGTGAGCAAGATCGACGTGTTCCTCGGCGAAGTCTGCATCGCCAGCCAAGGCGCTCGTGCTGCCACTTACACTGAAGCCCAGGGCGCGGCGGTGATGCAGCAGGAAGAAATCACCATCCGTATCGAGTTGGGACGGGGTGACTGCAGCGAAACCATCTGGACCACCGACCTGTCCCACGAGTACGTCAAGATCAACGCTGAGTACCGGACTTAACCGGTTCGGGACCGAGTTGCTGCCATCGCGAGCAAGCTCGCTCCCACAGGGATTTGCGGGCAATACCCTGTGGGAGCGAGCTTGCTCGCGATGGCGCCAGTACAGCCCCTACAAAATCACAAGAAAGGAATCCAGACATGAGCCTGCACCTGATCATTGGCGACCAACGCATTTCTTCCTGGTCCCTGCGCGGCGCGCTGGCCCTGGCGCTGACCGGCGCGAAGTACACCGAAGAGCTGGTCAGGCTCGACCAGCCCGACACCCGCGAAAAGCTGCTCAAGTACTCGGCCACGGCCAAGGTCCCGTTGCTCAAGACCGAATTCGGCGTGATCGCTGATTCCCTGGCGATTGCCGAGTACCTGGCCGAACAGTTCCCGCAGGCCGGTCTCTGGCCCAAGGATGTGGCCGCCCGGGCCCAGGCACGCTCGGTCTGTGCGCAAATGCACAGCGGGTTTTTCGCCATCCGCAGCCACATGCCGTTCGACCTGCTGCGCGATGCACCGCTGTCGCCCATGCCGGCCGATGTCCAAGTGGAAATCGAGCGGATGCTGGCGCTGTGGGCCGAATGCCGTGCCGCGGCGACCGAGGCCGGTCCCTACCTGTTTGGCCGTGTCAGCCTGGCCGACGCGTTTTTTGCCCCTGTTGCCGTGCGCTTGCGCACTTATCAGGTGAAACTGTCCGAGGTCGATGAGGCCTACGTCGAAACCCTATATCAATGGCCAGCGTTCAAGGCGTGGCAACAGGCTGGCCTGGAGGACACTGCGCGGTGAAACGAGTCCATGTGGCGGCAGCGGTCATCCGCGATGCCGCCGGCAAAATCCTGATCGCCCGACGGGCCGACACCCAGCACCAGGGCGGTCTGTGGGAGTTTCCTGGCGGCAAGGTCGAGGCCGGCGAGTCCGTCGAAACCGCCCTGGCCCGTGAACTTCACGAAGAGCTGGGCATTGTCGTCGACGGCGCCCGGCCGTTGATCAAGGTGCGTCACGATTACCCGGACAAGCAGGTGTTGCTGGATGTCTGGGAAGTCTCGGCGTTCAACGGCGAGCCCCATGGCGCCGAAGGGCAGCCGTTGGCCTGGGTGACGGCCCGCGACCTGACGAACCATGAGTTCCCGGCGGCCAATCAGCCCATCGTCGCGGCGGCCCGTTTGCCGGGTGAATACCTGATCACCCCGGAAGGCCTTGAGACGCCGGCCTTGCTGCGCGGCATGCAGAAGGCGATTGCCGGCGGGATCAAGTTGGTCCAGCTACGCGCCCCCAACGGCTACGATCCGCAATACCGCGACCTGGCGGTGGATGCGGCGGGGTTGTGTGCCGGCAAGGCCCAACTGATGCTCAAGGGGCCGTTCGAATGGCTGGGGGATTTTCCTTCCGCTGGCTGGCACATTACCGCCGCGCAACTGCGCAAGCATGCCGCGGCCGGTCGACCGTTCGGCAAGGACCGCTGGCTGGCGGCTTCCTGCCATAACGCCGAGGAGCTGTCCCTGGCACAGCGAATGGACGTGGACTTCGTCACGCTTTCGCCGGTGCAGCCGACCCAGACCCATCCCGATGCACAGCCGTTGGGCTGGGAAGAGGCGGCGCGGTTGATCGAAGGCTTCAACCGGCCGGTCTATCTGTTGGGCGGGGTCGGGCCTGGCGAGCGGCAAAAAGCCTGGGAAGCTGGGGCCCAGGGTGTGGCGGGGATTCGGGCGTTTTGGCCTGAGGCATGATTCTGCCGTGTGGCTGCTGATGCTATCGCGAGCAAGCTCGCTCCCACAGGGAGATCCCGTGTGGGAGCGAGCTTGCTCGCGATGGCGGCCTCAAGAACGATTCAGCCCCCAGGCTTGGCCGCCGCTTCCCAAAGCACCTCCGCCACTCCTTGCCGCCGGGCAATGACCCGCGCCGCCACGAACAACAGATCCGACAACCGATTGATGTAGGCCAACCCCGGCCCTGCCAGCGGCTCCACCGCGTTCAATTGCTGGCAACGCCGCTCGGCGCTGCGGGCCAGGCTGCGACAGACGTGGGCCTGGGCGATCAGTGTCGAGCCACCGGGCAGGATGAAGTTTTCCAGTGGCCCCAATTCCTCGTTCCACACATCGATCGCCGCTTCCAGCCGCTCGATTTCCGCCACGTTCAAGGCTTGGTAGGCCGGCATCGCCAGCTCACCGCCCAGGTCGAACAATCGATGCTGACAAGGCTCCAGCACGTCGCTGACTTCCTTCAGCGCCGGGTACCGGGCCGTTTCGGCGGCGAGCCCGGCCAGCAACAAGCCCAACTGGCTGTTCAGCGTGTCCACTTCGCCGATGGCCTCGACCCGTGGGTGGTCCTTTGCCACGCGGCGGCCATCGCCCAACCCGGTTTCACCTTTGTCGCCGGTGCGGGTGTAAATCTTCGACAGGCGAAAGCCCATGTTCAACGCTCCAGTGGTTTGTTTTCCTGCGCCACCATCGAGGGGCCCGTCAGGGGCAGGCGCAAGGTGAAGCAGGTGCCTTGGCCTGGCGCCGACTGCACTTCCATCTGGCCCTTGTGGTTGTTGGTGATGATGAAATACGAGACCGACAGCCCAAGGCCTGTGCCCTGGCCGATCTCCTTGGTGGTGAAGAAGGGTTCGAAGGTGCGCTTGCGCACGTTCTCGCTCATGCCGATGCCATTGTCCTCGACCTGGATTTCCGCCCACGGCGGATTCAACCGCGTACGCAGGATAATGCGCCCGGGTTCGCTGTCGTCCTGGCGTTGGTGGATCGCCTGGGCGGCGTTTTTCAGCAGGTTGAGCAGCACCTGTTCCAGTTCGTTGGCCGTGCCGGGCACCGGGCCCAGGTTCGGGTCGAACTGACGGATGATCGCCTGGCCCTTGAAGTCGAAGCCGATCGCCAGGTCGAAGTCATTACCGGCGATTTCCACCGCCTGGTCGATCAGCGCCGGCAGGTCGCAGGGCGCCATCTGCCGCGTGCTGCGTCGGCTGAAGCTGAGCATGTGGGTGACGATTTTCGCCGCCCGGGCGCCGGCTTGCTGGATGCCGTCGAGCAATTGTGGGATTTCCCGGCTTTCCAGGTAGCGGTTGACCACCGGCAATTCGATGCCCAGTTGCTCGGCCTGTTCGAGGTTCTTCGGCAATTCCGGCGACAAGCGTCGGCGGATGTTCTGCACGTTGTGCAGGATCGCCCCAAGCGGGTTGTTGATCTCATGGGCCATGCCCGCCGCGAGGCCGCCGACCGAGAGCATTTTTTCCGATTGCACCATCATTTCCTCCAGCGACAGGCGCTGGGTGATGTCGTCGATGCGGATCACCACGCCCCGCCCGGCGCCGCCCATCAGCGGATAGAACGTCAGGGCGTAATGCCGGGCCTCGTCGTCCTTGGTCCAGGTGACGCGTTCGATCTTGGCCACCGTATGTTGCTCGACGGTCTGCTTGAGTTGGGGCAGGTACGGCTTGAGCGGTTCGAAGGCGAGGAAGATCGGTTGGTTCAGGGCCTCGTCCAGTCGTGTGCCGGAGAGGGCGCTGGCTTCCTGGTTCCATTGGGTGACGTAGAGTTGCTCGTCGAGGGCGATCAGGGCCGACGGCATGGAGTCGATGATGCTGTTGAGGTAATTCTGGAAGCCCGTGAGTTTTTTCTCGATCTTGCTGCGCACCTGGACTTCCAGCTCCAGCTTGCGATTGGTATGCCGGGTTTCTTCCGCCAGGCCCTGGGCCTGGTCATAGGCGGCCTGGGAGTCGTCCCGCGCGCGCTTGAGTTGCTGCTCCCGGGCTTCGATTCGCGAGAGCATGGTATTGAATGCTTCGGCCAGGCTGCCGATCTCATCGTGGTTGCCCCGTGCGGCTCGCAGGGCATAGTTCTCCTCGCGGGTGACCTGGCGCGACAGTTCTTCGAGTTGATGAATCGGCTGGGTGATCAGGCGTTTGATCTGTTGGGCAATGATCAGCCACAGCAACACGCTGAAAATCAGGATGCCGAGGCTGGCGGTCAGGGTGCCGGTGTAGAACGCGGTCGGCAATTCGCTGCTGGCCACCAGCAACAGATGGCCAGGCGTCGTGCCGGGGCGGGGCAGGGTAATGACCTGGTTGCTGCGGAACTCGCTCGCTTGCCAGGCCTGTATGTTGCGGAAATGGTCCGGCAGCTTGAGCTTTTCGCCCTGTTGCAGCTGTGCCAGGCGATCGCCCTGGCCGTCGTACAGCGCCGCCGCCCGCAGCGGTGCATAGCTGTTGAGCTCGTCGAGCAGGCGCTGGGCACTTTGTGGCGATTGCAGGGCGTCAGAGATCAGGCTCGGGTTGGCGATCAGTCGGCCAATGGTCTGCAGGGCCTGGGGCGCCATGCTTTCCTGGGAGATGTAGTAGGCGGCGCTGATAAAGGTCAGGTTGGCCACCAGCAGGACAGTGGTCAACAACACCAGCAGGGCGGCCAACAGTTTCTGGCCGACCGGGAGGTTTTCAAGGCGCTGGCGCAATGGCATCAGACTCGTCGCTAAGAAGGAACACGAGGGCCAGCGTAGCCGCTGCTCAGTCGCTGGGCAATCCGAGGTTGTCCAAGTGGGCAATCAGTCGCTGGCGCAGTTGTTCCAGGTGCGGCACGGTCAGCTCATGGCGCTGGGCAACCTTGCAGGCGTAACCGAGCAAATAGCTGATTTCGGTACGACGCCGATTGGCCACATCCTGGTACATCGAGGAGTAATTGGCGGCCGTGGCCTGGATCACCCGTTCGACCTCCGGCTGCAGATCCTCGGCCGCCGCGGGCTGGCCGCACCGTTCGAGCACATCCGTGAGCTCCGCGCACAGGGTCGCCACTTCGCAGTGGTGTTCCAGCAGGCCGCCGTTCTTGCAGTGATGCAGCACGGTCAGTGGATTGATTGCACAGTTGAGTGCCAGCTTGCGCCAGAGGCGGGTGAGGATGTCGGCGCTCCATTCGTGGGGGATGCCGGCGGCGGCCAGGTCGTCCAACCAGAACGGTGCCACCGGGTGAGCCGGGTCGCCCAACCAGGTGTAGCCGTGGCCGGCGTACACGACGCGCCAGTCACCGTCGCGGAACGCGCCTTCGGTGCTGGAGGCGCTGATGCAACGAGCCTGGGGCACACAATTGGCCACTGCGTCCTGGCTGCCGAGGCCGTTCTGCAACAGGATCAGTTCCGATTCTGCGTCCAGGCGGTGGGCCACCGAGGTCACCGCCGCTTGCGCGTCGTAGGCCTTGCAAGCCAGCAGCAGGCGCCTGATCGGCTCCGGGCTGTCCGCCGTTTCGCCCGGCACCGGGTAGCATTGCGCCTGGCCTTGTTCCACCAGTGTCAGGCCTGCGACGCTGCGGTAGGCCTGCAAGCGCGCTTCGTTGCGCAGCACCAGCCGCACCGGTAACCCGGCCCGGGCCAGGCGCGTGGCCCACAACGTGCCGAGACTGCCGGCCCCGAGGACATGCCAGGTGGTCGACATCAGTTTTTTACTCGGATTGGCGCAGGCATCTGAGGGCTCGCAGTGTCGGCAGGAAAAGAGCCGTTATAATGAGCCCGATTTTAACCACAAGCCAAGCGCGCGCCGTTGATACTGGCGCGCCTTTTTATTTGGAGAACACTACATGCCGTCATTCGACGTGGTATCCGAACTGGACAAACACGAAGTCACCAACGCGGTTGAAAACGCCGTCAAGGAACTCGACCGTCGTTATGACCTCAAGGGCAAGGGCAGTTTCGAGTTCAAGGAAAAAGACCTGACCGTGAACCTGACCGCCGAGGCCGAGTTCCAGCTCGAGGCGATGATCGAGATCCTCAAGCTGGCACTGGTCAAGCGCAAGATCGATGTGCAGTGCCTCGAGGTCAAGGACGCCTATGCCTCGGGCAAGCTGATGAAGCAGGAGGCGGTGCTCAAGGAAGGCATCGACAAGGAGCTGGCGAAGAAGATCGTCGCTCATATCAAGGACGCCAAGCTCAAGGTGCAAGCCGCCATCCAGGGCGAGCAGGTGCGGGTCACCGGCAAGAAACGTGACGACTTGCAGGAAGCCATTGCGGCCTTGCGCGGCAAAGAATTCGGCATGCCCCTGCAATTCAATAACTTCCGCGACTGATACTTCAGTTGTATTAAGACCCTGTGGCGAGGGAGCTTGCTCCCGCTTGGGTGCGAAGCGCCCACCTATAAGGGGCTGCTGCGCAGCCAGCGGGAGCAAGCGCCCTCGCCACAATGCCGCGTGCAACAGGAATAAGGAGAGAGAGATGGACTTGAATGCTGAAGTGGACAACCTGGTCAAGGCTTCCCAGACCTGGATCCCCATGATCATGGAGTACGGCAGCCGCGTGCTGCTGGCGGTTATCACCCTGGCCATCGGCTGGTGGTTGATCAACAAAGTGACGCAGAAACTGGGTGCGCTGCTGGCCCTGCGTAATGCCGACCTGGCGCTGCAAGGGTTCATCAGTACCCTGGCCAACATCATTCTGAAGATATTGTTGATCGTCAGCGTCGCTTCGATGATCGGCGTGGAAACCACTTCGTTCGTCGCCGCCATTGGTGCCGCCGGCCTGGCGATTGGCCTGGCCCTGCAAGGCAGCCTGGCGAACTTCGCCGGTGGCGTGTTGATCCTGCTGTTCCGCCCGTTCCGCATCGGTGACTGGATCGAAGCCCAAGGTGTGGCCGGTACGGTCGATAGCATCCAGATCTTCCACACCGTGTTGCGCACCGGTGACAACAAGACCGTCATTGTGCCCAACGGCAATCTCTCGAACGGCATCATCACCAACACCAACCGCCAGCCGACCCGCAAGGTCGTGTTTGATGTCGGCGTGGATTACCAGGCTGACCTGCAAAAGGCCCGGGAGGTGTTGCTGGAGCTGGCCAAGGATGAGCGTGTGCTGGCGGATCCGGCACCTGAAGCGGTGATTTCCACCTTGGGCGACAGTTCCATCACGGTGTCGCTGCGTATCTGGGTGAAGACTGCGGATTATTGGAGCGTGATGTTCATGCTCAATGAACAAGCCCGGGATCGCTTGAAAGAGGCGGGTATTGATATTCCGTTTCCACAACGAGTGATTCGGGTCGTTCAGGAAGGGCCAGCGCAATAACGAGTCGACTATATAACTTGGCGCTGAAGTCAGATTATGTTTAGTTAGCTTGCTATTTAATAAGTTGCATTAAAGCTGACAGTCAGTCAATGGACATAAAAAAACCGCTCACCTGATCCAGGTGAGCGGTTTTTTGTTTGTTGCGGGTACGGCTATCGAACTAGCACTGAATTACAAGATGCTCAGTGGGTATTCGATGATCAGACGGGTGTCATTGTTGTCGTTGCCGTTGATGGCGTTATAGTCGCTGTTGGCGCGGTAGAACGCAGCACGTACGCGGAAAGACAGGTCCTTGGCTGGACCGCTTTGCATAACGTACTTGGTTTCGAAGTCCCACTCGTGCTCTTTACCTTCGGAGCCGCCAGTCTCGATGTTGTCACCGGTAACGTAGCGAGTCATGAAGCTCAGGCCAGGTACGCCATAAGTCTTCATGTTCAGGTCGTAGCGAGCCTGCCAGGAGCGCTCGTCCTGACCGTTGAAGTCGGAGTATTGGATGGAGTTGGCGAGGAAGATAGTGCCGCCGCCGTCAACGCCATACACATAGCCGGTGTCACCGGAGGAGCGCTGGTGAGCCAGGGTGAACTTGTGGGCACCGATGGCATAGGCTGCTGCGAGGGACCAGATACGGTTGTCAACGTCGCCGCTGAGTTTCTGGCCCTGATCCTGGCTGTCATAACCGTTGAAGTCGAAGTTCAGGGACTGATCTTCGTTGATCGGCAGGGTGTAGTTCAGGTTGATGTATTTCTTTTTGTAGTGATCTTCAACGTCGGAAGCCGCTACGCCTGCTACGAAATTGTCGGTGAACTGGTAGGTTGCGCCAACGATGTCAGCAGATTTCAGGCCAAGACCGTCATCTCCCATGCCAGTTTGCGAGCTGATGGCGTTGAAATGACCTGCGCTCAACTCCAAGCCTTTGATTTCTTTGCTGGTGATCAGCGTACCGGTGGCAACTTCTGGCAGCAGACGGCTGTCGTCAGTCGAGAAAACCGGGCTGGTGGTGAACTGGTTACCGTATTTCAGAACGGTGTCGGACAGACGGAATTTAACCGCGCCGCCAACCTTCGATTGTGTGTCTTCCAGGTTGCCGTCGCTGTCACGAGCGAACAGACCGTTACCGGCACGACCGCTACCGCCATCGATGCGAACGGTGCCGAATGCGAAGCCGTCAACGCCTACACCAACGGTACCTTGAGTGAAGCCCGACTCGTAAATGGCACGAGCGGCAACACCAGACTCTTCACGATAACTTTGTGAAGTGCTTGGGTTGTTCTTGAAATCACGGTTCATGTACAGCGCACGGGTCAGAACAGTCAAGCTCTGATCTTCAATAAAACCCTTGGATTCCTCTTGGGAGGACGCCACTGCGAACTGCGAAACGCTGGCCGATACAGCCAGTGCGATCATGCTCCACTTCATCACGCGCATCGTGATTTGCTCCTTTGGTTTTTAGAAGAGTACTGCCGTCCCACCTGTTTTTTTATCTGGGCGGCTCTTTCTTTTTGTGTCGGCGCAAACTTATATCACGTCGACATTCTTTGGCGATACTTGCCCATTCAACCTTTCAGCTTCTTTACGACCATGTCGCCAATGGCTCGATCCATGTCGCATTTCAGCTGTTCCGACGCAACCGTATTCACAACTTTGATGTTGTTTTTTCTTTCCGGCATCGGTGTAAAGAGTCCGTCATTACCGCGCTTGAAGCTCCTGTGGGCAGCCTTGCCACTTTAATTTGTATGTCGGCAGGTCCCCGCTTCCGGCGAGCCCTTTGGACAGTGCGGGTATGAATGCAACAAGCATGCTCAAACCCGAATTTCGTTTACATTTTTTTCACATTTCAGCGGTTGACGCGGTGAAACCTCATGAAACCGGGCTCCAAAGGCCTTGTTTTAAATAGGGTTGACTCGTGTGGGCTCCCGTGTTTGGTGTCGATGAAATCGGCGAGACAACCAAAAACGTTACCGGTTCACCCTACCCAGTGAGTAAATCACGGATGCTTTGTGCACTGAGCGTAGACGTACTGTGCTGTTTTGGTGCAAAAAATTTTCAGGTTGTACGAAAATCTTACAGCGTCGAGGCTTTGCCTGGGCCCTGGCACGGATCTCTCGGGACTGTGCCGTGCCGCTGCGCTGTGTTGGTGCGTCAGCTTGCACAGGTTGATACTCCGGTGTTGAAAAAAAACATTCGAAGGAACGGACAGCAGGACGGTACGCCGTGATCGATCCGGCGTTCGCGGGTATGCTGCGCATCTGTGCCCGATGCAGGCCCGCGGGTCGCTGAGCCGGGCAAAATCGATAACGAGGAGTACGCGCGGTGTTTGCCTTAGATCCACGACTGCAACAAGACACATTGCCCATCGGCGATTTCCCGTTGTGCCGTTTGCTCTTGTCCAACGACGCCCATTACCCGTGGTTCATCCTCGTGCCGCGGCGAGAAAATATCAGTGAATTGTTTCAGTTGGATGACATCGATCAATTACAGCTGTGGAAAGAAACCACGGCGCTGGCCGAAACCCTCAAGGATTCGTTCGATGCCGACAAGATGAACGTTGCAACCTTAGGTAACGTCGTCAGTCAATTGCACATGCATGTCATCGTGCGCAAGCGTGATGATGCCGCCTGGCCTGCGCCGGTCTGGGGCAAGCACCCGGCCCAGCCTTATAATGCAGGGCAGGTCGAGGCCATTCGCGAACGGTTGCGAGTGGCCCTGGCCGATGATTTCAAGTTTCTGGAGGGCTGAACCATGAACCTTGAAGAGCGCGTAACCGATCTGGAAAGCCGCCTGGCGTTTCAGGATGACACCATCCAGGCATTGAATGATGTGCTGGTGGCGCAGCAGCGGGTTGTCGAGCGTCTGCAGCTGCAGATGGCGGCGTTGCTCAAGCGCCAGGAAGAAATGGCGGGTCAATTCGAATCGTTCGAAGAAGAGGCGCCGCCCCCTCACTACTGATAGGGCCCGATTGCCGTTTGACGGGCAATAAAAAACCGCGAGCAGCCAGGCTGCATCGCGGTTTTTTTACGCTTGGATCAGCGGCGCGGCAGCGCAGCGATCACGTCTTCGGCCTGCAGGCCCTTGTCGCGGTTCATCACGGAGAACTCCACGCGCTGGCCTTCCACCAGGACGCGATGACCTTCGCCACGAATGGCCCGGAAATGCACGAAAATGTCATCGCCGGAGTCGCGGGAAATGAAGCCGAACCCTTTGGACGTGTTGAACCACTTCACCGTGCCGGTATCGCGGTTGGACATGTCGTAGTTCTGCGCAGCGGCGGCCGGCGACGACTTCTTGTAGAAGCTGACGGCCAGGTGCAGTGCCACGGCGAGCAGTGCCGCGCCCAGGCTGAACAGAATGGCCGGTTGACCGCCAATTTCCGGCATGGGCGCCAGCAGGGCCAGGGTTTGCAGGGCAACGGCCAGCACCAGCAAGGCGCTGACAAGGTTTTGCAGTTGGTGGCGTGGACCTTTGTTCCAGTAAGGGATGACGGGGGCAAGGGTCAGGTTGAGTAGGCCGAAAAAGGCCAGGTACAGTGCATCGGGGTGTTGCAGGTAAGGTGTGGCTTCGGAACCCAGGCTAGGGATGAAGGACAGCAGCAGGGCAGCTGCGCCCATTAGCAAGTGGACGATTTTCAACATTTTGATTGGCTCACGGTTAAGACAGATCACAAGGAAGAGCGGGTCGGGCACGGTTCGCTTCGAAACAATGAGAGGCGTTGGACACGTACCCGAATCAGCCTATGCGCTACGCCCGGGAAAATTAAGCGTAGCGACACACTGCCTATTTAACAGCAAAGCTCGGGCCTTCTCAAACCCGTTACGGGCGCGCACCGCGCTGTTCGTCGGCCAGAAAAGCCCCGCGGCTGCTTGAATGCGCCAGGCAAGCGGCGTTGAATTTCCCAGGTGTCGGAACCGTCGGCTACCTTGGCTTGTCGGTTCTGCAGGGCTGGCAATCTGTCGCAGGCCGTAGGCGGCCAGAACCACTAGAGTGGGTAGGGCCGTTGTCGAATTCATCACCCTAAGGAGATCAACCCCCATGGCAATTGATATCGGTATCAGTGAAGAAGACCGCAAGTCCATCGTCGACGGGCTTTCGCGCCTGCTGTCGGATACCTACGTGCTGTATCTCAAGACCCACAATTTCCACTGGAACGTCACCGGGCCGATGTTTCGGACCCTGCACCTGATGTTCGAGGAGCAATACAACGAACTGGCCCTGGCGGTGGACCTGATTGCCGAGCGAATCCGCGCCCTTGGCTTCCCGGCCCCGGGTGCCTACTCGGTGTATGCACGCCTGTCCTCTATTAAGGAAGAGGAAGGCGTGCCGGCTGCCGAAGACATGATCCGGCAACTGGTCGAGGGCCAGGAAGCGGTGACGCGTACGGCCCGTGGCATCTTTCCTTTATTGGACAAGGTCAGCGACGAGCCCACGGCCGACCTGCTGACCCAGCGCATGCAGGTTCACGAAAAGACCGCGTGGATGCTGCGGGCGCTGTTGGAAAACTAATAGCGCGCGCGTTGTATGTTGTGGCGAGGGAGCAAGCGCCCTCGCCACAAGGGCGATATCGCCTGCGCACCGGGTGTAGGACGGCGTAATTCGTCGCCGGCCTGCTGTTGGCTTGTCCTACGTCCATGGTCATAAAGTCGTCTGGAACTGGCGATGCCGTTGAGCTTCCATAGAGCCACAGATGGGTTGTTCCAACCCAGAGGCTCGTATGGCAAAGGAGTGTCAACGGTATGATTCAAGGAAAAGAACCCGGGGAAGGGCGGCTGGGGCGTTTTCAGCCCATCAGCGTCGACCCGTTCATCCGGGGGTTCGATATGCAACTGGCCCGGCCCTTGGCCCGATCCATTCGCCTGAACGGGTTCGCCACCTGTCTGCGGCTGGAACAGGTCTATTGGGATATCCTCGGTGACATGGCCGAGCTCAACCGCTGCTCCATCAGCACGTTGCTGTCCCATGTGGACAGGGAAGTGCACCTGCGCCATGGCGGGGTGCGCAATTTCAGCGGGCTGGTGCGCGTGGTCTGCGTGGTGCACAGTTTGAAGGAAACCGGGATGGATCATGGTGCGGCGTAGGCGCTGCCGAAGGCTGGGATCTTTTGATCTTGCGCTTGAGACTCAAGTGTCTGGGGCAAGATCGCAGCCTCGTTGCACTCGTCAGCTCCTACATGGCGTTCACTCGGCAATGACTGTGCGGTCTTACGGCTGCACAGGCCGCATTTAATGGATATAATCCCGCTCTTTGCCGCAAAGCCCCGCCTTTGCGCGTGTAACCTGATCGCCGAGACAACCCCATGCCGATGTACGACTATCAATGTGCTTCCTGTGGTCATCAGATGGAAGCCATTCAAAAGATCAGCGCGGCACCGCTGGTCGACTGCCCTGCCTGCCAGGCGCCGGAACTGAAAAAGATGCTCTCCATGCCTGGTTTCCGCCTCGGCGGCACGGGCTGGTATGAAACCGACTTCAAGACCGGCGCCAAGAAGAACCTGGCCGGTGGCGACAAAGCTGATTGAGTTGAATACGCGCGAGTTCTTGCACGGGCAGGGCCTCCAACCGAATGTCGAATTACGAGAAGTGAAACCACTACCATGATGCGCAGCCATTATTGCGGCCAACTGAACGAAAGCCTGGAAGGTCAGGAAGTTACTCTTTGCGGATGGGTCCATCGTCGCCGTGACCATGGCGGGGTGATTTTCCTCGATATCCGTGATCGTGAAGGCCTGGCCCAGGTGGTGTTCGATCCGGACCGCGCTGAAACCTTCGCCACCGCCGACCGCGTGCGCAGCGAATACGTCGTCAAGATCACCGGCAAGGTGCGCCTGCGCCCGGCCGGCGCCGGCAACGCCAACATGGCGTCGGGCATGATCGAAGTGCTGGGCTACGAGCTGGAAGTGCTCAACGAGTCGGAAACCCCGCCGTTCCCACTCAACGAATACTCCGACGTGGGCGAGGAAACCCGCCTGCGCTACCGCTTCATCGACCTGCGTCGCCCGGAAATGGCCGAGAAGCTGCGCCTGCGTTCGCGCATGACCACCAGCATCCGTCGTTACCTGGACGAAAACGGCTTCCTCGACGTCGAGACGCCGATCCTGACCCGCGCCACGCCGGAAGGCGCCCGCGACTACCTGGTGCCGAGCCGTACCCACCCCGGCAGCTTCTTTGCCCTGCCGCAGTCGCCACAGCTGTTCAAGCAACTGCTGATGGTGGCCGGGTTCGATCGCTACTACCAGATCGCCAAGTGCTTCCGCGACGAAGACCTGCGTGCCGACCGTCAGCCTGAGTTCACTCAGATCGACATCGAGACCAGCTTCCTCGACGAAAAAGACATCATGGGCCTGACCGAGGGCATGATCCGCAACCTGTTCAAGGAAGTGTTGGGTCTGGAATTCGGCGAGTTCCCGCACATGACCTTCGAAGAGGCCATGCGCCGCTACGGTTCCGACAAGCCGGACCTGCGCAACCCGCTGGAACTGGTGGATGTGGCCGATCAGCTCAAGGACGTCGAGTTCAAGGTGTTCAGCGGCCCGGCCAACGATCCGAAATGCCGTATCGCGGCCCTGCGTGTTCCAGGCGGCGCCAGCATGCCGCGCAAGCAGATCGACGATTACACCAAGTTCGTCGGTATCTACGGTGCCAAGGGCCTGGCGTACATCAAGGTCAATGAGCGCGCCGCCGGTGTCGACGGCCTGCAATCGCCCATCGTGAAAAACATTCCGGAAGCCAACCTCAATGTGATCCTCGATCGCGTGGGTGCGGTTGACGGCGACATCGTGTTCTTCGGCGCCGACAAGGCCAAGATCGTCAGCGAAGCCCTGGGCGCGCTGCGCATCAAGCTGGGCCACGACCTGAATCTGCTGACTTGCGAGTGGGCACCGATGTGGGTCGTTGACTTCCCGATGTTCGAAGAAAACGACGACGGCAGCTTCTCCGCGCTGCACCACCCGTTCACCGCGCCGAAGTGCTCGCCGCAAGAGCTGGAGGCCAACCCGGCCACCGCCCTGTCGCGCGCCTACGACATGGTCCTGAACGGTACCGAACTGGGTGGCGGTTCGATCCGTATCCATCGCAAGGAAATGCAACAGGCGGTGTTCCGCCTGCTGGGCATCAACGAAGCCGAGCAGGAAGAGAAGTTCGGCTTCCTGCTGGATGCGCTGAAATACGGTGCACCGCCCCATGGTGGCCTGGCCTTCGGCCTGGACCGCCTGGTGATGCTGATGACCGGCGCCCAGTCGATCCGTGAAGTGATCGCGTTCCCGAAAACCCAGAGCGCGGCCGATGTCATGACCCAGGCCCCGGGCGTGGTGGACGCCAAGGCGTTGCGCGAGTTGCACATCCGTCTGCGTGAACAGCCAAAGGCTGAGTAAGGCTGGCACCTGAGAGGGCGCATCTTCGGATGCGCCTTTTCATTGGGGTCGATATTTCTGATTGCCGGCCACTGCCCACGCGCAGGGCGGGCAATGTTCCAAAGAGAAACGGAGCGAGTTATGGCAGGTCATTCCAAGTGGGCGAACATCAAGCACCGCAAAGAACGTCAGGATGCCAAGAGAGGCAAGATCTTCACCAAGTGGATCCGTGAGCTGACGGTCGCGGCCCGCCAGGGTGGCGGCGATCCGGGTTCCAACCCGCGTCTGCGCCTGGCCCTGGACAAGGCCTTGGGTGCCAACATGAGCCGCGACATCATCGACCGGGCCATCGCCCGTGGCGCGGGTGCGACCGAGGCTGACAACGTTGAAGAACTGACCTACGAAGGGTATGGCCCGGGCGGCGTGGCGGTGATGGTCGAATGCATGACCGACAACCGCAACCGTACCGCTGCCGCCGTGCGTCACGCGTTCAGCAAATGTGGTGGCAACCTGGGCACCGACGGCTCGGTGGCCTATCTGTTCGAGCGCAAGGGACAAATCAGCTTCGCCCCGGGCCTCGATGAAGATGCCCTGACGGAAGCGGCCCTGGAGGCCGACGCCGATGACGTGGTCAGCCATGAAGACGGCTCGTTCGACGTGTTCACGTCGTTCGCCAGCTTCTATGCCGTGCGCAATGCCCTGGAGGCGGCCGGTTTCAAGCCCGCCGACGCGGAAATCGTCATGCAGCCGACCACCAGTGCCGAACTGGACCTGGAAGGCGCCGAGAAGGTGCTCAAGCTGATCGACATGCTGGAAGACCTGGATGACGTGCAGAACGTTTATTCCAACGCCGATATTCCGGAATCGGTGGCTGAACAGCTGGGCTGATGGCGTCCACTTAACTGCACGAATGCCCATGTGGGAGCGAGCTTGCTCGCGATAGCGATACTTCAGTCAACACTGTGCTTGCTGACCCGACGCCATCGCGAGCAAGCTCGCTCCCACAGGTCTGGTCAAATCCTCTTCAAACCGCAGGCGCTATGACTTTAATCCTTGGTATCGACCCAGGTTCGCGCATCACCGGCTACGGTGTGGTTCGCGATACCGGGCGCGGCTGCGTGTACGTCGCCTCTGGTTGCATCCGCACCGGTGCGGGTGAACTGCATGAGCGCTTGCAGATCGTTTATCGCGGCGTGCGCGAAGTCATCCAGACCTATGGCCCGGTGACCATGGGCATCGAACGGGTCTTCATGGCGCGCAACGCCGATTCGGCCCTGAAGCTGGGGCAGGCCCGGGGCGCGGCCATCGTGGCTGGCGCCGAGGAAAACCTGGAGATCGCCGAGTACACCGCGACCCAGGTCAAGCAGGCGGTCGTCGGCACAGGGGCGGCGAACAAGGAGCAGGTGCAAATGATGGTGATGCACCTGTTGAAACTGGTCAGCAAGCCGCAAATCGACGCCTCCGACGCCCTGGCCATCGCCATTTGCCATGCCCATACCCGTTCCAGTCTGTTGCCCCATGGCCTGGGGACTGCACGCAGTCGTGGCGGGCGCCTGCGTCTCTGATAGCATCAGCGCAATCTTCGTGAGCCCGAGCATCTTGCGCCTGTGTCGTCGGCCTTCCTGCCCGGGCTGTTACTCGCCAGCCCGCGGGCTGGCCAACACCCAAGGATCTGAAACGTGATTGGACGCTTGCGCGGCACCCTGGCTGAAAAACAGCCGCCGCACCTGATTCTGGATGTAAATGGCCTGGGTTATGAGCTGGAAGTGCCCATGACCACGCTGTATCGCTTGCCGTCGGTCGGCGAGCCGCTGACCCTGCACACCCATTTGGTCGTGCGCGAGGATGCGCAGTTACTCTATGGCTTCGTCGGCAAGCGCGAGCGGGATTTCTTCCGCGAGTTGATCCGTCTCAATGGCGTCGGCCCGAAACTGGCACTGGCCTTGATGTCGAGCCTGGAAGTCGACGAGCTGGTGCGCTGCGTGCAGTCCCAGGACACCTCGGCGCTGACCAAGGTGCCGGGGGTGGGCAAGAAAACCGCCGAGCGCCTGCTGGTCGAACTCAAGGACCGCTTCAAGGCCTGGGAGGCGGTGCCGGCGATGTTCGCCTTGGTGCCGAACCAGCCGGACGCGCCGGTGCCGGCGGTCAGCGCCGAAAACGATGCGGTCACCGCGCTGATCTCCCTGGGCTACAAGCCGCAGGAGGCCAGCAAGGCGATTTCCGCCATCAAGGAAAAAGGCCTGAGCACCGAAGACATGATTCGCCGTGCCCTGAAGGGAATGATTTAAGTGATTGAAGCTGACCGTCTGATCGCCGCCACGGGTGCCCCCCGTGACCGCGAGGAAATCCAGGACCGCGCGATTCGTCCTGTCAGCCTGGCCGACTACATCGGCCAACCGACCGTGCGCGAGCAGATGGAGCTGTTCATCCAGGCGGCCCGTGGGCGCAGCGAGTCGCTGGACCACACCTTGATCTTCGGCCCGCCGGGCCTGGGCAAGACCACCCTGGCCAACATCATTGCCCAGGAAATGGGTGTCTCGATCAAGAGCACGTCGGGGCCGGTGCTTGAACGGCCGGGCGACCTGGCGGCGTTGCTGACCAACCTTGAGCCCCATGACGTACTCTTCATCGACGAAATCCATCGGTTGTCGCCGATCGTCGAGGAAGTGCTGTACCCGGCCATGGAAGATTTCCAGCTCGACATCATGATTGGCGAAGGGCCGGCGGCGCGTTCCATCAAGCTGGACCTGCCGCCCTTCACCCTGGTGGGTGCCACCACTCGTGCCGGTATGCTGACCAACCCGCTGCGGGACCGTTTCGGTATCGTCCAGCGCCTGGAGTTCTACAACAACGCCGACCTGGCGACGATTGTCAGCCGTTCGGCGGGCATCCTCGGGTTACCGCTGGACCCGGACGGTGCTTATGAGATCGCCCGGCGTGCCCGGGGGACGCCGCGGATCGCCAACCGCTTGCTGCGCCGGGTCCGGGATTTTGCCGAAGTCCGGGCCAAGGGCCACATCACCAAGCCGATTGCCGACCTGGCGCTGAACCTGCTGGACATCGACGAGCGTGGTTTCGACCACCAGGACCGGCGCCTGCTGCTGACCATGATCGAGAAGTTCGACGGTGGCCCGGTGGGCGTGGACAGCCTGGCGGCGGCCATCAGCGAAGAGCGCCACACCATTGAAGATGTGCTGGAACCGTACCTGATCCAACAGGGCTACATCATGCGCACGCCTCGTGGGCGCGTGGTGACCCGCCATGCTTATCTGCACTTTGGCTTAAACATCCCGACACGAATGGGCGAGATGCCGGTGGTAGACGAATTCCTCGATGCCGTGGACGATTGAACGAGCTCTGTACGCCGACTTTTTTCCGGTTCGTGCTGTCCCAGACGAAGCCCGGAGCGTCAATGCGTTCGAGAATGAAAAAACAGTTGCCTGGCCGATTGGCAACCTGAGGAGTAAGCACTAGAGTATGCGCGCGCAAAACGGGCTGGAGTCGTTCGCACATCGCTGTCGCGTTTATTACGAGGACACCGATGCCGGCGGCATCGTCTACTACGTCAATTACCTCAAGTTTATGGAACGGGCTCGAACCGAACGGCTGCGGGAACTGGGTTTTGCCCAATCCGCGCTGGCAGGGGAGGACCTGTTATTCGTCGTGCATTCCAGCGAAGCGCGTTACCACGCGCCGGCGCGACTGGACGACGAACTGGTGGTAAGTGCCGATGTCATCGAATTGAACCGTGTCAGCCTGCGCTTCAAGCAGCAGGTCAGGCGGGCTACGGATAACGTGCTGCTCTGCGAAGGGCAGTTTTTGGTGGCCTGTGTGCGCACCCATAGTTTGAAACCCCGGGCCATTCCCGAAGCTCTACGTGCGGCCTTTGCCGGCGTGAGCGGCGCGGGTACACACTCAGAGCAGGAGATAAAGCGTGGAAGCTAACGTCGTCGACCATTCCTCCATGTGGAGCCTGGTCAGCAATGCCAGCGTCGTGGTGCAACTGGTAATGCTGACCCTGGTAGCCGCATCGGTGACCTCATGGATCATGATCTTTCAGCGCAGCAACATGCTGCGCGCCGGTCGTCGTGCCCTGGAGAGCTTCGAAGAGCGCTTCTGGTCCGGCATCGACCTGTCCAAGCTCTATCGCCAGGCCGGCAGCAACCCGGACCCGGACTCGGGCGTCGAGCAGATCTTCCGTGCCGGCTTCAAGGAGTTCTCTCGCCTGCGCCAGCAGCCGGGCGTCGACCCTGAGGCGGTGATGGAAGGTGTGGCCCGTGCCATGCGCGTCGCCATTTCCCGCGAGGAAGAAAAGCTCGAACAGGGCCTGTCGTTCCTGGCCACCGTTGGCTCGGTCAGCCCGTACATCGGTCTGTTCGGTACCGTGTGGGGGATCATGAACTCCTTCCGTGGCCTGGCTTCCGCCCAGCAAGCGACCCTCGCCACCGTGGCCCCGGGCATCGCCGAGGCACTGATCGCCACCGCCATCGGTCTGTTCGCGGCCATTCCAGCCGTTATCGCCTACAACCGCTTCGCTGCCCGCAGCGAGATGCTGACTGGCCGTTACTACACCTTCGCCGATGAATTCCAGGCGATCCTGCACCGTAAAGTGCACACCAGCGAAGAATAAGCAGGTATTTCCCAATGGCTTTAATCGCTCGAGCCCGAAAAAAGCGCAAGCCGGTCGCCGAGATGAACGTGGTGCCCTACATCGACGTGATGTTGGTGCTGCTGGTCATCTTCATGGTGACTGCGCCCATGCTCAATCAGGGCGTGAAGGTCGATCTGCCCAAGGTTTCCAGCGAAGCCTTGCCGCAGGACAACAACACCCAGGTACTGACCATTTCGATCAAGGCTGACAAGACCTACTACTGGAACCTTGGCAGTGAAGTGGATACCGAGAAGCAGCAGGACCGGGCCATGACCTTGCCGCAGATGACCGATGCGGTGACCAAGATCATTCGTGTCGGCAACGATGCCGGCAAGCGCACGCAAGTCTTCATTCGCGGCGACAAGACCGTCGACTACGGTGCCGTGATGGGCGCCATGGGCGGCCTGCAGAAAGCCGGTGTCGGTAATGTTGGCTTGATCACCGAGGCCCCCTGATGCAGCAACAGCGAGAGCCGTCCGCCTCGGAAAGCTACTTCTGGCCCAGTGTCCTGGCCATCGGCCTGCATGTGCTGGTGTTCGGCATGCTGTTCGTCAGTTTTGCCATGACCCCGGAGTTGCCGCCGGCCAAGCCGATCGTGCAGGCGACGTTGTACCAGCTCAAGTCGAAAAGCCAGGCTACGACCCAGACGAACCAGAAGCTTGCCGGTGAGGCGAAGAAATCCGCCGCGCGCCAGACTGAAGTCGAGCAGATGGAACAGAAGAAGGTCGAGCAGGAAGCGATAAAGGCCGCGGAACAAAAGAAAGAGGAAGCGGCTCAAAAGGCCGAGGAAGCCAAGAAGGCCGATGAGGCGAAAAAAGCGGACGAGGCGAAAAAGGCTGATGAAGCCAAGAAAGCCGACGAAGCGAAGAAAACCGCCGAGGCCAAAAAGGCAGAAGAGAAACAATTGGCTGATATAGCCAAGAAAAAAGCCGAAGAAGAAGCCAAGAAAGCCGCTGAAGAAGAGGCCAAGAAAGCGGCCGCTGAAGAAGCGAAGAAAAAGATCGTCGAGGACGCCAAGAAGAAAGCGGCCGAAGACGCCAAGAAAAAAGCTGAAGCTGAAGAGGCGAAAAAGAAAGTCGCCGAAGATGCGAAGAAGAAAGCCGCCGCCGACGCCGCCAAGAAAAAGGCCCAGGACGCAGCGCGTAAGTCCGCCGAAGACAAAAAGGCCCAGGCCTTGGCAGATTTGCTTTCCGACACGCCGGAGCGCCAGCAGGCCTTGGCCGATGAGCAGGGTGATGAAGTTGCCGGCAGCTACGATGATCTGATTCGCGCCAGGGCGGCAGAAGGCTGGGCTCGTCCACCTTCGGCGCGCAAAGGCATGACGGTAGTATTGCAAATCGGCATGTTGCCCGACGGTACGGTTACCTCGGTCAGCGTCGCCAAGTCCAGTGGTGACGGTCCGTTCGACGCTTCGGCGGTCGCAGCGGTCAAGAACATTGGGCGTTTGACGGAAATGCAAGGAATGAAACCGAGCGACTTTGCTCCCTATCGTTCATTCAAGATGACATTCACACCTGAGGATCTAGCCTTGTGAGAAACCTTCTTCGAGGAATGCTTGTCGTTATCTGCTGCCTGGCAGGGATAGCGGTAGCAGAGGAAAAGAACATTCTGGTCACCAGCGGCAGCGACCGGGCGACCCCGATCGCCGTCGTACCGTTCGGCTGGCAGGGCGGTAACGTCCTGCCGGACGACATGGCGGAAATCATCGGCAACGACCTGCGCAACTCGGGTTACTACGCGCCGATTCCGAAACAGAACATGATCAGCCTGCCAACCCAGGCCAGCGAAGTCATCTACCGTGACTGGAAGGCCCTGGGCGCCCAGTACATCATGGTCGGCAGCATCGTTCCGGCCGGTGGTCGCCTGCAGGTGCAGTACGCCCTGTTCAACGTCGCCACCGAGCAGCAAGTGCTGACCGGCAGCGTGTCGGGCAGCGTCGATCAACTGCGCGACATGGCGCACTACATCGCCGACCAGTCGTTCGAGAAACTCACCGGCATCAAGGGCGCGTTCTCCACTCGCATGCTCTACGTGACGGCCGAGCGCTTCTCCGAGAACAACACCCGCTATACCCTGCAGCGTTCCGACTATGATGGCGCCCGTGCGGTGACCTTGCTGCAATCGCGCGAGCCGATCCTGTCGCCGCGCTTCGCCCCCGATGGCAAGCGCATCGCCTATGTCTCGTTCGAGCAGAAGCGTCCGCGTATTTTCGTGCAGCACATCGACACCGGTCGTCGCGAGCAGATCACCAACTTCGAAGGCCTGAACGGCGCACCCGCCTGGTCGCCGGACGGCTCGCGCCTGGCGTTCGTGCTGTCCAAGGACGGTAACCCGGACATCTATGTGATGAACCTGGCTTCGCGCTCGATCTCCCGCGTCACCAACGGCCCGGGCATCAACACCGAACCGTTCTGGGGCAAGGATGGCTCGACCATCTACTTCACCTCCGACCGTGGCGGCAAGCCTCAGATCTACAAGACCAGTGCCGGTGGTGGCGGTGCCGAGCGCGTGACCTTCGTCGGTAACTACAACGCCAACCCTAAACTGTCGGCGGACGAAAAGACCCTGGTGATGATCCATCGCCAGGACGGTTTCACCAATTTCAAGGTGGCGGCCCAGGATTTGCAGCGCGGTAGCGTAAAAATCCTCACTGATAGCACTCTGGACGAGTCACCTACTGTTGCGCCCAACGGCACCATGGTAATCTACGCCACCCGCCAGCAGGGCCGGGGAGTCTTGATGCTCGTGTCCATTAATGGACGCGTGAGGCTCCCGCTTCCTACCGCTCAAGGCGAAGTCAGAGAACCGTCCTGGTCCCCTTACCTGAACTGACGCGGCGCAATACGTTTTACTTAACACACTGGGGTTCATTAGGAGTTTCACGATGGAAATGCTGAAGTTTGGTAAATTTGCTGCGCTGGCTCTGGCCATGGCTGTAGCTGTAGGTTGCTCGTCCAAAGGCGGCGACAATGCCGGTGAAGGCGCTGTTGATCCAAACGCTGGTTACGGCGCTAACACTGGTGCAGTTGACGGCTCCCTGAGCGAAGAAGCTGCTCTGCGCGCAATCACCACCTTCTACTTCGAATACGACAGCTCGGACCTGAAGCCAGAAGCCATGCGCGCTCTGGACGTTCACGCCAAAGACCTGAAGTCGAACGGCGCTCGCGTTGTTCTGGAAGGCAACACCGACGAACGTGGTACTCGTGAGTACAACATGGCACTGGGCGAGCGTCGTGCGAAAGCCGTTCAACGCTACCTGGTACTGCAAGGTGTTTCCCCAGCTCAGCTGGAACTGGTTTCCTACGGCGAAGAGCGTCCAGTTGCCACTGGCAACGACGAGCAGTCCTGGGCTCAAAACCGTCGCGTCGAACTGCGTAAGTAATTCGTCATGCGAACGTGCCGTCGTGCTGTAACTGTTCTGGCTCTCAGCCTCGCGCCGCTTGCGGCGTGGGCTGCGGTTCCTGTGGTCGATAACGATGCCGGCTATAACAATAGCGGGAGCAGCTATCCGCCTGCAGGTTACGGTACGAACGGCGCCTATGCCGGGGGAGGGGTTTCGGCCCCTGTCTCGGCACAGGGCCAGCTGTTCAACCAACTGCAGCAAATGCAGGATCAGATCTCGCGCCAACAGGGTGTGATCGAAGAACTGCAAAATGATATTTCGCGCATGAAGCAGGAAAGCCTGGAGCGATACCAGGATCTTGATCGGCGCATAGGATCCGGCGTTGCACCTGCCGCGACTCCTGAGAATTCTCCAGCCGGTGGCGACTTGAACGCCCCCGGTGCAGCCGCAGGCGCGGGGGCGGCTGCTCCGGCAGCACCTGCCGCCGGTGGCGAGCCGGCTGATCCGGCGAAGGAAAAGCTCTATTACGATGCTGCCTTCGACCTGATCAAGGCCAAGGATTTCGACAAGGCCAGCCAGGCTTTTGCCGCTTTCCTGCGCAAGTACCCAAACAGCCAGTACGCGGGCAATGCCCAATACTGGCTGGGCGAAGTGAACCTGGCCAAGGGCGACCTGCAAGGTGCCGGCCAGGCGTTCGCCAAGGTTTCGCAGCTGTATCCCAAGCACGCCAAGGTGCCGGATTCGCTGTACAAGCTGGCTGACGTCGAACGCCGTCTCGGTCACGCTGACAAGGTGAAAGGTATTCTGCAGCAGGTGGTGGCCCAATATCCGGGGACATCCGCCGCTCAGTTGGCCCAGCGTGATCTACAACGCATGTAAGCCGGTTTGACCTGTTTTGAAGAAACCCGCGCCTGTCGCGGGTTTTTTCGTTAGAATTCACGCCCTTTTTATGAAACACGCTTTTTGGGATCTGCGCGTTGGCGGGGTTCCTTGAAGTGCCTGACGGAGGCGGACAGCCTGTTTAGCTGTTACGCCCGTGGCGACTATGCAAGACACATTGAGAATCACCGAAGTTTTTTACTCGTTGCAGGGTGAAACGCGAACGGCTGGGCTGCCCACGGTATTCGTGCGCCTCACCGGTTGTCCGTTGCGTTGCCAATACTGTGACAGCGCCTACGCCTTCAGTGGCGGCACCCTGCGAACCCTCGACGATATCCTGGAGCAAGTGGCCAGTTATCGTCCGCGTTATGTCTGTGTCACGGGCGGCGAGCCCTTGGCGCAACCCAACGCCATCCCCTTGCTCAAGCAGTTGTGTGATGCCGGTTACGAGGTTTCGCTGGAAACCAGCGGCGCCCTGGATATCTCGGCCGTCGACCCGCGCGTCAGCCGCGTCGTGGACTTGAAAACCCCAGGCTCGAAGGAAGCGCACCGCAACCGCTATGAGAATATCGAACTGCTGACGCCCAACGATCAGGTCAAGTTCGTGATCTGTTCGCGGGAGGATTACGACTGGGCCGTGTCCAAGTTGATCCAGTACGGGCTCGACCAGCGGGCCGGCGAAGTGCTGTTGTCGCCGAGTCATCACGATTTGAGCGCCCGGGATCTGGCGGATTGGGTGGTGGCGGATAACTTGCCGGTGCGCCTGCAACTGCAACTGCATAAATATCTTTGGAACGACGAGCCGGGGCGCTGAGATGACTGAACATTCGAACATGGCTGAAAAACGTGCGGTCATCCTGTTGTCCGGTGGCCTGGATTCGGCCACGGTCGTGGCCATGGCCCGTGCCGAAGGCTACCGCTGCTACACCATGAGTTTCGACTATGGCCAGCGCCACCGCGCTGAGTTGCACGCCGCGCAACGGGTTGCCCGGGACTTGGGCGTGGTGGAACACAAAGTGATCGGCCTGAACCTCAACGGCATCGGTGGCTCGGCCCTGACCGACAGCTCCATCGACGTGCCCGAGGCGCCTAGCGAGGGCATTCCGGTGACCTATGTGCCTGCGCGTAATACGGTGTTCCTGTCCCTGGCGTTGGGGTGGGCTGAAGTGCTGGGCGCCCGTGACATTTTCATTGGCGTCAATGCCGTGGATTATTCCGGCTACCCGGATTGCCGTCCTGAGTTCGTCGAAGCGTTCGAGCGCATGGCCAATCTGGCGACCAAGGCCGGCGTGGAAGGGCAGGGTTTCCGCATCCAGGCGCCGTTGCAGAATCTCAGCAAGGCCGACATCGTCAAGGCGGGCGTGAAGCTTGGCGTGGACTACGGGCTCACCGTTTCCTGCTATCAGGCCGACGATCAGGGCCGCGCTTGCGGCAAATGCGACAGCTGCCGCCTGCGTGCAGAAGGCTTCACTGCGGCGGGTGTGAGCGATCCAACCCGTTATTTTTGATTTATTTCAAATTAAGTGTTGAATAGTCCTTAGAAATCAGTATTATACGCGCCACCACACAGCGGGTCGTTAGCTCAGTTGGTAGAGCAGTTGGCTTTTAACCAATTGGTCGTAGGTTCGAATCCCACACGACCCACCATTTTTAGCTGTTTTAAAAGTCTGGAAGGCCCACGAAAGTGCGGATTTCCGGATTTTTTTTTGCCTGATGAAAAGTCAGAACCTGAACCGCTCGACGACTCGAGCGGTTCTCGGCGGATTTAAAGCAGGCCGTCCTCGGCACAAACCTTGATGATCTGTTCGCGAAACCAGCTGTTGGCGCTGTCCTGGCTCGGTTTTTCGCTCCACATCATGTCCAGCGTGAAGTTCGGTAGGCCTGCCGGTGGGCGACGATGGCTGAACGTGTTCTCGTCGCAGGTCAGCGCTTGGATGCGTCGAGGCAAGGTCAGGATGAAGTCGGTACCGGCGATCATGTTCAATGCCGCTACGTAGCTGTTGGCTCGAGCGACAATTTGGCGGTTATAGCCTTGCCGGGCGAGCCATCCATCGATCATGTTGGTGTCGGATGTCCAGGGTGTCGGAAAAACGTGCTGGCAGGCGACGAACGTTTCCAGGCTGAACGCCTCTTCCGACAATGTGAAGTTCTTATCGACTACACAAACCAGTTCATCTTCCAGTAGTACTTGCGAACGCAGTCCCTTGACGCCGCGATGGAAGTTCGGGCCGAAACAAATAACCAGATCGAAGCGACCCTCCATCAACTCATCGGCTGGAATATCCCTGTGAAACTTGGTGATATTAATGATGACCGGGAAGCGGCTGCCAATAAAGCGCTTGACCAGTTTGGGCAGGATGAGGAGTTCAAAGTATTCCGGTGCGCAGACATTGAAGGTTATCTCTTTCTGGGTCGGATCGAATGCCGGAATACCAGAGTGGCATGTGTTTATTATCTTGAGGATACTAAGTATGTGAGGGTACATGGCCGTGGCTTTGCTTGTCGGCAACATGCCACTACGGGTATTAACAAAAAGTTCATCTTCGAAGCTCGTACGCAGCTTCTTCAGGCAATAGCTTACGGTTGACTGGCTGACACACAGGGCTTCGGACACCTCGGTGACGCTGCTTTGCTCATACACCGCGACAAACACCATCAAGTCCTGCATATCCAGCTTTCTAAGCATATTACTATTGAGCATAAGATCCTTCTTTGGCGCATTCCGTTGGCTAGCATCCCCGGTTTTTATGACAGGAACGTTTATTTATATATTAGCGGAAGCATTTTATTTTTTAAATGGCCTGTAGGAAATTTCCCCAATATGCTCGCCTCGCTTTTTGTAGAAATCCTGTACATGGACGGAGGAGGACGATATGCAAATACGTGTCGCGGAAACTAAGACACCGTTATGGGTGCAAGCCACAGAAGTTGTAAGGGATAAATTTCGCAGTTCTTATTCGGCCTCGGTTGAACCGAATCCGCAGTACTTTGCGGTTACTCAGGATCCGGCGGATCGTATTCTTGCCTGCGCCGGTATTACTTTCGCCGATCACCGGATACTGTTTTCCGAGCAATACCTGACGCAACCCATCGACGAGATTTTGTCTCAGCGTTTCGAGAAAACCATCGAGCGCTCGAACATTGTCGAAATCGGCAACCTGGTCTCCCATCACCTGACGGCCGGAATGATTCTGGTCAACATGATTCCGTTGTTGGCCTGGTGCATGGGCGGGCATTACCTGTTGTGCACCGTGACACCTCGCGTCCGGCAAATGATGGAAAGTTGCCAGATCGATTTCGAGCCCCTGCTGACCGCAGACCCAACGCGCCTGGCCGACGACGGCGGCAAGAATTGGGGAAGCTATTACGCCAAGTTGCCCGTCACCGGTTTCATCCGGGTCGACCCGCAACGTTCACGGTTTGCCGCCATGACGCTCAATACTTCATTCACTCAACTGCCCGGCGATGTCATGGCGAGGGCGCAGCCATGAGCGGCGGGTTTATCACTCAGCTACAACGGGCGTTGCAAGACAATCGCCAGGCCGTCTGTGCGGTGGACTGGTTGGATTCAGGCACGGAGTCGGTGACGCTGACCTACGGCGAACTGGAGCACCGGGCCCTTAACCTGGCAGCCGAACTGCAGCGACGCTTCCCGGAGCCGGCCTATGGCGATCGTGTGGTGTTGGGGATCGCGACGCGCAACAGCAGCGACTGGCTGGTCGCCGACTTGGCCTGTCTGTTCGCCGGGATCACCGCGTTGCCGCTGCCGCTGGCGTTCAGCCAATCCCAGGCCGAACACCTGGCATCACG
This sequence comes from Pseudomonas fluorescens, assembly GCF_001307275.1. Classification (NCBI taxonomy): domain Bacteria; kingdom Pseudomonadati; phylum Pseudomonadota; class Gammaproteobacteria; order Pseudomonadales; family Pseudomonadaceae; genus Pseudomonas; species Pseudomonas fluorescens. The sequence continues at coordinate 4,076,151 of NZ_CP012831.1, forward strand.
CTGCGATGGATTTCTGGTGGATGCGGCAGGGCAGCGAACGCTGGCGCAGCGCTGGAAGCTGAATTTTGCCGACAGTCGCCTGCGCCGCCTCAACGAGCCGGTGATCGAACAGCCTTTGCTGCGGCTGCCGGACGGCGAGGGTGAGTGGATCTGCAAGATCATTCACACCTCGGGCACCACCAGTCGGCCAAAGGGGGTGCGCCTGAGCAGCCAGGCAGTCGGCACGGTGCTCGCCTCGTTGCGCCAGAGCATGCCGGTCGGTGCTCATCGCCGTTACCTGTCGCTGGTGCCCCTGAGTCTGCTGCTTGAGCAAGTCACCGCCGCCTACCTGCCACTGTTGGCGGGCGGCACCGTGCATTTCCTGCCGCCGGACGAACCGTTGCTCGGCGAGCCAGGGGCGTCGGCACAGCGCCTGGTCGACTGGATCCTGCGAGTCCAGCCAACGGCCCTGACGGTGCCGCCGGTCATGATCAATCGTTTCCTGGAGCAAGTGAACGAAGGGGGCGAGCAGGGCGAGCGGCTGGCGCGTTACCTGCAATCGGGCGCCCATATCACCTGCGGCGGCGCGGCGGTGAGTATCGATGCCCTGCGTGGCTTGGCTGCGCAAGGCATCGAGGTATATCAGGGCTACGGGCTTTCGGAGAACGCGTCGGTGGTCAGTGTGAACACCTTCGAACAGCAACGTCTCGGCAGCGTTGGCAAGCCATTGCCCCATGTCCAGGTGCGCATCGGCGCCGACCAGACCATCGAGGTCAAGAGCAGCTCGCTGTTCAGCGGTTACTCAGGTACGGACCCGAGTGCCTGTTCCATGTCGGACGACGGCTGGATGGACACCGGTGACCTGGGCGCGCTGGATGCCGATGGCTACCTCTATGTGCACGGGCGCAAGAAGAACGTGATCTGCCTGCCCAATGGCCGCAACGTCAGCCCCGAGCAGGTTGAACTGGAGTATCGCAAATACCCCGGCGTGAGCGACGCCGCGGTGTTTTTCGATGAGCAGCACGGTCTGGTGGCGTTGCTGTGTGTCGAGTCGACACCGGCGCGCGATGAACTGCTCGCCTGGTCGGCGGGGCGCTTCTCTGATATCGAGCGCCCGAACCGGCTCTGGTTGTTGACCCAGGACGACCCGTTGCTCGAGCAACTCTACACCGTTACGGGGCGGCCGAAACGCGCCGATATCGCTACGACTTTTTCCACGCTGCAAAGGAATGCATCCAATGAGCACACCTGCCTTTCACTTTGAGAACCCGGACGTCTCCATCGTCGAGTCGCGCCACTTCGCCAGCCTGGGCAAGGCTGAGTTGTATGAGTTGCTGGGGCATTACGGCGTCGTACTGTTTCGCAACTGTATTCACAACGCCGAGGATTTCAGTGCCTACGTGAAGCAAAACAGTTCGCGGTTGAGCCTGGACCCAGCCCGGGTCATGGTCGGCGGCGCGGCGCAATTGGTGGACGCCGGGCGCCAGGCGGTTGGCCTGCACTGCGAAAATGGCAACTCACCGTTCTGGCCGGACATGACCTGGTTCTATTGCCAGGAAGCACCGCGCAAGGGTTCGCAAACCACCCTGTGCGATGGCGAACGGGTGCTGGAGAAACTGTCCCCAGGCTGCCGCACGTTCTTTGAAGAAAATCCGATTCGCTACAGCCGCACCGTGGCGGGGGAGAAATGGCGCCGGCTGGTCTGTCATTACTCGCCAACGTTGTCGGATCCGGCAGCCGTCGTGATCGAGGATCTGTTGCAGATCATCGGTGACGACCCGCAAACCCTGATTTCCTTCAACCCGGCCGATGACTCGATCCATTACGCCTTCAGTACGTCGGCGATCCTGACGTCCCCCTTCAGCCAGCGTCCGGCCTTTGCCAACAGCATTCTGGGGCCTTCCTTCAATTACGAGGCGCCGGTCATCGACACGGTGTCCGGGCAGCCGATCCCAGCCGGGTTCCTGGCTGAAATCGCTGAGGTTTCCGCCCAATACACCTACCCGGTTGGCTGGCGTGACCACGACATGGTGATGATCGATAACCGCCGGGTCATGCACGGTCGGGAAACCATCGTCGATGAGCGTCGACGCATTTTCAACGCCTTGAGCTATCGCTGAGAGAGTCCATGAAAAACAACAAACAGATTATCGGCGGGCAGTACGAGACCTACCTCGACGGCGAGGGTCGGCAGATCATTGACCTGACCGGCGGGTTTGGCTTCCAGGTGCCGCCCGTGATCGAGGCGGTCACTCGCCAGGCAGAGATCATGGGCCTGTCCAATCGGGTGCTGATGTCCGAACCGCTGATTGCCTTGTGCCGACGCCTGGCCGAGCTGCTGCCCGCCCCGCTGGCCAGCTCTTATGTGTGCAGCTCCGGCGACGAAGCGTTCGAGGGCGCCTTGAAGTTGTGCAAAGGGCTCAAGCCCAAGGGCAACACCATCGTGTTCATCCAGGGCGGCGACTACGGTTCGCTGACTTACGGACGCTGCCTCAATGCCGCGCAAGGTGACCTGGGTGTCCAGGCGTTCCTGGGGTTCAAGCGGGTGGCGATCCGTCACTTGGCTGACCTGGACACGGTGGACTGGAATGATTGCTTCGCGGTGTGCCACAGCAATACCCGCACGGATGCAAACGGCCGGTTGCAATTGCTCGATGCCGATTTGATCGAGCAATTGCATGCTCGCGCGGCAAAAGCGTCGGCACCGGTCATCGCGGTCGATACCCACAGTTGCCTTGGCAGCCTGGGTTCGCTGTTCGGCTTCCAGCGTTATCGTCCGATTCCGGACATCGTTGTACTCGGCGGCCCCTTGGGCGGCAGTGCAATTCCCATCGGCACCTATACCTGCAGCGAACACATGGCCTGGCAGGTCTATGGGCGCAGCAGCCCGGCCAAACACGGCAGCACCACTGCCGGTAATCCCATGGCCTGTGTGGCAGCCCTGGCCGCGCTGGATTACGTGCAAGCCCACGACTCGCCCCGGCACTGTCAGGAAAACGGCCAGTACCTGGCACAAGCCCTGGCGTCATTGGGGGCTGTGGCTGTCGGTGCCTGGGTCAGCTTGCCGCTGGCCGACGACCTGCAACCGGCCGTGCTGTGCGAGGCGCTTTACCAGCAGGGGGTCTATGTCAGTACGCCCCGTGGCCGCGAAGTGATTTTGCGCTGCCCGATCACTGCACGCCCCGAGCAGATCCAACGTGCCGCACTCATCATCAAGGAGACGTTAAGCCATGTCCTTACTCAGGCCGCATGAACAATTGCTGGACGATTGCCAGCGCCACTGGAGTGCGTCGGCGGCCAAGCTGTATCGCCTTGGCAAGACCACTGTCGAACAGCAGACCGATGGCATCCACGTCACTGACCACACGGGCAAGCGCTTCATCGACTGCGCGTGCAGCTACGGGGTGTTTATCGTCGGGCATCGCAACCCGATGGTGCGTGAGCGGGTGCAGGCGCAACTGAATCAACTGGCCTGGGTGCCGGAAGGCCGGCGCCATCCGCTGCAGGACACCTTGTCCGAGCGACTGTGCCAGTTGGTGCCGGGGGAGTGGGGCGACGTGCAATTCATGGTCTCGGGCGCCGAGGCCGTCGAGCAGAGCCTGCGCTATGTGCTGCGGATCCAGCCTAAACGGCGTGGCATCGTGGTGATGAGCGGCTCCTACCATGGCAAGACCCTGGCGGCGATGAGCATCCTGGGCCAGCAGCAGAACCATGGCAGCTATGGTATCGATCCTCCCGACGTGACCTGTGTGCCCTACGGTGATTTCGCCGCGTTGCAGAAGGCGGTGGGCGAAGGCGTGTGTGCGGTGTACGTCGAGCCGATTCTGGGCGGGGCTCATTTGCAGGTGCCGCCGGTGGGCTACATGGCCAACATCCGGGCCCTGTGCGACGCCACCGGCACCCTGTTGGTGGCCGATGAAATCCAGACCGGTTTCGGTCGCTGCGGCAAATGGTTCGCCGTGCAATACGATGACGTGGTGCCCGACATCATGATCCTTTCCAAGGGCTTGACCGGCGGCTATACCTCGTTTGCCTGTGCCATGTACAGCCAGCGCCTGGCCACCCAGTACCCCCTCAGTGATATCGAGCCGGATACGCGCACCAACGGCGGGCACCCGGTCGCATGCGCGTCGGCGCTCGCGGCCATCGATTACATCGAACAAAACAACCTGGTGGAGCTGTCCCGGGTCAACGGCGGCGTGTTGCGCCACGGCCTGCAACGGTTGGCCCTGCGCTATCCGCACATTGTCGAAGACGTCCCGGGCGTCGGCTTGATGACAGGCCTGCGTTTGCGTGGCTCAGTCTATGAAGCCTTGATGAGCATGGAATTGGGCAAGCGTGGCGTGCATGCCGGGCATTCGATGAATGAGAAGGCCGAACGCCCGGTGCTGCGCTTCTATCCGCCGTTGAATATCGAACCCGAAGCGTTGCGGCATGTGCTGGCGATGATCGAAGAGGCCCTGGAGGCCATCGACCAACGTCCGGCCCTGGCGGTGAAGGCGTTTTCCCTGGTGGTGCGCAATATGTATCAGTTGCCCAACAAGTGGTTGCGCAGCAAGGAGGCGTCGTGAGTATGTTCAACCCCGACACGCTGACGTTGCGGGAAATGGCCGGCCTGTTGCGCCGTGGTGTGCTGACCAGCGTGACGTTGCTGGAGTTCTACTTGCAGCGCATCGCCGAGCGTAACCGGCAGATCAATGCATTGATCCAACTGGCGCCGGTCGAGGACCTGCGGCGCCAGGCCCGAGAGGCCGACGAGATGGCGCGCATCGGCCAGATCAGCGGTCCGCTGCATGGCATCCCCATCACGGTCAAAGACGTCCTCCATGTTCGCGGATTCAAGATGTCCCGCGGCGTGGGGGAGCTGATGGGGGATGTCAGCCAGGAGGACGCGACGGCGGTCGCCCGACTTCGGCAGGCCGGCGCGATCATTCTGGGCATCAGCAATGTGCCGGAACTGTGCATGGCTTTCGAGACCGAGAACCTGATCTACGGGCGCACCCTCAACCCCCACGATCTGCTTCGCTCGGCGGGCGGCAGCAGTGGCGGTGAAGCGGCCGCCATCGCCGCCGGGTGTTCACCCGCGGGGCTGGCGTCCGATGCCTGCGGCAGTGTGCGGATCCCGGCGCACTTCAATGGCATCTGCGGCCTGAAACTGACCCAGGGACGGGTGCCGTTGACCGGCCAGTTTCCCAATGACCGTTCCGGGCTGTTTCACCTGACCTCGGCCTTTGGCGTGATGGGGCGCTATGTCGATGACCTGGCGCTGCTCGGGCCGCTGATCAGCGGTGCCGACGGCCATGACCCAGACACCGTCGATGTGCCGTTCGCCGCCAGCGAGCCCCTGGCCGACCTGCGTATCGCGCTGTTCTCGGCGTCGAGCCGAACCCCCGTCAGCGCGGCGGTGAGCCAGGTGTTGCAGCAGGTCGAACGGTGCTTGAGCCCCGTGGTGACGCAGGTGAGCGAGGTCGCGCCGCCGATGCTCGACGAAGCCTGCGATGTCCTGTGGCGGGTGTTCATTACGGGCGCCGACGCCGGACGCGGCTGGCGGCGTTTGTTCGAGTCCATGAACAAGCGCAGCTTTACCCCGGCGATCGCTCAGTTGCTGGACATGAGCGAGGCCGTGGAATTGAGCGTGGATGAAGTCAAGCGCGACTGGATCATGATCGATACCTTCCGCTATCAGTTGGCGAAGTTCTTCAAGCAGCACGATCTGTTCATCTGTCCGGTCTTCCCGGATGTCGCGTTCCGCCATGGGGCGTCCCTGGAGGACCGCGATCAGTATGCCTTCGTGTTCCCGTTCAGTCTCAGCGGCTCACCCGCGGTGGTGATCCGCGCCGGCGTCGACCCGTCCACCGGGATGCCCATCGGCATTCAGATTGTCGGGCCTCACTGGCAAGAGGAACGGTTGTTGGCGGTGGCCGCTTTCCTTGAACGGGAACTGGAGCGCTGGAGCCCGGTTGCGCCTCGCCCGGTATCGACGTACTGAGGGGGCTCAAGCCGTAACGGTTCTGGCGTTACGGCTGCTGACCACCAGTGCCAGCATGCCGCCTCCCACCAGCGCAGCGCCGATGATCTCGATCATCATCGGTTGCTGCCTGAGCCAGAACCAATTCAGCAGGGTGACGAACAGGGTGTTGAGGTAAACGTAGGAAATCACCGTGGAGGGCGAGATCACCCCGATTGCCCGGTGCAGCAACCAGAACGTGGCGAGGGTGCCGAACAAGGCCAGGTACACCAGCCAGCCGATGTCCAGCGTCGACAACTGCAGGCCGCTGCGCCATCCGCCACTGATCAGGCAGAACACCAGCAGGAACAGCGAACCGAACAGCATGTTCCAGAACGTCATCGCCACCGGATCGCGGCCCTGCAACGCTGTTGCCTTGAAGCGTTGGCTCAGCGGCGAATACAACGCCATCGCCAGGCAACCGGCACCGAACACCAGCACCGGATAGAGCGCCGGCATTTGCCCCGGGGCCGAGCCCTTGAGCGTCAGCAACACGGCGCCGACTGCCGCCACCAACATGGGCAGCAGGCGGGTCTTGAGGCTGGGACTGGGCAGCAGGAATACCTCGAAAAACAAAGTCATCAAGGGCACCAGCGTGTACAGCGTCGCGGTGTTGACCGCCGAGGTGTAGCGCAGCGCTTCGAACAACGAACCAAAGTAAGTCGCCAACAGCAGGCCGAGCACGGCGTGGGCCAGCAGACCCCTGATGGAAATGGGCGAGGTGTTTTTCAGGAGCAGCAGCGGCAGGAACATCAGCGCGGAAAACAGCAGCCGCAGACCCGTGAGCAGGATCGGGTCGATCGTCTGGCTGACCTGGGCCGCGGCAAAGAACGACGAGGCGATCAGCATTGCCCAAATGAGCATGCCCCAGTGAGCGGCGGCAAAACCGACGTTTTTCATCAAGGTCTTATTCCTGTGTTGCGGATCGGAACGTCATGATGGACAAAACGGTCTGCCGTCATGGGTGAATTGTCAAAACCGGGGCTGCATCGAATGCAGCCCCGGGCGCGAGCGGCCGGTCTTCGTCGACTAGCTGATATGCCGCGCGTATTGCTTGGGATTGAAGCGCAGGACCATCAGGAGCATCAATGCCATGACGGCGGTGAGCGACCACCAGGCCCATTCGAAGCTGCCCAACTGATCGCGGATCATCCCGGCAATCAAGGGCGAGAGCCCGGCGATCAGGTAGCCGATGCCTTGCACGAACGCGGTCAGGCCACCGGCCCGTCGCGGGTTGTCCAAGTGGTCGAGGGACACGATCAAACTCATTGGGAACAGGCCACCGATGCCCAGGCCCAGCAGGCAAGGCCACAACAGGCTGAAGTGTTCCGGGCTGAGGATCAGGCCGCAGAAGCCGCCCATGATCAGCACCAGCAACACGGCGAGGACCACGCGTTTATCCTGGCTGCGGTTGGCAATCGCCGGGGTGACGAGGCCGGACAGCACTTCCATGGCCGTGAGGAACCCCAGCAGCAGGCCCGCGTGTTGTTCACTCCAACCCTTTTCCACGTAGTACGGGGCCAGCCAGGCCAGTACGCAGGTGTAGGAGGCGGTGCCCAGGCCGAAGAAAATCGCCAGCAACCAAGCCCGGGAATTGCTGAAGAATGACTCTTGCTGCCGGACAGGGGCTTCGGGCAACGGTGTCACGGCTGAGCGCTGGGCATACCAGCAACCCAGGGCGACTAACGCCAACAGCGCCCAGATCGCCAGGCCGATGCGCCAGCTGCCGGTCTGCGCCAGGACAAACGGCGAAAACGACGCGGCAAGCGCCGCGCCGCCCATGATCGACGTGACATACAGGCCCATGAACAGCGAGACGTTGTCGGCGTAGCGCGACTTGATCAGCGCTGGCATCACCGCCTGGATCAGCGCGATGCCGAGTCCGGCTAGCACCGCGCTGATGATCAGCTCGGCGGCGCTGTCCAGGTACAAGCGCGATGCGGTGGCGATACCGATGATCAGCAGCGACAGGACAATGGTGCGGTGCTCACCGATGCGCAGGGCGATGCGCATGCCCAGGAACATCGCCAGGCCCATGGCCATGACCGGCAACATGGTCAGCAGCGAGGCCGTGCTGAAGCTCAGGGGGACCTCGCCGCGAATGGCTGACAGCAACGGCCCGACCGCGGCCATCGAGGGCCGCAGGTTCAGCGCCACCAACACGATGCTGACCATCAGCCAGACGGCGTGGGTGCTTGATGTTCGAACGTTTTCCATAACAGAGCCTTGGTTAACAAAGCGTCATTTAGGCTGGGGTGGCCTGGTATGGGCAAACTGAAAACTGGCGGGGGGTATTGAAAAATTAAATGCGGCGCGCAATCAGTCAAGATCCAGGGCTTTTGTGGCGAGGGAGCTTGCTCCCGCTGGGGCGCGTAGCGGCCCCTTGCGGTGTGTCAGGCAAAACCAGGGGGCTGCTTCGCAACCCAGCGGGAGCAAGCTCCCTCGCCACACTGTAGTTCACTACCCCTTATTCCATCGCCGGGCTCAGCGTGCCCAGCCAGGCCACCAACCCCAGGATGACCACCGCCACGGCGAACTCCAGCACCATGCTGCGCCGCAGGGCCTTCACCGCAACCTCGTGCTCGCCGCTCTGTCGGGCTTGTTCCAGCAGCGGGCTCAGGTGAAAACGGTTCAACGCGGCGAACACCAGCATGGCCGCGAACAAGATGAGTTTGAGCGCTAGCAACTGACCATAGGTGCTGTCCAGCAGCCCTTCGACACTCGGGCCGACGATGAACAGATAATTGGCCACCCCTGTCACGCTGATGACCACCACGATCACCGCCCCGGCGGTTTCGAACCCGGTCAATGTCCGGGCCAGCACCGCCAACGCAGGTTCGGCCTGGCGAAGCAGCAGGGCAAACGCGGCCAAGGCACCGACCCAGCCACCTGCCGCCCACAGGTGCAGGAAGTCGGTGATGAAGTGCCAGTTGCGACGGCTGCCTTCGTCCATGGCGCCGTGACCTGCCCAAGCCAGTGTCGCCAGCGCTACGGCCCCGGCCAGTGTGACCAGGCCGAGGCTGGCGCTCGGCCAACGGTGATTGAGCGTCACGGCGAAACCGGCCAGCAGCAGCGCCGCCATGCGCACTGTCCAACTCAAGCCGACATCGGTTTGCACGACCATCATTTCAAGGTGCGGCCACAGTTCGGCCCACGCCGAAACACCGCTCATGGCCCAGGCCATGCACGCCATGGCCGCCAGGGAGAGCAAGCCCCCCAGCAGCGCCGTGGTCAGCAGCAGCGGTGCGAAAGGCAACTGCATCCCCGAGACCCGCTCCTGGCCTCGCAGGCTATAAAGGCCAAACGCAGCGAGGCCAAACAGCAACATCAGATCCAGGTACAAGGCAAAGCGCAGCGCGATGTTGATCGAATCGCTCATCAACTCACTTCACCTTGAACGTGACATTGCCGGTGATCGGGTGAGTGTCGGACGACACCGCGCGCCACTGGACTTGGTAAGTGCCGGTGGCAAGCGGGGCATTCGGCGTGATGACCATGGTTTTCGGATCATCGCTGCCGGACACCTTGGCCGGCATGGGCATCGGCGAATGCGCCGCCATGCCCGGCATCGCGGTCATCATCAGCTTGGCGCCGGAAAACTGGGTCATCAGGTTTTCGGAAAAATGCAGCTCGATCTTCGCCGGCGCCGCCCCTTCGGCGCCTTCTGCCGGGGAGGAGGACAGCAGTTTCGGATGGGCCTGGGCCAGGCCACTGAGCAACAGGCCGGCGGACAAGGCGACGGCGGTTTTGATGAATGACATGCAAGGACTCCTAGCTCGATTTTTAGTTTTAGTGAAACAGATCAGAACCACAGGCGCAGGCCCAGCACCAGGCGCGCTTCGCTGCGGTCTTCGCCTTCTTCCCGGGCGTAGTCGGCGGTGTTGCCGTAGACCCGATTCCAGGTGACGCCAATGTAGGGCGCGAATTCGCGGCGTATTTCATAGCGCAGCCGCAGGCCGAGCTCGGTGTCCGACAGCCCCGAGCCGACGCCACGGGCGGGATCGTTCTTGCCATAGAAGTTGGCTTCGGCGGTGGGCTGCAGGATCAGGCGGTTGGTCAGCAAGATGTCATAGTCGCCCTCCAGGCGCGCCGCGCTCTGGCCACCTTCGCCGATGAACGCGGTGGCCTCGGCTTCGAAGTTGTAGAGCGCCATGCCTTGCACACCGAAGGCGGCCCAGGTTTGCGGATCGCCTGGCTTGAAGTCCTGGCGCACGCCGGCCACCAGGTCCCACCAGGGGCTGACGGCGTGGCCCCACAGGGCCTGCAATTCGGCTTCTTCGGTCTTGCCGTTGAGGCGTTCACCTTCGGAGCGCAGCCACAAACGGTCGATGTCGCCGCCGATCCAGCCCGATGCATCCCAGCTCAGGGCGCTGCCGTCATCGGCGTCCTGCCATTCCAGTTGGTCGATGAGGAAAAACGAATGGATGGCGCTGTCATGCACCGCGTGCCCGCCATGATCTTCGTAGACAGCGGCGCGGTCGGCGGCGGTCAGTGCCGGGATCGGTGTGCGGCTGCTGGTCGGCGCTGATTGCATGGGTTCCATGCCCTGCATTGAGTCCATGCCTTGCATCTGGCTGTGGTCCATTCCCGGCATCTGGCTGTGATCCATGCCGGGCATGTCGTTGCTGGCCGCCCAGGTCGAGGTGGTGGCGCTGAAGGCCAGGCTGGCAATGAGTGCCATGGAGTAGTGAAAAACAGTGGTCATGGTCGGCTCCTCATTCCTGCACCCGAACTTCACGGAACATGCCCATCTCCATGTGAAACAGCAGATGGCAGTGATACGCCCAGCGCCCGAGGGCATCGGCGGTGACCCGGTAGCTGCGCCTGGCGCCCGGTGGCACGTCGATGGTGTGCTTGCGGACCATGAATTGGTTGTTCTCATCCTCCAGGTCGCTCCACATGCCGTGCAGGTGGATGGGGTGGGTCATCATGGTGTCGTTGATCAGCACGATGCGCAGTCGCTCGCCGTACTTGAGCAGCAGCGGCGCGGCGTCGGCGAACTTCACGCCGTTGAACGACCAGACGAATTTCTCCATGTGCCCGGTCAGGTGCAGCTCGATCGTGCGGCCCGGCTCGCGGCCGTCGGGGTCGGGAAAGGTGCTGCGCAGGTCGGAGTAGGTCAGCACTTTGCGGCCGTTGTCCCGCAGCCCCATGCCCGGGTCATCGAGCTTGGGTTTGACGCTCATGGCCTGCATGTCCACCAGGGGATTGTCTTTCTCGGTGTCGGGGTGCGCGAGCATGCTGTCCATGCCCTGCATGGCACCGTGATCCATGCCGGCCATGTCGCCCATGCCCTGCATCTGGCTGTGATCCATGCCTTGCATCGAGCTGTCGTCCATTCCCGCCATGCCCTGCATCGAGCCGTGGTCCATGCCGTTCATTTGCCCCATGCCGCCGTGGTCCATGCCACCCATGCCCATGTCGTCCATGGTCACCAGGGGCCGAGGGTCCAGGGGCGGTACCGGTGCCGACAATCCGGCCCTGGTCGCGAGGGTGCCGCGGGCATACCCGGTGCGGTCCATGGACTGGGCGAACAGGGTGTAGGCCTCTTGGGTCGGTTCGATGATGACGTCATAGGTTTCGGCCACGGCGATCCGGAACTCATCGACGCTCACCGGTTTGACGTATTGGCCGTCGGACGCCACCACTGTCATCTTCAAGCCGGGAATGCGCACGTCGAAATAGCTCATGGACGAACCGTTGATAAAGCGCAGGCGAAGGCGCTCGCCAGGCTTGAACAGGCCGGTCCAGTTCATGTCCGGTGCCTGGCCGTTCATGAGGTAGGTGTAGGTGGCGCCACTGACGTCGGCCAGGTCTGTGGGGTTCATCTTCATCTCGGCCCACATCTTGCGGTCGGCCACGGTGCTGGCCCAGCCGTTCTTGCCCACGTCGTCGATGAAGTCGCCGACGGTGCGTTTGTTGTAGTTGTAGTAGTCCGATTGCTTCTTGAGCTTGCGCAGGATGTTGGCGGGGTCTTCATCGGTCCAGTCGGTGAGCATCACCACATAGTCCCGTTCGTACTGGAAGGGCTCGGGCTCCCTGGCGTCAATCACCAGCGGGCCGTAGACCCCGGATTGCTCCTGGAAACCGGAATGGCTGTGGTACCAGTAGGTGCCGTTCTGCCGGACCTTGAATTGATACACGTACAGGCCGCCGGGCTCGATGCCTTTGAAACTCAACCCCGGAACACCGTCCATGTTGGCCGGCAGCAGGATGCCGTGCCAGTGGATGGAGGTGGTGTCCTGCAAGCGATTGCGCACCCGCAGGGTCACGGTGTCGCCTTCACGCCAGCGCAGCAGCGGGCCGGGGATGCCGCCGTTGATGGTCTGGGCGGTGCGGGGGTTGCCGGTGAAATTGACCGGGCTTTCGCCGATGAACAGGTCGAACTCGGTACCGCTCAGCACGTTGGGCTGGCCCGGGCCGGTGACTGCCCAGACGGGCGCGCGCCACAAACCCAAGCCGCCGAGGATGCCGCCGGCAGTCAGGCCCTTTACGAAGGTTCGCCGGGAAGTTTTTGTTTGCATGCGATGAGAGTCCGTCAGTCGATTCGCTGCGTGCATGGGAGGTGGTCTCCCTGTGCAGGTTTGAGCGAAAGATGACACAGGCGGACGAGGCGAGTGATTACATTTCAGTCAGCTTGGCCGGGCGCGAAGTCGCCTGGCGGGGCACAGGTCAGAATGATCTTTTGCATCGGCGGGATATTCTGTAGCCTTGCCGGCTTCACGCTGTCCCGTGCCTGATTGATACCCACTTTCCCGGCGGTACCCGAGTGGTCCGGAGCCGGGTGTATACTCGACTTTCGCGCTAAACGCGCTTGCAGGTCTTGCGAACATGACGCAAATTTCCGAACGCCTTCTGGTCCAGGCCCACCTCGACGCCAAGCAGCCCAAGCCGCTGACCGCCGAGCAGGAAGCCTGGTACCGCGCCGCCATCGCCGCCGAGCTCAAGGCTCAGGACGCGGTACTGGTCGCGCACTTCTACTGTGACCCGATCATCCAGGCCCTGGCCGAAGAGACCGGTGGCTGCGTGTCCGACTCCTTGGAAATGGCCCGCTTCGGCAATGCCCACCCGGCCAAGACCGTGGTGGTGGCCGGGGTCAAGTTCATGGGCGAGACCGCCAAGATTCTCAACCCCGAGAAACGCGTGCTGATGCCCACCCTGGAGGCCACCTGCTCCCTGGACCTGGGCTGCCCGGTGGACGAGTTCTCGGCGTTCTGCGACCAGCATCCGGAGCGCACCGTGGTGGTTTATGCCAACACCTCGGCGGCGGTCAAGGCCCGGGCCGACTGGGTGGTGACGTCCAGTTGCGCGTTGGAAATCGTCGAGAGCCTGATGGACAACGGCGAGACGATCATCTGGGGGCCGGACAAGCACCTGGGCACTTACATCCAGCGCAAGACCGGCGCCGACATGTTGCTCTGGGACGGTGCCTGCATCGTCCACGAAGAGTTCAAGTCCAAGCAGTTGGAGGACATGAAGGCGCTGTACCCGGATGCTGCGATCCTGGTGCACCCGGAGTCGCCGACGTCGGTGATCGAGCTGGCGGATGCCGTGGGCTCCACCAGCCAGTTGATCGCCGCGGCCCAGACCCTGCCGAACAAGACGCTGATCGTCGCCACCGACCGGGGTATTTTCTACAAGATGCAGCAGCTGTGCCCGGACAAGGTCTTCATCGAAGCCCCTACCGCCGGTAACGGCGCGGCGTGCCGCAGTTGCGCGCACTGCCCATGGATGGCCATGAACACCCTGGAGCGCACGCTCAAGAGCTTGCAGGAAGGTGCCAACGAGATCTTCGTCGACCCGGCGCTGATCCCCCAGGCGATTCGCCCGCTCAAGCGCATGCTGGACTTCACCCAGGCGGCGCGGATGAAGCTGGCGGGCAATGCCTGATCGTTGGGAGGCTGATGGTCTTTGAACGTTAGGGGCTTGAGGCCTTAAAGCTTTTTGTGGCGAGGGAGCAAGCTCCCTCGCCACAAGGCTGTCTTGCAGTCGGGAATTACTTGGTCTTCTTGGGAATTCGCACCAGCTGCGTTTCCGAGTAGATGTCATGCCAACTGCGCTGGCGCTTGTCGAACAGCGCCCAGATGAACCCCAACCCCACCAGCAGCAGTGATGCAATCGACACCACGAACCGCAACAGCGCCTGCCACAGGCTGATGGCCGTGCCATCGGCGTTCTGTACGCGGATGCACCACACTTGCATGCCCAGGGTCTGGCCGTTGTGGGTCCAGAACTTGGCGAAGAAGCCGAACAGCACGAACAGCAGCACGGTGGACAGCAGCGGGTCGCCGTCCAGCGCACCGGCTTCGGTCAGGGCGCGCATTTTTTCTTCGCCGATGATCGCCATCTGGATCATCTTGTAGGCACCGCTGGTGACGATCAGCAGCGCTGTGCACAGCAAAAAGTCATAAAACATCGCCGCCAGGCGACGGCCCAGGCCGGCGGGGGGAAAGTCGCCCTGGGGCGTGAGCAGGTGTTTCGGCATGACGGCCTCGGCTGAAAAAAGAAGCCATTTTACGGATTTACGCCCATAAAAAAGCCCCTGATATCAATCAGGGGCTTTTTAGTGTGCGAAAGCCTCAGGCTTCGGCTTGAACCTCGTCAGCCTGCATGCCTTTCTGGCCTTGCACGGCAACGAAAGTGACTTTCTGGCCTTCTTTCAGGCTCTTGAAGCCGTTGCCTTGGATGGCGCGGAAATGCACGAACAGGTCCGGACCGCTTTCAGGCGTGATAAAACCAAAACCCTTTTCGTCGTTGAACCACTTGACGGTACCGCTCTGACGTTGAGACATTTTCTTATTTCCTTTGACGCTAAAATTGATGACAGCCTCTTTCACATGAAAGAGTACTGGGCTGGGTTGCAGGAAAGTAAGAGACGTCGAACGGGATGTAGCGAACTTCATAAGCTACTGCCCAGGTCACGATTCCAAGCGACCCATGCAAACACAGTGACCAAACTCTACGCCAACTTCGAATAAAAAAACAACCCCCTCGGAAGGCCCCGTATTTGCTCAGCTTGCCCGCATTTACGCCGCTTGCGGAGCAGGGCTTATTCGATAGGCTAGTTCAATTGTTTACGATCGTTATAAGGTCGGTTGAATGTCTAAAGATATGCACCTTTTTATGGCGGTTGCGTGACACATTAGTGCACGTATAACGCAACCGCGTTACTTATAGAAACAACCAATCAGCCGCGGTAGTAGCGCTGTGGAACGAATGGCATTTTGCTTACAAGCAAAGGCACCCTTTTCCCACGCACGATGGCCCAGACCGGCGTATCCAGTGCCACATAGGCGCTGTCCAGGTAACCCATCGCCAGCGGAGCGCCCAGGGTCGGGCCGAAACCGCCGCTGCACACAGAACCGATGATCTCGCCGGCGTCGTTGACGATCTCCGCGCCTTCACGCACGGGTGTGCGTTCCTGGGGCAGCAGGCCGACGCGTTTGCGCTTCACGCCGCCCTGTTGTTGGGCGAACACGCTCTCGGCGCCGGGGAAACCACCGGCGCGGCCGCCATCGGCACGGCGCACTTTGGAAATGGCCCACAGCAGGCTGGCTTCGATCGGCGTCGTCTCGGTGTTCATGTCGTGGCCATACAGGCACAGGCCGGCTTCCAGGCGCAGGGAGTCACGGGCACCGAGGCCGATGGCCGCGACTTCCGGCTCGGCCAGCAAGGCGCGGGCGAGTTTTTCCGCGTCGGCGGCGGGTACGGAAATTTCGAAACCGTCTTCACCGGTGTAGCCCGAACGGCTGACAAAGCAATCCACGCCCAACAGCGTGACGCGCTGGAACTGCATGAAGGTCATCTTTGCCACGTCCGGCGCCAGGCGGGCGAGCACGGTGACGGCGGCCGGACCTTGCAGGGCAAGCAGGGCGCGGGCCTCGAACAGCGGCTCGATGTTGCACTGATCGCCAATGTGCGCACGCAGGTGGGCCAGGTCCTGATCCTTGCAGGCGGCGTTGACCACCAGGAACAGTTCGTCATTGCCCAGGTTGGCGACCATCAGGTCGTCAAGGATGCCGCCGTTGTCGTTGGTGAACATGGCGTAGCGCTGCATGCCCACCGGCAGGTCGATGATGTCCACTGGTACCAGGGTTTCCAGGGCCTTGGCGGCGCCTGCGCCGCTCAGGCGGATCTGGCCCATGTGGGACACGTCGAACAGCCCGGCCTGATCGCGGGTGTGCTGGTGTTCCTTCATCACGCCCAGTGGGTACTGCACCGGCATGTCGTAGCCGGCGAACGGCACCATGCGGGCGCCGAGTTCGAGGTGCAGGGCGTGCAGCGGGGTTTTCAACAGTTGTTCGGTGGACATATCAGCTCCTGGAAAATGAGAATGGCGCGCGTCAGCATTCGATGATGTTGACCGCCAGACCGCCGCGGGCGGTCTCCTTGTATTTGCTTTTCATGTCGGCGCCGGTCTGGCGCATGGTGCGGATGACTTTGTCGAGGGAGACAAAGTGATGCCCATCGCCGCGCATGGCCATGCGCACCGCGTTGATGGCTTTCACCGAGCCCATGGCGTTGCGTTCGATGCACGGCACCTGCACCAGCCCGCCGATCGGGTCGCAGGTCAGGCCGAGGTTGTGTTCCATGCCGATCTCGGCGGCGTTTTCCACTTGCTGCACGGTGCCGCCGAGCACTTCGCACAAGGCCCCGGCAGCCATGGAACAGGCCACGCCGACTTCACCCTGGCAACCGACTTCGGCGCCGGAGATGGAGGCGTTTTCCTTGTACAGGATGCCGATGGCGGCGGCGGTCAGCAGGAACCGCACCACGCCATCCTCGCTGGCCCCTGGGATGAAGCGCATGTAGTAATGCAGCACAGCCGGGATGATGCCTGCCGCCCCGTTGGTCGGGGCGGTGACGACGCGCCCGCCGTAGGCGTTTTCTTCGTTGACGGCCAAGGCGTACAGGTTGACCCAATCGAGCACCGACAGCGGGTCGCGCAGGGCGGCTTCGGGGTTCTTGCACAACTGGCGATGCAACGCCGCGGCCCGGCGCTTGACCTTCAGCCCGCCCGGCAGAATCCCTTCGTTGCGACAGCCGGCCGCCACGCAATCCTGCATCACCTGCCAGATCTTCAGCAGGCCGGCGCGGGTCTCGGCTTCGGGGCGCCAGGCGCTTTCGTTGGTCAGCATCACCTGGCTGATGGACAGGCCATAGGTGGTGCAATGGCCCAGCAGGTCCTTGGCGCTCTTGAACGGGAAGGTCAGGGGCGTGGCGTCTTCGACGATGCGGTCGGCGCCAGCGGCGTCTTCATCCACGACAAAGCCGCCACCGACCGAGTAGTACTCGCGGCTGCGCACTTGCAGCCCGGCGGCATCGAAGGCGCGGAAGATCATGCCGTTGGGGTGAAAGGCCAGCGGCTTGCGGATCATCGCCAAGTGCAGTTTTTCGTTGAATTCGATGGCGTGTGCGCCGAGCAGGTTCAGGCGGCCGTTGCTGCGGATCTCCTGGAGCCGGGCGTTCACCGTTTCGGTGTCCACGGTGTCGGGATGCTCGCCCTCCAGGCCCAGCAGCACGGCCTTGTCACTGCCGTGGCCCTTGCCGGTGGCACCGAGCGAGCCGTAGAGCTCGACCTTGACGCTGGTAATGCTTTCAAGCAGGTCGTCACGGCGCAGCCCCTCGGCGAAACGGGCAGCGGCACGCATCGGGCCGACGGTATGGGAGCTGGAAGGACCGATACCGATCTTGAACAGGTCGAACACGCTTAACGACATGGTGTTTCTCCGGTTTCTTTTTATGAGGATCGACGGTTATGAAATGGGGCACAGGCTCCTTTGTGGGAGCGAGCTTGCTCGCGATAGCGGAGTGTCAGTCAACATTTCTGTCAGCTGTCACACCGCTATCGCGAGCAAGCTCGCTCCCACAGGGAGATGTGGTTTCCTTGAGAAGGTGACCTTCCACAAGGTTCGCGGTGTTGTTGAGAGGTGGCGAGCAAGCCCGCCCCTCCATAGGTCAAGCGTAGCTTTCGAGCGACGGGCAGGCGCAGACCAGGTTGCGGTCGCCGAACACGTTGTCGACCCGGCCCACCGGCGGCCAGTACTTGCCATCGATCAACGACGCCACCGGGTACACCGCCTGTTCGCGGCTGTAGGGGTGGGTCCACTCGCCGACGAGCTCCGCCGCGGTGTGCGGGGCGTTCTTCAGTGGGTTGTCGTCTTTGTCCAGGCTGCCGTTTTCCACCGCGCGGATTTCTTCGCGGATGCAGATCATGGCGTCGCAGAAACGGTCCAGTTCTTCCTTGGATTCGCTTTCGGTCGGTTCGATCATCAACGTGCCGGCTACCGGGAACGACATGGTCGGCGCGTGGAAACCGAAGTCGATCAGGCGCTTGGCCACGTCATCGACACTGATGCCACTGCTGTCCTTGAGCGGACGCAAATCGAGAATGCACTCGTGGGCCACCAGGCCGTTGCTGCCGGAGTAGAGCACTGGGTAGTGTTCTTCCAGGCGACGGGCGATGTAGTTGGCGTTGAGAATCGCCAGTTGCGACGCGCGCTTGAGGCCCGCGCCGCCCATCATGCGGATGTACATCCAGGTGATCGGCAGGATGCTCGCGCTGCCGAACGGCGCCGCGCACACTGCGCCTTCCTTGCGCGCCATGTTGGCGTGGCCCGGCAGGAACGGTGCCAGGTGCGACTTGACGCCAATCGGGCCGACGCCCGGGCCGCCACCGCCGTGAGGAATGCAGAAGGTCTTGTGCAGGTTCAGGTGCGACACGTCGCCGCCGAACTTGCCCGGGGCGCAGAGGCCGACCATGGCGTTCATGTTGGCGCCGTCGATGTACACCTGGCCGCCATTGTCATGAATGATGCCGCAGATTTCGCGGATGCCTTCTTCGAATACGCCGTGGGTGGACGGGTAGGTGATCATCAGCGCCGCGAGGTGTTCGCGGTGCTCGATGGCCTTGGCCCGCAGGTCTTCGATGTCGACGTTGCCACGGGCATCGCAGGCGGTCACGACCACGCGCATGCCGGCCATGTTGGCGGTGGCCGGGTTGGTGCCGTGGGCCGAGGACGGGATCAGGCAGATGTCGCGACGGTCTTCGCCACGGCTCTGGTGATAGGCGCGGATCGCCAGCAGGCCGGCGTATTCGCCCTGGGAACCGGCGTTGGGTTGCAGCGACACCGCGTCATAGCCGGTGGCGGCGCAGAGCATGGCTTCCAGTTCGTCGGTCAGTTGCTGGTAGCCAGCGCTTTGCTCGGCCGGGGCGAACGGGTGCAGGGCGCCGAACTCGGCCCAGGTCACCGGGATCATTTCGCTGGCGGCGTTGAGTTTCATGGTGCAGGAACCCAGCGGGATCATGGTGCGATCCAGGGCCAGGTCCTTGTCGGCGAGCTTGCGCAGGTAGCGCATCAGCTCGGTTTCGGAGTGGTAGCGGTTGAACACCGGGTGGCTGAGGATCGCCGATTGGCGCACCAGCTCGGCCGGGATGCGGCTTTGCACCGTGGCGGCCAGTGCCGCGAAGTCCGGCAGGGCCTTGCCGTCGGCCAACAGGCTCCACAGTGCTTCGACGTCAGCTTGGCTGGTGGTCTCGTCCAGGGACAGGCCCAGGCGTTGCGTGTCCACCACACGCAGGTTGATGCGTTGGGCGCGGGCCTTGTCGTGCAGGGCGGCGGTTTGCGCGCCGGTGCGCAGGGTCAGGGTGTCGAAGAAGCTCTCTTGCTCGACGCTCAGGCCCAGCGCGCCCAGGCCCTTGGCGAGGATCGCGGTCAGGTGATGGATGCGATTGGCAATTTGCACCAGGCCCTTGGGGCCGTGGTACACGGCGTACATGCTGGCGATGTTGGCCAGCAGCACCTGGGCGGTGCAGATGTTGCTCGTGGCTTTCTCGCGGCGGATGTGTTGCTCGCGGGTCTGCATCGCCAGGCGCAGGGCCGGCTTGCCGAAACGGTCCACGGAAACACCGACCAGGCGGCCGGGCATGTCGCGCTTGAACGCGTCCTTGGTGGAGAAGTACGCCGCGTGTGGGCCGCCGAAGCCCAGCGGCACGCCGAAGCGCTGGGCACTGCCGATGGCCACGTCGGCACCGAATTCACCCGGTGGGGTCAGCAAGGTCAGGGCCAGCAGGTCCGCGGCAACGGCCACCAGGGCGTTGGCGGCGTGGAAGCGTTCGGTCAGTTCGCGATAGTCGAACAGGTCGCCGTTGCTGGCCGGGTATTGCAGCAGCGCGCCGAAGAAGCCGCTGACGTCGCTCAGTTCGCGCTCATCGCCCACCACCACGTCGATGCCCAGGGGCTCGGCACGGGTGCGTAGCACGTCGAGGGTTTGCGGGTGGCTGTGCACGGAGGCGAAGAAGGCGTTGCTGCCCTTGTTCTTGCTCAGGCGCTTGCAGAAGGTCATGGCTTCGGCGGCGGCGGTGGCTTCGTCGAGCAACGAGGCGTTAGCGATCGGCAGGCCGGTGAGGTCGCTGATCAGGGTCTGGAAGTTCAACAGCGCTTCGAGACGGCCCTGGGAGATTTCAGGCTGATACGGGGTGTAGGCGGTGTACCAGGCCGGGTTTTCCAGCAGGTTGCGCAGGATCGGTGCCGGCGTGTGGCAGTTGTAGTAGCCCTGGCCGATGTAGGTCTTGAACAGTTGGTTCTTGCTGGCGATGGCCTTGATCGAGGCCAGTGCGTCGGCTTCGCTCTGGCCGTCGCCCATGTCCAGCACGCTGGTGCCCTTGATGCTTTCCGGGATGACGCTGGCGCTCAACGCTTCCAGGGAGTCGTAACCCAGGCGCTCGAGCATGGCTTGCTCGTCGCTGGAACGCGGGCCGATGTGGCGGGCGATGAATTCGTTGGCGGTGCCGAGATTAACGGTCATGGTGCGCTCCTCAGGCTTCGGCGTTGGCTTTGATCAGGCGATCGTAGGCGTCTTGATCCAACAGCTTAGCCACTGCGTCGGCGTCGGTCGGTTTAAAGCGGAAGAACCAGCCTTCGCCCAGCGGATCTTCGTTGACCAGTTCCGGGCTGGCGTCGAGCTTGTCGTTCACTTCGAGCACTTCACCGTCCAGGGGCATGTACACACCGCTGGCAGCCTTGACCGACTCCACGGTAGAGGCCTCGGCGCCTTTGTCATAGGCCTGCAATTCAGGCAGTTGCACAAAAACCACGTCGCCCAATGCGTTCTGCGCGAAAGCGGTAATGCCTACGGTGACGCTGCCGTCGGCTTCGGTGCGCAGCCATTCGTGATCTTCAGTGAAACGCAACTCGCTCATGGAAACTCCTGGGGCCAGATTCGTCTGGTGGACGCGAAGAAAGGCGCGGGGCTTGGCCCGGCCGAATGGTTATATCCATAGCAAGAATGCGGCCAATGTTATTAATGCCTTATGTATCAATGGTTTGAATGGTTTCATCAAGTCTTGGATTGACTTGGCTGTAGCGAAATCGCTACAGCTGGACGCCTGGAAAAAATCGTTGTGGGATCAAAGCCTTGCACGGTGCAGGTTAGCGCAAGGTGTAGCGATATCGTTCCACTGTAGCGCTTTCAGTACAGGTGGAGGTCGTTTTTGGCTTCGATTCTGAAGGCACGCCGGCCCATGGAAAACCCAAAAAGTCAGAGGGGTGTCCACCTTTTTGGGGTCAGTCACCTTGTGGGAGCGAGCTTGCTCGCGATAGCGGTGGTTCAGTTTGCATTGAGGTGACAGGCAGTCCCCATCGCGAGCAAGCTCGCTCCCACAGGGGCCTACGGCTTCCCGGGAATTCCGTATTTGCGCAACCGATGGGCAATCGCGGTATGGGAGGTTTGCAGGCGGCTGGCCAACTGGCGGGTGGAGGGGTAGTTGGCGTAGAGGCTTTCGAGCAGGTGCTTCTCGAAGGTTTCCACGGCCTGTTCCAGGCTTTCGACTTCCACATCGCCCTGGCGCGCCACGGAGGTGCCGGCGATGTCCAGGTCGCCGATGTCCACCAGGCTGCTTTCGCAGATGGCGGCGGCGCGGAAGATCACGTTCTGCAATTGCCGCACGTTGCCCGGCCAGCGGTTGCCCAGCAGCGCCGGGTAAGTACCGGGAGCCAGGCGGCAGACCGGGCGCTGGATCTGCGCGCAGGCCTGCTGCATGAAGTAGCGCGCCAGCAGCAGGATGTCCTGGCCGCGTTCGCGCAGCGGCGGGACTTCGACGTTGAGCACGTTCAGGCGATAGAACAGGTCCTCGCGGAACGAGCCCTCGCTGACCATTTTCTCCAGGTTGCGGTGGGTGGCGCTGAGGATCCGCACGTTGACCTTGACTTCCCGGTCGCCGCCCACCCGGCGGAAGCTGCCATCGTTCAAGAAACGCAGGAGCTTGGCTTGCAGGTACGGCGACATCTCGCCGATTTCATCGAGGAATACCGTGCCCTGGTTCGCCAACTCCATCAGCCCTGGCTTGCCGCCCCGTTGCGCCCCGGTGAAGGCGCCGGGGGCGTAGCCGAACAGCTCGCTTTCCGCCAGGTTCTCCGGCAGCGCGGCGCAGTTAAGGGCCAGGAACGGCGCGCTGTGACGGGCGCTGATGGCGTGACAGGCCCGGGCCACCAGTTCCTTGCCGGTGCCGGTTTCGCCCTGGATCAGCAGCGGTGCATCCAGGGCCGCGACGCGCTGGGCCCGGGCCTTGAGGGTGCGGATCGCCGGGGATTCGCCCAACAGTGCGTCGAAACCTTCGGCGTGGTCGTGGTGCAGGGCTGACAGACGCTCGCCGATGCGATTGGGCTGATAGAGCGTCAGCAGC
Organism: Pseudomonas fluorescens; assembly: GCF_001307275.1. Taxonomy (NCBI): domain Bacteria; kingdom Pseudomonadati; phylum Pseudomonadota; class Gammaproteobacteria; order Pseudomonadales; family Pseudomonadaceae; genus Pseudomonas; species Pseudomonas fluorescens. Next base: position 4,098,821 of record NZ_CP012831.1, read on the forward strand.
GCGCCGGCGTCGGTGATGGGGGTGGCGTCCAGCAGCAAGGTCTGGCCATTGAGGGTGACCTCCCGCAAGGGCAGGCGGAAGCCATTTTCCAGCAAGGCGCCGAGCAATGCCTCGTCACTGAACAGCTCGGCCACGCTTTCCCCGGCCGGTTCACGACCATACAGGGCGATCAGCGCCGGGTTGGCCAGCAACACCTTGCCGACGCTGTCCAAGGCCAGTACAGGGTCGGTCATGGCGGCGAGCAAGGCATCGAGCTGCAAGTGCCGACGCTGGCCCGGCAAGATGTCCACCACGGTGACCGCCTGCACGCCGCGCACGCTGAACAGGGCCTCGCGCAACTCGTCGAGCACTTGCGGGCTGAGGGTAGGGGCATCGATGTAGACGTTGGGCGGCACCATCTCCACCGCATCCAGGTTGAGATTGCGCCCACCGAGCAAGGCCAGGACTTCCTGGGTGATGCCGACGCGGTCGATGAAACTGACGTGGATACGCATGGGGCGGTTTTGGGTTCTGGGATGCGGAGGGTGGCCAGTATGCCTTGGGGCGGGCTGTTGGTGAAATCCTGGGACGGTACTTGAGAAAACTACCTTGGCCCTTGTGGGAGCGAGCTTGCTCGCGATAGCGGAATGTCAGTCAACCTCTCTGCTGGCTGTCACACCGCTATCGCGAGCAAGCTCGCTCCCACAGGTGGACAGTGGTGAGGCGAATATTTTCTACAACCCCACATCCCACTCCGGCGTCTCGGGAAACTTCAGCACCAGAAAATCCAGCAGGCTGCGCAGCGCCGAGGGCATGTGCTTGCGTGAGGCGTACACCGCGTACATGTTCATCCGGCGCGGTTCGGCATGGGGCAGCAGGCGGATCAGTTCGCCGTTCTTGAGGTGGGCGCCGGCCTGGTAGCTGGGCAGCATCGCCACGCCTGCGCCGGCTATCGTGGCTTGAAGCAATGTGCTGGCTTCGTTGGCGCTGATGTTGCCTTGCACCGGCACCGAGACCTGCTCGCCGTCCTGCTCGAAATGCCACAGGCTCTTGCCGACGTAGGAGTGGGTCAGGCAGTTGTGCCGGCTCAGGTCTTCCACGCGCAGCGGTGTCGAATGCTCACGCAGATACCGCGGCGAGGCGCAGATCACCGAACGGCAGACCGTCAGGCGGCGGGCGATCAGGTTCGGGTCCAGGTCGTTGCTCATGCGGATCGCCAGGTCGATGCGCTCGTCCACCAGGTTCACGGTGCGGTCGAGCATCTGCAGGTCGATGCTCACCCCTGGATAGTGCTTGACGTAGTCGGCCATGGCGCTCGCCAGTTGGGCCTGGCCGAACGAGGTGCTGGCGCTGATGCGCAACATGCCCCGTGGCGCGTCGTCCGGGGTTCCGACGGCGGCTTGCATGTCGCCGGACAGCTCCAGCATCTGCCGACAGCGCGGCAGGATCTCGGAACCTGCGGCCGTCAGGCTCAGCTTGCGGGTGGTGCGGTGCATCAACCGGGCGCCGACCCAGTCTTCCAGCTCCGCCAGGTAGCGCGACACCACGGGTCGCGACAGGTCCAGGTGCTCAGCCGTTGCCGACTGACTGCCCAGGTCGACCACCGTGACAAACACCCGCATTGCTTGTAGACGATCCATGATTTGCCCGATTTCAGAAACAAACTATGTTCCAGCATCGCATTTTTTGTAACGAGTCAGGTAACTAAGCTCAGTCTCATTCCCCTGACGGGTTTTTGGACAACGGAGCACACATGACCGGCTTTATCCCACTCAAGCGCCTGCTGCTGGCAACTGCCGCCCTGGCTTTCACTGCCCAGACCTGGGCCGCCGACTTGACGCTCGACGTCTACAACCCTGGCGCGGCGGCGGTTTTCCCGGTGACCTCGGTGTTGGTCAGCGGTGAAAAAGAGGCGATTCTGGTGGACGCCCAGTTCGGCAAATCCCAGGCCGCCCAGGTGGTGGAAAAAATCCGCACCAGTGGCAAGCGATTGACCACGATCTACATCAGCCATGGCGATCCAGACTACTATTTTGGTCTGGAGACCCTCACCGCCGCGTTCCCTGAGGCCAAGGTGCTGGCGTCGGCGCCGACCGTCGAACACATCAAGCAGACCATGGACGGCAAACTGAAATACTGGGGGCCGATCCTGAAGACCGATGCGCCGGCCAAAGCCATCGTGCCCCAGGTGCTCAAGGGCGACAGCCTGACCCTGGAAGGCCAGCGCTTGCAGGTCGTCGGCCTCGATGGTCCGCAGCCGGACCGCAGTTTCGTGTGGATTCCATCGATCAAGGCCGTGGTGGGTGGTGTCGTGGTGGCCGAAAACATTCATGTATGGATGGCCGATACCCAGACGCCGCAGTCTCACAAGGATTGGCTGGCGACGCTGGACACTATCGAAAAGCTGCAACCGAGCACGGTGATTCCGGGTCACTACCTGGGTGACAGCGCCCGTTCCCTGGCCCCGGTGCGCTTCACCGCCGGCTACATCAAGGCTTTCGACGAAGAAACCGCCAAGGCCAAGGATTCCGCCGCGCTGATCCGCGCCATGAAACTACGCTATCCGGACCTGGGTGAAGACAGCTCCCTGGAGCTCAGTGCCAAGGTGGCGAAGGGCGAGATGAAGTGGTGAATGACTGATTGTGTGGCGGGGTGCTTGTCATCGATGGCTTTTGGCTGAGGTGCTTTTGTGGCGAGGGAGCTTGCTCCCGCTCGGCTGCGAAGCAGCCGCAAAACGATCCACGGGGTGTGCCCGACGTAGGGTATCCACCGGTTTGGGGCCGCTGCGCGACCCAGCGGGAGCAAGCTCCCTCGCCACATATGCCACGACGATGTACCGCGTCAACCGTTTCAAATGGCATTTATGTGTAATCACTGGAGAACACCATGAGCAAGATCGCAATCATCGGCGCCACCGGCCGGGCCGGCAGCCAACTGTTGGAAGAGGCCCTGCGCCGTGGTCACAGCGTGACGGCCATTGCCCGCAACACCGCGAAAATCGGCGAAAGGGCCGGGGTGGTCAGCAAGCAGGTGGACGTATTGGACAGCGAGGCGCTGATCGCCGCCATCGACGGGCATGACGTGGTGATCAGTGCCACGCACTTTGCCAGCGTGCCGGCAGACAAGGTCATCGCACCGGTGAAAGCCGCCGGGGTCAAGCGCTTGCTGGTGGTCGGCGGGGCCGGTTCGTTGCTGCTGCCGGATAACAGCCGGGTGATCGACAGCGACGGCTTCCCGGAGGAATACCTGGCCGAAGCCAGCGCCGGTGCCTTGTTCCTGGATGTGCTGCGCAAGGAACAGGACCTGGACTGGACCTTCCTCTCGCCTTCGGCGGAGTTCGTCGAAACCGAGCGCACGGGCCAGTTCCGTGTCGGCAAGGATCACCTGCTGTTCGACGCCGACGGGCGTAGCTGGATCAGCTTTGCCGACTACGCCATTGCGATGATCGATGAAGTGGAGACGCCGCAGTTTTCGCGGACGCGATTTACTGTCGGCTATTGAGCCGTAGGTTTTGTAGGCGCTGTCGAGCAGCGCCTACAGGGATCAGCCGTGCACCCGCACCCAAACGGTGACCAGCACCGTCGCTGCCATCAGCCAGGCGACGGCTGCCACGGCCAATGAGGCTTCGAGGCGCAGGCGGTCGACCATGACGTACAGCGTTGCGAGATAGACGAAGTACGGAATGATCGACCACATGCCAAACACGATGGTGGTCTTCAGATCGTCCACCGAGCGGCCTTTGCCGACGATGTAGTGGGCGATCAGGGCGAAGGTGGGGAACAGCGGTACCAACCCGGCGATGTAGTAATTCCGGGTCTTGGCCAGCATCGCCAGGATGACCACCACGGCTGCACCCAGCGCCGCCTTGAAAATCAGGTCCACACGTTCACCTTTCGGTTAATGGCTCAGGCCATATTTTTTGACTTTGTCGAACAGCGTGGTCTTGGCCATGCCCAGCTCCTGACTGGCCTGGGTCAGGTTGCCGCCGCTGCGTTGCAGGGCGTCCACCAGCAGGTTGCGCTCGAACGCTTCCACCGCTTCGGCGAAGGCCAGGCCCTGGCTGCCGCCACTGGCACCGGAGCGCTTGAACGCCGGCAGGCCGAGGGCGTAGCGCTCGGCGACGTTGCGCAGTTCGCGCACGTTGCCCGGCCAGTCGTGGCTCATCAGGTTCGACAGGGTCTGGTTGTCCAGCTCCGGCACCGTACGGTCGAAGCGCAGGGACGACTGCTGAAGAAAATGCTCGAACAATTGCAGGATGTCTTCGCGCCGCTCGCGCAAGGGCGGCAGTTCCAGGGTCACCACGTTGAGGCGGTAATACAGGTCGCTGCGGAATTGCCCGGACCGGCCCATTTCGTCCAGGTCGGACTTGGTGGCGGCGATCACCCGGCAATCCACCGCCACGCTCTGGTTCGAGCCCAGGCGTTCGAGGGTGCGTTCCTGCAACACGCGCAGCAACTTGATCTGCAAGGGCAGGGGCATGCTTTCCACTTCATCGAGAAACAGCGTGCCGCCATCGGCGTGCTCGATCTTGCCGATCCGGCGTTTGCCGGCCCCGGTGAAGGCGTTGGCCTCGTGGCCGAAAATCTCGCTTTCGAACAGGTTCTCCGGCAGGCCGCCGCAGTTCAGCGCGACGAACTGCTTGTCGTGGCGCCGGCTGAAATCATGCAGGCAGCGGGCGACCAGTTCCTTGCCGGTGCCGGTTTCGCCTTCGATCAGGACGTTGGCCGAGGTGTCGGCGACGTTGGCGATCAGCGCGCGCAGATGCTGCATGGCCGGCGAGCGGCCAATGATCCGGCCTTCCAGGGAGTCGCGTTCGGCCAGTTGCCGACGCAGCGATGACACTTCCCGGGCCAGGCTGCGCTGTTCCAGGGCGCGACGGGCGACGTCCACCAGGCGCTCAGGGGAGAAGGGTTTCTCCATGAAGTCATAGGCGCCTTTTTGCATGGCTCCGACGGCCATGGAAATGTCGCCGTGGCCGGTGATCAGCACCACCGGCAGGCTGCGGTCCCGGGCCTTGAGACGAGTCAGCAGTTCCAGGCCGTCGATGCCCGGCAGCCGAATATCGCTGATGACGATGCCGGCAAAGTTATCGTCGACTCGCTCCAGGGCCTCTTCGGCGCTGCCCACGCCGATGCAGGGAATGTCCTCCAGGCTCAGGGCCTGCTGGCAGCCCAGCAGGACGTGGGGGTCGTCTTCGACGATCAGTACGCTCAGGTCGTGGTTCATAGCGGCTCGGCAGGTGAAAGGCTGACCAACGGTAGATTGAGGACAAACGTAGTGCCACGCTCGAGCGGGTACTCGACGCCCAGGTGTCCACCCGCGGCGGCGGCCAGGCTCGCCGAGAGCGTCAGGCCCAGGCCCAGGCCCTGTTCGCCAGGTTTGGTGGTGAAGAACGGTTCGAACAAATGCTTGCGGGCTTCAGGATCGATGCCGTGACCATTGTCCCGCACCCGAAGGCGATATTTGCCATCGGCGGCCTGGCCGTCGAGCCACAGTTTCGGCTCGGGTTGCGTTTGCATGGCGTCCAGGGCGTTGCCGATCAGGTTCACGAGGATCTGTTCGAGGCGGGTCTGGTCGATTTGCAATTGGACGTCATCGAAACCGCTGTGGATCTGGATGTCCAGGTTTTCCAGGCGCCCGCCCAGCAATTGCAATGCGGCCTCGACGGCCTTGCCCAGGCTCGCCCGGCCCTGGTCGTCGCCGCGCCGGGCGAAGGCGCGCAGGCTGGCGGTGATCCGGCCCATGCGGTCGATCAATTCGTTGATGGTCTTGAGGTTGGTGCTGGCGATGTCCAGCTGGCCGCGCTCCAGGAAGCGCACGGTATTGCCGGACAAGGTGCGCAGCGCCGCCAGCGGCTGGTTGAGCTCATGGGCGATGCTGGTGGACATCTGGCCGATGGCCGCCAGTTTACCGGCCTGGACCAGTTCGTCCTGGGCCCGGCGCAAGGTCTCTTCGGCCTGGCGCCGCTCGCGGATCTGGCCCTTGAGTCGTTCGTTGCTGGCGCGCAGGTCGGTGGTGCGTTCGGTAATCCGACGCTCGAGCTGGTTGTTGGCTTCCTGCAAGGCTTCCCGGGCCGCAAGGCGGGTGGCGATGACCTTGCGTCGTTCGTTCCAGGCGATCAGCAGGAACGCCACCAGGGCGAAGGCCACGGCCACCAGGATGCCTTGGTTGATCGCCTGGCGACGCAGGTCTTCAAGAGGCGTCAGCAGGGTGAAATTCCACGGGGTATCGCTCAAGGGGCGGGTCTGCGACAGGTAGCTGATGGCGCGTTCGTCGGACACCAGTTCGGTGTTGGCCGGGAAGGTCAGCTTCTCCATGCCTTCGGCCAGGCGTTCCCGGGCCAGGGGCACCAGTTCGTTGAGCGGGAACCAATAATATTGCAGGCTGCGGGCCAGGCGCTCCTTGGTCTCGTCGCTCAGGGGGCGCACCGACTTGAGCCGTCGCGCCGGGTCGCTGGACAGGATGATGATGCCGTTCTCATCACTGACGAACGCCTCCAGCCGCGCTCGCTGCCAGCGCTCTTCCATGGCTTCGAGGCGCACCTTGACCACGGCCACGCCAATGATCTTGCCCTGTTGCTCCAGGCCATGGGCCAGGTAGTAGCCGGGTTCGCCATTGGTGCTGCCGATGCCGTAGAACCGTCCCGGCTGGCCGCGTACGGCGTTCTGGAAATAGGCGCGGAAGGACAGGTCTTCGCCCAGGTAACTGTCGACATCGCGCCAGTTGCTGGTGGCCATCACCCGACCGGTGGTGTCCATCACGTAGATGGCCCGGCTGCGGCTGCGGCGGTTCAGGCCTTCGAGGTATTCGTTGACGGTCTTGCGATGCTCGGGCGTGGGGTCGTCGAGCAGTTGCGAGACACTCGATTCAAGCTCCAGCAGGCTGGGCAGGTAGGTGTACTTGCTGATCTCGCTCTCGACCGCACGGGCGTGCAGCTCCAGCTGACGCTCGCCATTCTCGGCGAGGCCACGTACGCCATAGTGCTCGCTGATCCAGAAGCCGAGGTAACCCAGGCCGATCATCAGTGCAATGACCAGCGGCGGCAGGAACAGATGGCGGATCAGGCGGGGTTTCACGGCGAGTGATGGCGGCGCGGCGCGATAAAGGGTGGGGTCGCATTTCATCACAGAAGCCTTGGGTCAACCACAACACAAATCTACAAGCCAACTCCGATCTCTTGTGGGAGCGAGCTTGCTCGCGAAAGCGGTGTGTCAGCCACATTGATGTTGAATGTGCTGCCCTATTCGCGAGCAAGCTCGCTCCCACAGTGGGGAGCGGTGTTTTTAGTGCTGCAGGATTTTCTCAAGGAAATGCTGCGCGCGTTCGGAGCGGGCACTGATGTCGCCGAAGAACTCTTCTTTCTTGCAGTCCTCGATGATCTGGCCCTGGTCCATGAAGATCACCCGGTTCGCCACTTTGCGGGCGAAGCCCATTTCGTGGGTCACGCACATCATGGTCATGCCTTCGTGGGCCAGTTGCACCATCACGTCGAGCACTTCGTTGACCATTTCCGGGTCAAGGGCCGAGGTCGGTTCGTCGAACAGCATCACCACCGGGTCCATCGCCAGGGCACGGGCAATCGCCACGCGTTGCTGCTGGCCGCCGGAGAGCTGGCCCGGGTGCTTGTGGGCGTGGGCCGAGAGACCGACCCGCTCAAGCAGTTGCAGGCCTTTCTTGGTGGCTTCTTCCTTGCTGCGGCCCAGCACCTTGATCTGCGCGATGGTCAGGTTTTCGGTGATGGTCAGGTGCGGGAACAGTTCGAAATGCTGGAACACCATGCCCACCCGCGAACGCAGTTTCGGCAGGTTGGTCTTCGGGTCGGCGATGGAGGTGCCATCGACCACGATGTCGCCTTTCTGGAATGGCTCCAAAGCGTTCACGCATTTGATCAGCGTGGATTTGCCCGAACCCGATGGTCCGCACACCACCACAACTTCACCCTTGCTGACCTCGGTGCTGCAATTGGTCAGTACCTGGAAGTCCCCATACCACTTGTTGATGTTCTTGATAGAGATCATACGGCGAACCTTTTTTGCAGACGCTTGACCAGCAGCGAGGCGGCAAAGCTGATTGTGAAGTACACGAGACCTGCGACGATCAGGAACTCATTGGAGCGGCCGATGATGTCGCCATTGGCCCGCGAAGCATTGAGGAAGTCCACCAGGCCGACCGTGTAGACCAGCGAGGTGTCCTGAAACAGGATGATGCTCTGTTGCAGCAGCAGCGGGGTCATCTTGCGAAACGCCTGGGGCAGGATGATCAGGCGCATGGTCTGGCCATAGTTCATGCCCAGTGCCTGTGCCGCGCCCATCTGGCCCTTGGGGATCGACTGCACGCCGGCCCGCACGATTTCGCAGAAGTACGCCGCCTCGAACATCATGAACGCCACGACGCAAGAACCGAATGCACCGATCGGCGTGTCTTCGCCGGTGATCCAGCGCAGCACGAACGGCACGGCCAGGTAGAACCAGGTGATGACCAGCAGCAGCGGAATCGAGCGGAAATAGTTGACGTAGGCGCCGGCGATGTTGGAGATCAGCTTGTTGTGGGACAGGCGCATCAGCGCCAGGATCGTCCCCAGGATGATCCCGCCGACCACGCCCATGGCCATCAGCTTGAGGGTCATGACCATGCCGTTCCACAAGCCGGGAATGGCCGGTATGACGCCAGTGAAATCGAATTCCATCATTTACCCCCCACGGAGATCAGGCCGGGCACCGCGACTTTCTTCTCGACCATGCGCATGAGCAGCATCAGGCTCATGTTCAGGGTGAAGTAGATCAGCGTCGCCAGGGTGAAGGCTTCGAACAGGTTGGCGGAGAACTCGGCGGTCTGCTTGGTCTGCGCGAGCAGCTCCATCAGCCCGATCAGCGAGGCCACGGAGGAGTTCTTGAAGACGTTGAGGAATTCCGAGGTAAGCGGCGGAATGATGATCCGATAGGCCTGGGGCAGCAGCACGTTCCAGTAGATCTGCGGCAGCTTGAAACCCATGGCTCGGGCGGCGGATTCCTGGCCGCGCGGCAGCGCCTGGATACCGGTGCGCACTTGTTCGCAGACCCGGGCGGCGGTGAACAGGCCCAGGCACACGACGACGCTCAGGTAGGCCGAGGTGGTCGGGTTCAGGTCCTGCTTGTACCACTCCTGCATATCGGCGGGCAGCAGGTCCGGCACCAGGAAGTACCAGATGAACAGCTGAACCAGCAGCGGCACATTACGGAAGAGTTCCACGTAGCAGGTGGCGATCCCCGACACCAGCCGGTTCGGCACGGTGCGCATCACGCCGAGCAACGAGCCCAGCAGCAGGGCGATGATCCAGGCCACGACGGCGATGGCGATGGTCCAGCCCAGGCCGGCCAGGTACCAGTCGAGATAAATCTCGCTGCCCACGCCGGTGGACTTGAAGAACACGCCCCAGTCCCAGTTGTAATTCATTAGGGTCTCCCCTCAGATCGTTCGAGATACAAATGCCCGCCTGGGGAAGCTCCGTTCCCGCCCGGCTTGGAGGCCAGGCACACGCGATCGGCTCGACAGCCACCGGTTCGAGTGTTTTCCAAATTTGCCAGCAGGGAGTGACCATCCCCTGAAAGGGCCAGGCCCCTTCAGGAGATAAGGTTAGTCAGAAATCAGGATTTCTTGTCGTCAGCCGCTTTATCGGTTGGCTTGGCGATCAATGCCTTGAGTTCGTCGCTCATCGGGAAGTTCAGGTTCAGGCCTTTTGGCGGGATAGGTTGCATGAACCATTTTTCGTAGATCTTGTTGATCTCGCCCGAAGCGTAGGTGGCCTTGATGGCGTCATCCACAGCCTTTTTGAACGGCTCGTCGCCCTTGCGCATCATGCAGCCGTAGATTTCGTAGGACTGTGGTGTACCGGTCACGGCCCAGTCGTCGGCTTTCTTGGCCTTGGCGGCTTCGCCGGCCAGCAGGGCGTCGTCCATCATGAAGGCAACGGCACGGCCGCCTTCGAGCATCTGGAAGGACTCGCCATGGTCCTTGGCGGAGATGACGTTCATGCCCATTTGCTTGTCGGCGTTCATGGACTTGAGGAGGCGCTCGGACGTGGTGCCGGCGGTGGTCACGACGTTCTTGCCCTTGAGGTCGTCGAAATCCTTGTACTTGGAATCTTTCTTGGTCAGCAGCCGAGTGCCGATCTCGAAGATGCCAACGGAGAAGTCAACCTGCTGCTGACGCTCGACGTTGTTGGTGGTGGAGCCGCATTCCAGGTCCACGGTGCCGTTCTGCACCAGCGGGATACGGGTTTGCGAGGTGACCAGGTTGTACTTGACCTGCAGGTTGGGCAGGTCCAGGTCTTTCTTGATCGCTTCGACGACTTTCAGCTGGATGTCGTGGGAGTAGCCGACCGGCTTGCCGGAAGCGTCCGCGATGTAGGAGAACGGAATGGAAGCGTCGCGATGCCCAAGCGTAATGACGCCGGACTCTTTGATCTTTTTCAGTGTGCCGGTCAGTTCGGCTGCGAAAACCGGAGTGCTGATCAGAGCGGCAGCAATGGCTGCGCCCAGGAGATGGGGAACGATACGCATCGATGTTTCCTCGACATTGTTTTTTTTATTTCGGCCGGTTCGTCGGCCCTGAGTACTTCGAGATACCTGGCAGCTCCTGGTGTGTTGGCGTACAGGCATTCGTCTCCAGAAGTGTAGAGCATGACTCGTGCCAGGCCAGGGTGGTCTGTTTAACTTGTTGTTTTAAATGGTGATTAATGTTTTGTTTCAGGTTTTAGGCGGGCTGTTTTATCCGGTTAGCCGAACTGACTGGCGGGTCGTGTTCGGAAAACCGAATGGCTTGGGCCTGCCCCCGATTCATTGTGGGAGCGAGCTTGCTCGCGATAGCGGTGTGTCAGTCCAATGGATGTTGAATGTGCTGGCCTCATCGCGAGCAAGCTCGCTCCCACAGGGGCATCGGTGGACGCCAGATAGCAAAAAGCCCCTGAATCGCTGGATTCAGGGGCTTTGGGGGTTGCGGGATATCGGTCAGGCCGCTTCGATCTTGCGACGGTTGTGCTCGACCTTATCCAGGTATTGCTGCAGCTTCTCCTGCTCGGCCGGGGTGGTGAACAAGCCCAGCTTGCTGCGGCGCCACAGGATGTCCTGGGCATCGATGGCCCACTCGTCGCTGCACAGATAATCGACTTCGCGGGTGTAGAGGCCGGCGCCGAGGTGTTCGCCCAGGTCGCCCAGGTCATGCACGCCTTCGAGCATGCGCCAGGTACGGCTGCCATAAGTGGTGGCCCAGCGGCGGGCGATGTCGGTCGGCAGCCAGTCGAACTTGTCCCGCAACGCCGAGCACAGCGCTTGCGGGGTGGTCATGTTTTCACCGCCGGGGAGGGCCTCTACGGCGGTCCAGCTTCCGCGCATCTGCGTGAAGTAGGGCGCCAGTTGCGCCATGGCCGATTCGGCCAATTTGCGATAAGTGGTCAGCTTGCCGCCGAACACCGACAGCAAGGGCGCTTCTTCGCCGCCACCGGAAAGCGCCAGGGTGTAGTCCCGGGTGACGGCCGACGGGTTGTCGGACTCGTCGTTGCACAGCGGACGTACGCCGGAATAGCTGTGCAGGATATCGTCGCGGCTGATCTGCTTCTTGAAGTGGGCGTTGACCACCTTCAGCAGGTAATCGGTTTCGCCTTCGGTGATCGCTACCTTGGCCGGGTCACCGGTGTATTCGCGATCAGTTGTGCCGATCAAGGTGAACTGGTTCAGATACGGAATAGTGAACACGATGCGCTGATCTTCGTTTTGCAGAATGTGCGCATGCTCGCCTTCGTAGAGTTTCGGCACGATCAGGTGGCTGCCCTGGATCAGGCGGATGCCATAGGGCGACTCCAGCTTCAAGTCATCGCGAATGAACTTGGCGACCCATGGGCCGGCGGCATTGACCAGCGCCTTGGCGCGAATCGAAAACAGGCTGCCGTCGGCACGTTCCAGGTGCAAGTGCCACAGGCCTTTGCTGCGGCGGGCGTTCACACAGCGGGTGCGGGTGTGGACATGTGCGCCTTTTTCCCGGGCGGCCATGGCGTTGAGCACCACCAGTCGCGCATCGTCGACCCAGCAGTCGGAATATTCGAAACCTTTGGTGATTTCGCTTTTCAATGGGTTGTCGGCACCGAATTTCAGGCTTTTGGAGCCTGCGAGCTGTTCACGTTTGCCCAGGTGATCGTAGAGGAACAGGCCGGCGCGAATCATCCAGGCCGGACGCAGGTGCGGGCGGTGGGGCAGCACGAAGCGCATTTGCTTGACGATGTGCGGGGCCTTGGTCAGCAGCACTTCGCGTTCGGCCAGTGCTTCGCGCACCAGGCGGAATTCATAATGTTCGAGGTAGCGCAGGCCACCGTGGATCAGCTTGCTGCTGGCCGACGAGGTATGGCTGGCCAGGTCGTCCTTTTCACAAAGGAACACCGAAAGACCGCGACCGGCAGCGTCCGCGGCAATCCCCACGCCATTGATACCGCCGCCAATGACGGCGACGTCATAGATCTCGGCGAGAGGGGGCGTAGGCAAGGTAGAAGTGGGCATCGGCTGGCCTCGGGTTCTTTTCGTAATATTTGAATTCGAACATAAATGTTCATTTGCGAAAATACTAGCCCATAAAGACAGCAACAGCCAGTCGTCTTTGATTGAAAATACTGATCAAAGGAAAGTGAAAGGAAAATTTTCGAAGAAATTAGGGGTGGGGGCAGGCTTGGAAAATGGCGCCGGCGACACGGATAGCGCATCGCCGGCGCTTGCTTGGTGTCAACTGCGGCTGACTTGCAGGACGGCGGGAAGCGAATGTATGAGAACGTTTTCATCATTACCCGTGTAGTAGGTAATGCGTACTTCTCCGCCATCCTCGGTCAGGTCCAGGATAGGGCGAACAATGACTACAGAGAGATCAGGGCCTACCCCAAAGCGCTCCATATAGATCACTCTGCCGTCGCGTCCATAGCTTGTCCATCGAGCGTCAATAACCACAGGTCGGGGGAAAAGAACTGTGAGCCCGGGGGCGGCTATCTGGTCCGGGTCCAGCAGGCCATCAGCTGCCGCGGGCACAGTAGGAGGGAGGTTCGATGGGGTTGATGCCCAGGAGACTACAAAATACAGTCCGGTAATTGCCGACTCCTTCTTCGTACCACCAGAAGCCGGAAAAACCTCGTAGCTGACCTGAGGGCGCGCTAAATCACCTCCCGCAGGCGTGCCTGGGTCGGCCAGTAGAACGCTCTTGGGCACAATGAAATCCAGAAAGCGCTCCGTGTCTCTTACGGATAACTTCGTGTAGTAACTGCTCGCTTCAGTACTGCCTCGCCATAACAGCTGGACTGTGTCGTTTTTTGCCATTTCCGGATACACCGCCACGCGGACCACAACCCCTGAGTCGGGAGTCGCGGGCAAATCCAGCACCCCTGACTCTGGAGGGACGTCCATGACCATCGGACGATCGAGAAGATGGATGCCGGGAAGATAACGCAGGCTTTTTATCGGATCGTTCATAGTAGTAGCTCCACACACTCAAGTTATGGCAGCTACTACGTGCCGTGGTCATTTGGTTAACGCCCGCTGGGCTGGTGCGCAGCGGATCCCCAAACGAACGCAGGATTGAGAGGGCACAAACCCGATGTCCGGGTCTGTCAGCAAATCTGGTATTCGACAGCTTGGCTACTTTCAAACTAGCAGAATTTTCAAGCCCGTAACGCTGGATGGATAGATGGCAGTCAGACCACCTCCAGCCGAATCTTGTGCTGGCTCAGCAACTGCGCCAGGGCCGGCACCGGTTGCTGGTCGGTCACCAGGCAATCGATCAGGCTGATGGGGCCCAGGCGGACCATGGCATTGCGTCCGAACTTGCTGGAGTCCGCCGCCAACAGCACTTGCCGGGCGTTGGCGATGATGGCTTGGGAAACCCGCACTTCCTGGTAGTCGAAGTCCAGCAGGCTGCCGTCTTCATCGATCCCGCTGATGCCCACCAGGGCGAAGTCGACCTTGAACTGGTTGATGAAGTCGACGCTGGCCTGGCCCACCACGCCGCCGTCACGCCGTACGTTGCCGCCGGCGATCAGGACTTCGAAGTCGTCCTTGGCGCTGAGGATCGAAGCCACGTGCAGGTTGTTGGTGATGACCTTCAGATGGTTGTGATTGAGCAGGGCCCGGGCGATGGATTCGGTGGTGGTGCCGATGTTGATGAACAGCGAGGCATGATCGGGGATCTGGGCGGCGATGGCTTCGGCGATGCGTTGTTTTTCGTCGCGCATCTGGTCGGCGCGCATGGCGTAGGCGGTGTTTTCCACGCTTGAATCGTAGGCGGCGCCGCCGTGGTAGCGGCGCAGCAGGTTCACTTCCGCCAGTTGGTTGATGTCGCGGCGGATGGTTTGCGGAGTGACAACGAATAACTGCGCCATTTCCTCGATGCTGACATAGCCGCGTTCGCGGACCAGTTCGAGGATTTGCTGCTGGCGGGGAGGCAGATTCATGGGGCTTCCTTTGGGCTGCCATACAAAATTTGCCCATGATGCCGCAGGAATCCACTCCCGACCAGTTTCAGAACCTTATCAGGCTTTATTCAGCGTCTTCATGGGGCTCCCAATCGCGGGTGCGGCTGACCGCTTTCTGCCAGCCGGCATAGAGCTTTTCTTTCGCCGCCTCGTCCAGTTGCGGTTCGAATTCGCGCTCGATCACCGCTTTGCCGCGCAGTTCTTCCAGGCTGCCCCAGAAGCCGCACGCCAGGCCGGCCAGGTACGCCGCACCCAGGGCCGTGGTTTCACGCATTTTCGGCCGCTCGACCTGGGTGCCGAGGATGTCGGCCTGGAACTGCATCAGGAAGTTGTTCGCCACCGCGCCACCGTCGACGCGCAGGGCCCTGAGGCGTTCACCCGAATCCTGTTGCATGGCGTCGAGTACGTCGCGGGTCTGGTAGGCAATCGACTCCAGTGCTGCGCGAATGATGTGATCGACCCGTACGCCGCGGGTCAGGCCAAACAGTGCGCCACGGGCATAGGGGTCCCAATACGGCGCGCCCAGGCCGGTGAAGGCGGGCACCAGGTACACACCGTTGCTGTCCTTGACCTTGTTGGCAAAGTATTCGGTATCCAGGGCGTCGTTGATGATCTTCAGTTCATCGCGCAGCCACTGGACGGTGGAGCCGCCGTTGAATACAGCGCCTTCCAGGGCGTAGGCCACTTCGCCACGGGGGCCGCAGGCGATGGTGGTGAGCATGCCATGATTGGATTTCACGGCCTTTTTCCCGGTGTTCATCAGCAGGAAGCAGCCGGTGCCGTAGGTGTTTTTCGCCTGCCCCGGCTCCACGCACATCTGCCCGAACAGGGCGGCCTGCTGGTCGCCGGCGATGCCGCCGATGGCGATACCGCTTTTGGTGCGGCCATAGATTTCCGAGGACGACTTCACTTCCGGGAGCATTTCCCGGGGGATGTCGAGGATCTCGAGCATCTTCGCGTCCCATTCCAGCGAGTGGATGTTGAAGAGCAGGGTGCGCGAGGCGTTGGTGTAGTCGGTGACGTGGACCTTGCCACCGGTGAATTTCCAGATCAGCCAGCTATCGACCGTGCCGAACAGCAGCTCACCGTTGCGCGCACGCTCGCGGCTGCCTTCGACGTTGTCCAGGATCCACTTGAGCTTGGTGCCGGAGAAGTACGGGTCGGTGACCAGGCCGGTGGTCTGGCTGATGTATTGCTCGTGGCCGTCGCGCTTGAGCTGTTGGCAGATCTCGGTACTGCGGCGGCACTGCCAGACGATGGCGTTGTAGATCGGCCGGCCGGTGGTCTTGTCCCAGACCACGGTGGTTTCTCGCTGGTTGGTGATGCCGATGGCGGCCACCTGGTCATGGTGCAGGCCGGCCTGGGCCAGGGCTTCGACCATGACAGCGCTCTGGGTGGCGAAGATTTCCATCGGGTCGTGTTCGACCCAGCCGGCCTGCGGGTAATGTTGGGCGAATTCGCGTTGGGCGGTGCAGACCACATTGGCGTCACGGTCGAAGATGATCGCGCGCGAGCTGGTCGTACCCTGGTCGAGGGCAATGATGTAGTTCTTGTTCTGGATATCGGTCATGTCGATTGCCTCGGGTCTTTCATAAAGGGAGACGTAAAAAGAAGCCACGGCGCAGGCTTCGAATGGCAGGGCCTGCGCCGACTGTTTCAGGATGTTCTGGGCTTGCCGTCAATGGCCGGTTCTGCATCCTTTGTAGCTGTTACAGCGCTGGGCAGGTGGCGGGCAATCAGCCCGCGATAGGCCGCAGCACCGAGGCATGCACCCACGATCGGCGCAAAAATTGGAACCAGGAAGTACGGGATGTCGCGTCCACCCGTGAGGGAAATTTCACCCCAGCCTGCGAAGAAAGTCATCAGTTTAGGACCGAAGTCCCGCGCCGGGTTCATCGCAAAGCCCGTCAGCGGCCCCATGGAGCTGCCGATCACGGCTATCAACAGGCCTATCAACAAGGGGGCCAGTGGACCACGGGGCAAACCGTTGTTGTCATCGGTCAGGGACATGATCACCCCCATCAGGATGGCGGTGATGATCGCTTCCACGAGGAAGGCTTGGCCAGTGGAGAGTGCCGCGTGCGGGTAGGTGGAGAACACCGAAGCCAGTTCGAGGCTCATTTCGGTGCCGCGAACCATGTGCCGGGACTGTTCGAAATCGAAGAATAGATTGCTGTACAGCGTGTAGACCAGAAGGGCGCCGCAGAAGGCACCGGTCACTTGGGACGCTATATAGAAAGGCAGCTTGCGCTTTTCGAAGTCGGTGAACATGCACAGGGCGATGCTGACGGCGGGGTTGAGGTGGGCGCCGGAAATGCCTGCGCTCAGATAGATCGCCATGCTGACGCCGACGCCCCAGATGAGGCTGATTTCCCACAAGCCGAAGCTCGCACCCGCGACCTTGAGCGCCGCGACGCAACCAGTGCCGAAAAAAATCAGCAGGCCAGTTCCCAGGAATTCCGCCAGGCATTGGCTGGACAGGGACGGCTGTTGTAAAGCAGTTGTCATTCAAACCTCGGTTTTTTGTTGTTTTGCAGCGCGTTCAGTACAGCACGATTACGCGATTTCCACCGAGGCAGGATCCCCATCCTGAACTCGGGTTGCTGTTTGAGACATGTAATGTGGCTTTCAGTTTCGAAAAAATATAGACAAGAAACGCTGGTGTCAAAGGTCGAAAGTGAACCATTGGTCACATTTCAACTATTCGTGCTGTGAATGACTCTCCCCTTGGCGATGCGTCACCGATAGAGGCAGCGCAGCCGCAAAGCCTTTTCAGAGGCGATGGCTTAGAATCCGCTCACTCTTTTTTGATTTCCTTATCAGGAGCGGTCATGACACCCGCGTTGGATCTGCTTAAGAAAGTACGCGCCGAACATCGCATCCACAGTTATGAACACGATCCCAAGGCCGCCTCCTATGGCTTGGAGGCGGCGGAAAAGCTCGGGCTGGATCCGGCGCAGGTGTTCAAGACATTGTTGGCGGCCAGTGAAAAAGGTGAGCTGTTGGTGGCGGTAGTGCCCGTGGCCGGGAGCCTGGATTTGAAAGGCCTGGCCCACGCCGCCGGCGTGAAGAAGGTCGAGATGGCCGACCCGGCCGCCGCGCAGCGTTCGACCGGTTATTTGCTCGGCGGAATCAGCCCGCTGGGGCAGAAGAAGCGTTTGCGCACGTTTATCGACAATTCCGCACAGCCACTCGCCAGCATGTTCGTCAGTGCGGGGCGGCGTGGGTTGGAAGTCGAGTTGGCGCCTTCGGTATTGAAGGAACACACCGCGGCGGTGTTTGCTGATATCGGGCGTGCTTGATAGAGCAGGGTGGCCGCTGCGCAGCCTGTAGGGTGAAAATTCTGCTGATCTGTCACTGGATAATCCGTGTCGCTACACCCCATGCTGGCGCATCAGAAAAATAAGGAGAAGTGCCATGCAGCTTGCGTTTCATCAGGTCGATGCGTTCAGTGACCGGCCGTTCGGCGGCAACCCGGCGATGATCTACCGGCTCGACGGCTGGCTGGCGGACGACCTGATGCAGAAGATCGCCGCCGAGCATAACCTGGCTGAAACCGCGTTCCTGGTGCGTGAAGGTCAGCATTGGCATATCCGCTGGTTCACCCCCACCACCGAAGTCCCGCTATGTGGTCACGCCACGTTGGCCAGCGCTTATGTACTGTTCGAGGTCTATCACGAAACCGTTGAGCGCCTGGATTTCATCTGCCGGTCCGGTTCGTTGAGCGTGACGCGCGAGGGTGATCGGCTGTGGTTGGATTTTCCGGCCGTCGTGCCTGCCGAGCTGGGCGTGTCCCTGGCCGTGCAGAGTGCCTTGGGCGCCGAGGCGGTGGATGTGCTGAGTTCCAACGAGTTGTTCGTGGTGCTGGAATCGGAGCAAGCGGTGCTCGATTGCAAGCCGGACATGGTGGCCCTGGCAAAACTGCCCTGGCCCGGCGCTATCGTCACCGCGCCGGGGAGCAAGCATGATTTTGTCTCGCGCTATTTTGCCCCGGCGATCGGCATCAACGAAGACCCGGTGACCGGCTCGACCCACTGCAGCCTGATTCCCTATTGGTCCAAGCGCCTGGGCAAGCACGGACTGACGGCTTATCAGTGTTCGGCCAGGGGCGGGGCATTGTTTTGCCGGTTGGAGGGTGAACGGGTGAAGATCGGCGGGAACGCGACGTTAGTGGCCAGCGGGACGTTGATGCTGCACTCAAGTCAATGACATCAAAATGTGGGAGCGAGCTTGCTCGCGATAGCGGTGGTTCGGCCTGCACTGATGCTGAATGTGGCTATGTCATCGCGAGCAAGCTCGCTCCCACAGGATTTGTGGATGACAGTCGATTTGTGCCTGTTGAAAATTTCCATGTGGGAGCGAGCTTGCTCGCGATAGCGCTGGTTCGGCCTGCATCGATGCTGAATGTGTCCACTCCCACAATGATTAGCTGGCCGCGCTGTAGCGTCGCACACCGCTGTCCACTGGTGGGATATGCGCCGCGGTGCTGCCCGAGGCCTGGAACAGCACCAGGTGTTCAGCCGCCACGCGGATGCCGACGGCGGCGCCGACCTGATGGTCGACATGGCTGGGGAAGATCGATTCCAGTTGCGCACCTGTGGGTAATTGCAGGCGGTACAAGGTTGAAGCACCCAGGAAGGTCCTGCCAACGATTCTGGCAGTAAGCGGGCTGTCCGGGGCGTAGACGATGTCGTCTGGCCGCAGCAGCACGTCCACCGCGCCGCCGATGGGCCAGGTGTAGGCCCGGTTGCCGCGCAGCAGGCCAAGCTCGGTCTGTACCGATTCCGGGCTGTCGAGCTGGCCGCGAATGAAGTAGCCCTGGCCAACGAAACTGGCGACGAATGGCGTCAGTGGTTCGTGATACAGGTTGTAGGGCGTGTCCCACTGTTCCAGGCGACCTTCCCTGAAGACACCGACATGGTCACTCACGGCGAAGGCTTCTTCCTGGTCGTGGGTGACCAGGATCGCGCTGGTGCCGCGGGCCTTGAGAATGTCTCGCACTTCATGGCTGAGCTTGCGGCGCAGCTCGCCATCGAGGTTGGAGAACGGTTCATCGAGCAACAGCAGCTGCGGCTCCGGCGCCAGCGCACGGGCCAGGGCCACGCGCTGCTGTTGTCCGCCGGACAGTTCATGGGGAAAACGCTTGCCCAGGTGTTTCAGGTTGACCAGTTCCAGCAATTCTTCGACGACGCGGTCCTTGTTCGGATGCTTGCGGATGCCAAAGGCAATGTTCTGGGCCACGCTCAGGTGGGGGAACAGGGCGTAGTCCTGGAACACCATGCCGATGCGGCGTTTTTCCGGGGCCAGGGTGAAGCCGGCGCGGGAGATGGTTTCCCCGGCCAACTGGATTTCACCCTCGTGCACCGGTTCGAAGCCGGCAATGGCGCGCAAGGTCGTGGTCTTGCCGCACCCGGACGAACCGAGCAGGCAACCGATATCACCGGCATTGAGGTGCAGGTTGAGGTTCTGCACGACCCGCTGGTCCTGATAACCGCAGGCCAGGTTGTGCAAGTTCAGCAGCAAGGCGTGGCTCATGCGTGGTGATACGCCGGCTCGACCAGGAACTCGAGCAAGGCCTTTTGCGCATGCAGGCGATTCTCGGCCTGGTCCCAGGCTACCGAACGCGGGTCATCCAGCAGGTCCATGCTGATCTCCTCGCCACGGTGGGCCGGCAGGCAGTGCATGAACAACACGTCGGCATCCGCCAGGTCGAGCAGGGCCCGGTTGACCTGCAGTGGCGCGAACAACTCCAGGCGCCTGGCGGTTTCTTCTTCCTGGCCCATGGAGGTCCAGACGTCGGTGCTCACCAGGTGCGCACCGGCCACGGCCAGTTTCGGGTCACGGACGATGGACACCCGGTCCCCGGCCTTGGCCAGCAACTCGGCATTGGGGTCAAAGCCTTCGGGGCAGGCGACGCGCAGTTGGAAGTCGAATTGCATCGCCGCTTCTATATAGCTGTTGCACATGTTGTTGCCGTCGCCGATCCAGGCCACGGTCTTGCCCTGGATCGAGCCACGGTGCTCGAGGAAGGTCTGCATGTCGGCCAGCAACTGGCAGGGGTGCAGGTCGTCGGACAGGCCGTTGATCACCGGTACGCGGGAATGGGCCGCGAACTCGGTCAGGGTGCTGTGGGCAAAGGTACGGATCATCACCGCGTCCAGCATGCTCGACATGACGATGGCGCAATCGCCGATGGGTTCGCCACGGCCCAGTTGGGTGTCGCGGGGCGACAGGAAAATCGCCTGGCCGCCCAGTTGGATCATGCCGGCTTCGAAAGAGATGCGGGTGCGGGTCGATGATTTCTCGAAGATCATCCCCAGCACGCGGTTTTTCAAGGGCTCGAACAGTACGCCGCGATTACGCAGGTCCTTGAGCTCCACGCCTCGACGGATCACGCCGAGCAACTCATCGGGCGTGAAATCCATCAGGGAGAGAAAGTGCCTTGCGCTCATGATTGACTACCTTTTTGTAACTGACCGCAGATGCTCAAAGCCTTGTTTAATGAAAAAACGGGCGAGACCTGCGGCAAAAGCCGCACGGGGCGACGAAAATAGGGGAAGGCGCGATATTGACATTAAATGTCGCGTCTTACCAATAGGGCTACGGTTTTTGGGGATTTCAGCGAAGCCATCACGCGAATGCGATGACGTATTTGAGGCCGGTTTCCTGACTGCAGCGGCCCATTTGTACACTGGCGCTGCTCGGCTTGGCAATCAAGCGCGGCCGGGCGCGCCATGGATGGTGGCGGTTTATGCCATGTCCTTCGACTCTTGCGCCTGCCTGCTGGTGGTTGTGAAACATTTCCTAATGCAAAGGCCTGGGTTATAAATGAGCCTCAGCGGCACAGGAGCCCGAAATGGATTCGAAAGAGCGACAATTGATGGAATTGCTGGGGCTGACCGCACGCTCGCTGACCCACCTGACGGCATCGGTGACGTCCATGTCATTCGAATTGCTGCGCAGCGATGATGAAGTGACCAAGGCCGCCGGCCGCCGGATGATCGATCGCATGGCCACGATCAGCAGCGGCCTCGACGAGCATTGGCGATTGATTGGCGAACTGACCGGTGTGCCCATCGCCCAGGAGGAAGTGGAAACCGTCGAGGAAATCCAACTTCTGGCACCGCCCCCCGAGGGCCCTTGATGGCACTGCATCGGCGGGCCTGATGCCCGGCAATTCACAGGACGAACGTCGCTGGCGCTGCCGGGAAGCACGGGCCATAGTTTTGTTCCCGCGGCCGAAAGTGCCCGCCACGAATAAAACAGAGACTGGCCATGACCAAGACTCTCCACCACCGTGCGTGCCATCTGTGTGAAGCCATCTGCGGCTTGACCCTCGAAACCACCGAAACCGACGGCCAGGGCCTGGCGATCACCTCGATCAAGGGCGATGCGCTGGACACCTTCAGTCGCGGTCACATCTGCCCCAAGGCAGTGGCCCTGCAGGATATCCAGAACGATCCGGACCGCTTGCGCCAACCCATGCAGCGCATCGGCAACGAATGGCACCCCATCGCCTGGGGCGACGCCTTCGCATTGGTGGCCGCGCGCCTGGCGGATATCCAGGCGCGCCATGGCCAGAACGCGGTGGCGGTCTACCAGGGCAACCCCAGCGTGCATAACTATGGGCTGATGACCCACAGCAACTATTTCCTGGGCCTGTTGAAGACCCGCAGCCGTTTCTCGGCAACCTCGGTGGACCAACTGCCCCATCACCTGACCAGCCACCTGATGTACGGCCACGGCTTGCTACTGCCGATTCCGGACATCGATCACACCGACTTCATGCTGATCCTGGGCGGCAACCCATTGGCCTCCAACGGCAGCATCATGACCGTGCCGGACGTGGAGAAGCGTCTCAAGGCGATCCAGGCCCGTGGCGGCAAAGTGGTGGTGGTCGATCCGCGCCGCAGCGAAACGGCGGCCATTGCCGACCAGCATGTCTTCGTGCGTCCCGGTGGCGATGCCGCGCTGCTGTTTGGCTTGCTCAATACCCTGTTCAGCGAAGGCCTGACCCGTGACAGCCACCTGCCGGTGGACGGCCTGGATGAGGTGCGCGCGGCCGTTGCTGCTTTCACGGCTGAAGCGATGAGCCCGCTCTGTGCGGTGCCGGCCGCGCAGATCCGGCAATTGGCCCGGGACTTCGCCGCCGCCCCGTCAGCGGTGTGCTACGGGCGGATGGGGGTGTCGACCCAGGCGTTCGGTACGCTGTGCCACTGGCTGATCCAGGTGATCAACCTGGTGACCGGCAATCTGGATCGGGTGGGCGGTGCGCTGTGTACCGAGCCGGCGGTGGACCTGGTGGCGACCACCTCGGGTGGGCATTTCAATCGTTGGCAGAGCCGGGTCTCCGGGCGTCCCGAGTACGCCGGGGAGCTGCCGGTGTCGGCCCTGGCCGAGGAGATGCTGACCGAGGGCGAAGGCCAGATTCGGGCGCTGGTCACCGTGGCCGGCAACCCGGTGCTGTCTACACCCAACGGGCGGCAGTTGGAGCAGGCCCTGGATGGGCTGGAGTTCATGGTCAGTGTCGATCTGTACATCAACGAAACCACCCGTTACGCCGACCTGATCCTGCCCTCGACCTCGGCCCTGGAAAACGATCATTACGACACCACCTTCAACCTGTTCGCGGTGCGCAACGTGACCCGTTTCAACCGGGCGATCCTGCCCAAGCCCGAGGGGGCGCTGCACGACTGGGAGATCTTTGTCGGCCTGGCCAAGGCCTTCGCTGCCCACACCGGCAAAGAGCTCAAGCCGACCATGCCGCCGGCGCAGATGATCGATCTTGGCCTGCGCAGCGGAGCCTATGGCGACGCCTCGCCGCACAAACTGTCTCTGGCGACCTTGTTCGACCATCCCCATGGCATCGACCTCGGCGCACTCAAGCCCAACCTGGCCCCACGCTTGAAAACCGAAAACCAACGGGTGCAGGCCGCGCCGGCGGTGATTCTTGCCGACCTTGCGCGCTTTGCCGCGTTGCAGGCGCCAGAGCCGGATGAGTTGCTGATGATTGGCCGCCGCCATGTGCGCAGCAACAACTCCTGGATGCATAACTTCCATCGACTGGTGAAGGGCAAGCCGCGTCATCAATTGCTGATGCACCCGGATGACCTCGCCTCCCGCGGCCTTGCCGACGGGCAGCGCGTGACGGTCAGCTCGCGGGTGGGGGCCATCGAAGTCGAGGTACTGGGCAGCCTGGACATGATGAAAGGCGTGGTCAGCCTGCCCCACGGCTGGGGCCATGCCCGGCCGGGCGTGCAGATGACCATTGCCAGTGGGCAGCCGGGATCCAGCGCCAATGACCTGACCGATGATTGCCAGCTCGATGAGTTGTCCGGCAACGCGGCGCTCAACGGTGTACCGGTGAAGGTGGCGGCTGCGTAAAATTGTCTCTGAGCAGCACGTTCTGCTTTCCGTTACAATGCGCCACCGTGTCGACAACTGACGTCGCAAAGTTTAAGCCGAGGTGCTCCGTGGATATCATCGAAACGATTAAAGACCAGATTGCCAACAACACCATCCTGCTTTACATGAAAGGCTCGCCGAACGCGCCACAGTGCGGTTTCTCGGCCAAGGCTGCTCAGGCTGTGATGGCGTGTGGCGAGAAGTTTGCCTACGTGGACATCCTGCAGAACCCGGAAATCCGCGCCAACCTGCCCAAGTACGCCAACTGGCCAACCTTCCCGCAATTGTGGGTGGGCGGTGAGCTGGTCGGTGGTAGCGACATCATGACCGAGATGGCCGCCGACGGTTCTTTGCAGGCCACGATCAAGGCTGCGGTAGAAAAAGCGTCCGCGAACAAGACCGAAGCCTGATCCATGGAAGCCTGTTCACCACGCCGGTTGTGGTGAACGGGAAACCTTGTGGGAGCGAGCTTGCTCGCGATAGTGGTGTGTCAGTCAGCATTTTTATATCTGATCCACCGCCATCGCGAGCAAGCTCGCTCCCACAGTGGTTTTGAGTAGGGCCTGGGAGAATCCAGGCAATAAAAAGCCCCGCCTCTCGAAAGAGGGCGGGGCTTTTTAGTGGCCTGCTGCCGGGGAAGGTTACTCTTCGCCCATCTGCGATTGCAGGTAGTTCTCCAGACCGACTTTGTCGATCAGGCCCAGTTGGGTTTCCAGCCAGTCGATGTGCTCTTCCTCGGATTCGAGGATGTCTTCCAGCAGTTCACGGCTACCGAAGTCGCCAACGCTTTCGCAATGGGCAATGGCGGCCTTCAGGTCGGCGTGGCCGGTGCGCTCGATGCGCAGGTCGCACTCGAGCATTTCCCGGGTGTGTTCGCCAATGTGCAGCTTGCCCAGGTCCTGGACGTTCGGCAGGCCTTCGAGAAACAGGATGCGCTTGATCAGCTTGTCCGCGTGTTTCATCTCGTCGATGGACTCGTGGTACTCGTGCTTGCCCAGCTTGTTCAGGCCCCAATCCTCGTACATGCGCGCATGCAGGAAGTATTGGTTGATCGCGACCAGCTCATTGGCAAGGATCTTGTTGAGATGCTGGATGACTGTAATGTCGCCTTTCATGATGAGGCCTGCCCTGTAATAGCTGTGTATAGGGCAGAGTTTGAGCCGCGTATTTATCAGTGTCAAACCTAAGTTATTGAATAATAAATGAAAATTAATCGGAATAAGAATGTTTGTGTTCCGCGTCTGGACGCTAAGCATTTGATTTACAGGCATAAAAAAACCGGACATTGAGTCCGGTTCCTTGAAAAGCTGTCTTTACGCGGCAGTAAATTCTACCGGGTAGGGGATCGAGGCCTGTGCCGTTTGCACCTTGGCGAGGGTTTCACGCACCACTTCCTTGGCCAGGCAGGCACATTTGCCGCATTGGCTGGCTACGCCGGTGGCCTGGCGGACTTCGCGATAGCTGCAGCAACCTTCATAGATCGCTTCGCGGATTTGTCCGTCGGTGACGCCAGTGCAGAGGCATACATACATAAGTGAGAACCGTCGCTGGTTGTGACTCAATTGAGACGGATCTTAATGTTAACGAGAATGATTGTCAAAGTGGTTTCTCAAGGTCTTGCGCCAGAGCGGTGCCAGGCTGACGAACGGTTTTTTCCTTGGGCAACGAAGGCGGCACGCAGCGGGGCGGCGATTTTTCGATACCACCGAAAAACCGTTGAAGACAGTCCAAATGCGCGGTGTATGATGGTCGGCCCTTGCAAGCGGGTTCGTGTCACAGGGCTGTCGCCTGAGGGTGGCAGGCTGGCCCGGACTTTGTTTTCACGCTAATTACATCAGGAGATATCCAATGAGCGTACTCGTAGGCAAACAAGCCCCTGACTTCACCGTGCCAGCCGTGCTTGGCAACGGCGAAATCGTCGACAGCTTCACCCTGTCCTCGGCCATCAAAGGCAAATACGGCCTGGTGTTCTTCTATCCGCTGGACTTCACCTTCGTCTGCCCGTCCGAGCTGATCGCACTGGATCACCGCATGGATGATTTCAAGGCGCGCAACGTTGAAGTGGTCGCTGTGTCGATCGACTCGCACTTCACTCACAACGCCTGGCGCAACACCCCGATCAACAATGGCGGTATCGGCCAGGTGAAATACACCATGGCTGCCGACATGAAGCACGAAATCGCCAAGGCCTACGACGTTGAGTCCGAAGGCGGCGTGGCCTTCCGTGGTGCCTTCCTGATCGACGACAAGGGCGTTGTCCGTTCGCAGATCATCAACGACCTGCCGCTGGGCCGTAACATGGAAGAGTTGATCCGTCTGGTCGACGCGCTGCAATTCCACGAAGAGCACGGCGAAGTCTGCCCGGCCAACTGGAAAAAAGGCGACAAGGGCATGACCGCATCGCCTGAAGGCGTTGCCGCTTACCTGGGCGAGCACAGCGACAAGCTGTAAGCGCCTCCAGGCATAAAAAAACCGGCCCTCGATGGGCCGGTTTTTTTATGGGTGTTCCAAACTTGTCGGCTGAAACACAGAACCCTGTGGTGAGGGGATTTATCTGTGGGAGCAAGGCTTGCCCGCGATGGCGGCGATGCGGTCTTCCAAGAACCGAGTCGCCTGTGTCGCGAGCAAGCTTTGCTCCCACAGAGTGGCACCGCCCCACATTGGCTCTGCTCTTTAGTCGTCGAAATCCTGCCAGCCGCCCATCTCTTTCCACCGGTTGACGATGCCGCAGAACAGCTCGGCGGTCTTCTCGGTGTCGTAGCGGGCCGAGTGCGCCTCACGACCATCGAAATCGATGTCGGCTGCCTGGCACGCCTTGGCCAGGACGGTCTGGCCATACGCCAGGCCAGCCAGGGTCGCGGTGTCGAAGCTGGAGAACGGGTGGAACGGGTTGCGCTTCATGTCCAGGCGCGCGACGGCGGCGTTGAGGAAGCCCAGGTCGAAGCTGCTGTTGTGGCCGACCAGGATCGCGCGCTTGCAACCGTTGGCCTTGAGCGCCTTACGCACACCACGGAAGATGTCGGTCAGGGCCGTTTCTTCGCTGACTGCCATGCGCAACGGGTGATCGAGCTTGATCCCGGTGAATTCCAAAGCCGCCGCTTCGACGTTGGCGCCTTCGAACGGTTCGACACGGAAGAAATAGGTGTGGTCAGGGAACACAAAGCCTTTTTCGTCCATGCCGATGGTGGTCGCGGCGATTTCCAGCAAGGCGTCGGTGGCGGAATTGAAACCACCGGTTTCTACATCGACGACGACCGGCAGATAACCACGGAACCGCGCGGCCATGGGGTGACGGGCGCCGCCCGAACCACCGTTGCCGTCCAGTTCGTCGTCGAAATGATCTTCACTCACGCGTTTTCCTCCAGCAGGCGCCAGCGCAGTTTTTCACCGGCGCGCAGCGGGATGACGGTCTGCTCGCCGAAGGGCAGGCTGACAGGGGCGGTCCATTCGTCACGGACCAGGGTAATACGGTCGGTGTTCACCGGCAGGCCATAGAAGCGCGGGCCATGCAGGCTGGCGAAGCCTTCGAGTTTTTCCAGCGCATTGCGCTGTTCGAACGCCTCGGCGTACATCTCGATGGCGGCATAGGCGGTGTAGCAACCGGCGCAACCGCAGGCCGCTTCCTTGGCGTGACGGGCGTGGGGTGCCGAGTCGGTGCCGAGGAAAAACTTGGCGCTGCCGCTGGTAGCGGCGTCCAGCAAGGCTTCCTGGTGGGTATTGCGCTTGAGGATCGGCAGGCAATAGAAGTGCGGCCGGATCCCGCCCACCAGCATGTGGTTGCGGTTGTACAGCAGGTGGTGGGCGGTAATGGTCGCGCCGACGTTGGCCGGGGCCTCGTTGACGAACTGCACGGCATCGCCGGTGGTGATGTGTTCGAACACCACCTTGAGGGTCGGGAAACGCTCCACGACGCGGCGCATGTGTTCGTCGATGAAGATTTTCTCGCGGTCGAACACATCGACGTCGCCCCGGGTAACCTCACCATGGATCAACAACGGCATGCCGACTTCGGCCATGGCCTCCAGCGCCGGGAAGATCTTGTCGATGCTGGTGACACCGGAATCGGAGTTGGTCGTCGCGCCGGCGGGATACAGCTTGGCGGCATGGACAAAACCGCTGGCCTTGGCGTCGCGAATCTCTTCGGGCTGGGTGCGGTCGGTGAGGTAAAGCACCATCAGCGGTTCGAAGCGGCTGCCAGCCGGGCGCGCGGCGAGGATACGCTGGCGATAGCCATCGGCCTCGGCGGCGTTGCGCACGGGCGGAACCAGGTTAGGCATGATGATTGCGCGCCCGAAGGTGCGCGCGACATCGGCGACGGTATGGGTCAACACAGCACCATCGCGAAGATGAATATGCCAGTCGTCGGGACGCAGCAGGGTCAGGCGGTCGGACATTAGGGGGCTTCCAGGCGGGTCAAACTCTGGGGAATGCTACCGGAAAAGACCGATTCAGGCACCCGCTATCAAGTTCTGCCACAACTTACCGATAGCTCCTACAGGTGTGCCACGAATCCGTGCAGTGCCCCGGACAGGCGTCATGCCCTCAAGCATGCGTCGATCTTTGTATAAAAGTCAGTGGAGCCTCCCGTGCGCCAGCGTTATCTAGCCTTGCTCAGTGTGTTTGCCAGCCTTCCCGCCATGGCGCTCACTTTCCAGACCCGTCTGGAGAGCATTGAGTGGACGGTCGAAGGCGACAAGTTCGAGTGCCGGCTGAGCCAGCCGATCACCGATTTCGGCAGTGGCGAGTTCGTGCGCCGGGCGGGCGAACAGGCCACGTTCCGCCTCAAGAGCTATAACCCGATGCTGGGCGGCGGTTCGGCCACCTTGCTGGCGGCCGCCGCACCGTGGCAACCGGGGCGCGGCGATATCAACCTGGGCTCGGTCAGCATTGGCAGTGGCGATGTATTGTTCAACAGCTCCCAGGTCCAGGCCGGACGCTTGATCAGTGGGCTGATGGACGGTCGTAGCCCTGTGGTACGGCGTAACACCGAGGACGGTCGAGTGTCGGAAGTCCGGTTGCTGCCGGTGCGTTTCAATAAAGCCTTCGGCGATTATCAGAGCTGTGTGGCCAAGTTGTTGCCGAAGAATTTCGAGCAGGTGAAGCAGACCCAGATCGGCTTCCCCGGCGAAGAAGTCGAACTCGATGCCCATGCCAAGGCCCAGTTGCAGGTGATGCTCGACTTCATCAAGGCCGATCCGAGCGTCAATCATGTCGAGCTTGACGGTCACTCCGACAACAGCGGCAATCGCCTGACCAACCGCGAGCTGTCGCGCCGCCGGGCCCTGGCGGTCCAGGATTTCTTCAAGGCCAATGGTTTCCAGGAGTCGCAGATTACCCTGCGCTTCCACGGCGAACGTTATCCCCTGGTGCCCAACACCAACGCCGCCAACCGGGCCAAGAACCGTCGGGTGGTCGTGCGCCTCGAGCGCGTGGCGGCTAGCGAAGCACCGGCACCCCAGCCCGCCGCCGCGCAGCCTGCACCCGCTGCGCCCCCTGCCAAAGCGCCGGCGCCCACCGCTGCACCGGCCAAGACACCGGCACCCACGCCCGTCGGGACGACCGCGCGGACCTCCTGATTCGGTTTTGACCGTCGCGCGCTCGACATAATCTGTCGCTTCGTCGTCATAAGCTGTCGCGCCCCTGTAAATTATCCGCGCTGGACGTTAGACTTCACGGCTTTCCGTACAACCCGTGGAGTGATGGCATGGCGGACGTAAACAAGGTCGTTCTGGCGTATTCCGGCGGCCTGGACACTTCGGTGATCCTCAAGTGGCTGCAGGACACTTATAACTGCGAAGTGGTGACCTTCACCGCTGACCTGGGGCAGGGCGAGGAAGTCGAGCCTGCACGCGCCAAGGCCCAGGCCATGGGCGTCAAAGAGATCTACATCGATGACCTGCGCGAAGAGTTCGTCCGCGACTTCGTGTTCCCGATGTTCCGCGCCAACACCGTTTACGAAGGCGAGTACCTGCTGGGTACGTCCATCGCCCGTCCGTTGATTGCCAAGCGCCTGATCGAAATCGCCAACGAAACCGGCGCCGATGCCATTTCCCACGGCGCTACCGGCAAAGGCAACGACCAGGTGCGTTTCGAGCTGGGCGCCTATGCCCTCAAGCCGGGCGTGAAAGTCATCGCCCCGTGGCGTGAATGGGACTTGCTGTCCCGTGAAAAACTGATGGACTACGCCGAGAAGCACGCGATTCCAATCGAGCGTCACGGCAAGAAGAAATCCCCGTACTCGATGGACGCCAACCTGCTGCACATCTCCTATGAAGGCGGCGTGCTGGAAGACACCTGGACCGAGCACGAAGAAGACATGTGGCGCTGGACCGTCTCTCCCGAGAAGGCCCCGGATACCCCGCAATACCTGGAGCTGACCTATCGCAATGGCGATATCGTCGCCCTGGACGGCGTGGAAATGAGCCCGGCCACCGTGCTGGCGACCCTGAACCGCATCGGCGGCGAACACGGCATCGGTCGTCTGGACATCGTCGAGAACCGCTATGTCGGCATGAAGTCCCGCGGCTGCTACGAAACCCCGGGCGGTACCATCATGCTGCGCGCTCACCGGGCGATCGAATCGATCACCCTGGACCGCGAAGTGGCTCACCTCAAGGACGAGCTGATGCCCAAGTACGCCAGCCTGATCTACACCGGCTACTGGTGGAGCCCTGAGCGTCTGATGCTGCAGCAGATGATCGACGCCTCCCAGGCTCATGTGAATGGCGTGGTACGCCTGAAGCTGTACAAGGGCAACGTGATCGTCACCGGGCGTAAGTCCGACGAGTCGCTGTTCGACGCCAACATCGCGACCTTCGAAGAAGACGGCGGTGCCTACAACCAGGCCGACGCGGCCGGCTTCATCAAGCTCAACGCCCTGCGCATGCGCATCGCGGCGAACAAGGGTCGCAAGCTGTTCTGACCCTGGCGATATAAAAAACGGCCTGCCTTGAGCAGGCCGTTTTTTTTGCCCTCTGTTTTGCATGGGCAGCCTATTGTCTGCAGCACTGTCTCCTGATGGCTCATCCATCCTGCCCGTGGGTTGCAAGGTCTGCGTGGTGGTAAATGACGTACACGACGATGCCGGCGTGCTTCAAATGCTCAGGTTGGCAAGTTTCGCTCAGGCGGCGGGATTGGCGGCACAGGATGCAAAAGGTGTCCGGCGGTTCATGCCTGGGGCGATGAAGACCTATCAGTCGCCGCCGGTGGTCCTTGCCCGCCCGACGTAGCATTCGTTTGCGCCGACAGGTCGCGTCATCCATGGTCTTTATGAAGTGCTTGCTCTTGCGAAAATCCGAAGGTGAATACAAGGAACGATAATTGAAGTTGAGGGTGATGAAAAAAAGCAGCAATAAATAGAAGGGGAAGCTGATCAGGAACCAGAGGTAATACTCACGGTCCTGGTCATCCAGAAAAGGCAGGGAAACAGCCGCGGACGTTTCGGATAAAGTTGCGAATATGGCGATAAGGGTCATGGGGTTGGTGATGGTCTTCAAAGGTTTGTTCATGGTTAATGCTCATGGAATATTCATGCTCGTGAGTGGTTTGGAAAAAATAATATCGGTGGCTAATAAGGTGTCGCTAAAACAATCAGGGCTGTCGATGTTTTATATCGGGTGCCTGAACGTCTCTTATATAGGAATTTCCGCTGCTGAAGTGAGGGGGGGCAGTTTTAACAGTAAATAATTCAGTTACTCTTTATGAGTAAAGTGCTTTCCAATGACCGGTCCGCAAGCAGGTAGGGCGGCGAAAGAGCGCATTATTCATAGGGGTAACGGATGCTCAAGGGCGCTCGGTCCTTCTCTGTAAAAAATTGAGGACACATTTTTCCCGGCGGGATTTGTAGGAGTTTTCTGTATAGCTTGTAGGATCTGTCTCTCGGTGCGAGCGGTCAGGGGGGGGCGGCATGCCAAGGTAGAAATGACTAGGCTATTGTGCGTGCTCTAAAAATTCGAACAGCGAAGTTGGATTTGCCCATGAATAAAGTGCTGATCGTGGATGATCATCCCGTCATTCGTCTTGCTGTACGTTTGCTGATGGAGCGTCATGGTTATGAGGTCGTTGCCGAAACCGACAACGGCGTCGATGCGTTACAACTTGCTCGTGAACTTATGCCCGATATCGTCATTCTCGATATCGGTATTCCGAAACTGGACGGGTTGGAGGTCATTGCCCGTTTGACGGCCATACCTTCGTCAATGAAGGTATTGGTACTGACTTCCCAGGCGCCTGGGCATTTTTCAATGCGTTGCATGCAGACAGGGGCGGCCGGGTATGTCTGCAAGCAACAGGACCTTACTGAATTATTAAGTGCAATCAAGGCAGTACTGTCCGGCTACAGTTACTTTCCCAACCAGGCATTGCATACGGTGCGATCGAGCCTGGGTAATGCCAGTGAGTCCGATATGGTCGATCGGTTGTCGGGGCGGGAGATGATGGTCTTGCAGCAACTGGCGCGCGGCAAGACCAACAAGGAAATCGCCGATGGAATGTTCTTGAGCAACAAGACCGTCAGTACTTACAAGACCCGTCTGTTATTGAAGCTCAATGCCCGTTCGCTGGTCGACCTGATCGAGCTGGCGCAGCGTAATGGGTTGGTGTGAGGCTGCTGTCACGCGTACTCAGTAAAAAGCCTCCATCAGGGAGGCTTTTACGTGTCAGAGGTCAAAGTCGTAATCGGCCAGTTGCTTCTGTAAACGACGCTCTTCCAGCAGGTTATCGATGGTGCGGCGCTTGCTCAGGTTGGTTTTCGCTACTTCCGGCACGACCGCAGGTTCACCGTCGTCGGCCTCAGCGGCGATGAATTCGTCTTCTACATCCAGTTGTTCTTTGCCAGCACTCATGGGTTCGACTCCAGGCTAAGACTGCCATTGGCGCTCCTTATATCGATAAACCACGGGCGGGTAAAAAAGATTTTTTCAATCGATAGATCGATAAAAGCAATAGCGCCTCAATCGTCCGAGGTCTTGTGCTTGTATTCGCATAAATCTTCGATTCGGCAGCTGCCGCAGCGGGGCTTGCGCGCCAGGCAGACGTAGCGCCCATGGAGGATGAGCCAGTGATGGGAGTCCAGCAGGTATTCCTTGGGGACAAACTTCATCAGCTTCTTCTCCACCTCCACCACGTTTTTGCCGGGGGCCAGCCCGGTACGGTTGCTGACGCGGAAAATGTGGGTGTCGACCGCCATGGTCAACTGCCGAAACGCGGTGTTGAGCACGACGTTGGCGGTTTTGCGGCCGACGCCTGGAAGGGCTTCCAGCGCTTCACGGGTTTGCGGGATTTCACTGCCGTGGAGCTCGATCAGCAGGCGGCAGGTTTCGATCACGTTTTTGGCCTTGCTGTTGAACAGGCCGATGGTCTTGATGTACTCGGACAACCCTTCGACGCCCAGGGCGTAGATCGCCTCCGGGGTGTTGGCGACCGGGAACAATTTAGCCGTGGCCTTGTTGACGCCGACGTCGGTGGACTGGGCCGACAGGATGACCGCGATCAGCAATTCGAACGGCGAGGAATAGGCCAGTTCGGTTTTCGGTTCCGGGTTGTCCTCGTGAAAGCGACGGAATATTTCCAGGCGTTTTGCGGCGTTCATGGGCGCGGCGTTTCCTCGGTGGTTGAAGGGGATTTGGCTGCCGTCCAGGCCTGTCGGGCCGCCAGTAGCAGGCCGAGCAGAATGAACCCGCCCGGGGCGAGCAAGGCCAGGGGGAGGCCGCTGCCGATCAGCTCACGCAGGGTGCCCAGGCTGACCATCAAGAGACCGAACACCCCAGCCAGCCTGAGGCGTCCAGGCAAGCGAGACTCAACGAAGAAACCCGCATGCTCCAGCGCCACGCAGCTCAAGGTGATCCAGCCCAGGTAAAGCCCCAGCGGTCGATACAGTTCCAATGCCCAGGCCTGGATGACAAAACCTATGCAGGTG
Source organism: Pseudomonas fluorescens (assembly GCF_001307275.1). Taxonomy (NCBI): domain Bacteria; kingdom Pseudomonadati; phylum Pseudomonadota; class Gammaproteobacteria; order Pseudomonadales; family Pseudomonadaceae; genus Pseudomonas; species Pseudomonas fluorescens. Next base: position 4,132,597 of record NZ_CP012831.1, read on the forward strand.
GTCAGGGTAGCGGCCAGCACGATGGCGGCGAGCAGTTGTTGCGCGGTTGTCAGGCGTTGTCGGACACACCCCATCGCCAAGCCCTGGCAGAAGAACATCAAGGCCCAGGCCAGCCATAACACCAGTGCGCCCATCAGCGAATCGCTGGCGCCCACCAGCGGGACGAGCAGCAGGCCGTGTGTCAGGCCCCATGGCTTATTCATTGGCAGGCACTCCCAACTGAGCCTTGTGCTCGTCGAAGTAACGCAACGCGTCGTGAACCGCTTGGAGCACCGCCCGGGATGTCACCGTTGCGCCGGCCAGTTGATCGAACTGTCCCTGGTCCTTCTTCAGGGCCCAGCCGCTGTCGTCAGGCGCCTGGCGTGATTTGCCGGTGAAAACCTGCATCCAGGTGTTCGGCCAGCCGGCAATCGCCGCGCCCAACCCGGGAGTTTCGGCTTGGCGCAGCGTCTTGACGCCCAGCAGCCGGCCCTGTGGATCGATGGCGACCAGCAATTCGATGCTGCCCTCATAGCCCGGTGCCTGGCTACGCAGCAGCACGGCGCTGGGCTGGCCATTGCGGGTCGCCAGATAACCGCCCAGCAGCGAGCTATGGGTCAAGGTCTCCGGGGCGGTGAGAACGGGGTGCGCCAATGGCTGATTGTCGTAGAGGCCGGTGGGCAGCACCTCAAGCAAGGTCCTGTTCGCCAGCGCTTGCCGCTGGGTCTCGATGCGCCCGGCGGTGCCGAGGTGTGTGAGGTAAGTGGCACTGCAACCGAGGCCGATCAACAGGATCAGGATTGCCACGCCGCCGGGATTCTTCATGTCAGTGGCCGCCGTTGTCGCGCCTCGGCAAACCGATCCAGTGCCGGCACGCCGAGGTTCATCAGCAACACCGCGAACGCCACGCCATCCGGGTAGCCGCCCCAGGTGCGGATCAGGTAGACCAGCAGCCCCATGCCCGCGCCAAACAGCAGGCGGGCGAGAGGGGCCTTGGCGCCCGAGACCGGTTCGGTCGCGATAAAAAACGCGCCGAGCATGGTTGCGCCGCTGAACAGATGAAACAGCGGGGAACCATGGGAGTCGGACCCCGACCCGTTCCAGCACAGCAGGCTGACGATAAACAGGCTCCCCAGCAGGCCCACTGGCGCATGCCAGCTGAACACCCGTTGCTGCAACAGAAACAGACCGCCTGCCAGAAAGGCCAGATTGACCCATTCGGCACCGCGGCCACCGAAACGCCCGAACGCCGGATCGCTGGCGAACAGTTCATCGATGGTCAGGCTCGTGTTGGTTCGCAGGCTGTCCAGCGCGGTGGCCCCGGCCCAGGCGTCGGGCGTCGGATGAGTGCCGAACACCTGTTGCAAGCCTTCAAGCAGGCCCAAACCGTGGGGCGCGGGACTCATATGGGCGGGAAACGCCACCAGGACCAGGGCATAGCCGAGCATCGCCGGGTTGAACGGGTTGCTGCCGACGCCGCCCCACAGGTGCTTGCCGAACAGCAAGGCGCAGGCGGCCGCGGTGACGGTCAGCCACCAGGGGCAATACGCCGGCAAGGCCAGGGCCAGCAGCGTGGCACTGACCAGCGCGCTGCCATCGTTCAGTTCGGGTTTGAGCGGCCGGCGGCGCAAACGCAGCACCAACGCTTCGACCGCCAGCGCGGTGAGGCCGGACAACAGCAGGTTGAGTACCACGCCCCAGCCCTGGAACCACAGCAACGCCAGCACGCCGGGCAGTGTCGCCAGCAACACCCGCGTCATCGCGGGCCGCAGCCGTTCGTCCACGGTGTCAGGAAGCGGCATGGACGTCCACCTGGCGCTCGGCATCCTTCACCGCTTGCTCCAACGCCTGCAGTTGTTCATCCGATGCCGCTGCCGTACGGGCTTTGCTGAGTTCGGCGCGGCGCATCGCCAGTTGGATCTTGGCCCGCTTCAGTTCGGCGCTTTGTGCCGGAGCCGGGGCTGGCGTGATCGCGGGTGCGGCGTTTTCCAGTTGGCTCAGGGCCTGCTCGGCCGCTTCGAACTGGCGTTGCAGCAGGATCAGTTGCGACTGCTGCTCGAAGGTTGGCGGATGGCCGAACGCTTTCAAGGATTTGTTCAACTGCGCCCGGCTCATGGCCAGGTCAACCTTGGCTTTTTTCAAGGCGGCATCGGCGGTGGCGGCTTTTTGCGCGCGCACGCGTTCCAGTGCGGCTTGTACGGGATCGAGCGGCTGTTCCGGTTCCTTGGCCTGGGCCGCGCGCTGGGTACGGGCCAAGCGCTCCGCCTGGCGCTGTTCTTCTTCGCGGCGCAGGCGCGCATTGCGTTGTTCGAAGCGGCGCCGGGCGTGGTTGCGCTTGGCCGTTCGCGCCTGTTGCTCGGCGGCGCTGAAGGCCAGGCCGCCGACAATCGGCAACACGCTTGCCGTCGGCAGGGGCCGCATTTCGATGCAGTCGACCGGGCAGGGCGCCACGCACAGGTCGCAGCCGGTGCATTCGTCGATGAGGACGGTGTGCATCAGCTTGGCCGCGCCGACAATCGCGTCCACCGGACAGGCCTGGATGCACTTGGTGCAGCCGATGCATTCGGCTTCGCGGATGAAGGCGATTTGCGCCGGAGCCACGCCGCGGCTGGTGTCCAGTTCCAGCACTGGTATTTTCATCAGCTCGGCCAGGGCCGCGATGGTTTCGCGTCCGCCGGGCGGGCATTTGTTGATCGGCTCGCCCTGGGCGATGCCTTCGGCGTAGGGCTTGCACCCGGGGTGACCGCATTTGCCGCATTGGGTCTGCGGCAACAGGGCGTCGATACGTTGAATCAGGCTCATGTTTTGACCAGCCCGCGCAATCCGAGAAAGGCCACCGCCATCAGTCCGGCGCTGATCAACTGTATTGGCAGGCCCCTGAAGGGCAAGGGAATAGCGTGATTGAAGGTGCGCTGGCGCAGATCGTCGAACAGGCCCAGCACCAGCCAGAAGCCCAGCCCGGCCCCCAGGCTCAGCGCCACGGCGTGGCCCAGGCCTCGGTCTTCCTGGCCGTTGAGCAGCGTGACGCCCAGGATGCCGGCATTGCCGAGCAGCAGCGGCCACAATCCATCGAACGGCATTGCGGGCAGCCAGCGTGTCAGCAGGCGCAGCAACGGCCCGATCAGCAAGATGCTCAAGGACAGCCAGACCAACAGGCGCAGGAATGTCAGATTGGTTGGCACGAGCACCCCATGATCGACCAGATAACCCAGGGTGCCGACGATCAGCATCAGGCACGCCGTTGCCAGGCCCAGGGCGTGCACCTGTCTTCTGCCGTTGGCCGCCAGCAGCGGATCGACGCCCAGCGGCCAATGCAACACCAGGTTGTTGATCAGGGCAGCGCTGAACAGCGTGAGGACGATTTCGGTCATGGGCGTGTGGGCGAACAAAGGGCCTGTTACAAGATTAGGCATTATCCGGCACGCCGGGAGTGCGGGCCAGATATGAAAATCCCACAGCCACCTGCAAGGCGACTGTGGGATCGGTGCAGCACGCGGTCGCGTTACTTGATCCGCTGGCCCGGCTTGGCGCCGCTGTCAGGGCTCAACAGGTAGATTTCCTCGCCACCGGGGCCTGCCGCCATCACCATGCCTTCGGAGATGCCGAAGCGCATTTTGCGCGGCTTGAGGTTGGCGATCATCATCGTCAACCGACCTTCGAGCTTGGCCGGGTCCGGGTAGGCACTCTTGATGCCGGAGAACACGTTGCGTTGCTCATCGCCGATGTCCAGGGTCAGGCGCAGCAGCTTGTCGGCCCCTTCGACGGCCTCGGCCTTGAGGATCAGCGCCACGCGCAGGTCAACGGCGGCGAAAGCGTCGAAGTCGATTTCCGGCGACAACGGATCCTTGGTCAACTCACCGTTGCCGGTCGGGCCGCCGGTGTCGGTCTGGCTGGCGGCCAGGTCTTCCTTGGAGGCGTCGATCATGGCTTGGACCTTGGTGGCATCGATACGGGTCATCAACGGCTTGAATGCGTTCAGTTGATGGTTGCTCAGCAGTGTCTGGTGGTCGTTCCAGGTCAGCGGCGCGACGTTCAGGAACGCTTCGGCATCAGCGGCCAGCAACGGCAGTACCGGCTTGAGGAAGATCACCAACTGGCGGAACAGGTTGATGCCCAAGGCGCAGATGGCCTGGACTTCGTCCTGCTTGCCTTCCTGCTTGGCCAGCGACCACGGGGCCTTGTCGGCGATCCAGGCATTGGCGCGGTCGGCCAGGGCCATGATTTCGCGCATGGCGCGGGCAAAGTCGCGGCTCTCGTAGGCGTCGGCGATGCTGGGTGCCGCCGCCAGGAAAGCGTCGGTCAGTTCCGGCGCGGCGTTACCGGCGACCAGGACCCCGGCGTTGCCCTTGTGGATGAACCCGGCGCAACGGCTGGCAATGTTGACGACCTTGCCCACCAGGTCGGAGTTGACCTTCTGCACGAAGTCTTCGAGGTTCAGGTCCAGGTCGTCGACGCCGCGGCCGAGCTTGGACGCGTAGTAGTAGCGCAGGTATTCCGGCGACAGGTGGTCCAGGTAGGTCCGGGCCTTGATGAAGGTGCCGCGGGACTTGGACATCTTCTGGCCATTGACGGTCAGGTAGCCGTGGACGTTGATGCCGGTCGGCTTGCGGAAACCGGCGCCTTCGAGCATGGCGGGCCAGAACAGCGCATGGAAGTTGACGATGTCCTTGCCGATGAAGTGATACACCTCGGCCGTGGAGTCCTTGCCCCAGAACGCGTCGAAGTCCAGCTCAGGCGTGCGGTCGCAAAGGTTCTTGAAGCTCGCCATGTAGCCGATGGGCGCATCCAGCCACACGTAGAAATACTTGCCGGGCTCGCCGGGGATTTCGAAGCCGAAGTACGGCGCATCGCGGGAGATGTCCCACTCTTGCAGGCCGGAGTCGAGCCATTCGGCGAGCTTGTTGGCCACCGCGTCGTGCAACGTGCCGCTGCGGGTCCAGGTTTGCAGCATTTCCTGGAAATCCGGCAGCTTGAAGAAGAAATGCTGGGAGTCCCTGAGCACCGGGGTGGCGCCGGAAATCGCCGATTTCGGGTCTTTCAGGTCGGTCGGTGCGTAGGTGGCGCCGCATTTTTCGCAGTTGTCGCCGTACTGGTCTTCGGTGCCGCATTTCGGGCAGGTGCCCTTGATGAAGCGGTCGGCCAGGAACATGTTCTTTTCCGGGTCGAAATACTGGGTGACCGAACGGGTGGCGATGTGCCCGGCGTCACGCAGCTTCAGGTAGATCTGGCTCGACAGCTCACGGTTTTCTTCGGCGTGAGTGGAGTGGAAGTTGTCGAAGTCCACCAGGAACTCGGCAAAGTCGGCGCTGTGTTCGGCCTGGACGTTGGCGATCAGTTGCTCCGGGGTGATGCCTTCCTTTTCCGCGCGCAGCATGATGGCCGAACCGTGGGCGTCGTCGGCGCAGACATAGATGCACTGGTTGCCGCGATGTTTCTGGAAGCGCGTCCACATATCGGTCTGGATGTATTCCAGCATATGGCCGAGGTGAATCGAACCATTGGCATAGGGCAGGGCGCTGGTGACGAGAATCTTGCGTGGCTCGGACATGGGGCTCGGCTACTTGATGAAACGGAGGTCGGCCACTATAAAGCGCCGGGAAATATATTTCACCCCACTGGCCTGTTTCCGCATGCATCGGTTGGGAACGGCGAAAGGCCTGAGCCAGGCACAATCTGTGGCGAGGGGATTGTGGGAGCAAAGCTTGCTCGCGAAACGGGCACCTCGATTTCTGAAAGACCGCATCGCCTGCATCGCGGGCAAGCCTTGCTCCCACACAGCGGGAGCAAGCTCCCTCGCCACACAAGCAGGCTCGGCGTAGGATAGCGGCCTGTTTTTCAAGTCTTGCTATCGGAGTTGCCCATGAGCGCCGTCAACCGCGCAGCGGTGGAAACCGTCCTTCGCCAGTACACCGACCCCTACCTGAACCAGGACCCGGTCAGCGCCGGATGCGTGCGCGCCATCGACATCCAGGGCGATCGCGTCAGTGTCCAGCTGGAAATCGGCTACGCCGCCGACCTGTTCAAGAGCGGCTGGGCGCAGATGCTGCAAATGGCGATCGAAGGCCTCGACGGCGTGACCGCCGCGACAGTCCAGGTCACCAGCGTGATCGCTGCCCATAAGGCTCAGGCGCAGGTGCCGGGGCTGGCCAACGTCAAGAACGTGATCGCCGTGGCCTCGGGCAAGGGCGGCGTGGGCAAGTCCACCACCGCCGCCAACCTGGCCCTGGCCCTGGCCCGTGAAGGGGCGAAGGTCGGGATTCTCGACGCGGACATCTACGGCCCGAGCCAGGGCATCATGTTCGGGATCGCCGAGGGCACCCGGCCGCAGATCAAGGACCAGAAGTGGTTCGTGCCGCTGCAATCCCATGGCGTGGAAGTCATGTCCATGGCCTTCCTGACCGACGACAACACGCCGATGGTCTGGCGCGGACCGATGGTTTCCGGGGCCTTGCTGCAACTGGTCACGCAAACCGCGTGGGGCGACCTGGATTACCTGGTGATCGACATGCCGCCGGGCACCGGCGATATCCAGCTGACCCTGGCGCAGAAAGTCCCGGTGGCCGGTGCGGTGATCGTCACCACCCCCCAGGACCTGGCCCTGCTGGACGCGCGCAAGGGCGTGGAGATGTTCCGCAAGGTGAACATCCCTGTGCTGGGCGTGGTAGAGAACATGGCCGTGCACATCTGCTCCAATTGCGGACATGCCGAGCACCTGTTCGGCGAAGGTGGCGGGGAAAAGCTGGCGACCCAGTACGGCGTCGAACTGCTGGCTTCGCTGCCGCTGTCGATGGTGATCCGCGAACAGGCCGACGGCGGCAAACCGACGGTCATCGCCGAACCGGACAGCCAGATCGCCATGGTCTATCAGGAACTGGCCCGCCATGTGGGCGCGCGGATAGTGTTGCAGGAGGCCGCTTCACCGGCGATGCCGAACATCACCGTCAGCGACGATTGATCGACTGAACTGCAGTCTTATGTGGGAGCAAGCCTGTGGGAGCACAGCTTGCTCGCGATGACGGCTTCACCTACAACACATCTGTTGGCCTTAGAATCGCTATCGCGAGCAAGCTGTGCTCCCACAGGCCCGCTCCCACATTTCATTTGGTTTGCGCTGACCTTAGATCCGCAACCCGCCATCCATCTCCAAGATCCGCCCGGTGTAGTAGTCATTCTCGAAGATATACGCCGCCGAATGGGCGATCTCCTCGGGCTTGCCCATGCGCTTGAGCGGAATCCCCGAGGTCATTTTCTCCAGGGCTTCGGGTTTCATGCCCAGGGTCATCTCGGTTTCGATGAAGCCCGGTGCGATGCCGGCGACACGGATGCCGTAGCGCGCCAGTTCCTTCGCCCAGGTCACGGTGGCGGCGGCCACACCGGCCTTGGCGGCCGAATAGTTGGTCTGGCCGACATTGCCGGCGCGGGAAATCGACGAGATATTGATGATGGCGCCGCTGTTCTTCAGTTCGACCATTTTCGCCGCCACTTCACGGGTGCACAGGAACACGCCGGTGAGGTTGACGTCGATCACGGCCTGCCACTGGGCCAGGCTCATCTTGGTCATTTCGCCGTCCTTGACCTTGAGCAGCAGGCCATCGCGCAGGATCCCGGCGTTGTTGATCAGGCCGTGGATCGCGCCGAAGTCCTCGGCCACCCGGGCAACCATGTCGATCACCTGATCTTCATTGGCGACATTGCACAAGTAGGCGCGGGCCTCGACGCCCTTGGCTGCGCAGGCGGCCACCGCCTGGTCGAGTTTTTCCTGGTTGAGGTCCACCAGCGCCAGCTTTGCGCCTTTGTCGGCGAAATACTCGGCCATGGAGCGGCCCAGGCCCTGGCAACCGCCGGTGATAATGATTACTTTGTCAGTGAGTTGCATTCTCATGTTCCAGATGGCGCAGCGGTGGAGGGGGGACCTGTTGGGAGGTTTCTCGAATTTGTGACGGTGCAGCCCGACTGCACACGCGAACTGTCCCCTAGGTGTATCGGAACATTACTCCAGTCGCCCGACCGTTTTCTAGACGGATTTCATAAAAGGAGTCATAAATTGAGCGTTGAAGCTGCCAGACATGCCCGGGAACTGCTGCTCAAGGAATACCGTGGAATGCTCTCCACTCATTCCAAATCCATGCCCGGCTTTCCGTTCGGCTCCGTCGTCCCGTATTGCCTGGACGCACAAGGCTGGCCGCTGATCCTGATCAGCCGCATTGCCCAGCACACTCACAATCTGCAAAAAGACCCCAAGTGTTCGATGCTGGTGGGCGAGCGCGGTGCCGAGGATGTCCAGGCGGTGGGGCGCCTGACCTATCTGGCCGAAGCCCGGAAGCTCGAAGACAGCGCCGCCATCGAAGCGGCCGCCGAGCGTTATTACCGCTATTTCCCTGACTCGCAGAACTACCACAAGGCCCATGATTTCGATTTCTGGGTGCTCGAGCCGGTGCGCCATCGCTACATCGGCGGCTTTGGCGCCATTCACTGGATCGACCGGCTCACCCTGGCCAACCCCTTCGCCGGCAAAGCCGAAGCCAGCATGATCGAGCACATGAACGCCGATCACGCCAAAGCCATCGCCCATTACGTGGAACTGGCCGGCCTGCCGAAAAGCGAACCGGCGCAACTGGTGGGCATCGACAGCGAGGGCATGCACCTGCGCATTGGCCAGGGCCTGCACTGGCTGGCGTTTGCGGCACCTTGCAACACGCCGACACAAGTGCGCGAAGCCTTGGTTTACTTGGCTCACGCCGAGCAATGGCCAAAAAATGCCGAGGCCGACGCTTGAATTCACGAAAGGGCGACGTCATTTAAGGTTTCATAGCAAGGCATTCTTGCGTTGAGGAACCATTTGATGCGCCCTTTTTTGTTGCTCTTTCTGCTGTTTCCGGTGTTGGAGCTGTTCGTATTCGTCAAGGTCAGCGGTGCGATCGGGTTTTTCCCGGCGCTGTTGCTGGTCATTCTCGGCTCGATGCTCGGCGTGTTCGTGCTGCGCATCGCCGGCCTCGCCACGGCATTGCGTGCCCGTGAAAGCCTGAACCGTGGCGAGCTGCCTGCCCAGACCATGCTCGAAGGCCTGATGCTGGCATTGGGTGGCGGCCTGTTGATCCTGCCAGGCTTTATCAGCGACGTGCTGGGCCTGGTCATGCTGTTGCCGTTCACCCGTCGGTTGCTGGCCAATAAAATGCGCCAGCGCGCCGAAGAGCAGGCGATGCGCCAGCGGGCCTTCGCCGATGACCTGCAGCCCCGTGGCGGGCCGGCTCCGCGAGAACCCCTGGGCCGTGAGCCCAACGTGATCGAAGGCGAATTCGAACATCGCGACCCCAAGTAAAAAACCGCGACACGGCACCTTCGGGTGCCGTGTTCGTTTTCGGCTCCGAGAAGTAAAAAATTTCATGCCCTGCCCTTGTAATCGCCTTGTGCGCCCTTATGTATGGGTCACCGCAAGGTTTCCGGTGGCAACACCGGACAGACTTCCGCGGTTCGCTTGACGAACCGCACCCGGCACAGCCGGATTCGTTAAACCCGCCGGGACTACACCGGCCGATGAAAACCACAATTAGGAGAGATCGACAATGAAGCTTCGTCCTCTGCATGACCGCGTCGTCGTCCGTCGCAGCGAAGAAGAAAAGAAAACCGCTGGCGGTATCGTCCTGCCAGGTTCGGCTGCTGAAAAGCCAAACCAGGGTGAAGTCCTCGCTGTAGGCCCAGGCAAGGCCCTGGAAAACGGTGAAGTACGTGCGCTGTCCGTGAAAGTGGGTGACAAGGTTGTGTTCGGCCCTTACTCCGGTAGCAACACTGTGAAAGTTGATGGCGAAGACCTGCTGGTTATCGGCGAGAGCGAAATTCTCGCTGTTGTCGAAGGCTGATTTCCCGCTCATTTTCCCGCGACTACAAAGTATTTAAGGAATATCGATCATGGCTGCTAAAGAAGTTAAATTCGGCGATTCCGCCCGCAAGAAAATGCTCGCCGGTGTCAACGTCCTGGCTGACGCAGTAAAAGCGACCCTGGGCCCGAAAGGCCGTAACGTGATCATCGAGAAGAGCTTCGGCGCTCCGACCATCACCAAGGACGGCGTTTCCGTAGCCAAGGAAATCGAGCTGAAAGATCGCTTCGAAAACATGGGCGCGCAGCTGGTCAAAGACGTTGCCTCCCGTGCCAACGATGACGCCGGTGACGGCACCACCACCGCGACCGTACTGGCTCAGTCGATCGTCAACGAAGGCCTGAAAGCCGTCGCTGCCGGCATGAACCCGATGGACCTCAAGCGCGGCATCGACAAGGCGACCATCGCCATTGTCAAAGAGCTCAAAGCCCTGTCCAAGCCATGCGCTGACACCAAGGCGATCGCTCAGGTCGGCACCATCTCCGCCAACTCCGACAACTCCATCGGCGACATCATTGCCGAAGCCATGGAAAAAGTCGGTAAAGAAGGCGTGATCACCGTTGAAGAAGGCTCGGGCCTGGAAAACGAACTGTCGGTTGTTGAAGGCATGCAGTTCGACCGTGGCTACCTGTCCCCGTACTTCGTCAACAAGCCGGACACCATGACCGCCGAGCTCGACGGCCCGCTGATCCTGCTGGTGGACAAGAAGATCTCCAACATCCGCGAAATGCTGCCCGTGCTGGAAGCCGTTGCCAAAGCCGGTCGCCCACTGCTGATCGTGGCTGAAGACGTTGAAGGCGAAGCCCTGGCGACTCTGGTTGTGAACAACATGCGTGGCATCGTTAAAGTCGCAGCCGTCAAGGCTCCAGGCTTCGGCGACCGTCGCAAGGCCATGCTGCAGGACATCGCCGTACTGACCGGCGGTACCGTTATCTCCGAAGAGATCGGCCTGAGCCTGGAAAGCACCACCCTGGAGCACCTGGGTAACGCCAAGCGCGTGATCCTGTCCAAGGAAAACACCACCGTGATCGACGGTGCCGGCGTCGAGGCTGACATCCAGGCTCGCGTGACCCAGATCCGCGCACAAGTGGCCGAGACTTCGTCCGACTACGACCGTGAAAAGCTGCAAGAGCGTCTGGCCAAGCTGTCCGGCGGCGTTGCAGTGATCAAGGTCGGTGCAGGTTCCGAAGTTGAAATGAAAGAGAAGAAAGCCCGCGTTGAAGACGCCCTGCACGCTACCCGCGCAGCCGTCGAAGAAGGCGTGGTACCTGGCGGTGGCGTGGCACTGGTTCGTGCCCTGCAAGCCATCAGCGAACTCAAAGGCGACAACGATGACCAGAACGTGGGCATCCAGTTGCTGCGTCGCGCGGTAGAAGCACCGCTGCGCCAGATCGTTGCCAACTCCGGTGACGAGCCAAGCGTTGTGGTCGACAAGGTCAAGCAGGGTTCGGGTAACTACGGTTACAACGCTGCTACCGGCGAATACGGCGACATGATCGAAATGGGTATCCTGGACCCGGCCAAAGTGACTCGTTCGGCTCTGCAAGCGGCTTCGTCGATTGCCAGCCTGATGATCACCACCGAGGCGATGATCGCTGAAATCAAGGAAGACGCTCCAGCTGGCGGCGGCATGCCAGACATGGGCGGCATGGGTGGCATGGGCGGCATGATGTAAGCCAGCCTTACCCCTGTAGCGAAAAACCCCGCCTGCGAAAGCAAGCGGGGTTTTTTATTGCCTTGGATTCATGAACGAAGCCAATCCCCCTGTGGGAGCGAGCTTGCTCGCGATAGCAGTGTGTCAGTTCATATATCCGGCACTGACCCACCGTTATCGCGAGCAAGCTCGCTCCCACATTGGGATGCGGTTCAGTTCAGGCATTGGCGGGACTGGTGACAGCGACACGCTCGGCCGTGGCGGCCGGTCGGTACAGGATGTAGTAGTAACACCCCAGGCAAATCAGCCAACAGAACACCGCCGTCCACACGTTATGGGAAAAGAAGTGCGCCCCTTGCATCATCCGCCCCAGGGAAAACACCGTGCCCAACGTGAAGGCGAGTACCAAGGCCCGGCGGGCCAGGCGCGGGCGGCGGTCGCGCAGGACGAAGAACAGCGCAAACAATGTGAACCCGGTGGCGGCGTGACCACCGGGCCAGCATCGACCGGGTTTGTCGGTGGCCGGGCGTGGGCTGAGCAGTTCACTGTAGGTTTCCTGGCCGCCGAATTCCTTCAGGCTCCAGGGGCATTGCACCGCCGTCACGGCTTTGATCGGGGTGACGAAAGACGTCGCCAGTGCCAAGGACAGCACCAGGCAACCCAGCTCGCGTTTGAACGGTTTGAGCCGGGCGATGAAAAACGTACCGATGAACCCGAGGATCGCCAGCACGGAGAACGCGATCACCACCTCCTTGGCTCGATCGTGCAGGATGTCCTCCAGAAAAAAACTGTGCCGACCGATAAAACCACCCGCCATCGGGTCGTAAAACAGCTTGGCCACGTCCATGTCCAGGGTGGTCAGTTCCAGCAGCACCAGAACGGCTGCGACAACGGCAGGCAGGCCCAAGGCAACCCGGAAATTCAGCGGCCTGGAAGCGGGGCGGAGGGCGGTGGAGACCATGGCAATACCTTTGATGGGAGTTTTCTTAAGCAGCGCGTTGCGCAGTCTGGCCTGCGCTGCGTTGGGGCGGTGTGAATGTTGGGTGAAAAACTCGTCAATGACCGTGCAGCCCTGTTCCTGGGTGCTTGACCTTTGTGGGAGCGAGCTTGCTCGCGAAAGCGTCGCTACATTCAACATGGATGGCGACTGATCCACCGCATTCGCGAGCAAGCTCGCTCCCACAGGGGACCCGCGCCGCTACGGCGGATACAACCCTAGCCGTGAGCCACGCTTGGCCGTAAGCTGCGCGGGCCAAGCCAGCCGTTAACTGTGTACGCAGAGGTACCCATGCGAATTCTATTGGTCGAAGACAACCGCGACATCCTGGCCAACCTGGCCGATTACCTGGGGCTCAAGGGCTACACCGTCGATTGCGCCCAGGACGGTTTGTCGGGGTTGCACCTGGCGGCGACCGAACATTACGACCTGATCGTGCTCGATATCATGCTGCCAGGCATCGATGGCTACACCTTGTGCAAGCGCCTGCGCGAAGACGCCCGGCGTGATACGCCGGTGATCATGCTCACCGCCCGGGACCAGTTGGACGATCGCCTGCAGGGCTTCAAGTCCGGTGCCGATGATTACCTGATCAAACCGTTCGCTTTGTCGGAACTGGCGGCGCGGATCGAAGCCGTCATGCGTCGAGCCCAGGGCGGTGGCCGGCGGGCCTTGCAGGTCGGCGACCTGAGCTACGACCTCGATACCCTCGAAGTGACGCGCGAAGGCAAGCTGCTCAAGCTCAACCCCGTCGGCCTGAAGCTGTTGGCGGTGCTGATGCAGAAAAGTCCCCATGTGCTGCGCCGCGAAATCCTCGAGGAAGCGTTGTGGGGCGACGATTGCCCGGACAGCGACAGCTTGCGCAGCCATGTCCATCAACTGCGCCAGGTCATCGACAAACCTTTCGACAAGCCGTTGTTGCACACCGTGCACGGCGTCGGCTATCGCCTGGCCGAGGGCCGCGATGGAGTTTAAGCAAAGCCTTGCCCAACGGATCATCATCGCGTTTGCGCTGATGAGCGCATTGGTGGCCGGTGCGTTCGCCATGGGCATCGTGGCGACGGTCCATCTGGTGGAAGAGAAACTGATTTCCGCCGGGCTTGGCGGTGATTTGCAACGCCTGCTGTTGATGGACAGTGTCTCGGACTGGAACCATCGGCCGGAACCCGACCAGTTGTTTTATTTCAGCGGCGGCCCGGGGGATTTCGAGTTGCCCAAGGATCTGCGCCATCTGGAGCGCGGTTTCCACGAGGTGTTTCGCGAGCAGTTGTCCTATCACGCCATGGTCGAGATCGTTGACGGTCGGCACTACGTGTTGCTGCAAGACCAGAGCGACTTCGAAGAGCGCGAACGGGTGCTGTTCGCCGTGGTGCTGGTGGGCTTCGTGCTCAGCCTGGCGCTGGCGGTATTTCTGGGCTGGGTCCTGGCCCGCCGGGTGATGGCGCCCGTGGTTCGTCTGGCCCGGCAAGTGCGTCATCGCGATCAGCTTCTGGGGCTCGCGCCGCCGCTGGCCCCGGACTATGCCGCCGATGAGGTGGGTGAACTGGCGGTGGCGTTCGACGCCACACTGGGGCGTTTGCGCCAGGCCTTGACCCGCGAGCGGTTGTTTACCAGCGACGTGAGCCACGAATTGCGCACACCGTTGATGGTCCTGGCGACCTCGTGTGAGTTGCTGTTGGAAAACCCGGCGCTGGATCCGCGCGGGCGTACCCAGGTCGAGCGCATCAATCGGGCCAGTGAAGAGATGCGCGAGCTGGTGCAGACCTTCCTGATGCTCGCCAGGGCCGAGCGTGAAGACAACGGCATGTCGCCTCGGCTGACCCTGGGGCAGGTGGCCGAGAACCTCCTTGGCGTATGGCGTGTGCCCATCGAATCCAAAGGCCTGACGCTGATCTTCGAACCTGGGCAAACCGTCGACACCCTGTATAACGCCACGTTCCTGACGGCCGTGATGGGCAATCTGTTGCGTAACGCCCTGCACTACACCGACCAGGGATTCATCCGCCTTTCGCTGACCACCACCGGATTCGTGGTCGAGGACAGCGGCGTGGGGATCCCGGAGGAGAAGCGCGAAGCGATGTTCGAACCGTTCGTGCGCGGTAACGAAAAACGCGGCGAGGGCTTGGGATTGGGCTTGTCCCTGGTGCAGCGCATTTGCGAAAACCAGGGCTGGACAGTCAGCCTCAGTACGATGGAGCCCAATGGTTGCCATTTCGAAGTGGAATTGAATCCAAAGGGCTAAGCCCCTCTGTTGAAAAGTCTTGTAAATATTGGAGCGTTTACCTGACTTTATTTTCACAAAGGCATGACATTCCGATTCATAAGGTGGGCCGATCAGTCATCGAGGCCCACCTAATGTCCAAACCCATCAAGCTGGAATTTTCTGAAAAATACGACGAGCAGCACGCCAGGGAATATTTTCATAAGCATCGCCGTGGCTTGAGTCGCCGTCTTTCCAACCAGCGAGACCAACAACTGGCCCGGCGTGCATTGGCCCTCGTCGGAGACCCCGGTCTGGTCCTGGACCTGCCCTGCGGTGCCGGGCGCTTCTGGTCTTTGTTGGCCGAAAAGCCGAACCGAGTCATCATCGGCGCCGACAATTCCGAGGCCATGCTCAGTACTGCATTGGAGGCCCAACCGACCGATGTGGTGAAACGGGTACGGCCCTTGCACACTTCTGCGTTCGACATCGCCTTGCCTGATAACGCCGTCGACAGTATTTTTTGTATGCGTTTGTTGCATCACATCGGTGAACCCGCGCATCGATTGGCGATTCTGAAGGAATTCGAGCGTGTCAGCCGTGACAGCGTGATCGTTTCATTGTGGGTCGATGGCAATTTCAAGGCCTGGAAACGCAAGCGTCTGGAGCGCACCCGTGGGCAGAAAGACTACCAGAATCGATTTGTGTTACCGACAGATACAGTAGAGGAAGAGTTTCGACAGGCTGGGTTTCGCATTCAGGAACGGCTGGATTTCCTACCGCTCTATGCCATGTGGCGAGTTTATGTATTACGCAAGAGGTAAGAGCATGGTTGTGCAGGCAGTAGAGACAACTGGCATTTCCCGCAACAGCTTCGAACATTTTTGGAACCAGCAAGGTGAGTGGGTGGAAGAACCCAACGTGCGACGTGGCGGTGAAAGCGGCGTGCAGCGGATCAACAGCAACGACGGCGAGCTGTTGTATGCCAAGCGTCAAACGGGGCACATTTATCGCAGTTGGTTGTATCCGCTCGGTCGACCGACCGTGCTGCGTGAGCAAGACGCGTTGCTGGCGTTGACCCAGTTGAATGTCCGCGTGCCAGAGCTGATCTTTTGTGGTGCCCAGCGTGACCCCGACCACAAGTGGCGTGCGCTGTTAGTGACCCATGCGCTGGAAGGCTTCGAGGAGATCGAGCATTGGTATGCCGGCGGCGGACGTGAGCGCCATGGCGAAGCGGTGCATGATCAAATCCTCCAGGCCCTGGCTGAGAACCTGGCCCGCATGCACAAGGGCCGTTGGCAGCATGGCTGCCTCTACATCAAGCATGTTTTTGTGCGGGTGACAGGAGAGGGCGAAGCGGCCAAGGCCGAAGTGGCCCTGCTGGATCTGGAGAAATGTCGCCAGCGTCTGACTGCCCGGCGTGCGGCCTCCCATGACCTGAAGCAACTGCGGCGCCATTCGTCGTTCAGCGATGTTGATTGGAAAAAATTCGTCTACTTTTATGAGGCGGCGTTTGGCAGCGCTATCAAAGGTTTATAGCCATGAAACTAGAAATTGCTAGAGGTTTGTTTTTAGTCGGAGCCCTGGCAGTTGCGTCAATGGCGGTGGCTGTATGGGAACAGCCACGCTCGCAGATCCTCAGTGCCTCCAGTGAGGGGGCGCATTGTCCCCTGCCGCGTGTGGCAAAGGCGAGCGAAGCGATCCGACCGGACGATGATCTGCTGCTGTTCATGTTCAGCCTGTCCCAGGGGATGAGGCCTCAGAGTTGAACATCACGAAGCCAAAAAGGCCTCGCTTGTGCGAGGCCTTTTTTTCTGCCGCAATCACCAGTCGAGCACTAAAACCTGTGGTGAGGGAGCTTGCTCCCCTGGACCGCGAAGCGGTCCCAATCGATTGCTCAGGTAGCCTTGGCGCATTGACGACGGCTTCGCAGCCGAGCGGGAGCAAGCTCCCTCGCCACAAAAACTATCCTGTTCCCTTCTGGCCGCCTTCAGGGTTTATCGGGTTTGGCCAGCAGTGTGTAGACGCAGGGCAGCACAAACAGGGTGAACAAGGTGCCAATCGACATGCCCGTGGCGATCACCGTGCCGATGTCGAAGCGGCTCACTGCCCCGGCGCCTGTGGCGAAGATGAGCGGCACCATGCCGAACACCATCGCCGCGGTGGTCATCAGCACCGGTCGCAGACGAATCGACGCGGCTTGTTCCACGGCTTCGCGCGGCGACAGGTTCTGTTCCCTGCGCAACTGGTTGGCGAACTCGACAATCAGGATCCCGTGCTTGCTGATCAGGCCGATCAACGTCACCAGGCCCACCTGGGTATAGATGTTCATGCTCGACCAGCCGAGGAACAGCGGAATCAGGGCGCCGCAGATGGACAACGGCACGGTCACCAGGATCACCAGCGGATCCCGGAAGCTTTCGAACTGCGCGGCCAGCACCAGGAAGATAATCGCCAGGGCCAGGGCAAAGGTCACCCATAACGCGCTGCCCTCCTGTACGAATTGGCGTGAAGCCCCCGCGTAATCGAAGGCGAACCCCACCGGCGCTTCCTCCCGGGCGATCTGGCGGACGGTCTCGATGGCCTCGCCCATGCTCACGATGGGAAAGCCTGAAATCGTCACCGCATTGAGCTGCTGGAACTGGTTCAGTTGTCGCGGCCGCGCCCGGTCGCTGACCTTGATCAGGGTCGATAGCGGTAGCGATTCACCCTTGGCATTTTTCACGTAGTAATTGTTCAGCCAGTCCGGGTTGTCCCGGAACGGCCGTTCGACCTGGGCGATGACCTTGTAGCTGCGGCCTTCGAGGGTGAAGCGATTGATCTCCGATTCCCCCAGCAGCGTCGCCAGGGTGCCGCCCAGGTCCTGCATGGAAACGCCCATCTGGGCGGCCTTGGCGCGATCGATATCCACCACGACTTCTGGCTTGTCGAACGCAAGGTCGATGTCCATGAAGGCGAATTTGCCGGATTCCAATGCGCGCTTTTTGACCCGGTCGGCAACCTCCAGCAGCGTTGCGTAGTCCTTCGGGGAGTTGATGACGAACGCGAACGGCAAGCCTTCGCCGGTGCCCGGCAGCGAGGGCAGGTTGAAGCCGAAGATCTGCAAGCCAGGCACGCTTTCCAGCTTGGCCTGCACCTCGGGCAGGATTTCCATCTGGGTGCGGTCGCGTTCGTTCCAGGGCTTGAGCAGGAAGCCGCCGATGCCCGACTGCACGCCGTTGTAGCCATTGATCTGGAAGGAGGAGTAGTACTCCGGGAACTCCTTGAAAATGGTAATGAAGTGATCGGTATAGGTGTTCAGGTAGTCGAGGTTGGTGGGCTGCGGGGCGTTGGCCATCATGAAGATGATGCCCTGGTCCTCGTCGGGGGCCAGTTCGGACTTGCTGAACATGACCAGCACCGGGATCAGCAGCAGCACGATCACCGCGAACACCAGCACCACCGGCCGGGTGTTGAGCGTGCCATGGAGCATGCGCTGGTAACGGCTCTTCAAGCGTTCGAAGAGCGTGTCCAGCCGATGGGCCAGCCCCGAGGGGTTCTCATCGTGACGCAGGAGCAGGGCGCACATCATGGGCGACAGGGTCAGGGCGACGATCCCGGAGATCACCACCGCGCCAGCCAGGGTCAAGGCGAACTCCTTGAACAAGGCGCCCGTCAGGCCCTCGAGCAGGCCGATCGGTGCATACACCGCCGCCAGGGTGATGGTCATCGAGACCACCGGCATGGCGATTTCCCGGGCACCTTCTATCGCGGCGTCGAACGGGGTCTTGCCTTCCTCGATGTGCCGGTGAATGTTTTCCACCACCACGATGGCGTCGTCCACCACCAGGCCGATGGCGAGCACCATGGCCAGCAGCGTCAGCAGGTTCATCGAGTAGCCCATCAACTGCATGAAGAACATCACGCCGATCATCGACAGCGGGATGGTCACTACCGGGATGATCACCGAACGCAGGGCACCGAGGAACAGGAACACCACGACGATGACGATCAGCACCGCCTCGAACAGGGTTTTCACCACCTCGTCGAGGGAAGCCTGGATAAACAGGGTAGCGTCGTAGGCGATCTCGGCCTTGAGGTTGGTCGGCAGTTGCGCCTCCATCTCCGGCATGATCTTGCGCACTTCCTTGATCACATCCAGCGGGTTCGCGCCCGGCGTGGCCTTGATCCCGATGTACACCGAAGGCGTGCCACCAAAGGAGCTGATGGTGTCGTAGTTCTCGGCGCCCATTTCCACGCGGGCCACGTCCCGCAGCAACACACGGCTGTCGCCGTCGGTCTTGAGCGGGATCGCGGCGAAGGCCTCGGCGGACTTGAGTTCGGTGTTGGCGTTGATGCTGGTGACGACGTATTCGCCTTTCACTTCACCGGCGGCGGAGAGGAAGTTGTGCTGGCGCACGGCATTGGTCACGTCGGCGGCGGTCAGGCCGAAGCCGGCGAGCTTGACCGGGTCCAGCCACAGGCGCATGGCGAAGACCTGGTTGCCGAGGATCTCCGCCTCGGCCATGCCGGGCAGTGTCGCCAGCTTGGGCTGGACCACCCGTGACAGGTAGTCGGTGATCTGCGGGTTGTTCAGTTCCTTGCTGAAGAAGCTGATGTACATCAGCGCCGAGGCATCGGCGGCCTCGCGGCTGAGGACCGGGTCCTCGGCATCCTGGGGCAACTGGTTCTTGACCTCGTTGGCCTTGGCCAGCAGTTCGGTAAAGAGCCGGTCGCTGTTGGAGCCGATGCGGGCATAGACCGAAATCACCGAGAAGTTCTGGCGACTGACCGAGGTCATGTAGTCGATGCCCTCGGCACTGGCCAGGCTCTGCTGCATCGGTTGGGTGATGTAGCCCTGGATGGTCTCGGCGTTGGCCCCGGGGTAGGCGGTGGTCACTGTGATCAGGGCGTTTTCCATTTGTGGATACTGGCGCAGGGGCAGCTTGCTCCAGGCCTGGAAGCCCAGCAGTACGATCAACAGGCTGACCACGGTGGCGAGCACCGGACGACGGATGAACGGATCGGTAAAAGCCATGGGGGTTCCTTGATCAGTCCGCGCGCGGCGTGCTGTTCTGTTCGGTCAGGGTCTTGTCGTCGCTGATGGCGATCGGCGTACCGTTATCGAGCTTGATCTGGCCGGCGATCACGACTTGTTCGCCGCTCTGCACGCCCTTGGAAACCAGCACTTGGCCGTCGCGTCGCTCGCCGGTTTCAACGAAACGCCGTTCGGCGATCAGGACGGGCTGGCCCTTGTCGTCTTTCTCGACGGTGCCGTCGGCGGCTTTCTTTTGCGTCACCACGTACATGGAGTTGCCGTAGAGGGTGTAGGTCACGGCGCTTTCCGGCACGACGATGCCGGCGGCCACGTCCGGCAGGATCACCTGCAGGTTGGCGAACATGCCGGGCAGCAGCTTGCCGTCGGGGTTGGCCAGGGTGGCGCGCACCAGGACGTTGCGGGTGCTGTCCTCGACCTTGGGGTTGATCGCGCTGATGGTGCCGACGAAGGTCTGCCCGGGATAGGCCGAGACGCTGACGTTGACCGATTGGGCTACAGCGAGCCGGGGCACGCTTTGCTCAGGCACGTAGAAGTCCACGTACAGGCTGCTGAGGTCTTGCAGGGTGGCGATCACCGTGCCACTGGCCAGGTAGTCGCCGACATCCACCTGGCGAATGCCGATGGTGCCGCTGAACGGCGCCAGGATGTGTTTCTTGGCCAGCGACGCCTTGAGTTGGTTGACCGTGGCCTGGTTCTTCTTCAGTTGCGCCGAGAGCCGGTCGAATTCGCCCTTGGAGATCGCCTGGCTGCCCACCAGCTGTCGGCCGCGACCGAAATCCACTTGCGACAGGCCCAGGTCGGCCTCGGCGGTTTCCAGCAGGGCGCTTTCGACTTCGCTGTCCAGTTGCAGGAGCGGCTGACCAACCTTGACCTTTTGCCCCGACTGGAACTGCACCTTCTGCACGGTCCCGGCGATCTCCAGGCTCAGGTCCACCCCTTGCAGGGCCTTCAGACTGCCCACGGTGGGCAGGCGAGCCTGCCAGGGTTGCTGGGCGGCCGTGGCCACGGCGACGCTGATCGGAGGTTTTGGCTCGGAGAACGACTGGATCTCCTGGTAAACGGAAAAGGCCTTGTAGCCGGCGAGCAACAGCACTACCAGCAGGACAACACCCAACATGATCAGCATGCGGCGTCGCAGCATGTTCCACTTCCTTGGAAAAAAACTGAGAGAAAATACAGATAGGCGGGCACATTACCCTGAGAGTGCGGGCTATTCCAGATGCTGACGGGCCCGTGGTGCGTGGGACTTTTCCGAAAAGCAGGGAGCTTGGCGCCGATGGCGCTTCGCTCCCTTGTTCAGACCAGATGCAAATGGTTGTCCCAGAGCCCTGCCGGCAGATCCAGGGGTTTTGCAACCAGTTGTGTCTGACGACAATCGTAATAGCGGCAACGTCCTTGGCCCGACGTCACGACAAAACCGTCGGCTACCGCGCCCACGCCGGCACAGTCCGGCAAGGGTGCATCCAGGCGGACTTCGCCACTGTCCAGGTCCCAGATGAAGAAGCGGTTGCCGCGCGGGGCGGTCAGGGCCACGAGGCGCAGGTCGCTGTGCACAGCGACGCTGGCGGTGTAGTGCCCCATGGCCTGCAATTGTTCTTCGGGCACCGGGAATGCCTGGAACGGCTGCCCTGGCCGTTTGATCGCCACCAGTTCCGACGATTCGTGGGCAGCGCCCATGAACTGCTGGCCGGAGACGATGGTGCCGTCACTGGCGATGCCGAGGTGGCGCACGCTGTTCATCGATTGGGCAAGGGTTTCCTTGCTCAGCAGGGTGCCATCGCGTTGCATCAGCACCAGGCTCGGTTCCATGGCGTCGAGGTTCATTTCGACCCGGCTTTCGGCCTCGGTGCGAATGCCGCCGTTGGCCACCACCAGCGTCTCGCCATCGGGCATCCAGGACACCTGGTGAGGGCCGATGCCATGGGTGGATATCTCGCCGCTGTGCACCAGCCGCTCGCCTTCGAAACGGTAAACGCCCAACAGGCCGCGTCCCGGGTCGGTGGTGTCGTTCTCGGTGGCGTACAGCCATTCGCCGCTGTTATGGATGACCGCGTGGCCGTAGAAATGCCGGTTCGGCAGCGAGGCGATGGTTTGCAGCAGCGCCCCGTCGCGCAGGTCGATCAAGTAGCTTTCGGTGCCTGGACGACGGGCGACGAACAGCGCAATCGGCTGCGTCGGGTGATTGATGATGTCATGGCAGCGTTGGCCGACCTGGGTGGCGAACACCCGCGTGCCGTCCAGTCGATAGCCGACGGCGTAGTGCTTGCCGTCGCCATCGTCCCGTGCCGAAAGCAAGAGTGGGTGCTTGTCCTTTTGCTTGAACAGCGTCCAGCCGCCCAGGGTGACGGCGCCGAGCAGCAAACTGCCCAGTGCCAGGACCTGACGTCGAAACATGATCAGTCACCGTCGTTGGCATTGAAGCCCAGTTGAATGCCCAGCGCCTTGGCCAGTTCGCCTTCGTGCAGGCGATGGACGACGTTGAGGCTGTCGTACAAATCGTTGAGTTGCTGGCGCCCGGCATCGTCGTTGAGCATTTCGGTCAAGGAGCGCTGGCTGCTGGCGAACAGTTTCAAGGAGGCATCGTAGGCGGCGTCGATCTTGTCCGCCAACGGTTTCTGGTCGCTTGGCAGCAGGCCGCGCAGGCCTTTGTTGTCCACCCCGGCCCAGACGGTCCTGGCCGCGCTCAGGCTGGCTTCCAGCCCTTGCAACGACGACTGGCTGCGCCAGGCATCGGCCTGGAATGGCTGAGGTACGCCCTTGCTCTGGCGGCCCATCGGCGTGCCGAGTTTTTTCTTCAGCGTGTCCAGGGCCGTGACCTGCACGCGCAGCAGATCGGCGATGGCCTCGTGGGAGTCGGCATAGCGCTGGTTGGGGAACTTGCTCATCTGGGCGAGCATGCCGTCGTTGGCGTTCCAGCCCGACAGGATCTCTTCGGCCAGTTGTTTCTGGCGTTCGCCGATGGCGGTGAGCAGCGGGCAGTACTTGGCTTTCTGGGCGCTGTCGGCCATGTCGATTTTCGCGTCGAACAGCAGGTATTCGTAGGCCGAGAGCCCTTGTACGACAACGCTGGACTTGGCCAGGCCGGCGGCGTCGATCTGTGGCTGGCTGTTGACCAGTTGCTCGACCTGGCGACCCACCAGGTTTTTCTTGTCCGGCCAGAACTGCACCTGCCAGGCGCGGTTGCCCTCGGCCAGCGGGCCGATCAACAGGGGTTGCAACTCGGCCCAGGCTTTTTGCGCCTTGAGGAAGTCGGCGCGGGCGGTGTCCAGGTTTTCCTTGCCTTGGCAGAACGCCAGGGCGCTGGTTGCCAGTTGCCGGTCGGCGTCGACCCAGCGGCTGTAGGTCGGCAGGATCACCTGCTTGGCGATGGCGGCCGAGGTGACCGCTTGCGGGTCCTGGGGCGAGCAGGCACCCAGGGCGAGGGCGGCGAGGCTGGTGAACAACAGCTTGGGACGGAACATGTCAGGCTCCCATTTCTGGAAAAGGCATTTAAAGGGAATTCAGAAAGGCCAGCAACGCAGCGCGTTGCTCGGCATTGAACGCTAAAACCTGGCGTTGCGCCGCTTGTGCTTCGCCGCCATGCCACAGCACGGCTTCGAGCAGGTTGCGGGCACGACCGTCATGCAGGAACTGGGTGTGGCCATTGACGGTTTCGGTCAGGCCGATGCCCCACAGCGGCGGGGTTCGCCAATCACGGCCGCTGGCCTTGAGTTCGCTGCGGTTGTCGGCCAGGCCTTCGCCCATGTCGTGCAGCAGCAGGTCGGTGTAGGGGCGGATGACCTGGTTGGCAAGCTCCGGTTCAGCGGCGTTGGCAGCGGTGGTGTATTTGGGGGTGTGGCAAGACTGGCAACCGGCCTGGAAAAACAGATTCTTGCCCGCCAGCACTTGAGGTGAATTCACCTCGCGACGGGCCGGTACGGCGAGGTTGCGGCTGTAGAACAGCACCAGTCGCAGGATGTTGTCGCTGACTTCCGGCTCGCCGTCCGGGCCGTTGCCGCTGGGGGCGCGCTTGCAATCGACCTGGGCTTCGGTGCAATCGTCGAAGGGCCGCAGGCTCGTCGTCAGGCCCATGTCACCGGAGAACGCATGGACGTTCTGTTGGTTGAGGTTGGGTTGGCCGGCCTTCCAGCCAAACCGTCCAAGTACGGTTTTCTGTTGGGCATCGTCCCAGACCTGGTTGGGGCGACCGGCAATGCCGTTGTTTTCCCGCGCCTGGGCTTTGGCGTTGGCCAGGATGGCTTCGTCGGGGATTGCCTCCAGCAACCCCAGGCCGATCATCGGCGGAGCGACACGGGCGGAAAAGCGCGTGTCCGGGTGCATCGGCCCATAGGCCAATTGGGTGATCTGCAGGTTTGGCTTGCGCAGCTCCACGACGGTGCCGTCCTTGAAGCGCACCGGGACTGGGCTGTAATCGACCCGGACTTTACCTTCGGGAGCGACACCGGGAACGGACATGTCCTGCAACTGCCCGCCGTAAACCGGTTCAGGTACGACCCCCAGTTGTTCGATGACCTTGGCGTAGGCCGGTGTGTCGGGAATCGACAGGCGCACCAGCATCGACACCGCGCTGCTCGCGTCCGGCGCTGGCGGATGGCCGCGACCGTCCTTGATGTGGCAGTTCTGGCAGGCGTTGGTGTTGAACAAGGGCCCTAGGCCATCGCGGGCGGTGGTGGTCGAGGGGGCGATCACCCACGGGCTGCGGAAGAAGCTGTTGCCGACGCTGAAATCCACGCGCCGCGAAGGTGGCAGGTTGGCCGAGGGCAGAGAAAAGGCGTTCTGATCGCTCTTGCGAACCGTCGCGGCGCCACCGGAACGGGCTTCACCCGGTTCGGCCTGGGTAAAACGCGGGGCATCATCGCAGGCACTCAGGCCCAGGGCCATGAACAGTGCACATAAACGAAGAGGCAACGACGGCATCGGGCGACCTGGGAGATAGGTGAAAAGAGGGCGCAAAGTCTAACAGGGCGGGGCAGTTTGAATAAGAGGAATTATCGTTTGGTTAATGAGGTCGCGCTTGATTCACCGTGGCGAGGGAGCTTGCTCCCGCTCGGTTGCGCAGCGACCGCAAAATCCAGGGGCCGCTTCGCAGCCCAGCGGGAGCAAGCTCCCTCGCCACAAGGGCCAGCATTGCCTTGGAGTCAACAGATCCACTGTTCATTTGCAGGTTATGGCTGGACAACAGCCCCCGGCACCAACGGCAGTTCCAGTGTTGCAATGAAACCGCCTTCGGGATGATTGCCCAGCACCAACGCACCGCCATGGCGCTCGGCGGCACGACGCGCAATCGCCAGGCCCAGGCCATGGCCGGCGGCAGTCTGGCCGGGGGCGCGGTAGAACGGTTCGCCCAATTGACCCAGGTGTTCGGCCTCCACGCCAGGCCCGTGGTCGCGCACGCTGATCAGGATCCGTTCGCCCTGGCGCGCCGCGCGCATTTCGATGGGTTGCCCGGTCGGATTGAAGCGCTGGGCGTTACGCAGCAGGTTGTCCACCGCTCGCTCGATCATGGTCGGCCAGCCCTTGAGGGTCAGGTCTGCCTCGGTTTCAAGCTGCACGGTTTGCTCCGGTGACGCCAGTTGTGCATCTTTTTGCAGGGTGAACAGCAAACCGTTGAGGTCCACCTCTTCGGCGCTGGCGTTGTCGGCGTCGACCCGGGCCAGGACCAGGATTTCGCTGATCAACGCTTCCAGGCGATCGCATTCGCGGGTCAGGCGCGGCCAGAGTTTTTCACGTTCCTCGGGGCTGGCCCGTTCAGCCAATGCCAAGGCAATGCGCAGCCGGGCGAGGGGCGAGCGCAGTTCGTGGGACACGTCGCGCAATAGCTGCCGTTGGCTCCCGATCAAGCTTTGCAGGCGCGCGCCCATGCGGTTGAAGTCGGTGGCCAGCACGCCGAACTCGTCTCGCCGGTTGGCCAGCTTGGCGAGGCTGTTCTGCTGGTAGGCGGCCTGGCCCAGGTCATGCACCGCGCCGCGCAGGCGACTCAGTGGGCGGGTGATGGAAAGCGTCACCAACAGGCTGAACAAGGTCAGCACCACCAGCGCGATGCCCAGTGCACTGAGGGGCCAGAGCAGGCTGCCGCGGTGCCAGGCGTCCAGTTCGGGATGGGGAATGCGGTAGATAAACAGGTACGTGTCGCCACTTTTGGCGCTGGTGAACTCGTCGGTCAGCCGCCGCCAGGGCAGGCGTCGGTCGTCGTTGTTCTGCCGGGCCTCGAAGGCCGCGGCACGATGGGGAAAGGTGCCGCGTACCACCGGGTCGCCGCTTTCGTTGAACACCTGGACGTCGATGTGATACTGGCGCTTGCGCTGTTGCAGGATGTCCTGGGCGGCATCCTCGCCCTGGCTTTCGTAGGTTTGCGTCCACTCTTCGGGCAGGGTATTGAGGCCAGGGTGACGGCTGAGGATCCAGGCGTCCTGGTTCAGCATATGGCCCATCAGGATCGAAAGCCCTGCAACCAGGGCGATGGCCAGCCAGAAACTGGCCAGGATGCGCCAGAACAATGAACGCACGATAAATCCTCGAAAACAAAGAAAGCCCAACGGCGATTGGCCGTTGGGCTGGGCAAGCTTCAGCGCATTATTGCGCTTTTTGCGGTTGTTGCGCTTTCCAGGCTTTGAACTCAGCCCACTCGGCGCGACGTTCGGCCTGTTTCTTCTGGATCGCGTCGAATTCCTTCTGCTGCTCAGGCTTCAACAAGCCACGGATCTGGGCATCGACTTTCTCATGCCGGGCCTGCATTTCGTCCTGCATGGCTTTCTGGTCGGCTGGCGACAGCTTGGCCAGGTACTTGTCGACCAGTTCCCGTTGTTCGTGGCGCTGTTCGCCCATGATCCGGCGAATCTGCTGGCGTTGTTCGTGGCTCAGGTCCAGTTGGCTGTAGGGGCCTTTGTCGTGCATCTGGCCGCCGTGACGCGGGCCGTCCATCGGACCCATCGGGCCGGGGCCTTCGGGCATGGCCATGGCGACAGTCGGCAGGGCGGCAGCGAACATCAGAGCGATAAGGGTCTTGCGCATGGTGTGTCTCCTTGTCTCATTCCCGGTCAGTTCCGGATGTGTGCAGATTACGGAGATCAAGGTCAGCGGCGGTCAGGGGGGCGTAAAGCTTGGGTAAAGACGGTTTGGTTCGATGCTGACAAACAGCCTGCACACAACCCCGTGGGGCATGCAATGGGAAGGAGACCCTCGCCACAAAAGCCTCCAGGGGCTGTAGCAGCACTCACAGTCTCTAGAGCCGTAACCTCTAGAGGCTGTAGTAATAACCCCGGCTACGCAGGGCCACGATGCGCGGGCGACCGTCGGGGTGGGGGCCGATTTTCTTGCGCAGGTTGCTCACGTGCATGTCGAGGCTGCGGTCGTACAGGGTCAGCTTGCGGCCCAGGGCGATTTGCGCCAGTTCCTGCTTGTCCAGCGGCTCGCCCGGTTGCTTGAGCAGCGCTTCGAGCAGGCGGCTTTCGGAAACGGTGAGGGTCTGTTCCTGTTCGTCGATGCTGACGACGCCACGCACCGGGCTGAAGGTCAGGTCACCCAGTTCGATCTGGCTGGACACGGCCGCCGGATGGCTGCGACGCAGCACGGCGCGCAAGCGGGCGGTCAGTTCCCGTGGGTCGCAGGGCTTGGCCAGGTAGTCGTCGGCACCCAGTTCCAGGCCAAGGATACGGTCCAGCGGCTCACCCCGGGCCGACAGCATCAGCACCGGCAGTTCCGGGTGATCGTTGCGCAATTGCTTGAGCAGTTCCAGGCCACTGCCGTCGGGCAGCATCACGTCCAGGACCACGGCAGCCGGGGCGGTTTCGGCCAAGGCCTTGCGGGCACTCTGGCCATCGTGACAGGCGCGGACCTGAAACCCTTCCTGACTCAGCCAACTCACGAGGAGCTCACACAGCTCCTGGTCATCATCTATCAGTAACAGCTCGCTCATGACTCACTCAATTTAGCCATTGCCGACGTTGTCTACGTCCACCGCTGGCAAAGATACCGCAGAGCAAGGCCAATAGCGCTACCCCGGCACCAATGACGAACCATTGCTGTTGATCGGTCAACAGCCGTGGCAACGGGCTGGCCTGGGCTTCCTTGAGTTGCAGCTTCAGGCGCTGGTTCTCCTGGCGCAGCCGGGCCAGCACAGCGCTTTCGCGCTCGCTGTCGGCATTTTGAAGTTGTTTGCTCAGTTCTTCACGCTGGCGCTCGCTGTCTTTCAAGCGTTGCTGCAATTCGGCGATCTGGCCGCCGGCGCTCAGGGACAAGGGCGCCGAATGACTGCCCTCGGTGCTTTCCTCGCCATGGGCGGGCGCTCCGATCGCCAACGAGACCAACAACAGGCACAACGGACCTTTGCGCATTGCAACTCCTGAATTCCAATCGAGATTAGACAGGTTGTCGGCCGACGAACGATAAAGATGAGCAACGGCGGCAATGAGCCGCGAAGGCCCATCGCGCCAGGGGGGATTTACGGCAGGACTTGCTTGAACGGCTTGACCACGACATTGGCGTAGACGCCGGCCGCCACGAACGGATCGGCCTCGGCCCAGGCCTGGGCGGCGACCAGGGAGTCGAACTCGGCCACGATCAGGCTGCCGCTGAAGCCGGCGGCGCCCGGGTCATTGCTGTCCACCGCCGGGTGCGGGCCGGCCAGCACGATACGACCTTCGGACTTGAGCTGTTGCAGGCGCTCCAGGTGTGCCGGGCGCACGGCCAGGCGTTTTTCCAGGGAGTCGGCGACGTCGGTGGCAATGATTGCGTAGAGCATGTCAGTCCTCGGTTTTTGGCGTGGTGGGGTCGGCATCGTGCAGGTGACGGGACAGGTAGATGCCCTGGCCAATCAGGAACAGCAGCGTCATGCCCAGGCTGCCGAAGACCTTGAAGTCGACCCAGTACTCCTGGAACGTGAACGCAACGAACAGGTTGGCGGCACCGCAGAACAGGAAAAACGCGATCCAGGCGATGTTCAACCGGGTCCAGATCAGTTCCGGCAGGCTGATGGCATGGCCCATGATGCGCTTGATCAGCAATCGGTCACCGATGAAGTGGCTGCCGATGAACGCGAGGGCAAACAGCCAGTTGACCACCGGGGCCTTCCATTTGAGGAAGGTTTCGCTGTGGAACGCCAGGGTCAGGCTGCCGAATACAAGGCAGGCGATGAGGGTCAGCCACTGGCTTTTCTCCAGCTTGCGCTGGGACACGAACAGCGCGCCGTAGACCACCAGGGAGCTGATGATCAGCACGGCGGTGGCGCTGTAGATACCGCCTACAGTCAAGGAGTGGCCGGCGAAATCGACGGTCCGGGGATCAAGTTTGTAGACGATGAAAAACAGCAGGAGCGGGATGAAGTCGATGAATTGTTTCACAGTGGCAGCCAGAAGCAGGATGTGGCGGCATAATAACAAACATCCTTGGCCGCGATAGGGCCAGCTGATTTGAGGTAACAAACTCTCGTGAATGTTGATTTGCACTGCCATAGCACGGCCTCCGATGGCGCCCTGGCGCCTGCGGTTCTGGTGGCGCGGGCGTTCGAGCACGGCGTGCGAGTCCTGGCCCTGACCGATCACGACACCCTCGAAGGCCTCGACGAGGCCCGCAGCGCCGCCACGGCGCTGGGCATGCAGCTGGTCAACGGGGTCGAGTTGTCGTGTACCTGGGGCGGGGCGACCATCCATGTGCTGGGCTATGGTTTCGATGTGAATGCGCCGGCGCTGGTCCAGGCCATCGCACAACTGCGCGACGGGCGCTGGCTGCGGTCCGAAGAGATCAGCCGCAAGCTGGCCCTCAAGGGCATGCCCGGTGCGCTGGACGGCGCCCGGCAGATCCAGCAGGAACTGGGCGACAGCGGCAACGCACCGGCCCGGCCACACTTTGCCGACTGGATGGTGCGCGAAGGGTTCGTCAAGGATCGCGCCGAAGCGTTCCGCAAATGGTTGGGGGCCGGCAAGCTGGGGGACGTCAAGCAGCACTGGCCGACCCTGGAAGAAACCGTCCAGACCCTGCGGGCCGCTGGCGCCTGGGTCAGCCTGGCACATCCATGGCACTATGATTTCACCCGCAGCAAGCGCCGACGCCTGGTCGCCGACTATATTCAAGCGGGGGGCCATGCCATTGAGGTGGTCAACGGCCATCAGCCTGCCGAGCAAGTGGGCAGCTTGGCGATCCTGGCCCGTGAGTTCGGCCTGCTGGTCACCGCCGGCAGTGATTTCCATGGCCCTGGGGGCTGGTCCGAGATCGGCGAATACCGCCCGTTGCCGGAAGATCTGCCACCACTCTGGTGTAGATTCAAACATGATCCCGTTACCGCCGCCGTCTGAACAGGTAGAACACGTGAGTCAATTTTTCCAGATTCATCCGGAAAACCCGCAAGCGCGCCTGATCAAACAGGCCGTGGAAATCATTCGTGGTGGTGGCGTGGTGGTCTATCCCACCGACTCGTCCTACGCCATCGGTTGCCAGATCGGCGACAAGAATGCCGTGGAGCGCGTCAGACGCCTGCGTCAACTGGACGACAAGCACAATTTCGCGCTCATCTGCAGCGACCTGTCGCAGTTGGGCCTGTTCGCCAAGATCGACACCGGCACCTTCCGCTTGCTCAAGGCGCATTTGCCGGGGCCGTACACGTTCATTCTCAATGCCACCCGGGAAGTCCCGCGGCTGTTGCTGCACCCGAAAAAGCGCACCATCGGCCTGCGGGTGCCGAGCCATCCCATCGCCCTGGCGCTGCTGGCGGAACTGGGTGAGCCGCTGATGAGCGTGACGCTGATCATGCCCGGCGAGACCGAGCCGTTGACCGATCCCTATGAGATGCGTCAGATACTCGAGCATCAGGTGGACCTGATCATCGATGGCGGTTTCGGCGGCATGTCGGCGTCCACGGTGATCAACCTGGCCGATGGCGAGCCCCAGGTGGTGCGCGTCGGGTGCGGCGATCCGACGCCGTTCATGGTCGAGGCCTGAATGTCCGCCGTGGAAACCGCCGTGGACAATGCCGACAGCCAGGCCGGCGCGCAGCAGGAGTTGCCGTTCGCCATGGTCTATGGCCAGGCGGTCATGGAAATGCCCCTGGACCTGTACATTCCGCCGGATGCGCTGGAAGTGTTCCTCGAGGCCTTCGAGGGCCCGCTTGACCTGCTGCTGTACCTGATCCGTAAACAGAACATCAATATCCTCGACATCCCCGTGGCGGAAATCACCCGCCAGTACATGGGCTACGTCGAGTTGATGCAGTCGGTACGCCTGGAACTGGCGGCGGAGTACCTGGTGATGGCGGCCATGCTGGCCGAGATCAAGTCGCGGATGCTGCTGCCGCGCTCGGCGGAGGTCGAAGCGGAAGAGGACGACCCGCGGGCCGAGTTGATCCGGCGCTTGCAGGAGTACGAACGCTTCAAGGTCGCCGCCGAACGCCTCGATGGCTTGAACCGGGTGGGGCGCGATGTGGTGGTGCCCAAGCTCGATGCGCCCGAAGCGCGGGCGCGCAAGTTGCTGCCGGATGTAAGCCTGGAAGAGCTGCTGATGTCCATGGCCGAGGTCCTGCGCCGAGGCGATATGTTTGAAAGTCACCAGGTCAGCCGCGAAGCGCTGTCCACCCGCGAGCGCATGAGCGATGTGTTGGAGCGGCTCAAGGGCGGCGGCTTCGTGCCGTTCGTCGAGCTGTTCACCGCCGAGGAAGGGCGGTTGGGGGTGGTGGTGACGTTTATGGCGGTCCTGGAATTGGTCAAGGAATCCTTGGTCGAGCTGGTGCAGAATGAGCCGTTCGCAGCGATCCACGTGCGGGCACGAGCCGAATAACGAGCAAATCAATGAATCTGACTGAACCCCGCGAGCTGGCCCCCTTGCTTGAAGCTTTCCTGTTGGCTTCGGGAAAGCCGCAATCGATGGAGCGCCTGTTCGAACTCTTCGAAGAAGGCGAGCGACCCGAGCCGGCCGTGTTCAAGAAAGCCCTGACGCTGTTGGGCAAGTCCTGCGAAGGACGAGCTTTCGAACTCAAGGAAGTGGCGTCCGGTTATCGCCTGCAGATCCGCGAGAAGTTCGCGCCCTGGGTCGGACGCCTGTGGGAGGAGCGGCCGCAGCGTTACTCCCGCGCCATGCTCGAGACCATGGCGTTGATCGCCTATCGCCAACCGATCACCCGGGGCGAGATCGAGGATGTACGGGGCGTGGCGGTCAACAGCCATATCGTCAAGACGTTGCTGGAGCGCGAGTGGATCCGCGTCGTCGGCTATCGCGATGTGCCGGGCAAACCCGCGATGTTCGCCACCACCAAGGCCTTTCTCGATCACTTCAACCTGAAGAACCTGGATGACCTGCCGCCCCTGGCCGAACTGCGGGAGCTGGAACCCGAACCGGTACTGGAGTTCGACGACGTGCCGGTGCCCCAGGGCTTGCAGGAACTGGCGGATGCCAGCGCCGAGCCTGAGGAACCGAAGGAAGAGACCAGTTTCCATTCGTTGTTGCTGGAGCTGGACACCATGGAGGAGGGCTTGAAGACTGATTTCGACGACCTGCTGCGTGAGGGGCCAGGACCTGAAGGCGAGACGAATGATCAGCCGGAGCCCGACGACGTTGAACTTCAAGCCGAGCCTGAACCCGAAGAAGACATCCTCGGCGTTGCCGAAGCCCGGGAAAAACTGCTGGCCGCTGTCGCCGCCCTCCAGCCTCACGAGCCCGAGCCGGAATTGAGCGACGAAGAAGCCGAAGCCCGTGCCCTGGCCGAAGCGATCGAGAACGAACGGCGCCAGTTCGACGACTGATACAACTGGTTTGGAAACGCCGTCCCCTGTGGGAGCCGAGCTTGCTCGCGATGACAGAGGAACATTCAGCATCAATGCAGGCTGACCCACCGCTATCGCGAGCAAGCTCGGCTCCCACAGGGGGCTTCAGCCACCGGTCGGCGGAAAAAGCGCTGAGCCTGGGTTGATCAGCTAGTCTCAGATGCGCAATTGCCTCAACAGGCGTATGATTCGCGACCCTTTGGCGATCCCTTCGTCCAAGACCCGTTTTCAAAGCGTCAGGCCAAGCCTGACCCGACCACACCGGGAGGTGCCCAGAATGAAAGACCAAGACCAGAACGACAGCCAGGAAATCGGCCCAGCAGGCGAGAAGCTGCAAAAAGTCCTCGCCCGTATCGGCGTCGGTTCGCGCCGTGACGTGGAAGCCTGGATCACTCAGGGCCGGATCAAGGTCAATGGCAAAGATGCCACCTTGGGCCTGCGTGTCGACATGCACGACGCCATCACCATCGATGGCAAGGTGATCAAGCGCGAAGAGGCCGCCGAAACGGTGCGCCGCGTGATCATGTACAACAAACCCGACGGCGAGATCTGCACCCGTGACGACCCGGAAGGCCGTCCGACCGTGTTCGACAAGATGCCGCGTCCGAAAGAAGGCCGCTGGATCAACATCGGGCGGCTGGACATCAACACCACCGGTTTGCTGATGTTCACCACCGACGGTGAGCTGGCCAACCGTTTGATGCACCCGTCCTACGAGATGGACCGCGAATACGCCGTGCGTGTGCGTGGCGAAGTCGACGACGAGATGATCGAGCGCCTCAAGGCCGGTGTTGTGCTGGAAGACGGCCCGGCGCGTTTCACCGACATCAAGCAGGCGCCCGGCGGTGAAGGTTTCAACCACTGGTATCACTGCGTGGTGATGGAAGGCCGTAACCGTGAAGTGCGGCGTTTGTGGGAATCCCAGGGGCTGGTGGTCAGCCGCCTCAAGCGCGTGCGTTTCGGCCCGGTGTTCCTCAACTCCGACCTGCCGATGGGCCGCTGGCGCGAAATGAGCCAGTACGAAGTCGACATCCTGGCCGCCGAAGTGGGTCTCAAGCCGGTGGCGATGCCGCAGATGACCGCCAAGAGCAAGGACAAGCTGGAGCGGATGCAGCGTAAATCCTCGCGCCCGATGGGCAAGACCGAGCGCGTGCGTACGCTGCGTCCGGCTGCTGAAGGTGTGGCGACCGGTCCGCGTCCTTCCCGCGAGCCGCAGATCGAAGGCGAGCGCCCGGCCCGCAAGCCTGCGCCTCGTCAGGACGGTGAGCGTGGCCCACGTACGCCGCGTCCGGCCAATGGTCGGACTGAGCGCGGTGAAGGTCGCGGTGCTCCGGCAGGTCGCGGTACGCCCGTCGCCGATCGCCCGGCCGACACCAAGCGTCCGGCCAAGCCGGCGCCGAAAAAGCGCCCGGGTATCGTCCTGGCCGACCGCGACGCGCCATCGGGCAAGCGCCGTGGTGCACCGGCAGGTTCGGGACAGCGTCCGGGGTTCGGGCGTCGTAAGCCGGAGTGATCGGCAGCCGCCCATGAAAAAAGCCAACTTTCGAGTTGGCTTTTTTTTGCCTGGCTTTTATTGATGCGGTGCCGGTGAGTCCGCTATCGCGAGCAAGCTCGCTCCCACAAGGGGCTTCAGCGAATGGAAGATTTACATTCAACGTCGTCCCACTGTGGGAGCGAGCTTGCTCGCGATGGCGGCATCAGCCGTGCAGAAATCCCACCTAAAGCACAAACCGTCCATCGAACATCGGCTCGTTATCCAGCGCCAATACGCCGCTCTCGAAAATCAGATCCAGATGATGGCTGCCCTTGGCCCCGCCACCCAGTCCCAGGTGCAAGCCGCAGTGGCGCTCCTCGAAACCGGCATTGCGGGCGTACAGGCTCTTGACCCCTTCGTTGGTGCCGATCCCCAATTCCTCGATGCGGCGATTGGACGGGTTGGCGTCCAGGTATTTGTTGAAGTCGTGCTCCAGGCCAGGTACATCGGTGGCGATTTTCTGGATGGTGGAGTCTTCGATCCACAGCTCCAGCGGCGATTGCAACACGCCGTATTTGCGTGCGAACGGGATGGTGCTCAGGAATGTGCCGACAAAATTCACCCGGCCATTGATGGTGTCGCTGTGGGTGGCGATTTCGCCGGGGGCCAGGTCGTAGTTGCCGACCCCGTTGATGTCGGTCCATTTCTTAACGCCGCCCAGGGCGGTGTCGAAATATGAACCGCGGTCATCCTGGAAACTCAGGGTCGTCGCCTGGGACATGCGTCGGATCAGGTGACTGTTGAGCCCGGCGATGCGCTGGGGAATCACGCTGAAGGTGTCGTAGAAATAATCGCCGTAGTCCTTGAACAGCAGCGATTTCTTCCAGTTGTCGGCCATCACGCCTTGCAGCGCACGGACAAAGTCCGGGCCGTCGGGACGTGGGTTGGGCAGGGTGGAAGAGTCGTAGAAGAAAATATACAGATCGCTGTCGGCAATGGCCTTGGACAGGCGCTCCGTGGGCTCGAGGTCCAGGCGCATGGCACTGAACCGGAAGGGTGAGCCGCTGCCCGCCTGTTCGGCGATGGCGCCGGTCAGCGCTTCGTAGTCAGCAGTATGACCGAGCAACACCTTGGCGGGCTGAATGCCGGCCAGGGCGGGATGGTGTTCGAGATAGTAAAGGAAATGTGAGATGGCTCGTTGTGTGTCCATGCTTATTCTTCCCTGACAAGTTCATTTAACTTCCCTGACAACCGGCAAAAAGTGGCGGAGTCGACCGGCCGGATCGCCTCCGCCGGGCGGTGCCTACAGAGGCCACATCGCCGTGCCGAACGGAACGACTGCGTCGGCTTGCATCATTTCAACGGCGGCTTCATGGGTTGGGGCTTCAAACCATTCGTCCAGTTGCAGTTCGGTTTCCAAGTCTTTGTCCAGTGCTTGCATAGTGAATCTCCTAGATGACTTTTACGGAAATCAGCGGACCGATTCGGCGAGTGGAAACAGGCCGGTGACGGCACCGCAGAACTTGTCGGCACGATGCCTTGGCAAGTCGCTGAAAACCTAGTCGAGGGTTTTTTGGATTGCAAAAAAATAATTTATTTTTTTCGTTTGAACTTTTTGTTCCATTTTTAACGACAACATTACTCATTCAAAAACAGCCGCCTGGGTGTTTTTTTTAATAGGTAGCTACCTACCGTCAATTTGCAGTCAGCCTACGGAAATTTCCTACTTGGAAAGTTTGCGTGACGGGTTGTAAAGAAATGCTGACGAAAAAGACCGGCCGAGAGGGGCCGAAACGTCGTTTCCCCAAAGCGTAAGAAAAAACTTCCGTAAGCCCCACCCTGCAGGGTTTTCCAAGGCTCTGGCCCGCTTGTTTCGAATCGATGGGCAGGGTGAGATGCGCCCCATGCCTGTCGTGCAGGTGAATAACAAAAAGGAGGCGCAATGAACGCCGCAGCTCCAGTGCATTTCTCCCGTCGTGGCGTTTTTAGCGCTACACCCTTCAGGGGCTCGCAAGGGCCTGGACACTTTTTTGCAGCCGCCCGGCATGTTCGAGGCGGACCCATGCAATCCCGGCAAACGACACGCTGATCCGGTGGTGTCTGGCAGCAGGGGGTCAGCGGTGTACAATGCGCCGCGTTTTAC
The DNA here is from genome assembly GCF_001307275.1 of Pseudomonas fluorescens. Lineage (NCBI taxonomy): Bacteria > Pseudomonadati > Pseudomonadota > Gammaproteobacteria > Pseudomonadales > Pseudomonadaceae > Pseudomonas > Pseudomonas fluorescens. The sequence continues at coordinate 4,168,703 of NZ_CP012831.1, forward strand.
TGTGACCCTTCGCGTACCCACGCACTTTCAAGGTTATCCACCTTGTTCACTCCGCCACGCCACAAGCGTGTCGGGTTCGATTTCGTCACAGATAAAAACAAACAGGTGACGCATGACCGTTGTAAAAACGCTGAATTCCTGGTGCCTGCGCTGGGGTTTGATCGGCGCTGCTTGAGATCCGATTCGAGCGGCAACGTCTAACGAACATCATCAAACCTTGCGTGAGACCCTTTTCATGAGTGGACAAAACTCGCATTCGGGCGAGCTGAAACGCGGCCTGAAAAATCGCCACATTCAACTGATCGCCCTCGGTGGCGCGATCGGCACCGGCCTGTTCCTCGGCTCGGCGGGGGTGCTGAAATCAGCCGGCCCGTCGATGATCCTCGGCTACGCCATCTGCGGCTTCATCGCCTTCATGATCATGCGCCAGTTGGGCGAAATGATCGTCGAAGAGCCCGTCGCCGGGTCCTTCAGCCACTTCGCCCACAAGTACTGGGGCGGTTTCGCCGGGTTCCTGTCGGGTTGGAACTGCTGGATTCTCTACATCCTGGTGGGCATGTCCGAGCTGACCGCGGTCGGCAAGTACATCCATTACTGGGCCCCGGACATTCCGACCTGGGTGTCGGCGGCGGCGTTTTTCATCCTGATCAATGCGATCAACCTGGCCAATGTCAAAGTCTTCGGCGAGGCCGAGTTCTGGTTCGCGATCATCAAGGTCGTGGCGATTGTCGGCATGATTGCCTTGGGCAGCTATTTGCTGGTCAGCGGTCATGGTGGTCCGCAGGCGTCGGTGACCAACCTGTGGTCCCATGGTGGGTTCTTCCCCAACGGCGTGAGCGGCCTGGTGATGGCCATGGCGATCATCATGTTCTCCTTCGGTGGCCTGGAAATGCTCGGTTTCACCGCCGCTGAGGCCGACAAGCCGAAAACCGTGATCCCCAAGGCCATCAACCAGGTGATCTACCGGATTCTGATTTTCTACATCGGCGCGCTCGTGGTGCTGTTGTCCCTGACCCCTTGGGACAGCCTGCTGGCCACCCTTAACGCTTCCGGCGATGCCTACAGCGGCAGCCCGTTCGTGCAGGTGTTCTCGATGCTGGGCAGCAACACCGCTGCGCATATCCTCAACTTCGTGGTGCTGACCGCCGCGCTGTCGGTGTACAACAGCGGCACCTACTGCAACAGCCGCATGTTGCTGGGCATGGCCGAGCAGGGCGATGCGCCCAAGGCCTTGTCCAGGATCGACAAGCGCGGCGTGCCGGTACGTTCGATCCTCGCGTCGGCGGCGGTCACGCTGGTGGCGGTGCTGTTGAACTACCTGGTCCCGCAGCATGCGTTGGAGTTGTTGATGTCGCTGGTGGTCGCGACCCTGGTGATCAACTGGGCGATGATCAGCTACTCGCACTTCAAGTTCCGCCAGCACATGAACCAGACCCAGCAGACGCCACTGTTCAAAGCGCTGTGGTATCCGTACGGCAACTACATCTGCCTGGCGTTCGTGGTGTTCATCCTGGGCGTGATGTTGCTGATTCCCGGCATCCAGATCTCGGTCTACGCGATTCCGGTGTGGGTGGTGTTCATGTGGGTGTGCTACGTGATCAAGAACAAGCGCAGTGCCCGCCAGGAATTGGCTGTGGCGGCTGCCAAGTAAGCACGAAACCCTGTGGGAGCGAGCTTGCTCGCGATGGCGGTGGGTCAGCAATATCAAGGGTGACTGACACACTGCAATCGCGAGCAAGCTCGCTCCCACAGGAGTTAGGCGTCGCCCTGGGGGATTCGGGGTATTCTGTGGGGCTTGATAGCGGACCCTTTCCCATGCTGGCGATTTCCAACACCGTGCACATCCCGGACGCCGAGATCGAGCTGACGGCCATCCGCGCCCAGGGGGCCGGGGGGCAGAACGTCAACAAGGTCTCCAGCGCCGTGCATTTGCGCTTCGACATTCCGGCCTCGTCGCTGCCCGAGTTCTACAAGGAGCGGTTGCTGGCCCTGCGCGACAGTCGCATTACCAGCGACGGTGTGCTGATCATCAAGGCCCAGCAATACCGTACCCAGGAACAGAACCGGGCCGACGCGCTGGAGCGCTTGTCCGAACTGATCCTCAGCGCCACCAAGGTCGAAAAGAAGCGCCGCCCGACCAAGCCGACCCTGGGTTCGAAAAAGCGTCGCCTGGAATCCAAGACCAAGCGCGGCTCGATCAAGGCCGGGCGCGGCAAGGTGGATTTCTAGTCCTTCTCCCGCGCTTCACGGTAGCGGGGCGCCTGCCGGTACAGGTAGACACTCAGTGCCAACCCACCCAGGGCCGCCAGGGCGGCGAACAGAAAGATCGAGGCAAAGCCGAAGCCCGCGGCAATCGCGCCGGCCAGTGGCCCGGTGATCCCCAACGACAAATCAATGAACAGCGAATAGGCGCCCACCGCCGCCCCACGACTGGAGGCCGGCACCAGGTTGACCGCTTCCACGCCCAGCGCTGGAAACACCAGGGAAAAGCCGAAACCGCTCAACGCCGCGCCCGCCAGGGCCCAGTGGGCATCCGGTGCGAGCCACAACAGCAACAAACCGAGGGTTTCCACCGACAGGCAGGCAATCGCTACGCGAAAGCCGCCCAGACGGTTGATCAGGTTGCCGAACAACAGGCGCGCGCCGATGAAGCTGGCGCCGAACAGGCTCAGGCACAGCACGGCGTTATCCCAGTGCTGCGTGGCGTAGTAGAGGGTGATGAAGGTCGCGATCGTGCCAAACCCGATGGAGCCCAGGGCCAGGCCGCAGCCGTGTGGCAGCACACGTCCCAACACATGCATGAACGGCAGGCGTTCGCCAGCGACGATGGGCGCCGCGGTTTTGCGCCAGGCCAATGCCAGCCCCAGCAAACCCAGCAAGATGATGCTGACGCCCATGCTCCACAGCCCTAACGCATTGACCAGCCATACCCCCAACGGCGCACCGATCGCCAGCGCGCCGTAACTGGCGATGCCGTTCCAGGAAATCACCTTGGCGGTATTCGCTGCACCGACCCGGCCAATGCCCCAGCCAATCGAACCCGAACCCACCAGGCTTTCGGCACTGCCCAGCACCAGGCGACCGATCAACAGGCTGATCAGGCTGAGTGTCGGCAGGTGGGGCGTCCAGGCCGACACGAGCATGAACACACCGCTCAGCCCACAGCCGGCGAGGCCGAACATCACCGCGCGCTTGCTCCCCAGGTTGTCGATGATTCGCCCTGCGTAAGGGCGACTGAGCAGGGTGGCCAGGTACTGCACGCTGATCACCAGCCCGGCGATCACCGCGCCGAAACCCAGTTCGCCATGGACGAAACCGGGCAGCACGGCCAGGGGAATGCCGATATTCAGGTAGCCAATGAAGGTGAACAGGACGATGGAAACGACTTGCAGCGTGACCGCCAGGGGGCGCTGGGAATCTGACATGGGAAAGAGGTCCACGGAGCAGCGGGATAGATAGGCTGCTTATGATAACGGCGAGCGCGGCGTCCGGGCGGGGAAAAGTAAAACTATTTGCCCAATGGTGGTTCAGCTGTCGTGCTGTCCACTGACCAGGCGCGTGGTGACCAGCGCGGCGATGGCGTTTTCTTCGCTGCCGAAACGGGCCAGCAGGGCCGCTTGTTTCTCGGCGGGAAGGCGGGTCCAGATCTCGACCATTTTCTCGGCGGTGCCGATCAGGACGCTGGCCTGGCTTTCGCTGAAGGGAGGGGTGTCATCGGTCATGGGGGCACTCGGGTTCAGGCAGTGTGGAAAGCGCATCTTAGCGCTTTCCACACGGTCTGGTGGTGCGGGTCAATCAGTCTTCGCTGTCGGCCTGGCGGCGTTCAGTGGCTTCCTTGGGCTCGGGTTGCTGGGCATCAGGTTGCCCCCCGGCTTGTAGCGTGGTCGTCTGCTCAGTGTCGTGCAGGCTTGGGAAGGGGAGATTAGGGATCTCGTGCATATCGCGCTCCTCGCAAAGTCTGTGGATAGATCTGGTAGATCCGCGCTTTTACAAAGCGTGGGCAGGATACCCCAGGAGAAATGACAAAAAGACTTTTAAATCCAGGCATGCCGACAAAAGGAGTTGTCTGGACAGGTCATGCTCAATAGTCGCGTCGCTTGCGAAACGCCCATCGGCCTGCAATCACGGTAAAGGTTGCCACCAGCGCCACGAGGATCCAGAAGCCCTCGGGGTCACTCGCCAGCGGTACGCCGCCGACGTTCATGCCGAAGAAACCGGCAATGATGTTGATGGGCAGCGCCAGGACCGTGACCACTGTCAGGGTGAACAGCGTACGGTTGCTTTGTTCGTTGAGGTTGGCAGCGATCTCTTCCTGCAGCAGCTTGATCCGCTCGCCCAGGGCGGTGAGGTCGTTGATGATCAGGGCAAACTCCTCGGTGGACTTGCGCAGCTCCTTGACGTCTTCCTTCTGCAACCATTGCGGCGGGCGGTTGAGCAAGCGCAGCAACGAGCCTGGCTCCAGGGCCAGCAGGCGTTGCAGGCGCACCAGCACGCGGCGCTGGGCGCCCAACTCGGAGCGGTTGGTGGACAGTCGTGAAGAGAGCAATTGATCTTCGATCTGGTCGACGCTGAGGCTGGTCTTGCGCACGATCTGAGTCAGCACTTCGCCTTGGTCGCGCAGCAGATGCACGAGCAGTTCCAGCGGTGAGCGAAAGCTCTCGCCGGCCTTGACCGATGAGCGCAGCTTGTCGACCGAATGCAAAGGTTGCAGGCGCGCACTGATGATCAACCGACTGTGCACGCAAACCCACAACGTGGAGACATCCGAGGACACCAGGTTGCTGAGGTTGAACACCACATCGTTGACCACGGCCAGCAATGCCGAGTCGACATGTTCGATCCGGGTCGAGCGTGAGCCTTCGTGCAGGGCTTCGAAAAACTCCTCGGGCAGGGCCAGGTGGCTTTTCATCCAGCGTTCGCACGCTGCGTGAGCCAGGTTCAGGTGCAGCCAGAGAAACTCATCCGGGTCTTGCGGTTGTTGCAGGCTTTGCAGGGCCTGGGCCGAATCGATCTCCTTGCCACGCTCGCCGGGGCGGAAACGAAAGCCGTAGAGCAGGCCGAACAGGTCAGGATCGCGATGGCTTTGGTCGATGCTGTGGTTCATGAGGGCTCGCTGGCGGGGAGTGCCTGTCGCGGCGACAACAGGTTCACTTGAGCGGCATCATTGCAAGCTTTCTTGAAGGTTTTGTGACAGGTATGTCGCGGTGCTGGACCTGTGGAGTTGATAGCGGATTTTCACATACGCCAAACAAAAAGCCGCGCAACTCGAAAGTTGCGCGGCTCTTTTTTGTCGATGGATCAAGTGTCTTGCTTGTTGCTCAGGACTTTGCCGGTTGTAGCGTCGAAGTCAACGTCAAACTCTTTGCCATCGGCGGTTTTCAGTTCCACTTCATACTCATAACCGTTGAAGTGGTTATCCAGGTCGGTGTCGGTGATGGTGGCACCTGGGTGCAACTTCAGGGCTTCTGCGTTCATCGATTCCAGGGATTTGATCTTGCCTTCCTTGACCAGTTGCGGAACCTGGTCGATTCGAACGTCAGCCTGGGCCAGGCCAGCGGTGAGGGTCAGGGCGGCAGCGGTGAACAGGGCAGTCAAAGTTTTCATATGTCTTTCCTTGGTGTCATTAAGGGGTGAGTCGTTTAAGTGGGTTCAGATTATCTCTGGCAACTTAATTCACCCTTAATTCGAAAAAACTTGAAGCACGTTTCCTGGAAACGTCTTTCGACTCAGTAGCCGTTCTTCTCCAACAGTTGCGTCACACTGCCTGTTTCGGGACGCTTGAAGTACTTGAGCAACTCACTGGCACGGTTGGTGAAAATGCCATCGACGCCAGCGTCCATCACTTTCTTGAAGTCCACCGGCTCATCCACGGTGTAGACATGCACCAGCAAACCCTGGGTATGGGTGTACTGGTTCATCCACGGCTGCACCAGATCCGAGTAACTCTGGCTGCCGCCATGGGTCAAGGCAGCGGACGGACCGGTGCCCACTGCACCCTGGGCCTTGGCGTACTGGACCCATTTCTCGAATTCCGCCCTGTCCTTGGGTTCCTGCTTGGCATAGTAGACCGCCTTGTCCGTTTCACCGGATTCGGCAAACGGCACCTTGGACTTGGGTTCGATGTTGCCCTCGCCGACCCACAGCAAGAGGATCTTCGGCACCTTCGGCATCTCTTTGTGCAACAGTTCCAGGCTGCTCTTCTCGAAGGTCTGCAAGACCACCTTGCCCTTGCCTTGGCCGACGCCGGTGGCGCTTTTTGCGAGCTTGGAGCCGGAGGGGCTCAACCAGCCACGGTCCTGCAATTTGTCCTTGAGGTCACGTTCGATGCCGGGAAACAACTTCGGCTCCTTGGTTTCGATATACAGCCCCGGTTTGTGCTGTGGGTTGCCCTGGGCAATGTCGATCACTTCATCGAGGGTGAGGATCTTCAGGCCGGCGAACGAAGGGCGGGCGCGGTCCGGGTAGGCGGTGTTGAACCAGCTGCCGGCATCGAGGGTTTTGAGTTCCGCCATGGTGAACTCGTTGGCGGTGCTGTCCTTGCGTTCGGGAAACTTGGTGGCGACATCCGTGGTGCGCAGCAGACTGTCGTCATGCAGGACGAACAACACTCCGTCCTTGCTGCGTTGCAGGTCCAGTTCCAGATAGTCGGCGCCCAGGTCGCGAGCCAGCTTGTAGGCAGCGGCGGTGGATTCCGGCGCGTCGAACGAGGCACCGCGGTGGGCAATGACCGCCGGATGCGGAATGCCTTGAAGGGTTGCCAGGGCCTTGGGGCTCGGGGCTTCGGAGGCTTGTGTCTGGCCAAAGCCGAGCAACAGGCTCAGCACCAAGGCGCTGCGGGTGAAGGTGACAGGCATGCTCGAGATCCTTTCGTGATTTTCAAAGGCTTCTCTTTTAACAATTGAACGCGTTCGGCGCTATCGCCAAACCGACCTAAACCTGCGCAATGCAATTTTCCCCTCGCCTGAGACTGCTATGCAGACCGCTTGGCTCAGCGATTTTCGTGTATTAAAAGGGGTGGAGTCCGGCGTCGATCATTCTGAATATTTACAAGAAAATTCCTATCCCTCCATCGATTCGCTCGCTGAAACAGTGTGTACGGCGTAGTTCCCTGTGTTGTCGGGCTTGGCTAAAAAAATCGAGCAATATCGCCTAACGGTTCTGGCAGTGCTTCTGTTTTTTTCGACTCTTACTATGCGCGGCAGAGCGAAACAGTTCGCTTGTATTCTCCATGCCAAAGGATCGACATGAGTAATAAAAGAACGTTGTGGATAGCCAAGCTCGGGTTTTTATCTTGCCTTGCAATCACTGTCCAAGCCCAGGCAAAAACAACTGAACATGCCACGCAGGCCTACGAGTATTTGAGTGTCACGGAACTCAATCAGAGATTGACTGCCAACCAGCTGACTTCGGTGGAACTGGTGAACTATTTGAATAACCGGATCCAGACGCTGGATAAGGAAGGACCTCACCTCAAGGCTGTTCTCGAACTGAATCCTCAGGCCCTGGCAGATGCAGCGTTACGCGACAGTGAGCGTGCAAGCGGTAACGTTCGAGGTCCGCTGCACGGTATACCGGTATTGATCAAGGACAATATCGACACTGCGGACCAGATGCAGACTTCTGCCGGCTCACTGGCGATGGTGGGGATGCCGGCCGCGCAGGACGCCTTCGTCATCCAGCGGCTACGCGACGCTGGCGCCATTATCCTGGGCAAAGCCAACATGAGCGAATGGGCTGGAATGAGGGACCTGAGGGTGCCACAAGGGTGGAGCGGCCGAGGTGGGCAAGGACTCAATCCTCATGTTTTAAGCGCAGGTACCTGTGGCTCCAGCTCCGGCTCGGCGGCTAGTGTGGCTGCGGGTTTTGCGCCCATTTCGGTGGGCACCGAGACCAATGGCTCGATCATCTGCCCATCCGCCGTCAATGGGGTCGTAGGCTTCAAACCCAGCCTTGGATTGCTGAGTCGCTCGGGTGTCGTTCCAATCACCCGGCGGCAGGACACCCCCGGGCCAATAGCGCGCAACGTCTATGATGTCGCTTTGCTGCTGTACCAGTTGGCAGGCTCCGATCCAGCCGACCCGCTGACCGGCAATGCACCGCAAGGCTCCGATTACACCAGCGCTTTATCCACCGAGGCGTTGCAAGGCAAACGCATTGGGGTGGTCCTGGATGAAGGCGAGAAACATCTCGGCGCGTTTCCGCTGTTTCCCGTCGTGAAGAGCGTGAAGCGGTCGCAATGTGATTTGGGTAACGGGATGGTGCACGACCTCAGCCCTCAATATTGCGCGGCGGTAAAAACCCTCAGGGATAATGGCGCTACCCTTGTTCCGGTGACGCTGAGCCTTCCAGACATGAGCAACTACGTTCAAGTATTGGCAGCGGCGATGAAGCTCGAACTGCAGACTTACTTGAGTACTCGTAGCGGGTTGCCAATTACGTCTATTGAAACGTTGATAGATTTCAACGAGCAAAATCCGGTGGAAGGGAACCATGGCCAGGGGATGCTTGAGCAAATCAACGCGCAAACGTTAAGTGAAGAACAAGTTGATGCTCTATGGTTGCCGATACGGGCAAGTTTCAAAAGCCTCATCGACACTCAATTCCAGAATCACACGCTGGATGTCATGGTGGCCGATTATGACTATATCTCCCAGCCGAGCGCTGCCATCGCAGGCTACCCGATCATCACCGTACCGTCCGGTGTAGAGCCGGAGGGTGAGCCAACTTCCATATCGTTTATCGGGTCCATGTGGCAAGACGCCGGGGTATTGGGATTTGCCTATGCCTATGAGCAAGCTTCCTTGAAACTGGTCCATCCAACATTCAGACCGTGACGAGGCACTGATCCGATGAGCCGGGAACTGCCCGGCTCATCGAGCTCATTTAATCCAGGTCGGGACGAATTCCTCTGTTGCGGTGCTTTTTCAGGCCGGTCTACGGTAATCTTGGCCGCACAGTTTCCCCGCAGAGGGAAACCTCAATTCCAGCATCCGCTTGCCCTGCGTGTAAACCATTGATCAGACGTCCCGAGGGACGCATCCATGAGGTTTACCATGCGCACCACTTCGACATTCATCTGCCAGGCCGCCGACCAGCTCAAGGGTTTTGTCGGCCTGAACCGCAAGACTGGCCAGTACATTGTGCGGTTCAGCGAAGACGCCTTCGGCATGGACGTGGCCGACGACGGCATCATTCCCACCAGCGAATTTGTCTGGGCCCCCGCAGCAGACGGCGCCATGGCCCTCAAGCGCGAGCGGATCCAGCTGTTGCTGGACCAGAACATCGACGACCGCATCAACCTCACCGAACCTTTGCGGGTGTACATGGCCCGCAGCGATCTGCCGGAAATCGTGGCGGTGCGGCAGTTGGTGGAAGGCTGAGGCCTCGATCTTGAACTGAACAGAAACCCTGTGGGAGCGAGCTTGCTCGCGATAGCGGTGGATCAGCCAACATCACCGTGACTGACATACCGCCATCGCGAGCAAGCTCGCTCCCACAAGGATTGGTGTCCTGGTATTAGTTTGGGCGTTGGAAGGCATAGTCCCGTTCGACCTTGCACACCCTCGTATGGCAATGGGTGTACCAGGTTGAGCGACCGCGCTCACGGATCGCGCGGTGTTCGGGATGCTGCTTCCAGGCCAGGATCGCGGCTTCATCGCTCCAATACGACACAGTAATCCCAAGGCCATCGTCGCCACGGGCCGATTCGACACCTAAAAATCCGCGCTGCTCCCGGGCCAGGGCCAGCATGCGCTCGGCGGCTTCGGCGTAGCCTTGGTCCCCTTCGGTACGCAGGGAGGTGAAAATCACGGCGTAACAGTGGGCGCTCATGACATTTTCCTTGCGCAGACTTCGACAAACGCGCGGACCAGCGGCGGCACCCGGCCTTCCAGCGCGGCTCGTTCAGGCTGGAACAGCGTGGCGACAAAGAACGGATGGTCCTGCAGCTCCACCGCTCGCAGGTCGCCGGCCGAATCCCGGGCGACGGCGTGCAGGCGCTGGCTCAGCAAGTCTTTTTCAAAGTCCGGATTGACCCCGAAGCGGCAATGGTAGCCCTCGAACGCGGTCTGTCGGCCATAGGCCTTGGCGATCAACGAGCCCGCCTCGAGTTGAAGGCTGTCGATGGTTTCCACCAGGGCGCAGCTCAGCGGCGTCAACAGCGCCCGTTCAGCCTCGGGAGAGGTTTCACCATGGACGGCGTCGACCCAGCCCATCACGTGACGGGCATATTCCAGCACGGCATGCTGAAAACCACCGCAGGTGCCCAGGAAAGGGCGACGCTGTTCGCGGGCAAAACGAATGGCTTGCAAGGCGCCGGCTTCGTTTTGGTAGGGGCTGCCGGGCACACACCAGACGCCGTCGAAATCCTCCAGCACAGCATTGTCGGTAATGAGCGGCGTTGCCAGCCATTGCAGGCGAAGGGCATGGCCGGTTTGTGTGCCTGCCAGCTCAAGTGCGCGGGGGATCGCCCGGTGAGCGGTGATGTGTGGATCGTGGTCGCCGACCAGGGCGATGTTTAACGCATGCTGTTTTTCCATGGGAGCTCGCCGCTTGTTGATTCCTGGTGGCCACTATAGATTGGCGTTCACGCAATCAATATTGGCGTTTATCCAAGTGATCAATGCAGCAACGCACTATCGTCTGGACTATCCCGATCTGTCCCTGATCCTGGCGCTGGTCCGGGGTGGCTCGCTGGCACGGGCCGCTCGGCTGCTGCAGGTGGACGTGTCCACGGTGTTTCGTTCGGTACGTCGGCTGGAGGCAGCCCTGGGCCAGCCCTTGTTCGAGAAAAGCCGTTCCGGGTACTTGCCCACGAGCCTGGCCCAGGCATTGGCCGAACAAGCCGAACGCGCCGAGCAGGCCTTGGAGGCGGCGCGAGTGGGGGTGGAGCAGGGCGGCGAGGTCATCAGCGGGACGGTGCGCCTGACGTGCAGTGATTCGGTCCTGCAAGCGTTGTTGCTGCCGGCGCTGGCGCGTTTCATGCCTGCTTATCCGGCGTTGAGCCTCGAGTTGAGCACCTCGAATGACTTCGCCAACCTCAGCCGCCGGGATGCCGACATCGCGTTGCGACTGACCCGTACGCCGCCGGAGCACTTGGTTGGTCGCAACCTCGGCAATGTGACGTTCCGGGTATGTGCCGGTGCCACGTACCTGCGCTCGGCGAATGTGGATGACCTGGCCGCCATGACCTGGATCGCGCCGGACGATTTTCTCCCCGATCACCCCACCGTGGCCTGGCGTCGTCAGCATTTACCCGGCGTAGTGCCCGCCTATCGCTGCAACAGCATGCTCTCTGTCACCGAACTGGTGCGGGCGGGTTTGGGGGTGGCGGCGCTGCCGGACTTTCTGATCGACGAAAACCAGGGCCTGATGCCACTCGGTGAACCGTTGCAGGGATATGACACGGCTCTGTGGCTCCTGACCCGCCCGGATTGCCGGGCCTTGCGTTCGGTGGTGACCTTGTTCGATGAGTTGGGGCGCAATCTGCGGTGGCGCTGACTTTTAACGCGCGGGCTGTGCATGACTCAATGGATGATGATCCCCCAACGGTTATAGTGCCTTGAGCACCAGCCCTGGCAGAGAACATCACGATGACGAAGTCTTCCCAAACCACTCCCTCCGCACCCGTTGACCACTTGCGTTTTCATCGCCCTCACGCTCATCTGGCGCCGACTTTTGGCAATGACCGCTTTGCGCTGAGGGCGGAGGCGTTCGCGCGTTTTTTCGGGACGCCGATGTTCCTCGGTGCGCAGACTTTGATCGTGCTGCTATGGGTCAGCCTGAACCTGATGGGGGTCTTTCACTTCGATGCTTACCCGTTCATCTTGCTGAATCTGGCGTTCAGCCTGCAGTCAGCCTATGCTGCCCCGCTGATTTTGCTGGCGCAAACCCGGCAGGCCGCTCGGGACAAGGCCCAGGCGGAAGCCGATGCGCAACATCGCGAAGCCTTGGCCGTCGCCAACAGCGAGCGCCAGGCCCAGGCCGCGCAGAACACGGCGCAGTTGCTCCAATTGTTGGAGCAGAACACCCGCCTGACGGAAATGACCAAGGCGTTGACCGAGCGTATCGACAGCTTGACCACCGAAATGCACCAGAAGGTCGTGCACAACCCATCGATGCGGTAGTCCCTCATCCAGCGGGATGCGCCAGCCAATCAGGCCTGGTAACGACTCAGGAACATGTCGAGGGCCGATTCGATCACCCGGGCCTGCTCCTCCTGGGTCAGGCTCGGTTGCCCCATGGAAACCTGCGGCCAGAAGGCGAACGTCTTGAGTAGCCCATGCATTTGCTGGGCGGCAAATGCCGGCTCCACGGGCTTCAACCGAGCATCGGCCTGGGCCTGGCGAATCCAGGCCGTCAGGCCTTCTTCACGCTGGCCCATGCGCGACACCATGTCCTGGGCCCGTTCCGGGGAATGAATCGTTGCGGCGATGGCGATGCGCGCCAGGTCGAGGAAATTCTCGTCCGCCAGCAGGCGCAGTTTGGCTTGCAGCAACGTTTGAAGCTGCTCCCGCAGCGGCGTTTGCGAGCTGTAGGGCATGTCCTGTTCTGCGGTGATGCTGTTCCATAACCGATTCAGAATTTCGGCAAACAGCTCTTCCTTGCTGGGGAAATGGTTGTACACCGTGCGCTTCGATACGCCGGCAGTCGCCGCGATCTTGTCCATGCTGGTGATCTCGAAACCGCTGCTACGGAATTCAGCAATCGCGGCCTGGAGGATGGCTTCGCGTTTTCGCTCGGTAAGGCGCTGCGGTACGGTCATGGGCATTCGTCGGTTGAGAGGAGAGAACTTACACTCGGCAGTTTACTTGCTCCCGGCATTCATGCAATCTAGAAACTACACCGAGTGGTGTAGTTTCTGTGTCAAACGGCTGAGCGTGCATGCAACGGCCATCCAGCGTCCCACAACGGCGAAGCGCAATTGCGACGACGTCCTTGGAGTTATCGCACCATGACCATTCCCTCTTTTCCGACCGATAGCCCGGCTGCCCAACATTTATCCCGGCACGAACAGGGCAAGTATCGCAATCACGCCTTCACTCCGCGGCAAGGGTTCGGCACGACCCTGCGCATCATCTGGAACATGACCTTCCACAAGCCGCGCGCTACCCGGCCCGCGGGCGCCATCGAGGTTCAACCGCTGACGCGCGCCGCGTTGCTGGCCGCGCCCAATCACAGCGTCTTCCGTCTCGGCCACTCCACCGTGTTGCTCAAGCTGCGGGACAAATTCTGGCTGACCGACCCGGTGTTCTCCGAACGTGCTTCACCCGTGCAATGGGTCGGCCCCAAGCGTTTTCATCAGCCGCCCATCAGCCTGGAAGAGTTGCCGCCGATTGAAGCGGTGATCCTTTCCCACGATCATTACGACCACCTCGATCATCAGGCGATCCTCAAGCTGGCGGCCAAGACTCGCCACTTCCTGGCCCCCCTTGGCGTGGGCGATACCCTGATCAAATGGGGTGTCGATGCCAGCAAGGTGCGTCAGCTGGACTGGTGGCAAGGCACCGAGGTGGACGGCATCGAGTTCATCGCCACGCCCTCCCAGCATTTTTCCGGTCGCGGTCTGTTCGACAGCAACAGCACCTTATGGGCCTCGTGGGTGATGATCGACGGCGCCACGCGAATTTTCTTCAGTGGCGACACCGGCTACTTCGAGGGTTTCAAACGCATCGGCGAACAATACGGCCCCTTCGACCTGACGCTGATGGAAACCGGCGCCTATAACGTCGATTGGCCCCATGTGCACATGCAGCCGGAGCAGACCCTGCAGGCTCATATCGACCTGAAGGGCCGCTGGCTGCTGCCGATCCACAACGGCACGTTCGACTTGGCGATGCATGCCTGGTATGAACCTTTCGATCGCATCCTGGCCCTGGCCTGGGAGCGCAACGTTTGCATCACCACACCGCAAATGGGCGAAGCATTCACCCTGGCGCAGCCGCAACGTGGCCGCGCCTGGTGGCTGGACGTAGAACCCTCGGCGTACCCGGACCGAGCCGGTATCGCCTAGCATGTGCGCAGACGGTGTTATTCGATCATCGCGTAATCGGGCCGCCCCATCGGGTCCGGCGTCGCGCCCTTGATGTTCATGCCGCGCCCCGGTGCGAACCCGGGGAAGAACACCAGCCCCTCGGCCTCCAGGCGAAACGCCAGGGCCAGGCGGGTTACATCGAGCAACTCGCCACCGGCCTCGAAGCGGCGGATGGCCTGGACCGAGACGCCGGATTGCCGGGACAGCTCCTCGACACTCCAGCCCAGCATGGCTCGGGCCTGCGCACTGTGAGCAGGGGTGAATTGATAGACAGCGATGCGTTCCAGGGTGGTTTTGATTGCGAGAGAGGCCATGGGGTGCTCCAAAGCTGTGGGATTCAAAAAATACTGTGTTTTTGTACAGTTGTTTTGAATCCTGATCAATCTCATTTTTTGATCAATGACCGGTGGTCTTCTCCAGCCAGGCGCTCGGAGCGTGACCCAGCACCCGACGGAACATGGTGGAAAACGCAGCGGGGCTGTCGTAGCCCAGATCCAAGGCTATGCACGTCACCGAATCCCCTTCGGCCAAACGGGCCAACGCCGCCATGACACACGCCTGCTGTCGCCACTGGCTGAAACTCAGCGTGGTCTGCCGGCTGAACAGGCGATTGAAGGAGCGCAGGCTGATATGCAATTGCGCCGCCCATTGCACGGGCGAGGCATGGGTGTCGGGGTGTTTCAGGAACGCCCGGCACAGGCCGAGCAGGCGCGGGTCCTGGGGCAGTGGGAGGTGCAGTGGCAGATGGGTGCTGCGCAGCAGTTCGTGGAGCAGCAGATCGATCAGCGCGCCATCGCGTCCAGCCTCGTCGTAGTCCGGCGCAAGCGCCACGGCTTCCATCAGCAACTGGCGCATCAAGGGCGACACGCCGATGACCTGGCACCGCGTGTCCATGGTCGTAACCGCAGCCGGTTCGATGTACAGGCTACGGGTGCTCACGCCCAGCATCAGCACTTCATGGTCGACCCCCGGTGGAATCCAGACCGCCCGTTGCGGCGGCACCACCCAGTTGCCGTCCGCCGTGCCGACCTGCATCACCCCGGTGGCACCGTAGAGCAGTTGGGCCCGGCGATGATGGTGCATCGGCAACAGATGCCCGTGGGGGTAATCGGTGCCAATGGCGACGACGGCCCTGGGTGTCGCATCCAGCAAATCGATCGAAGTGTTGCGCATCGAAGGGTGACTCGCGATTGGCGTAAACGCGAACATTATTGGCCGGTTTGCTACAGCGGGCCAACCTTCGTTTACCTATCGTGGACGCCTCCCCATTCCACGGACTTCCCTAGATGTTCTACGTATTGCTCGCCTGTTTCGGCTGCTTGAGTGGCGTGACCGCCGTGCTGTTTGGGTTCGGCGGTGGTTTTGTCGTGGTGCCGTTGATCTACCGCCTGCTGATGGCTCGCCACGCAGGTGACGTTATCGGTGAGTCGGCGATGCACATCGCCGTGGCCACTTCCACCTGCGTCATGATCGTCAACGCCTTGGTTGCCACTGGAAAACATCACCGCGCCGGTCAGCTGCTTCGTCATTACTTGTGGCCGTTCGGCGCCTTCATCGCTCTGGGCGCGATCCTCGGCGCAACGGCTGCCACCTGGATGAGCGGCGAGATTATCCGCTACGCCTTCATTGCCTACTTGGGCCTGACCATTCTGGATTGCCTGTTGCGGCGAGGTTTTCTGACGCGCGCCAGGGATGCCGACCCACGACCTCTGTCGGCGATGGAGACGACGTTGGGTGGTACGGCTGTCGGAATCATTGCCACGTTCCTGGGTGTCGGCGGAAGTGTCATGACCGTGCCGCTGCTGCGCCGATGTGGCTTGAACATGTCCCAGGCCACGTCCATGGCCAATCCGCTGAGCCTGCCTGTCGCTTTGGCCGGCACCGTGACCTACATGGCCTTGGCCGCTTTCACCGGAACGGACCTTGGGCCGTGGTTCGTCGGTTATGTCGACTTGCTGGCCTTCGCTGTACTCACGCTCGGGGGGCTATTGGGCATCCGCCTGGCAACGCCGTGGATCGGGCGGATACCGGATCGGCTGCATGCGCGGGTGTATGTGGGGTTGTTGATGCTGGTCATGGGGGGGATGTTGCTGGGGTAGGGGGCTATTGATCCGCCAACCCCGGCGCCTCCCGAATAATAAAATGGTCCAGGTTCTCGATATTGGCGCTGAACACCCCGAACGTCTGGTCGGGGTTTTTCTTGCTCGGCACCTGCTTGAACTCCGGCGTCACGCCATAAAAGAAGCAATACAACGACTCGTCACTGTCGATGGCGTGCTTGATTTCTTCCAGGAACGCTTTGCGCTTGCGGTAGTTGTCGATCAGCTTCTTGCTCAGGTAAACGTTGACTGAGTAAGGCTTCTTCTTTGCCTCGTCCGCTTGCTTGAACCAGACCTTTGCTTCGAAATCGATGCGAAAGCTCAGCGTGTAATCCTTGATCTCCTTGATCTTGCCCCAGTAGATCAAGCCCTTGTTGTCCTGCAAGTAGTCGATCTTCTTGAAGAACGATCCATAGGGCGCCGTGTGCTCGCCAATCTTCAGCGGCATGCGCTTGAGCAGATCCTTGTTATCGAAATTCGAGACGAAACATTCCACCGGGTGGGCGAAGACACTGGTCTTGTCCGGTGTCGAGTCCTGGGCGGAATGAGTGTCATCACCGTGGGACGATGCAGAGAGGGGGGGAGGGCGAGTCGCTTCGACATCCTTCGGCAGATCGGACGGTTTACGCACGTACTGACGCCGAGTCAGCAACAGCTCCGACGGAAAATGCTCTTCGCGGTCGTCATCCGTTTCCGCCTCGCCACTCTGCGCACCCAACCCCGGTGTTTTCGGGCTGACATAAGGACAGCCCTCGATATGCTGGGTCGTTGGTTGGTTCTTGAAATGTGGCGTGCGAATGTAATTGACGCTCTTGGCATTGAGCGTCGTCAGCCGATTCTCCTCATCAAACGCCGTCCGACAGGCATCGTTGGGGCACTGGAACTGTTCTTTCGCGGAATCGAACGCCACCGTCTCGTCGAAATTCAGATCGCGCACGTCATAGATCGACAGCTTGTCGTCGAGGCTGCGGCAATAGGCGAGGTCGAATTTCATGAAGGGCTCGGGTCCTTGAGGGGGAAAGGATATTAATAGCGGGAGGCGGGGTGGGTTGCACTGATTGTTTTCAGCTCAATGTAAAATCTGCAGCAATGCCCCAGCCATGGACAGCGCCCGAGACTTTATTGATATTCCCAGCTCGACACCAACCCTGTGGCGAGGGAGCTTGCTCCCGCTGGGCTGCGCAGCAGCCCCCAATTAAGGCAGTGAGCGGGTCGTTCCAGGGTCAAAGCACGCAGTCATAGGTGCGGATGTTCTGTCTCAGCGCCGCCAGAAACGAGAAGGCGTTTTCCACCCGCTCGCCCTGGAACCCGTGGTAATAGCTTTCCGGCGTCAGCACGGTGCCGGCGCCGCGTTTGTTGTCGGGGTGCAGGCAGTAGGGGATCGACAGAAAACCACTGTCAAAGGCACCGAGCAGGGCTTCGGACAAGTTGCTGTCGTGGGCCAGCGTGCCTTCGATCAGGCGTTTCGCGCTGCGCAGGACGCGTTCGTGTTCCTGGGAATCGAACGGAATCTGCGGTAAAACGCCGTCGGTGTTCAGGCAATAGTCGCAGTACTCCAGCGCCGCGATATTTTCCTCTACCCGGGGAATGCGCCTTGATTCCACCGGTGTCTTGATGATCACGCGCTGCACACCCGTGGCGCGGATCATCGCCAGCGCATCGCCAGTGATTCGGCAAAAACCGCCAAGCGAGCGCGGGAAGAACCCCATGAACACATAACCGACAAAGTGATAGCTGCCCGGCGCAAAATATTCGGCCGCGAGTTGTTGGAGGGCTGTCACCGCCGCACGATCCTGCACCGGCGAGGTGCCTTGAGCGTAGGAGAACGACAGCGTCTTGATGCCATGGGAGCGCAAGAACAACCCTTCAAGAATATTCAGCGCCACCAGAATCACCGGGTCGCACATCTGTCCCATCATGCAACCGGCGAAGCTTTCGATGTGACTGTTGTCGACGCCGCTGGACAGCACCTGACAGGCTTTCTCCCAGTGCCCGAACGCCTCGCGCAACGGCGTGCGACTGTACGGCAGGCAATAGGAAATCGGCCCGCCCTCGGTGGTGGGCAGACCGACTTCGACCATGCGCTCGAAAATGTGCAACGGGTCGGGTGAACCATGACGAACCTGCACTGGCAGGCGGTAGCGCGCATCGATCTGGTCGATCATGGCACGGGTTTGCGCTGGCGGATGGTTGACGATCGGATAACCGTTGAGCATCGATTCGCTGTCGATGGCCCGTTGCGCTGCTTCAAGATTGTTTACCCGGGTGAACGCATCAAGGGTGATGGTGCACACAGTGTTCGCCCGGCTCGCTGCCGTGGCTTCCAGGCCGGCTTGCATCCGGGCCGGGTCACTGAAGCCCATTCGCGGCTGGAGCACCGGGCCATGGGCGTTGAAGCGTTCAAGAACATGGGTGTTGAAATCGATCATCCTGATCTGCCTTTTTCTGCGAGTCGGTAAGGGTGCAACGGGTCAGCGAGCGATCCGTTTCTCCAGGTAATGCTCTGGATACAACTGGGCAGACACCAATTCCTGAAAGGCATCGAAGCTGTTGGCCACGCTGTCGTCGAACACCTCATCGAAACCGGCGGCGCGCAGTGTGTCGCTATGGCGGGCAATGGTCCGAGGATCGTTTTCGGTGCAGATCTTGCCGCCGATATACACCCCGTCGGTGTGTTTGGTTTCGCTACGAATACGCCGCGCGAGTTCAGCGCCTTCGATGTAGCCATGGCCATTGACCGTGCTGACGACAACCATGGCGCTGGCGTGGCGGTTGAGCCGCGCGATCACTTCATCCATGGGCGTGTTCGGTCCCAGATTCTCGACGTTGTAGCCCATGTCCGTGAGCAGGAACTCCATGAACACCAGATTCCAACTATGGGAATCCGAAGGCACGGTGGTGAGCAGAGCGGTTTTGCTGAAAGTCATCGTCAAAGTCCTTTTTAAGTTGCTGTCCTGGTTGCGTAGTACGGGAGCGCCCGCTGAAAGTTGCGAAAGTTGGTGGTCACCGAGTTGATGTAGCCCCAGGTCTCGGCGTAGTTCGTGGGAAAGGGTTTGGAACCTTCGATCCTGTCGCGTTCGCGGGCAGTGATGTAGTTCGGCCACTCTTTGGATCGTGGGCGCCGGTGATGAAAGTCGTGACACGGTGTATCGCCGACCATCACAAACACCCGGACAAACAAGTGGAACGCCAGCATCTTGATCAGCCAAACGCTGATATGGGCGAAGCGTCGAACAGTTCCCGCACCTTGGGGTATGCGCAGTTCTTCGCCGATGAATACGCCGGTGGTGCTTTCGCAAATGAAGTCGATGCCGCGCCGTTCCAGTACGTCCACGCTGGGCCAGGTGTGCTCGGCCGCCAGGCGAAATGTGGTGCTGATGTGGTAGCCGGCGAAGATCGGAATCACCCACGCCACGATGAACAGATCGAAATGGCCCAAGGCTGCCGACAGCAGTGCAAGGCCCGCCCAGAAGACCAAGGTCAGTACTGCGACGCGGCGGTTTTCAGCCGTGGCGGTGCCTTTCAATCGGCCCCAGCACGAACGCAGCACGGCCAGTGGCGACAGCGCGGTCGAGACCAGTTTGGTCCACATGCTGGCGATGCTGTCGGACGGTTTCAAACCCACCACACTTTGCAGGTAGGAGAGGGTGTCATCATCGTCGGTCAGCAGCGTTTTCGAACTGTGATGCAGCGCGTGTTCGCTCTTGTAGGTATCGAAGGGTTTGAGCATCAGGACGCCGGAAATGATCCGGCCGACGGTCATATTGGTCTCGCGCGATTCGAAGACCATGTCATGGGCGCAGTTGTGGCAGATCATCACTTGCATCTGCTTGATGCCACCGGTGGCGAGGACAAAGCCCAACAGCCACAGCGCAATGCTGGCCTGCGAATAACCGATGCCGGCCAACAGCGCGCCGCCGGCTATTAATCCCGCCGACACAACGATATGGTGGAACGGCTTCAGAGGTCGGACTTTATCGAGGTCTTCGGGCAGAGGCTTGGCTGTCAGCCAACTCAGAAACGGCTGCATGAACCCTGGAAGGGCGCGCATTGAGTTACGTATCATCCATGTTTCCTCTAGGGTTTTGCTCCATGCAAAAACTGTAACGTGGCCTCTGGATATTTCGAATAGAAATAGGTGGGGATCGATTTTCCATTTTTGGGTATGTCATCGACATGGATTGGGATGATCTGAAGGTTTTTATCTTCGTGGCTAAATCGAACAACGTGACCGAGGCCGGAATCTCGCTCAAGGTTTCGGCCTCGACGGTGTCGCGCAAGATCGCGGCGCTCGAGGAATCGCTCGGTACGGTATTGTTTTCGAAGAAGACCAACGGTTACTTCCTGACTGAAGCGGGAAGAGCGTTGCTGCCATTGGCACTGGAAACGGAGGAGCGTTTCAAACTGATCGAGCGGCAAATGTCGCAACCGGGTGATCGGATGGCGGGACAGGTGCGCATCGATTGTCCGGAACTAATGGGTACGCACTTGATCATTCCGCAACTCGCGGTATTTCATGCTCAGCACCCGGAGATCAGTTTCGACTTCATTAACTCGGCGGTGTCGTCGAAACTCACGCAGAGCCACAGCGACATCATTATCCGCTTGCGCAGACCGGAGAACGGTAACTTCACCATGCGCCGGGTCGGAACACTGATGCAGGGGCTTTTCTGCTCCCGGGCTTATGCCGATGCCAACGGTCTGCCGACCGAACCCGCCGACCTCAAGCACCACAGCCTGATCGGCTGGACCGAAGAAATGTCGTATATGCCGCTCGCCCAATGGTTGAGCGAAATGGCCGGAGACCAGAAGCTGTGGATGCGCGTTTCAAACCTGAATGCGCAGCTCAAGGCCGTCGAAGCCGATCTGGGGATTGCCGCGCTACCCGTCTATGTCGGACATCAGTCCGGTCTGTGCCAGGTGTTGGCCAATCACCCTGCTCGCCGCTCGGAAATCTGGTTGCTGCGCAATCAGGCGACCCAGGGTGTGAGCCGCGTTGATCGAGTGGTGGAGTATCTGACGGAGCTGTTTCACGGCAAAGCGGTCGGCATGCACTGACCACCGTCTTACCGCGAGGTCATGGCACCAGAATCAATGAACCCTGGGTTTGGCGGTATTGCATGACGCAGTGGGCCTGGGCCGCCAGCGCGAGGGGGAAGTGCGCTATTGCCGGCAAACGAATCGCGCCCTTGGCCACTGCTTGCAGCACCCGTTCGGCCGCGTGGGTCAATTCAGCGTCGCCGCCGATGTAGTGCTTCAACGACGGCCGCGTCACATGCAGCGAGCCCATCTGCCCGAGCCGGGACAGGTTGAAATCCGTCACGTCGCCCGAAGCATTGCCAAACAGCACGAGGTGGCCGCGCGGACGCAAACTCGCCAATGACAGCTCTACGGTATCTTTACCGATCGAGTCGAATACGACATGGGCGCCTTTGCCATCGGTCAATTCACGGATCGACCCCAGTGTGTCTGGCGCTTCGGCATTGAGGGCCGCTATGCACCCCACATCCAGAACCTGACGGCGTTTGGCTTCGGTCGAAGCGAGACCTATCACGTGTACACCGCGAGCGACCAGCCAGCTTGTGGCAATGCTGCCCACGCCGCCCGCCGCCGCGTGCCATACCACAAAGTCACCAGGCGCCAGCGGCACGCAGCGATGCGTCAGGTATTCGGCCGTCAGCCCTTTGAACATGAGGCCTGCCGCGACTTCGCTCGGCACGCCATCGGGCAAGCGTATCGCCCGCGAAGCGCGAACGACCGCGTGACCGGCATAGCTGCCGGTCGAGCTGTCGACGAAGGCCACTCGATCGCCAATGGCCAGGTTTTTCACCTGCGATCCACATTCGACGACACGCCCAGCACCTTCCATGCCCAAGCCCCGGGGGAAGGCTGAACCATCGTCCAGCGCGCCGGAACGCCGGTGCAGGTCGATGAAGTTCACGCCGGCGGCTTCGATGGCCACAGTGATTTCTTCAGGGCCGGTGGTACGCAGCGGGTATTTGCGCAATTCCATGACGTTGGGTGCCCCGGGGGCGGCGAAGACAATTCCGTGGGTCTGGGTCATGGGAGCCTCCTTAAAGCGGGCTGATGCGCAGGAAAATCCATACCGCAACCGCTATCAGCATCAGGCCGAACGCAGCGTTCTGAAACATCAGCAGTTTGGGGCGGGACTGGATCAGTTTCTGCACGGTCGAACCCATCGACACCCAGATGACATGGGAGAAGAAGTTCAGCGAAATCAGCGCCGCACTGAGGATCAACACGACAGTGCTGCTGGTCTCGCCGGAAGGCATGAATGTGGAAAACATCACCAGCAACATCACGATCCCTTGCACGTTGCCCAGTTGTATAACAATGCCGTCCCGAAATTGCAGGTGCATGGCCTTGTCGGTGGGCGCTTTCAGTGGACGACGCAGCATGCGCACACCCAGCCACAAGATGTAGAAACTGCCCACCACTTGCAGCGCCCATACCAGTGTCGGATTGTTCATCAGCGTGTGATAAAGGCCTAAGCCGACCAGCACGGCGATCAGGAAGTAAGTAATGTCGAGCCCAACGATAAACCGCACCGAACGACGCACACCGCTTTGCGCACCCGACGTCGCCACCATCAAGTTGCCGGGGCCCGCACTCAGGGTCAGCGGAACCATGGTCGATAGCCAAAGCAACCAATTGATGCTGAAAATTTCTTGCATGTTGTCTTCCTTAATCACAACGCGGACTTAACTCCGGCAAGTCTAATTCGCAGTTGCTTCTAAGGTTATAGCGAAGAGCGCAAGGCGGTTTCCCATAAATGGGGGAAGCGTGGTGAGGGGGAGGGCGGTCGCCGTTGCCTTTAGGTGAGCCGACGTTTTGGGAAGGCCAAGCTGCTCGGGCCTGATACCTGGGGCGAGGGAGTTTGCTCCCGTTGGGTGCGAAGCAGCCCCCGTTCCGCAGTTCCAGGGTCAGAGCAATCGGTATTATGATGCCGGTTTTGCGGTAGGTACTGCCGATAATCGGAATTATATTGCTGGTAAGGGGGCTTTGAGCGAGACTAACCGGCATCATAGTTCCGGTTGAGGTGAAAATGTCAGGACATCTCACTATCCAGACTTACGTTGAAGGCCAATGGCGCAATGCTGTGGTCCTCACTGTGTCGAACGTCCAGAAGATTGAGGAGTCGCGATGCAGCGTATCTTATGATCAAGATTACTTACTCTATTTCATCCGTAAGCTGGATACCGCGTTTGAATCTGCCATCAGCGTGAACCTTCCGCTGAGCTGGAACGCTGTCGACAGCAAAGGCTATCCCCCATTTGTCTACGACATCATACCGGCCGGTGCC
This sequence comes from Pseudomonas fluorescens, assembly GCF_001307275.1. Taxonomy (NCBI): domain Bacteria; kingdom Pseudomonadati; phylum Pseudomonadota; class Gammaproteobacteria; order Pseudomonadales; family Pseudomonadaceae; genus Pseudomonas; species Pseudomonas fluorescens. The sequence continues at coordinate 4,192,158 of NZ_CP012831.1, forward strand.
GCTCGGAAATCGTTGCAGAAGCGATTCGGTGGGGAGAAGCCTGACGGTATGGACATGAGCTTTTTCCTCCTGAGTCGCTGCACGCCCTCACCCATTGGACACTTGCGGGTGAAGGAGTCTTTTGAACATATCGACCAAACTCGCAAGGAGGCCTTTGCGCGCAAGGACGTTGTAGACAGGACCAATGATTTTCTTGAGTACGCCTATGAGTCTGGCGCTGCGCTAGGCGGTGCTACGGGTGCTCAGGGGGAAGCTCCGAAGCTGATTATGGTTGAGGATGAGGACGGCGCGCTTTATGCCGATGCGATGCTTTCTGATGAGCTTGCGCGCCGCCATTGGTTGGTGAAATTTGCTCGCAACAAAGTGACTGAGCGCGACAAGAACATCCTGCGGGCCGAGTACCACTACTACAAAGCGATCTCCCAGCTCGGTTTGAATACGATATCTACAAATGAACTGGTGCTTGAGGAGGCCGAAAAGCCAAGCCTGTGGATGCCGCGCTTTGATCGGCGAGTCGCCAACGGCATGGTGGAAAGAGTTCCGGTCGAGTCGATTTATTCAGTATGTGAGAACACCGAGCCTGGTTCGAGAATGAATCATGAGGATGTGCTCAGTCGCCTGATCCATCTGTGGCGTACGAATGGGCAGGAAGGTGAGCTTGAGGAGCTGATATTTGAATACCTTCGCCGTGACCTGCTGAATCGTATCCTGGGGAATTCGGACAACCATGGGCGCAACACGGCCATCTTCAGATATCGGGACAAATTCGAACTGGCGCCAATCTATGACCTTGCACCGATGGTGCTCGATCCGGAAGGTGTCACTCGGGTAACCAAATGGAAGGCCGAGCATATGGGAAGTCCAGACTGGAAAATAATCAGCAGTGACTTCCAAGACTTGGTCAGCCCTGACGTGCTTTTCGAGCGTCTGCTTGGAGCCGCCGAGACATTCAGAGCTTTACCGGATCTGCTGGTTGATCTTCCAGAGGAAGTGAGGCGCGCTCAGTCTATTCCGCTGAACAATTTGGATAAGCGCCTGGCTGAATGGGGGCTGCGATGAAAGAGAACACCAACGAACGGCGCAGGGAGCTCATTGACGACATCGTCATGCAGCATGTGACGGGGATCGAAACCCTGGGAACCGCTATCCGCCGGCTACGGCTTGAGGTGACCGGCCTGGATCAGGAAACCTTTGCTGTCATGTGCAACATGTCGACCAAGGCCCTGTACCAAATCGAGAAGGACAAGGGTAATCCAACCTTTAGCACCATCGAAGCCATCTTGAGGAAATTCGGGCTGCGCCTGGGGCTGACGAAGTCTGCCACGACCCTTTACACGCCGCCGCCCAGGCAGCAAAAAACGACTCCCCAAATGCCCGTTCGCGGTGCCAATCCTAAGCGCAAAACCGCAGCACAGCTCGGTACGAAGGCCAAGGATGGCGACAAGGGCGCGGCCGAGTAGGTGGAGAAATCTTCAGAACAGAGACTAGGAGCGCCACATTGAACCTATCGAACGCTCAAGCTTGGGTCAGTTGATTCCGTGGAGACGGTGTATGAGTGAACAGGTGCAAGTAACCCTGCAAGAAGCAAAGTCCCAGCTCTTACAACTGGGTGCACGTGCATGGCAGGGCGACAAGGTGGTGATCACCAAGGCCGGCAAGCCTTATCTGGATCTGCTGCCTCATGTTGCTACACCGCAGGCGCGCAAGCCTGGTCGGTTGAAGGGGAGGATTCGGATGCCGTCGGATTTTGATCTCACCCCGGAGGACATCATTGAGGGCTTTGAGGGGCGGCTCTGAGTACCGACGAATCTTCTTGATCTGAGATTTCAGCAGGCACCTCAGCCATGCAGGCCTCGCCAAATTCCTGCATAGTGGCTTTGTCGATAGCGCCGATTTTCAGCAGTGCTTCGGCCGAGCAGTGAATCGACTCGACAGAAACTGGGCGTTTCCTGAACCACTGTTCCACACCGCCAAAGCCGTGGAAACCTGCCCGCGATTTTCAAAACAACGCAGCAACCACGCCCTACACCAACCTATGACCTGACACCCGTGGCGAGGGAGCTTGCTCCCGCTGGGCTGCGCAGCAGCCCCAATTCCATATGACCAACAAAAAACCGCCGCCCGAACACGGACGACGGCTTCTGATTGAATCTCAAAACCCTCGCAAAACTCTCGACGCTTTCCGCCACCAGGGTTCATGCTGGCTAAACGGATCATCCACCAACACCGCCGGCATATCCCGCAAGCGAATCCATGGTTCATCCTGCCAGTGCAGCATGCAGAGCGACATCTTCGGCCAATCCAACACGCTCAACGTAGGCCGCTCCACCTTATGTGAGCAGCGCTCATCCCGCAGCGCAGGCACTACCTGATGCGTGATCCACTCGCGCAGCAACCGATACTCAGGGCAGTAGTGATAAACCAGCAACGCATAAACACCTGACTCGCTCAGCATCAGACGTTCCTCGGTCAACCCATGGACATGCACGAGCATCATCCGGCGCTGGTCAGGGTCAAGCTTGCGGGTCATGCGCTCATCGAGGTGCTTACTCATCAAGCGCCCCAAGTCGGATGCGCTGAACCAAGCCTGGTTTTCGACCAAGAGGGCATGCAGATGAATGTTGTGGCGAATAAATTGAGTAGGAATCAGCGGGTCAGACATGACCGACCTCCTTGCAGGAAGGCGCGCGGTCCGGTGTAACGCTGTAGCTGATCATCCTTCAGGATGAAGGGAGAATTCTTAGGCATATCCATTACCTCTGTGTGGTGTCAGCTTTCTTAGGGCTGGGTGCCGGGAGCTAAGAAACCCCACACAGAGGGCCGGACTTATTCCCCTTTCGGGTCTTTTATTCGTCCACTCCCGGCATAACAGAGATTTTTGATGCGCACGGGGAAGCCGTAGGCACAAAAAAGCCGCTACTGTCGGGTGCGGTTGGTCCGCTGTGTGAGGTGTTTCTTAGGCACCGCATAGAAGCCTAAAAGCTCTGCGGTCGCTGGTCAAGCAGTACTCGAAAAACTTTAGAGTAGGCGTTCCGTACTTTATTTGTTGAACAATATTACTGTTTTAGTGGGACCTGCTCGCGGTGTTTACCTTGGTGAGTTTTGCGAGGTATAGAAGTTCTTCTATTATTGCGCGATATTCGAGTTTTAAGTTTCTTATGTCGTCGCGACGGCAGTTGTATCTTATTCTATGAGCGGAAAGGTTGCCCAGTTCTCTGAAGGTGTCGATTTCTTTTTTTGCTTCCGGCGATAGTTTTATTTCAGACTTTGATTTTATTTTGTTTATTAGAGTCTTCAAATTTTGAAAGTTACCTTCCTCATCCTTTATTTGCTCTGGGATGTTTTCAGCTTCAAAGCAGTGGATGATAAGTATTTCAAGTAATCGTCTCATCATCAACGAGCAGGCGTCGAACAGATTGTTTTCGTATGCGGAATTTATTTGTTGTGCGATTTTTATCAGGTATTGACGTTTTGATTCATGTAAAAGAATTTCGGGTAATAGAGAGTCGTCAGAGTTAATCTCTTCTGAATCGGAAAGGTCTGGGAATTTAGATTTCAAGAGGCTATATTTTTTTTGCGATAGCCTGAATAGATTCGCTCTTGAACCTTTAATGAAGTCACTTGAGCGCAGTAATTTTTCTTTTAATCGGCTTGCATTTGGTTTTGCAAATCCAAGTCCGATAAGAATGGCGCTCATGTCGGCAATTGTAAACTCAGGTTGCTCTTTGTTCTCTATGAAGTAGAACGCCAAATAACAGATTTTCTCCAGTTCAGTTACTTCGGTTAGTTTGGCGAGATTTGAGAATACGTCAACCTTCAAGTTATGTATTCCTATACTAGTTGCTGATCTTTTCTAGTATTTCTTCTGCCCTCTCAACTCCCGGTAACGTCAGCTTGCAAGTCTTGGAAGATGAGTTTTTCTTTCCGTCGACCAGTATAAGCTCTTTTGCACCTTGAATTTGGCTGGAGAAATTTGAAGAGTCTAGGCAGCCTTGCTCTTGGCACAAAGCTCTAATTTCTTGAATTGGAACCTCGTTTACACCAACGGATTTTTTACCCCAAAGGTATACAAGTGCGGTGGTAATGGTTTTTTGAGCATTATTCGAGCCGGGCATTTTTTTAATGATGCGTACGCTCTGATCTTCAATGTGTAATACACGTTGAAAGGTTTTTTTCTCGAAAGTTAGCTGAGCTTCGTTTGCACTTAATTCAAGAGTGTGAACCGGTGGGGGCGGCGCGCTGTGTAACTCAGTGCGCGGTTTCATGTGTAGTGTTGCCAGAATTATTTCTTTGAAGTTTTCGATTTGTTGGGATACAAAACTTTCAGAGCCGGAGATTTCAAATGTCCCATCGTTTAGAGACAGTTGAATCTTTGCATTAGTATTTTCCATGTCCATCCCCTAAAAAGCCCCGCATGGAGCGGGGCTGATTTTATTTTGCTTTAGTGAGATCGTTGAACAATCAATCCCAGCTAAGCGCCCCACCCGTCTGATACTCAATCACTCGCGTCTCAAAGAAGTTCTTCTCCTTCTTCAAGTCCATGATCTCGCTCATCCAAGGGAACGGGTTAGTCGTGCCTGGATACTCTTCCTTCAGACCAATCTGCGACAGGCGACGGTTGGCGATGAACTTGAGGTAGTCCTCCATCATCGCCGCGTTCATGCCCAGCACGCCGCGAGGCATGGTGTCGCGGGCGTATTCGATCTCCAGCTGCGTACCCTGCAGGATCATCTGGGTCGCTTCTTCCTTCATCTCGGCATCCCACAGGTGCGGGTTTTCGATCTTGATCTGGTTGATCACGTCGATGCCGAAGTTCAGGTGCATGGATTCGTCGCGCAGGATGTATTGGAACTGCTCGGCGACGCCGGTCATTTTGTTGCGGCGGCCCATGGAGAGGATCTGGGTGAAGCCGCAGTAGAAGAAGATGCCTTCCAGGACGCAGTAGTAGGCGATCAGGTTGCGCAGCAGCTCTTTGTCGGTGTCCGGGGTGCCGGTTTCGAACTTCGGATCGGAGATCGAACGGGTGTACTTCAGGCCCCAGGCGGCTTTTTTCGCGACCGATGGGATCTCGTGGTACATGTTGAAGATCTCGCCTTCATCCATGGCCAGCGATTCGATGCAGTACTGGTAGGCGTGGGTGTGGATCGCCTCTTCGAACGCCTGGCGCAGGATGTACTGGCGGCATTCCGGGTTGGTGATCAGGCGGTACACGGCCAGGACCAGGTTGTTGGCGACCAGGGAGTCGGCGGTGGAGAAGAAGCCCAGGTTGCGCATCACGATGCGGCGCTCGTCGTCGGTCAGGCCTTCCGGGTTTTTCCAGAGGGCGATGTCGGCGGTCATGTTGACTTCTTGCGGCATCCAGTGGTTTGCGCAGCCATCTAGGTACTTCTGCCAGGCCCAGTCGTATTTGAAGGGGACGAGCTGGTTGAGGTCGGCGCGGCAGTTGATCATGCGCTTTTCATCGACGGCGACACGGGCGGAGGCACCTTCGAGTTCGGCGAGGCCTTCGGCGACGTCGAGTTTGTCGAGGGCGGCCTTGGCGCGAATGATCGCGGCCGAGTCGCTGGCCGTCACGGCCCGGGCTTCGAGGGCGGCGGCACCGCCGGCGCTGTCGAGGCGGTCCATGTTGGCTTCAGAAGCGTGGCCGGCGTTGGCGCCTTTTACAGCGACTTCGCCGTCTTCTTTGTCGAATTCGTCCCAGCTCAGCATGACGTGTCGTCTCCTGCGTGAGGGCCAGATGCCCGATGAAGGCCTACTGGCCGCGGTGGATCTTGAAAAATCGTTTGTTGCAGCAGCTGACGCAGGCAATAAACAGAAAAATGTACGGGTCGTTCCGAAGCGGCGCAGAACGCCGGGAGGCATTTGGCGCTGGCGTGGGCTTCAGGCAGCCTTGATCCCCTGTAAGGGAATATTGCAGGCCCGTTTGAGGCGGCATTATAAGGACTTTTTTGCCTACGTGCTGCGGCGAAATGGCTCACAGAAGGCGTCGCGAAGGGTATATCCGCGTGGGAGCGAGTATTTACAAGGCTTTGGCCGCCGAAGATTTTTTTTGCCTGGGTCGAACGGCGGTTGGTTTTGATCAAAAAACGAGCGTTTTTTGCGGTTTTGCACTACATGTTGTGTTTTCGGAGGGTTTTCAGCGGTTCCAGACACAACCAGGCCCGATCGAGACCGGGCCATGGAAAATGCCAGTAATGATCAATCGGTACGGGCCGAACCGGTGCGGTCGTTGCCATCGGTTGCGACAGTGGTCGGGTCGGTGTGGTCGTGACCGTCGGTGGCGACCGTGGCAGCATCCGTGGGGTTGTAGCGGTCGATGGCGGCGGCTGAACCGGTGCGATCGAAACCGTCGGCGGCGAAGCTATTGGCGGCCAGTACGGACAGGGCCAAGGCGAAGAACAGTTTGCTTTTCATGGTGGTTGCTCCTGGTTCGTTCAAAGTCGATCAGCCGTTGGAGCAGCCGTTGCCCATGACGCTGTAGCGCAGGATATGGCGCTGGCCCTTGGAGTCGTCGTATTCCATCTTCGCCGGGACCACTTCGCAGACATTCGGGATGTCGCTCATGGAGATGACCTTGGCGATGTCCAGGTGGGTGGAGTAGGTGTACTCCTCAATGGCCGGTTTTTGCTGTGCAACATCGGTCGGGGCCTCATCCGCCATCGCGGTGGCGCACAGGCTGCCGAGGACCAGAACCCATAAAGCTTTCATCTGATTCACCTTTCTTGAGGTCGAGTGGGGTCACGCAACCTTTTTGGGGTTGCGTGTGGAGCAAGTATTGGAAGTTGGATTAACGGCCTTCGTGGGGGCTGTGTTGCGTTAATCGTGTTTGCCGGTTGGCGAGATGAATTTTAGGGAGTGGGGCTGGGCGCAAAAAGCCTTGGTTTTGATAAACACTGTTGGTTGATCTGGTAATAATCGCTGCAGGTGAGGGGATTGTCTGCCGCATCTATGTTGGATGTGCTGCCGCCATCGCGAGCAAGCTCGGCTCCCACAGGCTCGGCTGCTACACAGGGAAAGCCTGGCGGGAGCGGGGTTGCACGTTAGTACCGACATTTTGTAGGGACTTGTTACTACCATCGTCGAATGGTTCTATAGGCCCGCCCCGGGCTACAACGGGACCATACAAAAACAACTATGTCTCCGAGGTAAGAAAGATGAGTGCGGCTTCTCTGTATCCCGTTCGCCCCGAGGTTGCGGCCAGTACGTTGACTGACGAGGCGACCTACAAGGCGATGTATCAGCAGTCGGTCGTCAACCCGGATGGCTTCTGGCGCGAGCAGGCCAAGCGCCTCGACTGGATCAAACCGTTCACCACGGTGAAACAGACCTCCTTCGACGATCACCATGTCGATATCAAGTGGTTCGCCGACGGCACCTTGAACGTGTCCTACAACTGCCTCGACCGTCACCTGGCCGAGCGCGGCGATCAAATTGCGATTATCTGGGAGGGCGATGACCCGTCCGAGAGCCGCAACATCACCTATCGCGAACTGCACGAAGAAGTCTGCAAGTTCGCCAACGCCCTGCGTGGCCAGGACGTGCATCGCGGCGACGTGGTGACCATCTACATGCCGATGATCCCTGAGGCCGTGGTCGCGATGCTGGCCTGTACCCGGATCGGTGCGATTCACTCGGTGGTGTTCGGCGGCTTTTCCCCTGAAGCGCTGGCCGGCCGGATCATCGACTGCAAATCCAAAGTGGTGATCACCGCCGACGAAGGCGTTCGCGCTGGCAAGAAGATCCCGCTCAAGGCTAACGTCGATGACGCGCTGACCAACCCGGAAACCAGCAGCATCCAGAAAGTCATCGTGTGCAAGCGCACGGCTGGCAACATCAAGTGGAACCAGCACCGCGACATCTGGTACGAAGACCTGATGAAGGTGGCCGGCACCGTTTGCGCGCCGAAGGAAATGGGCGCCGAGGAAGCGCTGTTCATCCTCTACACCTCCGGTTCCACCGGCAAGCCCAAGGGCGTGCAGCACACCACGGCCGGGTACCTGCTGTATGCAGCGCTGACCCATGAGCGCGTGTTCGACTACAAGCCAGGTGAGGTCTACTGGTGCACCGCCGACGTGGGCTGGGTCACCGGCCACAGCTATATCGTCTACGGCCCGCTGGCCAATGGCGCGACCACGCTGCTGTTCGAAGGCGTGCCGAACTACCCGGACATCACCCGGGTGGCCAAGGTCATCGACAAGCACAAGGTCAGCATCCTCTACACCGCGCCAACCGCCATCCGCGCGATGATGGCCTCGGGCACCGCCGCTGTCGAAGGCGCCGATGGCAGCAGCCTGCGCCTGTTGGGTTCGGTGGGCGAGCCGATCAACCCGGAAGCCTGGGACTGGTACTACAAGAATGTCGGCAAGGAACGTTGCCCGATCGTCGACACCTGGTGGCAGACCGAGACCGGTGGCGTGCTGATCAGCCCATTGCCAGGCGCCACGGCGTTGAAGCCGGGTTCGGCCACTCGCCCGTTCTTTGGTGTGGTGCCGGCGCTGGTGGACAACCTCGGCAACCTGATCGAAGGCGCGGCCGAAGGCAACCTGGTGATCCTCGATTCGTGGCCAGGCCAGGCGCGTACGCTGTACGGCGATCATGACCGTTTCGTCGACACCTACTTCAAGACCTTCAGCGGCATGTACTTCACCGGTGACGGCGCCCGTCGCGACGAGGACGGCTACTACTGGATCACCGGTCGAGTGGATGACGTGCTCAACGTGTCCGGCCACCGCATGGGCACGGCCGAGATCGAGAGCGCCATGGTCGCCCACCCGAAAGTCGCCGAAGCGGCGGTGGTGGGTGTGCCGCACGACATCAAGGGGCAGGGCATCTATGTCTACGTCACCCTCAATGCCGGCGAAGAAACCAGCGAGGCCCTGCGCCTGGAACTGAAGAACTGGGTGCGCAAGGAGATCGGTCCGATTGCCTCGCCGGATGTGATCCAGTGGGCACCAGGGCTGCCGAAGACCCGTTCCGGCAAGATCATGCGCCGCATCCTGCGCAAGATCGCCACGGCGGAATACGACGGGTTGGGTGATATCTCCACCCTGGCCGACCCGGGTGTGGTGGCGCACTTGATCGAGACGCACAAGACCATGAACGTTGCCTGACGGCGGTTTGTGACCTCAAGAAGCCCCGCCTGGCATTTGCCTGGCGGGGCTTTTTTGTGCGCGTCGCATGGCCTTTGTGGCGAGGGGATTTATCCCCGCTGGGCTGCGAAGCAGCCCCAAGATCCCCGACTCATTCTTCCTGATACACCGAGTTGCCTGGTTTTAGGGCCGCTTCGCAGCCCAACGGGGATAAATCCCCTCGCCACAGGTTGGGGGTTCGAACGACCGCGGTGCCTGGCTTTGGGGCTGCTTCGCAGCCCAGCGGGAGCAAGCTCCCTCGCCACGGGTTCGGCGAATGAATAAATATCGGCGTTTGAAGTGGGAGGTGTCTGAACGTTACCGGTGTTTCGAAATGTGTAACCAAAGGCGCCACAACGGGGCGATGTGAAACGCGAAGCCCCGTTACAGGGCGGCTCCGGGCGTTCCGGAAAATAAGCCGACACGCTGTGCTTGCCGGATTAGAAGGGTTTGCGAATAATGGGCCCGCTATTTGCAGCATAGATCGGTTTCCCTTCTTTTGCTCTTGCATGAATTTGCGGGGCTGTCAATGTGCTCGAACCGCTTTCTCGGTGCTTCTGTAATTTGTTGTCGCATTGAAGAAATATCGGCTTCGGGCCTGTCGTTAGAATGCCGATCACTCGCTCGTCGTGGCTCGCGTTGGATAAACCGTGAGCTTCCCAGGACGCAGCACCCACGTTCGTTCCACCCATTCGCATATTGGGCTGTTGCTCACTCTGCCGTTTTTGCCCTTTACCGATGGAGTCCCAAGATGAAGAAACTTGTGCTGCTTGGCGCCCTGGCACTGTCCGTGCTGTCCCTGCCGACCTTCGCTGATGAGAAGCCCCTGAAGATTGGTATCGAAGCGGCTTACCCTCCGTTCGCCTCGAAAGCCCCGGATGGCAGCATCGTCGGCTTCGACTACGACATCGGCAACGCGCTGTGCGAAGAAATGAAGGTCAAGTGCGTATGGGTCGAGCAGGAATTCGACGGCCTGATACCGGCGCTGAAGGTGCGCAAGATCGACGCGATCCTGTCGTCCATGTCCATCACTGAAGATCGCAAGAAGTCCGTTGATTTCACCAACAAGTACTACAACACCCCGGCCCGTCTGGTGATGAAGGCCGGTACCCAGGTCAGCGACAACCTGGCCGAGCTCAAGGGCAAGAACATCGGCGTGCAGCGTGGTTCGATCCACGAGCGTTTCGCCCGTGAAGTCCTGGCTCCGCTGGGTGCCGAGATCAAGCCGTACGGTTCGCAGAACGAAATCTACCTGGACGTCGCTGCCGGCCGCCTCGACGGCACCGTGGCAGACGCTACCCTGTTGGATGACGGCTTCCTCAAGACCGATGCCGGCAAGGGCTTCGCATTCGTAGGTCCAGCCTTCACCGACGAGAAATACTTCGGCGACGGCATCGGTATCGCGGTTCGCAAGGGCGATGCGCTGAAAGACAAGATCAATGGCGCGATCACCGCCCTCCGCGAGAACGGCAAGTACAAGCAAATCCAGGACAAATACTTCGCTTTCGACATCTACGGCAAGTAACGACGTCCCGCCACTCGTGCGAAATGGCGCAAGCAACAGGATCTCTGCGGTTTGCGCCATTTTTTCATCCCACTTTCGAGGACCTGAATCATGTTGAAAGGCTACGGGGCTGTCATCCTCGATGGCGCATGGTTGACGCTTGAGCTCGCCTTGTCGTCGATGGCCCTGGCCATCGTCCTGGGTTTGATCGGCGTTGCGTTGCGCCTTTCTCCGGTGCGCTGGCTGGCGTGGCTGGGCGACCTGTATTCCACGGTCATTCGCGGCATTCCCGACCTGGTGCTGATCCTGTTGATTTTCTACGGCGGCCAGGACTTGCTCAATCGCGTGGCACCGATGCTCGGCTATGACGACTACATCGACCTGAATCCGTTGGCGGCCGGTATCGGCACCCTGGGCTTCATCTTCGGTGCGTACCTGTCGGAGACCTTTCGCGGTGCATTCATGGCGATTCCCAAGGGCCAGGCCGAGGCGGGCATGGCATATGGCATGAGCGGCTTCCAGGTGTTCTTCCGGGTGCTGGTGCCGCAGATGATTCGCCTGGCGATTCCGGGCTTCACCAACAACTGGCTGGTATTGACCAAGGCTACCGCGCTGATTTCCGTGGTGGGCTTGCAAGACATGATGTTCAAGGCCAAGCAGGCGGCGGATGCCACTCGCGAGCCTTTCACCTTCTTCCTCGCAGTGGCGGCGATGTACCTGGTGATCACCAGTGTCTCGTTGCTGGCGTTGCGTCACCTTGAGAAGCGCTACTCGGTAGGCGTAAGGGCGGCTGATCTATGATCTTCGACTACAACGTCATCTATGAAGCCTTGCCGCTGTATTTCAGTGGCTTGCTGACCACCCTCAAATTGTTGGCCCTGTCGCTGTTCTTCGGCCTGCTGGCGGCGTTGCCCCTGGGGCTGATGCGGGTGTCCAAGCAGCCGATCGTCAACATGACGGCCTGGCTCTACACCTACGTGATCCGCGGCACGCCGATGCTGGTGCAGCTGTTCCTGATCTATTACGGGCTGGCGCAGTTCGCGATCGTGCGCGAAAGCTTCCTCTGGCCATGGCTGTCCAGCGCGACGTTCTGTGCGTGCCTGGCGTTTGCCATCAACACCAGCGCCTACACCGCCGAAATCATCGCCGGCAGCCTGCGGGCCACGCCCAATGGTGAGATCGAAGCGGCCAAGGCCATGGGCATGTCGCGCTACAAGCTGTATCGCCGGATCCTGCTGCCGTCGGCCTTGCGTCGGGCGCTGCCGCAATACAGCAACGAAGTGATCATGATGTTGCAGACCACCAGCCTGGCATCCATCGTGACCCTGATCGACATCACCGGCGCGGCGCGCACGGTGAATGCGCAGTATTACTTGCCGTTCGAGGCCTACATCACGGCCGGCGCTTTCTACCTGTGCCTGACCTTCATTCTGGTGCGCCTGTTCAAACTGGCCGAACGCCGCTGGCTGGGTTACCTGGCCCCGCGCAAGCACTGATAACGCATCGATCCGATCGACTGCTCAACGACTGACGTTTTGTGAGAACCGACCGCATGTACAAGCTTGAAGTCCAAGACCTGCATAAACGCTATGGCAGTCACGAAGTGCTCAAGGGCGTGTCCCTGAAGGCCGCCGCTGGCGATGTGATCAGCATCATCGGCTCCAGTGGTTCCGGCAAGAGTACTTTCCTGCGTTGCATCAACCTGCTCGAGCAACCCCATGCCGGCAAGATTCTGCTCAACAATGAAGAGCTGAAACTGGTCGCCGGCAAGGATGGCGCCATGAAGGCCGCGGACCCCAAGCAACTGCAGCGCATGCGTTCGCGGCTGTCGATGGTGTTCCAGCATTTCAACTTGTGGTCCCACATGACCGCGCTGGAAAACATCATGGAAGCGCCTGTGCATGTGCTGGGCGTGGCCAAGGCTGAAGCGCGGGAGAAGGCCGAGCACTACCTGAACAAGGTCGGCGTGGCCCATCGCAAGGATGCCTACCCGGGCCACATGTCCGGCGGCGAGCAGCAGCGCGTGGCGATTGCCCGTGCGCTGGCGATGGAGCCTGAGGTGATGCTGTTCGACGAGCCGACCTCGGCGCTGGACCCGGAGCTGGTGGGCGACGTGCTCAAGGTGATGCAGGCCCTGGCCGTGGAAGGTCGGACCATGGTGGTGGTGACTCACGAAATGGGCTTTGCCCGCGAGGTCTCGAACCAGCTGGTGTTCCTGCACAAGGGCATCGTCGAAGAAAGCGGCAACCCACGTGAAGTGCTGGTCAATCCGCAATCGGAGCGCCTGCAACAATTTCTTTCGGGCAGCCTCAAGTAATCGCTCCCGTTACGCACCTGATTTGGGTCATGCTGCGCACCGCGCGCCAGATGGTCTAATTTGGTTGCAGCCGCTTTTGGCTTTAACACTGTTTTCGCTTCGGATCGCCCGCCATGACTGCCCATCGAATAGGTTTCCTGATTTGGCCCAGCACTAAAGCCTTGACGCTGGCGCTGGCCGAGGAGGCCTTGCGTGTCGCTCAGCGGGTGCATCCGGATGTGGTCTACGAGCTGTCGTTCCTGCAGGCCGAGCCACCGGCCGCCGGCGCCTGGCAATTGCCGGGCGAACCTTGGGCCGGCAAGCTCGAGGGGTTCCAGAAGCTGTTCCTGCTGGCCGATGAGCCGCCGACCGCACTGGCCTCGCCCCTGAGCAGCGCCCTCAAGCAACTGGTGCGTGCCGGTTGCGTGATCGGTGGTTTGTCGGCGGGTGTCTATCCCTTGGCCCAGCTGGGTTTGCTCGACGGTTACCGTGCCGCCGTGCATTGGCGCTGGCAGGACGACTTCTCCGAGCGTTTCCCCAAGGTCATCGCCACCAGCCATCTGTTTGACTGGGATCGCGATCGCCTGAGCGCTTGCGGCGGCATGTCGGTGCTGGACCTGTTGCTGGCGGTCCTGGCCCGGGATCACGGTGCGGAGCTGGCCGGTGCGGTGTCGGAAGAGTTGGTGGTCGAGCGCATTCGTGAAGGCGGCGAGCGCCAGCGCATCCCGTTGCAGAACCGCCTCGGTTCCAGCCATCCAAAGCTCACCCAGGCGGTGCTGCTGATGGAAGCCAATATCGAAGAGCCGCTGACCACCGACGAAATCGCCCAGCATGTGTGTGTATCCCGCCGGCAACTGGAGCGGATCTTCAAGCAATACCTCAACCGCGTGCCCAGCCAGTATTACCTGGAACTGCGCCTGAACAAGGCCCGGCAGATGTTGATGCAGACCAGCAAATCCATCATCCAGATCGGCCTGTCCTGCGGTTTCTCCTCGGGGCCACACTTCTCCAGCGCCTACCGCAACTTCTTCGGCGCCACGCCGCGGGAAGACCGCAACCAGCGACGCAGCAGCAGCCCGTTCGAATTGTCCTCGGTGCCGTCCGAGCGGGGCTAGGCGGCAAGGCTGCGGATAGGGCGGTCGACATAAAAAATTGTGGGAGCGAGCTTGCTCGCGATGGCGTCGGACCAGCCAGCATCGATGCTGACTGATACACCGCTATCGCGAGCAAGCTCGCTCCCACAGGTGTTTTGTGTCTGGCAGCGGAAATGTGGAGGCGGGCGCCTCAAATCCACTGGCAACGTTTAAACTGCGCCTTTGCGACGCTATTTGTCGCATTGCCGTAAACCCGCGCAAAACGTGGGTTGGCGCTATAAGAAGTTGTCGCTTGGCGGCAAGGCCGGGCTGAAAACTGTCCTTACAATCCTTACCAAGCCCGCCAGTTCCAGGCGGGTGTTCCTCATCAGGAGACTCCGATGTCCGTTGAGCAAGCCGCGGTACAACGCGCCGATTTCGACCAGGTTATGGTTCCCAACTATGCACCTGCTGCCTTCATACCTGTGCGTGGTGCCGGTTCCCGCGTATGGGACCAATCCGGTCGTGAGTTGATCGACTTTGCTGGCGGCATTGCAGTCAACGTACTGGGCCACGCCCACCCGGCGCTGGTCGGCGCACTGACCGAACAGGCCAACAAGCTGTGGCACGTCTCCAACGTCTTCACCAATGAGCCGGCCCTGCGCCTGGCCCACAAGCTGGTCAACGCGACGTTTGCCGAGCGCGCGTTTTTCTGCAACTCCGGCGCCGAAGCCAACGAGGCCGCCTTCAAGCTGGCCCGTCGTGTTGCGTTCGATCGTTTCGGCAGCGAAAAATACGAAATCATCGCCGCGCTCAATAGCTTCCACGGTCGCACCCTGTTCACCGTCAACGTCGGCGGGCAGTCGAAGTACTCCGACGGTTTCGGACCTAAAATTACTGGCATCACCCACGTTCCTTATAACGACCTGGCCGCGTTGAAAGCCGCTGTCTCGGACAAGACCTGCGCCGTGGTGCTGGAGCCGATCCAGGGCGAGGGCGGCGTGCTGCCGGCCGAGCAGGCCTACCTGCAAGGCGCCCGCGACCTGTGCGATGCCCACGACGCGCTCTTGGTGTTCGACGAAGTGCAGACCGGCATGGGCCGCAGCGGTCATCTGTTTGCCTACATGCATTACGGCGTGGTCCCGGACATCCTCACCAGCGCCAAGAGCCTGGGCGGTGGTTTCCCGATTGCGGCGATGCTCACCACCGAAGCCCTGGCCAAGCACCTGGTGGTCGGCACCCACGGCACCACCTATGGCGGCAACCCGCTGGCCTGCGCGGTGGCCGAAGCGGTGATCGATGTGGTCAATACCCCTGAGGTGCTCGGTGGTGTCAAAACCAAGCACGCCAAGTTCAAGGCGCGCCTGGAGCAGATCGGCGAGAAGTACGGCCTGTTCACCCAAGTGCGTGGCCTGGGCCTGCTGATCGGCTGCGTGCTGAACGATGCCTGGAAAGGCAAGGCCAAGGACATCTTCAACGCCGCCGAACAGGAAGGCCTGATGATCCTGCAAGCCGGCCCGGACGTGATTCGCTTCGCCCCGAGCCTGGTGGTGGAAGACGCCGACATCGACGCCGGCCTGGACCGCTTCGAGCGGGCTGCGGCGAAGCTGACGCAAGCCTGATCCCGAAAAACTGAACCGGCTCCATGGGGAGCCAGTTTCTTGTGGGAGCTGAGCTTGCTCGCGATGGGATCGCCTCGGTTTGACAGGTAGAGCTCATTGCCTGCATCGCGAGCAAGCTTTGCTCCCACAGGGAGTCAGTATTTTTTTTCTGTGTGTCGACCTGAGGGTCGAACCCTTTATTTCAAGTTAAGGAGTGACACCATGCTGGTGATGCGCCCCGCGCAAATGGCGGATCTGGGCGAGGTACAGCGTCTGGCTGCGGACAGTCCGATCGGTGTCACTTCCTTGCCGGATGACGTGGAACGCCTGAGCGACAAGATCGCCGCAAGCGAAGCCTCGTTTGCCGCCGAAGTCAGCTTCAACGGCGAAGAAAGCTATTTCTTCGTCCTCGAAGACACCGCGACCGGCAAGCTGGCGGGCTGTTCGGCCATCGTCGCGTCGGCCGGTTATTCCGAACCGTTCTACAGCTTTCGCAACGAGACCTTCGTGCACGCCTCCCGTGAGCTGAAGATCCACAACAAGATCCACGTGCTCTCCCAATGCCACGACCTGACCGGCAACAGCCTGCTGACCAGTTTCTACGTGGTGCCGGAACTGGTGGGCTCGCCATGGTCGGAACTCAATTCACGGGGGCGGCTGTTGTTCGTCGCCAGCCATCCGGAGCGGTTCGCCGATTCGGTGGTGACCGAGATCGTCGGCTACAGCGATGAGAATGGCGACTCGCCGTTCTGGGACGCCATCGGTCGCAACTTCTTCGACCTCAACTACGCTGCCGCCGAGCGCCTGTGCGGGCTGAAGAGCCGTACCTTCCTCGCCGAGCTGATGCCCCATTACCCGATCTATGTGCCGCTGTTGCCGGATGCCGCCCAGGAAGCCATGGGCCAGGTACATCCGCGGGCGCAGATCACCTTCGACATCCTGATGCGCGAGGGTTTCGAGACCGATCACTACATCGACATCTTCGACGGTGGCCCGACCCTGCATGCCCGCGTCTCGGGCATCCGCTCGATCGCCCAGAGCCGCGTGGTGCCGGTGAAGATCGGCGAACCGGTCAAGGGCGCCGGCCGGCAATACCTGGTGGCCAATGCCCAGTTGCAGGATTACCGCGCCGTGCTGCTCGAACTCGACTACGCGCCGGGCAAACCGGTGACCCTGGATATGGAAGCGGCCGAAGCCTTGGGCGTTGGCGAAGGCGCCAGCGTGCGCCTGGTGGCGGTTTAATGAGTTTCGCGGGTGGCGCAAGCGGCCCGTTTGAGGAGATAGCATGATCGTTCGTCCCGTACGCAGCAGCGATTTACCCGCTCTGATCGCCCTGGCCCGCAGCACGGGCACCGGCCTGACCACCTTGCCGGCCAATGAAGAGCGCCTGGCCCATCGGGTCGGTTGGGCCGAGAAGACCTTTCGCGGCGAAGCCGGGCGCGGTGATGCGGACTACCTGTTCGTGCTCGAAGACGATGACGGGCGCGTGGTGGGCATTTCCGCCATCGCCGGTGCCGTGGGGCTGCGTGAGCCCTGGTACAACTTTCGGGTCGGCCTGACGGTCAGTGCTTCCCAGGAATTGAACATCTATCGGGAAATCCCGACCCTGTTCCTGGCCAACGACCTGACCGGCAATTCCGAGCTGTGCTCGTTGTTCCTCCACGCCGACTACCGCAGTGGCCTCAATGGCCGGATGCTGGCCAAGGCGCGGCTGTTGTTCATTGCCGAGTTCCCGCAGTTGTTCGGCAACAAGATCATTGCCGAGATGCGCGGCATGTCCGACGACAACGGCCGTTCGCCGTTCTGGGAAAGCCTGGGCCGGCATTTCTTCAAAATGGAGTTCAGCCAGGCCGACTACCTCACCGGCGTGGGCAACAAGGCGTTCATCGCTGAACTGATGCCCAAATTCCCGCTGTACACCTGTTTCCTGTCCGAAGGTGCCCGGGCCGTGATTGGCCAGGTTCATCCGGACACTGAACCGGCCTTGTCGATGCTCAAGAGCGAAGGTTTCAGCTATCAGGGTTACGTCGACATCTTCGACGCCGGCCCGGCGGTGGAGTGCGAGACCGGCAAGATCCGCGCGATTCGCGACAGCCAAGCGCTGGTGCTGGCCATCGGCACGCCGGGCGATGACGCCACGCCGTTCCTCATCCATAACCGCAAGCGCGAAGACTGCCGCATCACCGCTGCACCGGCGCGCTTCGCCGCAGGCACTCTGGTGGTCGATCCGCTGACCGCCAAGCGTCTTCAACTCAATGCCGGCGATCAGGTGCGTGCCGTTGCGTTGTCCGCTGCCCGGGAGTCGAAATGATGAATTCGTTGTACATCGCAGGTAGCTGGCTGGAAGGCCAGGGCGACCTCTTTGAGTCGTTGAACCCAGTGACCCAGCAAGTGTTGTGGTCGGGCAACGGTGCCACGGCGGCGCAAGTGGAATCGGCGGTGCAGGCCGCGCGCCAGGCGTTCCCGGACTGGGCGCGGCGCTCGCTGGATGAACGCATCCAGGTGTTGGAAGCTTTTGCCGCGGCCCTGAAAAGCCACGCTGACGAACTGGCCCAGTGCATCGGTGAAGAAACTGGCAAGCCGTTGTGGGAAGCGGCGACCGAAGTGACCAGCATGGTCAATAAAGTCGCCATTTCGGTGCAGAGCTACCGCGAGCGGACCGGCGAGAAGAGCGGCCCCCTGGGCGACGCCACCGCCGTGCTGCGCCACAAGCCCCATGGCGTGGTGGCGGTCTTCGGTCCCTACAACTTCCCCGGTCACTTGCCCAACGGTCATATCGTGCCAGCGCTGCTGGCCGGCAACAGCGTGTTGTTCAAGCCGAGCGAGCTGACACCGAAAGTCGCCGAGCTGACGGTCAAGTGCTGGGTCGAGGCCGGTCTGCCGGCGGGTGTGCTGAACCTGCTGCAAGGCGCGCGGGAAACCGGTATCGCCCTGGCAGCGAACCCAGGTATCGACGGGTTGTTCTTCACCGGCTCCAGCCGCACCGGCAATCTGCTGCATCAACAATTTTCCGGGCGTCCGGACAAGATCCTCGCGCTGGAAATGGGCGGTAACAACCCGCTGGTGGTGGATGAGGTGGCGGACGTCGATGCGGCGGTCTACACCATTATCCAGTCCGCTTTCATTTCCGCCGGGCAGCGCTGCACCTGTGCGCGCCGTCTGCTGGTGCCGGAAGGCGCCTGGGGCGATGCCTTGCTGGCGCGCCTGGTGGCGGTCAGCTCGACCCTTGAAGTCGGTGCCTTCGACCAGCAACCGGCACCGTTCATGGGCTCGGTGATTTCCCTGGGGGCGGCGAAGGCGCTGATGGACGCGCAAAACCATTTGCTGGGCAAAGGCGCCGTGCCGCTGTTGGCCATGACCCAGCCGCAGCCCCAGGCGGCATTGCTGACGCCGGGTATCCTGGATGTGACTGCCGTGGCCGAGCGTCCTGATGAAGAGCTGTTCGGGCCGTTGCTGCAAGTGATCCGCTACACGGACTTCGCCGCGGCCATCACCGAGGCCAACAATACGCAGTACGGCCTGGCGGCCGGGTTGCTGTCTGATTCCCAGGCGCGTTACCAGCAATTCTGGCTGCAGAGCCGCGCCGGTATCGTCAACTGGAACAAACAGCTGACCGGCGCCGCCAGCAGCGCCCCGTTCGGCGGTGTCGGTGCCTCGGGCAACCATCGCGCCAGTGCTTA
Source organism: Pseudomonas fluorescens (assembly GCF_001307275.1). NCBI lineage: Bacteria > Pseudomonadati > Pseudomonadota > Gammaproteobacteria > Pseudomonadales > Pseudomonadaceae > Pseudomonas > Pseudomonas fluorescens. Next base: position 4,211,440 of record NZ_CP012831.1, read on the forward strand.
TTACGCGGCCGATTATTGCGCGTACCCGGTGGCTTCCCTGGAGACCCCGAGCCTTGTCATGCCGGCTGCCCTGACCCCCGGTGTGCGCATGTCTTGAGACCGCCATCGCGGGCAAGCCTTGCTCCCACAGGGGTTATGCAAAACCTGTGAGAGCAAGCCTTGTCCCCACAGGGGTTATGCAAAACCTGTGGGAACAAGGCTTGTCCCCACAGGGGTTATGCAAAACCTGTGGGAGCAAGGCTTGTCCCCACAGGGCCTATGCAAAACCTGTGGGAGCAAGGCTTGCCCGCGATAGCCGCGACGCAGTTGTAATTGATGCCTATAAAAAACAGATTCTCGTGGAGCCTCGCTGATGAAATCCTATGAAGTCAACTTTGACGGTCTAGTGGGGCCGACCCATAACTACGGCGGGCTCTCGTACGGCAACGTCGCGTCCCAGAGCAACAGCCAGCAGTCCTCCAACCCCAAGGAAGCGGCGTTGCAGGGCCTGGCGAAAATGAAAGCGCTGATGGACATGGGATTCCAGCAAGGCGTGCTGGCGCCACAGGAGCGCCCGGACGTGGCGGCCCTGCGCCGGTTGGGCTTTGCCGGCAGCGATGCCCAGGTGATCCAGCAGGCCGCGAAGGAAGCGATGCCGCTGTTGGTCGCCAGCTGCTCGGCGTCCAGCATGTGGGTGGCCAACGCCGCCACGGTCAGCCCAAGTGCCGACACCGCCGATGGTCGCGTGCATTTCACCGCCGCCAACCTGAACTGCAAGTACCACCGTAGCATCGAGCATCCGACCACCAGTCGCGTGTTGGGGGCGATGTTTGCCGACCAGCAGCACTTCGCCCACCACGCCGCGTTGCCGGCGGTGGCGCAGTTCGGCGATGAAGGTGCGGCCAACCACACCCGTTTCTGCCGCGCCTACGGCGAGGCCGGCGTCGAATTCTTCGTCTTCGGTCGCAGCGCCTTCGACACCCGTTATCCCGCACCGCAGAAGTACCCGGCGCGCCAGACCCTGGAAGCCTCCCAGGCCGTTGCCCGCCTGCATGGGCTGCGGGAGGAGGGCGTGGTGTACGCCCAACAGAATCCGTCGGTGATCGACCAGGGTGTGTTCCACAACGACGTGATCGCGGTGGGCAATGGCGAAGTGCTGTTCTATCACGAGGACGCGTTTCTCGAGACCGACAGGATGTTGGCCGAGTTGAGCAGCAAACTCGCCAAGGTTGGTGGGAAATTTCAGTCGGTGTGCGTGCCGCGTTCGGCGGTGACTGTCGATGACGCGGTACGTTCCTACCTGTTCAATAGCCAGCTGCTGTCGCGCCCCGACGGCTCCATGCTCTTGATCGTGCCGGAAGAATGCCGCGGCAACGAACGCGTCTGGCAATACCTGCAAGGCCTGACGGGCGCTGGCGGGGTGATTCGCGAAGTGAAGGTCTTCGACCTCAAGCAAAGCATGCAGAACGGTGGCGGCCCGGCTTGCCTGAGGTTGCGCGTGGCCCTCAATGAAACCGAGCTGGCGGCCGTCAATCCAGGGGTTATCATGACCGCGCCGCTGTACGATTCGCTGACCCAATGGGTCGAGCGGCACTACCGCGACCGCATGACCGAAAATGACCTGGCAGACCCGCAGTTGCTGCTCGAATGCCGTGCGGCATTGGATGAACTGACACAAATCCTTAAACTTGGCGCGGTTTATCCTTTCCAGATCAATTGAAAGCGCACGCGACCTGACTACAGTCAAAGCAGGGCGCGTTGCCTTATCCCCAGACGAGAACCTAAAGACATGAGCGATACCCTGCAGCTGATCCTTGAAGACACCGACGGCACCCAACTGGAAACCTCCTGCACCCGTGTCGCGGTGATGTGGCAAGGCAAGGAGTTGTGGATCCAGCAGGATGGCCGCGGTCAGTTGCTGATCGGCGTCGATGTCGAGGAAGGGGACGAGGAATACGCCAACCTGTTGTTGCGTCCATTGGCGACCAACCTGGTCAGCCTGCAACTGGAAATGGAACCGGCGGACGTCGGCGACGATGACCATGTCCATGGCCCGGATTGCGGCCACGACCACTAAGGAAACCGCGCTATGCTCGCCCTCGGCAAACTGCTTGAACTGACCCTCGCCGGCCGTGAACCGGCGGAGAAGACTCAACTGACTGTCGAAGGCGTACGGATGCGCTGGCTGAGCGAGGGCGCGCTGGAGGTCAAGCCGCCCGAAGCCCGGGATAACGGCCTGGATCTGCTGCTGTCGGCCGGTATCCACGGCAATGAAACCGCGCCGATCGAATTGCTCGACCGTCTGCTGCACGACATTGCCCGTGGCGACCTGAAGCCGCGGGCACGCATTCTGTTCCTGTTCGGCAACCCCGAGGCCATCCGGCGCGGTGAGCGTTTCGTCGAGCAGGACGTCAACCGACTGTTCAACGGTCGCCATGAGCTCAGTGGCGGTCCTGAAGCGCTGCGGGCCTGCGAGCTGGAGCGGCTGGCCGCCAGTTTCTTCAGTCGGCCGGAACGCAGTCGCTTGCATTACGACCTGCACACCGCTATCCGCGGCTCGAAGATCGAGCAGTTTGCCCTGTACCCATGGAAGGAAGGCCGCGCGCATTCACGCCGTGAGCTGGCACGCTTGCGTGCCGCGGGCATGGAGGCAGTGTTGCTGCAGAACAAGCCGTCCATCGTCTTCAGTGCCTATACCTACGACCAGCTCGGCGCCGAGTCCTTCACCCTGGAGCTGGGCAAGGCCCGGCCATTCGGGCAGAACGACGGGGTCAACGTCGGCCTGCTGGAAACTCGCCTGCAACAGATCATCGAAGGCAACGAGCCGGCGCTGGATGAAGGCCTCGACGGCCTCCAGCTATTCAGCGTGGCGCGGGAAATCATCAAGCACAGCGACAGTTTCCGCCTGAACCTGCCGGCGGACATCGAGAACTTCTCCGAGCTTGAAAAAGGTTATGTGCTGGCCGAGGACATCGCCCAGACCCGCTGGGTGATCGAAGAGGAGGGCGCCCGGATCATTTTCCCGAACCCCAAGGTCAAGAATGGCTTGCGGGCCGGGATCCTGATCGTGCCGGCGACTGACGAAAACCTGCTCTAAAACCCACGCCGAACCATTGTGGGAGCGAGCTTGCTCGCGATAGCGGTGTTCCAGTCAAATGTTGAAGGTGACTGACACTCCGTCATCGCGAGCAAGCTCGCTCCCACAGGTTTTTTAGTGGCTTTTAGCTCGCTACCGCCCGCTGCTCACTGCGACGCAACGCCCGGGTCTTGTGCAAGGTATCGGCGCAAGTCTTCGCCGCTTCCTGGCCCTTGTGCACGAAATGCTCGAAGAAAAACTTCTGATGCTCTTCCCCTGCATGGAAATGATGCGGCGTGAGCACCACCGAGAACACCGGCACTTCGGTTTCCAGCTGCACCTGCATCAGGCCGCTGATGACCGATTGGGCGACGAACTCGTGACGGTAGATGCCCCCGTCCACCACCAGGCCGGCGGCGACGATGCCGGCGTAGCGGCCTGACTTGGCCAGCAGCTTGGCGTGCAGCGGGATTTCGAAGGCGCCGCCGACTTCAAAGAAGTCGATGTCGCTTTCCTGGTAACCCTGGGTGATCATTTCGGCGACGAAGCCTTTACGGCTCTGGTCGACGATTTCCTTGTGCCAGCAGGCCTGGATGAACGCGACGCGCTCGCCCGGATGACTTTTGCTTTTGCTGTCGATTGCAGTGGGTTGCATGTTCTGGTTCCTGTTTGTGTGAAAAACAGGGCGTCATGAATCGAAGGGGATTCGAGGGTACGCCGCGCACGGACAGTCGCAGTCGGCCCTTGGGTGCCAATCCCGTTCTCTCTTCATCCGGACTATGACCGTCGGCCCCGGGATCACACCGGGTCTGCTGACCTTGCCGCTACACCCCAAAAAGCGGTGTACCACCAAGCGCTCGCGGGCTATGCACGTTGCGTGCAATTACCGCCGGTGGGGAATTACACCCCGCCCTGAGAACGTTTTTGCCGCCATGGTTTTTGGCAGCGGAGGATTTTTAACACATAACCTACTGTGGGAGCGAGCTTGCTCGCGATGGCGCCATTGCAGCCAGCATCAAGGCAAGCTGAACCACCGCTATCGCGAGCAAGCTCGCTCCCACAGGCGTTCTGGATAATGTTCAGGCTTTCCGTCGACCAGGCTTGATTATTCCTGCCCATGCCCGCAGTAATTGCCCTTCGAAAGGGAATTCCCCCACCAGCACCCGAGGCCAGATTCATGAGTGTTATCGATCTTCGCAGCGACACGGTCACCCAACCTACCGCCGGCATGCTGGATGCCATGGCCAGTGCGCCGACCGGCGATGATGTGTATGGCGAAGACCCGACCGTCAATCGCCTCGAAGCCGAACTGGCTGCGCGCCTGGGCTTTGCTGCGGCGATGTTCGTGCCCACGGGCACGATGAGCAATCTGTTGGGGTTGATGGCCCACTGCGAGCGCGGCGATGAGTACATCGTCGGTCAGCAGGCCCACACCTACAAATACGAGGGCGGCGGTGCGGCGGTGCTCGGTTCGATCCAGCCCCAGCCTCTCGAGGTGCAGGCGGACGGTTCCCTGGGCCTGGCGCACGTCGCCGCGGCGATCAAGCCCGATGACTTTCACTTTGCCCGCACCCGCCTATTGGCCCTGGAAAACACCATGCAGGGCAAGGTGCTGCCCTTGGAATACCTGGCCCGGGCCCGGCGTTTCACCCAGGAGCATGGCCTGGCCCTGCACCTGGATGGAGCGCGGCTGTACAACGCCGCGGTCAAGCTGAATGTCGATGCCCGGCAAATCACGCAACATTTCGATTCGGTGTCGGTGTGCCTGTCCAAGGGCCTTGGCGCTCCGGTGGGCTCGGTCCTGTGCGGCAGCGTCGAACTGATCGGCAAGGCCCGCCGGCTGCGCAAGATGGTCGGTGGCGGCATGCGCCAGGCCGGGATCCTCGCGGCGGCCGGGCTGTATGCCCTGGAGCATCAGGTCCAGCGCCTGGCCGATGACCACGCCAATGCCCAGCGGCTTGCCGAGGGCTTGCGTGGGGCGGGTTACGAGGTCGAGCCGGTGCAGACCAACATGGTCTACGTAGAAATGGGCGAGCGGGCCGAGGCGATCAAGGCGTTTGCCGATGAACGGGGCGTCAAGCTCAGCGCGGCGCCACGCCTGCGAATGGTGACGCACATGGACGTGAGCGCGGCGCAAATCGACCGGGTGGTCGCCACTTTCGTCGAATTTTCTCGCCAATGACCCGCTAACCGGGGCAATTGACAGTTTCTATCGTATAAACACGCTGTACCCCACGCGCAGGGCCGATATAATGCGGCCCTTTGCCGTTGCTTCGTCTGTTGACGTTTTGCACAGGCCTTTGGCCGCAGCCTCCGTGGAAGAACCTAATGAAAAGCGCAGAAATCCGTGAAGCCTTCCTTCGCTTCTTCGAAGAGCAAGGCCACACCCGAGTAGCCTCCAGCTCTTTGATTCCGGGCAACGACCCGACCCTGCTGTTCACCAACGCGGGGATGAACCAGTTCAAGGACTGCTTCCTGGGCCAGGAAAAACGTGCCTACACCCGTGCGGTAAGCAGCCAGAAGTGCGTGCGTGCCGGCGGCAAGCACAACGACCTGGAAAACGTCGGCTATACCGCACGTCACCACACGTTTTTCGAAATGCTGGGTAACTTCAGCTTCGGTGACTATTTCAAGCGTGACGCCATCACCTTCGCCTGGACCTTCCTGACGTCCGACAAGTGGCTGAACCTGCCCAAGGAAAAGCTTTGGGTAACGGTCTACGCCACCGACGACGAAGCCTATGACATCTGGACCAAAGAGGTCGGCGTCCCGGCAGAGCGCATGGTGCGCATTGGCGACAACAAAGGCGCGCCTTATGCCTCCGATAACTTCTGGACCATGGGCGACACCGGCCCATGCGGTCCTTGCACCGAGATCTTCTACGATCACGGCGCCGACATCTGGGGCGGCCCACCCGGCTCGCCGGAAGAAGACGGCGACCGCTACATTGAGATCTGGAACAACGTGTTCATGCAGTTCAACCGCACCGCCGATGGCGTGTTGCATCCGCTGCCAGCGCCGTCGGTGGACACCGGCATGGGCCTGGAGCGGATCAGTGCGGTGCTGCAGCACGTTCATTCCAACTACGAAATCGACCTGTTCCAGAGCCTGCTGAGCGCGTCGGCCAAGGCCATCGGTTGCACCAACGACAACCAGGCCTCGCTGAAAGTGGTCGCCGACCACATCCGTTCCTGCGGCTTCCTGATTGCCGACGGCGTGCTGCCTTCCAACGAAGGTCGTGGTTATGTACTGCGCCGGATCATCCGTCGCGCCTGCCGCCACGGTAACAAGCTGGGCGCCAAGGGCAGCTTCTTCTATCAGATCGTCGCGGCATTGGCGGCCGAGATGGGCGACGCCTTCCCGGAACTCAAGTCCCAGCAGGCGCATATCGAACGCGTACTCAAGGCTGAAGAAGAGCAATTCGCCAAGACCCTGGAGCAAGGCCTGAAGATCCTCGAGCAGGACCTGGCCGAACTCAAGGGCAATGTGGTCCCGGGCGACGTGGTGTTCAAGCTGTACGACACCTATGGCTTCCCGATGGACCTGACCGGCGACATCGCCCGCGAACGCAACCTGACCCTCGACGAGGAAGGGTTCGAGCGCGAGATGGAAGCCCAGCGGGTGCGTGCGCGTTCCGCCAGTTCCTTTGGCATGGACTACAACAGCCTGGTCAAGGTAGACGTGGCCACCGAGTTCACCGGTTATGCCGGCACCACCGGCTCGGCCAAGATCGTTGCCATCTATAAGGACGGGCAATCGGTCGACATCCTGAGCGAAGGCCAGGAAGGTGTGATCGTGCTGGACAAGACCCCGTTCTACGCCGAGTCCGGCGGCCAGATCGGCGACAGCGGTTACCTGCAGGCGGGCAGCTCGCGTTTCGACGTGCGTGACACCACCAAGACCGGCGGCGCGTTCCTGCACCACGGCGTGCTGGCGTCGGGTAGCCTGATGATCGCCGCCCCGGTGGCCGCCCATGTCGACGCCGAAGTGCGCCATGCCACGTCGCTGAACCACTCCGCCACGCACTTGCTGCACGCGGCGTTGCGCCAGGTGCTGGGCGAGCACGTCCAGCAGAAGGGCTCGTTGGTGGACAGTCAGCGCCTGCGCTTTGACTTCAGCCATTTCGAAGCCATCAAGCCTGAGCAACTCAAGGCGCTGGAAGAAATCGTCAACGCCGAGATTCGCAAGAACTCCCCGGTGGAAACCGAAGAGACCGACATCGAGACCGCCAAGCGCAAGGGCGCGATGGCGTTGTTCGGCGAGAAGTACGGCGACAGCGTGCGCGTGCTGAGCATGGGCGACTTCTCCGTTGAACTGTGCGGTGGCATCCACGCCAACCGGACCGGTGACATCGGCCTGATGAAAATCATCAGCGAAGGTGGCGTGGCATCCGGTGTACGCCGGATCGAAGCGGTCACCGGCGCTGCGGCCCTGGCGTACCTCAACGCGGCCGAAGAACAACTCAAGGAAGCGGCTACCCTGATCAAGGGCAGTCGCGACAACCTGATCGACAAGCTGTCGGCTGTGCTGGAGCGCAACCGCCTGCTGGAAAAGCAACTCGAGCAGTTGCAGGCCAAGGCCGCCAGCGCCGCGGGCGACGATCTGTCGGCCCAGGCGGTGGACGTCAAGGGCGTGAAGGTGCTGGCCGTGCGTCTGGACGGCCAGGATGGCAAGGCGCTGCTGGCGCTGGTCGATCAACTGAAAAACAAACTCGGCCGCGCAGTGATCCTGCTCGGCAGTGTCCATGAGGAAAAGGTCGTTCTCGTCGCAGGCGTGACCAAAGACCTGACTGGCCAACTCAAGGCCGGTGATTTGATGAAGCAGGCCGCTGCGGCAGTGGGCGGCAAGGGCGGTGGTCGTCCTGACATGGCGCAAGGCGGTGGTACCGACGTCGGCGCTCTGGACGCGGCACTGGCCCAGACCGTTGCATTCGTAGAGCAGGGTATTTAAGGCAGCGTCGCCGGGCTCGTGGTCTAGTGACGAGCCTGGCCGCTGTTTGAGTGATTTATTGGGCGCCCTTCATGGGCAGAGGCGGCTTTGAAATGGCTTTGATCGTACAGAAATTTGGAGGCACCTCGGTCGGCACTGTCGAGAGAATCGAACAAGTCGCCGACAAGGTTAAGAAATTCCGTGAAGCGGGCGATGACCTGGTGGTTGTGCTGTCGGCAATGAGCGGCGAGACCAACCGTCTGATCGATCTGGCCAAGCAAATCAGCGGCGACCAGCAACCGGTTCCCCGTGAACTGGACGTGATCGTTTCCACTGGTGAGCAGGTGACCATTGCCTTGCTGGCCATGGCGCTGATCAAGCGTGGCGTGCCGGCGGTGTCCTACACCGGCAACCAGGTGCGTATCCTGACGGACAGCGCGCACAACAAAGCGCGTATCCTGCAGATCGACGACCAGAAGATTCGCGGCGACCTGAAGGCTGGCCGTGTCGTGGTTGTCGCCGGTTTCCAGGGCGTGGACGAGCAGGGCAATATCACCACCCTCGGCCGTGGCGGTTCCGACACCACGGGCGTAGCACTGGCGGCGGCTCTCAAGGCTGACGAATGCCAGATCTACACCGATGTGGACGGTGTCTACACCACCGACCCACGGGTGGTGCCTGTGGCCCAGCGCCTGGACAAGATCACGTTCGAAGAAATGCTGGAAATGGCCAGTCTCGGCTCGAAGGTGTTGCAGATCCGGGCGGTCGAATTCGCCGGCAAGTACAACGTTCCGCTGCGCGTTCTGCACAGCTTCAAAGAGGGTCCGGGCACCCTCATTACTATTGATGAAGAGGAATCCATGGAACAGCCGATCATTTCCGGCATCGCTTTCAACCGCGATGAGGCCAAGCTGACCATCCGTGGCGTGCCAGACACCCCCGGCGTGGCGTTCAAGATTCTCGGCCCGATCAGTGCCGCGAACATCGAAGTCGACATGATCGTGCAGAACGTCTCGCACGATAACACCACTGACTTCACCTTTACCGTGCACCGCAACGACTACCAGTCTGCCGAAGCGATCCTGAAAAAGACCGCTGGCGAGATCGGTGCCCGGGAAGTGGTGGGCGATACCAAGATCGCCAAGGTCTCGATCGTGGGTGTCGGCATGCGTTCCCACGCAGGCGTGGCCAGCCGCATGTTCGAATCCCTGGCCAAGGAAAGCATCAACATCCAGATGATCTCTACTTCGGAAATCAAGGTTTCCGTGGTGATCGAAGAGAAGTACCTGGAACTGGCCGTGCGCGCCCTGCACACGGCTTTCGAGCTCGACGCTGCTGCCCAGCAGGGCGAGTAAAGCGTTATCCAGAGGGCGCGGCTGGACCGCGCCCTTTGTTTTTCTGAATGGCGCGTCCCAAAACTGTTCTTTTGCCCGCGCTGGTCAATACTAGGCCTGTAGGCTTCGACCGTTTCGGTTGTAGGTCCAATGCCTTTTTTTTGCAGACTGTTGTCCCTTAAGTGAATTGCGTGAGGAGAAAGGTATGCTGATTCTGACCCGTCGGTGTGCAGAAAGCCTGATTATTGGCGATGGCGAAATCACCGTGACCGTGCTCGGCGTCAAAGGAAACCAAGTGCGTATCGGCGTCAACGCCCCGAAAGAGGTTGCTGTACACCGGGAGGAAATCTACCTGCGTATCAAGAAAGAGAAGGACGACGAACCAAGCCATTAATTTTTATCGATTTTTATGTTTGCAAACGGGGATGAAGGTGGTTAATATACGCCCCGTGTTGCGGAGAGCTGGCCGAGTGGCCGAAGGCGCTCCCCTGCTAAGGGAGTACACCTCAAAAGGGTGTCGGGGGTTCGAATCCCCCGTTCTCCGCCATTATTCGTTTAGTGCGTCAGAACCTGGCTTGATCAGTAAGTGATTGAAATTACTGAAAAAAGCGCTTTACAAAAGGAATTGACGACCTATAATGCGCGGCAACAAATGCACTCGTAGCTCAGCTGGATAGAGTACTCGGCTACGAACCGAGCGGTCACAGGTTCGAATCCTGTCGAGTGCACCATTTAAGAGTTGTTTGCAGCAGTGCAAATAACTTGGCTTCAACCAGTTGTGATCTGGTATAAAACCACAACTTGCACTCGTAGCTCAGCTGGATAGAGTACTCGGCTACGAACCGAGCGGTCACAGGTTCGAATCCTGTCGAGTGCACCAAACACCAAAAAGCCCGCGTTTAACGCGGGCTTTTTGCTGTCTACGATTTGCCTTTCACGCACCCCCTTTCATCGAACACGACCTCTGCGCTGCGACCTTTCTTCGCTTTGTAGGTATACCGTGTGCTCGAATTTCGAATCTTGATTGAGTCTGGCTTGCCCAGGGCGCTCTCGACGTCCTGTTGGCTCATGCCGATGACGATTCGTCGTTCCAGGATGGCGTCGCGGCGTTGCCTGGCATCGATGAGGTTCCCGCAACGGTCCTGGAACTGGCCAACCACGGTCGGCTCTTTGCGTGTGGTTGTGTTGCCGGATGTTTGCCAACGCTCCGCTTCGGGCAGCATCGCCTCGGTCGTCGGCTCGATCGAACCTGGGCTGTAGGGATGGATCTGCTGGAGCGACAGGGCTTCACCCGGGCCGCAACTCAAGGTGGTGAATGTCACGTGCCCTGCAATGCTTTCGCAGCGATGCACGGTTTGCCCGGCGGCCCACAAAGGCAGGCAGGGCAGGCTGGCGAGCAGGATCAGGTAGTGGTTGATGGGCATCCGGTCGTCCTCCTTGACGGTGCAGGAGAACAGGTTAGTCGCGGCATTCCTGTCGAGGCGTGTGTTTTCTTTTCCGGATAAGTCGTCGTAGAGGGGAAGGTTCAGCTTGCGTTCAGGTTTGTCTCGCAAGCGCTTGTTCTTGCCATGATTTTTTAGCGTTTTAAAGCGTCAAGCGGTGTATGATTGCGCCCGTCAGCCCCGCCGGGGCTTTGGAATATCTCCATGGACTTACCCAGTAGTTACTCAATATTTAGTTTTGCCAATCATGAATTAACTGATTGATCCTTCCGGCGTGCTCCACTGCTGGGAGTGGAGTTCGCCTATGACCCAAGTAGAAGTAAAAAAAACGCAGGAAAGCCTTCAGGATCGTCTCGCTCAAGTCGTTGAGCTGCTGCAGCGCCAGCGGGTCGTCGAAGACCTGACGCATCGCCAGGAAGGCCCGAATCATGACCGGGTCGAGAACCTGGTCCACCGGCAGAATCTCGTCGAGTTGCAACGCAAGCTCGATGACTTGCACTCCGCCGACGTCGCCTACATTCTTGAAGCCTTGCCCCTGGAAGAGCGTCTGACGGTCTGGCAGTTGGTCAAGGCTGATCGAGACGGTGACATCCTGCTCGAGGTGTCGGACTCGGTTCGTGAAACCCTGATCGCCGACATGGATGATCATGAGTTGCTGGCGGCGGCCAAGGAAATGGACGCCGACGAACTCGCCGACCTTGCGCCCGAACTGCCACGGGACGTTGTCCACGAACTGATGGAAGCCCTCGACGGCCAGCAACGTGAGCGTGTGCGCTCGGCGTTGTCCTATGACGAGGAGCAGGTCGGTGCGTTGATGGACTTCGAGATGGTGACGATCCGCGAGGATGTCAGCCTTGAAGTGGTCTTGCGTTACCTGCGTCGTCTCAAGGAGCTGCCCGGCCATACCGACAAGCTTTTCGTGGTCGACTACGACGGTGTGCTCAAGGGCGTGCTGCCCATCAAGCGTTTGCTCGTCAACGACCCGGAAAAGCAGGTGGCCGAGGTCATGGCCAGCGATCCGGTGAGCTTCCACCCGGACGAAGACGCCTACGATGCGGCCCAGGCATTCGAGCGTTATGACTTGATTTCCGCACCGGTGGTCGACAAGAACGGCAAGTTGATCGGCCGTCTGACCATCGATGAAATGGTCGACTTGATTCGTGAAGAAAGCGAAAGCGAAGTCCTCAACATGGCCGGTCTGCGCGAAGAAGAAGACATCTTCGCCTCGGTCTGGAAGTCCCTGCGTAACCGCTGGGCCTGGCTGGCGATCAACCTGATCACGGCGTTTGTCGCTTCCCGGGTCATCGGCCTGTTCGAAGGCTCCATCGAGAAGCTGGTGGCGCTCGCGGCGCTGATGCCCATCGTCGCCGGTATCGGTGGCAACTCCGGTAACCAGACCATCACCATGATCGTCCGTGCCATGGCGCTGGACCAGGTCAGCACCGGCAATACATCGCGATTGATGCGCAAGGAACTGGCGGTCTCCTTGATCAATGGCGTGATTTGGGGTGGGGTGATTGGTGTGGTGGCTTATCTGCTTTATGGCAGCTGGTCGCTGGGAGTGGTCATGACGGCCGCAATGACGCTCAACCTGTTGCTGGCGGCATTGATGGGGGTCTTGATCCCCATGACCCTGGCCCGCATGGGGCGCGATCCTGCCATGGGTGCCAGTGTCATGATTACTGCTGTGACCGACAGCGGCGGGTTCTTCATTTTCCTGGGGTTGGCGACGATTTTCCTGCTCTGAATCGCTCATCGAGAAACCCGCCTGTTTGGCGTGAAACTGTTCACTTGGAAAAAACGGCGCTTCTTTCAGAAATGGGAAGCGCCGTTTTTTTGCGCTTCTTTCGATTGGTGGGCGTCGAGATCAAGCGTTCAAAGCAAGAGCAGCTGGCAGGTCCAGCCGCTATGCAGCGGCGCCAGCGCTATCGCGAGCAAGCTCGCTCCCACATGGGGTTGCGGGTGATTGACCAATTGCTTCTATCGGGCCTGGGCAAACGCCAGGCACAAAAAAGCCAGCACGAGGCTGGCTTGAGTGTTTTGGCTGTGATCAGGTCGCTTCTGCGGCCATCTCTACGTCATGTGCAATCAGCGAAACAAGGGCGTTCTGCTGACGGTGGGAGAGTTGTCGGAAGCGTTGAAGCAGTTCGCGCTCATGCAAAGACAGCTCCGGGCTGTCCAGACGCATGCTCAGCTCTTCACCCAGTGCGCCTTCCTGAATCAGACTTTGCTCCAGGCGCGCAATGATTTCAGAGTTCATGCTGCGATGATGATTACGAGCCACCTCGGCAATGCGTTCCCGCATTCCGTCTGGCAGACGTACGACGAACTTGTCAGCCGTACGGCTGGAATAAATTGCCTTTGTCATTGGGCGCATATTTATTTAACCGGTTAGTTCAGGGGAGCGGTTCTCGGGATTGGCCGCAGGATGTCGATAGGACAAGCTCCACTGCCAAATGTTCAACCTGAATTGTTAAGAGGCCCGCATCATGCCTCAAAATTGCCAGATCATTGGCGCCAATTCTGTGACAAATTCTGATCCGGGTAAAGGCGTTATGCCAGCACCTTTCATCAAAAAATGCGGACTGGTTGGAAAAAAACAACAGGTTCGCATTTGTGACCATCGGATCGTGTCGTTGTGCCATACCGTCTGGCGGATAACGGAAATGGACCAAAACGCTTGTCGTCCCTGTCTTGTATAGGATAGTGGCAAATGGCCGATTTACTAGGATAAACACGCCAGGGGCAGATGAATGGCGGCCGGGGCCAACCGCTTGGCCTTGTCAGCCTTGCGAGCAGTACCATTTGCCTACACTTAAAAAACAGCGACGACATGACAAACGCAGGGCAGGTCGTTACCATGCACGCCGTCCCGCGCACCGCGTTTCTTGTGGTCGACTCGTGTCTCAGTAGCTCAATTGGATAGAGCATCCCCCTCCTAAGGGGAAGGTTGGCAGTTCGAACCTGCCCTGGGACACCATTATAAACAGTGGGTTAGCGCACAGGCCGCTGACTTTTCCTGGTTGCATTGCCCCCTCTCCAGATGAACGACCCCGGCTTGAGCGCGTCGTTCCTGCCTCGCACAGCTCCTCATTCCCCCAAGCTGTGACCAACTGCCCATTTTTACGCATTTGTATCGAGCATATTTCGATAGCGCGAAACTTTCTCCCCACTCTGCTATCAGACCGTCTCGGTACGTTGTAGGACTTTTCCTTCGTTTCCGATGGATTACGTACCTCGTTATTTATCTGTGTCAGTGTCAATGCCGCTTCCGGCGGGCCTGACTCACCGTGTCTTCGATTCAGGCCACAAGGATGTGACATGCAGCCAGCCGCACCCTGCCGAACGCGTAAACCGAACAGCCCTCGCCGTTGTGCTGGTGGAACCCGTTCATCCGCACAGAACGCCAAGCGTCTCGCCCTGCTGCTGATAGCGGCGTGGATGACGGGCGCGTGGAGCGCTGCGCAGGCGGCCGGACCTGAAGAAGAACTGCTGCGCCAGCAAGAGCGCGAACGGGTTTTGCGCGATCAATTGGAGTCCCGGCCCGACGTGCGTCTGCAGGCAGCACCCGTGGGTGAAGGTGCCGAGCGCTTGCCCGCCAAGGAAAGTCCCTGCTTTGCCATCAATGACGTCCGCCTGATCGGCGAGGCGTCGGAAAAATTCCAGTGGGCGTTGCGCGCCGCCAATCCCAAGGATGATCCCGCCATCGGTCGTTGCCTCGGCGGCGGCGGGATCAACCTGACGATGAAACGCATGCAGAATGCGATCATCGAGGCCGGCTACGTCACCACTCGCGTACTCGCCGAAGCCCAGGACTTGAACAGTGGGGTGCTGGTGTTGACCCTGGTGCCAGGGCGCATTCGCGAGATTCGTTTCGAGGAGGGTACCAGCGCCCGCGCCAATGCCTGGAACGCGATGCCGGCCAATCCTGGCGATCTGCTCAACTTGCGCGACATCGAGCAGGCGCTGGAGAACTTCAAGCGCGTGCCGACCGCTGAGGCCGACATCAAGATCGCGCCAGCCCGTGCCGCCGACGCCAGGCCTGGTGAGAGCGACGTGGTGATCGCCTGGAGCCAGCGGTTCCCCGCCCGGGTGAGCCTGTCGGTGGACAATTCCGGCAGCAAGAGCACGGGCAAATACCAGGGCAACGTATCGCTGTCCTTGGACAACCTGCTGTCGCTCAACGATTTGTTCTACGCCAGCGTCAACCATGACTTGGGCGGCGGCGAGTCCGGGCACCGCGGTTCCGATGGCAGCACGCTGCATTATTCGCTGCCGTTCGGCTACTGGCAGTTGGGGTTCACCAGCAGCGAATACAACTACGAACAGTCTGTTGCCGGCGCTAACCAGTCCTATCAGTACCGAGGCGAGAGTCGTAACAACGAGTTGCGCCTGTCACGCCTGCTGTACCGCGACGCCGTTCGCAAGACCACCGCCTGGGGCAGCCTGTGGACGCGCTCGTCGGAGAATTTCATCGACGACACCGAGGTCGGCAACCAGAAACGCCGCATGGCTGGCTGGCAGTTGGGGTTGGACCATCGGGAGTTCATTGGCGCTTCGATTCTTGACCTGGGCGTCGCCTATCGTCGCGGCACCGGTGCCCACGATGCGCTCAGGGCACCTGAGGAAGATTTTGACGCCGGTACGTCACGCTCGCAGATCATCACCGCCGATGCTCAATTGCAGGTGCCGTTCCAGGTCGGCGATCAGCGCCTGCGCTACATCGGTGGCTGGCGCGCGCAATGGAACCGTACGCCGTTGGTGCCCCAGGATCGCTTCTCCATCGGCGGGCGCTACAGCGTCCGCGGCTTCGATGGTGAAAACATTCTTTCCGCCGACCGTGGCTGGACCCTGCGCAACGAAATAGGCCTGTCCCTGGGGCAGACCGGCCAGGAGCTCTACACCGGCATCGACTATGGCGAAGTCAGCGGCCAATCCAGTGAGTTCCTGATCGGCCAGCGCCTGGCGGGGGCCGTGGTGGGTATACGCGGCGGTTACAAGGGCCTGTCCTATGACTGGTCGGTAGGTACGCCGTTGAAGAAACCCGATGGTTTCGAGACGGCCAACGTGACCAGCGCGTTCACCGTCATCTGGTCATTCTGAGGTGATCCCATGCAGTTCGAGACGCTAGACATTATCGCTCCTGGCCTGATCGACGAACCCTGGAGCGAAGCCGCGGTGTTCGGCTCCGCCACCTGGTTGTGGATGCATTCCAAGGCCCATCGCGATGCGCCGTTGCACACCTTGCCGACATTGCTGTTGCCGGCGCTCAAGCATCGCCAGTTCGTGCTCGGCTCCGAACACGGCAAGCCGGTGTTCTACCTGTCCTGGCTCAACCTCGACGAGGCGGCAGAGCAACGTTACCTGCGCCAGTCGCCGCTGGCGCTGAGCCAAGAGGACTGGAACAGCGGCGAACGTCTCTGGCTCAACGACTGGGTCGCCCCCTTTGGCCACACGGCGGTATTGAGCCGCCTGTTGCAACGTCACCTTTTCATCGATCGCTGCGCCCGAGCCCTCTATCACCGAGGCGACGAGCGTGGCCTGCGGGTCAAGACATTCCAAGGGATCGGGGTCATCCCCGAACAGGCCCAGGCCTGGTTTGCCGCTCACCCGCTGGCAGTCGAAGCGTAACTCCAACCACTGGTCGTGCGGGCAGGCTCCGCAAATGGAATTGCTATGAACAAGCATCTTTACCGAATCGTTTTCAACAAGGCCCGCGGGCTGTTGATGGTCGTGGCCGAGAACGTCACCAGCCAGGTCAAGGCGCCGGGGACCCGCTCCGGACCGACGACGGGCGCAGCGGCTTGCACGGCGACACTGGGGGCGTTGCGCTTTGCCGTGATGACAGCGATCGGCCTGGTGTCCTTGAGCGTGGCACCGACCTGGGCCGGCACCATCGTCGCCGACCCAGGTGCTCCGGCGGGCCAACGACCGACGGTGATACAAAGCGCCAACGGCACGCCGCAGGTGAATATCCGCACGCCCAGCGCCGGCGGTGTCTCGCGCAACACCTACAACCAGTTCGATGTCGATAGCCGGGGGGTGATCCTCAACAACGGCACGGGCAACAGCCAGACGAAACTGGGCGGTTGGATCGAAGGCAACCCGATGTTGGGCAATGGCAGCGCGCGGGTCATCCTCAACGAAGTCAACTCCAGCAACCCCAGCCAATTGCGCGGTTACGTCGAAGTCGCCGGCCAGCGTGCCGAAGTGGTCATCGCCAACCCATCCGGTATCACTTGCAACGGTTGCGGCTTCATCAACGCCGACCGGGCCACCCTCAGCACCGGCCGGGCGCAGTTGGAGAACGGTCGCATAACGGGCTACACCGTGCAGGGCGGCGCGATCAACATCGAAGGCAAAGGCCTGGATGCCCGCGAGGCCGACTACACGGATCTGATTGCCCGCTCGGTGCAGGTCAACGCCGGGGTGTGGGCCAACGACTTGAAGGTCACCGCCGGACGTAATCAGGTCAATGCCGACAACACCCAGGCCACGCCGCTGTCAGGCGCCGAAGGAGAAAAACCCACCGTTGCCATCGACGTTGCCAAGCTCGGCGGCATGTATGCCGGGAAGATCATGCTGGTGGGCACGGAGTCCGGCGTGGGGGTGCGCAACGCCGGGCAGATCGGCGCCATGGCTGGTGAGGTGGTGATCAGCGCCGACGGCAAATTGCAAAACCAGGGCGCGATCAGCAGCACAACGGCAACGCAAATCACTGCCGCCAGCGTTGAAAACAGCGGCACGCTCTACGCCAAGGGCGACCTGCGGCTCGACAGCGTCGGTGATATCGACAACAGCGGCACCGTTGCCAGCCAGAACCACACCACACTCACTGCCAAGACCATTCGCAGCACCACGGCCTCGAGCCTGGCGGCGGGCGTTGGTGCGGACGGCAAGCTGGGCAAAAGTGGCAACCTTGCGCTGCGGGCCACCACGATCAAGGCGCAAGGCCAGAACCTTGCCGGCGGCGATCTCGGCGTCGGGGCCGCTGACCTGGACCTGAGCGGCAGCCAGACCCTGGGCCGCAACGTCACTCTGACGGCCAGTTCCGGCGATGCCAACCTCAGTGCTAGCCAAGTCGATGCGACCCAGGTGCTGACCGCCAAGGCGGCCAAGACCCTGCGCACCGATGGGGCTAAAGTCAGCGCTGGCAACCTGCAATTGAGCGCGCGGGATGTGTCCAATGCCGGCGGTGAACTGGTGCAGACCGGCACCGCCGATACTTCGATCACCGCCGCCGCTACGCTCGACAACAGCAGTGGGCGGATTGCCTCCAACGCCGGCAACCTGAAGCTTGGCGCCAATCGCCTCGACAACAGCGAAGGCAAGGTCGAGCACGCTGGCAAAGGTACCCTGGACATCCAGGCCAACCAGTTGGCCGGCAGCAAAGGCACCCTGGCGAGCAATGGCAAGTTGAGCGTCAAGGCCAGTGAAGTGGTGGTCGATGACGGCCTGACCCAAGGCCAACAGATCACGCTCGACACCACGACCCTGTCCAACCAGCGTGGACGCATTCTCCAGACCGGCGCGCAACCGTTGCAGGTCACCGCCCGTGAACGCTTCGACAACCAGGCCGGGCAAGTCAGCGGTCCCGCAGCGGTGGTCTTGAAGGTCGGCACGATGAACAACCAGGGCGGCAAAGTCCTCGCCACCGATAACGGTGCGTTGACTGTCACGGCCGACAAAGAGATCAATAACGGCGGCGGGACGCTGGCCGCCAGCGGTACGACAAAGGTCAGCGGCGAGGCGCTGGATAATACCCAAGGCACGGTGAGTGCCGGCGGTGAGCTGGACGCAACCTTCGATCGCTTGAACAACATCGGTGGCACGCTGGCCGCGACCCAGCGCATGCAGATCATCGCCGGGCAGTTGAACAACACCAACGGCGTGCTGGGCTCGGTGAAGTCCGGGTTGCTGGTCAGCGTCTCGGCAGACGCGCTGAACAACAGCGGCGGGCGCCTTGAAGCGCTGGGCGATATCACGCTGTCGGCCCAAGGTTTGAATAACCAGGGCGGGGTGATCAGTGGCCAGGCCTTGGACCTGAACAGCCACGGCCTGCTGATGGACAACAGCCAGGGCACGCTGAATGCCGGCGCGACCCTCGATCTGCGCAGCGGTGAGTTGCGCAACGCAGCGGGCCTGATCCAGGCCAAGGGCAAGCTGTTCATCGACACCGGCAGCCAGGCGTTGAACAACCTTCAGTCCGGCACCACCCAAGGCATCAGCGGCCAGGACGCGGTGGAAATCCACAGCGCCCATTTCAACAACAGCGCCGGTTTCCTCGGGGCCAAGGGCGCGCTGGTGCTCAAGGCCACCGACCTGACCAACGGCAGCGGCGGCCAGATCATTGGCCAGAAGAGCGTTCAGGTCGAAGGCGCCCGAGTGGATAACCGCGGCGGTCAGTTGCAGGGCCTCGGCGATGTCCAGTTGGTGCTGGGTGAGACGCTCAACAACCAGGGCGGACTGGTGCGCAGCGCGGGCACCCTGGGCGTGACTGCCGACGTGCTCGACAACAGCGCCACCCAAGGTGCCAACCAGGGGCTCGAAGGCCGCACCATGAGCCTGGCGCTCAACACTTTCGGTAACCAGGCCGGTGCCGTGCGCGCCGACCAAGGGTTGTCCATCGGTGTCAGCCAAGCGTTGGATAACCAGGGCGGCCTGATTTCCTCGGGGGCCGGCCTGACCATCACCGATCGCGATCCGACGCAACGTCGCCAGTCAGTGCACAACCTCGACGGGACCTTGCTCGCCGGCAGCCTGTTGTCCCTCAACGCCGCCTATTACGCGGGCACCGGTCGGGCCCTGAGCCTGGGCGACCTGACGTTCAGCCTGCAAAGTGGCCTGGACCTGAGTGGACAGATCCAGGCCAATAACAAGGTTGACCTGAGCACCGATGGGGCTTTCAACAACAGCGGAAAACTGCTGGCGGGCAATCTCCTGCTGGTGCACTCGCAGACGCTGGACAACGCCGCCAACGGCGAGATCAGCGCCGGCCAGGTTCGCCTGAACATCAACGACAGCCTGACCAACCGTGGCCTGATCGACGGCCAGCAAGTGCGTGTGCAAGCGCTGTCGCTGAATAACCTGGGCACCGGGCGCCTGTACGGTGATCGATTGGCGATCGCCACCTCGGCACTGAGCAACCGCGATGAAAACGGTGTCGCCGCGACCATCGCCGCCCGCGAATCGCTGGACATTGGCACCGGCACCTTGGACAACCGCGAACAGGCGCTGATCTTCAGTGCCGGGGACCTCGCCATCGGCGGTGCGCTGAGCGCCACTGACAAGGCCCAGGACCGGGCCCAACTGTTGACCAACGCCAGTGCGACCATCGAGGCCCTCGGCAACCTGTCGCTCGATGTGCAAAGCGTGCGCAACACCAATGAACACTTCAGCACTCAACAGGTGGAAATCAGCCGCACGGCCTTGCAGGAGTTCCAGCTCAGCGGTTCGCCGAACCGCTACCAGGGCGACCAGATTGCCCTGAGTCACGATGAGGTCTATTACCTCAACACGCCTGAGGGGCGCAAAGACAACTGGAACCGCTACGACTACACCCGCGTGGTCCAGGAAACCCAGATCGCCACCTCGGCGCCGGCGCAGATCCTCTCTGGCGGGACGATGCAGATCAACGCAGGCGATGTGCTCAACGACAAGAGCCGCATCATTGCCGGTGGGTTGTTGCAGGCCAATATTGCCAGTTTGACCAACACCGAATTGACCGGTCAGCGCACCACCTCCGACAGTGGCACCGCTACGAATTTCTATCGCATCCAGCGCAAGGGCCGGGACCGCCAAGGAACAGCCGTCACGGCCTACACGCCTGCCCCCTTGATCCAGGACATCACCCTGCAACCGACCGTGTTCGCCCAGAACGCCGCTGGCAACGGTACCGGCACCCAGATCAGTGCCCGCGCCACACAGGGCGTCAGCGAGCAAATAGCCGCCACAGGCACGGTCAGCGCCCCGGTCGACAGGACCTATCAAGTGGCGCCCATCGTTCAGGTCGCGGCCCAGACCACCCTGAACAGCAAGGGCGTGGCCGAGCAGATCCGCAGCGGCGGGCCATCCCTGGCATTGCCGAACAACAGCCTGTTCAGCACCAACCCCCAGAGCACCAGTAGCTACCTGATCGAAACCGATCCGCGTTTTGCCAGCTATCGCACCTGGCTGTCGTCGGACTACATGTTGCAGCGCCTGCAAGTCGACCCGGCACTGACGCAACAACGCCTGGGCGACGGCTTCTATGAGCAGAAGCTGATTCGCGAGCAAGTGGCGCAACTCACCGGCCGGCGTTTCCTCGACGGCTACGCCAATGACGAAGCGCAATACCGTGCCCTGATCGACAACGCCGTGACCGTCGCCAGCCAATGGCAACTGGTGCCCGGCGTGGCCCTGACCTCCGCGCAGATGGCCCAGTTGACCAGCGACATTGTCTGGCTGGTGCAGAAGCAGGTGACCCTGGCCAACGGCGACACCCGCAACGTGCTGGTGCCGCAAGTGTACGTACGGGTCCAGGAGGGCGACCTCAACGGCTCCGGCGCCCTGATTGCCGGGCAGCAGTTGAACCTGAACATCGCCGGCGATCTGGTCAACAGTGGCAGCCTCGCCGGGCGCAGCGTCATGGCGATCACCGCGCAAAACATCGAGAACCTCGGTGGGCGCATCCAGGCCGACAAGGCTTCGCTCACCGCGCGGGAAAACCTCAACAACCTCGGCGGCCTGATCGGTGCCGTGGACAGCCTGTCGGTCAAGGCCGGGCAGGACATCAACGTCATCTCCAGCAGCCGGGACAGCAGCAGTGCCCAAGGCACCCGCACCAACCTGTCGCGGGTCGCCGGGCTGTTCGTCAGCGGCGCCCAAGGCACGATGGGCGTGAGCGCCGGCAACGACCTCAACCTCACCGGGGCCCAGGTGGTCAATGCCGGCAAGGGCGGCAGTACGTTGCTGGAGGCGGGCAAGAACATCAACCTGGCCACGGTGGGCGAAGCCCACGAGCAAGCGCTGACCTGGAACAGCAGCAACTGGCGCAAGGACGCCAGCCGGACCGAAGTCGGCTCCCTGGTCCAAGGGCAGGGCGACGTGCGCTTGAGCGCAGGCCAGGACCTCAACGCCCGCGCCGCCCGTGTCACCAGCGAGCAAGGCGCGGTATTTGCCGAGGCCAAGCGCGACGTCAACCTGACCGCCGGCCAGAACTACCAGTTCGCCGATGAAGCGCACAAGGTCAAAGGCAGCAACGGGATGTTCTCCAGCAAGACCACCACCACCCGTGACACGATCAGCCAGACCTCGGTCGAAGGCTCCACCCTGAGCGGCGAGCAGACCTATGTGCAGGCCGGTCGCGACATCAACCTCAAGGGCAGTAACGTGGTGTCCACGACCCAGACGGTTCTGGTGGCGGACAACAACGTCAACATCGAAGCCGACACTGCCAGCAGCAGCGAGCGCCACGACAAGTCCGTGAAGAAAAGCGGCCTGTTCAGCGGCGGTGGCATCGCCGTCACCCTGGGGACCCAGCAACAGAGCGTCAAGGACCTCACCACCGAGCACACGGCTGCGGCCAGCACCGTCGGCTCGACCGCCGGCGATGTGTTGATCGAAGCGGGCAAGGGCTATCGCCAGGTGGGCAGCCAGGTGTCGGCGCCACAAGGCAACATCGACGTCACGGCGCAGACCATCGACGTCGTCGAGGCGCGCAACACCCGCGAACGCGAGCGTGAAACCCTGTTCAAGCAGACCGGGTTCACCCTCACCGTGACCAACCCGGTGATCAGCGCGATCCAGACGTCCCAGCAAATGAAACAGGCCTCGGAGAAAACCGACGATGGGCGTATGAAGGCTCTGGCCGCCGCCACCGCCGTGCTGGCCGCCAACAACGCGGCGACCGCCGTGGCGATGGACCCGGGTTCGGCGGGCGGGATCAACATCAGCCTGTCGCTGGGCACCAAGAAGAACGAAAGCACGACCACCTACACCAGCGACAGCGCGGCCGGCTCGACCATGACCGCCGGCAATGACATCCGCCTGCGCGCCACGGGCGCCGGGGCTGCCAGCGACATCACTGTGCAAGGCAGCGATATCAAGGCCGGACGCAACGCCAGCCTGCTGGCGGACGGTGACATCAACCTGCTCGCCGCCCGCAATACCGACAAGCAGGAAACCGACAGCAAAGGCACCAGCGCGAGCATCGGCATCGGCTTTTCCCTGGGCGGCACCCGCAACGGTTTCACCCTGGACCTGGGGGCATCCGGCAGTCGCGGCCAGGCGGATGGCGATGGACTCACCCACACCAATACCCATGTCCAGGCCGGCAACCAGTTGCTGCTGGCCTCCGGCGGCGACACCAACCTCAAAGGCGCGGTGGCCAGCGGCAAACAGGTCCTGGCCGACATCGGCGGCGACCTGAACATCGAAAGCCTGCAAGACACCAACACCTACGTGGTCGATGAGAAGAGCCTGGGCTTTGGCATCAGCCTGTGCATTCCGCCGTTCTGCTACGGCATGAGTTCGGTCAGCGGTGCCAGTGGCAGCTTCGGTGCCACGGATATCGACTCCAACTACGCCAGCGTGACCGAGCAATCGGGCATCAAGGCCGGGGACGACGGCTTCGACATTCGCGTGGGTGGCAACACCGACCTGGTTGGCGGCATCATCGCCAGCAGCGACAAGGCGGTGCAGGACGGCAAGAATCGCCTGGTCACCGCCAGCCTCACCAGCCGCGACATCAAGAACAAGGCCGAGTACGACGCCAGCACCGTCAGCGTCGGTGGCGGCTATCGCGAAGTCGGCAAGGACCAGCAGGGCAACGCCACCAGCGGCGGCACGAAAACCCCTGGCACCGACCTGCCGAAGAACGATAACGACCTCAGCGCCACCATGCCGATTGCCATCAGTGCCAGCGACGACGCCAGCAGCGTCACCCGCAGCGGCATCAGCGGCGGCACCATCGTCATCAGCAACGACGCCGAGCAACAGAAGCGCACCGGCAAGAATGGCGAGCAAACCGTCGCCAGTCTCAACCGCGATGTCTCCAGCGACCGCGACACCACCAACACGCTCAAGCCGATCTTCGACGAAGACGAAATCCGTGCCGGTTTCGAGATCGTCGGAGCGTTCGCCAACGAGGCCAGCACCTTGCTCGCCAACAAGGCCAAGGAAGTCGACCTCAAGCGCAAACAGGCCGAGGCGGCTCAGGCAGCGGCCCTGGACCCCAACGCCCAACTCACCGACACCGAACGCCTGGCGCTGCTCGGCAACGCTCAGCGCCTCAATGCCGAAGCCAGCGGCATCGCCGACAAGTGGGGCGCGGGCGGTACCTACCGGCAGATCACCACCGCCCTGGTAGGCGCGGCCAGCGGCAACATCAGTGGCGGCAACAGTGCGTTCGTCCAAGGGTTGGTGGTCAATTACGTGCAACAGCAGGGCGCCGGCTACATCGGCGACCTGGTGGCGGACGGCAAGCTCACCGAAGGCTCGCCGCTGCACGCCGCCCTGCACGGTATCGTGGCCTGCGCGGGTGCCGCCGCCAGCAGCCAGAGCTGTGGCAGCGGCGCCGCGGGCGCGGCGGCATCGAGCCTGCTCACCGGCCTGTTCTCCGAAGCCAGCCCCGATGAAAGCGAATCCCAGCGTGAAGCCAAGCGCAACCTGATTGTCAGCATCGTCACTGGGCTGGCGGCCACCAGCTCCTCGCTGGACCCGGCCACCGCCACCAGCGCGGCCGGCGCCGCCGTGGACAACAACTGGCTGGCGACCCAGCAATTGGTCCAGGCCGAGAAGGAGTACAGCGAGGCCGATGGGCTGCTGGCGAAGGCGCAAGTGATCGCCAAATGGGGGTACATCAACCAGAAGCAAGACGTACTGACCCGCTTCGGCGTGGGCAAAGGCCTGGTGCAAGCGGGCTGGAGCGACGTCGAGGGCCTGGCGCAATTCCTCCTCCATCCGGTTGACGGAATCAACGGCCTCAAAGCCCTGATCAACGACCCCGAGGCCCGCAAGCAGTTCGGCGATGGCGTGGTCAACGAACTCAACGCCAAACTCGACCGCGTGAAAGACGCTCTTGAAAACGGCGGCGACGACCGCGCCGTGCAACTGGGCCAGGATATTGGCGAGCTCGTCTGGCAGGTTGGCAGTATTGCCACGGGGGTTGGCGGGGCGGCGAAAGGTGGCGTGGCGCTGGCGAAAGCCGGAATCAAGGTGGGGGCGGAAGGGCTTGAAAAGATGGCTGATATGGCCAGGCTTGAAAAAATAGCGAAAGTCGAAACGCCAGCTACCAAACCGTTGCCTGACTGGAGCGGTGATGGACCCTCCGGCGGGAAGGGGCCAGATAAAACAGTCCCTCCGAGCACGACAACTGATCTGTTTGAAGCGTCTAGAGGTAAGGATCTTTCGACCCTGACAAACCAGCAAATTGGCGACTTGGGTGAGGCGATATCCAAAACCTTCTTGCGCGATAATAACCATACTGACATCTTTGCTATCCAGAACAGTAGCGGGAATGGCATCGATATTGTCAGTCGCACACCTGATGGTCGTCTCGCCTTCACTGAGGTGAAAACATCGCGAACAGGGAGTATTGGAGGGCTTTCCAGTCGTCAAGAAAATATGACGACGTTTGTCGAGGATATTCTGACTCAGGCAGCTAGTCGCCAGGGGCGCTACCGGAATATTGACGTCGCTGATCAACAGCGGGCACGTCAGATGCTCAGGGAGTTTAGGCAAACACCTGAAAGTGTGAGCGGAAATTTGATCGGTGTTGATCTAAAGGGAGAGGTATTGAGAGTCTCTCCTTGGGCGCGCAATTGATGTTTTTGGGATACATGGGGGATGTACTGAAATGAAAAAAATCAATAGCCTACTTGAGCTTCATCGACGTTGGCTTTCCCAGTCGGAAGGCATGGAGGCTCAGGAACTTGACTACATTGATGAAGATTTGGCCAGCGACTCGTTAGGTGGATTGGACAACGTGGCTGATTCATTGGGGATGCTGGCGACTTATTATGGCATTCAGGGCGAAGTCGCTATCAGTGACAGAGATGCTTCTGGCTGGGAGCATGTCTCGCGCTCAATGATGTACCGTTATTGGGCACTGATGCTCAAAGCAAAGGCTTTCTCCAAAACGAGTTTTCTTCAAGGCATCAAAACCGTCCCCAATCTGACTAACCAATTGAGCATTGCCGGATGTTTGCTGGCCGGATTCATAGTGGCTGATCGTCGAGATCTGGCCGCGTCCGTGGCCGATGTGCTGGCCGGGATGCTGACTATCAATGGCGCCGTCGATTCCAGCTATCTTAAACAGCGTCGATTCGAGCCTTTTATGCTCTGGCTTTATTCAGTCTACTCACAAAAAAATACGCTTCCAGAGATCAAGTCGATGGACCTGGGTATTTATCAAAACGTGATAGACGAATGGACTAATGAACAAGGGCTAGCTCATGCACTGGAAGAGTTATGTCGATATCACTTATCCAACGCTGACGACACCGGTGGGGCGTGGGACCCTGAATTCAAATATGCGCCTTTCGATTTGTTGCCTTTGGAGATCCACGCGATTTTCCAGGTCCGACAGCAACTAGGTCTGACTGCTCCAACTGTGTCGAGTCCTTTATTGTCCGCAGAGACGGCTGCGCTAGAAAACCTGGTCATTATTTCCGATCAGCTTGCGGTCCGGGTGGAGACGGCCTACGAGAGTTTCTTCGGGCTTTAGACGCAGGCGCTATCATTGCTCCCAGCTTAAATACAAGCAAATTCCAGAATGTTGAATTTCGGAGGAAACGTAGGTGATTCGGGCACCGCTGGGAGGCTCTCGCTATTGGTCGGAATGGGTTGAGTATGGTGATGAGAGCATCGTCAATGCGCTGAAGACCGCCGCTAAACCTGCCGGCGATCCTGACTACGCGCCGCAATACGTTTTCATTATTGCGCAGAAACATTGGCACCAGATATTGCGCCGGTATTCTGCGGGAGATCCGATAGCCGACCTTTCGCGATACTTTCCCGGATTGCTCGATGCCTGGGAGGAGGCCGAGCGCCTTGGCGCAGCAGTCTGGACTCAAGACCAGCAATTCACGCGACACAGCTGGCGTGTTAACTACGACCACTACATCACCTGTTTCTGGCTGGTGGGATTGGGGTTGTCGCTGAATCTTCAGGATGATCAGTGGAAGCGGCTGTTGACGTTAATCGGCAACGAAGGCGAGGACGTGTTGCTCGACCGAATAATCGCAAGTCGCAGCCCTGAACGTAAAATAGGTTCTGTGCTTCTTTATCCGAAACCCTACGCTCGGTTGCTGACGGCGATAGACGCTTCGGCGGATTCACAAGCGTCGCTGTTGAGTGCGTTCGTCAAGCATTGGTATGCAGAGGTACGTACTGGTGCCAAGTCGGGCTCTGATCCTCAGGCCGTCAGTTACAGACATCCCTATTGGTACACCTATGGCGATGAGAACTTCGAGGGCGGTGCCTATTTCGGTCGTTGGTGCGTGGAGGCCGTGGC
The DNA here is from genome assembly GCF_001307275.1 of Pseudomonas fluorescens. Lineage (NCBI taxonomy): Bacteria > Pseudomonadati > Pseudomonadota > Gammaproteobacteria > Pseudomonadales > Pseudomonadaceae > Pseudomonas > Pseudomonas fluorescens. Next base: position 4,238,695 of record NZ_CP012831.1, read on the forward strand.
GGCAGTGAAGGCTTTTGATATGGACGATTCACAGTGCCTGGGGCTTGAACATTATCCAGGGGATTTATTGAGGCCCGACGGCCCGAGTACGCACCCGCTCAGGCAGGACGCTGAAGCGCCTACTGCGGTGGTTGTTGAGAATAAGGTTGGTTTTTGGTCGAAGTTGTTGGGGCGTCGTTAGCGGTTTCGAGCAGGTTTACAGGCCCCTTTTTTTAGTTAAGCAATGACAGGCGGAAGGAGGCCGGGGGCAGATGCCTGGCCTCAGGCCGGATAGATTCAACTGTTAGATACTCGATTGATGGTGGACGTCCTGTGATTGTTGATTTTATAAATTCACCTAAAGATGGGAACTGATGAGTGAGCAGGGGCTGTATCAAAAAGTTGGCCAGCTTTTATTGGATGCTGGTCCCTCGGAGGCTCAGAAAATAGTTGTTAGAGCTAGACTTTTTGCCGAGGGCGATGGAGGAAGTTATGAGTTTGATTATTTCGATAAGACAAACCGCTCAAGCTGGTTTGATCCAGACAGCAGGGCTGTGGGAGATTTGACAGAGCTATTGGTTGAGCTTCGGCGCTATTATGTTGAAAATGGATTGTGCCAAAATGGAAAGGCTTGGTCTTCGTGTGCAGTTACGCTAGATGTAGAGAAGATGAAAATTAGTATTGATTATAATTATGATGATAAGGTTCTTTTTGCGGAGTAGGGTGCGAGGGGAAAGATGACAGATTTATTTGGTTGTCCTGGTCTTAAATAAATCTGGCCCTTTTTCTGTTTGGGAAAAATTCTACAGGTGAGGTTGTTGCGCCTCGGAGTACTTCGTAGTGAAGTTGAAAATTGAATTTCCCAAGAATTTGGTTACGGATGAGTTGCTTCGGCAGAAGCGGATTCCCTGTGTATGCAAGATAGCCAGCGAGTTTGAGGTTTTTTTTGCGGAAACTATTCCTGAATCGTCTGGAGTGGTGTTGGGGTGGGATCGGAAAGAATTGGAGTTAAGAGCTGTTGCAGGGGCGGGTGGTCAGTATACGCATCATGCTTCTGGTCTGATTACTCTGAAGGATATTGGGGGTGGGGTTTATGAAATAATTGATCTTGGGATGTTTTATAGGAGTTTTGGTTGGTGCGCTATCTTGAGGGACGGTGAATATGCACCACCAGGGGAATTCTGGGACGAAGAGTAACGGCTGCGAGGATTTATTGCCGCCTTCACCAAAAACTGGCGAGAACTAAACATGAATTCTTTGTTGTCGGACTGGTGTGCCTTCTGTGAAGATAGGGCGGTTTTTGATAAGTCTTACTTTTTGGGATTGTTGAAAACGCACAGTGGCTCCGAGGAGATTCGACGTATATTTAGTTATTTTCCGTCCTCGGAAGAGTTGGTTGATAGAGCTGAGCGCGTTCTTGCCTCTGGAGATATGGACTCCTCTCTGTATCTCTTGCCAAGACTTAAAGTTGGAAGTGATGAGTTAATTCAGCTAGGTCGGGAGTGGCTCAAGGAGCAAGAAAGAGTATGTGGGGTTCTCGGTGACTCCGAAATCCTCAGTATTTGTGAAGAGGCTCGAGTGCTTTTTGTTAATGGCCACGATATGGATCACTGGCTTCAGCAAGATATTCCTCATTATTGGATTTTTGATGAGGTTGGGGATGCGATCAGAGGAAGCCGGGTTTCCGATGCTGAGCAAATTTATGCGCTGTTTGAGGCGCTTTATGGATTGGCTGCGGATTATTATCTTGCTTGGTATATTGGGCGGCCGTTGTTTAAGTTCGATATTGATTTGGAATCCTATTTTAGATTCTGGCGGGCTGGAGGAAGATGTGCTCTCACCGAGAGTGGGTTCTTTGTAACTAACTAGAGCTAGCGTGATTAAGGTAAAGGGGCGGATTTATTTAATTGCTCTGTTCTTAAATAAAATATATTCCTTGCTTTCATATTTCCTTCCTTTCTTTCTTTTTTACGAGCGAAACACGACCTTGTCCAGCACTGGCTAAGATACGCCCCCGACGGTTTCGATAGAGAACGAAATATCTTGTATTGGGATGTTTCCCATTGACTTACAGGACATTTCCTAGAACATCCCAAGCCCTTGCGCCTGCCGATTCCGGTGCCTAGTCTTTGTTCGCCGCTGCCAATCCAGCGGTCGGGTTTAGCAGCTCGGAATCACGTTAGGCGCATGGTAACTGCCATTCAGTGCGGGCATTTTATTGCTCGAAGTTTTATGGCTGCTGTGCGCAGGGCATCTTCGGGTGCGCCGGTTTCCTAACGTATCGGTCTGCTAACCTGCGCATGGCTGCCACCCGTTCCCCCGCTGCATCTGGACATCGCGGCCGACGCCAACGCCGAACGTGTCATCGATTCCTATCTGAACCCCAAACCTGCCCAGCCTGACAAGAAGTCATCTCCCGACCAGCTATTCACTGTCGTGGAGGGCATTGATGCTGAGAGCCTGCTGGCCAACCTCAGCGAAACCCTGGCTTCTGCCAATGTCATGGCCAATGACTTGGCGTTTGAACTGGAAGGTTCTCGACGGCATTTTGCCTTGGGACTGCAACAGCTGATTGAACTGGGGCAGATGTTGGCAAACCGGGCGCTGGATGTCGTAGACCCCAGATAGGTGCTGAGAGAAGCGGATTTGATCAATGTTGACCGATCAAATCCGTTTTTGGGTAGGCGCGTGCGAGCGAAGCGAAGCTGCGATCTGAACCTGAAAGTTGACCTTCAGGCGACGATCAAAGGATCGCAGCCTCGCTTCGCTCGACAGCTCCTACAGTCCCTAGCCCAAGTTTTATTAAAGGCTGAACCGTCCAACCTTGCTGTTCAAGTTCACGACCAGGCACAGGTTAACCATGTCCCCGGTCCAACTGTTCTATGCCCGGCAGGTAGCCGATAGGTCTCGGAGCCTGCCCGCACAATCTCTTAACGGAACGCCATTTTCTGCCGATACCCTGATGAGCCCTGGTTTCTCCAGCGTTTCGGCGTGCGGAAACGGCTCGCAATGTGCGTCACGACACAGCCAAACCAAGCGATTGCTGAAATCCCTTGAACGTTGCTGGCTGGTGGCTATCATCTGCGCGCCTCGGGTTGTGACACGGCGTTTCGTTGTTATGCCATTGGGTTATTTTCTTACTTGCCTGGACATCCTCGATGCTGGCGTACCACCAAAAAAGTTTTCTGATCGTCGATGATTTCTCGGATTTCCGCAGTTCGATCCGGTCCATGCTGCGTGAGCTGGGCGTCAAGGACGTGGACACCGCCGACACCGGTGAAGTGGCGCTGCGCATGTGCTCGCAGAAGCGTTATGACTTCATCTTGCAGGACTATCACCTGGGCGATGGGCGCAAGAATGGCCAGCAGGTGCTGGAAGACCTGATGGTCGAGAAGCTGATCAGCCATGAAAGTGTGTTCCTCATGGTGACCGCCGAAACCAGCCAGGCGATGGTGCTCAGTGCCCTGGAGCATGAGCCGGATGCCTACCTGACCAAGCCGTTCAACCGCTCTGGCCTGGCCCAGCGGCTGGAGCGGCTCGAGCAGCGCAAGACCCTGCTCAAGCCGATCCTGCAGGCCCTCGATCGTGGCAAGCCGATGGAGGTGCTCAATGCCTGCATCGCCTTGTGCAAGCAGGACCCGCGCTACGGGCCGTTGTGCCTGCGTTATCGGGCCGATGCGTTGCGCGACCTGAATCAGAACGAGGCCCTTGAGCGGCTGTACAACTCCATCATCGCGGATCGCCCGTTGCCGTGGGCCTACGCGGGGCTGGGCAAGTTGATGTTCAAGCGCGGCCAGGTGGGGCAGGCCAAGGCCGTTTATGAAAAAGCCCTGAAAGTCTTTCCAATGATGCCGGCGTTGTACGACGGCATGGCCGAAGTGTTGATGGCCGAAGGTGACACCAAGCAGGCGCAGCACGTGCTGGAAGAGGCGGTGCGCCTGTCGCCGCTGGCCGTGCGCCGGCAGTCGTTGTTGGGCAAGTTGGCGATGACCAACGAAGACTACGACACGGCGTCCCGGGCTTATCGCCAGGCGGTCGGGCAGGGCGCGCAGTCGCGCTTCAAGGATCCGGAAAGCAACCTCGGCCTGGCCCACGCGCTGATCAGCAAGGGCAGCGAAAAAGGTCTCGATACCCGCACCCGGCTGGAGATCAACACCACCCTCAGCGCTGTGGCGAAGGAGAACCTCAACGACCCGGGGTTGCAGGTCCGGGCGCGGCTGATGAAGGCCACCAGCCTGTTGCTCAACGATGCCGAAACCGCCGAGAAGCTCACCGAACAGGCCTTGCAGCGCCTCGATGGCATGGAGCAGTTCATGAGCGCCGAGGCCGCGTTGCTGGTGGCCAAGCAGTTGCAAATGCTTGGCCAGACCAGCGCCGGGGAGTCGATGCTCAAGAACTGCGCGGAAATCTACGGTGATGACCCGGCGGTGATGCAAGGCATTGCCAAGCTCACCGACGACCCGAACATCCTCAATCAGGGCAATGCCGCCGCCGAGTTGAACCGCGAAGGCGTGCGGGTCTACAAGACCGGCGCATTGCCGGAAGCGCGGGAGCTGTTCCGCCGCGCCCTGAAGATGCAACCGAAGAACATCAGTATTGCCCTGAACATGGCGCAATCGCTGCTGCATGGCACCGACACCAGCGTGGAGTCGGAACTGCTGCAGGAGTGCCGCGCCTGCCTGAAACTGGTGGGCATGATGCCCGACTCCGATGCGCGTTTTGCGCGTTATCAAAAACTGCGAAGCAAGGCATTTGGCGATGAATGACAGCGAACAGGCCCTCGATTTTTCCACGGTGATCGCGTCGACCGTGCATGACATGAAAAACTCCCTGACCTTGCTCATGCAGGCACATGGGCAATGGCTCGAACGCCTGCCCGAATCCGAGCGGCAGACGTCGGAGCAGGGTGTCATCGAGTTCGAGTTCGCCCATCTCAATGGCCTCATGGTGCAGTTGCTGGGGCTGTACAAGCTCGGCGTCAACCAGTTGCCGTTGCATCCGGCCTACCACGAGCTGGACGATTTCATCGAGGCGCAACTGGCCGGCCATCAGGATGTGTTCCGCAGCCGTGGAATCATGGCCACCTACGATGTCGATCCCCTCAGCCCCTTGGGCTTTTTCGACCGCGAGCTGGTGGCCTCGGTGCTCGACAACTGCATCAACAACGCCATTCGCCATGCGCGCCAGGCGCTGCTGATCAGTGTGAGTGACGAAGCCGGGCAACTGGTGCTGACCATCAATGACGACGGCGAAGGTTATCCGCCAGAGATGATTGAGCGTCAGGCCGAGTATGTGCAAGGTATCAACCACAGCAGCGGCAGCACCGGGCTGGGCCTGTACTTTGCCGCGCGAATCGCCGGGCTGCACCAGCGCGGCGGCGTGAGCGGGCGGACCGAGATTGCCAATGGCGGTGTGTTGGGCGGCGGGGTGTTCCGGCTTTACTTGCCCTGAACAGGCCCTCCTGAGTATCCCTGGCAACACAAATCCCCTGTGGGAGCGAGCTTGCTCGCGATAGCGGTGTATCAGTCAACTCAATATTGGCTGGGCCGACGCTATCGCGAGCAAGCTCGCTCCCACAGTCGTATTGCATAAGATTTTAATTGCCTCCGGGCGCTTGATATTCCGAACAGCCGGAGCCTATTTTGTACGGGTTGCCGTTCGCGGCTCGCACATAACAAGGATTGCGTCATGACGACCGATGGCCAGCGTTCACTCGCGCAGCGACTGACGGGCATTGATGAGATTGAATGTGTCACGCCGGATTTGAATGGCGTGCCGCGGGGCAAGGTGATGACCGCCGAAGGTTTCCTCGAAGGGCGGCGGTTGCAGTTGGCGCGGGGCGTGCTGCTGCAATGCATCATGGGCGGTTATCCACCGTCGCGTTTTTATGGCAGTGATGATGGCGACCTGGCGCTGGTGGCCGACCCGAAACAGATCCACCGCCTGCCCTGGAGCCAACAGCCGCGGGCCCTGGCGATCTGCGACGCCGACGAACTGACCGGTGAAAGCTCCCGGCTCTCGACGCGCGGCCAGCTCAAGGCCGTTGTCGCGCGCTATGCCGCCCTTGGCCTGGCGCCGGTGGTGGCGACCGAGCTGGAATTCTTCGTGTTCGCCCCCAACCCGGACCCGACCCAGCCGTTCCAGCCGCCACTGGGCCTGGATGGACGTCGCGAAGACGGCCACTCGGCGTTCAGCGTCAGTTCCAACAATGGCCTGCGCCCGTTCTTCAGCGAAGTCTATGCCTGCATGGCGGCGCTGGGCTTGCCGCGCGACACCTTCATGCATGAAATGGGCGTGAGCCAGTTCGAGATCAATCTGCTGCACGGCGACCCGCTGCTGCTGGCCGACCAGACTTTCCTGTTCAAGCACCTGCTCAAGGAAGTGGCCCTCAAGCACGGCCTGACCGTGGTCTGCATGGCCAAGCCCCTCGCCCACACGCCGGGCAGTTCGATGCATATCCACCAGAGCGTCGTCGAGGCGGACAGCGGCCGCAACGTCTTCAGCGACGAAGCGGGCGAGCCGACGGCCGCGTTCCGGCATTTCATCGGGGGACAACAGGCTTGCCTGGCGGACTTCACCGCGTTGTTCGCGCCGAACGTGAATTCCTACCAGCGGCTGTGCCATCCGTTCGCCTCACCGAACAATGCCTGTTGGTCCCATGACAACCGTTCGGCCGGGCTGCGGATTCCCGCCAGTGCGCCAGTGGCCCGACGGGTCGAGAACCGCTTGCCCGGGGCCGATGCCAACCCCTACCTGGCGATTGCCGCCAGCCTGGCCGCCGGGCTGTACGGGATCGAACAGCGCCTGGAGCCGAGCGCGGCGATCCAGGGCGAATTCGAAGTGCCGGATAATCTGTCGCTGCCATGTACCTTGCATGCCGCCCTGGAGCGTCTGAAGCGTAGTCATCTGGCGAAGGAACTGTTCGGCACGGAGTTCATCGAAGGCTACATCGCTTCCAAGACCCTGGAGCTGACCAGCTTCTTCGATGAAATCACGCCCTGGGAGCGACGTGTCCTGGCGGCCCAGGCATAAAGAACCGCTGCATTCGGGCTATCTTCAACGGATAGCCCTTACTCACCTCAAGGAGCCGCTCGGAACGCCGATGCGCCAAATCTGGAAACCTTTTCGAGCGCTTTATTTCGCCTCGCTGATGATGTTGATCGGCTCGGGCCTCTTGAGTACTTACCTGGCCTTGCGCCTGGCCGCCGACCATGTGGACAGCCTCTGGGTCGGTGCGCTGATGGCCGCCAACTACTTCGGCCTGGTGCTGGGCGGCAAGATCGGCCACCGGCTGATCGCCCGCGTCGGGCACATCCGCGCCTATTCGGCCTGCGCCGGGATCGTCGGGGCAGCGGTGCTGGGCCATGGCCTGGTGGACTGGCTGCCGGCGTGGATCGTGCTGCGGATGATTGTTGGCCTGGGCATGATGTGCCAGTACATGGTCATCGAGAGCTGGCTCAATGAGCAGGCCGATGCCAAGCAGCGTGGGGTGGTGTTCAGCGGCTACATGATCGCCTCGTACCTGGGGCTGGTGCTGGGGCAGTTGATCCTGGTCATGCACCCGGCCCTGGGCTTGGAGCTGCTGATGCTGGTGGCGCTGTGCTTCGCCCTGTGCCTGGTGCCGGTAACGCTGACCCGGCGAATTCACCCGGCGGCGCTGCATCCGGCGCCCATGGAGCCGCGTTTCTTCATCAAGCGTGTGCCGCAGTCGTTGAGCACGGTGTTGGGTTCGGGGCTGATCGTCGGCTCGTTCTATGGTTTGGCACCGCTGTACGCGTCCCAGCAGGGCTTGTCGACCGAGCAGGTCGGTCTGTTCATGGGGAGCTGCATCTTTGCCGGATTGTTGGTGCAGTGGCCGCTGGGCTGGCTGTCTGACCGTTACGACCGGGCGTTGCTGATCCGCTGCTTTGCGCTGGTCCTGACGATTTGTGCGCTGCCGTTGGCGATCCTTCCGGCGGTGCCGCTGGAGGTGCTGTTCGTCGCCGGGTTCTTCTGTTCGCTGGTGCAGTTCTGCCTGTATCCGCTGGCGGTGGCGTTTTCCAACGACCACGTCGAAGCGGATCGAAGGGTGTCCCTGACCGCGATGCTATTGGTGACCTATGGCGTTGGCGCCAGTATCGGGCCGCTGGTGGCGGGGGTGCTGATGAAGATGTTCGGTAGCCAGATGCTCTACGGCTTTTTCGCCTTCTTCGCCCTGGTGCTGGTGTGGCGGATCCGGCCGAAAGCGGTGACCAACCTGCATCAGGTCGATGACGCACCGCTGCATCACGTGGCGATGCCGGACAGCATGTCGAGTTCGCCTCTGGTGGCGTGCCTCGATCCACGGGTGGATGAACAAGTGGTGCAGGAGCAGATGCAGGCACCGGCCAGCCCGGAGATGGAGCCAGAGCCCGCCACTGAGACCGTGGCTGAAGCTGACGCCGAGGCGCCTGAGGCCCCTAGCTTTACCCAGGCCAGGCCTTGAAACGGGCATAAAAAAACGGGCAGTCGCCGCAAGGGACTGCCCGTTTTTTCATGACTCGACGATCAGAGGTCGTCTTTATCGAAGCGTCGGGCTTCACGCTGGAGCTGGTAGACGAACCGCTCGACCTGCCGTTGCACCAGGCCGCTGATGTTGTGGAAGCGTACGCCAGCGAAGGTGGTGTTGAATCTTTCTTCGAAATGCAGGTAACGCAGCTCGACCGGGGCGATCATGTTGCCAAACGGCAGGGCCGCGATGAAGCGCTCGTACACCTGGCCCAATTGCAGGCGTTCGGTGATGTCACCGTCGAAACGCAGCTTGCAACCGGTGGCGGAAATGTCCAGCAGCTTGCCGTCCACGGGGGACTTGAGCTTGTCGCCGCCCAGTTCAACGCTCACCAGTTGGGCCAGTTTCAGGGCGGCGCGGAAGGCGTTGCGACGCTGGTGGTAGACCACTTCGTCGGGCAGGGCGCCGCGATAGCAGCGACCGTCGCTGGATTCATCGATGGTCAATGGACCCTTGCCATCCCAGGCGATGCGTACGCCGTCATGGAAACCTTCGACGCGAAACGGCTCGCCGGCCAGCAGGAAACGCTCGCCGTCCCGGGGAATCATTTCATCCAGGGCGATGGAATTGGTCTCGCGATCGACATTGACCAGATAGCTCTGGAAGCGCTGGGTACGTTCATGGAAGGTAATGATCAGCGGGTCGTGGCTATCTTGCAGCATCCGCAGGTTGCCAGAAATTTCCAGGGGCGTGGTGAGGACCTTGGGGGGCTGCGGAGCGTCATCCGCGTTTGAGGCATTGAACACGGTGGGTCAATCTCCAGGCAAAATACGACTACGAATGGCCGGCATTTTGCCAGCATGTATCGCGCGTTGATAGAGCGAAGGCATTGTTCGTTTCATGCCTGGCTGAGCGGGCGGTGCTTGACCATTCTGGCCGTCGAACCGCTTGCGTCGTACAGCGTCGGGATCTCGCCACCGTTGAGAATGCGCAACTGGTTGGCGGTGGCGGCTTGCTGCATCAGGATCGACTGGCCGTTGCGGGCGTTGGTTGCCTGGCATTGGGCGAGCAGGTCGTTGAGCACTTTGCTCTGGGACCGCAGCTGATCGCCGATGGTCGACTGGGCAGCCAACTGCTCAAGGCCGTCATGACTGGCGGGCAGGTTGAGGCTGGCGAGGATCTCGCTGCGCTTGCGGCCATGCTGGTCGAGCAAGATGATCAGTGCCTGTTTCTGCGCCAGGATGGTTTCCAGCAAAGGCATGTCACGACCGTGCAGGGCCACGGATTCGGCCTGCAATAACTCCAGCAATTGTTGCGCTGGAACGAAGTCGTCGATGATCAGTTGCAACAAATGAGTGTCGTGCATGGCTGGCCTTGGGTCTTAGCGTCCAAAAGCCTGGCGCAGGCGGCGGCCTAGCGCTGGGCTTCGAAGTTGAGCAGTTTGCTGGCTACGCGGTTGCTGTCGACTTTGTAGCTGCCATCGGCGATGGCTGCTTTCAACTCGGCCACGCGGGCGTTGTCGACGACAGGTTGATCGCGCAGCTTGTCAGTGAGCTTCTGCAACTGCTGAGCCTCATTGCTGAGGTGTACCGACTCCCCGTTGCTGACCTGTTCGGCTGGCGTGGACACCGGTGCGGATTTGTCGGATTCGACGGTTTCCTTGGCGGCGCTGGTACGCGTAGTGCCTGTCAGCGGTGAAGAGCTGTTTAAACGATTGAAATCGATGACCATGGTAAAAAACCTCTGGTGGGTATTTGGACGCTTGCCATGTTTTCGGCCATCCCCAAAAAAACTTTAGGCTCATTTATTCAATGAACGTGCGCACGTCTGCGCTTGCCTTGGCGTAAGGCACAGTCTAGGGAACACCGGGATCAAGCGCCAGCTTTCTACCTCCTCTATCGGGTCATTACATCGCCACTTCCACTTGGCCTGGAGCCATCACTTGCGCCTTGATGACGCGCTGGGAATTGAGGTTTTTTACCCGTATCTGTTCACGCATGCCGCCGTTGGACAGGGCCTCGCCGGGCATCCGCACGGCCAGTGAGCCGCTGCGGGCGGTGATGACCACCTGGTCGCCCTTGCGGACCACTTCGGCCTGTTCCAGGTGCACCAGCGTCACGACCTGATCGGCGACCATTGGTCGGACAAGTTTCTGTCCGATGGCCTGATCGACAGAGGTCAGGAAGCCCTGGGTGATCTGGCTGATGTCCCGTTCGCGCAACATCACGTCCTGGGGCTCGACGATCCCGGCCCGCTTGAGTGGACGCGTGGTGGTGACGATTTCCCGGAACAGGCGCACTTGAGCGGGCACGAACACCGTCCAGGGCGCGGCGCTGTCGCAGCGAACCTTCACCGTGACACGGCCCAGGGGCCGGGCCGGGCTCTCCAGCGAAGCAGTCAATTCCTTGTCACACATGGGCATGCGCAGGCGCGGGTCGAGCTGGTTGACTTCGATTTCGTAACGACCTTCGGTTTGACTGGTTGCCAGGTAGTCTTCTACGGTGAATTCAAGAAAGCCCTGAGTGACGCCGATAAGGAGATCAGGCAAGGTAACCGGAGCCGCCGCAAGGGCAGGACCGCCCGAAATGAACAGGCAGGCAGCCAGCAGTGCACCGAGCCAGTGGCGGCAGTGAGTGTTCAGGCGTCGAGAAAATGTCGTTTGTGCGTTCATGCCGGTTCAATAGCAAGCCCCGTGCCGTTTAGTGATGAATGCGCGTCGGACACATTAGCGTTAGGTAGGAGTCAGGGCATGGCGGGAGTAATGGATTCGGTGAACCAGCGCACTCAGCTGGTCGGTCAGAATCGCCTGGAGCTGTTGTTGTTCCGTCTCGACGGCCAACAAATGTACGGGATCAACGTATTCAAGGTCCGCGAGGTGCTGCAATGCCCCAAGCTGACCCTGATGCCCAAGTCCAGCCCCGTCGTGTGCGGTGTGGCCAATATCCGGGGTGCGACCATCCCGATTCTCGACCTGGCGATGGCGACCGGTTCCGGTCGGCTGCTGGACCAGAGCAATCCGTTCGTGATCATTACCGAGTACAACACCAAGACCCAGGGTTTCCTGGTGCGCTCGGTGGAGCGCATCGTCAACATGAACTGGGAAGAGATCCATCCGCCGCCCAAGGGCACCGGCCGCGATCACTACCTGACGGCTGTGACCCGGGTCGACAACCAGTTGGTGGAAATCATCGACGTGGAGAAGATCCTCGCCGAAGTGGCGCCCACGCCGGAAGCGATTTCTGCGGGTGTGGTGGACGCCGAGACCCAGCACAAGGCGATTTCGCTGCGGGTGCTGACCGTCGATGATTCGTCGGTGGCACGTAAGCAGGTAACCCGTTGCCTGCAAACGGTCGGTGTGGAGGTGGTGGCGTTGAACGATGGGCGGCAGGCGCTGGATTACCTGCGTGCGCTGGTCGACGAGGGCAAGAAGCCCGAAGAGGAATTCCTGATGATGATCTCCGACATCGAGATGCCGGAGATGGACGGGTACACCCTGACCTCGGAAATCCGCAGCGATCCGCGCATGCAAAAGCTGCACATCATCTTGCATACTTCGTTGTCCGGGGTTTTCAACCAGGCGATGGTCAAGAAGGTCGGTGCCGACGATTTCCTGGCGAAATTCCGTCCCGATGACCTGGCGTCCCGGGTGGTCGATCGGATCAAGGCAGCAGAATAAAGTAAAGGTCGGGCGCGTTGTGCGCCCGGCAAGTCAACACGATGAAAGAGGCGGTATCTTGTCTACGGGTAATTTGGATTTCGAACAGTTCCGGGTCTTCCTGGAAAAAGCCTGTGGCATCTTGCTTGGTGAAAACAAGCAATACCTGGTGTCGAGCCGTCTCAATAAATTGATGGAGCAACAGGGCCTCAAGTCATTGGGCGAGCTTGTGCAGCGTATCCAGACCCAACCGCGCAGCGGCTTGCGCGAGATGGTGGTGGACGCCATGACCACCAACGAAACCCTGTGGTTTCGTGACACCTATCCGTTCGAAGTACTGAAGAACAAAGTGCTGCCGGCCGCCATCAAGGCCAGCCCGGGCCAGCGCTTGCGGATCTGGTCGGCGGCCTGTTCGTCGGGGCAGGAACCCTATTCGCTGTCGATGTCCATCGATGAGTTCGAACGCTCCAACCTGGGCCAGTTGAAAGGCGGCGTGCAGATCGTCGCCACCGACCTGTCCGGGACCATGCTCAATAACTGCAAGACTGGCGAGTACGACAGCCTGGCCATCGGCCGTGGTTTGTCGCCGGACCGGCTGCAACGCTACTTCGACCCGAAAGGGCCGGGCAAGTGGGTGGTCAAGGCACCGATCAAGAGCCGGGTGGAGTTTCGCTCGTTCAACCTGCTGGACAGCTACGCCAGCCTGGGCAAGTTCGACATCGTGTTTTGCCGCAACGTGCTGATCTACTTCTCCGCCGAAGTGAAGAAAGACATCCTGCTGCGTATCCATAGCACCCTCAAGCCGGGCGGCTACCTGTTCCTTGGCGCCTCCGAGGCGTTGAACGGGTTGCCGGATCATTACCAGATGGTCCAGTGCAGCCCGGGGATCATCTACCAGGCGAAGTGATTCGCGGGTGTTGTCAAAAAACGGGAGCCCCAAGGGGCTCCTTTTTTTGCCTACCAGCCGGGACCATCTCCTGTGGGAGCGAGCTTGCTCGCGATAGCGGCGGCCCATCCAAAATCCATGTCACTGACAGACCGCTATCGCGAGCAAGCTCGCTCCCACATTTTGACTCGCGTCGCCGGGTGAAAGCGGCAGAAAAGCGGCAGGTAAGCGGAAACCCGTTGCCGCTTTTCTGGCATTGCCGCTTTGCCGGTGCCCGCAAAGCCCCGGTTTATGGGGTTTTTGGAAATGGCACGGCGCTTGCTTTAGCCGTCGTACGTACATTCTGGTCACCCAAAGGTTTCCGACATGAGCATCAGCTTCGATAAAGCGCTCGGTATCCACGAACAGGCCCTGAGCTTCCGCGCCCAGCGTGCCGAAGTCCTGGCCAACAACATCGCCAACGCCGACACCCCGAACTACAAGGCGCGGGACCTGGACTTTTCCAAGGTGCTCGCCGAGCAGAACGACAAGGCCAAGAACGGCCACTTCGCCTTGAACATGACCAACAACCGTCATATCGAAGCCGAAGGCCTGGGCAATGGCGACGAGTCGCTGATGTATCGCACGCCGATGCAACCGTCGATCGACCAGAACACCGTGGACGCTCAACTGGAACAGTCCAACTACGCGGAAAACTCCGTGAACTTCCAGGCCAGCTTCACCCTGCTCAACAGTAAGTTCAAAGGGCTGATATCGGCCCTGCGCGGAGAGTAAGCCATGTCGATTGCTAGCGTATTCAACATTGCCGGCAGTGCCATGAGTGCCCAGACCACTCGCCTGAACACCGTCGCCAGTAACATCGCCAACGCCGAGACCGTTTCGTCGAGCATCGACCAGACCTATCGCGCCCGCCACCCGGTATTCGCCACCATGTTCCAGGGCGGCCAGTCCGGTGGCAGCGACTCGCTGTTCCAGGATCAGGAAGCGGCCGGGCAAGGCGTACAGGTGCTTGGCGTGGTCGAGGACCAGAGCAACCTCGAAGCACGTTATGAGCCAAACCATCCGGCCGCGGACGCCAAGGGTTATGTCTACTACCCGAACGTCAACGTCGTCGAAGAAATGGCCGACATGATTTCCGCCAGTCGTTCGTTCCAGACCAACGCCGAAATGATGAACACCGCCAAAGCCATGATGCAGAAGGTCCTGACCCTCGGTCAGTGATAAGGGGCGAGTCACATGAGCGTTACCAACACTACAAGCGGTTTGAGCCTCAACGAGATTCTGGCCAACTCCTCGGTCAAGACCAACACCACGACCGATGGCCTGGGCGCGGCGACCAGCGCTGCCACCGGCAAGAAGGAGCTGGGCAAGGATGCGTTCCTGCAACTGCTCGTTACCCAGCTGAAAAACCAGAACCCGCTGGAGCCACAGGACAACGGTGAGTTCGTTGCCCAGTTGGCGCAGTTCAGCAGCCTGGAAGGCATCACCACCCTCAACGAGACGGTGAGCGGCATCGCCGGCAACTACAACTCGTCCCAGGCCCTGCAGGCCTCGTCGCTGGTGGGCCGCTCGGTCATTGCCCCAGGTGACAAGGCTGTGGTCGATACCTCCAAGAGCCTCAACGGTACGGTGGTGGTGCCGGCATCGGTGTCCTCCGTCGCCGTCAAGATCGTGGACAAGGACGGCAAGACCGTTCGCACCATCGACCTGGGCAGCCAGAACGCCGGCAACTCGGCCTTCATCTGGGATGGCAAGAACGATGCGGGCACGGTCGTCGAATCGGGCACTTACACCTTCGCTGCGTCGACCACCATCGATGGCAAGGCCACGTCGCTGATCACCAACCTGCCGGCCACGGTCAGCAGCGTGACCATCAGCCAGACGGGCGGCGAGCTGATGCTCAACCTGGCCGGGCTGGGCAGCATTGCCCTGTCCAAAGTACAAACTATTGGTATGTAGAGCCGACTAACCGGCAAAAGGAGTCAACATGTCTTTTAACATCGGCCTTAGCGGTCTCTATGCAGCCAACAAACAGCTGGACGTGACCGGCAACAACATCGCCAACGTGGCGACCACCGGTTTCAAATCGTCTCGTGCGGAATTCGAAGACGTCTACTCGGCCACCAAGCTGGGTTCGGGCAGCAAGACCGTCGGCAACGGCGTGCGCCTGGCCAACGTTTCCCAGCAGTTCGGCCAGGGTGACGTCAACAACACCGGCAACGTGCTGGACATGGGCATCCAGGGCCAGGGCTTCTTTGTCCTGAGCAACGACGGCTCCCTGAGCTATACCCGTGCCGGTACGTTCAAGACCGACAAGGAAGGCTACGTCACCAACAGTGATGGTACGTCACGCCTGCAAGGCTACGGCGTGGACGCCAACGGCAAGATCCTCAACGGTATCCTGACTGACCTGCGCATTGACACCTCTAACCTGCCGCCACAAGCCACCAGCCTGGTTTCGTCGACGATCAACCTGAACTCGACAGCGACAGCGATCACCGCGGCGTTCAATCCGACCGACACGGCCACGTACACCAAGCAGTTCACTACCCCGATCTACGACACCCAGGGCAACCAGCATTCCATGGACCAGTACATGGTCAAGACTGCCGGCAACACCTGGAATGTCTACACCTTGATCGATGGCCGTAACCTGAACGGCAGCTTGCCGACCACGACCGGTGCGACTGCGCCGATCCCTTCGACCATGAACTTCGATTCGAACGGCAAGTTGACCACGGTCACCACTCCGCCAGCGACGGTCAATAGTGATCTGGTACTGACCGGTTGGGTTCCCGGCACCGTGACCAACGGCGTATGGGCCGCCAACGGCGCCGCGAGTGCACCAACCATCACGATTTCCATGGGCAATACCTCCCAATTCAACGCCGACACCGCACGGTCGATCCCGACCCAGAACGGTTACGCCACCGGCCAGATCACCAACCTGACCATCGATGGCAGCGGTGTGATGCTGGCCAACTTCAGCAACAACCAGACCAAGCCGATCGGCCAGATCGCGCTCGCCAGCTTCACCAACGAGCAAGGCCTGCAGCCAGTGGGCGGCACCAGTTGGAAAGAAACCTTCGCCTCGGGTATCCCGGGCTACGACGCTCCCACCACTGGCACCCTGGGTTCGATCGTCTCCAACTCCCTGGAAGAGTCCAACGTCAACCTGACCAACGAACTGGTCGAGCTGATCAAGGCCCAGAGCAACTACCAGGCGAACGCCAAGACCATCTCCACCCAGAGCACCATCATGCAGACCATCATTCAGATGGCTTGATATCGAGGGTTGCTTGAAGGCTGCACAAGGAGCCCCTCGCAAGAGGGGCTTTTTTGTGGGCGCAGGTTTTGTTGTGCCGGGTCCGGCCTCATCGCGAGCAAGCTCGCTCCCACAGTGGCCTGTAAGTGCGGCTCAAAGGTGGGAGTGAGCTTGCTCGCGATGGGGCCAGGCCAGGCGCCACTTTTCTCCACACAAAAGAAAACCCCCGATAAACCAGCGGTCTATCGGGGGCTTCTTTCAGCGGGCGCCTTTACGCGCCCACCCGCTCAGCTTATTGGCAAGCTTCGCAATCCGGCTCGTCGATCGCGCAGGCCTTTGGCACTGGCGCAGGTCCTGCTGGCGCTGCCAGGACCGAATCGTCACCGTGGTTGCCGCCGCTGGAAACAGCGTTCAGCTTGCCGGTGTTGATGGTCGACTTCTCGGTGCTGGTGGCGGCCAGGGCACGGAGGTAGTAAGTGGTTTTCAGGCCACGGTACCAGGCCATGCGGTAGGTCACGTCCAGCTTCTTGCCCGAGGCGCCGGCGATGTACAGGTTCAGCGACTGAGCCTGGTCGATCCACTTCTGGCGACGGCTGGCGGCGTCGACGATCCACTTGGTGTCCACTTCGAACGCGGTAGCGTAGAGCGCTTTGAGCTCTTGCGGGATGCGCTCGATCTGCTGCACCGAACCGTCGTAGTACTTCAGGTCGTTGATCATGACCGAGTCCCACAGGCCGCGAGCCTTGAGGTCGCGAACCAGGTACGGGTTGATCACGGTGAATTCGCCCGACAGGTTCGATTTCACATACAGGTTCTGGTAGGTCGGTTCGATCGACTGCGACACGCCGGTGATGTTGGCGATGGTGGCGGTCGGTGCGATGGCCATGATGTTGGAGTTACGGATGCCTTTCTGCACACGGGCGCGAACCGGTGCCCAGTCCAGGGATTCGTTCAGGTCGACGTCGATGTACTTCTGGCCGCGCTGGGCGATCAGGATCTGTTGCGAGTCCAGCGGCAGGATGCCCTGGGACCACAGCGAACCCTGGAACGTCTCGTAGGCGCCACGCTCGTCGGCCAGGTCGCAGGAAGCCTGGATCGCGTAGTAGCTGACCGCTTCCATGGACTTGTCGGCGAACTCGACCGCGGCATCGGAACCGTACGGGATGTGCTGCAGGTACAGCGCGTCCTGGAAGCCCATGATGCCCAGGCCGACCGGACGGTGCTTGAAGTTGGAGTTCTTCGCTTGCGGCACCGAGTAGTAGTTGATGTCGATCACGTTGTCGAGCATGCGCACGGCGGTGTTCACGGTGCGTTGCAGCTTGGCGGTGTCCAGCTTGCCGTCGACGATGTGGTTCGGCAGGTTGATCGAGCCCAGGTTGCAGACCGCGATCTCGTCCTTGTTGGTGTTCAGGGTGATCTCGGTGCACAGGTTCGAGCTGTGGACCACGCCCACGTGCTGCTGCGGGCTGCGCAGGTTGCACGGGTCCTTGAAGGTCAGCCATGGGTGACCGGTTTCGAACAGCATCGAAAGCATCTTGCGCCACAGGTCTTTGGCCTGGACGACTTTGAACAGCTTGATCTTGTTGTACTCGGTCAGGGCTTCGTAGTACTCGTAGCGCTCTTCGAAGGCCTTGCCGGTCAGGTCGTGCAGGTCCGGCACTTCGGATGGCGAGAACAGGGTCCACTTGCCGTCATCGAAGACACGCTTCATGAACAGGTCGGGGATCCAGTTGGCGGTGTTCATGTCGTGGGTACGACGACGGTCATCACCGGTGTTCTTGCGCAGCTCGATGAACTCTTCGATGTCCATGTGCCAGGTTTCCAGGTAGGCACAGACCGCGCCCTTGCGCTTGCCGCCCTGGTTGACCGCAACGGCGGTGTCGTTGACCACTTTGAGGAACGGCACGACGCCCTGGGATTTGCCGTTGGTGCCCTTGATGTACGAGCCCAATGCGCGAACCGGGGTCCAGTCGTTGCCCAGGCCACCGGCGAATTTCGACAGCATGGCGTTGTCGTGGATGGCGCCGTAGATACCCGACAGGTCGTCCGGAACGGTGGTCAGGTAGCAGCTCGACAGCTGTGGACGCAGGGTGCCGGCGTTGAACAGGGTCGGGGTCGACGCCATGTAGTCGAAGGACGACAACAGGTTGTAGAACTCGATCGCACGGTCTTCGCGCTGCTTCTCTTCGATTGCCAGGCCCATGGCCACGCGCATGAAGAAGATCTGCGGCAGTTCGAAACGGATACCGTCCTTGTGGATGAAGTAACGGTCGTACAGGGTTTGCAGGCCCAGGTAGGTGAACTGCTGGTCACGCTCGTGGTTGATCGCCTTGCCGAGTTTTTCCAGGTCGAATTCGGCCAGGACCGGGTTCAGCAATTCGAACTCGATACCCTTGGCGACATAAGCGGGCAGCGCCTTGGCGTACAGGTCGACCATTTCGTGGTGGGTCGCGCTCTCGGCGACTTCCAGGAAGCTCAGGCCTTCGGCACGCAGGGTGTCCATCAGCAGGCGGGCGGTCACGAAGGAGTAGTTCGGCTCGCGTTCCACCAGGGTCCGTGCGGTCATCACCAGCGCGGTGTTGACGTCCTTGAGGGCGACGCCGTCATAGAGGTTCTTCAGGGTTTCGCGCTGGATCAGGTCGCCATCGACTTCTTCCAGGCCTTCGCAGGCCTCGGTGACGATGGTGTTCAGGCGGCCCATGTCCAGCGGCGCCAGGCTGCCGTCGGCGCGTGCGATGCGGATCGAAGGGTGGGCCTGGACCGGTGCGTCGGCCGGGGAGCGGGTAGCACGTTCCTTGGCGCGGGAGTCACGGTAGATCACGTAGTCGCGGGCCACTTTCTGCTCGCCGGCACGCATCAGGGCCAGTTCGACCTGGTCCTGGATTTCTTCGATGTGGATGGTGCCGCCCGAAGGCATGCGACGCTTGAAGGTCGCGGTGACCTGTTCGGTCAGGCGGGCCACGGTGTCGTGGATTCGCGACGAAGCGGCAGCGGTGCCGCCTTCAACTGCGAGAAACGCTTTGGTGATGGCGACGGTGATCTTGTCATCGGTGTAAGGAACGACAGTGCCGTTACGCTTGATCACACGCAGTTGGCCCGGCGCGGTGGCGGACAGATCCGGGCTCGAATCGGCGGCCAGCGGCGCGGTGCCCTGCGGGTTCTCGCGAGTTGTGTCGGTGTGCATGGGTGTCTCCACGTTCTCTATGTTTGTTTGGGCACCATCACGGTGCCCACCGTTCCGTCCTGAAGCACTACAACCGACTGGCGCCGGGCATAACAACTTCGGGACAGTAGGAAGCAGGCGTTTAATGCCGCTTCCATCCGAAGTTCTCAGGTTGCGAGCGAGGCTCGAAACCGGGTTGTCGGGGTGGCAGCAATTGACTGCAACACCCGTACCGTTTCGGTCGTTTTCGACCTTGAAACAGCTGCCATCCGCAGGGGCGGTCTGGGCTTGGGGAAATGCGATGTTTCAGTTGGACAGAAGCAAGAAAAGCGCTTGAATTCTCTGCCCGACTTGTGTTTGGTTTTTGGCCTGAAACCCTACATGTAGGGTTTTTTACGCGGCGGGCTACAAGATAATGCGTTTTTGGGGGGTATGCAACGTACTACCTGTGGATAAGCCTGTGCGTAATTTGTGTGCGAAACGTGGAACTGCTCTGTAGGCCGCGACCTAGCTGGAGTGGACCTTTTTTCACCGGTTTCGACGATCCGAAAACAGCCTGAAGATTTTTGCGGGCGCGGACGTTACCACATAAAACCTGCTTCGACCGAACGCATTTGTCCGCTTGTTTTCTGTGCAGGCGGCGTTTATACAATCGGCCTGTGCGTGGGTGTGTTTATCCTCCTTTAACATGACAAAAAGACGGGGGAGGCGCAGGACCCAACCTGTGGGAGCGAGCTTGCTCGCGATAGGGTCGGAGCAGCAGCATGGAGGCTGACAGACACACCGCCTTCGCGAGCAAGCTCGCTCCCACAGGGTTCGTGCCTTGTCAGTGAGATTGGCGACACGCCTCTCCTTATTTAGCTAATCAGCCAAAAGGTCCCCCAGTGGAACAAGAAGCCTGGCAGGTATTGATCGTCGAGGATGACCAGCGTCTGGCCGAGCTGACCCGGGAATACCTCGAAAGCAACGGGTTGCGTGTCGCCATCGAAGGCGACGGTGCGGTGGCGGCGGCGCGGATCATTGCCGAGCAGCCGGACTTGGTGGTCCTCGACCTGATGCTGCCCGGCGAAGACGGCCTGAGCATCTGCCGCAAGGTGCGCGAGCACTATGACGGGCCGATCCTGATGCTCACCGCCCGCACCGACGACACCGATCAGATCCAGGGCCTGGACCTGGGCGCCGATGATTACGTCTGCAAGCCGGTTCGCCCGCGTCTGCTATTGGCGCGGATCCAGGCCCTGCTGCGACGCAGCGAGCCGGAGCCGAGCGTGGCGCAGAAGCAGCGGCGCCTGCAATTCGGCCCGCTGGTGGTCGACGACGCCCTGCGCGAAGCCTGGTTGCAGGGCAACGGTATCGAGCTGACCAGCGCCGAATTCGACCTGCTGTGGCTGCTGGTATCCAATGCCGGGCGCATCTTGTCCCGGGAAGAAATCTTCACCGCCCTGCGCGGCATCGGCTATGACGGCCAGGACCGCTCCATCGATGTGCGTATTTCGCGCATCCGGCCCAAGATCGGCGACGACCCGGACCATCCCCGGCTGATCAAGACCATCCGCAGCAAAGGCTACCTGTTCGTTCCCGAAGCTTGCGCAGACTTGGCACCGTGAATTCGATCTTCCTGCGTATTTATGGCGGCATGTGCGCGGCGCTGGTGCTGGTGGCGGTCCTCGGCGTACTGGCCCTGCACCTGCTCAACCAGACTCGCGGCGAGCAATACCGCGAGCGCCTGGCCCACGGTACGTTTTCGTTGATGGCCGACAACCTGCGGCCAATGGACGACACCGAGCGCCGTCGGGCATTGGCCGTGTGGGAGCGTCTGCTGGGCATTCCCCTGGCCTTGCAGACGTTCTCCCAGACCGACCTGGACCTCGGCCAGCGCACTCGCGTGTTGCGCGGCCAGGCGTTGGTCGAGCAGACCGGGCCCCATGCGGCAAAAGTCTATCGGCTGGTCAATGACACCGAGCAATTGATGTTGGTCGGGGAAGTCCAGCAGATCAGCGAGCAACTGGCCCGCGCGACCATTTACCTGTTGGCCGACGAACTGGTGCGTTACCCCGTGGCCGAGCAACCCAAGCGGCTGGCGCAACTGGAGCAGGAAAAAGGGTTTGGTTTCGACCTGCGACTGATGACCGCCGAGCAGGCCGACATGGACGAAGACCAGCGCCGTCGCGTGTCCGAGGGCGATACGGTGATGGCGCTGGGCAAGGGTGGCGATTCGATCCGGGTCTTCGCCGGCATGGTTGGCACACCGTGGGTCCTGGAGATCGGCCCGCTGTACCAGATGAACCCTTACCCGCCGCAATGGCTGGTGCTGATCGCGGCGCTGGGGTTGAGCCTGATCGGGTTGATCGTCTATCTGTTGGTGCGTCAGCTGGAGCGGCGCTTGCGTGGCTTGGAGTCGGCCGCCACCCAGATCGCCCAGGGCAGCCTGGAAACCCGGGTGCCGGCCCGAGGCGCCGACTCGGTCGGGCGATTGGCGGCGGCGTTCAATGGCATGGCCGAGCACTTGCAGCAACTGTTGGCGATCCAGCGCGAGCTGGTGCGGGCGGTGTCCCACGAATTGCGCACCCCGGTGGCGCGCCTGCGGTTTGGCCTGGAAATGCTCGGCAGCGCCACCACACCCCAGGCCCGGGATAAATACCTGGCGGGCATGGACCACGACATCGAAGACCTGGATCGGCTGGTGGACGAAATGCTCACCTACGCGAGGCTGGAGCAGGGTTCGCCGGCGTTGAATTTTCAGCGGGTGGATCTGGATGCGCTGGTTAATCAGGTGATCGATGAGCTGGGGCCGTTGCGGGCCGGGATCACGGTCGAGCGCGGTCTATGCCTGTCGGCCGCCGATTGCGACGGCGCCTGGGTCGAGGCCGAGCCACGCTTTCTGCATCGGGCCTTGCAGAATCTGGTGGGCAATGCCATGCGCCACGCCCATTCCAAAGTCACCGTCAGCTACCAGGTGGGCCAGTTGCGCTGTCGGGTGGACGTGGAAGATGACGGGCCTGGCGTGCCGGAAGCGGCGTGGGAGCGGATTTTCAAACCCTTCCTGCGCCTGGACGACAGCCGCGCCCGCGCTTCAGGCGGTCATGGGCTGGGGCTGTCGATCGTGCGGCGGATCATCCATTGGCATGACGGTCGGGCGTTGATCGGCAAGAGCAAAAGCCTGGGTGGGGCGTGCTTCAGCTTGAGTTGGCCCAGGCATCAGGACAGGTCTTGAGAGATGGTGCTTGTGCCGACCTCATCGCGAGCAAGCTCGCTCCCACAGGGCATGCGTCCAACCTGTGGGAGCGAGCTTGCTCGCGATGAGGCCCTCCCAGACACCAAAAACCTCAGGCCCTGATCCCCACCAGGCTCAACAACTGCCCATCCCTCACCCCAAACTGCGCCTGCAGTTCACTGCCATGGCGCCATTCGGTCGACAGGTCCGTCAGCAAGCGCAGCCGCACCTGTCCGTCGTGTGTCCAGTCCAGCACCTCGGCATGCTCGAAATAAAAACGCTGCCTGACGATGGGATACAGCGCCTTGAACAAGCTTTCCTTCACGGAAAAGGTCAGGGTCACCAGCAAGGCCTGGTCATCGCGCGTGAGCCGGGTCATGCGCTGCAACTCTGGCGAGGTGAGGATTTCACCGGCCAGGCGCTCGGCGCGCTCGGGGTCGAGCAGGTTTTCCACGTCCATGCCCAAGCCTTGCCAGTGGTCTTTTTTCGCGACGATGGCCGCTGCCCGGCCCGTGCTGTGGGTGATCGAGCCGCTGATATGAGCTGGCCACACCGGGGCGCGGTCTTCGCCGATGGCCGGCACGCAGGCCAGGCCATCGAGCTGCTGCAACGCCGCCCGGGCGCAGATTCGCCCGGCCAGGAATTCTGCCTGACGCTTGGCCACCGAGCGCTGGATGCTCGCCGGTGGTTCGATGGCGCTGTCGGGAAAGTCGGTGCCAGCCAACAGCAACGGGTCGAAGCAGGTGCTCAGCAGCACCGTACCGGGCAGGGCGTCGGGCAATAGCCAGTGTTCATCCAGAGGCGAGCAACAGGCGGGCAGGGTGGGGAGTGTCTTCATGCCCGGCATTTTGCCGGGTTGGCGGGAGGCTGGGTAGTGGGACGCGCTTGATGGATGGACGGGAGAGGTCTTTGGTGGCGAGGGAGCTTGCTCCCGCTCGATTGCGCAGCAATCGCAAAAAAGCCGAGGCCGCTGCGCAGCCCAGCGGGAGCAAGCTCCCTCGCCACAAAGGTTATGCGTCAGTCAAAGATTTTCTTGAAGAACTTCTGCATGTCCGCCCACGACTTCTCGTCGGCTTCCTTGTTGTAGCCAATGTCCGGCCCGCCATGTTCGCCGTGGCTCAAGCGGTCGGCGTCAGGGTTGCTGAAGCCGTGCTTGGCGCCTTCGAGGCTGACGAATTTATAGTCGGCGCCGGCCTTATCCATTTCGCTCTTGAACGCGGTGACGTTGTCCTGGGTGACCATGCTGTCCAGCGCGCCGTGCTCCACCAGTACCTTGGCCTTGACGCTGCCCGGCGTGGCCGGGGTGTTGGTCACCAGCGCACCGTGGAAGCTCACCACGCCGGCCAGCGGTACACCCTGGCGCGCCGCATCCAGCACCACCTTGCCGCCGAAGCAGTAGCCGATGGCGGCGAGTTTGTCCGGATCGGTCTGGGGCTGTTTCTTCAGCAGGTCGAGACCGGCCTGGAAGCGGGCGCTGGCGGCTTTGCCGTCCTTGAGTGCCGCCTGCATGAAGGCCAGGGCGTCCTTGGGGTGCTCGGTGTTCTTGCCATCGCCGTACATGTCGATGGCCAGGGCGCTGTAGCCCAGGCCCGCGAGGTCACGGGCGCGGCGCTTGGCGTAATCGTTCAGCCCCCACCATTCGTGCACCACCACCACACCCGGGCGCGGACCTTTGACGGCGTCGTCATAAGCGTAGTAACCGATCAGCTGGGTGCCATCGGCACTGGTGTAGGGGATCTCCTGGGTCTGGATGGCGGCGTGGCTCACGCCGCTCATGGCCAGAAGTACAACAGCAAGCAGCCTGCGCATGACGGATCTCCTTATGAAAGTGGTCCGCACAGATTAGCCGATTCATTCAGCGCAGGTTCAGAGAACGTTCAAGGGGTGTTCAGGGAGCGCTGGTTAACGTGACAGCGACTTCACACACCACCCATGCTTCAAAGGAGCTCGACCATGACTCAGATGAAAAAACTGTTGCTGGCTTTCACCGTGCTGGGCGCCAGCGCCTTGGCCCACGCCGATGACAACTTCGCCAGCCTGACCCTCGGCCAGACCAGCGACAAGGTCAAGAAATCCGACGCCCTGGATGCCAACCTGAACCATCCGAACGCCGACGGCATCATCGGCAAGGACACCACGTATGGCCTGCGCCTGGGCAAGCAGAACGACCAGGGCCGCTACTACGTCACCTACGACAACGTCTCGGGCACCCACAACGGCATCAAGCTGCGCCAGGAAAACCTGCTGGGCAGCTACGATGTGTTCCTTCCGGTCACCAGCAGCACCAAACTGTTCGGTGGCGGCACGGCGGGCCTGACCAAGCTGACCCAGGATTCGCCCGGCTTCAGCCGCGACAGCGACATCGGCTACGCGGTAGGCCTGCAGGGCGGCGTGCTGCAACAAATTTCGCAGAACACCTCGGTTGAACTGGGTTACCGTTACCTGCGCAGCAACGCCAGTACCGAGATGAGCCCGCACGGTGGTGACAAGGTCGGTTCGCTGGACCTGACCAGCAGTGCCCAGACCTACCTGTCCGCCAACTACACGTTCTAAGCGGGCCAGGGTGGGTGTATCCAGCCGGATCGGTCGAAGACGATCCGGCGCCTTTCGTTGAGGTGCGCCGCGCGCGATTGTTTGATTTGCCTGGGGAGAGGCTCCATGAAATTACTGGTCGTCGAAGACGAAGCGCTGTTGCGTCATCACCTGCAGACCCGTCTCACCGACAGCGGCCATGTGGTGCAGGCTGTGGCCAATGCCGAAGAGGCCTTGTACCAGGTCCGGGAATTCAACCACGACCTGGCGGTGATCGACCTCGGCCTGCCGGGTATCAGCGGGCTGGAGCTGATCCGCCGGCTGCGCTCACAGGACAAGACGTTTCCGATCCTGATCCTGACCGCCCGCGGCAACTGGCAGGACAAGGTCGAAGGCCTGGCCGCCGGTGCCGACGACTACGTGGTCAAGCCGTTTCAGTTCGAAGAGCTGGAGGCCCGGTTGAACGCCTTGTTGCGTCGCTCCAGCGGCTTCACCCAATCGACCATCGTCGCCGGGCCGTTGCTGCTGGACCTCAACCGCAAGCAGGCGTCCCTCGGCGAGGAGCCACTGGCGTTGACGGCCTACGAATACCGCATCCTCGAATACCTGATGCGCCATCACCAGCAGGTGGTGGCCAAGGACCGCTTGATGGAGCAGCTTTACCCCGATGATGACGAGCGCGATCCCAATGTCATCGAAGTGCTGGTAGGGCGCCTGCGCCGCAAACTGGAGGCCCCGGCCGGCTTCAAGCCCATCGACACCGTGCGCGGCCTGGGTTACCTGTTCAACGAGCGCTGCCAGTGATTCGTTCGCTTCGGCTGCGGCTGATGCTGGCCGCGATGACCCTGGCGGTGCTGTTCATGCTGGCCTTGTTGCCGGCCATGCAAGGCGCGTTCAGCCTGGCGTTGCAGGAATCCATCGAGCAACGCCTGGCCTCGGACGTGACCACGCTGATTTCCGCCGCCCGGGTGGAAAACAACCGCTTGAAGATGCCGACGCAGTTGCCCGATGAGCGCTTCAACCTCGCCGATGCCCGCCTGCTGGGCTACATCTATGATCGTGAGGGGCGGTTGGTCTGGCGGTCGAAGGCCACCCAGGAAGAAAACATCAATTACACGCCGCGCTATGACGGCCAGGGCAACCAGTTCGCCCGCATTCGCGAGAACGACGGCCAGGAGTTTTTTGTCTATGACGTCGAGATCAAGCTGCTTGGCGGCCAGAACGCGGCGTTCAGCATCGTTACCCTGCAACCGGTGCGCGACTACGAAGTGACCTTGCAGGGGCTGCGGGACAATCTCTACCTGGGCTTTGGCGCGGCCCTGGCGGTGTTGCTGGCGCTGTTGTGGATCGGCCTGACCTGGGGCCTGCGGGCGTTGCGGCGCCTGAGCCAGGAACTGGATGAAATCGAAAGCGGCGCCCGGGAAAGCCTCAGTACCGAGCATCCCCGGGAACTGTTGCGCCTGACCGGTTCCCTCAATCGCTTGCTCTACAGCGAACGGGAGCAGCGCAGCCGTTATCGCGACTCCCTCGATGACCTGGCCCACAGCCTGAAGACCCCGCTGGCGGTGTTGCAGGGCGTCAGCGAAGACATGGCCCGGCGCCCCGAGGACCGTGGCCAGGCCTGGGTGCTGCAAACCCAGATCGAGCGTATGAGCCAGCAGATCGGCTACCAATTGCAGCGCGCCAGCCTGCGCAAAAGCGGGTTGGTGCGCCATCAGGTGCGCTTGCGCCCGGTGCTGCAAAGCCTGTGCGACACCTTGGACAAGGTCTATCGCGACAAGCGGGTCAATGTGAGTTTCGATCTGCCGGAGCACTGCCAGGTGCCGATCGAACAGGGTGCGTTGCTGGAGATGCTCGGCAACCTGCTGGAGAACGCCTATCGACTGTGCCTGGGCGAGGTGCGTGTCAGCGTGCACCAGACCCTCGGCGGCACGGAGTTGAGCGTCGAGGACGATGGGCCGGGCGTGCCGCCGGATCAACGTGCGCGGATCCTCCAGCGGGGCGAACGGCTGGACCGTCAGCATCCGGGGCAGGGCATTGGCCTGGCGGTGGTCAAGGACATCATCGAAAGCTACGGCGCCCGGTTGAACCTGGGGGATTCGGAACTGGGCGGGGCGGCGTTCCGGATTCATTTTCCGGTGGTTTGACTGGGATGTTTTCGGTGTGTTTGCGGGCCTCATCGCGAGCAAGCTCGCTCCCACAGGGATTTGTGAGCGCCGAAAATCCAATGTGGGAGCGAGCTTGCTCGCGATGAGGCCCGTCAGCACACCACAAAAAACCAATCAGGAAATCAGTTCTCCAACTCCCTGTAGGCCCCCGGCGTCAGCCCCGTCCACTTCTTGAACGCCCGGTGAAACGCCGACGGTTCGGAGAAACCCAACTGCTCGGCAATCTGCTGCAACGACAAATCCGCACGCCCCAAGTGGTAGATGGCGATATCCCGCCGCAACTGATCCTTGAGCTCCTGGAAGCTGGTGCCTTCCTCCCGCAGATGCCGGCGCAAGGTCTGCGGGCTGATGTGCAAGTGGGCGGCGACGGTGTCCAGGTCGGGCCAGCGTGCCGTGTCGCGGCTGAGCAGGCGGCGCAGCTGGCTGCTCAGGCTGTGGCCATCGTCCGGGCGCGACAGCAGGTCGGCGGGGGAGTGTTCGAGGAAATGCTTGAGGGTGCGTTCGTCCTGCAACAGCGGCATGTCCAGGTAGCGGCTGTGGAACAGCAGGCTGCTGCCGGGCGCGTCGAATACCAGCGGGTAGGGGAACAATAAGTCGTATTCGGCCCCGTGGGCGGGCCTGGCATAGCCGAAAGTCACCTGCTCCAGGCCTATCCGCTGGCCGATCAGCCAACTGGCGAGGCGATGCCAGACCACCAGCAGGCTTTCAGTCAGGAAGTGATCGGGGTCCCACAACGTCGAGTCGTCCAGCACCAGCCGCACCCGTTCGCCTTCGGTTTCCAGCGTCAGGCGCGGGGCGTCGGGGAACAGACTGTAGAACAGCAAGCCGCGCTGAAGGGCCTTGCCCAGGGTCCGACAGTGGATCAACGCGTGACACATCATGGCAAACGTTCCGGGTTTACTCGGCGCCCGGCCGAATCCCAGGTATTCGTCCTCCATTGCCAGCCACAACGCTTGCAGCAGGCGGGCGAACTGTTCCGGCGCGATGCGCGCCCGCGGTTCATCCAGCAGTTCAGGGCTGATGTTCAATTGTTGCAGCAAGGGAAAATAGTCGAAGCCTTGCCGACGTGCGCCGCCCAGGGCAGCGCGGGCGAAGTGGCTGGCGATCGTGCGTTGGCGCATGGCAGAAATCCGTCCGTTAAGCGGGCGAATGGTAGCAGGGGCTTGAGGCTGGACAAGGCGGATATCCGCCAAATCCCGGAGCGCGGGATGGTCTGTAGGCGGAAATCCGCCACTTACACACTGCGTTTAGTCGCGTGTGGAAACCGCAAGCCCGTCTGCTATACCGGGTGTAGGGCATTTCGCAAAAATGGCACGCGCTTTGCGATGCGTTGGATAGGTCTGCCGCGTGCAGCCGAAAAAAACAAATCCCTCCAGTGCAGGAGGGTTCGCAATTGAGGTGCCGTGGACGACAGGTGGAAGTCGTCATGCGGGACTCTTGAGGAAGGTTTGCCATGACGACTCGTCAGCCACTGTACAAATCCCTGTATTTCCAGGTGATCGTAGCCATTGCCATCGGTATTTTGCTCGGCCACTTCTACCCGCAGACCGGTGTTGCCCTCAAGCCATTCGGCGACGGGTTCATCAAACTGATCAAAATGGTCATCGCCCCCATCATCTTCTGTACCGTCGTCAGTGGTATCGGCGGCATGCAGAACATGAAATCGGTGGGCAAGACCGGCGGCTACGCGCTGCTGTACTTCGAAATCGTCTCCACCATCGCCTTGCTGATCGGCCTGGTCGTGGTCAACGTCGTGCAACCGGGCGCCGGCATGCACATTGACGTATCGACCCTGGACACCAGCAAGATCGCCGGTTTCATCTCGGCCGGTAAAGACCAGAGCATCATTGCCTTCATCCTCAACGTGATCCCGAACACCATCGTCGGCGCGTTCGCCAACGGCGACATCCTGCAAGTGCTGATGTTCTCGGTGCTCTTCGGCTTCGCCCTGCATCGCCTGGGTGCCTACGGCAAGCCGGTGCTGGACTTCATCGATCGCTTCGCCCACGTGATGTTCATCATCATCAACATGATCATGAAGCTGGCTCCACTGGGTGCATTCGGTGCCATGGCCTTCACCATCGGTGCCTACGGTGTCGGTTCGCTGGTGCAACTGGGCCAGTTGATGATCTGCTTCTACATCACTTGCGTGGTGTTCGTGCTGGTGGTGCTGGGCGCCATCTGCCGCGCCCACGGCTTCAGCGTCATCAAGCTGATCCGCTACATCCGTGAAGAACTGCTGATTGTGCTGGGTACTTCCTCCTCGGAATCGGCCCTGCCACGCATGCTGATCAAGATGGAGCGCCTGGGTGCCAAGAAATCTGTCGTAGGCCTGGTGATCCCGACTGGCTACTCGTTCAACCTCGACGGTACTTCGATCTACCTGACCATGGCGGCGGTGTTCATTGCCCAGGCCACCGATACCCCGATGGACCTGACTCACCAGATCACCCTGCTGCTGGTGCTGTTGCTGTCGTCCAAAGGTGCTGCTGGCGTGACCGGTAGCGGCTTCATCGTACTGGCGGCCACCCTGTCGGCCGTAGGTCACCTGCCGGTGGCTGGCCTGGCGCTGATCCTGGGTATCGACCGCTTCATGTCCGAAGCCCGCGCCCTGACCAACCTGGTGGGCAACGCTGTCGCCACCATCGTGGTTGCCAAGTGGGTCAAGGAGCTGGACGAAGACCAGCTGCAGACCGAGCTGGCTTCCGGTGGTCGCGGTATCTCCGACGTTCGTGAAGATGACGAGCAGATCGCGGCGGCGCAGATTGCTGCGGCTGAGACCTCTGCTCCAGGCACTGTGAAGTAATCTTCAGGCTGCAATGAAAAACCCGCTTCGGCGGGTTTTTTTATTGGCAGAGCTCTCCAGTCGAGGAGGCTTCTGTGGTGAGGGTGCAAGCGCCCTCACCACAACAGCTCTCACGCTGAGCGCAATGGTCATCCAGACTGGCACCTGCGGTAATTGCCCCACCGCCAGTCCCTGCCTAGTCTCTAACCATCCCCCCTTCGGAGACCACCCATGCAAGGCCCACTGGCATCGCTCAAGGTTCTGGATTTCTCGACCCTGTTGCCTGGCCCGTTCGCCTCGCTGTTGCTGGCGGACATGGGGGCCGAGGTGTTGCGCATCGAGTCGCCGACCCGTCAGGACTTGCTGCGGGTACTGCCGCCCCATGACCAAGGCGTATCGGCCAGCCACGCCTACCTCAACCGCAACAAGCGCAGCCTGGCCCTGGACCTCAAGCAGCCGGAAGCGTTGGAGGTGGTCACGCAGTTGCTGGGGGACTACGACATCCTGTTGGAACAGTTCCGCCCCGGTGTGATGGAGCGGCTGGGCCTGGGATACGAAGCCTTGAAAGCCATCAATCCGCGGCTGATCTACGTGTCGATCACCGGCTACGGCCAGACCGGCCCTTATAAGGATCGCGCCGGCCACGACATCAATTACCTGGCCCTGGCGGGGCTGGCCAGCCACACCGGCCGTGCCGACAGCGGGCCGTTGCCGCTGGGCATTCAGGCGGCGGATATCGCCGGTGGTTCATTGCACGGGGTGATCGGACTGTTGGCGGCGGTCATCGCCCGTCAGCAGACCGGTCAGGGCCAGCACCTTGACGTGAGCATGACTGACTGCGTGTTCAGCCTCAACGCCATGGCCGGCGCCGGTTACCTGGCCTGCGGTGTGGAACCGGGTTGGGAGAATCAGATGCTCAACGGCGGCGGCTTCTACGACTATTACCGCACCCGAGACGGTCGCTGGATGTCGGTGGGCAGCCTGGAACCGGCCTTCATGCAGGCGCTGTGCGAGGCTTTGGGACGGCCGGAACTGGCGGCCCAGGGGCTGTCGCCCAAGCCTGAGCAGCAACAGGCCCTGAAGCAGGCATTGCAAACCGAGTTCGAGAAGCATGATTTTGCCGAACTGTGCGACGTGTTTGCCGGGATCGATGCCTGTGTCGAGCCGGTGCTGAGCCTGGAGGAGGCTGTCCGGCATCCGCAGTTACAGGCTCGGGAGCTGGTGAAACAGGTGCCCCGAGGAGATGGTTCGAGCCAGGCGCAGATGGCCTGTCCGTTGCGGTTTTCAGACGGTCTGCCCGAGCCTCGCCATATTGGCGTGGAGCTGGGAGCGCATACGGATCAGGTGTTGGGGGCGCTGGGGTTCAGTGCGCTGCGGATTGCCGAATTGCGCAGGAGCGGGGTGGTTTTGTAGGGCCGCAAGGCCGCCATCGCGAGCAAGCTCGCTCCCACACTGGATCTTTGGCGTTCACGGATCCTGTGGGAGCGAGCTTGCTCGCGATGAGGTCAGCCCAGACACCACAAGAGCATTATTCCACCCGCGTTTCCCCACTGAACACCAAGGTATTGCGACAGCTGCGGCACAAATACCGCCGCCCCTGGCGCACCAGGCTGTGGCGCTGGGCCGAGAACGGGAAGTCGCTGCCATCGCAAGGGCACTTGTAGATGTAGCGGGTCACACTGCGGCGTTTGATTTCGTAGGTGTGGCAACGGTTGGGCGGCAGTTCGTACACGCCGCGCATGATCAGTTGCCATTCTTCGCCATGGGGCTGGATGCGTTCGCCAAACAGTTGGTGGGCGATCAGGTGCGCGACTTCGTGGGCGACGGTCTGCTTGAGGAAGTCTTCGGCGTTTTCCCGGTACAACTGTGGATTGAAGCGCAGCAGGTTTTCATGCAGGTGCGCGACACCGGCCTTCTGGCCACGCAATTTGAAGCTGACCACCGGGCGTTTGAAAGGACGTTTGAAAAAGGATTCGGCTTGTTGGTAACACTCTTCGACGCGGGTATTGAGTTGCTCGAGCATGCTTTACGGGTCTCCAGAAGCCCGAGTATGCCGCAAGCGTCGGCCGTTGCGAATCGCCCAGGCGCCCAGTGGTCGTTTCAAACACAGGAAGGCCGCCTTGCGGCGGCCTGTGTCGGCAGATCCTGCTTTTTTATTGGAGGGCACTACGTCAATTGGTATAGACCGGGCCGACGCCCAGCCCCCAGACGATCACCGTGAACGCCATGATGGCCACCAGCACCACCAGGCCGACCGCGAGCACCGAACTGGAAAACAGAAAACCTTCGTCCTGGGGAATGTTCATGAACGTCGGCAGGCCGACGTACAGCAGGTAGACGGTGTAGCAGATTGCCGCCGTGCCGACGATCATCCCTAGCCACATGTGCGGGTAGAGCGCCGCCAGGCCGCCGATGAACAAAGGTGTCGCGGTGTAGGTGGCAAACGCGACGCAACGGGCCAGGCTCGGATTGGCGTCGTAGGTGCGGGCCATCCAGTGGATGAAGGCACCCATTACCGCCACGCCGCCCAACATGGCCAGGTACGACATGATGGTCATCCACAGCGCGCTTTCCTGTGTGAGCATGACCGGTGGACGATTGCCGATGACCCATCCCACCTGTGTGGTGCCGATGAATGCCGATACGGCGGGGATGGCCGCCAGGATCAGCGTGTGGGTGAGGTACATGTGGCTGATGCTTTCCTCCTGATCGCCACGGATTTCTTTCCATTCTTGATCAGGGTGGGTAAAGAGCCCCACGACATGATGGATCATAGTCAGTCACTCCTTTGTTATTGCCATCGCCCCCCAACGGAGCGCCTACGGGCCAAACGGCCAAGTAAGTAAAGGTCTGGATATGTGTGCGACCTTATGTCGCAGTATAGAAAGGAGTTACCCCGAGGGGGATGGGGGGCTTAGAGCAAATCGCGCTGTAACGGAACGGGTTAATCGCGGCTTGATCTGTGGGCATAACCCTGTTGGCGAACAAATGCCCTGTGGCGAGGGAGCTTGCTCCCGCTCGGCTGCGAAGCTGACGCCGACAGAACGACCCCAGAGGGTCGCTTCGCAACCCAGCGGGAGCAAGCTCCCTCGCCACAAGTGCGGTGCCACAGCCGGTTTTTTTGCGTAAAATGCCGGCCTTTCGTCACACCTCACGGATTTCGCGTCATGGGCACTCTTACGGTCAACCAGATCAAACTGCAAAAGCGCCTGCGCCGCCAGGCCGGTGAGGCGGTCGCCGATTTCAACATGATCGAGGACGGCGACAAGGTCATGGTCTGCCTGTCCGGCGGCAAGGACAGCTACACCTTGCTCGATGTGCTGATGCATTTGCAGAAGGTTGCGCCGATCAAGTTCGACATTGTCGCGGTGAACATGGACCAGAAGCAGCCCGGGTTTCCCGAGCATGTGCTGCCGGCCTATCTCGAGTCGCTGGGTGTGGAATATCACATCGTCGAAAAAGACACCTATTCGGTGGTCAAGGAATTGATTCCCGAAGGCAAGACCACCTGTTCGCTGTGCTCGCGCCTGCGGCGCGGAACGCTCTACACCTTCGCCGACGAGATCGGTGCGACCAAGATGGCCCTGGGTCACCATCGCGACGACATCGTCGAGACGTTCTTCCTGAACATGTTCTACAACGGTTCGCTCAAGGCCATGCCGCCCAAGCTGCGAGCCGATGACGGGCGCAACGTGGTAATCCGCCCGCTGGCCTATTGCAGCGAGAAGGACATCCAGGCCTATTCGGATTTCAAGCAGTTCCCGATCATCCCCTGCAACCTGTGCGGCTCCCAGGAAAACCTGCAACGCCAGGTGGTCAAGGAGATGCTCCAGGAGTGGGAACGCAAGACCCCGGGCCGTACCGAGAGCATTTTCCGTGGCCTGCAGAACGTCATTCCGTCGCAACTGGCGGACCGCAACCTGTTCGATTTCACCAACCTGCGCATCGATGAAAACGCCACGCCGCGGTTCGTCAACGTGGTGAACCTCTGACGGTGCCAACCGCTCTATTCACGGCGCCAGTGGCTATAAGGGCCACTGGCGCCGTTTTCATTTCCGACCCCAGGAGAGGGCATGCGCGATTACAAGTGGCTGCACGAGTATTGTCTGAACCGCTTCGGTTCGGCGGCTGAACTGGAAGCCCACCTGCCGGTTCCCAAGACCCCGGCGCAACTGCGCAAGATCGGCGACGACCGCTACCTCTCGACCATGGCGCTGCGGGTGTTCCGCGCCGGGCTCAAGCACAGCCTGGTGGATGCCAAGTGGCCAGCGTTCGAAGAGGTGTTCTTCAAGTTCGATCCGGAGAAAGTCGTGCTGATGAGCGCCGAGCACCTGGAGCGACTGATGCAGGATGCACGAATCATCCGCCACCTGGGCAAGCTCAAGAGCGTGCCGCGCAACGCGCAACTGATATTGGACGTGGCCCACGAAAAGGGCAGCTTTGGTGCTCTGGTGGCCGACTGGCCGGTGACTGACATCGTCGGCCTGTGGACCTACCTGAAAAAGCACGGCCATCAACTGGGCGGCCTGTCGGCACCGCGCTTCTTGCGGATGATGGGCAAGGACACCTTCGTGCCCAGTTATGACGTGGTGGCCGCGCTCAACGCCCAGGACATCATCGACAAAGTGCCCACCAGCCTGCGGGACCTGGCGACGGTGCAGGGGGCATTCAACCAGTGGCATGAAGAGAGCGGGGGAAGGCCCATGAGCCAGTTATCGATGATGCTGGCGTATACCGTTAATCATTGAGACCGCATTGGGGCCATCGCGAGCAAGCTCGCTCCCACAGGATGCCATCGAGCCCTTGTGGGAGCGAGCTTGCTCGCGATAGCGGTTTATCAGGCGACGGAGATATCTCCCTCACCCGCCAACCGCCGGTTCAACTGGAACCGCCAGCGCACATACAGCAGGGCCGAGCAGAACACCGCCACGCTCGCCGCCATTTCCAGCACGCCGAACCATTGCCGGTTCGGGTCATAGGCCGCCAGTGCGCCTTTGATGAAATACAGGTTCACCACGAAGCACATCCATGAGTGTCCACGGGCGCTGCCGCTGAGCATGCCGGGCGCGAGTATCAGCAGCGGCACCAGTTCGATCAGCAGAATCACCCAGGACCGCGCGCCGTGCAGGTCGGCGATCAGCAGGTAGTAGGCGCTGAGCAACCCCACCAGGCCGAAAAAGCACAGCAGGCTGAGGACGCGAGCCAGGCGTACGCGCGGTTCCAGCCATTGGATCGAAGGCAGGATCTTCGGCTTCTTAGCCACGGCCGTTCTCCAGCAGCAGGGCGGTTTTCGCCAGGCGCGAACCCAAGGCGCGGCACAGGGCGACTTCATGTTCGTTCAAGCCGCTTTTACCGTCGGCCCCGGCATGGTGGCTCGGACCGTAGGGCGTACCGCCGCCCTGGGTGTCGATCAGGGCCGATTCGCTGTAGGGCAGGCCGGTGATCAGCATGCCGTGGTGCAACAGCGGCAGCATCATCGACAGCAGGGTGGTTTCCTGGCCGCCGTGCAGGCTCGCGGTGGAGGTGAACACCCCGGCCGGTTTGCCCACCAGTGCGCCGGTCAGCCACAGGTTGCTGGTGCCGTCGAGAAAGTACTTGAGTGGCGCAGCCATGTTGCCGAACCGCGTCGGGCTGCCCAAGGCCAGGCCGGCGCAGTGTTTCAGGTCATCGAGGCTGGCGTAGAGCGGGCCTTGCTCGGGGATGTCCGGGGAAACCGCTTCGCACTCGGCGGAAATCGCCGGCACCGTACGCAGCCTGGCTTCCAGCCCGGCCTGTTCGACACCCCGGGCGATTTGCCGAGCCATTTCGTTGGTGGAGCCGCTGCGGCTGTAATACAGCACCAGGATGTACGGCGTGGTCACGGCAGGATCTCCAGAATCTTCTCCGGCGGCCGGCCGATCGCGGCCTTTTCACCGGCTTCCAGAATCGGCCGTTCCATGAGTTTCGGGTGGGCGGCGATGGCTGCGATCAACTGGGCCTGGCTCAGGCTTTCGTCGGCCAGGTTCAGGTCTTTGTATTCATCCTCGCCGGTGCGCAGCAATTGCCGGGCGGTGATGCCGAGCTTGCCCAGCAGGCGTTCCAGTTGCGTGGCGTCGAGCGGGGTTTCCAGGTAGCGGACCACGGTGGGCGTCAGGCCGCGGGCCTCCAACAGTTCCAGCGCACCGCGGGATTTCGAGCAGCGCGGGTTGTGATAAAGCGTCAGATCGGTCATGAGCGGGTCGCATCTTGCGTAAGGTGGCGGCTATTCTACTGTGCCGCGAAGTCCCTAGCACCTTAGAGAGGCGACGGGTCGCAGCAGCGTTCACATTCAGACAAGGATTGGTACATGACAAGGCGATTGATGGCGGCACTGACATTCATGGGCATCCTGTTGCTCGCCGGTTGCGGAAACGACTACGGAGTGGACCAGAACGGCCAGGCCATCGACTCGCAGCGGCTGGACAAACAATGGCTGGTGCTCAACTACTGGGCGGAATGGTGCGCGCCATGCCGCACCGAAATTCCGGAATTCAATGC
The DNA here is from genome assembly GCF_001307275.1 of Pseudomonas fluorescens. Classification (NCBI taxonomy): domain Bacteria; kingdom Pseudomonadati; phylum Pseudomonadota; class Gammaproteobacteria; order Pseudomonadales; family Pseudomonadaceae; genus Pseudomonas; species Pseudomonas fluorescens. The sequence continues at coordinate 4,275,325 of NZ_CP012831.1, forward strand.
CTTGGCCGAACAGCTCAAGGGGCGCAACGTCGGTGTGTTCGGGGTCAACTTCGACCAGGTGCAGGGCGAAGAGCTCAAGAGCGCCAGCGACAAGATGGGGATTCGCTTCACAGTGCTGGCCCGGGATCCGGCCGAGATCTTCGACCTGCCTCGCAGTGAAGGCTTGCCGGTGACTTACATCATCGATAACCGGGGCAAGGTGCGCGAGCAGTTGCTGGGGGAGCAGACGGCGGCGGGAGTAATGGCCAAGCTTGAGGCGTTGCAGGCGTTCAAATAACCCACTTGTGGTTGAGGGCTTCGTGTGTGGCGAGGGAGCTTGCTCCCGCTGGACTGCGCAGCAGGCCCCTGCATTCTGCCTGAAACATCAAAGTGGCAGGTGCATCCGGGGGCCGCTTCGCAGCCCAGCGGGAGCAAGCTCCCTCGCCACAGGGTTAACCATGTCCCTGGTCCAACCGGGTGTGTCTGGAGGCCTCAGCCTTCTTCCAGCCACCATCGCAGCGGCTTGCCCTGGGCGGGCCAGAAGCGCATCTGCTCGATGGGCGAGATGTCCCAGCGTTCGACCTTTTCCAGGGCCTGCAAGAAGCGCGTCTCCTGCTCCATCAGCGCCGGGGCGCAGAGCTTGCGGGTGCTGCCGATCTTGCCGAAGCTCAAGCGATGGCCTTCCAGGGTGTAGGGCGCGAACCAGTGGTTGCAGCCGCCGTTGCCGTAGGCCCGGCCGTCATCCCCAAGGGTGATGGTCAGGTGGCTGTAGTCCATCAATGGCCGTTCGCCGATCCATTCCAGGATATAGCTGCGGTTGTGTTGCAACTGCACAGGTTCAGCGGCACACCCCATCAGGCTCATGCCGATCGACGCGGACAGGGCCAAACGTTTCATCAGGCGGCTTCCTGGCATGTCGGGCACAGGTGTTTTTCACCCACGGTGGTCCAGCCCAGTTCGGCGATCCGTGCGGTGGCGGCCGGTTTCTCGGCCTTGACGCCGAGTTTGGCATCGACGGCGAATTCGAAGCTCAGTGCCTTGGCGCAACCGTCACAGTTGACCTGCCAGGTATGGATCGCCAGTTCGCCGAACACCGGGCCGGTGGTCATGGCGGTCCATTGGCCCATGGGTTTGAGCAGGTGCCGCACGGTGTCCACGGTCAGGCGCATGGACAAATCCTTGCTGCCCTTGAGCGTGACGAGCAATACATCGTTGGCCTGGATCGAGCCGCCATTGCCGGTGACCTGGTAGCGGCCCGGCGCCAGGGCGCGGACTTCGGTCAAGGTGTGCTGCGGGTTCATCAGGGTGTAGCGGAAATCGTGTTCGGCCATGGGTCCTCCAAATAGGCGCGACATGCTAGCACGGGGCATGGCTTGGGATGGTCAACCACGAATCTTGCCGACGAAACTCCACCCCCTGTGGGAGCGAGCTTGCTCGCGATGGCGGAAAATCAGTCAATATTGATGTTGATTGACAGACCGCTATCGCGAGCAAGCTCGCTCCCACAGGGGTTGTGTTGGTTCAGGTTTAACGGTCCACCAGGTTCTGTGGTGTGCCGGCCGCCCAGGCTGCGATGTTATCCAGGGTGGTCATGGCAATCGCCGCCAAGGCTTCATGGGTGAGGAAGGCCTGATGGGCGGTGATCACCACGTTGGGGAAGGTCAGCAGGCGTGCCAGCACATCGTCTTGCAAGGGCTGGTCGGAGCGGTCCTTGAAGAACAGTTCGGCCTCTTCTTCATAGACATCCAACCCCAAATAGCCCAGTTGACCGCTCTTCAGCGCCTCGATCAGGGCTGGTGTATCCACCAGGCCACCGCGTCCGGTGTTGATCAACATGGCGCCGCGTTGCATCGACGCCAGGGATTGGGCGTTGATCAGGTGGCGGCTCTGTTCGTTCAGCGGGCAGTGCAGGCTGATGATCTGCGCTTGTGCCAGCAGTTCATCCAGAGGCAGGTAGCGGGCACCGAGGGCTTCGATCTGCGGGTTGGGGTACGGGTCGTAAGCGAGCAATTGGCAGCCGAAGCCGGCCATGATCCGCGCGAACGTCGCGCCGATCTGCCCGGTGCCGATCACCCCTACGGTCTTGCCCACCAGGTCGAACCCGGTCAACCCATGGAGGCTGAAATTGCCGTCCCGGGTGCGGTTGTAGGCGCGGTGCAGGCAGCGATTAAGAGCCATGATCAACGCCACGGCATGTTCGGCCACGGCGTGGGGCGAGTAGGCCGGGACCCGGACGATGCTCAAGCCCAGGCGCTTGGCGGCGGGCAGGTCGACGTGGTTGTAGCCGGCCGAGCGCAGGGCGATCAGCCGCGTGCCGCCTGAGGCCAACCGTTCCAGCACCGGGGCGCTCAGGTCATCGTTGATGAACGCGCAGACCACTTCATGCCGTTCGGCCAGGGCCACGGTGTCCAGGTTCAGGCGGGCGGGCTGGAACTGCAACTCGAGGCCGGCGGGCGCCGGGGCTTTGATGAAACTGTCACGGTCGTAGGTCTGGCTGCTGAAAAGAATCGCGCGCATGGTGGCCTCCTGGCAAAAAAACAGTTCGGGGTCGGAGCGTGGATTTTCAGCGATTCCGATTGCCAGGGTATTGCCCTGGATCAGGCGCTGATACGCGCCTCGCTGGCGAGGCGGTTGATCGCACGCTCCAGGTCTTCCAGGGCCGCAGCGGCTTTCGGGTCCTGTTGCTTGAGCAGGGTTTCGCTGCGCTGGCAGGCCGCCCGCAATTGCGGTACGCCGCAGTAACGGGTGGCGCCGTGCAGGCGGTGGACCCGTTCGATCAGGGCGTTGTGATCGTTGGCCTCGCAGGCCTGGCGGATCGCTTCGCGGTCGGCTTCCAGGGACGCCAGCAGCATTGCCAGCATGTCCGCTGCCAGATCGGCCTTGCCGGCGGCCAGGCGCAAGCCTTCTTCATGATCGAGCACCAGCAGTTCGCTGCCACCCTGGGCATCGCTGTTGCGCTCCGGCGACTGGTTGCGCAGGGCCAGGCCGGTCCATTTGAGCACCACCTGGGCCAGTTGCCGTTCGCTGATGGGCTTGGTCAGGTAGTCGTCCATGCCGCTTTGCAGCAGGGCGCGTTTTTCGTTGGCCATGGCGTGGGCGGTGAGGGCGACGATGGGCAGCGGCGTGCAATGCCGCTCGCTTTCCCACTGGCGGATCGCCTCGGTGCTCTGGCGACCGTCCATGCCGGGCATCTGCACGTCCATCAACACCAGGTCGAAGGTTTCCTTCTGCACCGCCTTGACCGCTGCGTAGCCGCTTTCCACCGCCAGCACCTTGGCGCCCATGTCTTCGAGCAGGGTCTGCACCAGCAGCAGGTTGGCCGGGTTGTCGTCCACGCACAGCACTTTCGGGGCACGGCTGGAAACCGGCTCACTGGGTTCGCTGCGGGGCGGGCGCGGGTTGACCAGGTCGGACAGCGCGCGGCGTAACTTGCGGGTGCAGGCCGGCTTGGCCTGCAACTGACTGTGGGGGTTGGGCACCGAGAGGTGGTACAGGGTCTGTTCGGTGGTGGGGCACAGCACGAGCACTTTGCAGCCCAAGTGCTCAAGGTCCCAGATGTGCTGGTTGAGGCGCTCCGGCGGCATGTCGTTGCTGGTGATGCCCAGCACGGCCAGATCGATCGCCTGGTCGGTCTGGTGGGCGACGGTGATGCCGTTGGTCAAGCTCTCCAGGGTGTTGAACGGCGTCACTTGCAGGCCGCAGTCTTCGAGTTGGTGCTGCAAGGCCTGGCGGGCCAGTTCATGGTTCTCCAGCACCGCCACGCGCCGGCCCAGCAACGGCGGGCCCGGCAGGTCTTCGGCATCGTCACGGGTCTTGGGCAGGCGCAGGCTGATCCAGAACTCCGAACCTTCGCCCGGTGTGCTGTCGACGCCGATCTCGCCACCCATCTGCTCCACCAGGCGCTTGGAGATCACCAGGCCCAAGCCGGTACCACCCGGTTGCCGGGACAGCGAGTTGTCGGCCTGGCTGAACGCTTGGAACAGTGCCCGCACGTCCTGGTTGGACAGGCCGATACCGGTGTCCTGGATGCTGATGCGCAACTGCACGCTGTCTTCGTGCTCGTCTTCGAGCATGGCGCGGGCGACGATGGTGCCCTCGCGGGTGAACTTGATGGCGTTGCTCACCAGGTTGGTGAGGATCTGCTTGAGGCGCAGCGGATCGCCCACCAGCGACAGCGGTGTGTCCCGGTAGACCAGGCTCACCAGTTCCAACTGCTTGGCGTGGGCGGCCGGGGCGAGGATGGTCAGGGTGTCCTGCAGCAGGTCCCGCAGGTTGAACGGAATGCTGTCGAGCACCAGCTTGCCGGCCTCGATCTTCGAAAAGTCGAGGATCTCGTTGATGATCCCCAGCAGGCTGTCGGCGGATTTCTCGATGGTGCCCAGGTAATCGAGCTGGCGCGGGGTCAGTTCGCTTTTTTGCAACAGGTGGGTAAAACCGAGGATGCCGTTGAGCGGTGTGCGGATTTCATGGCTCATGTTCGCCAGGAACTCGGATTTGATCCGGCTCGCTTCCAGGGCTTCCTTGCGGGCCAGGTCCAGCTCGATGTTCTGGATCTCGATGGTTTCCAGGTTCTGGCGCACGTCTTCGGTGGCCTGGTCGATGCTGTGCTGCAATTCTTCCTGGGCGTTCTGCAAGGTACTGGCCATGCGATTGATGCCCGAGGCCAGTTCATCCAGCTCCTGGCTGCCCAGCGGTGGCAGGCGGGTTTCCAGGTGACCGTCCTTGAGCTGGGCCACGGCTTGCTTGATCTGGCTCAACGGGCGGTTGATCGTGCGGCCCATGCGCAGGGCCAGCAGCGCGGTCAGGCACAGGCCCGCGGCGATCAGCAGCAGGCTGGCGAACAGGCTGCGATAGCCGCGCAGTAACATGCCGCTGTGGGACAACTCCAGCTCGACCCAGCCCAGCAGACGGTCGGCTTCCTCGGGAATCAGTTCGCCCGCCAGGTTGCGGTGCTTGCCGAATACCGGCAGCAAGTAGCGCGTGGCGTCGTTGCCGGTGCGTTGCAGCAGCTGTGCACTGTTGCCCTCCGGGGCCCGGTTGAGCATGGTCGGGCCGGCGTGGGCCAACGGCGCGCGGTCGGGGGCAAGGAAAGTCACGGCGCGCACGTCCGCTTGCTCGAGGGACTGGGTGGCGATGCGCTCCAGCAGATCGGTGTCCTGGCGGCTCATGGCCGGGGCGACCAGCGGGGCCAGTTGCTCGGCGATCATCTCGCCACGTTGCAGCAACTGGGCGTGCAGGTCCGATTGCTGCATCCAGGTGAAATAGCCGCCCAGGACCAGCGCCATCAGGCTGGTCGGCAACAGGGTCAGCAACAGCACGCGGCCTTTGATTCCCAGTTTCTTGAGCACACTTGTCTCCTGCATCCAGCGGTCTGATTGAGCTGTGCGCGCATCCGGCACGCACCACCTGCGCAGTGTAGCGATTTGCAGGCGGGCGATCTTCGTAAAAATCATGTCGCTGTTCTGATATTTTCGCCCGCTCAAGCTTTGGGGCCGCTGCGCAGCCCAGCGAGAGCTAGCTCCCTCGCCACGGGCCGTGCTTATTCCCATAAGCCATAACCACCACACTTTGCGTGATATGGCCGCGCCGGGTTTGCCGGTATGATAGGCGCCCCCGCAGTCCGGATTGCGAATACGCCATGACTTTGCAGTACCCCACCATCGCCGATTGCGTCGGCAACACCCCGCTGGTCCGCTTGCAGCGCTTGCCCGGCGAGACCACTAATACGCTTTTGCTCAAGCTCGAAGGGAATAACCCGGCGGGTTCGGTCAAGGATCGGCCGGCGCTGTCGATGATCACCCGTGGCGAGTTGCGCGGGCAGATCCAGCCTGGCGATACGCTGATCGAGGCGACTTCCGGCAACACGGGTATTGCCTTGGCGATGGCGGCGGCGATCAAGGGCTACAAGATGATCCTGATCATGCCCGACAACTCCAGTGCCGAGCGCAAGGCGGCGATGACCGCCTATGGCGCCGAGTTGATCCTGGTGACCCAGGAACAGGGCATGGAAGGTGCCCGGGACCTGGCCGAGCGCATGCAGGCCGAGGGGCGTGGCAAGGTGTTGGATCAGTTCGCCAACGGCGACAATCCCGAGGCCCACTACACCACCACCGGCCCTGAGATCTGGCGCCAGACCGACGGCACCATCACCCATTTCGTCAGCTCGATGGGCACCACCGGTACCATCATGGGCACCTCGCGCTATCTGAAAGAACAGAACCCGAACGTGCAGATCATCGGCCTGCAACCGATGGAAGGCTCGGCCATTCCCGGCATCCGCCGCTGGCCCGAAGAGTATCTGCCGAAGATCTACCAGGCCGACCGCGTGGACCGCATCATCGACATGGCCCAGAGCGAAGCCGAGGACGTGACCCGTCGCCTGGCGCGTGAGGAGGGCATCTTCTGCGGCGTGTCTTCGGGCGGTGCCGTGGCGGGGATGCTGCGCCTGTCCAAGGAAGTGGAAAATGCGGTGATCGTGGCGATCATCTGTGACCGTGGCGACCGTTACCTGTCGACCGGCATTTTCGACGCGCCCAACTGATGGCCAAGCAAGAAAGAGGCTTGCGCTTCCAGCCCAGCGGCGGAAGCCGAGCCCCGCAAGTGCCCACCGGTAAGAAGCAGCGCCTGACCATCGAGCGCCTGGCCAACGATGGCCGGGGCATTGCCTTTGTCGACGGGCGGACCTGGTTCGTCATCGGCGCCCTGGCCGGCGAAGAGGTCGAGGCGCGGGTGCTCGGTGCCCACGGCAAAGTGGTCGAAGCACGTACCGAGCGGGTGTTCCTGTCCAGTGAGCTGCGTCGCGCAACGCCGTGCATCCATGCCGGTCGTTGCGGCGGTTGCAGCGTCCAACATTTGCCCCATGACGAACAGCTCGCCCTGAAACAGCGCATGCTCGCCGAGCAGCTGTCGCGGGTGGCCGGGGTCGAGCCGGAGGAATGGGCCGCGCCATTGAGCGGGCCGGAGTTCGGTTATCGACGTCGCGCCCGCGTGGCGGTGCGCTGGGATCAGAAGGCGAAAAAACTCGAAGTGGGTTTTCGCGCCGTCGGCAGCCAGGACATCGTCGCCATTGGTGATTGCCCGGTGCTGGTACAGCCCTTGCAGCCGATCATGAGTCGCCTGCCGGAGATGCTTCGACGCCTGAGCAAACCCCAGGCGCTGGGGCATGTGGAGTTGTTCGCCGGTTCGTCCCTCGCGGTATTGCTGCGCCACATGGCGCCGCTGTCGGAGGCCGACCTGACCATCCTCAAGGATTTCTGCGCGTTTCATGCAGCCCAGTTATGGTTGCACGGTGAAGGTGAACCACAACCGGTCGAGCCCGGGCAGGCCCTGGGCTTTCGCCTGGATGCCTGGGACCTTGAGCTGGCGTACCGGCCCGGGGATTTCATCCAGGTGAACGCCGGGGTCAACGAGGCGATGATCGCCCAGGCCCTGCAATGGCTGGCGCCGCGTTCCGAGGAACGAGTGCTGGACCTGTTCTGCGGCCTGGGCAATTTTGCCTTGCCGCTGGCCAAAAGCGTGCGCCAGGTGGTGGCCGTGGAAGGCGTGCAAACCATGGTGGACCGTGCGGCGGCCAATGCCGTCAGCAACAATTTGAATAACACTGCCTTTTTTCAGGCCGATTTATCCCAGCCTCTGGCGGGTGCCGAATGGATCGGCGAAGGCTTTTCTGCGGTACTCTTGGACCCACCCCGTGACGGTGCTTTCGAGGTGGTGCGCAAGCTGTCGTCCCTGGGGGCCAAACGGTTGGTTTATGTTTCGTGCAACCCGGCAACTTTGGCCCGGGATACGGTCGAACTGATCAAGCAGGGCTACCGGTTAAAACGTGCCGGGATTCTCGATATGTTTCCTCAAACGGCGCATGTCGAGGCCATGGCGTTATTTGAAGCGAGCCAGGATGGCTTGTCCGACTGACCCGTTCGTGCCAACCCGCCACAGCCCTGGGCGGAAACACGGGCAGCGAAGGTCAGCGAAGTTGACGCATTGAATCTGCGTCGTAGGGAAGGTAAGTAAAGATGGTACAGGTGAGAGCACACCAGCCGATCAACACCGACGGCAGTATCAATCTCGAGGCTTGGCTCGATCATGCGGTCAGCGTCGACATGGCACTGGATCGCGAAGCCTTGAAGGCTGCCTGCGAGTTCGCTCGCGAGGCGGAGCAGCAACACAACGCGGCGAAGAACCTGTGGTCCGAAGGCACCTCGAGTTTCCAGACGGGCCTGGAGATCGCCGAAATTCTCGCTGACCTCAAGCTCGACCAGGACTCCCTGGTGGCGGCGGTGCTGTACCGCGGCGTGCGCGAAGGGCAGATCCAGCTACCGGTGGTCAGCCAGCGCTTCGGCACCGTGGTGGCCAAGCTGATCGACGGTGTGCTGCGCATGGCCGCTATCAGTGCCAGCCTCAGCCCGCGCCAATCCATGGTGCTGGGTACCCAGGGCCAGGTGGAAAACCTGCGCAAGATGCTGGTGGCGATGGTCGACGACGTGCGCGTCGCGCTGATCAAGCTGGCCGAGCGCACCTGCGCGATCCGTGCCGTGAAGTCCGCCGATGACGAAAAGCGCAATCGCGTCGCCCGGGAGGTGTTCGACATTTATGCACCCCTGGCCCACCGTCTCGGTATCGGTCACATCAAGTGGGAGCTGGAGGACCTGTCCTTCCGCTACCTGGAGCCCGACCAATACAAGCAGATCGCCAAGCTGTTGCATGAGCGGCGCCTGGATCGCGAGCGCTTCATCACCGATGTGATGACCCAGTTGCGCGAAGAGTTGCAGGCCACCGGCGTGGAAGCCGACATCAGTGGCCGGGCCAAGCACATCTACTCGATCTGGCGAAAAATGCAGCGCAAGGGCCTGGAGTTCAGCCAGATCTATGACGTTCGCGCCGTTCGTGTGCTGGTCCCGGAAATGCGCGACTGCTACACCGCGCTGGGGATCGTCCACACCTTGTGGCGGCACATTCCGAAGGAGTTCGACGACTACATCGCCAACCCCAAGGAAAACGGCTATCGCTCGTTGCACACCGCGGTGATCGGCCCCGAGGGCAAGGTGCTGGAAGTGCAGATCCGCACCCACGCCATGCACGAGGAGGCCGAGCTGGGGGTCTGTGCCCACTGGAAATACAAGGGCACCGACGTCAAGTCCGGGTCCAACCACTACGAAGAAAAAATCTCCTGGCTGCGTCAGGTGCTCGAGTGGCATGAGGAGCTGGGTGACATCGGCGGCCTGGCCGAACAGCTGCGCGTCGACATCGAACCGGACCGGGTCTATATCTTCACCCCCGACGGCCACGCGATCGATCTGCCCAAGGGCGCGACACCGCTGGACTTCGCCTACCGGGTCCACACCGAGATCGGCCACAACTGCCGTGGCGCCAAGATCAACGGGCGGATCGTGCCGCTCAACTACAGCCTGCAGACCGGTGAGCAGGTCGAGATCATCACCAGCAAGCACGGTACGCCGAGCCGCGACTGGCTGAATCCGAACCTGGGCTACATCACCACATCCCGGGCGCGGGCGAAAATCGTCCACTGGTTCAAGTTGCAGGCCCGCGACCAGAACGTCGCCGCCGGCAAGACCCTGCTCGAGCGTGAACTCGGGCGCCTGGGGCTGCCGCAGGTGGACTTCGACAAACTGGCTGAAAAAGCCAACATGAAAACCGCCGAGGACATGTTCGCCGCCCTCGGTGCCGGCGATCTGCGCCTGGCGCAGTTGGTCAACCTGGCCCAGCAGTTGGTGGAGCCGGAGCGTGGCAACGAGCAACTGGAGCTGATCCCGCGCAAGGCCACCGGCTACAAGCCGGGCAAGCGCGGCGATATCCAGATCCAGGGTGTGGGCAACCTGATGACCCAGATGGCCGGCTGTTGCCAGCCATTGCCGGGGGATGCGATCGTCGGCTACATCACCCAGGGCCGTGGTGTGAGCATTCACCGCCAGGACTGTGCCTCGGTGCTGCAACTGGCCGGTCGCGAGCCGGAGCGGATCATCCAGGTCAGTTGGGGCCCGGTGCCGGTGCTCACCTACCCGGTGGACATCGTCATCCGCGCCTACGACCGATCCGGTCTGCTGCGTGACGTGTCCCAGGTGTTGCTGAACGAGCGCATCAACGTGCTGGCGGTCAACACCCGTTCGAACAAAGAAGACAACACCGCGCTGATGTCCCTGACCATCGAGATTCCGGGGCTGGATGCACTGGGGCGGTTGCTGGGGCGGATCTCCCAGTTGCCGAACATCATCGAGACCCGGCGTAACAGGACGCCAGGTTAAGCGCAGTCCAAAAATGTGGGAGCGAGCTTGTGGGAGGAAAGCTTGCTCGCGATAACGGTGTTTCAGTCAGCATTCATGTTGTTGGCCAGACCGCCATCGCGAGCAAGCTTTGCTCCCACTGGCCCGCCCCCACAAGATTTTTGTGTGATGGGATGGATTGATGTACAGCCTCGAAGACCTGCTCCACCTCATGAACCGCCTGCGGGACCCGCAGTACGGCTGCCCGTGGGACATCAAGCAAACCTACGCCACCATCGTGCCTCATACCCTTGAAGAAGCCTACGAGGTGGCCGATGCGATCGAACGCGGCGATTTCGATCACCTGCAGGGCGAGTTGGGCGACCTGTTGTTCCAGGTGGTGTATTACAGCCAGTTGGCCCGGGAAGAAAATCGCTTCGAATTCGCCGGCGTGGTCGACAGCATCACCCGCAAGCTGATCCGCCGCCATCCCCATGTGTTTCCTACCGGTGACCTGTATGCGCCCTTGGATATCCCGCGCTTGAGCGAAGAGCAGGTCAAGCAGCGCTGGGAAGAAATCAAGGCTGAGGAGCGGGCCGAGAAAGCCTCGGCGCCCGAGCAATTGTCGCTGCTCGACGATGTGCCGGGGGCGCTGCCGGCGTTGTCCCGTTCGGCGAAGCTGCAAAAGCGTGCGGGCCAGGTCGGTTTCGACTGGCCAGGTCCTTTGCCGGTGCTCGACAAAGTCCGCGAGGAACTGGACGAAGTGCTCGAAGCCATGGCCGACAACGATCCGGTGGCTATCAGCGACGAGATCGGCGATCTGTTGTTCAGCGTGGTGAACCTGGCTCGCCACCTCAAGGTCGACCCGGAAACCGCGCTGCGCGATGCCAACGGGAAGTTCGAGCGGCGGTTCCGATTTATCGAACAGGCATTGCGCGACACCCACCGTCCCATGGAAGATTGCACCCTCGAAGAGTTGGACGCCTTGTGGGGCGAAGCCAAACGTCAGGAAAAGAATTTGCCCAGCTGTGGCTGAGGCCGTTGCCTAAGTGAGTAAGCACCATGAGCCTTTCCCTTCGCGACCAGTTGCTCAAAGCAGGGCTGGTCAACCAAAAGCAGGCCAAGCAGGTCGGCAAAGAGAAACAGAAACAGCAGCGCCTGGCCCACAAAGGCCAGATCGAACTGGATGATTCCCAGCAGCGTGCCGCCCAGGAAGCCATGGCCGAAAAGGTCAAGCGCGACCAGGAACTCAACCGGCAGCAGCAGGAAAAGGTCGAGCAGAAGGCCCGGGCCGCGCAGATCAAGCAATTGATCGAAGTCTCGCGCCTGCCGAAGCTGACCACTGAGGATTACTACAACTTCGTCGACGACAAGAAGGTCAAGCGCATCTCGGTCAATACGCTGATGCGCAACAAGTTGAGCAGTGGCTCCCTGGCGATCGTCCACCACGCCGGCGGCTACGAAGTGATCCCGCGCGAGGCCGCCCTGAAGATCCAGGAACGCGACCCCAAGCGCATCGTCCAGCTCAACACCCAGACCGAAGAAGTGGATGCCGATGATCCGTACGCGGCGTATCAGATTCCTGATGATTTGATGTGGTAAGCCGGACGCAATGTCATTGAGTTGAAGCACAGAAACTGTGGGAGCGAGCTTGCTCGCGATGGTGTCATATCAGTCAATCTCTCTGTCACTGATATACCGCCATCGCGAGCAAGCTCGCTCCCACAGGTTTTTTATCGTTCAGGATTCTGCCATTTCACGCGAGCGCAGCCGTTCCTCACGCTCCAGCTCAGCCTTGTAGCTATGGGCGTCCGTTTCGGAGTGGAACATGCCCACCAGCAGATCCTGTTGATGCACATCCCAGATCCGGATACCGGCGGCAATGCCTTCGTGGGACATGTGGGCGTCGTCGCGTTCAGTTACTTTCACAGTCATCTTGCAAGCTCCAATCTCTGTTATCTGCAGCAAGGCGTGTGCAGGACTTTGTTATAGATTTGGATAGCGTGCTAAGTAAATGCCCCGGTTCGTTAAGAAGTTTTCATGGAAATCGCAATAATCCTGCAGGCCAGGTGGTGCGCGGCATTCGGTCGCAGGTGTTGTTCATGAAGAAGATTTCATGTTGCAGTGGTAATCCTCCATGAGCACAAACCCTGTGGGAGCGAGCTTGCTCGCGATGGCGGTTTATCCGCGATAAAAATGCTGACTGACACACCGCTATCGCGAGCAAGCTCGCTCCCACAGAGGGTATGTGGTGGGCTTGAAATCCGGGCATTAAAAAGCCCCGCATTTGCGGGGCTTCTCGGTGTTCACTTCGATCAGCTGCCTTTCACAGCCTTGCCATTGACCGTGCCGTCCTGGAGCATGATGTTGTACTCCTTGCCGTCGGTCTCGACCTGTTGCAGGCGCACCAGCAGGTAGTCCCAGTCCTTGGCGAACCAGAGCACGGTGATGCGCTTGCTTTGTGTCGGATCGCGCACGCGCTCGACCTTGATCGCATCGATCTGTCCGGCCTTGGTGTCGACCTTCTCCGAACCCAGCACACGGAAGTCATAGGTATCGACTTCGCCATCATCCACGACCTGATAGCTCATGCTTTTCTTGCCAGCCGCCACGTCATGCTGCAGGGCCAACTGGTAAGTGGATTTATCGACCATGCCACGGTTGAGCGGCAGCTTGACCGCGTCACCGCGATCGGTGCCGGTGACCATCTTGGTGTTCCAGTCGAAGTCCAGGTCGGCCTTCTTGGCCTTGCCCAGGCCACCACGTTCGAAGTGGTAGGACTGTGGCAGCAGGGTGTCCTTGTCCAGGGTCAGGGTGCTTTCTTCGGTCAGGCTGGCGATCATCATCGAAGCCTTGAAGCTCAGCTTCCAGGTGCCGTTGGCCTCCTTGGTCAGGTTGCGCTCGGCGGTGCCGCTCATGGGCAACTGTTTCCAGTCGGCGGTGTAGCTGGCGGAGAACGGTTGAAGTTCTGCGGCCTGTGCCAGGGGCAAGGCAAGCAGAGCGCAAGCGAAGAGCAGGGCGCGACGCATAAAATCTCCTAGTATCGAATCAAATGGCCGCTGGCGGCGAGCAACTGGCCGTCCAGTGAGGCACCGCGATCGTCGAGGGTCAGCCTTCCTTCGGCAAACCAACGTACGGCCATCGGGTAGATCTGGTGCTCGCGGGCGTGAACCCGCTGCGCCAGACTTTGCGGCGTGTCGTGCAACTCTACCGGTATTACTGCCTGTACGACCAGTGGTCCGCCATCGAGTTCCTCGGTGACAAAGTGCACGGAGCAGCCGTGCTCCGTGTCTCCGGCCTCCAGCGCGCGCTGGTGAGTGTGTAACCCTTTGTATTTGGGCAGCAGCGAGGGATGGATATTGAACAGACGGCCCTGGTAGTGACGCACGAAGCCAGCGCTGAGGATGCGCATGAAGCCAGCGAGCACGACCAGTTGCGGATTGAAGGTGTCGATCTGTTCGATCAGCGCGGCGTCGAAGGCTTCGCGGCCCTCGAACGCCTTGTGATCCAGGACCCGGGTGTCGATGCCCGCGTCCCTGGCGCGTTGCAGGCCGTAGGCATCGGCGCGGTTGGAAATCACCGCACGGATACGGACCGGGCTGTCGCCGGTCCGTGTGCTGTCGATCAAGGCCTGCAAGTTACTGCCGGTGCCGGACAGCAGCACCACCACGTCACAGGTTGCGGACATCAGTGTGCCTTAAGGTTTTTCAGCTCGACCTGTGCGGCGCCTTCGGCCGCGGTGGCGATCTGGCCGATGACCCAAGGCTGTTCGCCGGCTTCACGCAGGACGTTCAGGGCGGTCTCGACGTGCTCCTGGGCTACGCAGATGACCATGCCCACGCCGCAGTTCAGCACGCGGTGCATTTCGGTTTCATCGACATTGCCTTTTTCTTGCAGCCAGTCGAACACCGCCGGACGGGTCCAGCTCGCCACGTCGACCACGGCCTGGGCGCCTTTTGGCAGCACACGCGGGATGTTGTCCAGCAGGCCGCCACCGGTGATGTGGGCCATGGCCTTGACGGCACCGGTGTCCTTGATCAGCTTGAGCAGCGGCTTGACGTAGATGCGGGTCGGAGCCATCAGCAGGTCGGCCAGTGGCTTGCCGTCGAGCTGGGTGTTTTCAATGTCGGCACCCGAGACTTCGATGATCTTGCGGATCAGCGAGTAGCCGTTGGAGTGCGGGCCGGAGGAAGGCAGGGCGAGCAGGGCATCGCCAGCGGCGACTTTCGAGCCGTCGATGATTTCGGCTTTCTCCACGACGCCGACGCAGAAGCCGGCCAGGTCGTAGTCTTCGCCTTCGTACATGCCGGGCATTTCAGCGGTTTCGCCGCCGACCAGGGAGCAGCCGGACAGTTCGCAGCCGGCGCCGATGCCGGTCACGACCTGGGCAGCGGTGTCGACGTTCAGTTTGCCGGTGGCGTAGTAGTCAAGGAAGAACAGCGGCTCGGCACCGCACACCACCAGGTCGTTCACGCACATGGCCACCAGGTCGATGCCGATGCTGTCGTGCTTGTTCAGGTTCAGGGCCAGGCGCAGCTTGGTGCCGACGCCGTCGGTGCCCGAGACCAGCACCGGTTGCTTGTAGCCGGCCGGGATCTCGCAGAGGGCGCCGAAACCGCCCAGGCCGCCCATGACTTCCGGGCGCGCAGTGCGCTTGGCGACGCTCTTGATGCGTTCGACCAATGCTTCACCGGCGTCGATGTCTACACCGGCGTCCTTGTAGCTCAGGGAGGGTTGCTTGCTCATGATCCAGGCCTTTAGGGGGGATTTCTGGGTAACGACCGACCGCCAGGGCCATTGAATAACCGTTGTACGAATTATTCCGGGGGCCCGGCCGTTGCCGGTCTGCGAAGGCGCGCGATTTTATCAGGCTTGAGGGGCAGCGGCCATCCTCGCGCCGACGGGCAGGGACATATCCGCGGAAAAAAACCGATATTTCTTATATTGGTACTGCGCAACGCCTCTGTATAAGGTGTAGCGGTAACCGGTTATGGTGATGACCGTGCGAAACTTCCGCCGGCGTGTGAATGTTTTGCCGGGTGCTGTGGTCTCAGCCATGCTCAATCTTCTTCACACGGCCTGTTCCAGCCGTTATGTCCGGGAATCTTCCATGCGTTTGTTCAAATTCTTGTCCGTGGGCTGCTTGTCGCTGATCAGCCTGGCGAGCCATGCCGAAACCGTCAATGGCCTCTATCAAGTGCTCGAACCGGTCACCAGCCAGACGCCGGAGGAGCGCAACCAGGCGACGTTGCGCGCCCTGGATACGCTGGTGCTGCGCCTGACCGGCGATGCCAAGGCGGCCCAGAATCCCGGGTTGGCGGCCATCCGCCAGGACCCGCAACAGATCATTCTTCAATATGGCTACGACGCCGGCCCGCCGGAAAGCCTCAAGGTGGATTTCGACCCGGCGAGTACCGACCGGGCATTGCGCTCGGCAGGCTTGTCGCTCTGGAGCGCGAACCGGCCATCGATCCTGGGCTGGTGGCTGAACGACTCGGCCGAGGGCTCCAGCCTGGTGGGCGATGGCCAAGCCAGCGCCACGCCGCTACGGCGTGCCGCGCAGCATCGGGGCCTGGCTTTGCACCTGCCGCTGGCGGATCTGAGCGAGCAGATCGTCGCCACCGCGCCGAACCTGGAAGGCAGCGACCCGGCGCCTCTGCGCGATGCGTCGGAGCGCTACGCGGCAGACGCCTTGCTGGCGGTCCATGCGAAGGAAGAAGGCGGCCAGTGGCATGGTACCTGGCGCCTGTGGCTGGGGGACCAGCGTGAGCAGGGCACTGCCCAGGGCGCCGATCCTGCGGCCTTGGCCGATGCGGTCATGCTCGCGGTGAGCCAGCGCCTGGCGCCGCGCTTCGTCGCCAAGCCGGGGGTGGCCACGGAGCAATTGCTGGAAGTGCAGGGCATGAACCTGGAGCGCTACGCGGCGCTGGGGCGTTTGCTCGAACCGTTCGCTGGGCAGTTGCAGCGGGTCGAAGGGGACCGGATCGTCTATCGGGTCAACGGCAGTGCCGAACAATTGAAGGCGCAACTGGCCCTGGCAAGACTGCAGGAGGTTCCAGCCGGTGAGGCCGTCGCGCCGGTGCCGGTCGCGCCACCCGCCGCCGATGGCTCGGCCCCGGTTGCAGCACCTGCGCCAGCACCGGCCGCCAATTTGCGGTTCCGCTGGTAGGTTGTCTTTCTTTATATAGCTAGGAGTGGTTCATGGGCGATACGCGGCGTTGGTTCTGGTTGGGTGGGGTTGCCCTGCTGTTCGCGCTTATCTATTTGCTGCATCCGATCCTCACGCCGTTCCTGGTTGCGCTGCTGTTGGCCTATCTGTTCGATCCGGTGGTGGATCGCCTGGAAAAACTCGGCCTGTCGCGGACCTGGGGCGTGGTGGCGGTGTTTGCGCTGTTCACACTGATCGTGAGCGCCCTGTTACTGGTGCTGATACCGATGCTCGCCAAGCAACTGGTGCGCCTGTACGAGTTGGCGCCGCAGATGCTCGATTGGTTGCAGCACAGCGCGATGCCGTGGGTGCAGTCGAAATTGGGCTTGGCCGACGGTTTCTGGAAGTTCGACAAGGTCAAGGCCGCCATCAGCGAGCACATGGGCCAGACGACCGATATCGTTGGCGTGGTGTTGAGCCAGGCGACGGCCTCGGGCCTGGCGTTGATCGGCTGGCTGGCAAACCTGGTGCTGATCCCGGTGGTGGCTTTCTATCTGCTGCGGGACTGGGACCTGATGATGGCCAAGATCCGCAGCCTGCTGCCGCGTCAGCGCGAAGAACGCATCATGACCCTGACCGGCGAATGCCATGAGGTCTTGGGGGCGTTCGTGCGCGGGCAGTTGCTGGTAATGGTGGCCCTGGGTTTCATCTACGCGGCCGGCTTGATGCTGGTGGGGCTGGAGTTGGGGTTGTTGATCGGCTTGATCGCCGGGCTGGCGGCCATCGTGCCGTACATGGGCTTTGTGATTGGTATCGGTGCGGCGTTGATCGCCGGGTTGTTCCAGTTCGGCGGTGACTTGTACCCGATGGTCGGCATCGTGGCGGTGTTCATGGTCGGGCAAGCCCTGGAGGGCATGGTGCTGACGCCGCTGTTGGTGGGCGACCGCATTGGCCTGCATCCCGTGGCGGTGATCTTTGCGATCCTGGCCGGTGGCGAGTTGTTCGGTTTCACCGGGATCCTGCTGGCGCTGCCGGTGGCGGCGGTGATCATGGTGCTGGTGCGGCATATGCACGATCTGTACAAGGATTCGGACATTTATAGCGGCGCTGAAGACCCTGATCTGTAGGGCGAATGACCGGCGGGGTGTCAGGGAAACTGATGCTCCGCGCCCTTGCTGCTGCAAACCTTTGATTTTGCTCGTGGTCCGGCGCATTGTGCGGTCCGCGCCACGGGTATAAACTTTGCGCACTTTACACAGAGGCCACTAACGGTTCCTTGGGAACTGTTCAGTCAGCATGAAACCGATTCAGCTGCCCCTAGGTGTGCGTCTGCGTGATGACGCTACCTTTATCAACTACTACCCAGGCGCCAATGCCGCTGCACTCGGCTATGTCGAGCGGCTCTGCGAAGCCGACGCCGGCTGGACCGAAAGCCTGATCTATCTGTGGGGCAAGGACGGGGTAGGGCGCACGCACCTGTTGCAGGCGGCTTGCCTGCGGTTCGAGCAGTTGGGCGAGCCGGCCGTGTATCTGCCGCTGGCTGAATTGCTGGATCGCGGCGTTGAAATCCTCGACAACCTTGAACAGTACGAACTGGTCTGCCTGGACGACCTCCAGGCCGTGGCCGGCAAGGCTGACTGGGAAGAAGCGCTGTTTCACCTGTTCAATCGGTTGCGCGACAGCGGTCGGCGCTTGTTGATCGCCGCCTCGACGTCGCCTCGGGAGCTGCCGGTGAAACTGGCGGATCTCAAATCCCGTCTCACCCTGGCGCTGATTTTCCAGATGCGCCCGTTGTCCGACGAAGACAAACTCCGTGCCTTGCAGCTACGCGCTTCCCGACGTGGCCTGCACCTGACCGATGAAGTCGGGCATTTCATCCTCACCCGTGGCACCCGCAGCATGAGCGCATTGTTCGAGCTACTCGAGCGCCTCGACCAAGCCTCGCTCCAGGCCCAGCGCAAGCTGACTATTCCTTTTTTGAAAGAAACTTTGGGCTGGTAGAACCGTTGTGAGTAGTGGCTCATGGCCTGTTCTGGACGCGGCGAAACCCGCGGTCCTGCTGGGTTGCAGGCTGCGTGACGTTCAAAATGGGCTTAAGCGCTTAGATGTAAACGTAAAACCGAGAAGTCACATTTGCATCGATTGAATTTGCAAATGAGGTTGATAGAAGGCATAGTCTCGCCATCTTTACTACTTCAGCCACGGTCGTGCCCATGCTAAATCGCTTCGCACCCCTCGTGCCTCTCGCACTCGTTACCCTGTTGTTCGGTTGCGCTGCCCACTCTCCAGTGTCCCAGCAAGCGCCACAACCACAGGTCCGGAATTCCGTTACCGCCCAGTCTTCCTCCGTTGCGTTCCAGGAAGAAATGGCCTCCGACAAAGAACTCGCAGCCTTCGCCGGCAGCAAGCCTTACCAGCTTCCAGTACTGGCTGACAGTATCCTGGAGCGTGGCATGTCGCTGATCGGTACCCGCTACCGTTTTGGCGGTACTTCTGAAGCCGGCTTCGATTGCAGCGGTTTCATCGGTTATCTGTTCCGCGAAGAGGCTGGCATGAACCTGCCGCGTTCCACTCGCGAAATGATCAACGTGAACGCCCCACTCGTAGCGCGCAATCAGCTGGAGCCCGGTGACCTGCTGTTCTTCAGCACCAACGGTCGTCGCGGTCGCGTCAGCCATGCCGGTATCTACCTGGGCGACAACCAGTTCATCCATTCCAGCAGCCGCCGCAGCGGTGGCGTGCGGATCGACAGCCTGGGCGACAGCTACTGGAGCAAGACCTTCATCGAAGCCAAGCGCGCCCTCGCCATGGCACCGACTGTGGTCACTGCTCGCAAGTAAGCACACAGTTTGTAAGGCAAACTTAAAGTCTTACTTGAAGTTTGCCACATAGTCGCTAGAATCCTTGATCATTGATTGATGGCAATCCGCCTGCGTACTACGCAGGCGGATTTGTTTTCATGCCCACGGCAGAAAAGCCGCATCCAGATCAGGATTGTTCTGCATATGTCGACGTCGGCCCGCCTCGCGCTCATCTTCCTCGCCGCACTGCTCAGTGCGTGCGCCAGCCGAACCCCGCCGCCAGCACCTGTGGTACGGGCCCCGGTGGTCTTTGCCCCCTCGCAATCCTTTTCCCCTGCCGCCGAAGACGTCCTGTTCCGGGCTCTGGGCCTGGTGGGGACGCCGTACCGCTGGGGCGGCAACACGCCGGATTCGGGCTTCGATTGCAGTGGCTTGATCGGTTATGTGTACCGCGACGCCGCCGGTATTTCCCTGCCGCGCTCCACGCGCGAGATGATCGGCATGCGCGCCCCGGATGTCGGCAAGAACGCCTTGCAGACCGGCGATTTGATTTTCTTCGCCACCAACGGCGGCTCTCAGGTCAGCCATGCCGGGATCTATGTCGGCGAGGGGCGCTTCGTCCACGCACCGGCCACGGGCGGCACGGTCAAGCTCGACAGCCTGTCCAAGGCCTATTGGCAAAAGGCTTACCTGGGCGCCAAGCGTGTGTTGCAGCCGGAGCACCTGGCGCGTAATCCCTGAGGACGCTCTTGTGGCGAGGGAGCAAGCTCCCTCGCCACAGGGGGCCTTCACAAGTCTTGAGTGGTGTTACTGACCCGAGACCCGCCAGATCTTGTTCCCCACATCATCAGCCACCAACAACCCACCCTGTTTATCGATCACCACGCCCACTGGCCGGCCCTGAGCTTTTTCGTCGGCGTTCAGGAAGCCGGTCAGCACATCCACCGGTTGCCCCACGGGTTTGCCGCCGTTGAACGGTACGAAAATCACTTTATAGCCACTGTGGGGCTTACGGTTCCAGGAACCGTGCTGACCAACGAAAGCCCCTTCGGTAAACGGTGCAGGCAGGGTGCTGCCTTCAGCGAAGGTCAGGCCCAGTGAGGCGGTATGGGGGCCGACAGCGTAGTCCGGGGCGATGGCCTTGGCCACCAGGGCCGGGTTCTGTGGTTCGACCCGGACATCGACGTGCTGCCCGTAGTAGCTGTAGGGCCAGCCATAGAACGCGCCGTCCTTGACCGAGGTGATGTAGTCCGGCACCAGGTCGCTGCCGATCTCATCCCGTTCATTCACTGCTGTCCACAGCGCCCCACTGCGGGGTTCCCAGGCCAGGCCGTTGGGGTTGCGCAGGCCTGAGGCGAAGATTCGGTGATTGCCGCTGGTCCGGTCCACTTCCCAGATGGCGGCGCGACCTTCTTCGGCCTCCATGCCATTTTCCGCGACGTTGCTGTTCGAACCGGTGGTGACGTACAGCTTGCTGCCGTCACGGCTGGCGATCACGTTCTTGGTCCAGTGATGGTTGAGGGTGCCGCCCGGCAGGTCGACGACCTTGGTCGGCTGCGCCTTGATCTGTGTGTCACCGTCCTTGTACGGGAAGCGGATCAGTCGGTCGGTGTCGGCCACGTACAGGTCATTGCCCACCAGGGTCATGCCGAACGGCGAATTGAGGTTTTCCAGGAATACCGTACGGGTTTCGGCGATGCCATCGTGATTGGCGTCGCGTAATAGCGTGATGCGGTTGGGGCTGGGCACCCCGGCACCGGCGCGGCCCATGACCTTTTTCATCACCCAGCCACGGATGCCCTTGGAATCGTCCGGTTTGGGTGGGGCGTTGGTTTCGGCCACCAGCACATCGCCATTGGGCAGCACGTAAAGCCAGCGCGGATGATCCAGTCCTTCGGCGAACGCGCCCACTTGCAGGCCCTGGGCCGGGGTTGGCTTGGCGCCTTGCGGCCAGCCGATGGCTTCGGCGATGTTGACGGTGGGGACCAGGGTCTTGTTCGGTTCCGGCAGTTTCGGCGCAGGACCGGTGCCATCGGACACTTGCAGCGTGGAAGACTCGCCACAAGCGACAAGCCCGGCGGCAAGGGCGACGATCAGAAGATGGGGTGGCTTGAGCATGCTGGCTTCCCTATGAATGCATGTGGTTATTCATAGAGAAGCGTAGACGCACGGATGGTTCAAACTGCGCGCAAAACCTTGTGGGAGCGAGCTTGCTCGCGATGGCGGCAGGACAATCAAGATTGATGTTGCCAGGTGCGTCGCTATCGCGAGCAAGCTCGCTCCCACAGTAATGAGTCAGCCATGGGCCTGCTTGAACAGCACGGCAATGCCTGGATGGTATTGGCCGGCCTCGTTGCGCAACTTGCGATAGGCGTAAGGGAAGTACCAGGCCACCGCGCAAGTGTTTTCCTTCTGCAAGTCGTCGATCATGTCCTGCAGTTCTTCGGGCGTGGCGCTCTGCTGGGCCTTTTGCGGCGAGACGAACAGGCAGCCCAGCTTCAGGTCGCTGGCGTAGCTGATGCGCTTGGCATCGCTGGTGGCTTCCGACAGCGGTTGGGTCAGGTTCAGGTTGTTGACCTTGGGCCAGCGTTGGGTGGCCTGGATGAAGGCTCGCTCATCGGTGCTGGCGATGAGCAGGTCGGCGCTGACGTTGCGTTCGCCTTCTTCATTCTGCTTGCGGGTCGGCGCGTTCTGTAGCGTGACCATCTCGGCCATCCAGGCGGCGGCCGACAGCAAGCTGAGATTGGCTCGTTCATCGAACCAGTAGGGCGTGTCGTTATCGCCGCGCACTGCGTTGTAGCGGTCGATACAATCAAACCAACGTTCCAGCACCGGGCGCAGGAATTCCAGTTTTGGATTGCTGATGAGCATGCCTTGCATATTTTGCCCTCTTGTTCTTGTGATATCGGGTCGTAATGTCTCTTTGATATCACTTGCCGCAGCATCACACAAGATTGGCGTCATTTTATTGATCGGTGCCAATGAGCACCCCCGACAGGCGGCTTTAATTGACGCTCCACCCCCAACCCTCTAACCTTCGCCGCTTGTTTCAGGTGCTCTGTGACTTGAGTTCGACAGAGTGAAACAGGGAAGCCGGTGAGTGCACACGAACCCGGCGCTGCCCCCGCAACGGTAAATGAGTCAACGCTGTGCCTAAGCCACTGTGTCGCATGACATGGGAAGGCGCGCAGCCCGGCGCCACGCCGCTCATGAGCCCGGAGACCGGCCTGATTCATCCAACGGCATCACGGTGGGCGATGCCAGGCTTGCTGCCGTCTTTTTTTGTGCCCCGCCCGCCGTTATCCAATCCCAACGGAGAGCTCCCCATGACCGACACCCCTGATCGCGATGAACGCCACCTGGCGCGCATGCAGCGCAAGAAAGCCGTGATCGACGAGCGCATCGCCAACTCGCCGAACGAATGCGGCTTGCTGCTGGTGCTGACCGGCAACGGCAAGGGCAAGAGCAGCTCGGCGTTCGGCATGCTGGCACGGTCCATGGGCCATGGCATGCAATGCGGTGTGGTGCAGTTCATCAAGGGACGCAATAGCACCGGTGAAGAGCTGTTTTTTCGCCGCTTCCCGGAGCAGGTGCGTTTTCATGTCATGGGTGAAGGTTTCACCTGGGAAACCCAGGACCGCCAGCGCGACATCGCCGCCGCCGAAGCCGCCTGGGCCGTATCCCGTCAGTTGCTCAGCGATCCGTCCATCGGCCTGGTGGTGCTCGACGAATTGAATATCGCCCTCAAGCACGGCTACCTCGACCTCGATCAGGTGCTCAGCGATCTGCAGGCGCGTCCGCCGATGCAGCATGTGGTGGTGACCGGTCGCGGCGCCAAGCCGGAGATGATCGAGCTGGCCGACACCGTGACTGAAATGGGCATGATCAAGCACGCGTTCCAGGCGGGTATCAAGGCGCAGAAAGGCGTCGAACTGTGAGTGACCCTTGCCTGACAAGCCGCCACTGTCCGGCGGTGTTGATCGCAGCGCCGGCCTCGGGACAAGGCAAGACCACCGTCACTGCGGCGCTGGCCCGGTTGCATCGCAACCAGGGACGCAAGGTGCGCGTCTTCAAGTGTGGCCCGGACTTCCTCGATCCGATGATCCTGGAGCGGGCCAGCGGCGCGCCGGTCTATCAATTGGACATGTGGATGGTCGGCGAGCAGGAAAGTCGCCGGCTGTTGTGGGAAGCCGCCGCCGAAGCGGACCTGATCCTGATCGAAGGGGTGATGGGACTGTTCGACGGCACCCCGTCCAGCGCCGACCTGGCGCGGCATTTTGGCGTACCGGTGCTGGCGGTGATCGACGGCACGGCCATGGCCCAGACCTTCGGTGCCTTGGCCCTGGGCCTGGCCCGTTATCAACCGGACCTGCCATTCGCCGGGGTCTTGGCCAACCGGGTCGGCACCTTGCGTCACGCGCAATTGCTCGAAGGCAGCCTGACCGAAGGCCTGCGCTGGTACGGCGCGCTGTCCCGGGAAACCGGCATCGAATTGCCCAGCCGTCATCTCGGGTTGGTCCAGGCCAGTGAATTGAACGATCTCGACCTGCGCCTCGACGCGGCGGCCGATGCCTTGGCCAGTAGTTGCGAAGTGGCGCTGCCGCCGGCGGTGGAGTTCGCCGCGCCGCAGGTGATTGCCGTTGAGCCGTGGCTCGCCGGGGTGCGCATCGCCGTGGCCCGTGATGAAGCGTTCGCCTTCACCTATGGCGCAAGCCTTGATCTGCTGCGGGCCATGGGTGCGCAGTTGAGCTTTTTTTCACCAATCCATGACACCGAACTGCCTGAGGCGGACAGTCTTTATCTGCCTGGCGGTTATCCGGAGCTGCACCACCTTGCGCTGGCTCGAAATAAGCCGATGCTGGCCGCGATCCGTGCCCACCACGCCGCCGATAAACCGTTACTCGCCGAATGCGGCGGCATGTTGTATCTGCTCGATTCATTGACCGATGTCGACGGCGTGCGCGCCGAACTGCTGGGTTTGCTGGCCGGCGATGCGCAGATGCAAAAGCGCCTGGCGGCCTTGGCATTGCAGTCGGTGGATTTGCCGGAAGGCAACCTGCGTGGGCACACCTATCATCATTCCCTGACCAGTACCGAGGTTGAACCGATTGCCCGTGGCCATAGCCCCAATGGCGGGCGAGGGGCGGAGGCGGTTTTCCGGCAGGGGCGGATGACGGCTTCCTATGTGCACTTTTATTTTCCGTCCAATCCCAGGGCGATTGCCGGGCTGTTTGCGCCAGATCTTGAGGCCGCCTTCGCGAGCAAGCCCGCTCCCACATTTGATCACCTGAACCCTGTGGGAGCGAGCTTGCTCGCGAAAAGGCCATGACCGACAACGCTTTCTCCCAGGCCGAACGCGATGCGGTCTACCGCGCCATCGCCGAGCGCCGCGACATGCGCCATTTCAGCGGCGGCACGGTAGAGCCGGCCCTGTTGCGCCGTCTGCTGGAAGCCGCGCACCAGGCCCCCAGCGTCGGCCTGATGCAACCGTGGCGATTCATCCGCATCAGCGACCGCGCCTTGCGTGGGCAGATCCGCCAACTGGTGGAACAAGAACGCATTCGCACCGCCGAAGCCCTGGGCGAGCGCAGCGATGAATTCATGAAGCTCAAGGTCGAAGGCATCGACGACTGTGCCGAAGTGCTGGTGGCGGCGTTGATGGAGGATCGCGAGCGGCACATCTTCGGTCGTCGGACCTTGCCGGAAATGGACCTGGCCTCGCTGTCCTGCGCCATCCAGAACCTGTGGCTGGCCTCCCGCGCCGAAGGGCTGGGGATGGGCTGGGTGTCATTGTTCGAACCTCAGGCCCTGGCCAACCTGCTGGGCCTGCCCGCCGGGGCCAAGCCGCTGGCGATCCTTTGCCTGGGCCCGGTCGAAGGGTTTTACCCAGCGCCGATGCTCGCCCTGGAAGGTTGGGCGCAACCGCGTCCGCTCAATGAGCTGCTGTATGAAAACCGTTGGGGAGTGAGCCCATGAGCGTGGCGTTGCTCAGTGCCGCTGCGGTGGCGCTGGATGCGCTGTTGGGCGAGCCTCGGCGCTGGCATCCGTTGGTGGCGTTCGGCGGCTTTGCCGATCGCATCGAACAGCGTTTCAACTCAGGCGGACGTGGCTGGCGCAGCCACGGGGTGACGGCTTGGGTGATCGCCGTGGTGCCGTTGACCTTGCTCGCCACGGCCCTGTCCTGGGCGCCGATGGTGGGCTGGTTGGTGGATATCCTGGCGTTGTACTGTGCCCTCGGCCTGCGCAGCCTCGGCGAGCATGTCGAACCGGTGGCGCGGGCACTGCGCAGCGGTGATCTGGAGCAGGCGCGCCAGCGCGTCGGCTACCTGGTCAGTCGCGAGACGGCTGAACTGGATGAAACCGCCGTGGCCCGCGCCGCCACCGAGTCGGTGCTGGAAAACGGCAGCGACGCGGTGTTCGCCGCGTTGTTCTGGTTCGCCGTGGCCGGCGCGCCCGGGGTGGTGCTGTACCGCCTGAGCAATACCCTCGACGCCATGTGGGGCTATCGCAACGAACGCTTCGAGCGCTTCGGCTGGGCAGCGGCCAAGATCGACGATGTGCTCAACTACATTCCGGCGCGCCTGGTGGCGTTGACCTACGCGCTGCTCGGCCAGACCCGCCTGGCGTTCAAGTGCTGGCGCAGCCAGGGCCCGACCTGGGACAGCCCCAACGCCGGGCCGGTGATGGCCGCCGGGGCCGGAGCGCTCGGTGTCGAGTTGGGCGGGGCGGCGGTTTACCACGGCGAACTGCACCAACGTCCGCCCTTGGGCGAAGGCGTACCGGCGAGTGCCGATTCCATTGATCGCGGCTGGCAATTGGTCCAGCGCGGGGTATGGTTGTGGTTGCTGATTCTCTGCCTGGGAGCTGAGTTCTATGCTTGAGCACGGCGGACGCTTGCGCAACGCGGCCCGGCAATACGGCATTGCCGAGGCCGATTGGCTCGACTTGTCCAGCGGCCTCGCGCCTTGGCCGTTCGACGTTCCGGCGATTCCCACGCGGGCTTGGGCGCGCCTGCCGGAAACCGATGACGGCTTGGAGCAGGCCGCCTGCGATTACTACGGTGCGTTGGATGTGCTGCCGGTGGCCGGTTCGCAGATGGCCATCCAGCTGTTGCCGCGCCTGCGTCGCAGCGGCAAGGTTGGCGTCTTGTCGCCGTGTTACGCCGAGCACGCCGAAGCCTGGCGCCGCAGCGGCTATATCGTGCGCGAAGTGCTGGAAGCGGAAGTGGATTTCTTCCTCGACAGCCTCGATGTGCTGGTGGTGGTCAATCCGAACAACCCCACGGGCCTGAGCCTGGCGCCCGAGCGTTTGCTGGATTGGCATGCCCGCCTGGCCCAGCGCGGTGGCTGGTTGGTGGTGGATGAAGCGTTCATGGACGTCACACCGGCGCTGAGCCTGGCGGCGTACACCCATCTGGTCGGGCTGATCGTCCTGCGTTCGTTCGGCAAGTTCTTTGGCCTGGCCGGGGTTCGCCTGGGCTTTGTATTGGCCGAACGCCGCTTGCTCAAGTTGCTTGCCGAACAAGTCGGGCCGTGGGCGGTCAGCGGGCCGACCCGGGTGCTGGGCCAGGCGTGCCTGCTGGATAGCGATGCCCACGCAGCCCAGCGCCAACGCTGCGAAGCCACCAGCCAACGCCTGGCGCTGTTGCTCGAACGCCACGGCTTCAAGCCGCAGGGCGGCTGCGGATTGTTCCAATGGCTGATCACCGAACACGCCCAGGGGCTTCACGATTTCATGGCCCATCGCGGCATTCTCCTGCGCCTGTTCGTGAACACCAGCAGCCTGCGTTTCGGGCTGCCGGCCGACGACAGCGAATTCCTGCGCCTCGAACAAGCCTTTGAAGCCTACGCCAAGGACACCCCATGACCACAGTGATGGTGCAGGGCACCACCTCCGATGCCGGCAAAAGTACCCTGGTCACGGCCTTGTGCCGCTGGGTCAGGCGCCAGGGCGTGGGCGTGGTGCCGTTCAAGCCGCAGAACATGGCCCTCAACAGCGCCGTGACCGCTGACGGCGGCGAAATCGGTCGGGCTCAGGCGGTGCAGGCCCAGGCCGCCGGTCTCGAACCGCACACCGACATGAACCCGGTGCTGCTCAAGCCCAACAGCGACACTGGCGCCCAGGTGATCATCCATGGTCGTGCCGTCACCACCATGAACGCCGTGGCTTATCACGATTACAAAGCCATCGCGATGCAAGCGGTGCTGGCCTCCCACGCGCGCTTGAGCGCGGCTTATGCGGTGGTGATGGTGGAAGGCGCCGGCTCGCCGGCGGAGATCAACCTGCGCGCCGGTGACATCGCCAACATGGGCTTTGCCGAGGCGGTGGACTGCCCGGTGCTGCTGATCGCCGATATCAATCGCGGCGGGGTGTTCGCCCATCTGGTCGGCACGCTGGAATTGCTTTCCCCCAGCGAGCAGGCGCGGGTAAAGGGCTTCATCATCAACCGTTTTCGTGGCGACATCGCCTTGCTGCAACCGGGCCTGGACTGGCTGGAGGCGCGCACCGGCAAACCGGTGATCGGCGTGTTGCCGTACGTCATGGATCTGCACCTGGAAGCCGAGGATGGCCTCGATCAGCGCCAGATCGACAAGGCCGAACACGTGCTGAAAGTGGTGGTGCCGGTCTTGCCGCGCATCAGCAACCACACCGATTTCGATCCGTTGCGCCTGCACCCACAGGTCGACCTGCAATTCGTCGGCCCCGGCCAGCCCATCCCGCCGGCCGACCTGATCATCCTGCCCGGCTCGAAAAGCGTGCGCAGCGACCTGGCCTACCTGCGAGCCAACGGTTGGGAGACGGCGATCCATCGTCACCTGCGCTACGGCGGCAAATTGCTGGGCATCTGCGGCGGTTTGCAGATGCTTGGCCAGCAGGTTCACGACCCCTTGGGGCTGGAAGGCGCGGCGGGCTCCAGTGCCGGTCTGGGCCTGCTGGATTTCGAAACGACCCTGGAACATGAGAAGCAACTGCGCAATGTGCGTGGGCGACTGGCCTTGGAAGCGGCCGAGGTCAGCGGCTATGAGATCCACGCGGGCGTGACCACCGGCCCGGCCTTGGAAAATGCTGCGGTGCACCTGGAAGACGGCCGTTGCGACGGCGCCCAGAGCCTCGACGCACAGGTGTTCGGCACCTACCTGCACGGGCTGTTCGAGTCGCCCCAGGCCAGCAGCGCGTTGTTGCGTTGGGCGGGGTTGGCGGATGTGCAAACGGTGGATTACCACGGCTTGCGCGAGCGGGACATCGAGCGGTTGGCGGATCTGGTGGAGCGGCATCTGGATACTGGATTGTTGCGTGAGCTTTGTGGGATTTAGGGTCGCTGGGGTGGCCTCATCGCGAGCAAGCTCGCTCCCACATTGGATCGCTGATGAGCACAGAATTTATGTACACCCCAGATCAACTGTGGGAGCGAGCTTGCTCGCGATGGCGCCAGTCGCCACACCGCCAAATAAAGGTTAATGACCCATGCTGCAACTGATCCTCGGCGGCGCCCGCTCCGGTAAGAGTCGCCTGGCTGAAAAACTCGCGGCGGACACCCGTTTGCCAGTGACCTACATCGCCACCAGCCAACCCCTGGACGGTGAGATGAACCAGCGCATCGCCCAGCATCGCGCCCGGCGGCCAGCCGAATGGGCGCTGGTGGAGGAGCCCCTGGCCCTGGCCCGGGTGCTGCGGGAAAACGCCGCCCCCGGACAATGCCTGCTGGTGGATTGCCTGACCCTGTGGCTGACCAACCTGTTGATGCTCGAGGCTCCCGAGCAATTGAACGCCGAGCGCGAAGCACTGCTGGACAGCCTGGCCGCGCTGCCCGGGGAGATCATTTTTGTCAGCAACGAGACCGGCATGGGCGTCGTGCCGCTGGGCGAGCTGACCCGCCGTTACGTCGATGAAGCCGGTTGGCTGCATCAAGCCTTGGCCGAACGTTGTCAGCGCGTCGTGCTGACCGTCGCTGGCCTGCCCCTGACTCTCAAAGGTACTGCGTTATGAATCATCGCTGGTGGCTGGAACCGTGCAAGCCCGTCGATACCCAAGTGCTGGAACTGGCCGCGGCCCGTCAGCAACAACTGACCAAGCCGGCCGGTTCCCTGGGGCGGCTGGAATCGGTGGCGGTGCAACTGGCGGGTCTGCAAGGGCAGCTCAAACCGAGCCTGGAGCGGTTGTGGATTGCGATTTTTGCCGGCGACCATGGCGTGGTCGCAGAAGGCGTATCGGCCTATCCCCAAGAGGTCACCGGGCAAATGCTGCTCAACTTCGTCAGCGGCGGCGCGGCCATCAGCGTCCTGGCGCGGCAACTGGGCGCGTCCCTGGAAGTGGTCGACCTGGGCACCGTCACGCCTGCGCTGGACCTGCCCGGTGTGCGACACCTGAACCTCGGGCCGGGCACGGCGAATTTCGCCCAGGGCACGGCAATGACGGTGAAACAGGGCGAGCAAGCCTTGCACGCCGGGCGCGACAGTGTGCTGCGTGCCGTCGCGGCCGGCACGCAATTGTTCATCGGCGGCGAGATGGGCATCGGCAACACCACCGCCGCCAGCGCCCTGGCCTGCGCCTTGCTCGACTGCCCGGTGGCGCATCTGGTCGGGCCGGGCACGGGGTTGGACGCCGCGGGTGTCAGCCGCAAGGCCCAGGTGATCGAACGGGCGCTGGCGTTGCACGCTGCCCAGGGTAACGACCCGTTGCAGACCCTGTTCAACCTCGGCGGTTTTGAAATCGCCGCGTTGGTCGGCGCATACCTGGCCTGTGCCCAGCAGGGCGTCGCCGTGCTGGTGGACGGATTCATCTGTAGCGTCGCGGCCCTGGTGGCGGTGCGCCTCAATCCGGCGTGCCGGCCGTGGTTGCTGTTCGGCCATCGCGGCGCCGAACCGGGCCATCTCCACGTGCTGGAAACCCTCGGTGCCGAACCGCTGCTGGATCTCGGCCTGCGCCTGGGCGAGGGCAGTGGCGCGGCGTTGGCGGTGCCGCTGTTGCGCCTGGCGTGTGACCTGCACGGGCAGATGGCGACGTTTGCCGAAGCGGCCGTGGCGGACCGCCCGGCATGACCTTGCGCCTGGATCTGCTGCGTCACGGCGAAACCGAATTGGGCGGCGGCTTGCGCGGCAGCCTCGACGATGCCTTGACGGCCAGG
This sequence comes from Pseudomonas fluorescens, assembly GCF_001307275.1. Classification (NCBI taxonomy): domain Bacteria; kingdom Pseudomonadati; phylum Pseudomonadota; class Gammaproteobacteria; order Pseudomonadales; family Pseudomonadaceae; genus Pseudomonas; species Pseudomonas fluorescens. Next base: position 4,305,595 of record NZ_CP012831.1, read on the forward strand.
GGCTGGGAGCAGATGCACACCGCCGTCGCTCAAGGCGGACCCTGGGATCGCCTGGTCAGCTCACCCTTGCAGCGCTGCGCCCGTTTCGCCGAGCAACTCGGCGCCCGGCTCAACGTGCCGGTGCACTTGGACAAAGACCTGCAAGAGCTGCATTTTGGCGCCTGGGAAGGTCGCAGCGCAGCGGCGTTGATGGACACTGACGCCGAGGCACTGGGCCAGTTCTGGGCCGATCCCTATGCCTTCACGCCCCCCGAAGGCGAGCCGGTGCAGGCGTTTGCCAACCGCGTCCTGGCGGCGGTCGAGCGTCTGCACGCGGCCTATGCCGGTCAGCGGGTCTTGCTGGTCAGCCATGGCGGCGTGATGCGCCTGCTGCTGGCCCAAGCCCGCGGCCTGCCTCGCGAGCAACTGCTCAATGTCGAAGTCGGTCATGGCGCGCTGTTTTCCCTGACAGTGTCGGCAGGTTCAGTGCTCGAAGAGGCGAATTGACGATGTTGCCCTTCTGGATCGCCCTGCAATTTCTCAGCAGCCTGCCGGTTCGCCTGCCCGGCATGCCCGAGCCCGAACAGTTGGGCCGTTCGCTGTTGTTCTATCCGCTGGTGGGGCTGGTGTTCGGCGGGCTGTTATGGACGTTGGATGGGTTATTGCTCGGCACGCCGTTGCTGCTGCATGCCGCGCTGGTGCTGATGGCGTGGGTGCTGCTCAGTGGCGGGTTGCACCTGGATGGCCTGGCCGACAGCGCCGATGCGTGGCTCGGCGGTTTCGGCGATCGCGAACGGACGTTGCTGATCATGAAGGATCCGCGCAGCGGGCCGATTGCCGTCGTGACGTTGGTGGTGGTGTTGCTGCTCAAATGGACAGCGCTGGTGGCGTTGATCGAACAGGAGCAGGCCTTGGCGTTGCTCATCGTGCCGATGCTGGGGCGGGGCGCATTGCTGGGGTTGTTCCTGACGACGCCGTATGTGCGTGCCGGTGGATTGGGGCAGGCGCTCGCCGATCACCTGCCGCGCCGCTCGGGCTGGCAGGTGTTGTCGGCCTGTGCGCTGGGTTGCCTGCTGCTGTTGGGCTGGGCCGGGCTGTGGACGTTGGTGGTGGCCACGCTGGTCTTCATCGGATTGCGACGGATGATGCTGCGCAGGCTGCAAGGCTGCACCGGGGATACGGCGGGCGCCTTGCTGGAACTGCTGGAAACCGCCGTTCTGGTCGCGCTGGCGTTGCGTTGAAGCCGGATCTTGTCGACGGCGCAGTGTTCATTTAAGTTTGCATTCACTTAGTCGCGGGTATATACACGCATCATGCTTCCTTCCCAATGTCTGTGCATCAATCTGCGTCGTGCCGCACGTGGCGTCAGCAGGTATTACGACGGCGCCCTCGACGGCTTCGGGATCAACGTTGCCCAGTATTCTTTGCTGAGCAACCTGGCGCGCCTGGACCAACCGAGTATTTCCTCCCTGGCCGAGGCCATGGGCCTGGACCGCAGCACCCTGGGACGCAACCTGCGGGTGCTGGAAGGCGAGGGGTTGGTGGCGCTGGCCGAGGGCGACGATCTGCGTAACCGTATCGTCGTGCTCACTGAAACGGGGCAGGCCCGGCTGGCGGCAGCGCTGCCGGCCTGGGAAGCGGCGCAACAGAAACTGATCGATAAGCTGGGCGCGGAAAAACGTGCGACCTTGCTGGCCTTGCTGGATGAACTGGCGTGAAGCAGGTTCGTTCGATGATAAGTGGGTATATACCCGCGACTGGAGAACAAAAATGACATCGATGTGGCGTACCTGTGGTTGGGTCCTGGTGGGCAGCGCGCTGATCCTGGCGTTGTCCCTGGGCGTGCGGCATGGCTTCGGCCTGTTCCTCGCGCCCATGAGTGCCGAGTTCGGCTGGGGCCGTGAGGTATTCGCCTTCGCCATTGCCTTGCAGAACTTGATCTGGGGCCTGGCGCAGCCTTTCACCGGCGCGCTGGCCGACCGCTTCGGTGCGGCGAAAGTGGTGCTGATCGGTGGCGTGCTCTACGCACTCGGCCTGGTGTTCATGGGCATGGCCGACTCGCCATGGTCCTTGTCGTTGAGCGCGGGTCTTTTGATTGGTATCGGTCTGTCGGGCACATCGTTCTCGGTGATCCTCGGCGTGGTCGGACGGGCCGTGCCACCGGAAAAACGCAGCATGGGCATGGGCATCGCCAGTGCCGCCGGTTCCTTCGGCCAGTTCGCCATGTTGCCCGGTACGCTGGGGCTGATCGGTTGGCTCGGTTGGTCGGCGGCGTTGTTGGCACTGGGGCTGCTGGTGGCGTTGATCGTGCCGCTGGTGAGCATGCTCAAGGACGCACCGTTGCCGGTGGCTGGCCACGAGCAGACCCTGGCCGAAGCCTTGCGCGAGGCGTGCAGCCATTCCGGGTTCTGGCTGCTGGCGGTCGGCTTTTTTGTCTGCGGTTTCCAGGTGGTGTTCATTGGCGTGCATTTGCCGGCGTACCTGGTGGACCAACACCTGCCCGCCAGCGTCGGCACCACCGTGCTGGCTCTGGTCGGGTTGTTCAATATCTTCGGCACCTACACCGCTGGCTGGCTGGGCGGACGCATGTCCAAGCCACGCCTGTTGACCGGGTTGTATCTGTTGCGGGCCGTGGTGATTGGCTTGTTCCTGTGGCTGCCGGTGACGACCACCACGGCGTACCTGTTTGGCATGGCAATGGGCTTGCTGTGGCTGTCGACCGTGCCGTTGACCAACGGCACGGTAGCGACCCTGTTTGGTGTACGAAATCTATCGATGTTGGGTGGGATCGTGTTCCTGTTCCACCAGTTGGGCTCGTTCCTCGGTGGTTGGTTGGGCGGGGTGGTGTATGACCGCACCGGCAGCTACGACTTGATCTGGCAGGTATCGATCCTGCTCAGCCTGCTGGCGGCGGCGTTGAACTGGCCGGTGCGTGAACGGCCGGTGGCGCGCCTGCAAGTCCAGGTCGGTGCGGCATGAGTCGCATCGGCCCGTGGTTGATCGCTGCCGGCGCCGGCCTGTTGCTGGCGCTCGCCTGGTGGGGCTGGCACCAGGGAGGGTTGGCCTTGATGCAACTGGGCATGGGGACGTGTTGAACAATGGACGGCAGCGGGCATGGCGGAGTAACGTCGTGGTCTGACATGCTTTAAGGAAATACCGACATGTTGATGCGCTGGTTTGCTGTTCCCGCCCTGTTGCTGGCTGTGACCGGGCAAGTCTGGGCTGCCGATTGCCCGCCGTTGCTGGAGGGTTCGTTGCCCAAGCTGCGGGCCAAGGAAACCATTGATTTGTGCCAGCGCTTTGCCGGCAAGCCTCTGGTGGTGGTGAACACCGCCAGCTTCTGTGGGTTCGCCCCGCAGTTCAAGGGCCTCGAAGCGCTCAACCAGCGCTACAAGGGCCAAGGGTTGCAAGTGTTGGGCGTACCGTCCAATGACTTCAAGCAGGAGTCCAAGGACGGGGCTGAAACCGCCAAGGTCTGTTACGTCAATTACGGTGTGACCTTCACCATGACCGAACCGCAGCCGGTGCGGGGTGCGGATGCGATACCGCTGTTCAAGCACTTGGCCGAACAGTCCGGTGCGCCGAAATGGAATTTCTACAAGTATGTGGTGGACCGCCAGGGCAAGGTCGTTGGCAGTTTTTCCAGCCGGATCAAGCCTGACGATCCCGATTTCATCAAGGCAGTAGAGGCGGCCATCGCCTCCAAACCCTGACGCTTGCCACGAAAAAGCCCCGCCTCTTTGTAGAGTGCGGGGCTTTTTTTCGCTTCAGCTGGCGAGGGGGTCAGGTTCGCCATGAAACATCAGAAGCGGTAGGTTGCACCGACACCGAAACCGTTGGCGCTGTTTTCGTATTTGGCGTCGTAGGACTGGCCGAGGGCATTGCTGCCGCTGACGTTGACTTTTTCTTCCTTGAGATAGGAATAAGCCACGTCGATGGTCAGGTCGTCGGTCGGACTCCAGCCGGCGCCCAGGCTGAAGATGGTCCGGTCGCCTGTAGGAATACGCGGCGAGCGGTCAGCGTTGTTGGTCGGTGCCTGGTCGAAGGTCAGGCCGGTACGCAGTACCCACTGCTTGTTCAACTGGTAGGAGGTACCGATGGCGTAGGCCCAGGTGTCGTGCCAGTTCTGTTCTTCAGTAATGGAACTGAAGAAGCCAGGCGCGAAAGCACCGCCCGTTGCGGGCGTTACACCGTCGTTGTTCACGGTGATTTCTTTCAGGCGGCTCCAACGCGTCCAGGTGCTGCCCGCGTAGACGGTCCAGGCATCATTGATTTGCTGGGTGACCGAAAAGTCCACCGATTCAGGCGTGGTGATATCCAGCGAAGCATCGTAGCGCGCGCCATTCAGCAGGCTGGGAGGTGTGCCAGCCCCAGGACTGATTTCGGTGTGGCCTTCGAGCTTGTACTTGACCTTGGAGTGATAGGTCAGGCCGACACGGGTGGTGTCGGTCGCCTGGACCAGCAGGCCGATGTTGTAGCCGTAGCCAATGTCGTCGCCCTTGATCTTCACGCTGCCATCATTCGGCGACAGGGGAGAGGTCAGATCCGATTCCAGGGAGCCGGAAATACGGTTGATGGTCGGGCCGAAACCGATCGATACCTTGTCGTTGAAGGCATAGCTGACGGTTGGCTGGAAAGTGACGACCTTCACTTCGCTCTTGCTGCCGAAGTTACGGCCCTGGAAGCCATTTTCGTAGTCGGTGATCAAGCCAAACGGTGCGTAGACACCCAGGCCGAAAGCCCACTGATCATCGATAGGCTTGACGTAGTAGCCCATCGGAACGGCAGTGAGCGGAACCATGTCGCCCTTGTTGGTGCCGGACTGGGTACCGCTGGCATCGTCGATATCGGTGGAAGCATCGATGGCGGCGAAGCCACCGGTGACTTGCTGGCGCTTGAGGCGCGACATGCCGGCAGGGTTGCCAAACACGGTGCTGGCGTCATCGGCAGAGGAAGAACGACCTGCGAAACCAGTGCCCATGCCACTGATGCTTTGTTCGTTCAAGGCAAAGCCACTGGCGAAAAGTTGCGTGGATGCCAAGGTAACGGCAAGGCCAAGGGTGGTTTTGAGCATCATTTTTTTCATTGTTAGAACTCCTGGTGATCACCGGGGCGAAAATTACCAACATTTTCCCTCAAGCGCTATAGCCTGTATGGCTTGATTTAGAGCGGTTTTGTAGGACAATCCGACCAGATTCGCGACCGTTGTAGGAAGTTTCCAAATTTCCCATTCAGCAAGCGACCCGACTCAGCGGCGAAACACAGCGTTGCCAGGCGCAGGTGAAATCTCGCAGGCGCCCTTGGGGATGAAAGGTCTGGCGCCAGATGCGGGCCATGCCCAGCAGGTCGTCGGCGTCGGGAAGCGGGGTATTCTGTTCCTCCACCAGCAGCCAGGCGATGGCGGTGGCGTAGCGCAAATTGACGGTCAATTCCAGGTGCGGGCCGCTGAGAAAGGCATGCTGGCTGGCCAGGCCGCGCACCAGGCTGGCCCGTTCCGGATCGCGTGCCAGGTAATGGTCCCAGAGTGCCTGGTGTCGGGGCTCGGTAATGCGATACAGGCCATGCCCCCGTCGATCATGCAGGGCCGAACCCAGGGCGGACTGGCTGGCGGCAATGCCCAGCAACAAGGATTCCGCGGTTGCGCTGTGACGCTCAAGGTAGAGGAGCGTCGGGCGGATCACATATCGACACAGTTCGCTGGCAGCGATACCCATAAAACCCTCGAAGTGTGAAAGGGGCGGAGCCTGAAGAGTGTGGGCTTGGCAGCGGTGGATCGGTCCAGGCCCCGCCGGAAGCGGATCATGCCGCTTGACTTGAAGTGTAGTGTCATATTCCCGCTGTAAAGGACTGTTTTTAAAACATCTTCAGCGAACGGTTATAACTGTTATATCCCTTGGTGCTTACGCCGTTTCGCTTCATCGAGAAATTTCGGGCAATAAAAAGCCCCGCTTTCTGGGCGGGGCCTTTGGGGTTTCAGCCTTTCTGGCGTCTCAGGCAACCAGTGCCTGGCGAGTACGCTCGATCACGGCCTGCAGCGGTTCGGCGCTGGAGTACTGGTCGGGGTACAGGCGTTCGCTGTGACGGGCGATGCCGTGTTCGTTGACCAGCGTGAAGCTGAAGCAGCCTTTGCGAGCGGCCATGATCAGGCAGTTCATCGGTGCAAAAGCGTTGGTGAGGGTGCGGATAGCATCCTGTGCGTGGATTTGAGTAGACATGTTATGGGTGTTCCTGCAAATGACACGGTTAAGAACCGTGCAACGTTAAAACGTTCCAGTAACGTCGACCACCATTGGTCGAACGAAGAACCCGACTGGAACAAAGCAGCCAGTTTGAGCGCTATATAAGTGCGCGCTTGGGCTGGCAGGTAGGTACTTAGGAGGGCAGGCAACACATCGAGGGCAAAGGTTCTGGGCCCGGGGTGAAGATCCTGATCAATTTTGCAGGTTGGTTCGGTCAGAGTAATGAGCCTGGCAACACCCTTTGCATTCGATCAAAGGCTGTGTTGGCGCAAGATTTACCTGGAAACCATCGAGGGGGCCGGTCTCCTTTTTTCGGTGAGGCGTCCTTGGGAGGATGGCTGACCGTGGAGATGTGTTCGACCCGGAATTGACTTTCAGCTTGGTACTAACGCTGCGGATACTAACGGATCGAACCGGTGAAGGGAAGGGTGCTGGTTAAAAAATATTCAAGTGGGCACTCAATCGCTGTGGGGGCCTGCCGTAGCACAGGAACCGACGCTTGCAAGTGTGCCCACGCCACCGTTGCTGCAATGCACGGCCAGAGGTTATCCCCAGCTTTTACCGCCCGTTGTGCCAAAAAAACGCAGCGTTATAACCCGTTCAGCTGTTACTTGTGCACACTCGCTGCACCACTTGTCACCGAACTGTCATGTCGAAACAATCCGGGGTAGGTGCCTGTATCCAAAATTTAAGTCAATGAAAAACATCGCTTTTTTTTACTGGTGAAAAAATCGTCAGTTTGAGCGCAGGCCCCGTTCCACAGGGCTTTGCGAGAGTTCAGGGGGGGTTGTCCACTGAGTTATCCACAGCTTCTGTGGATTGTCCCAAGCGCTTGCTCTAGCACGGGCGTGCCGGTTTTTTTTCGACTTTACCCGTACGAAAAAAGGAGTAGAGTGGCGCGCCTTCCGATCTGTCCCACAGTGTTTTATGAAGTTTCGCTCAGTATCAAATCCTGTTACCTCCACGCCCTCTGGTGTTACCCCACCCAAACGTATGTCGATGCGGGTAGCTGAGTGGCTGCTCGACAGCCCGCGGCTGGGGGACAGCCCCAGCATCAAGCACCTGGCTGGTCGTTTGCTCAAGCAACCGGCCCGTGAAGGCGTAGTGGCCGCGCAAAGTCGTCTCGGGCAGTTGATGTGCCGAGAATGCGGCAACGCCCGGGATCGACGCATCGGCCACGACCTGCTGCGCCAGGCCGCCCGGGCCGGCGATGATCGTGCCCGCCGGGCCCTTGGTGAAATCGAAGATTGAAAACGAAGACTGCGCTGGGCAACCCCCAGCCGCTTGGTTAACCTTCGGGCTTTATTTGATCGGCAGGAATTGTCATGGCTATGGATTTGACCAGCCTGTTGTTTGGCCTGGCAGGCGCTGCGGTGCCGTTGCTGGCACTGGCCTGGCACCTGCAACGCCAAGCCGCCGCCGCGCAGACCGAACTGGCCCTGCTGGAGGAGCGCTTGGCCACGGCCCACATGGCCCACGATGGCCTCAACGCCCAGCTCGATGCCTGCCGCGATGAAATCAGCGATCTGAGCCAGGCCAACGCCGCCAAGCAGGCCGAGCTTGCCGCGGCCTGCCGTGAGGTCGAATTGCTGCAGATCGAGCGCGACAATGCCCGGGATGCGGCTCACGCCTGGAACCTCGAGCGTGCCAACAAGGAAGCCGAGCTGCGCCGGCTCGATGCCCAGGCGGCGTCGTTGCAGGCCGAACTGCGTGAGCAGCAGGAAAGCCATCAGCAACGGCTGGATGACCTGCAAGGCTCGCGAGACGAGCTGCGGGCGCAGTTCGCCGAGCTTGCCGGGAAGATCTTCGACGAACGTGAACAACGTTTCGCCGAAACCAGCCAGCAACGCCTGGGCCAGTTGCTCGATCCGCTGAAGGAGCGCATCCAGTCCTTCGAAAAACGCGTTGAAGAAAGTTATCAGGCCGAGGCCCGGGAACGCTTCTCCCTGGGCAAGGAACTGGAGCGCCTGCAACAACTGAACCTGCGCCTGAGCGACGAAGCCACCAACCTCACCCGGGCGCTCAAGGGCCAGAAGACCCAGGGTAACTGGGGCGAACTGATCCTGGAGCGGGTGCTTGAACATGCCGGCCTGGAGAAGGGCCGCGAGTATCAGACCCAGGTCAGCCTCAAGGGCCCGGACGGCGAGCGTTTCCAGCCGGACGTGTTGATTTATCTGCCGGGCGACAAGCAAGTGGTGGTCGATTCCAAGGTCAGCCTCACGGCCTATCAGCAGTACGTGGCCGCTGAAGATGACGCCATCGGCCAACTCGCCCTCAAGCAACATGTAGTGTCGTTGCGTGCCCACGTCAAAGGCTTGGCCGGCAAGGACTACAAGCGCCTGGACGGTTTGCACAGCCTGGATTTCGTGTTGCTGTTCGTGCCAATCGAAGCGGCGTTTTCCGCCGCCCTGCAAGCCGAGCCGAACCTGTTCCAGGAAGCCTTCGACCGCAACATCGTGATCGTCAGCCCGACCACGCTGCTGGCGACGCTGCGGGTGATCGACAGCTTGTGGAAGCAGGAACGCCAGAGCCAGAACGCCCGGGAAATCGCCGAGCGGGCCGGGTGGCTGTATGACAAGTTCGTCCTGTTCATCCAGGACCTGGACGAGATCGGCAGTCGCTTGCAGCAGTTGGACAAAGCCTACAGTGCCGCGCGCAACAAACTGACAGAAGGGCGCGGCAACCTGATCAGCCGTAGCGAACAGCTCAAGTTGCTCGGCGCCCGGGCGAGCAAGAGCCTGCCTGCCGATTTGCTCGAGCGGGCGATGACGGATGCGGATGGGCTGCCTGAGTTGCCGGAAGAAGCCAGCGAGAAAACCCAGGGCTGAAGCACAACCCCAAGGATGAAGCAGAAACTTGTGGCGAGGTTATCTTGTGGGAGCAAGGCTTGCTCGCGATGGCATCCTTGAGACCGCCATCGCGGGCAAGCCTTGCTCCCACAAGATGACCTTGCACAGGGCACCATTTGCCCGAATTACAACGGCAAATGCCGACTCAATAACGCCCGCAACGCCGCCGGCTTCACCGGCTTGGCCAGGTAATCCAGGCCCGCCGCATGCACCAGGGCCACCGTCTCGGGGCGGCCATCGGCACTGATCACCACCCCTGGCACCGGTTCCCCCATGCGCGTGCGCAACCAGGCCATCAGTTCGGTGCCGGTCTCGCCGTCGTCCAGATGAAAATCCACCAGCGCCAGTTGCGGTCGGCCGCCCTGGGCCAGCCAACGCTCGCATTCCTCGCGGTTGCGCGCCGTCCACACCTGGCAACCCCAGCGCGTCAGTAGGCTGTTCATGCCGATCAGGATGCTGTCTTCGTTATCGACGCACAGCACCTGTGCGCCGCTTGGCAGATGACCGTTGGGTTCGGCCACGGGCCCCGGTACGACGGCCTGTGTTTGGGCCAAGGGCACGCTGACGCTGAACACGCTGCCGCGCCCCGGCCAGGAGCGTACGCGCAAGGTATGGCCCAGCACGCGGCAAAGACCGTCGGCGATGGCCAGGCCCAGGCCCAGGCCTTTTTCGGCGCGGGTCTGGTGGCTGTCCAGGCGCTTGAACTCTTCGAAAATGACTTGCAGCTTGTCCTCGGCGATACCCGGCCCGCGGTCCCAGACTTCCAGGCACAACTCGCCGTTGCGTCGGCGTACGCCCAGCAGCACCGGGCCCTTGGCGTAGCGGAAAGCGTTGGTCAGGAAGTTCTGCAAAATACGCCGCAGTAGCTTGATGTCGCTGTCCACCCGCAACTTCGAGCCGCGAACCCGGAACTTCAAGCCTTGTTCCTGGGCCAGCGCCGTGAACTCTGCGCCGAGGGTATCGAGCAGGTCGTTGAGGGTGAAGGGTTTGCGGTCGGGGTTGATCTTGCCGTTCTCCAGGCGGGAGATATCCAGCAAGTCGGTGATCAGGTCTTCAGCCGAGCGCAGCGAACTGTCCAGGTGTTGCACCAGTTGCCGGGCCTCGCTCGGCAAACCGTCGTGCTGGTGGGACAGTGCGGCGGAGAACAGGCGCGCGGCATTGAGCGGTTGCATCAGGTCGTGGCTGACCGCCGCCAGGAACCGGGTCTTGGATTGATAGGCCGCTTCGGCGGTACTCTTGGCTTCGGTCAGGGCCAGGTTCAACTGCGACAGTTCCCGGGTGCGGTCGGCCACCCGTTGCTCCAGCCCTTCGTTGGCTTCGGTCAGCGCCTGTGCGGCCTCACGGAAGGCGGTGATGTCGGTGAAGCTCATGACGAAACCGCCACCGGGCATCGGGTTGCCGATCAGCTCGATGACCCGGCCGTTGGGGAACAGCCGTTCGGAGGTATGGGCTCGGCCCTGGCGCATCCAGTGCAGGCGCCTGGCGACATGGACTTCCGCCTCGCCCGGCCCGCAGAGGCCACGTTCGGCGTTGTAGCGGATGATGTCGGCAATGGGCCGGCCGACACTGATCAAGCCGTCCGGGTACTTGAACAGCTCCAGGTAGCGGCGGTTCCACGCCACCAGCCGGAGGGACTGGTCGACCACGCTGATGCCCTGGCTGATGTTCTCGATGGCGCCTTGCAACAGGGCGCGGTTGAATTGCAGCACTTCCGACGCTTCGTCCGCGATCCGGACCACGTCTTCGAGCTGCATCTCCCGACCTTCGATGGCAGCTTTCACGACCGCACGTGTCGAAGAGGCGCCGAGTACACCGGCCAGCAGGCGTTCGGTGTGGGCGATCCATTCGCCGTCGGCGTTCTGGTTCGGGTTGAAGCCTTTGCCCTGGCGGTAGGCGAAGCGAATGAAGCTTTGCCGCGCCCGCTCTTCGCCGACGAAACGTGCGGCCAGTTGCAAGAGGTCGTCGATGTGCACCGCCAGCATCGAGCGGGGGTTGGGGCGGGCGCTGATTTCCTGGCCGATGAAGCGCCCGGCCTGCCAGTGTTCCGAGACGCGTGTGCGCGACAGCACCGACACCCAGGCGAACAGCGTGAAGTTGCCGGCCAGGGACAGGACCACCCCTTGGGTCAGCGGCGTGATCGGCAGGTTCAAGGGATTGCCGTGCAACCAGGCCAGCCCCGGAAAACTGCTGAGCGACCAGCCCAGGCTGTGGGCGGCAATCGGCAACACCAGGGTGTAGAACCACAGGAAGATCCCCGTGGCGAGGCCGGCGAACACGCCGCGGCGGTTGGCCTGTTTCCAGTACAGCGCGCCGAGCATGGCCGGGGCCAGTTGGGTCACGGCGGCGAAGGCGATCTGGCCGATGGTCGCCAGGCTCGCCGTCGAGCCCAACAACCGATAGCTGACATAGGCCAGCAACAGGATGACCACGATACTGACTCGGCGCACCGACAGCATCCACTGACGGAACACCTCGAAGGGGCGTTCGGCGTTGTTGCGGCGCAGCAGCCAGGGCAACAACATGTCGTTGGAGACCATGGTCGACAGCGCCACGCTGGCCACGATCACCATGCCCGTGGCTGCCGAGGCGCCGCCGATGAACGCCAGTACCGCCAGGGCCGGATGGGCCTGGGCCAGCGGCAGGCTGATGACGAACGAGTCCGGCAGCACGGAACTGGGCAGCATCATTTGCCCGGCAAGGGCGATGGGCACCACGAACAGCGCGGCCAGGGCCAGGTAGGCAGGGAATACCCATTTGGCCAGGCGCAGGTCCTGGGGCTCGATGTTTTCCACCACGGTCACGTGGAACTGCCGCGGCAAGCAGATGATCGCCATCATCGCCACCCCGGTCTGCACCACCATGGACGGCCAATTGATGGTTTCTTTCCAGTATTGCTCCAGGCGTGGGGCGAGCATCGCCTGGTTGAACAGGTCGTCGAAACCGTCGTACAGGCCGTACGTCACGAACGCTCCGACCGCCAGGAACGCGAACAGCTTGACCAGGGATTCGAAGGCAATCGCCAGCACCATGCCACGGTGGTGTTCGGTGGCGTCCAGGTTGCGGGTACCGAACACGATAGTGAACAGCGCCAGGATCAGCGAGACGATCAGTGCGGTGTCCTGGGCGCGGGTGCCCATGGCGTCGGCGCCGGCACCGATCAGCAGGTTCACCCCGAGCACGATGCCCTTGAGCTGCAAGGCAATGTACGGCAACACGCCCACCAGGCAGATCAGTGCGACCACCACTGCGAGGGATTGGGACTTGCCGTAGCGGGCGGCGATGAAGTCGGCGATAGAGGTGATGTTCTCCTGTTTGCTGATCATCACCATTTTCTGCAGGACCCACGGCGCCAGCACCAGCAGCAGGATTGGCCCGAGGTAGATAGGCAGGAAGGACCAGAGTTGTTCGGCGGCCTGGCCCACGGCGCCGAAGAACGTCCAGCTGGTGCAATACACCGCCAGCGACAGGCTGTAGACCCAGGCCCGCACCCGTGGTGGCAGCGGCGTGCTGCGCCGGTCGCCGTAGAAGGCGATGGCGAACATGATGGCCATATAGGCCAGGGCGACAACGGCGATCAGCCCGCTGGACAACGACATGGAAACTCCCGGACAAAGACACCGGGACTTGAGCCCGGCAGGACAGTCTCGCATGCCCGCTCGGGTTCGTCAGTGTCGACCAAGGTCGAGGCGTGGTGGGGTGTCGCAGGTGGGTAATGAGGTGTCTGGGCGGGCCTCATCGCGAGCAAGCTCGCTCCCACAGGGATTTGTGGTGAACACGCGTTCTATGAGCGTTCTGGACGCCATGTGGGAGCGAGCTTGCTCGCGATGACGGTGTTACTGACCCAACGCAATATCCACCAACCGATACAACTCCCCAGCCTCCAACGGCGCAGTGGCAAAGAGAATGCGGAACACCGTCGGTGCCACCACCACATTGATCAGCCGCTCGACGCCCGGATTGGGTTCATCGGGATAGCGGTCCAGGATGATCTGCAACTGACGGCTGATGATCCCTACGCAATACCCTGGGGTGGCGCAGGCCTGGATGTCGCGCATCATGTTACGACCGGGCTCGGAACTCATTTCGTCCAGGTACTGCTCGGCCCAGGCGCGCAGGTCGCCGCGCAAGCTGCCGGTGTCGGCCGGTTCGCCGTCGGGGCGCATGCGGGCGATGGCGACGTCGGCCAGCAGCGCCGGCAGATCGCCCCAGCGCCGGTAGATAGTGGACGGCGTGACCCCGGCGCGCGCAGCGATTTGCGGCACGGTCAGTGTGGCGCGGTCCTGCTCCTGCAGCAGGGCGCGGACCGCCGAATGAATCGATTCCTGGACCCGGGCGCTTCGGCCGCCGGGGCGTAAACCTTCTTTAATAGCCATGCGTCAGACCTTAACACAAAGAATTTGCTTTAAGCGCACACCGGTAGCACACTCCACAAAAGCAAAAAATTAGCTTTTGCGAATGTTCCTGTGGAGCGTGCCCATGTCCCGTCCAGCTTCGACCCGCGCCAGCCTGATCTTCCTGGCGCTTACCTTGCTCGGTTTTCTCGCCGCGTCCAGCGCGCCGACGCCGTTGTATCACCTCTATCAGGAACAATTACAGTTTTCCCCGGCCGTTCTGACGCTGATTTTCGGCGTGTACGCCTTCAGTCTGCTGGCGGCCTTGCTGACCGTGGGGTCGCTGTCGGATTACCTGGGCCGCAAGCCGGTGATTTTCGTGGCGCTGTTGCTCAACATACTGGCGATGCTGCTGTTTATCAGTGCCGACAGCGTCGCCTGGTTGATCGGTGCCCGGTTGATCCAGGGGTTCGCCACCGGCATGGCCACCAGTGTATTGGGTGCTGCTTTGCTGGACTTCGACCGTCGCCAAGGCCCGTTGATCACTAGCGTTGCGCCGCTGTTGGGCATGGCGTGCGGGGCGCTGGGCTGTGGCCTGCTGGCCGAGTTCGCACCGTTGCCGTTGCAACTGACCTACTGGCTGCTGCTGGGGTTGTTCCTGGCCCAGGCCGTTTACCTCTGGCGCCTGAAAGAAAGCGTCAGCCCGCAAGCGGGTGCCTGGCAGTCCTTGCGTCCGACCTTGCACGTGCCACTCCAGGCGCGGCGAGCCTTGTGGCGGGTCCTGCCACTGGATCTGGCGGCCTGGGCCGTGGGTGGTTTCTACCTGTCACTGGCACCGTCGCTGGTGCGGGCGGCCACCGGATCGACCTCCAATCTGATCGGTGGCGCGCTGGTGGCGGTGTTGACCCTCAGTGGCGCATCAGCCATCTACCTGTTGCGCAACCAGGAGGCCGACACAATATTGCGCCCGTCCGCGAGCCTGTTGGTGATCGGCCTGGCATTGGTGCTGGTGGCGGTGCATGGCGCCAGCTTGCCGTTGTTCTTCGTCGGCACGCTGGTCACCGGTGGCGGTTTCGGTGCCGGGTTCCTGGGGGCGCTGCGCAGCCTCATGCCGCTGGCCTTGCCCCACGAACGGGCCGGCTTGATGTCGGCGTTCTATGTCCTCAGTTACCTGGCCTTCAGCCTGCCGTCGCTGCTGGCGGGGAACCTGACGCGGGTGTTCGGCTTGATCCCGACGACCGATGGGTATGGCGCCGTGTTGATCGTGTTGTGTGTCGCAGCACTGTTGGGGTTACGGCAGTCGATAAAACCGCTCAGCGATGGCGTTCGGCCTTGAAACCAGGCATGCAGGTGCCGTGGGCAGTGGGTTAGTCTTGGCACCTCAGTTTTCTTCCGGACGGATCTCTTGAAAATCATCCGCAGCAAATCCTTCACCGGTGACCGTGCCTGGGCGGCGCTGGATATCGCCAACATGAACGGCATCACCACGCGCCTGCACTGGACCGATCAGCCCTACAAATGGCACATCAACGACGGCCAGGAAGTCTTCGTGGTGCTCGATGGGCAAGTGCAGATGTGCTATCGGGAAGACGGTGTTGAAAAAGCGACCTTGCTGGACGCCGGAGACATTTTCTACGCCTCGGTGGGCACCGAGCATGTGGCCAAGCCCTTGGGCGAGGCGAGGATCCTGGTGATCGAGACTGAGGGCAGTGTCTGACCTTTATCTATAAAGCAGATAACAGATAGAGAAATTAACCGTTATATAGATATTTGATCCGGCTCTAGCATGGCTCCACCTCAACCGAGGACAGGAGTTCGTCATGACATGCTGTGCTGCAAAAAACCGCTTGCGCCCCTTGAGCCATTTGCCCAGGCCGCTGGAGGCCATTCGTCAATTCACGCCTAACTGGTTTGCCGTGGTCATGGGCACCGGTGTGCTGGCCCTGGCCTTGGCGCAATGGCCGACGACGATGCCAGGCCTGCACGCCTTGGGCGAAGGCTTGTGGTTGTTCAACACGCTGTTGTTCGTGGTGTTCGCCTTGATGTACACGGCCCGTTGGGTGTTGTTCTTCGACGAAGCCCGGCGGATCTTCGGCCATTCCACCGTCTCGATGTTTTTCGGCACCATTCCCATGGGGCTGGCGACCCTCATCAACGGCCTTTTGCTGTTTGGGCTGCCGCGCTGGGGCGAGGGCGTGGTGGCGGTGGCCGAGGTGCTGTGGTGGATTGACGTAGCGATGTCCTTGGCTTGCGGCGTGTTGATTCCCTTCCTGATGTTCACCCGCCAGGAACACCGGATCGATCAGATGACCGCCGTATGGTTGTTGCCGGTGGTGGCCGCCGAAGTCGCAGCCGCCAGCGGTGGGCTGTTGGCACCGCACCTGGCGGCCGTTCATTCGCAACTGATCGTGCTGGTCACCAGCTACGTGCTTTGGGCCTTTTCCCTACCGCTGGCGTTCAGCATTCTGACGATCCTGGTGCTGCGCATGGCCCTGCACAAACTGCCCCACGAGAACATGGCCGCTTCTAGCTGGTTGGCCCTCGGCCCCATAGGCACCGGTGCCCTCGGCATGTTGTTACTGGGGGGCGATGCCCCGATGATCTTTGCCGCCAATGGCTTGCCGGGCGTCGGCGATATTGCCGCCGGGCTGGGGCTGGTGGCGGGCATTACGCTGTGGGGCTTCGGGCTCTGGTGGATGGTGATGGCGCTGTTGATTACCGCACGCTACTTACGCACCGGTGTTCCGTTCAACCTTGGCTGGTGGGGCTTTACCTTCCCGTTAGGCGTGTATGCGCTGACCACGCTGAAGCTGGCGGACCTGCTGAAACTGGAATTTTTCAGCGTTTTCGGCAATGTTCTGGTGGCGATGCTGGTGGTGATGTGGCTGATCGTGGCGCGGCGAACGCTGGCAGGGGCCTGGCACGGTGAGTTGTTTGTGTCGCCCTGCATTGCGGGGCTGGCGAAATAATCGTTAAAGACAGGTAATGTGTGGCCTGGATCGAAAAGCGTTCATTCCAATAAGCGTCCACGCCACTCAGGAACATGGAAGATGAGTCACCCTTCGCAGTTCACCTTGCTTCGCACGCGGCGTTTCCTGCCGTTCTTCATCACGCAGTCCCTTGGCGCGTTCAACGACAACATTTTCAAGCAGTCGCTGATTCTCGCCATTCTCTACAAACTGACCATCGAGGGGGACCGCTCGATCTGGGTCAACCTCTGCGCGCTGCTGTTTATCCTGCCGTTCTTTCTGTTCTCGGCGCTGGCGGGGCAGTTTGGGGAAAAGTTCGCCAAGGACGCGCTGATTCGTCTGATCAAGCTCGGCGAAATCGTCATCATGGCGGTGGGCGCGGTGGGTTTTGTGTTCGATCACTTGTCGCTGATGCTGGTGGCGCTGTTCGCCATGGGTACGCATTCGGCGCTGTTCGGTCCGGTGAAGTATTCGATCCTGCCCCAGGCCTTGCATGAGGAAGAGTTGGTCGGTGGCAACGGCCTGGTGGAGATGGGGACTTTCCTGGCGATCCTGGCCGGCACCATTGGCGCCGGGATCATGATGTCCTCGGCGCATTACGCCCCCGTCGTCTCGACCGCGATCATCGGCGTGGCCGTGCTTGGTTACCTGGCCAGCCGTGGCATTCCGCGCGCGGCGGCGGCCTCGCCACACATGCGCCTGAACTGGAACATTTTCAGCCAATCCTGGGCCACCCTGAAACTGGGCTTGGGGCAAACCCCGGCGGTGTCCCGTTCGATTGTCGGCAACTCCTGGTTCTGGTTCGTCGGGGCGATTTACCTGACGCAGATCCCGGCCTACGCCAAGGAGTGGATGCACGGTGACGAAACCGTGGTGACCTTGATCCTGACGGTGTTCTCGGTGGGGATCGCGTTGGGGTCGATGCTCTGTGAAAAACTGTCCGGACGCAAAGTCGAGATCGGCCTGGTGCCGTTCGGCTCGTTCGGGCTCACTGTGTTTGGTCTGTTGCTGTGGTGGCATTCTGGTGGAATTCCCGACAGCGTCGAGGGGCACGGTTGGCTTGAAGTGCTCGGTTTCGGTCACGCCTGGCTGGTGTTGATCGACATCCTTGGCCTGGGGGTGTTCGGTGGCTTCTACATCGTGCCGCTGTACGCGCTGATCCAGTCGCGCACGGTGGAGGACGAGCGGGCGAGGGTGATCGCCGCCAACAACATTCTCAACGCGTTGTTCATGGTGGTCTCGGCCATCGTTTCCATCGTCTTGCTGAGCTTGGCCAAGCTGTCGATCCCGCAGTTGTTCCTGGTGGTGTCGCTGCTGAACATCGGCGTCAACGCCTACATCTTCAAGATCGTCCCCGAGTTCAGCATGCGTTTCATGATCTGGCTGCTGAGCCATTCCATGTACCGCGTGGAGCATCGCAACCTGGAGGCGATACCGGATGAAGGGGCTGCGCTGTTGGTCTGCAACCACGTGTCTTTCGTCGATGCCTTGTTGATCGGTGGTGCGGTGCGTCGGCCGATTCGCTTCGTGATGTACTACAAGATCTACAACCTGCCGGTGCTGAATTTCATCTTCCGCACCGCTGGGACCATCCCGATTGCCGGGCGCCAGGAAGACATTCAGATCTACGAAAAAGCCTTCAAGCGAATTGCCCAATACCTGAAGGACGGCGAGCTGGTGTGCATTTTCCCTGAAGGAAAATTGACCGCTGACGGTGAGATCAATGAGTTCAAGAGCGGATTGACGCGCATCCTCCAGGAAACCCCGGTGCCGGTGATTCCCCTGGCGCTCCAGGGTTTGTGGGGCAGCTTCTTCAGCCGCGACCCGGCCAAGGGGCTGTTTCGCCGGTTCTGGTCACGGGTGACGCTGGTGGCGGGCTCGGCGGTTGCGGTAGAGGCGGCAACGCCTTCGAGTTTGCAGGTGTTGGTGGGAGACTTGCGCGGCACTGTCCGCTAAACGAAAAAACTGTGGGGCAAAAGGCTTGGGGGATTAAACCTGTGGGGAGCAAGATCTGTGGGAGCAAGGCTTGCCCGCGATAGCGATCGCAAGGACGCCATCGCGAGCAAGCTTTGCTCCCACAGGTTTAATCCCACAGGCCTTGCTGCCCTCAGAGGTTTGGCTCCTGCAGGAAAGTTCAGGCGCTGACCTTGAGCCCGATCAACCCCGCAACGATCAACGCCACGCTGGCCAGGCGAACCAGCGCCATCGACTCACCAAACAAAATGATCCCGGCGATCACCGTGCCCACGGCACCGACCCCGGTCCAGATCGCATAGGCGGTACCCAGCGGCAGTTCCTTCATGGCAAGGCCGAGCAGGCCGAGGCTGATCGCCATGGCGGCGATGGTCAGAGCAGTGGGGAGAGGGCGGCTGAAGCCGTCGGTGTACTTCAGGCCGACAGCCCAGCCGACTTCGAACAGACCGGCAAAAAACAGAATGATCCAGGACATCAAACACCTCATCGATGGATGGGGTCGTCCCCGGATAATGAACACTATGGCGTTGCGGGGTCGTCCCCGTATTGGGCGCAAGAGTGCCCAATGCTGATTGTTCGGTCAAGTCGCTCGGTCAGTCCAGCGCTCGGCTGGCAAGCAGTTCACGGTCCTGTTTTTCGCTCATGCGCCGGAAGTACGTCGAGAGCAAAGCCCCGGAAATGTTGTGCCAGACACTGAACAGCGCGCTGGGTACTGCCGCCAGCGGCGAAAAGTGCGCGCTCGCCAACGCCGCGCCAAGGCCGGAGTTCTGCATGCCCACTTCCAGTGCCAGGGATTTGCGCTGGGCCAGCGGCAGCTTGAACAGGTGCCCGGTGAAGTAGCCCAGCAAGAAGCCGAAGCTGTTGTGCAGCATCACCACGGCCATGATCAACAGGCCCGATTCGGCAATTTTTGCCTGGCTGGCAGCAACGACGGCGGTGACGATGATGACGATGCTTACCACCGACACCAACGGCAGCACCTCCACGGCATGGCGCACCTTGTCTCCCAGCAGCCGTTGCGCCACCACGCCCAGCACGATCGGCAGCAGCACCACTTGCAGGATCGACCAGAACAGTTCCATGAATGACACCGGCAGCCAGGCCGAGGCCAGCAGCCAGATCAGCGCCGGGGTCAGCAGCGGTGCGAGCAGGGTCGTGACGGCGGCGATGGCCACCGACAGCGCCAGGTCGCCGCGGGCCAGCCAGGTCATGACATTCGATGAGGTGCCGCTTGGGCAGCAGCCCACCAGAATTACGCCGACGGCAATTTCCGGTGGCAGATGGAAAACTTGGCAGAGCAACCACGCCACACCGGGCATGATCACGAAATGTGCGACCACGCCCAGGGCCACGCGCCAGGGATGGCGTGCGACTTCGGCGAAGTCTTCGAGCTTGAGGGTCAGGCCCATGCCGAACATCACCAGGCCCAGCAGCGGCACGATGGCGCTTTTCAGACCGATGAACCAAGCGGGCTGCAAAAATGCCACCACCGCGAAAATCAGTACCCAGTAAGCGAAGGTATTGCCGACAAAGCGGCTCAATGCAGCCAGTGCGCGCATGACCTGATCCTTATTATTAAGAACATCCAATACTCATGTGGGAGCGAGCTTGCTCGCGATGGCGGAGTGTCAGTCAACATCTCGGTGGCTGTCATACCGCTATCGCGAGCAAGCTCGCTCCCACAAGGCAGCTATCCGCCGGGTTTAGATCCCCTGCGGAATCTCTTCCCCACCCAACGCTTCAACCAGCGCCGGCAGGAACTCGCCGAACGTCAACATCATCAGCGTGAAGCTGGCGTCCAGTTGGCCGAGGGCTTCGTCGCCACCGTCCTGCTCCGCCTGGTCCTGCAGCAGGTCTTCGAACTTCAGGCGTTTGACCACCATCTTGTCGTCGAGCACGAAGGACAGTTTGTCCTGCCAGGCCAGCGACAATTGTGTCACTACCTTGCCGGTGTTCAGGTGCAGCTGGATTTCGTCGCTGGTCAGGTCCTGGCGCTTGCAGCGCACGATGCCGCCGTCTTCGTGGGTGTCGCGCAGTTCGCATTCATCCAGCACGAAGAAATCGTCCGCGGCTTTCTGGGTCTTGACCCAGTCGGTCATGGTGGCGGTCGGGGCCATCTTGACCGTCAGCGGGCGTACCGGCAGTGAGCCGATGACTTCGCGCAGGGTGGACAGCAGGTCTTCGGCGCGTTTCGGGCTGGCCGAGTTCACCAGGATCAGGCCCTGTTTCGGCGCGATGGCGGCGAAGGTGGACGAGCGGCGGATGAAGGCACGGGGCAGGAACGCCTGGATGATTTCATCCTTGAGCTGGTCCCGTTCCTTTTTATAGACCTTGCGCATTTGCTCGGCTTCGATCTCTTCGACCTTTTCCTTCAGGGCATCACGCACGACGCTACCCGGCAGGATGCGTTCTTCCTTGCGCGCGGCGATCAGCAGGAAGTCCTGGCTGACATGCACCAATGGCGCGTCTTCGCCTTTGCCAAACGGCGCGACGAAACCGTAAGTGGTCAACTCCTGGCTTGCACATGGACGCGCCAGTTTGCTGGCCAGTGCAGTTTCCAACGCCTCGGCATCAAAAGGCAGATCTTGGGTCAGGCGATAGATAAGCAGGTTTTTGAACCACATGGGGTGAGTCTCTCCTTTATACAAAGGGGGGCATTATTCTCTTCGCGGCGCCATAGGCCAACCCTTCGCTAAGCCTTTGGAAGGCCTGAAAAAATTAATTTAAAAAGTGCTTGCCAGCTTAAAGAGTGCTCCGTAGAATGCGCGCCACACCGAAAGCGAAGGGTGATTAGCTCAGCTGGGAGAGCGTCTGCCTTACAAGCAGAATGTCGGCGGTTCGATCCCGTCATCACCCACCATTCGTTCAACGTGTTACGCGCAGCGGTAGTTCAGTCGGTTAGAATACCGGCCTGTCACGCCGGGGGTCGCGGGTTCGAGTCCCGTCCGCTGCGCCATATTCGGTTACCTGGAACACTGAACGCCAGGTCACCACGGAAAGCCCGCTAACGCGGGCTTTTTGCTGTTTGCAGTTCCTGCGGTGTGCGTTGCTTCTTTTTTCTGAAATTTGCTAATTAGATCAGCACGTTACGGAAAACTGTGAGAGAATGCGCCCCGCATCGAAAGTGAAGGGTGATTAGCTCAGCTGGGAGAGCGTCTGCCTTACAAGCAGAATGTCGGCGGTTCGATCCCGTCATCACCCACCAAGCTTTCAATGTTACGCGCAGCGGTAGTTCAGTCGGTTAGAATACCGGCCTGTCACGCCGGGGGTCGCGGGTTCGAGTCCCGTCCGCTGCGCC
Source organism: Pseudomonas fluorescens (assembly GCF_001307275.1). Taxonomy (NCBI): domain Bacteria; kingdom Pseudomonadati; phylum Pseudomonadota; class Gammaproteobacteria; order Pseudomonadales; family Pseudomonadaceae; genus Pseudomonas; species Pseudomonas fluorescens. The sequence continues at coordinate 4,327,234 of NZ_CP012831.1, forward strand.
ATATTCGGTTTCCTGGCCCTCTGAACGCCAGGTCACCACAAAAAAAGCCCGCTCAATGAAGCGGGCTTTTTGTTGCCTGTCATTTGGCCGTTGCTACTGCTCGGCATTGCGGCTGTGGCGGTAATCGCTGACCGCCTCATACACCGCTTTACGCAAACGGTTAATGCCGCCGATAGGGCGATGGGCCTCGATGCCGAACCACGGATTGAACGACTGGTTGTCACAGGCCAGGTTCAACTTGGGCGTGTCGAAATCCTGGGCCGGCACCTTGATGTGCGCCACGGTCTCGAACGGTGCATCACTTTCCTGCCATTCAATACTGGTGTCTTCGATCGGCATGTACTTGCTCGGATCCTGCCGTTGGATCTGCAGGACGAAACACGCTGGCACGCGGTCTGTGGATAACTGCTGATTCAACGCGCTACGCAGAAAGTTCGGCAGGTCCTGGTTCTGAGGGGGCAGGGTATAGCTTGGGCAGCTATCCGGGTCCGGCGCGACGCGAAACTTGGCATTGGCTTCGCCGAATTTGTAAGGCGATACCGAGAAATAAGTGGTCTGGGTCGGACTGGCCGGAGCCGGCGAGAGGGTTGCCAGGGCGATGAACAGATGACGGATCTGCCAGGTGCGCGGATCCAGGCTCGGAAAGAACGCCATCGCCTTCTTCCCGTCAGCCTGGGCGGCCACATTCTGACGGTACTCGGCGACATCACTGACAAAGAAGTTCGGATGATTGAACATCACGAAATCCTGCTCGCCCTGTGATTGCCGATCAACAAGCAGTTGTTTGCCCGGTACGTTCAGCAGCTTGATCGCCATCCCCCGTGCATCGCGCAGGCTGTCGAATTGCGGATAAGCGTTGCCGTTGGACAGGCGGATCGTGGCCTGCCAAGTCTTGCCCGGTTCGGCAAACACGCCTTGGCGCAACGGCGCCGGCAGGTCGCTCGGCACCTGGACCTCGGCCATGACGCAACCGTGGGCCTTGGCATGGGCGTCGCGCAGGTAACGTGTGCCTTCGCGGTGCTGATCGACGATGCGGATCGCGGTCTGGATGATGTCCTGGGTCATGGCGGCTTCGCCGGGTGCGATCTGTTCCTTGTCCGGGACCGGTCCCTTGTGCTGCCAGGCAAACCAGGCCGTGGACAGGGCCCAGCCGAGCAACCCGATACCCAGCAGCCACAGGAGCGTCTTGCCCAAAAAGGCGCCGAGGCGCAGCCAGAGGGTGATCAACATGCCAACATCCTTTTACCGGTGAGGTTCATCATTACAGTTGCGACTCCAGTGGCCCGCCCAGCACTTTCAAATACTCCAGCAAGGCCCAGCGTTCCTGCGGTTGCAGCAAGCGGCCAATGACGCCGTTACCGCGCTCGCCCGCGCGGAACTCATGGCCGCTGTTGTGATTGCCGGTAATCCGGGTGTCGAAGATAAAGCCATTGGTGAACGCTTCGGTGCGATAACCCAGGTGGCGTGGGTCGTATTCGAAGTTGCCCTTATAGAACGTGGTCGCCCGCTCGTCCTGGGGCGACAGCAACTGATAGATCGTCGGCACCGAGCCGTTGTGCAGGAACGGTGGCGTGGCCCAGACCCCCGCCAGTGGCCGGGCCTTGTAGGCGCGCAGTTCACGCACGCCAATGGGCAGGCCGAAACCGTCCAGGGCCGGGCGTTCGACGGGGGTGACGCCGGCGTCGCGGTAGGCGCGGTTTTCGACGAAGGCGGTGACGTAGGCCAGGCCTTTGGCGACCGAAAGCTGGCTCAGGTCCAGCGGCTCCGTCGGGGGCGGGTGCAGTTGCACGTCCAGCTTCGCCAGTTCGGCCGGGTCCCATTGCAGGCTGGTCAGGTCGAAGCGGTGGTCGGCGATGTTATTGGCGGTGCCCGGGTCGGTGCCGATCACCTGCACAGGCAGCATGTGCAATTGCTGCACCGGCCTGTCAGGCCCCTGGACCACTTTGGGCACATGGCAGCCGGCGCAGTTTTCGGTGAACAGGGCCCGGCCCTTGGCGGCCAAGGGTTTATCGATCGCGCCCAGCAACGCTTCCGGCCACACGGGCGGCTTGAGCAGTTGCAGGGTTTCTTCGATCTTGTTCAAGTCGCGCACGCGCACGCTGGAAGGGTATCGCGCGTCGCCCTGCAGCGGTTTGCCCTGGGCGTCGAAGAAATTCAGCGTGGCACCGACCCCCAGCGCTTCACCGACGTTGCGGGCCATCGGCTGCTGGGCCGATCCGTTCCATTGAACCCAGTCGAAGGTCCATATTTCCCACAGTTGCGGGTAATCCACTGGGGCGTTGGCGACCCGGTAGTTTTCCGCCGAAATGGCGTCGCCGAAGCTGGCATTGGCGATGCGACCGAAGGCGTCGGTACGCCCGGGGCCTTCTTCGGTGGGGTAGAGGCCGCGATGGGTATCGTTCCAGGCCACTCGCAGGAACGTGTCCAGGGAAACCTTGAACGCCTTGCGCAGCTCTTCGTGGCGGGCGTCGTAGTCCTTGCCCAGTACCTGGCGGGCGAAGCGTTCGAATTTCCAAGGGTTGTAGTAGGTAGACGCCAGACTGGCGACCAATGCCTGTCCGAAACTGCCACCACGTAGCGTAGGAACACTAGAAGGCAGCACGTGCTGGGCCGAGCCACCATCGATCCGTATCGCCTGGCCCTTGAAGCGTAATTCGCCGGTATGACACGCCGCGCAGGTGATATCCAGGAACTGCTCGGTGCTGCCCGGGTTCTGGTGCCGGGCGAACCCCACCGGCAAGTTGCCGGGGTTGTCAGGCGAGGCTTTCTGCGCCGGATCGATCAGGAAGCCGAAGCGCGCCAGGTACTCCGGCGAAGCGAAGCGTTGTTGCGAAAAAGGCAATTCGAGGGCGGTGAACCAGTCGTAGCGCAGGCCTTTGACCTGGGTGCCCTGGGGGGTGAAGTAATACGTCTGGCGCTCGGCGGCACTCCATTGATCCAGGTAGTGCACCTGTTCGACGGGGGTATAGAACGGCAAGCGAGGATTGGCGACGTAATAAAGCACCACGGCCACGACGACGATCAGCAGCGCGAGGAGGAGCAAGAGAATGCGAGAGAGAAGGCGCACGGTAACGTCCTTGTTTTTTTGATAAACCCTTATGCCTCAGTGCTGCGCGGCGGGCAAGTGGCCATTACCCTTGGCCTGTGGGGGAGCGGCAATGTGTCCCTGTACGTAACGGATGACAGATGCTTCATTTGCCCAGGATTAAAAAGCGTTTGCGGGCCTGAACTTATCATCACTTTGCGGCTCACATGCCGGTAGCCATTGGTCGTGGCCGCCTGATAAGCTCGCGGCTTTATTCGATTGCCCTTTAGGCGCATGAACAAGGAAATAGCATGAAACAGCATCGGTTGGCGGCGGCGGTGGCCCTGGTTGGCCTGGTACTCGCGGGTTGCGACTCGCAGACCAGCGTAGAGCTGAAAACCCCGGCGCAGAAAGCTTCCTACGGTATTGGCCTGAACATGGGCAAGAGCCTGGCTCAGGAAGGCATGGATGACCTGGACTCCAAAGCGGTCGCCCAGGGCATCGAAGATGCCGTTGGCAAGAAAGAACAGAAGCTGAAAGACGAAGAACTGGTCGAAGCCTTTGCCGCGCTGCAAAAGCGTGCCGAAGAGCGCATGGCCAAGATGAGTGAAGAGTCGGCAGCCGCTGGCAAGAAATTCCTCGAGGAAAACGGCAAGAAAGCCGGTGTTACCACCACCGCTTCCGGCCTGCAGTACGAAGTGGTCAAGAAAGCCGATGGCCCACAGCCTAAGCCGACCGATGTAGTGACCGTTCACTACACCGGCAAGCTGACCAACGGCACCGTGTTCGACAGCTCCGTCGAGCGTGGCAGCCCGATTGACCTGCCGGTCAGCGGCGTGATCCCGGGTTGGGTCGAAGGCCTGCAACTGATGCACGTCGGCGAGAAGTACAAGCTGTACATCCCGAGCGACCTGGCCTACGGCGCCCAGAGCCCGAGCCCGGCCATCCCGGCCAACTCGGTCCTGGTGTTCGACCTGGAACTGCTGGCGATCAAGGATCCGGCAAAAGAAGACGCAGCCAAGTAATCGCGTCTGCTATAACGACAACGCCTCGCTCATGCGGGGCGTTGTCGCATCTGGGCTACGGCAAATGGCAAAAAAACCGAACGCACGGGGCAGGCTACAGTCATAGGCAATACAGTCGCTGTGCTAGACGCAGTCAGCCGGTCAAGTCAATGAAATATTGGGTTTTTTTATGTGAGTAAAAAACGCCCGATCTAAGCCGGGCCCTTATGAAACGGGGGCTTCAGCGGTGAAATGCAGCTCTGTTCACAAGGTTATCCACAATTTGTGTGGATAACATTTCAGTGGGAGAAAAAATGAAGGCCCCGTGGAATTTTGCGCGATTTCTGCCGTTGGCAGGCCGCCTGCTGGCCCGCGGTCGATTACCGACGTTGCTCTTTGCCGTCGCCAGCAAAGGTGCCCGGGAGGGCGGACGGCTGGGCAAGCTCAAGGAGGACCTGCGCCTGTTGCAGGCCTTGTGCCTGGCTTACTGGCGGGGCGAATACCGCGCGGTCAGCGCCAAGTCGATGCTGTCAGTGGTGGCGGGGCTCATGTATTTCCTCAGTCCCCTGGACGCGATTCCGGATATCTTGCCGATGTTTGGCATGTTCGACGATATCGCAGTGCTGGCCTGGGTCATGAAAACCCTCGACGTTGAACTCGAGGCATTCCGCGCCTGGCGTTATCGCCAGTCTCCCGAGAAACTGGCCCAAGTCGAAAGGCTTCCCGATACCCCGGAACAACTCCAGCTCCAAGGACAGAAAAAGTCCTGATCCCCAGAGAATTCATCACCCCGCGACCTTAGCCAGCATTTAGGATTACACTTCCAAGGAAAAAGGCTGACTCGCTAAGTGTTGTTGTCCTACGGGGTAAACATGGATATTCAAATAATCACACGTGATGGAGAGCCCGAGTACGCGGTTTTGCCGTGGGATCAGTACCAAGCGTTGTTGAAGGCAGCAGGCATCGATCAAGCTCCGCCGCGGGAAGCGACAGTCCATCACGCGGCGGCACCCGGCCAGGTTCTCCCTGGCCTGGATCAGTTACGCAGTTTACGCGAAGGGAAGGGCATCGCCATCGAGGCGCTGGCCCGCACGGTAGGTATCAGCCCGTCTTATCTGGCCTTGATCGAGAGCGGCGAGCGACAGCCCGATGCCGCGATTCGGCGCAGTCTGGCCTGGGAGTTGACGGTGCCGGGTTGGAGGGAAGAATCGTGAGCGTACGCATCAGTCGGCAGCATTGGGATGGGTTGTTGGGTGAATTGGACCAGGCGCGTCGCCAACGCCATTTATTGACTTACCGCGCCTTGCTGGAGCGCTTGCAACTGCCCAGCCCCGCCATGCAGACCTTGACTGCGGCCCTTGAACACCTGGCGGCGCTGGACGCCCGGGCAGAACAGCCGCTGCGCAGTTCCCTGGTGATCAGCCAAGGCGCGAGCCGGCTGCCGCGCACGGGGTTCTTCGAATGCGTTGAGCGCCTGGGGCGTTTTTCCGGGCCTTCCGATGGGGTGGCCGCCGCCTCCTGGCACGCTTCGGAAGTGGTCCGGGTGTTTGAGTACGAATACCCCGAGTCGGCGGAGGCCTGAGTGCTCTGGCGACTCAAGGCGCGGATCGGTTATTGGCTGGCGCGCCGGTTGTTTCACTGGTCCTGGTTCGTCCGCCAGGCGCGTGGTTGGGCCTGGCTTGAGGGCCAATTCTCACGCATGGCGAACCTGGGCGACGTCGGTGCGCAAAGTTTCTATGGGCACATCCTCACGTTTCGCGGCCAAGGGCTGGGCGCCCGTGAAGAAGGGGTTCGCCTGCTGCGGCTGGCGGCTCTGGCCGGTGATGGCAAGGCGGCCTACCAGGTCGGCGTGATCAGCCTGGCCGGTACAACCAGCAAGGCGCCGGACCCGGTCGAAGCGGCACGTTGGTGGACCCTGGCGGCAAAAGCCGGGCATCCGTTGGCCGAGATCAAGCTCAAGGCACTCGAAGCTCGCGACCGCTAGCGTTATCCACAGGCTATTCGTGACGAAGTCGGGCGGATTTAGCGAATCGCCCTACATCCTTTGTCCCGTTCCCCTGACTTAATTCCCCCGTCATCCCCGGCACAGTCTCGCGCTCCCTGAGTGCTGCGAGACGCTGCCCATGTTCGACCGTTTTTTCCTGCCGGCCCTTGAGCGAGCCTTGCCCTGATGGAGCAGGTGAACCGTATCGAGCAGGAACTCGACAGTTTCAAGGACACCCTGTCGGTCTACCGCGACCAACTTGAGCGCTGGTACAGCCGGGCGGCGGACCGCGCCAGCCACGCGGTCGACTTGCCCTCGCTGATGGGCATGGAGCGGCTGATCCGCTTCGGCGACAGCACCACCGTCGTCAGCAGCGGTGACGATGATTTCCTCTCCACGGTCGTCCAGTGCCCCCTGGGTGGGGTGATGACGATCGAGAGCAAGTTCGAGTCGGTGTACGACATCCCGCTGGGCGACATCGTGGTGGATGTGGTGGAGGTGAACAGCGGCAAGGTCACGCCGGTGACCCTGGACGCCCAGGGGCTCGGGACTTTCGAGGGGGAGGCGGGCAAGTCCTATCGGGTCCATGTCCAGGACGAGGTGTCTCCCGGGCAGATCGAGAAGCTGTTTTCTTCCTACGATGGCTTGACTCGGGATCTGACGGACTGGCTACGGGGTGAGTGGCAAGGCTTCAAGCCGCGATGGGCCCGGCAGTCCTTGGCGACATCGGCGGCTGCGGTGGGGAACGGGTTGCTCGCCGGCAGTTGGGCGGCGATCGAGGGTGTGTGGGACAGCATCAGCCTGTTGTCGGACATTCTCAAGGATCCTGGTCAGTTTGTTGATCGATTGGGTGACAGCGCCGATCAGTTGAAGAAACTGGCACGAGACACGCCGCTGCTGATGGCGAAGCTGCAACTGCTGGCCAGCGACGAAGCGGCGCTGTGCCTGTTGGTGCGCACTGCCAGCCTCTGGCTGGAGATGCTGCCGCCCAGCGAAGTCGCCGGCGACACGGCCGAAGCACTCTCGACCGTGGTGGTGCAGTGCGTGATCGACTTGCTGATCGGCGTGGTCTTGACCTTTGCCGGTGCGGGGGCCGGGATCGCCTACCTGTCGATGCGGTTGGCCAGGCACGGCGCAACCCTGCTGAACGCCATGCAGCGTTTCGTCAAGGCGATCTTCGCGGTGGTCAACGGCTTCATGGCCTACGTGGACCGCTACAAAACCGTGGCGGCGCGCGGCGTCGCGGCGGGAATAAAAAAAGGCCGGCTGCAACTGCGCTGGGATGCGCAGCGCAACACCACGCTGAAAAAACACGAACCCCACGACGACGCCCCGGCCCAATCGAAAAACCCCAACGGCGACAGCGCCGACACCGCGGCCCAGACCCAGACCAGCGGCTGCCCGGTGTCGATGGTCACCGGCGAAGAACTGCTGACCCTGGACGACGGCACCCTCGACGGCCGCTTGCCGTTCGTCTTCACCCGGCTGTACCGCACCAGCGCCGTCGCCCTGGACGTCGGCCTCGGGCGCGGCTGGAGCCATGCCCTGGCCCATCGCCTGGAGCTCGACGGCGAGCAGATCACCTGGGTCGACCAGGAAAATCGCCGCACGATCTTTCCATTGCCCACCACCCAACGTCCGGCGATCCACAACAGCCTGGCCCGGGCGGCGATCTACCTGGGGGCCGCGCCGGACGAACTGATCATCGCCCAGCCCGGGGAAAACGCCCCGTTCCTGCACTTTCGCGATGGCCACCTGATCGCCCTCAGCGACCGCTACGACAACCGCCTGACCGTCCAGCGCAACATCCACGGCGACATCAGCCGCCTGGACAACGGCGCCGGGCGCTCCCTGCGCCTGCGTTACGAACAGCGCCACTTGGTCGCCGTCGACTACCAGAGCTTCCACCCGGCCCTCACCCTCGACGAAGCCTGGCGGACCGAGCAGACGCTGGTGTCCTACCGCTACGACGGACGTTTCCGACTGATCGAAGCGACCAATGCCGCCGGTGAAAGCGAACGCTACGACTACGACGACCAGCACGTCATCCTCCAGCGGCAACTGGCCGGCGGGGCGAGTTTCTACTGGGAGTGGCAGGGCGTCGGGCCGGCGTCCCGCTGCGTACGGCATTGGGCCTCCTTCGCGCAGATGGACAGCCGCTACACCTGGGGCGAGGACGGCCGTGTCACGGTCCGGCACCTGGATGGCAGCCAGGAAGTGTATGTCCACGACGACCGGGCGCGGTTGGTGCGCAAGGTCGAGCCCGACGGCGGCGAGCACCTCAAGGCCTACGACGAACAGGGCCGGTTGATCGCCGAACAGGACCCGCTGGGGGCGGTCAGCGAATACCGCTACGACGACGTCGGACGGCTGGTGGCGCTGATTCCGCCGGACGAAGCGCCGACGTCCTACGAGTACCGCAACGGCTTCCTGCACGCCCGTTCCCGCGGCAAGGCCGTGTGGAGCTACCGCCGCAATGCCCGGGGCGATGTGATCGCGAGCATCGATCCCGACGGCCAGCGTACGGAATATGCCTACGACGCCCATGGGCAACTGCTGGCCAGGTATGACCCGGACGGTGGCGAACATCGTTTCACCTGGAGTCGCCTGGGCCAACTGACCGAAGAGGTCCTGCCCGACGGCGGTCGGCGGTGTTTTGCCTACGACGCCCTGGGACGTTTACTCAGTCGCCGGGACGAACACGGCGCCCTCACGCACTACCAATGGGACGCCGTCGGCCGCCTGCTGCAAGTCACCCTGCCCACCGGTGCGACCCGGGCCTGGAGCTACAACGCCTACGGCAAGGTCATCGCCGAGCGCGACGAGCAGGGCCGAACCACCCGCTACGAATACGCCGACGACCTGCACCTGGTCAGCCGCCGCCTGAACCCTGACGGCAGCGAGCTGAAGTACCGCTACGACTCGGCGCGGCTGTTGCTGACCGAGATCGAAAACGAATCCGGCGAACGATATCAGCTGGACTACACGCCCAACGGCTTGATCCGACAGCAAGTCGGCTTCGACGGCCAACGCACCGCCTACGCCTACGACCTCAACGGCCACCTGCTGGAGAAAACCGAGCACGGCGAGGACGGTTCGCAACGGATCACCCGCTACCAGCGTGACGCGGCCGGGCGATTGCGGATCAAGACCTTGCCCGACGGCCAGGCCATCGAATACCGCTACGACGACCTGGGTCGGCTGATCCAGGTCGACGACGGCAGCGATCACCCGCTGGCCTTCGAATACGATGCCCAGGATCGGCTAGTCACGGAACACCAGGGCTGGGGCACCCTGCGTTATCGCTACGATGCCTGCGGGCGCCTCAACCACCTGCGCCTGCCGGAAGACAGCCAACTCGACTATCACCACGCCCCCGGTGGCGCGCTGACTGCCATCGACCTCAACGGCGCACGCCTGACCGAACACCGCGTTGACGGCGGCCGCGAACGGCAACGCCAGCAGGGGCTGCTGCGCAGTGATTACACGTACGACGAACAGGGCCGCCTCAAGGCCCAGACCGTGTGGCAGAACCCCCAGCAGCAATTGTTCTGGCGCGACTATGCCTACAGCCCCCGGGGCAACCTCCAGAGCCTTTCCGACCAGCGAAACCGCCGCCGCTACCAGTACGACCCGCTGGATCGCCTGACCCGCATCGACTTTTCCCACAGCGAACCGCCGGAACATTTCAGCCACGACGCGGCCGGCAACCTGCTGATGCAGGACCGCCCCGGGCCGACCACCCTCAAGGGCAACCGCCTGCTGAGGGAGGGCGACCGCCACTACGACTACGATGCCTTCGGCAACCTGATCCGCGAACGCCGCGGCCAGGCCCTGGTCAGCGCCTACCGCTACGACAGCCAACACCGCCTGATCGGCGTCACCGGCGCCGACGGCCGCGAAACGTCCTACCGCTACGACGCCTTCGGCCGACGCATCAGCAAGACCGTGGACGGCCTGACCACGGAATTTTTCTGGCAGGGCGACCAGCTCGTCGCCGAAAACAGCCCGCGCCACCACCGCAGCTACGTCTACGAACCGGGCACCTTCCGCCCGCTGGCCCTGCTCGACGGCGAAGGCCCCGACGCCCGCCCGTTCTACTACCACCTCGACCACTTGGGCACGCCCCAGGAACTGACCAACCCCGCCGGCCAGATCGTCTGGTCGGCGCGCTACAACGGCTACGGCAAGCTCACCGAACTCACCCACGGCAGCGGCGAACAACTGGAACAACCGCTGCGCTTCCAGGGCCAATACTTCGACCCGGAAAGCGGCCTGCACTACAACCGGCACCGCTACTACAATCCCGAAACCGGCCGCTATTTGACGCCTGATCCGAGCAAGTTGGCGGGTGGGCTCAATGGGTATCGCTACACGGTGAACCCGACGGGGTGGGTGGATCCGTTGGGGTTGGTGGATTGTCCGGGGCAGGGTGGGTGTCGGCCGGCGGTTGGGGATCAGGATCCGGCGGGTAAGGTCCAGGTAGATGAGGGTGAGCCGCGGTTGCCAAAGCCAACCGCTGCTGAGTTGGCTGAAAAAGAGGTCAGGCGTTTAGACAGGGAACAAGGCATGCACATGGTTGGTAAGCATAGCCCTGCGGTCCCAGATCAAGTGTGGAAGCAGCGAGCAATTGATGGTACCGATCCCGTTACTGGGAGGACCCCTTCACATAGGAAAGGGAATCCAAGTTCGAGGTTTTACAGTTGGGAGTTACAGTTAAAAGCTTATGAGTTAGCAATTTCAAAGAGAAATAGCGGTCATGTATTACTAACGGATAAAAGCGGAAGCAAATATCTACGGGCAGATTTTCCGGGGGCAGGAGAGGGATATATTCCAAACGCTAGGGATCCAAATGATCCAAAACTGGTAAAAATGAATCGTATAGAAATGAAGTTTGATCGAGATACTGAAATCCCATTTACACTGTATCCAATTAAATAGGAGACATAAAATTGATTGATCCTAGCACTGGGCAGCCTTACGTACCAACACCTGCATATTTTTTAGGTTGTTTCGATATATACGACCGAGAAGAAACTCTAGGTGAAGAGCTTGAGAAATTTGACCCCAATAACCCCGTAGATCGAGAGGTGTTAATTTTAAATTACTCGCTAACAAAGCGCTGGAAAATTACGTACAGACAAAAATTCCTCCTTTACAAAAGCTTAGGAGATGCCCTGCGAGATAGCAGTTATGACTTTCAGGCCCTATTGGAACATGACTCTCAGACCTGTTCATCGCTCCCTAACGGATGGGATACGATGAAAAATCCTAGAATTTTCTTTGAAGATATATATAAATTCGCAACTGAAGTATGGGCAGACGACCTCCGCAAAGCTGAAGCTGAAGACAGGTCTACTTGGGACTACGTGTAGGTACTCTTTGATGGGGCTAGGCCAGAGGCAAGTAATTGAGTTTGCTACTGCTTAATCAACCACCACCAAACCGCTTTTGTGGCGAGGGAGCTTGCTCCCGCTGGGCTGCGAAGCGGCCCCAAAACAGCCTGCTCGATCAACCAGACACACCGCGGCGTTGTTCAGAAGGGGGCTGCTACGCAGCCCAGCGGGAGCAAGCTCCCTTGCCACAGGGGTTGCGCCAGGGCGTTCGGGCCGTGGTGAATGGAGAGTCCGCTTACACCGACAACCCCAACTCCACCACAGCCTCCCGCTCAGCCAAACCATCTACTAAATACACACTCCCCCCCAAAATCTCCTTGGCATGGTGCTTGGCCTGGGAAGCCAGTTCCGCCAGTTGGCTGGCATCCAGTTTCTCGCAGGCCTCGGCGCGCAGATGCACCACCCCAATCGACAGCGACAACAGCGCAAAATCCTGGCGAACCCCCTGTCGATTCAGTGCGGTAAAGCACCCCGCCTCCAGATGTTCAGGCCGGTAGAAGCGCCGGCAATGGGTCTGGAAGTCGCTCAGCAATTGGTCCAGGCGTTTGCGCCAGTCTTCCGGGCCGAGGACCAGCAGGAAGTCGTCGCCGCCGATGTGGCCGACGAAGTCGCGGCTGGGGTCGATGCGTTCGTTCAGGCATTGGGCCAGGCACAGCAGGACTTCGTCGCCGCGGCCGTAGCCGTAGATGTCGTTGAAGGGTTTGAAACTGTCGATGTCCACGTAACAGATCACCGATTCCTGCCGTTGTTGCAGCAGGCGCGTGAGGCATTGCTGGATCGGGACGTTGCCCGGCAGCAGGGTCAATGGGTTGGCGTAGCGGGCCTGTTGGATTTTCAGCTCGGTGATGAGCTTGAGCACATCGATTACCCGACCCAGGCCCAGGTAGCTGCCGTTGAGGGTGATGATGAAGTCTTCTTCGATGCGTTGTCGGGCGCGGCTGGTGATCAGGCGACTGACTTGTTGCAGCGATTGGTTCAACTCCACCGCGAGAAAGTCATCGCTCATCAGCCGGCTGATAGGCTTGCGGGCGAACAGGTCGGTGGCGAAGGGTTTGAGCAAGGCATCGGAGAGTGAATGGCGATGGACGATGCCGCAGGGCTGGTTCTGATTGTCCAGTACCGCCAGGGAGTTGAGGTTGGCCTGGCGCCGAAACGCTTCCAGCACGGTGGCGGTCGGTGTGTCGTGGGCCATCGCCGGTTGTTCGTTGAGCAGCGCACTGAGGTCGTTGATCTCATCGCTCAGCGCCGCCACGCCGCTGTCCTGCCTGGGCATCAGCGCCCTGGCATCGCGTGACGGTTGTTCCTGGGGGCGGGCCAGCAGATAACCCTGGACCAGGTCGACACCCATTTCGATCAGCACCGCCAGTTCTTCCGGCAGTTCGATTCCCTCGGCAATCACCTGGGCGCGGGAAGCCCGGGCGATTTTCAGGATCGAGCCCACGAACTCGCGCTTGAGGGCGTCCTGATGGATGCCGTCGATGAAATGCCGGTCGATCTTCACATAGTCGGGTCGCAATTCGGACCACAGCCGCAGGCTCGAATAACCGGCGCCGAGGTCGTCCAGGGCAATCGAGAAACCCATGGCCCGGTAGTGATGCAGGGCGGTTTGCAGGAGCTGGAAGTCATCGATAGGGGTCTGTTCGGTCAGTTCGATCACCACCTGGCTGGGTGCGATGCCGAAGTCTTGTAGCAATTGCAGGGTGCGCCCCGTCTGGTGCGCGGATTCCAGCAGGGACTCGGGCGAGACGTTGAGAAATAGCTTGCCCGGCAGTTTTTGCTCGTTGAAGCGTTGGCAGGCGCTGCGGCGGCAGGCCAGCTCCAGCTCGCTGAGGCGTCCGGCCTGGCGCGCCACGGAGAGCAGCGCGATGGGCGAGTGCAGCGGGCTGTTGGAAGGGCCGCGGGTCAAGGCTTCATAGCCCACGATGCGCCTTTCGGAAAGACAGATGATCGGTTGGAACAGACTGTGCAAACCGCTTTGAGCCAGGATCGAACTCAAGGCACTCAGCTGTTCTGTCGTGGTCATGGCAATCTCTGGCGATAAAAAAAGGACCGGGTGCGGGGCACCCAGTCCTGTATTTCACGACAGACTGATGTCAGTTTGATGACACTCCGACGAGCATCACCATTAAATGGCCATCATCTTAGTGCTTGGCGATCGCCGTATTGAGTTTCAGGTAATCCAGCAGGATCCGCCCGGTCTCGCTCAGGTAGGCATCGTCTTCCGGCTTGGTTTTCTCCGGCTCGGTGATCAGGTCTTCGTCTTCTTTCTTCAGCTCTTTGAGAGGTTCTTCGCCCTTGGCCTTGCGACGCAGGTTTTCCATGGCCAGTTGCTTGGCCTCGATGTCGGCATGCTGTGCACGACGGTCGGTTTCGTTGAGGGTGACGGTTTTCTCCATCATCAACTTCTGCGCCAGGGCCAGCTTGTCGCGGATGAACACGAACTCCGCATCCTGGGCCGAGCGCGCGTCGTGGTCGGACTTGAGTTGGGCCAGGAACGGCTTGAACGGGTCAACGGCCGGTTTGATCGCCGGCCGGATGGTGTCCCACGGCATGGCTTCGGGCAGGGCGCTTTCACCGATTTCCTTGGTGTCGATGATCGAGGGGTAATCGATGTCAGGCAGTACGCCCTGATGCTGGGTGCTCTGGCCGGACACCCGGTAGAACTTCGCCAGGGTCAGCTTCAGCTCGCCATGGTTGAGCGGCTGGATGGTCTGCACGGTGCCTTTGCCGAAGGTCTGGCCGCCGATGATCAGTGCCCGGTGATAGTCCTGCATGGCACCGGCGAAAATCTCCGAGGCCGACGCCGACAAGCGGTTGACCAGCAAGGCCATCGGCCCCTTGTAGAACGCGCCCGGGTTTTCGTCTTCCAGCACATCCACTCGGCCATCGGCGTTACGCACGAGCACGGTCGGGCCCTTGTCGATGAACAGGCTGGTCAGCTCGGTGGCTTCCTGCAGGGAGCCGCCGCCGTTGTTGCGCAAGTCGATGACCACGCCGTCGACCTTTTCCTTCTGCAACTCGGTCAGCAGCTTCTTGACGTCACGAGTGGTGCTCTTGTAGTCCGGATCCCCGGCACGGAAGGCCTTGAAGTCCAGGTAGAAAGCCGGGATCTCAATGATGCCGAGCTTGTAGTCCTTGCCGTCCTGCTTGAGGTTGAGGACCGATTTCTTCGCCGCCTGTTCTTCCAGTTTCACCGCTTCACGGGTGATGGCCACGATTTTGCTGGTCTGGTCGTTCGGCGCGTTGCTGGCCGGGATGACTTCCAGGCGCACCACCGAGCCTTTCGGGCCGCGGATCAGCTTGACCACTTCGTCGAGGCGCCAGCCGACCACGTCGACCATTTCCTTGTTGCCTTGGGCGACACCGATGATCTTGTCCGCCGGGCTGACCTGTTTGGTTTTGTCAGCGGGACCTGCCGGGACCAGGCGCACGATCTTCACCTGATCGTTGTCACTTTGCAGCACGGCACCGATGCCTTCCAGGGACAGGCTCATGTTGATGTCGAAGTTTTCCGCGTTATCCGGCGACAGATAGTTGGTGTGCGGGTCGTAGGACATGGCAAAGGTGTTGATGTACGCCTGGAAAATGTCCTCGGCGCGGGTCTGGTCCAGGCGTGCCAATTGGTTCTTGTAGCGCTTGGTCAGGGTTTCCTGGATCTGCTTGGGATCCTTGCCGGCGATCTTCATGCGCAGCACTTCGTCCTTGACGCGCTTGCGCCACAGGTCATCGAGTTCGGCTGTGCTTTTGAGCCAAGGGGCGTCCTTGCGGTCGACCTGCAAGGTTTCCTTGGTATTGAAATCGATTTTGTCGACGCCCTTGTTCAGCTCGGCAAGGGCGTAGTCCAGACGCGCCTTCACGCGGTCCAGGTAGCGCTTGTAGATGGTGAACCCGGCGTTCAGGTCGCCGCTCTTGAGGAAATCGTCGAACTGGGTTTTCCACTTGTCGAATTCGGCGATGTCGCTGGCCAGGAAATAACTGCGGGACGGATCGAGCAGCTTCAAATAGCTGTCATAGATGATGACCGAGCGCGCGTCATCGAGCGGCGGCTTGCTGTAGTGATGGCGCTTGAGCAATTCGACGACATTCAGGCTGGCAATCACTTCGTCGCGATCGGGCTGAAGCTTGTCCCAGCTGTTGGCTGCGAACGTATCGTTCGACAACGGTAACAGGCCGAGGCCAATGACGAGCGCGAGGGCGGTGCTGGGGAACAGGTGCTTCATGCTGATTCGACGCAGGGACAATTGATAACGCATATTAGGCCGTCTTTGAAGTCGCCGGTTCCATGTGGCCCGGGCGCATAATGCAAGAAAGCCCGGCGTTGAAGCAGCGGGCCCAGTCGAGACTCACTATGGAGGCACCGTGAAAGCATTGCAAGGCGTTGAAGGCCAAGTGGTATGGGCAGATGAGCCGAGCCCGACGTGTGATGTGGGGCAAGTTCGCATCCGTGTGGCGGCCGCCGGCCTGAATCGGGCCGATTTGTTGCAAAAAGCCGGGCTTTACCCGCCGCCACCCGGCGCTAGCCAGGTGTTGGGGCTGGAGTGTTCCGGGGTGATCAGCGAGGTCGGGCCGGGCTCGTCCTGGCAGGTGGGTGACCGCGTTTGTGCGCTGCTGGCCGGCGGTGGGATGGCCGAGGAGGTGGTGGTCGATGGCCGTCACGTGCTGCCGGTGCCCGAGGGCTTGTCCTTGGCTGAAGCGGCCGCGCTGCCTGAGGTCTACAGCACCGCGTGGCTGAATCTGTTCCAGCTGGCGGCGCTCAAACCGGGCGAGAAAGTGCTGCTGCACGCCGGGGCCAGCGGCGTCGGTTCAGCCGCGATCCAGCTGTGCAAGGCGTTCGGCAACCCGTGCTGGGTCAGTGTCGGTTCGACCGAACGGCTGTCTTATTGCGAGGCCTTGGGCGCCCAGGGCGGCGTGGTACGCACCGATGGCCTGGAGGGTTTGAACGACCTCGCTCCCTTCGACGTGATCCTCGATCCGGTGGGTGGCAGCTACGCCAAGCTCAACGTGAAACTTTTGTCAGTTGACGGCCGTTGGGTGTTGATCGGCCTGATGGGGGGGCGCTCGACCGAGCTCGATCTGGCCCAGGTGCTGGGCAAGCGTATCCAACTGCTCGGCTCGACCCTGCGCAGCCGTGACGATCAGTTCAAGGCTGACTTGATCAGTGAGCTGGGGCAACAGGTGTGGCCGCTGTTTGCCGACAAGCGCCTGAGCCCGCAGTTGGCCCGGACCTTCGCAATCAAGGACGCCGAAGCGGCGTTCGCGGAGCTGGCGACCAACCAGGTGTCGGGCAAGTTGGTGTTGCTGATCGATGAGAGCCTGAGCTGATTTTGCGCAGACTTGTGGGAGCGAGCTTGCTCGCGTTAGCGGTGTCACAGTCAACAAAGTTGTTGAGTGTGCGACCGTCATCGCGAGCAAGCTCGCTCCCACAGGTGTCTTTATTTGCAGGAGCATTTGCATGTTTGCACCGATATGACGGGCACCTTCATCCCAATTGACAGTGGCTTGCACCGTTGACCGGCGACCACGGGCAAGCGGACCTTTGGTCGGCAGCCCGTACCCGATGCGCGCCCCCTGCTAGCGTTAATTAAGGGGGGATGGGGGTAACCGCAGCTTTCATTTCACCCGCCAGGTGAAGAGGTTGATCATGGCCATCGCCGAATGGCGCATGCAGGGCGTCGAATTCGTTGCCTGCAACTGTAATTGGGGCTGTCCTTGTCAATTCGATGCGCCACCGACCCGGGGCCACTGCCAGGCGGTGGCGTCGATGCGAGTGGAGCACGGGTATTTCAATCAGGTGGCGCTGGGAGGTTTGTGCTGGGCTGCCACCTTCGCTTGGCCGGGCGCCATTCATGAGGGTAACGGCAGTTGTCAGGTGTTCATCGATGAACGCGCCGACGAGGCGCAACGCCAGGCCCTGCTGACCATCCTCTCTGGCCTGGAGAGCGACCCCGGGGCCAACGTGTTCCAGGTGTTCAGCAGCACCATGAGTGAAGCATTCGAACCGCTGTTCGTGCCCATCACCCTATCCATCGATGTCGATCAGCGCTTGGCGCACCTGGACATTCCAGGCGTGCTGCAGGCCAGCGGCGAGCCGATCCGTAGCCCGATCGACGGCTCACCTCATCGAGTCCGCCTGTCCCTGCCCAACGGCTTCGAGTTCCTTGAGGCCGAAGTCGCCAGCGGCAGCTACCAGACGCATTCAGCCCTCAAGCTACAGTCCCAGGGCAGTCATAGCCATCTCGCCCACGTACACTTCACCGGCCATGGCATAGAGCCGTAATGGCAGGGCCTCGGGCGGCGACGCCGAGCAAGCGACTGACAGGCGAGCAGTTGCTGTTCCTGCTCTGCCTGCTTGCGCTGACCGTCCTGGCCTGGCTGATGCTGCTGCGCATGGCCCGCGACATGAGTGGGCCGGGTGGCATGGCCGATGCGGCAATGGCCGGTATGGTCATGCCCTGGAGCCTGAGCGATGCGCTGCTGATGTTCGTCATGTGGGTGGTGATGATGATCGGCATGATGCTGCCCAGTGCCGTGCCCATGCTGCTGATCTACCAGCAGATGCTGCGCAAGCGCATGCCGGCACCGCAGCGACACCTGGCCCTGCTGCTGTTTTGCAGCGCCTATGGTCTGGTCTGGGCCGGCTTCGCCCTGGGCGCCACGGCGCTGCAATGGGCGCTCGAGCGGCTCGCCCTGCTCAGTCCGGGGATGCGCAGCAGCAGTACCGCCCTGGGCGCTGGCCTGCTGCTGGTCGCAGGCGTCTATCAGTGGCTGCCGAGCAAGGCGGTCTGCCTTGAGCATTGTCGCGGGCCGCTGCATTTTCTTCTCAGCTACTGGCGCCCCGACGTGCTCGGCGGCTGGCGCATGGGCCTGGCCCATGGCGCTTACTGCCTGGGCTGCTGCTGGGCCCTGATGGGCCTGCTGTTCGTGGTCGGCGTGATGAATCTGCTCTGGGTGGCAGTTATCGGTGCTTTCATTCTGTTGGAGAAAAACCTGCCGCAGGGACTCTGGCTCAGTCGTCTCTGCGGATTGTTGTTGCTCGGCTGGAGCCTGTGGCTGCTGCTGGGCTAGGGGCTGAAGCTGTAGGAGCTGAGCCTGTGGGGGCTGAGCTTGCTCGCGATTGCGGTGTGTCAGCTAAATCAATGTCTGCTGATCCACCGCTATCGCGAGCAAGCCCGCTCCCACACCAGGCTGCTCACTTCCAGCTATGGATTGGCCACCCGGCCGATTCGGCATGGGCCTTCAACACCGGGTCCGGGTTCACCACGTGCGGGTGATCGACCTTGAGCAACAACGGCAGGTCGTTGCGCGAGTCGGAATAGAAACTCGCGCCTTCCAGGTTCTCCTCCTCGGCATCCAGCCAATCCAGCAACCGCGCGATCTTGCCTTCGCGGTAGGTCAGGGTGCCCACGGTCTTGCCGCTGTACACGCCATGGGCCACTTCAAGCTCGATCGCCAGGATCTCATCGATGCCCAGGCGTTCGGCAATCGGCTTGACCAGATGCGTGCCCGAGGCCGAGATCACCAGGATCCGGTCGCCGGCCTTGCGGTGTTCTGCGATGGTCTTGGTGGCGTCGCTGAAGATGATCGGTTCGATGAAGTCTTCCACCCACGGCGCCACCAGGTGCTCGATTTCCTCCGGTGTGCGGCCGATCATCGGTTCCAGGCTGAAGTCCATGTACTCTTCCATGCTCAGCTTGCCGTGGCTGTAGGCGTCCATCAGCTCGTTGTTGCGCCGCATGAACGACTCGGGATCGACCCAGCCCAGGCGACCCATCTGTTCACTCCAGAGGGTGGCGCAGTCGCCGTGGATCAGGGTTTCGTCCAGATCAAAAATTGCCAGGGCCATCAGCGTGTTTCCCTTTTCAAAATCAACAAAGCCATCAGGCTACCTCACACAGCGCCGATGGATCGATGGAAAGTGCCAACCGTGCGCCATCGGGGTGCAGGTCGGCGGCCGAGCGGTTGAGCACATCCACCACCAATTCCACGCCACGGGCTTCGACCCGGTAGCGGATGACGTTGCCCAGCAGGCTGTGGCTGCGGATCAGCGCATCGGCCTGGCCGCTGCGGCTCAGCTCGATGGCCTCGGGGCGGATGGCGATGCGACCGTTCACCGGCCGCTGCAGCAGTTTGCTCGCGCTGTCGGCGTCCAGCAGGTTGTAGTTGCCGATGAAGCCGGCGGCAAAGACATCGACTGGCGCAGTGTAAAGGGTTTCGGCATCGCCGCTTTGTACGATCTTTCCCTGGTTCATCAGGAAAATCCGGTCAGACATGGTCAGGGCTTCTTCCTGGTCATGTGTGACGAAAATCGTGGTCAGGCCCAATTCACGCTGGATCTGTCGGATCTGTTCACGCAAGTGCTTGCGAATCCGCGCATCCAGGGCTGACAGCGGCTCGTCCAGCAACAACAGGCGCGGCCGCGTGACCAGGGAGCGGGCGAGGGCGACACGCTGGCATTGGCCGCCGGAGAGTTGATGGGGATAGCGGGCGGCAAAATCGTGCAGCTCCACCAGGCGCAGGATCTCCAGCACGCGCTGGCGACTGTCCGAGGCGTCGACCTTTTGCATGCGCAGGCCGAAGGCGACGTTTTGCTCCACGGTCATGTTCGGGAACAAGGCGTAGCTCTGGAAGACCATGCCGATGCCGCGTTTCTGAGGGCTCAGCGGGACGATGTCCTGTCCGTCGAGGATGATCTGGCCGGCATCCACTGCGGTCAGGCCGGCAATGCAGCGCAACAGCGTGGACTTGCCACAACCGGAAGGGCCGAGCAGGGTGACGAATTCGCCCTTGGCGATCTCGCAGTTGATGTCGCTGAACACCGGGGTGCCGGCATAGCTTTTTTGCAGGTGTTGGACGCTGACGTAGCTCATTGGCTTTTGTCCTTGTTCAAGATATTGGCCGCCCAGGTCAGGACCAGTACGAAGAAGAAATAGGAGATCACCAGCGCACTGGTGAAGTGGCCGCTGCTGTTGCGCATGTTGTTCAGGTAGACCTGCAGGGTTTCATAGCGGGTGCCGACGAGGATGTTGGCAAACACGAATTCGCCGAACAGGAACGAGAAGGACAGCAGCAGCGCCACCATCAGGCCCTTGCGCAGGTTCGGCAGCACCACCAGGAACGCGGCCTGGAAGGTGCTGGCGCCAAGCAGTTGGGCGGCGTCCATCAGGTCGCGCAGGTTGATGGCTTGCAGGTTGTTGGTGATCGCCCGGTACATGAACGGCAGGGCGACGGTGAAGTAGCAACCGATCAGGATCCACGGCGTACCGACCATCGCCAGCGGTCCGGAGCCATAGAGTTGCAACAGCCCCACCGACGACACCACGGGCGGCACCGCGAACGGCAGCAGGATGAGGATGTTCATCAGTGCGTCGAGTTTGGGGAAGTGGTAGTGCACCACGAACAGCAACGGCAGGATCAACACCACCGAGAGCACCAGCGCACCGACACAGACCAGCAACGATTGACCGAAGGCGTGGAGAAAGCGCGGATCGCTCCACAACTGCACATACCATTTGAAGGTGAAGCCGCTGGGCAGCACGGTGGCCGACCAACTGCTGGCGATGGAGTAGACCAGCGTGCCGGCCAGGGGCAGCAGCAGGATGGCGAACAGCAGGTACACCACCGCCCGATGATAGAGCCCGACGGAGCCCGGTTCAGCGCGAGACATGGTAGCTCCTCTTGAGCAGCAACTGATGGACGATGGTCACGATGGTCATCAACGCCACCAGCACCACGGCCAGGGCACTGGCCAGGTTCGGATCGAGGGAAATGTCGCCGGAGACCATGGCGGCGATTCGGATCGGCAGCACGTTGAAGTTACCGGTGGTCAACGCGTAGACCGTGGCGTAGGCGCCGAGGGCGTTGGCCAGCAGGATCACGAAGGTGCCCAGCAGCGCCGGGGTCAGCACCGGCAAGCCGATGTGCCGCCAGAACTGCCAGCCGCTGGCGCCGAGCAACTCGGCGGATTCGCGCCAGTCTTCGCGCAGGGCGTCGAAGGCCGGGTAGAGCAGCAGCACGCCGAGGGGAATCTGGAAGTAGGTGTAGAGAATGATCAGCCCGGTTTTCGAATACAGGTTGAAATCCTCGATGATCCCCGCCTGCTTGAGCATGATCGTGATGCTGCCGTTGAACCCCAGCAAGATGATGAAGGCGAAGGCCAGGGGCACGCCGGCGAAGTTGCTGGTCATGTTGGCGAAGGCATTGACGAAGTTGCGCAGCCGCGAATCCACACGGCGCAATGAGTAGCTGCCGAGCACGGCGATGACGATGCCGAACACACTGGACCAGAAGCTGATCTCCAGGCTGTGCTGGATGGCTTGCAGGTAGAACTTGGAACTGAAGATCTTGCTGAAGTTGGCCAGGCCCCAGCCGAATTCTTCCGATTCCAGGCTGTTGACCAGCACCCAGAGCAGCGGGGCGATCTGGAACACGATGAAGAAAATCGCGAAGGGCACCAGGCACAACGCTGCCAGCCATTTGCCGCGCGTCATGGCGTTCACTTGAGTAACTCCTGGCAATAGGGTTTGTCGTGGTCGACGCCGAGCAATTGGCAAATGGTGCCGCACAGCTCGGTCTGCCTCGGCGTGGCCGCGGGATCGAAGCTGAAGCTGTCACCCAGGACGAACAGCGGCACTTCCCGTTCTTCGGCCAGCAGGCCGTTGTGGGAGCGGTCGTTGTTCATGCCGTGGTCGGAGGTCACCAGTACCTGGTAACCGGCGTCGAGCCAGGCTTGCAGGTAGACCGCCAGGTTGATGTCGGCCGAGCGGGCACTGTTGCGGTATTGCGGGGTGTCGAGGCCGTGCTTGTGGCCGGCGTCGTCGATGTTCATCGGGTGCACCAGCAGGAAGTTCGGCAAGTAGCGCTGGCGCAGGTGTTCGGCGTCGGCGAACAGATGGGAATCGGGGTAGTGGTCATTCCAGTAGAAATGCCCGTATTGAATCGGCAGGTCGGGGTTGTCGGTGTGACGGTCGCGACCGGCCACGAAAGGCGAAGTGTTGTAGAGCTCGCTGACCCAGTGGTACGCCGCAGCCGCTGTGCTCAGGCCGGCCTGGGTGGCGTAGTGGAAAATGCTGCGCTGGTTCGACAGGCGCGTGACGTTGTTGTGCACGATCCCGCTGTCGATGGGCACGACGCCGGTGAGGATGCATTCGTAGAGTGGGCGGGACAGGGCGGGCAATTCACATTCCAGTTTGTAGAGGGCTGCGCGTCCTGCGCCGACGTAAGCCTGCAAATGCCCCATGGCATGCCGGGCGACCTCATGGTTGAGACCGTCGAGCACCACCAGGATGACGTTGTGCTTCATGGATACCAGGACTCCGGATGGACACCAGAAAACTCGGACTCA
The DNA here is from genome assembly GCF_001307275.1 of Pseudomonas fluorescens. NCBI lineage: Bacteria > Pseudomonadati > Pseudomonadota > Gammaproteobacteria > Pseudomonadales > Pseudomonadaceae > Pseudomonas > Pseudomonas fluorescens. Next base: position 4,349,984 of record NZ_CP012831.1, read on the forward strand.
TCTCGGTCCAGTGTGGGAGCAGGCCTGTGGGAGCAAAGCTTGCTCGCGATGCTGGCGACACGGTGCAACTGTGAGACCGTGTCATCGTTTATCGCGAGCAAGCGTTGCTCCCACAAGGGCCTGCTCCCACAATTGGATTGCCAGTGGATATCCGAGCGGGTCTGACTACCGCCTCACTTCATCTCGACGATGACTTGTTCATTCCACGCCTGCGGCAGTGCCTTGGAAGTCTTCTCCCACGCATCCGCATCCTTGATCGGGGTCACGCCTTTGTATTGCTCGTTCGGCAGCAGCTTGGCCTGGACCTCTTCCGGCAGTTTCAGATGCTCGGCGCGGATCGGACGGGCGTTGCCCTTGGCCAGGTTGATCTGGCCGGCGTCGCTGAAGATGTACTCGCGGGCCAGCTTGGCGGCGTTCGGGTGCTTGGCGTATTTGTTGATGATGGTGGTGTAGCCGGAGATGACCGAGCCGTCGGACGGAATCAGCACGACGTAATCATCCGGGTTGGCCATCTTGGCCTTGTAGCTCAGGCCGTTGAAGTCCCAGACCACACCGACTTCGACTTCACCTTTTTCCATCGTGGCGATGGTTGGGTTGGCCATGGACAGGCGCCCTTGCTTGGCGATTTCGGCAAACATCAACAGGGCCGGCTGGAGGTTCTTCTCGTCGCCGCCGTTGGCCAGGGCCGCCGCCAGCACGCCGTTGGCGGCCTGGGCCGCGGTGCTCACGTCACCGATGGAGACTTTGTATTTGCCGGTCTTCAGGTCAGCCCATTTGGTCGGCACTTCGGAACCGTGCAGCAGCTTCTTGTTGACGATGAAGGCGATGGTGCCGGTGTAGGCCAATGCCCAGTTGCCGTCCTTGTCCTTGGCCCAGGCGGGCACTTGTTCCCAGGTGCTTGGCTTGTAGGGCTGGACCACGCCCTGCTTGACCGCGATCGGACCGAACGCCGCTCCGACGTCGCCGATGTCGGCACTGGCGTTGTCTTTTTCGGCGGCGAACTTGGCGATTTCCTGGGCCGAGCTCATGTCGGTGTCGATGTGTTTCAAGCCGTAGACCTTGGCCAGGTCGTCCCAGGTGCCTTTCCAGTTTGCCCAGTCATCGGGCATGCCGACACTGTTGACGGCGCCTTCCGCTTTCGCAGCGGCTTCCAACGTTTTCAGATCGGTGTCAGCGGCCATGGCGGCGGTGCACATGGCAATGGTCGAGCCTAACAGTGATGCCAGGAAAAGCTGTTTCATCCGAAGCTCCTATGGGCGTTTTCAACGCTGCGATTGCGGTTGTGTTGGTCTAGGTCAGCAATACCTGAGCCAATGTAGGCGAGCCCTGTGACATTTTGATGTCGGTGTTGGAGGCTCCAGGAAATACCCGGCTCGTGGAGGTTGGCTGCGAATTAAGCGTAGACCATGGTTAAACAGCTGATATGAAAGGACTTGGCCGTTAATTTGCACGCTGGCACAACGACCGTTCGGCGGCTCTGTCATCTGCCAGTCATGTGCAGTGCCTAGGCTTGCTGGACCCAGAAGTGGATCGATGAACCGTCGATCCTGCCCCGAAACAGTGCTGGCCTAGTCCAGATAGGTAACGTTGATGCGCATCGATGCAACCAAAGCGGTGACAGCCATCGGACAGGTCCTGCAAGAGCAACTCGACCACGGATTGCTGGCGCCCGGCAGCAAGTTGCCGGCCGAGCGCAAGCTCAGTGAATTGTTCGGGACCACGCGGATCACCGTGCGCGAGGCGTTGTTGCAGCTCGAAGCCCAGGGGCAGATCTATCGGGAGGAGCGCCGCGGCTGGTTCGTCTCGCCGCCGCGCCTGGCCTACAACCTGATGCAGCGCAGCCATTTCCACGCCATGGTTGCGGCCCAGGGGCGTGTGCCTTCTACCCAAGTGATCTCGGCGCGCCTGCAACCGGCTTCGGCGGCTGTGTGTGCCTGGTTGCAACTGCCGGCGCTGTCCAGCGTGATCCAGATCTGCCGCGTGCGTCGTATCGACGAGCGCCTGGTGCTCTACGTCGAACACTACCTGAACCCACAGTATTTTCCGGACATCCTCGAGTTCGATCTCAACCAGTCCATCACCGAGTTGTACGCCCGCCATTACGACCTGCACTACGGCCGGGTGAAGTTCGAAATCGTGCCCACCTCTTTACAGCCGGAGGCGGCAGCGGCGTTGAGGGTTTCGGTGGGCAGCCCCGGGCTTCGCATCGCACGGGTCAACTATGACCAGCACCAGCGGCTGATCGACTGCGACCTGGAGTTCTGGCGACACGACGCGATCCATGTCGGGGTGGATGTGCCCGAGCAACCGCCCGCTTGAGGTGAACTCAGGCTGACTCGTTGAGTTTGGCCAGGATCCTGAATAACACCGTGGCGAGGATCAGCAACATGCCGATCCACATGGCAAAGACTCCGACGTTCTTGTCACGGAAGTTGAAGCCGATGGCCAGCAGGATCATGCCGGCGATGATGGGGACCAGCATGCTGTTGAACGAAGACATGGAAACCATGGAGACGGCCTTGTCAGGGGGGATAAAGCCAGTCTAGTCGGGGTTTTGCCGGGTTGTGATGATGTGTGTCAGCACACCCCTCAATCCCGAGGCGAACGCTGTGTGGGAGCAACGCTTGCTAGCGATGAAGGCGACTCGATTTCTGGAAAAGTCGCATCACCTTCATCGCTAGCAAGCCTTGCTCCCACAGGGTTCATCATGCCTTCGGGGCGGTTATGGCAACTCGCGAGAGGCGTAGAACGCGCTCAGCACTTTCACCAGATGCGCCAGGTCATGGCTGCCGCACAGTTCGCGGATCGAATGCATGGCGAAGGTCGGCAGGCCGATGTCCACGGTGCGCACGCCCAGCTGGCTGGCGGTGATCGGGCCGATGGTCGAGCCGCAGCCCATGTCGCTGCGCACCACGAAGCTCTGCACCGGTACTTCTTCGGCCATGCACAGGTGACGGAAGAACCCGGCGGTTTCGCTGTTGGTGGCGTAGCGCTGGTTGCTGTTGACCTTGATCACTGGACCGGCGTTGAGCTTGGGGCCGTGGTTGGCGTCGTGCTTGTCGGCATAGTTGGGGTGCACGCCGTGGGCGTTGTCCGCCGACACCAGCAGGGATTTCTGAATGGTGCGAACGAACTCTTCACCTTCAGGCAGCAGGCGACGCAGGGTTTGTTCCAGCATCGGGCCGTCGGCGCCACAGGCCGAGCACGAGCCAACTTCCTCGTGATCGTTGCACACCAGTACGCACGTTTCTTCGGTGTCGGCGTTCAGCAAGGCTTGCAGGCCGGCGTAGCACGACAGCAGGTTGTCCAGGCGCGCGCCGGCAATGAAATCGCCGTGCAGGCCAATGACCGCGGCGCTTTGGGTGTCGTAGAAACTCAACTCGTAATCGAGCACCACGTCGGCATTCAGGCCGTGTTCGCGGGCCAGTTGATCGGTGAGCACGGCACGGAAGTCGACGCGCTCGTCACCGGCGAACTGGGCGAGGATCGGCGGCAGTTCGTTCTGCGGGTTGATGGCCCAGCCCTGGTTGGCTTCGCGATTGAGGTGGATGGCCAGGTTCGGAATCGTGGCGATCGGCGCCTTGAAATCGATCAACTGGCTTTCGACCTTGCCATCGCGGCGGAAGGTCACGCGCCCGGCCAGGGACAGGTCGCGGTCGAACCACGGCGCCAGCAGCGCGCCGCCGTAGACTTCCACGCCCAACTGCCAGAACCCGTGGCGTTGCAGTTCCGGCTGTGGCTTGACCCGCAGGCAAGGGCTGTCGGTGTGGGCGCCGACCAGGCGAATGCCGTCGTGCAGCGGTGAGTTGCGGCCAAGCTTGAAGGCGATGATCGAGGAGTCGTTGCGCGTGACGTAGTAGCGACCGTTGGCCTCGGTGGCCCAGGTCTCGCGTTCGTCAAGACGCTGATAGCCGGCCGCCTCCAGGCGCTTGGCCAGGCTGGCGGTGGCATGGAACGGGGTAGGGGAGGCCTTGAGGAAGTCGATCAGGCCTTGGTTCAACTCTGCGCGCATAAGTCACTCCAGACAGCGATGGGCGGGAGTTTACCCCATCGACAGCCTGCGTTGCAGGCCAATCCCCCGTCGAGGGTTGTTCCACGGGCCCCGCCATCAATCAGCCCGAGGCCGTGATCCGTTTGCGCAAGTGCGCCATGATCAGGGACTTGTCTTGTGCCTTGGACGGTTCTGGCAGGTGCCGCGGCCAGTGCTCCAGTTGGCCGAACCACTGTTGCTGGCGCTTCGGGTCCAGGCGAAGGATCTCCCGCGATGCCGAATCCCACCAATGGTGCCGGCAGAGGTTGTAGTAAGGATGCTCCGGTGCCGCGCTGCCATACAGCAGGTCGCGACCGATCCTGTGCAAGGGGCCGCTGTGATTGCGCAACTTCCATTTGATCTTCAGCCGCCGCCAGGCCGACGGGAAAGGCCGGGTGCGCGGAACGTCGTGGCAACGCTCCACCAACTGGGTATTGAATGCCTCGCCGTGCTGGGCAAAGAAGTGCGCTTGCATGGTGTGGAAGAAGCGCTTCTCGGCGAAGTAGTGATAAACGTGCTTGTTGGTTTCGCTGATGGCCTGGTTGCGCAGGGTGAATGAAATCGCGATCTGTTCGATGGTGTGGATGTCGAAGCTACCTTCGGTCCACTCATCGATCAGCCCGACGGCCTGGGCCAGCAGCGCGCCGTCTTTGTCCGTCACACCGCATAACCCGCTGTTGTAGAGCTTGAAACTGTTGTCTGGGGTGATGCCGTGGGCGCGCAGGCGCGTGCCCAGCTTGAGGTAGTCCTCGCGCTTGCAGACATAGTCCCAGTGGTATTCGAAGCTGTCCATCAGGTACTGCCCTGGCTGGATTTGCTTGAACAGCAGGTCGGGATCGGACAGGAACAGCGTGTCGGTGTCGACGAACAGAGTCTTCTCCGCCAGCGTCAGGCCGGCCGCGATGGCACAGGCCTTGCGTCGGTGAATGTAACCGTTGTTGCCTTGCCACTCGGCCAGCAACTGCGGGCTCAGCGCGAGGGTTTCGACTGGCCAGCCGCGATAATCCTCAGGCCGGTCGGTCAGGATCCTGATGCTGGGCAGGGTCGCCGGATTGCCGTGGGCCAGGGCGGTGAGGATGCTGAACTTGGCTTCGTGGCGATAAGCGTCCTTGTCGCCGTAGATCAGATACAGCAATTGGTGGCGGACTTTTTTGACGGGTGTTTCCTGAAAATCAATAACCTGCATGCCAAGCCTTTATCGGATGAAACCATTTTCACGGATCTAGAACGGTGCCGGGCACTCGAAGCGCAAGCGCTCGCCGCTTTGCGGGTGGGTGAAGCTCAGCATGCTGGCGTGCAGGCACAGGCGTGGCCAGGCGGCGAGGGCCTGCGGATGGGCGTAGAGCCCGTCGCCCAGCAGCGGGTGACCGATGGAGAGCATGTGTACGCGCAATTGGTGCGAGCGCCCGGTGATCGGCGTCAGCTCGACCCGGCACCAGTCGCCACAACGTTCCAGTACGCGCCAGAAGGTCAGGGCGTGTTTGCCTTGTTCATGGTCCACCACATGCCGGGGTTTGGTCGGTGGGTCATAGCGCAAGGGCAGGTCGATGCTGCCACTGTCCAGCTCCGGTTGGCCCCAGCACAGCGCCGTGTAGGCTTTTTCGGTTTCGCGATCATGAAATTGCCGGGACAGTTCGCGATGGGTGTCCGGGTCACGGGCCAGGAGGATGATGCCGGAGGTTTCCCAGTCCAGTCGGTGCACGATTCGCGCTTCCGGATAGCCGTTCTCCTGCAGGCGGGTGATCAGGCAATCTTTGTTGTCGTCGGCCCGGCCGGGCACGGAAAGCAACAGGGTCGGCTTGTCGACCACCAGGACAGCGGCGTCCTGATGAATGATGCGGATGTTGGACAGGGGCATTGAAAACAGTCTCGTTACAAACGCCAACGGCGGCTCGGGCCCTTCTCGAACCCAAGGGGGGGAGGAGAAGGACCCGAGCCGCCGTGGCTCCCGCCGGGGCGATCAGCGATCCGGCAGGGTGATATTGAGTTCCAGGATCGAGCAGCTGCCCTGGCTTTCCAGCGCCACATGCACGTCATCGCTACCGATGTTGACGTATTTGCGGATCACTTCCACCAGTTCCTTCTGCAAGGCTGGCAGGTAGTCAGGGGTGCTGCGTTGGCCGCGTTCGTGCGCCACGATGATCTGTAGACGCTCTTTCGCGACCGAGGCGGTACTGGGCTTTTTGTTGGCACGAAAGAAGTCAAAAAGGTTCATTACCTACCTCCAAACAGGCGCTCGAAGAAACCTTTCTTCGTTACATCGAGGAAACGATGCTCCACGGTCTTGCCCAACAGGCGATCGACGGCATCGCTGTATGCCTGGCCGGCATCGCTCTGGTCGTCGAGAATCACCGGCACGCCGGAGTTGGAAGCCTTAAGTACCGCCTGGGATTCCGGAATGACCCCCAGCAGGGTGACCGCGAGGATTTCCTTGACGTCTTCGACGCCGAGCATTTCGCCGTCGCTGACCCGTTGTGGGTTGTAGCGGGTCAACAGCAGGTGTTCCTTGATCGGCTCTTCGCCCTTTTCGGCGCGGCGGGATTTGCTCGCCAGCAGGCCCAGCATGCGGTCGGAGTCACGGACCGACGACACTTCCGGGTTGGTCACGACAATCGCTTCGTCGGCGAAGTACATGGCCAGGTGGGCACCTTTCTCGATACCGGCCGGGGAGTCGCAGACCACGAACTCAAAGTCTTCCTTGAGTTGCATCAGGACTTTTTCCACGCCTTCCTGGGTCAGCGCGTCTTTGTCGCGGGTCTGGCTGGCGGCCAGCACGTAGAGGTTCTCAAGGCGCTTGTCCTTGATCAGGGCCTGTTGCAGGTTCGCTTCGCCGTTGACGACGTTGACGAAGTCGTAGACCACGCGGCGCTCGCAACCCATGATCAGGTCCAGGTTACGCAAGCCGACGTCGAAGTCGACGATGACTGTCTTGTGGCCGCGCAGAGCGAGGCCGGTACCGATAGCGGCGCTGGTGGTGGTCTTACCCACACCACCCTTGCCGGATGTAACCACGAGAATCTTGGCCAAGGTGTTTCACCCCTAAGGAAAAAGGGACTTTGTCAGCCCCTGAAAAACATCTCTGGAAAACCGTTGCAATTGGACAGGCTTGGCTGGAATTGGCTGTCGGGCGGGGTCTACCTCCGGTAAACACTGCCAGATCCTTTTTCCTACGTCGTTTAAGCCGTTTTCGCTCGTTTTAGAGATGCTTGGAAAATGCGGCAGTATCCGTTAAAGCCGAATGATGTTCAACACGTCGCCCGACAGGCTGATCTGAACGCCGGCCCCCCACAACGGGTCGCGACGCAAATCCTCGGAGACCTTGTACTGCCCGGCGATGGAAACCAGCTCAGCGCTCAATTGCTGACAGAAGATCCTGGCTTTGGTATCACCCTTGACGCCGGCCAGTGCTCGACCGCGCATCGGACCGTATACATGGATGTTGCCATCGGCCAGAAGTTCCGCCCCCGGGCTGACCGACGACACGATGACCAGATCGCCACCCTGGGCATAAATCTGCTGCCCGCCGCGCACTGGTGTGGTGATGACCCGCGTTGGCTTGATGGTGGGCTCCGGTGGTTTTTCCGGGGCTTTCTTCGTTTCGACCGGGCTCAGTTCCAGCACGCGTTCCCGGGCGCCGGACGGCGGCAGCACGGGAATGTCCACGGCGATGGCGGCGGCGATGTCTTCGATGCGGCTGGCGCGGATCGCCAGGGTGCGCAGACCGTGCTGGCGGCAAATGCGCATCAGGCCTGGCAGATCCACTGAGCCTTCGCCAGCCGGCAGCTTGTCCAGGGCCAGCACCAGGGGGGCATTGCTGAAGAAGTTCGGGGCCTGGGCGACTTTCGCCGCCAGTTGCCGGTCAAGGCTCTCCAGGTCGTTGCGGGCCAGTTCCAGCACCGTAATGGCGAGCATGCTGCCCTTCAGCTGGAACACGGGATCTTGGTCTAGCGGTTCGGTTTGGCTCATGGTCGGCGTACAACGGCTTGTCACTAAAAGTGCCGAGACTTATAACGAGATCGTCCGCCAGCCGCAACCCGGGTCGAACAATGTAGAATGCGCGGCCCATGTCCTAATGGAAGTTGTAATGGATCGCCCGCGTTTTCGAGCTGCATTTTTTCATCCGCGTTTCTGGCTGCTGTGGTGCGGCCTGGGGCTGTTGTGGCTGATCGTGCAATTGCCTTATCCGTTATTGCTGCGGGTCGGTCGTGCATTGGGGGCGCTGATGTACCGGGTGGCCGGCGACCGACGGCGCATTGCCCGTCGCAACCTGGAACTGTGTTTCCCGCAAAAGTCCGCTGCCGAGCGCAAGCGTCTGCTCAAGGAAAACTTTGCCTCCACCGGCATCGCCTTTTTCGAAATGGCCATGAGTTGGTGGTGGTCGCGTTCGCGTTTGGCGAAACTGGCCCATGTCGAAGGGCTGGAGCATCTCAAGCAGGCCCAGCGCGAGGGCAAGGGCGTGATCCTGATGGCGCTGCATTTCACCACGCTGGAAATCGGCGCGGCCTTGCTCGGCCAGCAGCACACCATCGATGGCATGTACCGTGAGCACAAGAACCCGTTGTTCGACTACATCCAGCGCCGGGGCCGCGAGCGCCACAACCTCGACTCCCTGGCGGTGGAGCGTGACGATGTGCGGGGCATGCTCAAGCTGCTGCGGGCCGGCCGGGCGATCTGGTATGCGCCGGACCAGGACTACGGCGCCAAGCAAAGCGTGTTCGTGCCGCTGTTCGGCATCCAGGCCGCGACGGTCACCGCCACCACCAAGTTCGCCCGCCTGGGCAAGGCGCTGGTGGTGCCTTTCACCCAGGAGCGCCTGGCCGATGGCAGCGGTTATCGCCTGGTGATCCAGGCTCCGTTGACGGATTTCCCGGGGGAGACCGAGGAAGCCGATTGCATCCGCATCAATCAATGGGTCGAGCAATCGGTGCGCGATTGTCCCGAGCAGTACCTCTGGGCCCACCGGCGCTTCAAGAGCCGTCCACCGGGCGAGCCCAAGCTGTACGACAAACGCGGCTGAGTTTTTTTGATATCACCTTGAGCACGGAGCATTGCGATGACCCCAGCTGAACCGGTTACAGGTTTGATTCTTTCCGGCGGCGGGGCTCGGGCGGCGTATCAAGTGGGGGTATTGGCGGCGATTGCCGAATTGTTACCCGACGGGGCGGATAACCCGTTTCCGGTGATCGTCGGCACCTCGGCCGGGGCGATCAACGCGGTCAGCCTGGCGAGCGGGGCGATGGACTTCAAGACCGCCATCGAACGGCTGACGGCGTTCTGGCAGGCGGTACGCAGCCATCAGGTCATGCGCAGCGACTGGCGGGGCGTGATCGCCCAGGCGACGCGTTTCATTACCCACAGCCTGTTGGGCCTGGGGGCCAAGTTGCCGGTGGCGCTGATCGACAGTTCGCCATTGCGCGAACTGCTCCAGGCCCAGTTCCACGCCTCGGGCATCGAGCAGTCCATCGCCGAACAGCAACTGCGGGCGGTGGCGGTGACGGCATTCGGTTATGAATCCGGCCAGGCCGTCACTTTCTACCAGGGACGCGGGACCATCGATGCCTGGCTGCGCCACCGACGTATCGGTGTGCCGACGCAGTTGTCGGTGGAGCACCTGCTGGCCAGTTCGGCGATTCCGCTGTTGTTCGCGCCGGTCAAGATCGGTCCGCAGTACTTTGGCGACGGCGCGGTGCGGCAATCGGCGCCCATCAGCCCGGCCTTGCACCTGGGGGCCAATCGCGTGCTGGTGATCGGCGTCAGCGGCAACCCCCGTGGCGCCGGTGGCCAGGATCCTTCCGAGCGCAGCTACACCGGCCTGCAACCGACCCTGGCGCAGATCGGTGGCCATATGCTCAACAGCACCTTCATTGACAGCCTGGAAAGCGACATCGAATTGCTTCAACGCTTGAACGGTTTCAGCCACCTGCTGCCCGATGATGTGCCGGCCCATGCCCTCGGCGCCGCACCGGTGGAGGTATTGGTGATTTCGCCGAGCCAGCCCATCGATGAAATCGCCGCTCGCCATCGTCAGGAACTGCCCCGTGCGTTGCGGGTTTTCCTGCGGGGGCCGGGCGCGACCAAGACCAGTGGCGCGGGGGTGTTGAGTTATCTGTTGTTCGAGGCGGGGTACTGCAGCGAGCTGATCGAGTTGGGACGCCAGGATGCGTTGGCGCAGCGCGAGGCGTTGAGTCGGTTCCTGGGGTTGTCCTGACTGATGCAAGCAGGTCCACCGCTATCGCGAGCACGCTCGCTCCCACAAGGGATTTGCGGTGGGCGCTGAATCCTGGCTTTCACGAAACCAATGTGGGAGCGAGCTTGCTCGCGATGACGGCGGCACATCCAACACCTGTTTTGCCTGACCCACCGCCATCGCGAGCAAGCTCGCTCCCACAAGGGTGACGCGATTAGAAGTGATACTTCAGCAAGAAGCTGGTGTTGCTCTGGTTGGTCTTGAACCCTTCGCTGTCTTCAATCCCGTATTTGTTCTTCCAGTAGTCATACTCCACGCCCACATACAGCTGCTTGGCGCCAAGCTTCAAGGCCTTGCCCAGGTCATATTTGATCTGCGGGTTGATGTGCAGGTTGGCGTGGTAGGTGCCCTTCGAGTTGCTGTCGTTGTCCACCACCCAGTCGATGAAACCGTCGATCAGGATGTCGGAAGAACCCACCGGTACGGTGTAGGCCCAGGCCGGGGTGATCTGCCAGACATTGTCGCCGGCGCGCGGGCCTTCGGTCTGGCGGTTGTAGAAGTTCAGCTGGAAGTAGTCGAAGCCGGGAATCGCCAGGTCGAAGCCCGGGCCGATCAGGTAGGACTCGTTGTCGCCTTCACCGAATTCATAGGTCATGGCCAGCAGCACATCCTTGATCGGCCCCAGTTCCAGCTTCTGGTCGAAGATCTTGCCGAACGACAGGCGCGGGCTGAACTCGCCGTAGTAGGTATTCGGGCCGGACTGGCTGTCGTCCTGGCCGTTGTAGAAGATCCGGTCGAGGAAGAAGAAGTTGTCCCCGTATTTCCAGGCATCAGCGTGTTCGAAGGTCACGGTCTGCTGGATACGCGGGTTGACCTGGAAATCCTTGCCATACAGGTAGGTCAGGCTGTTGTTCTGCCATTGGAACAGGTCGTCGGCCATCGCTTGGCCTGCGACCAGCAAGGATCCTGCGAGTATCAGGCTGGTGCACGTATGTTTCATTCGGTTTGCTCCCAAAGGTAAGTGGTACCGCCATTTTTTAAGGTCAGCGCTCTGGTGTGGCGCCTTTTTCCATGGATTAAAAAACATCCGTTCGGTCAGCTTTTTGAGCGTGGCGAATGCTGATAGCAAGCGCTGAGCCAAGTCCGGAAAAAACCGGAAATGGCGTGGCCTGCGGTTTTTTGATCAGTCGGAAAAGCTGTTTTCAGGGGCGCGTCATGTCCGCCAACGCCGCAACAAGTTGGCGGTCCGGTCAGGATCGGAAGGGATTTTGTTGTAGGCCTGCTTCAAACGGCCGCGCAGGATACGGGCTTGCCTTGAAGGGCTCAAGTGCCCTGCAACAGCGCATGGGCGGCGAATTTGGGGCGTGATGGCGGGGCTTGGTCATCGGGTGCTTTCCTCTTGTTTTTATTGTTGAGGCGCAGGCAGTCGCTGACGGGGGACCGGTGGTGTGCCGGTCGACCTGTCAGCGGTATGACGATTAACGGTTTGGAGCGCTTGGCTCAGTTGGTGCGCGCGCCCTGGTTGATCCACGCGCCGATCAGGTCGCGTTCCTGCTGGGTCATCTGCGTGATGTTGCCCAATGGCATGATCTGGCTGGTCACGGCTTGGGCCTGGATGCGCGCGGCCTGTTGCTGGATCTGCTGCGGCGTATCGAACATCACCCCGCCCGGCGCGGCACTGAACAGCGGGCTGGTGGGCTTGGCCGAGTGGCAGACCGAGCAGCGTTCCTGGATCACGCTGTGGACCTTCTCGAACGAGGGGCCCTGGGCGTTGGCGGCCTGGGTGGGGGCCGAGGCCGGTGCGGCGGGGGCGGTCGCCGGTTTCGCGCCGCCGCCCACTGCCGTTTCCGGCAACGGTTGGTACTCGATCACGCCGGGTGCCTTGGCCACGTCCGGTGCGCTGGGCATGGGTTTGGGGCCGGTGACATAAGCCAGGCAGATCATCGCCAGGGCGCCGACCGGCAGCGTCCAGGCAAACCGGTTGCTGTCATGGCGCGTGTTGAAGTAATGCCGCACCAACACCGCCGCCACGGCGATACCGGCCAGGATCAACCAGTTGTACTGGCTGCCGTAGGTGCTCGGGAAGTGGTTGCTGATCATGATGAACAGCACCGGCAGGGTGAAGTAGTTGTTGTGGCGCGAACGCAACAAGCCCTTGGCCGGCAATGCCGGGTCGGGAGTGCGGTTCTCGGCGATGGCCGCGACCAGGGCACGTTGTGCCGGCATGATGATGCGGAACACATTGCCCACCATGATCGTGCCGATGACCGCACCGACATGCAGGTAGGCACCGCGACCGCTGAACACCTTGCTGAACCCGTAGGCCGCGGCGATCAGCAGCACGAACAGGATCAGGCCGAGCAAGGCAGGGCGTTTGCCCAGGGCCGAGTCGCAGAGAAAGGAATAGACGAACCAGCCGACGAACAACGAGCCGATGCCCAAGGCGACGCCTTCGGGGCCGCTCAGGCCGCTGCCGGGGGCCAGCAGGTAGACGGTCGGGTTCCAATAGAACACCACGCACAGCAGGGCGATACCCGACATCCAGGTGAAGTAGGCTTCCCATTTGAACCAGTGCAGGTTGTCCGGCATGGACGGTGGTGCAAGTTTGTATTTTTCCAGGTGGTAGATGCCGCCACCGTGGATGGCCCACAGGTCACCGGCCAGGCCGCTCCTGGGGTTGACGCGATTGAGGTTGTTTTCCAGCCAGACGAAGTAGAACGACGCGCCGATCCAGGCCACGCCAGTGATCATGTGAACCCAGCGCACGCTCAGGTTCAGCCATTCCAGCATATGTGCTTCCACAGTCTTTACCTCTCGCCCGTCACGCTTGTCTGCGCGTGATCGGACCTTCTCTTATTGGTGGGGGGCGAGGATCAAACACTCATCCTCTTGGAAAAAATGCTCATCGCAGTTATTGCCTGTGCCACTGCGATCAACCACCAGGAAGTCATCCCGCTTTTCGATCGTCAGCACCGGGTGGTGCCAGACGCCGCGATGGTAATTAATGCCCTGCCTGCCGTTGGTGACGAAGGCGCGGACCAAGCCTGATACAGGTGCATCGCCAAGTGGCGCGACCACGATCAGAAAGGGGTTGCCGAGCAGCGGAATGAAGGCCTGGCTGCCCAGCGGATGGCGCTCCAGCATGCGTACGGTCAGCGGCATGTCCAGCGCGTCGGCGCGGAAGATGCTGATGATCGCCTGATCGTCCGGCGTAGCGGTTTGCACCGTCGCCAGGCGATGGAAGCGCATGGTCGAACCGTTGTTGATCATGAAGTGATCGCTGCCGTCGGTTTCGATCACGTCACCGAACGGGGCGAAGGCTTCTTTGGTCAACGGTTCGATCTTGAGTGTGCGCATGCTGGTCTTCTTATCCAAAAAATTCTGTGTCGTTTGTTCAGCTTCTGTGGCGAGGGAGCTTGCTCCCGCTGGGGCGCGAAGCGGCCCTCAAAATGGGACTGCTGCGCAGTCCAGCGGGAGCAAGCTCCCTCGCCACAGGTGCGGTGTTTACTTCGATACCTTGCCCAGCACCCGCAGGCGACTCACGCCACCATCCGGGAACACATTGAGGCGGATGTGGGTGATCGGTCCCAGGGCCTTGATCTGCTCGGCGAAGGTGTGCTCGGCGTGCATCTCCAGCTTCTGGCTCGGCAGCAGTTCGCGCCAGAACAGCGACTGGGTTTCGATCTGGCTGTCGGTGCCGCCCTTGACGAACGCGCCCTGGATCGAGCAACTGTCGGGGTAGTTGCCCTTGAAGTGCAGGGTGTCGACGATGACTTTCTCGACCTCGCCGGCATGGCCCAGGGCGACGATCACCCAGTCATTGCCCGGGGTGCGACGACGGGCGGTTTCCCAGCCATCGCCCATGTTCACGCCACGACCCGGGTTGAGGATATTGCTCATGCGGCCGAAGTGCTCGTCGGAGCAGGCCAGGGCGCGACCACCATTGAGGGCGGCGGCCAGGTCGATCTGTTCGTTGTCGCCCACGGCCGACCAGTCGCGGTACGGAATGCCGTAGACCCGCAAGCGGGCCACGCCGCCATCAGGGTAGATGTTGAAACGCAGGTGGCTGAAGGCCTGGTCATTGCTGATCTCGTGGTAGTGGTGGCTGTTGCCTTGCAGCTCCACGGCCGACAGCACTTCAGTCCACTGGGTGTTTTCGTCCGGCTCGCCTTCGGTCAGGAAGCAGGCTTCGAGGGAGGCTGATGGTGGGTAGTTGCCGGTGAAGAATGAGGTGTCGATGTCCACGCCCTTGATCGACCCCGCCACACCCAGGCGGATCACCGCGCTGTCGTAGCCTTCGAAGCGCTTGCGCCGCGATTCCCAGCCGTCCATCCACTTGCCGTTATCATCGAACACGCCCTCCTTCCACACGGCCGGGGTCGGCTGGAACAGGCGGTTGGCGTCGGCGAACCAGTCGTCGGTGACCGAGATGATCTTGGTGCCCAGGCGGGCGTCGGCCAGGTTGACGAACTTCTCGAAAGGTACGGCGTAAGCTTTCATTCTTCTTGTCTGCCTTTAAATAAGTTGGCTGGGGATGCTTGCAGGAGGCTGCTCGCTAAAGGGTCAGTAATCGGAACAACGCGATCTTGTTGATCTCTGCCAGCGCGCATTTGAATTCGGCGTCTGCCGAGTGATGGATGCGCGTTTCGAATGCCGCGAGGATCTGGTGCCGGTTGCTGCCTTTTACCGCCATGATGAAGGGAAACTTGAACTTGGCCTTGTAGGCGTCGTTCAGCTCGGTGAAGCGTTGAAACTCTTCTGCCGTGCATTGGTGAATACCGGCGCCGGCCTGTTCGTTCGTGCTGGCTTCGGTCAGTTGGCCCTGGACGGCGGCTTTGCCGGCCAGGTCCGGGTGGGCGTTGATCAGCGCCAGTTGGCTGGCGTGATCGGCGCTCAACAGGATGTCGCTCATGCGCTGGTGCAGGGTCTCGATCTCGTCGATCGAGGGATCCTGGCCCAGTTCAAACGCCTTTTCGGCGACCCATGGCGAATGTTCGTAGATATCGGCGAAAGCCCGGACGAAGGCGTCACGGCTCAAGGTGGAAGGCTTGAGGGTCTGGAAGGCGGTCATTTCGAGGCTCCTGGATTCGAAGCCCCTTGGTACGGGTGGGCCTGCTGCCAGTGGCGGGCGATGTCGACACGCCGGCTGAACCAGACGTGTTCATGGCCTTTGACGTATTCGAGGAAGCGCTTGAGGGATGCCAGGCGCGCAGGGCGGCCGATCAGCCGGCAATGCAGCCCGATGGAGAGCATCTTCGGCGCCTCGGCACCTTCTGCATACAGCACGTCGAAAGCGTCCTTCAGGTATTGGAAAAAATCGTCACCCTTGTTGAAACCCTGCACCTGGGTGAAGCGCATGTCATTGGTGTCGAGGGTGTAGGGAATCACCAGGTGCGGCTTGCCGTTCGGGGTATTCGGTTCCCAGTAGGGCAGGTCGTCGTCGTAGGTGTCGCTGTCGTAGAGGAAACCGCCTTCTTCCATCACCAGCCGGCGGGTGTTCGGGCCGGTGCGGCCGGTGTACCAGCCCAGCGGGCGCTCGCCAGTGATTTCGGTGAGGATGCGGATCGCTTCGAGCATGTGCTCGCGCTCCTGGGCCTCATCCATGTACTGGTAGTCGATCCAGCGATAGCCGTGGCTGCAGATTTCGTGACCGGCGGCGACCATGGCGCGAATCACGTCCGGATGGCGCTGGGCGGCCATGGCGACGGCGAAGATGGTCAGCGGGATGTCGAATGCCTTGAACAGCTTGAGGACCCGCCAGACACCGGCACGGCTGCCATACTCGTACAGCGATTCCATGCTCATGTTGCGCTCGCCCTGCAGCGGTTGCGCGGCGACCATCTCCGAAAGGAACGCTTCGGATTCCTTGTCGCCATGCAGGACGTTACGCTCGCCACCTTCTTCGTAGTTGAGCACGAAGGACAAAGCGATGCGGGCGTTGCCCGGCCACTGGGGATGGGGAGGGTTATTGCCGTAACCGATCAGGTCGCGTGGGTAGTCAGCGCTCACTGCAGTTTTCCTTCTTGTTCGAACCATGTGGGTGGCGCCCTGATGATGAAATATAGGCTGGCGTCACGACGATGGAGTGATTGTATACAACTTTATGCGCGATTTGTAAGCCTGATTTTCTGCATTTTTCACCGCGGTCCTTGGCTTGTCTACACTGCAAGAAACCTGCCCACTTGGTCAATGAATCGTCAGGAGGATCTTGTATTCATTTGGTTTGCTTGAGGCCGGGGCCGGCGTGCCGTTGCGCAGTCCATGGACTGAATGTTTATTTTTTATTGTGTACAATTTTCTTTTAAAGTGTCTTAATTCGCTCATCGCCGCAGCGTTTCGTGCTCCGAACCGGTGCGGCCTGTCTTTCAACTGATTCAGGAGGCGTCGTGCCGGGCTGCCCTCGCAGCAAGGCGCGCAGAAGCAATGGGACGTTTGACTACTCACGTTTTGGATGCTGCACATGGCTGCCCGGGCAGCGCGATCAAGGTCGAGTTGTACCGGGTGGAGGGCTCGCAATTGCAGCTGGTCGCCAGCGCGCAGACCAACAGCGATGGCCGTTGCGATGCACCCTTGCTGCAAGGGGAGGACTACCGCTCGGGCGTCTATCAATTGCAATTTCATGCCGGCGATTATTACCGCGCACGTGGCGTGCAACTGCCCGAGCCGGCGTTCCTGGATGTGGTGGTGCTGCGCTTCGGCATTTCGGCCGAGCAGGAGCATTATCACGTGCCCCTGCTGATTTCGCCCTACGCCTATTCAACCTATCGAGGCAGTTGACCCCCAAGCAGCTGCCTCTCCTGGAAGCGACTGCGCATGGCGCTTCTTTGGTTTTTCGCCCGCTCACACTGCGGGCTTTTTTTTGCCGCCAGCCTACAGCCTGGCGTTGTCATCCCGAATGATAAAGACAGTGTCCGCGTAGCCAGGCCGGATCTGTGAACCGCCCTTTAGCCAGATGATTTTGCCGGCCTGATGGGCGTCCTTGACCGCTTGTGCGGCAGCGTCGCCGACCTGGGTCTCCAGGTTGATGCCGGTGGTGTTGGGATTCATGTGGGTGGGCAGGGAGAGTTTCGGCATGCGAGTGCGATGCAGGCTCATGAAAAATACATAGTCATGCCCGGTGCGCCGAAACACCAGCGCCGGAAAGCTGTTGAAACTGTTGGGCTCCATGACCGTGTAGCCATTGCGCGTCAGGATGCCGGCCATGAAGCGCTTGAGGTCCATCGGCGAGTAGGTCGACATGAAGAAATTCCACTCTCGCGGGAACCGTAGGGGGTCGAAATCCAGCCGATCCAGTCTCCCCGTCGAGGTGGAAATGGGCAGGTCTATCGAACGCGAAGCGCTCGTGATCCCTGACGAGGTCGGGAGTACGGGCAGCATCAGCAAGGGGTCGGTCCATTGCGGATGGGGCGAGGGAACGGCGTTTTTCCAGCTATGGAAAATCTGCCTCAGTGCGGTCAGGCCCGCAGCATCGGCGATCGAGGAGCTGTTGGCGAGTTCGAACTGCCTTCTGGCGATATTTTCCAGGGTGACTGTGGTGACCTCGGGAAACACTTCCCTGACATAGGCCGTCAGCGGTTTCTCGAAGGGAAGCCTGGCATCGATCTCCCAGTGGTTGTCCGGCGGCACGCGGATTACGCTTCGGGGCTGCTCGTCCGGGGTATGCCTGAGGATGGCTTCCAGCAGATCAAAATCATAGGCGGGATGGCCAGGTTGCTGGATGTAGGCAATGGGGTAGTCCCGTGCGTCGACACGTGTCACCCGCTTATAGTGAACGTCGCCGATGGTGATGAAGGCCGGCAGGGTGAGCTTTGGCTCGACCCCCCATTCCTTGCGAAAAACCGGGGTGGTTTCCACTGCGACTTCGCTGGAGGGTGGCGCCGTGCGCTGGCGCTTGGGCGCGGGCCCTTCCAGAGGATCATCGTCCGGCACGTTGTAGCGGGTAATGGTGAGCGTGGAGTCGCTGCCGTGGGAAACCTGCCGCCACAGTAGGCTGCCTTCGACTTGTTCCAGGCGGGGGCCGGACGCAACGAGCTCAGCGCTTGAGCGCGCCCGGTAGTTTTGGTCGGCATCGCGCCCCAATAGCACCGTCCCACCTTCGGCAAGTTTGACGTAAGTCCGGGTCCTGAATGTCTGGATCCCGGAGGTCGGGTCCGGGTCCGACAGCATGGGGATCAGCTCGGGGGAAAGGTAATAATTGTCCAGCGATAGCGAGGCGGGCACATGGGCGATGGCGGCTTGGGAGGTGAGTTCCGCTACCTGGACCGCCGTGGCCTGGGCGTCAGCGGCTTCGGTTTGTCGCCCAGGCGACGAGCCGGGCGACGAATCGCTGCCATCGACCCTGATAGGGCTCCTGGGCAGGCTTTCGGGTGTGGTATCGCGACTGCCGTGGGGCGTATCGGGAGGCGAAGTTGGAACGTTGGGGCGGGTGTTTTTTCTGGGGCTCATTGACGTTTGCGCTCTTGAATTTGAAAAGTATGAACAATGAATACGTCGCCGCCCGTCGTGTGGATTGACGGGCAACGCGCTGAAAGATGTTCTTGGAAAATCAACGGGCGGGTGCACTACATATGTATTGCATCGGCAAAAGACGTTCGCAGTCACTCCTCAGGACTAGGTCTGTCTGGAGACGATCTCGCCTGGGGAGAGCAGCCAACGCCAATGAGGAAGTTCCAGGCCAAAAGTCGGGCTCAGCGCGATGGCCTGCGCAAGCATCAGTGACTTGTTCAACGTCGTGCCTTCGGCCCATTTCACGCACTGTTCGCGCAACAAGCGCAGCGCCTCGTCGTCCAGGGGTGGGTTCTGGCTGAGCCCTTCGCGAGCCAGGTCCTGATAAAGGCTGAGATGGTGATCGCACAAATTGGTTTTTCTTAGGCTCGTTGCGGCGATGACCCGCGATTCATCTGTATCGAGGGTCCACTGGCGCGCCTTGAGGTGATAACTCAGTGAGCCGGGCGAGCCATCTTTGAGCGCCATGTTGGACACCCTCAGTTGTGCCGATGCTAACCGTGACAATTCGGGGGGCAGGGCGGCTTCGGGATCGACCGGGGGCGAAAAATACCGGCCGTCCAGTGCCGTTACATAGACGCGCTCGAACAGACTGTCGACTGCATGGACGACACCCTGGGCCGTGATGACGCGTATCTGGTCGACGAGGTCGTCCTCTGCGTAGGCGGGTAGATGAAGGATCGTCGTGCCTACCTGCAGCAGGTTATTGGCCAGTTTGATCTCGACCTCCCCGAGGCGGGTGGCGTCGAGTTCCCAAGTGGATGCCTGGGGCAGTCGGGGATTGGCGCCGGCCAGCGCGCCTGGCGTGGTCAGCCGTAGTGTCATGCCCGGGCTCAGGTGGACAAGGTACGTGGAGCCTTGGCCTGTCAGCACTTCGATACCGGTCTGCTCAACGGCTGGCGTGAGCATCGCGCAGGTGGCCTGGCTGCCCATGGGATGGGGCTTCTTATCCAGGGGCTGGAGAAACGCGTAGTGCTTTCTGGTCGGCGTGAGTGAAAGGGGAGCTTGTGTCTTCCATTGCACCGGATCCTTGTCGATGAATCCCTTATTCAGCAACCGCGCGGGGTCGGGGGTGGGGATGGCCAGGCGGTAGGAGGCGCCGTCGCGCATGATCAGGATAAACGTGTGCTGCGAATCCAATGCGGAAAACGCACGTCGCCCGCTGGTCTTTGTCCGCGCGCTGTAGCGCTCATCGGAACGGGCCAGGTTGTTCAGGACGACACGGTGACTGCCAAAATCCAGGGTGAGACCGCACTCACCATATTTCACCGTGTCCCCTCCGTCTTCCTGGATGACATAGGCGTTGTAGTGAGCTTCGACCCGAGTCAGTTCGCTATGGGTATAGTCCAGGTGAAGCGTGGTGCAATACTCACTTTTCTGTCTCACCTTGAGCGTGGTGAATTCAATCAACCGGGAAACGTAGTAGCTCGTGTCCTTATCGTGGGCCACCCAGCGCTCGCTTCGGTCATTGAGGATGGCCGGGTTCCGGGGGATGCCGTGTTGCACCATGACCGCTTCAATGACGAGGGGGCTGTCGTGCTCCAGCGTCTCCGGCAGGTCTGGCACCCAGTGGAAGCCGTCCTTTGTCGTGAAGGTCAGGCGGTTGATCTGTAAGGCTCTTGGATAGTCCGTATCGGCATAGACATTGTTGAGGGTGACCTTGCGTGACTCCCAGTCATTGCCATCGAAGCACGACGAGATCACCAGGTTGCCCTGCTCGATCACCCAGCTTTCAATCAGGTCGGCGCGCCAGTCCAGGGAAATGACGCTGCTGCCCATGCCGTCCTCGGTGATCGATACGTGGCCGGGTTTGTGGGCGATGACGTAGGCATCGTCCCCAGGCCCGCCGTCGGCGTTGCGGTTGTTGCCGCCGAGAATGAAGATCCGGTCGTCTCCCGCGCCGGCCTCGATGAGATCGTTGCCCCGTGACTTGATGATGTTCGCGCCGGCGCTGCCCTTGATGACATGGGTGCCGCCCTCAAGGATTTCCACATGTTCGATGCCTTCAAGAAGCGCGTGGCGATACTGTCCGCTTTCGCTCTTGGGACCTTCCTGAGTGATGATGGACGCCTGCCCCGCCTCCAGGTCGATGTGATAACCCAGTCGCGGCACCTGGCCTTGGCCGGGATTGCCGGCCAGTATCAACGTGTCGTTACCCGAACCACCTGCCAGCCGGTTCGGCGCAGGTACTTCGTCTCCTGGGGCAATGGATGTCGAGCCTTCGAAAACGAATACATCGTCTTTCGCGCCGCCCCTCAGCCGCTTGACGCCTGACCCGTAGTGGAAAACGTTCGGCTTGTTTTCTACCCCGAAAACCGTGTCATTGCCGCCGCCGATATACCAACGGATGCCTTTGTGCTCCGCCGCCGCTTCGATGACTGCGCCAGGCGTTTCGAGCGTGACGCCTTGGCGGGCATCAATCCAGTCATCGCTGTCCTTGATTTTCGGGCGCGTGTTCGTTGCCTGATACTTTTCGCCGGTCCACCAGTTCCAGGTGTTGTAGGTCACTTGCTCGAGTTCCACGGTGAATCGACCGTTCACGATCGCCTCGGTGCTGTCTTTCAACGGGCCCTTGAGCAA
The DNA here is from genome assembly GCF_001307275.1 of Pseudomonas fluorescens. Classification (NCBI taxonomy): domain Bacteria; kingdom Pseudomonadati; phylum Pseudomonadota; class Gammaproteobacteria; order Pseudomonadales; family Pseudomonadaceae; genus Pseudomonas; species Pseudomonas fluorescens. The sequence goes on from NZ_CP012831.1 coordinate 4,371,286, forward strand.
GTTCAAGGCGTTGGCCCGCAGTTGCCTGGTGTGTTCGGCGGTCGCCTTGGCGAGGGTGTAGCGCTCCTGGATATCGTCGTCAGGGCTGATTGTCCAGAAGGCGAACCAACCCGTTCGCAGGCGCTCGTGGGCACTGAGGGTTATGTAGTCGTCGATCTCATCGACCTGGCGAATCGCCCCCCAGACCTGTGACCCGACCACCAGGATAAGCCCGGCGGCAAGGCCCACCGGACCGGCTGAACTGAAGCCCGCCAGCGCGGCCAAGCCGATGGTCAGGGTCATGGCGGCGCTGGTGACACTCAAGGCGGCGCTGACGTAATGATCGGTGGCCGCTTTGCCACTCGCGTTGGCGGCGGCCTTGAAAGCGTCAACTGCAGAGACGATATCGAAAGGCAGGGTCAACACGCTGGCAATCAGCCCACTTCCCCGGGCCAGTCGAGTCGCGAAGGTGGTTTTCGCGAAATCCCCCAGGGAGCGCTGACCGGCCCGGATCATTTGCGTGGCTTGTCGGGTCACCAGCGCTTCGACGCCCAAGGAAGCCACTTCGGCGGCCACGCTGGCGCCGTTGAACAGGGTCTGGTAGTCGTCCTTGTTGCGGATGGCGTCTTGCAGGCCGCGCAGGCCGCTGTAGATTCCGAAGGCCTGGAGTCCCAGGCCGGTGGGGATGAGGATCTGGCTCTTGGTCTTGTTTACCCAGTTCAGTGAAGTCTGGGCAAACTGATGAGGGTCGAGGCCCTGTGCAGACTTCAGGAGTTTTTCCAGGATATTGTGATAACTGCCCGCTTCAGTCTGTACTGCAAGGTTGGCTCTTAATAATGGGCGCGCAGAGCGTGAGCGTTGGCTGGCTATTTCAAAAAGCAATGTCGGCAGGCGGTAGTCGTTTGCATCGGCGGTCAGTTTTATATGAGTTTCGACATCCGCTGCATTGAACTGGAGTGAGTCCAGGAAAAAACGACTGGCGATGCGAAAGAAACTGTTTTCACCGTTCAATACCTGACCGTCAGTGGTTGCACCCAGTGCATTCAGGGCGGAGCGGGTCACGGCTACGGAGCCGATCTGGAGCGGACCGTAAAGTTTGTCGACGACTTCGAGTTGGGCTTGCCGGTGCTTGTGTTCCGGATTGAGTTGCGCTTGATCGGCGACTTTGAAGTCGAGCGTCTCGATCGTATGCTCATTGGCCTGAAAGACAATATCGCTAATGACGACACCCCGGTCGTCAGTAGCGCAAGAGGGCGCTATAAGTTGGGCCATTGTGAACTTCCTTGTTCAACGATGTTTGAATTGGCCCTCTATGTAAGGTGTTTTCCCGAGTGCTGTATATCGATGGGTTGTTGCGATGTTTTGCGAATGCCGCACACAAAGGCATTCGCAATGCCGAGGGCTCAGTGGGTGGACATTAAGGAGGCTGCACCCGCGCCGCCAAACAGGCCCGCGCTGATCCGATTGAACCAGCTCTGGCCCTTGCCGGTACGCAGATAGCGCGCCGCGCCGTGGGCGCCGAGGCCGTAGGCCAGTTTGCAGAGCAGGTCGAGTACGGTCCAGGTGGCGATCATGATCAGCAGTTGCGGCAGGAAGGGTTGTTCGGCGCTCAGGAACTGCGGCAGGAAAGCGGCAAAGAACAGGATGTCTTTCGGATTGCTGGCACCCAGCACGAACGCCCGGCCGAACAACGCGCGGAAACGTGGCACCGCGGCGGCCTGGGGCACTTCGGCGCCTTGGGCAGGTTGCCGCGACTGCTGCCAGCTCTGCCAGGCCAGGTAGAACAGGTACAGGGCACCGACGATTTTCAGGGCGCTGAACAATTGTTCCGACGCCAGCAACAACGCACCGAGCCCCAACGCCGAGGCACTCAGCAGGCAGATCGACGCGATCACCCCACCGAGGAATGCCGGGTACGAGCGACGCAGGCCGTAGTTCAGGCTGTTGCCGATCATCAACAGCGACAGCGGGCCGGGGATAAGGATCACCACCAAGGCGGCGCCACTGAACAACAGCCAGGTTTCCAGATTCATTGCTTTGCTCCTGATGGACAAAAGCCTCACCCAAGGGGTGAGGCGGGGTGGATACGGTATCGCTTACAAGAAGATGAACTTGGCGATGAAGATCGCGCAGAGCACCCACAGGCTGACGGAAATTTCCTTGTGTTTACCGGTGCCGGCCTTGAGCACCACATAGGTGATGAACCCCAGGGCGATACCGTCGGCGACCGAGAACGTCAGGGGCATCATGATGGCCGTGACGATGGCCGGAATGCTGTCGGTCGGTTCGTCCCATTCGATATGGGCCATGCCGCCCATCATCAGCATGGCCACGTAGATCAACGCCCCGGCCGTGGCATAGGCCGGGATCATCCCGGCCAGCGGTGCGAAGAACATGGCGGCAATAAATAGCACACCGACGGTCACGGCGGTAAGCCCCGTGCGGCCACCAGCGGCCACACCGGCGGCACTTTCCACGTAGCTGGTCACCGGCGGCACACCGACCATGGCGCCGAATACGCTGGAGGCGCTGTCGGCTTTCAAGGCGCGGGACAGGTTCTCGATCTTGCCATCGGCTTTCACCAGCCCGGCGCGCTGGGCAACGCCCATCAAGGTGCCAGCGGTGTCGAACATGTGCACGAACAGGAAGGCCAGCACCACGCTGATCATGCTGACATTGAACACCCCGGCCACGTCCATCGCCATCCAGGTCGGGGCCAGGCTGGGTGGGGTCGACATGACGCCGTTGTACTGCACCAACCCCAGGCCCCAACCGGCCAGGGTCACGGCGATGATGCTGATCAGGATCGCCCCGAACACGCGGTGATAACTGAGCACGGCGATCATCAGGAAGCACACCGCAGCCAACAACGGACCGGGCTCACGCAACGAACCGAGCTTGATCAGGGTCGCGGGGCTGTCGACGATGATCCCGGCGGTTTTCAGGCCGATCAGCCCGAGGAACAACCCGACCCCCGCACCCATGGCGAACCGCAGACTCACTGGGATGCTGTTGAGCAGCCACTCGCGCACCCGTGACAGGGTCAGGATCATGAACAGCACACCGGAAATGAACACTGCGCCCAACGCGGTTTCCCAGTTGTAGCCCATGGTCCCGACCACGGTGTAGGTGAAGAAGGCGTTCAGGCCCATGCCCGGTGCCAGGCCCACTGGCCAGTTGGCGTACAGGCCCATCAACAGGCAGCCCAGGGCGGCGGCGATGCAGGTGGCGACGAACGCGGCACCGTGATCGATGCCGGCGTCGGCCATGATGTTGGGGTTGACGAAGATGATGTAGGCCATGGTGATGAAGGTCGTCAGGCCGGCAATCAGCTCGGTCTTCACCGTGGTGCCATGCAAGCTGAGTTTGAAGAGGCGTTCCAGCCAGCCACTGCGTAGTGGCGGCGAGAGGTCCAGCGTCCGGGCTTCGGGTTTGCGGCTTTCCACAGCGAGTACTCCTCAAGAGTCTTATTGTTATTTCCAGCACCGCAAACGCCCTGGGGTGGCTGCGATGCGCTGAGGCAGGTAAGGCTGGCGAAGTATGTTGACCTGTTGGTCAGGAACTCGCACGAAGCGAATTATGCTTTTGTATACAAATAATGCAAATAATGTTTTCTGTGTTGTCGACGAAATGTCTGGCGATAGGGATATATCGCCCTTGCGGGCGCTATCGCGAGCGAGCTCGCTCCCACAGGGTTCATGGGTGAAGCCAAGTCTTGTCTTCACCACCGTCCCACTGTGGGAGCGAGCTTGCTCGCGATAGCGTCGGGTCAGACGCCTTCAGTCGCCAGACTTGCCCAGGGCCAGGTTCACCGCCAGCCACCCATTCACCGCCGCCTCCCCAGCCTCGGCAAACACCCGCTCCAGCAATTTCACCTGCTCACGCCGCAACGCCTGTTCGAACCGCTCGCCCTCGGCCGTCAGTTCCAACAGCCGCTTGCGCTTGTCAGTCTCGGACGCGACGCTGTTCACCAGGTGCATTTCCATCAACTGCCGCAACGGCATGTTCAGCGCCTGCTTGCTCACCCCGAGCAGCGCCAGCAATTCCTTCACGCTCAAGGACGGGTAGCGGGCGATGAAAAAAACGATGCGCTGGTGGACCCGACTCAACCCACGACGTTCGAGCATTTCATCGGCCTTGGCGGTGAACGCCTGGTAACCGAAGAAAAACGCTTCCATGGCCATTTGTTGGGAAGTCGGGTTTTTAAGGTCAATCATATTGACGTATCCAGAGAGGTCGGAGTAATTTCAGTCAATCAGTTTGACTCATTTTTCCAGCGACCCGCTACAGGTGACCCCCATGGCTTTTTCCGAACGTGTCTCGCGCCTCAAAAGTTCTTTGATTCGAGAAATCCTCGCGGCGGCGCAGCGCCCTGAAGTGATGTCGTTCGCCGGCGGCCTGCCGGCCGAAGCCATGCTGCCGAAGGTGGAATGGGCGGCCATGCCGTTATCCATGGGCCAGTACGGCATGAGCGAAGGCGAACCGGCCCTGCGCGAAGCCCTGGCGGCCCAGGCGCGGGGGCTGGGTGTGGCCTGTGAGGCGAGTCAGGTGTTGGTGGTCAGCGGCTCCCAGCAAACCCTCGACCTGGCGGCCAAGCTGCACATCGACGTGGGCACTGAAGTGATGCTCGAAGCGCCGACCTACCTGGCGGCGTTGCAGATCTTCCAACTGTTCGGCGCCGACTGCATCACCGTGCCCCTGGAGGCCGACGGCCCCGACCTGCACCAGTTGCGGGCCCGCCTGGAGCAGCATCGGCCAGCGTTCATCTACCTGATTCCGACGTTCCAGAACCCCTCGGCGGTGCGCTACAGCGAAGCCAAGCGCGATGCCGTGGCGGCGCTGCTGGACGAGTTTGGCGTCACCCTGATCGAGGACGAACCCTACCGCGAGCTGACGTTCGATGGCGGCAGTGCCACGCCGATCGTCAGTCGCTTGAAGAAGGCCAGTTGGATCTATACCGGTACCGTGTCGAAAACCCTGTTGCCGGGGCTACGGGTGGGCTACCTGATCGCCAGTCCGGATTTGTTCCCGCACCTGCTGCGGCTCAAGCAGTCGGCGGACCTGCACACCAACCGCATCGGTCAGTGGCAGGCGCTGCAATGGATCGGTACCGAACAGTACCGCAGCCATTTGAGTGAATTGAGGGATTTCTACCGGGACCGTCGCGACCGGTTCCAGGCGGCGTTGCAAAAGCATTTCTCTGATATCGCGGACTGGAACGTGCCCCAGGGCGGGTTGTTTTTCTGGCTGACCCTCAGGCAACCGCTGGACACCCGCACCTTGCTCGCCGCCGCGCTGGCGGCCGACGTTGCGTTCATGCCGGGGGAGCCGTTCTTCCCGGAGCCGGACCAGCATCCGGGGCACTTGCGCTTGAACTTCAGCCACATCGACCCGGCGCGGCTGGATGAAGGGCTCAAGCGGTTGGCGGGGGTGGTGCGGGAGGCGTTGGCTGCAAAAGCGGCTTGATATCAGGGGGCTTTGTGGTGGCTGTCCGGGCCTCATCGCGAGCAAGCTCGGCTCCCACAGGGGGCCGGTGTTGATTGAAAATCTGCAATCATCCACAAATCCCCTGTGGGAGCCGAGCTTGCTCGCGATGAGGCCAGTAGCCACAGTAGAAAATGCTCAGGCTGCAGAGAACCGCTTATCCAGATACTCAATGATCACCTTGGAGTCATACATCCAGGTGCTCTCGCCATTTTCTTCAATACGCAGGCACGGCACTTTGATCTTGCCGCCTTGTTCCAGCAGCGCCTGGCGATCCTGCGCGTTGTTCTTCGCATCGCGCAGGGCCACCGGTACGTTGAGGCGGCGCAAGGTGCGGCGGGTCTTCACGCAGAACGGGCAGGCGTGGAATTGATACAGCGTCAGGCTGCGGGCGGCCTGGTCGACCTGCGCCTGGGCCTCGGCCGGGCGTTGTTTCTTGCCGGGGCGGGTGATGAAGTCGATGAGGATGATGAGCTGGCCCAAGCCAACTCGAAGCGCTTTGACGATCACGGTATTCAGCCTCGCGGCGGGGAAGAAGAGGGCGCGCAGCTTACCTGATTTTTCACCGGCGAAAAAAAACCGGCGATGCATGCCGGTTCTTTTCTTGGGATGGGTTACTTGATGAGGCTGAGGAATTCGCTGCGAGTGGCGGCGTTTTCCCGGAACTCGCCGAGCATCACCGAAGTGATCATCGAAGAATTCTGCTTTTCCACACCGCGCATCATCATGCACATGTGCTTGGCCTCGATCACCACCGCCACGCCCAGGGCGCCGGTCACTTGCTGGACCGCGTCGGCGATCTGGCGGCTGAGGTTTTCCTGGATCTGCAGGCGCCGCGCATACATGTCGACGATGCGCGCGACTTTCGACAACCCCAGCACCTTGCCGCTCGGGATGTAGGCCACGTGGGCCTTGCCGATGAAAGGCAGCAGGTGGTGTTCGCACAACGAGTACAACTCGATGTCCTTGACCAGCACCATCTCGCTGTTATCGGAGCTGAACAAGGCACCGTTGGTGACTTCTTCCAGCGTTTGTTCATAACCGCGGCAGAGGTACTGCATGGCCTTGGCAGCGCGCTTGGGCGTATCGAGCAGGCCCTCGCGGGAAACGTCCTCGCCCAGTTGGCCGAGAATCGCGGTGTAATTCTGTTCCAGAGACATGAAGCTACCTGTGGGATTTTTCGCAAAGGGCAAGGGTACGGTGGCGGACACGGCGCTGCAAGCTCGGCAAGCGAAGGCTATTCGTCGCGACCTTCCATCATGGTGCGCTTGAGCATCACGTAGACCGCCCCGGCGCCACCGTGTTTCGCCTGGCAGGAGGTGAAGCCCAGCACTTGCGGGTGCTGGCGCAACCAGGTGTTGACGTGGCTCTTGATCATCGGTCGCTTGCCATCCAGGCGTACGGCTTTGCCATGGGTGACGCGCACGCAGCGGATTTCGAATTTAGTGGCTTCGGCCAGGAACGCCCAAAGGGTTTCCCGGGCCTTTTCGACGCTCATGCCGTGCAGGTCGAGGCTGCCTTCGAAGGGGATCTGGCCGACCTTCAGCTTGCGCATCTGGCTTTCCTGGACACCGTCGCGCGCCCACATCAACTCGTCTTCCGGCCCGACGTCGATCACGAACTGATCGGACAGTCCGTCCACAGTCGTGGCGTCGGTGCGCACGGTGGCGGCCTGGCGCAGCTTGGCGATTTGCGCGCGATCGGCCTTGGGCTTGCCGGTCTCGGCACGGTCGTGCTTGATCGGTTTTACGCCCTGGATCGCACTTTTGAACAGGGAAAAGTCGTCGTCTTGCATGTCAGCCTCCGCGAAGCCGACCAGTTTACCCAACTCTGGCGGGATCAGGCGCGACAAAACGTCGGGTGGCGGATCAGTCGTGCTTTTTCATCAGGTGTGGAGCCATGGCCAGCTCCAGGGATTGGCGGGCGCGACGGCGGCAGCGGCGCCAGAGCCAGACGCCCAATAGCAGTACGACAAGACCGGCTGCCAGGATGATCGCCGAACCCAGCGGGGTGGCATTCAACTCGCCCAGTGCGGGTGGACGGCCCAGCAGGCTGGCCGCACCGGCCATGGCCAGCAGGACACCGAGTGTTGCCAGGAGCGCAGCGATCGCCGCGCCAAAACGAAAACGCCAGTTGCTCGGGCCCTTGGGCCGCAAGCGACGTGCGTCAAAACCATCGGATAACTTCATTCCGACCTTCCTCAATGGGTATCGGCCCTTCGACCGGAAGATATTCGGGTTGTTCCTGAAGGTAGGGCAATTGCGGCAAATGAGAGGCTTTTGCGGATGAGCGGCAGGACGGGCCGCTCATCGAGGCGCATCAGGTGAAGTCGCGGGTCAAGGCCAGGGTGGCGAAGTTGTCGGCCATGATCGCCATTTCGGTCTGCTGCACGTGTTCGGCGCTGAGGACGCCGCCCTTGTAAGGCAGGTCGCGGGTGGCGCAGGCGTCTTCCACCAGGGTGCAGCGAAAGCCCAGGTTCTTGGCAGCGCGCACGGTGGTGCTGACACTGGAGTGGCTCATGAACCCACACACGATCAGGTCCAGGGGGCCGAAATCTTCCAGGCGCTTTTTCAGTTCGGTGCCGTGGAAGGCGCTGGGTAGCAACTTTTCGACCACGGTTTCGTCGCCCTGGGGTTCGAGGCCGGAAATGAATTCCCCGCGTTCGCCTTGTGGATCGAACAGCCCGCCATGGGTGCCCAGGTGGCGCACATGCACGATCGGGCGACCGGCTGCACGGGCCGCGCCGAGCAGTTGCTTGATGTTCGCGACGGCTGCATCCATGCCGCTCAGGGCCAGGGGCCCTGCGAGGTATTCCTTCTGGGCATCGATGATGATCAAGGTCGCTTGACTCAGATTGGCCGCTGCATAACCACGGCCGCTGAGTTGAAACATCGTTTTTGGAACGGACATTCTGGGGCTCCTTCGAGTGGGGCTTTTGCGACATTCTCCTCTGGCTGAGCGGTTCTGTGAATCGCTTCCATCGCAAGGGCCGCCGTTGCTGGCCTACAGCCTTGTCAAGATGCTCGTCCTGTTCAATAGATGGTGCAAAAAACGGATAAATCCTACGATTGGTCCGGCGCTTTTCGTTCGTCAACAAGGCGCGTTTGGGTGGGGCCGCGTTTGGCTGGTAGACTCGCCCGTCGATTTTTCTGGAGTTTGCCGCCGTGATCACTTCCCGTCTCCGTACCCTGCGCGACCATATCCGTTGGGCCGTCAGCCGTTTCCATGGGGAGGATCTGTTTTTCGGCCATGGCACCGACAATGCGTGGGACGAAGCCCGGCAACTGGTGTTGGGCGCGTTGCACCTGCCGTGGGAAATTGCCGATAGCTACCTGGACTGCCGTCTTGAAGACGAAGAGTTGGTCCATGTGCAACGTCTGCTGCGTCGGCGTATTGCCGAGCGCATCCCGGCGGCTTACCTGTTGGGTGAGGCCTGGTTCTGCGGAATGTCGTTCATCGTCGATGAACGTGTGCTCATTCCACGCTCGCCCATCGGTGAGCTGATCGAAAAGCGTTTTGAGCCTTGGCTGGGCCAGGCGCCGGCACGGATTCTCGACCTGTGCACCGGTTCCGGCTGTATCGGCATTGCCTGCGCCTATGAATTCCCGGAGGCCGAGGTGGTGCTGGCCGACCTGTCGTTCGAAGCACTGGAAGTGGCCAACCAGAACATCGAGCGCCATGGCGTCGATGAGCGCGTGTTCACCGTCCAGGGCGATGGTTTCGACGGTTTGCCGGGGCAGCGTTTCGACCTGATCGTGTCGAACCCGCCCTACGTCGATGCAGAAGACTTCGCTGACATGCCGCAGGAATACCAGCACGAACCAGAGCTGGGCCTGGCCTGTGGCGATGATGGCTTGAACCTGGTTCGCCGGATGCTGGCCGAGGCGGCCGATCATCTGACCGAGAAGGGATTGTTGATTGTCGAGGTCGGCAACAGCCAGGTGCACGTCGAGGCGCTGTACCCGGAAGTCGATTTCGCCTGGCTCGACTTCGAGCGCGGCGGCCATGGCGTGTTCATGCTCAGCGCCGAGCAGTGCCGCCAGCACCAGGGGTTGTTCGCTTCGCGGGTTTGATCCCTCTTATCCATCCGGATACACCCCTGTGGGAGCGAGCTTGCTCGCGATGGTGTCGGATCAGCCACATTGCAGTTGACTGATCCATCGCTATCGCGAGCGAGCTCGCTCCCACAGGGTTACTCATGCGCTATTGAGTTCAATGGCGCGTCGCAATCCAGATCAGCAACCCCGCCTGGAACATGGCAAAGGCCACCAGGCAGGTGATGGTGAAGCGCAGGCCGGCGTCTTCGCGCTTGAACTTGGTGACCTTTTCTTCCTGCTGCTTGAGTTTGACTTCCTGTTCCGCCAGGTTCTGCTCGGCTTGTTGCAGCATTTGCGCGGCTTCGAGGATGGTCACGAACTGCAGCTTCTCGGTGTTCCAGTCCCCGACCAAATCGCCAACCTGGGCCGGCTTGATGCTGCCCTTGAGGTGCTGGGCGTCGGCGTAGGCCACCTCGAAACCCTGGGCCTTGAGAAAGCGGTCGCGGCGCAGGCGAGTGTCTTCGTTCAGGGCGTCCTTGTTATCCAGGTCGGAGCCCTCGACCCGGTAGGCCGACCAGCGTTTCTTGGCCCAGGTAATCCCTTGGGCCGCGAGGAAACGGCCGATGCCACGATTCAACGGCTCGATCTGCAGGTTTTCCGGCGAAAAGAACAGGCGTTTTTCGACGTGGTCGGCCCAGACATCCAGGTGATTCTGTTCCTTGCGCACCCGCTGGTTCGGCAGCTGGATGCTCATGCGCAGCAGGCTGCGTTCCTTGCTGTGGCGCTCGACATAGCTGAACTCGACAAACCGCAGCGGCCGCACACCGGTGGCGCGGTCGGTCTTGAGCGGCGCCAGGCGGAGCATTTTGTGATGCTCGGTATGCACGTCGGCCCACGGCAGCTCCACCGCAGACGAGGCGGGGGCTTCGGCAGCGGTGTCGGGGGAAGCTTGAGTTTCAGTCATAACGGCAAAATCCTGTCCAGGCCGGCGGGTCGGTAGCCATTGCGCTATCCGACACCGGGTTATCGGCTGTTTTTGCCAGTACTGAAGCTAAATCGACTAAAACCGCCTAACGCGCGGCTAACGAGTCAATAAAACGCAAAATCCGCGTACCCAGTTCGGCCGCCAAGGGCAGGTTGGGGTCCTTGTAGGAGGCCAGTTGCCGTTTCACGTCGTTGGGCACGATGCGCATCACGTGGTTCATGCCCTCGATCAGCGCCAGTTCAGCGTCGGGCTTGGCGGCTTTCAACTGCCGGGCATCATCGGCACCGACCTGGATATCGTTGCTGCCCTGAATGATCAAGGCCGGCATCTGCAACGCGGCGAAGGCCCGGGCCGGGTCCTGGCGGAACAGCGAGATCAGGTAGGGTTGTACGCTGGGGCGGAAAATGACCTGCAGTTGCGCCGGCACGTTGCTGTCGAGCCGACCGGCCTTGAGGCTGTCGAGCAGCTCATTGCTGCGCAGCATCAACGGCGGCGGCAGGCGGTTGCTCAGTTGTTGGCGCAATACCTGGTCGATCGGCCGGGCACTGCCGGACAGCGAAATCACCGCTGCCGCGTTGGCCTGGGGCGCGGCGAGGCTGGCGATCAACGCGCCTTCACTGTGGCCCAGCAAAATCAACGGGCCCAGGCGTGGATCGGCGGCGAGCTTGTGGCTCCAGGCCACGGCATCGGCCACATAGGCCTCGACGCTCAGGTTGCGCTCGTCCGGTGTCGCCGCGAGGCTGGCGGCCACACCACGTTTGTCATAGCGCACGCTGGCAATGTTGTGCCTGGCCAGCACCCAGGCCAGGCGCTTGAGGCTGTCGTTGCGCCCGCCCTCGGGGTTGTTGCCGTCGCGATCCGTAGGACCGGACCCGGAAATGATCAGGACAACCGGCACCGGCGTGTCGGACTTGGGCAGCAGCAACGAGCCGAAAAGCTCACCGCTGCCGGTGTCGAGGCTGATGGGGCGTTGCAGCACCGTGGCCTGGGCCAGGCAGGAAAACAGGCCGGTAAACAAGGTAAGGCTTAGGGCAAGCAGCTTTAACATCATCACGCCATTAGTTGCGAAGGTGCCGGTTGGACTGGTGGCCGCCGATAAGGTTCGAGGATGAACTACGCGGGGAGCCTGCGTATACTGGCGCCCACTACGAATCCAAGGTTGAGTCTCTCAGCGTTTTTCACGGAGCACCCTGCATGTCCGGCAATACCTACGGCAAGCTGTTCACTGTCACCACCGCGGGCGAAAGCCATGGCCCGGCGTTGGTCGCCATTGTCGACGGCTGCCCGCCGGGGCTGGAGATTTCCCTAGACGACCTGCAGCGTGACCTGGACCGCCGCAAGCCCGGTACCAGCCGCCACACCACGCAGCGCCAGGAAGCCGATGAAGTCGAAATCCTGTCCGGGGTGTTCGAAGGGCGCACCACCGGCTGCGCCATTGGCTTGCTGATCCGCAACACCGACCAGAAGTCCAAGGACTACTCGGCCATCAAGGACCTGTTCCGCCCGGCCCACGCCGACTACACCTACCACCACAAATACGGCGAGCGCGACTACCGCGGCGGCGGCCGCAGCTCGGCCCGGGAAACCGCCATGCGCGTGGCGGCCGGTGCGATCGCCAAGAAATACCTGGCCAGCCAGGGCATCGTCATCCGTGGCTACATGAGCCAGTTGGGGCCCATCGAAATCCCGTTCAAGACCTGGGATTCGGTAGAGCAGAACGCTTTCTTCTGCCCCGACCCGGACAAGGTGCCGGAGCTCGAGGCCTACATGGACCAACTGCGCCGGGATCAGGATTCGGTCGGTGCGAAGATCACCGTGGTCGCCGAAGGGGTGATGCCGGGCCTGGGCGAGCCGATTTTCGACCGCCTCGACGCCGAGCTGGCCCACGCGCTGATGAGTATCAATGCGGTGAAAGGCGTGGAGATCGGCGCCGGTTTCGCCTGTGTCGCCCAGCGTGGCACCGAGCACCGTGACGAACTGACTCCGGACGGTTTCCTCAGCAACAATGCCGGCGGTATCCTCGGCGGCATTTCCTCGGGCCAGCCGATCGTGGCGCACCTGGCCTTGAAACCGACGTCCAGCATCACCACGCCGGGACGCTCCATCGACATCCATGGCAACCCTGTCGATGTGATCACCAAGGGCCGTCATGACCCGTGCGTCGGCATCCGGGCCACGCCCATCGCCGAGGCGATGATGGCCATCGTGCTGATGGATCACCTGCTGCGTCATCGCGGCCAGAACGCCGACGTCCGCGTCAGCACCCCGGTGCTGGGGCAACTTTGATGGCCGGCCTGCCAGCCGCCGTGGCCTGACGACCATGGCGGCACTGCCGTACTGGCGGCTCTCCAGCTTCTACCTGTTCTATTTCGCCCTGCTCGGTTCGACGGCGCCGTTCCTGGCGCTGTATTTCGATCACCTGGGCTTCAACGCGGCGCGCATCGGTGAGTTGGTGGCGATCCCGATGTTGATGCGCTGCGTGGCGCCGAACATCTGGGGCTGGCTGGGGGATTACACCGGCCGACGCCTGGCGATCGTGCGGTTCGGCGCGATCTGCACGCTGCTGACCTTCTCGCTGATCTTCATCGATAAAAGCTATGCCTGGCTGGCGATGGTCATGGCGCTGCATGCGTTCTTCTGGCACGCGGTGTTGCCGCAGTTCGAAGTCATCACCCTGGCCCATTTGAGCGGGCAGGCCTCGCGCTACAGCCAGGTCCGCCTGTGGGGCTCCATCGGTTTCATCATCACCGTGGTCGTGCTCGGTCGCTTGTTCGAATGGCTGAGCCTGGACATCTACCCGGTGGCGCTGGTGTTGATCATGGCCGGCATCGTCCTTGCCAGCTTCTGGGTGCCCAACGCCCAGCCATTGCAGGGGCCACGAGTCGCGGGGGAGGGCTTCCTGCGGCAACTGCGCAACCCTGGCGTGCTGGCGTTCTACACCTGCGTGGGCCTGATGCAGGTGAGCCACGGGCCGTATTACACCTTCCTGACGTTGCACCTCGAACGCCTGGGCTACAGTCGTGGCTTGATCGGGCTGCTCTGGGCGGTCGGTGTGGTGGCGGAAGTGTTGGTCTTCCTGCTGATGAGCCGGATCCTGGCGCGGTTTTCCGTGCGCCGGGTACTGCTGGCGAGTTTCCTGTTGGCGGCGTTGCGCTGGCTGTTGCTGGGCTCGCTGGCCGAGTTCCTCTGGGTGTTGTTGTTCGCCCAGGTGCTGCATGCGGCGACCTTCGGCAGCTTTCACGCCGCGGCCATCCATTTCGTGCAACGCAGCTTCGGTCCTCGCCAGCAAGGCCAGGGGCAGGCGCTGTATGCCGCGCTGGCCGGTACGGGCGGGGCTTTGGGCGCGTTGTACTCCGGCTACAGCTGGAACGCCCTGGGCGCCAGTTGGACGTTCAGCCTCGCCAGCCTCGCCGCCTTCGCGGCAGCCGTTATCATTGCGACACGCATGCAAGAGGACCGGCCATGAGCCTTCGAACCATTAATTTGCTGGAGCCATTGTCATGAGCAGCCTGTCCGTTTATCACGTCTCGAGCCCTGACATTCCGAACAAGGTGTTGACCCATTTCGAGGACATTGCCGCGACCCTGGCGGAACAAGGTGTTCGCTTCGATCGCTGGGAAGCGGCGGCGAACATTCAGCCGGGGGCCCGTGAGGAGGACATCATCGCGGCTTACCAGGCTCAGATCGATGCGTTGATGACTGAGCGCGGTTACGTTGCGGTCGATGTGGTCAGCGTGAGCAGCGATCACACCGAACAGGTCGAGCCGCAGGCCGAGTGGCTTGATGAATATCGCCATGGCCAGGACGAGGTACGATTTTTCGTCAGCGGTCGGGGGTTGTTTAACCTGCACCTTGGCGATTATGTCTATGCGGTGCTGTGTGAAAGGAACGATTTGATAACGGTGCCTGCCGGTACGCCGCATTGGTTTGACAAGGGGGAGCGGCCGCATTTTGTTTCGATCCGTTTGTCTGGTGATTCCCAGGGGGTGGCTGCTGAGTTCACCGGCGATGATATCGCTCGCCGGTTTCCTCGCCTGGAAGACTGACCTGCGTTCAAAAGTGAGCGGCCGGTACCGTCGAACGGAGATGCCCGCCCATCGCCCGGAACACGGCGGGCTTTTTCAAGACGCAAAAAAACGGCGCTTCCCATTTCTGAAAGAAGCGCCGTTTTCCCAGTCAACAGCGACGCGAGTTTCCGGCAGACTCAAGCGCTATGGTAAGTCGGCAGCGCAAACCGATGCTGACTCTGCAGCAGCGTGATCTGGGGCAACTCGCTGGCTTGTTCGGCCAAGTCGCGACGGATCGCGCTGATCGCCCAGGACAACTGATCCCCCGCGTGCAATTGAGCGTAGGAAATCGTGCGTTTGAACAGCTTGCCGTCGCTATTGCGCAAGGTCAGCAGAATGCCGCCATCCGGGCGGGGCTGGGTGGTCACTTCGTAGTTGGAAAACAGGGATGCAAACTTTTCTTGAATCATGTTCATAGTTGACTGCTCCATGGTGTGGCAAACCGTGGAGGGGTGGTTGCACTGTCTGTGCCAGCATTTAGCATTTAAAAAAGTACTTTAAAAACAACGTGTTATGTTTTTTCTCTATTTTCGCTTTCGTGCATCTTGCATGAACGGCCATCGTGCATCCTGCATTTTGCGTGGTCGGGCAACGATATTTGGAACCAAATCGTTTTCCGGCGCTCACGCTTCGCCTCCCTCGGGCAGCAGATACAAAACATTGCAAAAACCGCATGTACAGCGCTGCGACCGCCGGCGTACTTTCGAGCCAAAATCACCGCCAGCCCGATAACAAGAACCGAGACCCACGAGGTCGAACGGGGAAGATCACCATGAGTCGTACACCCAGCGACGCCATTACCTGGGGCATGATGCTGCGCAAGCTGCCAGCCATCGCCAGAGCCGTTCCCCGGATCGTCAAGGGCAGGAAGCTGGCCAATGTCCTGGACCCGACCCAACCTTGTGGCCTGGGCTGGTGTTTCGAACAGGCCACCCGACGCAATCCCCAGGGCCCGGCGCTGCTGTGTGGCGATACGGTGTTGAGTTATGCACAGGTCAACGGGCAGGCCAATCGCATCGCCCATTACCTGTTGGCCCAAGGCATCGGCAAGGGCGACTGTGTGGCGATATTCGTCGAGAACCGGCCGCAGTTGCTGATCAGCGTGCTGGCGATGGCCAAGGTCGGCGCGGTCAGTGCCATGCTCAACACCTCGCAAACCGGCGATGCGCTGGTGCACAGCCTGGCCCTGGTCAACCCGATCGCGGTGCTGGTCGGGGATGAGCGGGTCGCGGCGTTCAACGATGTGCGAGCGCGCACCGCACTGCCGAGCGACAGGACCTGGTGGCTGGCGGATCAGGATGGCGTCGATGTGCCGTCTGGTTTCGTCGACCTGATGGCCGGTTGCGAGGCTTACCCGGACGATAACCCGGCGTGCAGCCGGGAGGTTTTCTGCAACGATCCGTGTTTTTACCTCTACACCTCGGGCACCACCGGGCTGCCCAAGGCCGGGGTGTTTCGCCATGGTCGCTGGATGCGCACCTCCACCAGCTTCGGCCTGATCGCCCTGGACATGCAGCCCGACGATGTCGTCTATTGCACCTTGCCGCTGTACCACGCCACCGGCCTGTGCGTGTGTTGGGGGGCGGCGATTTGTGGCGCGTCAGGGTTTGCGATTCGACGCAAGTTCAGCGCCAGCCAGTTCTGGAGCGACGTACGCCGTTACCGGGCGACCACACTGGGGTATGTCGGTGAGTTGTGCCGCTACCTGGTCGACCAACCCGTCGTTGCCGATGACCGCCACCACGGTGCGAAGAAAATGATCGGCAACGGCCTGCGGCCCGGGGCCTGGTCGGCCTTCAAGACGCGTTTCGGCATCGATCACATCTGCGAGCTGTATGCGGCCAGCGACGGCAATATCGGTTTCACCAACATCCTGAATTTCGACAACACCGTCGGGTTCTCCCTGATGGGCTGGGAATTGGTGCAGTACGACCATGCCAGCGGCCTGCCGTTGCGCAACCTGCAAGGTCGCATGCAAAAAGTGCCCAAGGGCCAACCGGGCCTGCTGTTGGCGCGGATCGACGAGAAGGCGCCACTGGACGGCTACACCGAGCAAGCCTTGACCGAAAGAACCATCTGCCGGGATGTCTTCGTGCCCGGCGACCGTTATTTCAACACCGGAGACCTGCTGCGCAACATCGGCTTCGGGCATGGGCAGTTCGTCGATCGCCTCGGCGACACCTATCGCTGGAAAGGCGAAAACGTCTCCACCACGGAAGTCGAAAACGTCTTGCTGCAACACCCGCAGGTGGCTGAGGCGGTGGCTTATGGCGTGGAGATCAATGGCACCAATGGCCGTGCCGGCATGGCGGCGATCACCCCGGCCGAATCCCTGGCGACCCTGGACTTCAGCGAGCTGCTGCAATTCTTGCAATGCAAGTTGCCCGCCTATGCCGTGCCGCTGTTCCTGCGCATCAAGGTGAAGATGGACACCACCGGCACCTTCAAGTACCAGAAGACGCGCCTCAAGGCTGAAGGGTTCGACCCGTGCGTCGCTGGGGATGAGCCGGTCTATGCCTGGTTGCCGGGTACCGATACGTACGTGCGGGTGGACCGGCAACTCGCGGTGCGGATCCAGGGCGGACAATTGCGTTATTGATTCTGGCTATGGCGGGCACAGTGAAAAAAGGGATGACAGCGCCCGGGTCCCTCGGGAAACTAGCCGCTTTGCGAAGACCCGAGTGGAGTTTCCCATGTCCGATACAAGCCGCCAGATGACCCCGGAAGAGGCTGCCGAGTTTGCCGAGCAGGTGTTCAACGTCGCACGCCAGGGCGACGCGGCCATGATGGCCGCGCTCCTGAGCAAGGGCCTGCCGCCCAACCTGCGCAATCACAAGGGCGACACCCTGTTGATGCTGGCCGCTTACCACGGGCATGTGGAAACGGTGAAAGTGCTGCTGGAGCACAAGGCCGATCCGGAAATCCGCAACGACAACGGCCAGAGCCCGATTGCCGGCGCGGCGTTCAAGGGCGACCTGGCAGTGGTCTCGGCGTTGGTGGACGGCGGCGCGCAAGTGGAAGGCGCGTCCTTCGATGGCCGTACCGCCTTGATGATGGCGGCGATGTTCAACCGGGTGGAAATCGTCGACTACCTGATCGGCAAAGGCGCCGACCCGAAAGCCAAGGACGCCAACGGCGTCTCGGCCCTCGATGCCGCCAGGACCATGGGCGCGGTAGACACCACGGCGCAGTTGGAAAAGATGTTGGGCTGAAAGGTCCGAGCAGATCCCGACGGCTTTTGTGGCGAGGGAGCTTGCTCCCGCTGGGCTGCGCAGCAGCCCAAAATCCAGCCACCGCAACCTGTCAGGTTTACCGCTGTTTAGCGGGTTTACGACTGCTTCGCAGTCGAGCGGGAACAAGCTCCCTCGCCACGCCTGACTCGACCGATGTGATGCGCTATCCTGCCCGCCCTCAAGACACCCTTCGCCACAGGATTCACCCCCATGAAAGCCGCCCTCATCGAACTCATCGGTAAAATCAGCTCCGGCTGCCTCGGCGAGGCGGACATCGCGAAAATCGCTGACGAAGCGGCCCAGGCCTACGCCGATCCGACGGCTTTCCTGGCCGCCAACCCCGATATCAACTACGACGACACATTCCCGATCCCGTTGGGTGAGTGGGTGGTGGTGGGCAGCCTGCCGGACACCGTGCTGTTCCAGGCCGACACCTACGTGGATCTGTTCGAGCAGATCGTCGCTTCGTTCGGCCCTGGCGTAGCGTTCAATCTCAAGCCCAAGCAGCTGGCGAAAACCGAAGCCCTGACCGCGCTCAACCGCATCCAGATCCAGATGAGCAGCCTGAACAAGGAAAACGGCGGCTACGTGCTGATGAACTTCAGCCAGTTGCTCGACGATGAATTGCAAATGGTGCTGGTGTACGGCAACGACGTGCCGCGGGTGCTGGAACTGTGTACCGAAGTCGGCATCGCCGCCGCGCCGGCCTTGGAAGCTCTCAAGGTCGCGGTCCACGTCTGAAGCAATAAAACGGAACCCTTGCCAGGGGCCCGCTATCCTAAGGGTGCCTATCACCATTTGGGAGCGACACCATGGGTTCCACCTTCAACGGCCTGGTCGGCCTGATTATCCTGGCGCTCGATATCTGGGCGATCATCAATGTACTCAAGAGTGGCGCGGAAACCGGGATGAAAATTCTCTGGGTGCTGCTGATCCTGCTGCTGCCGGTCCTGGGCCTGATCATCTGGGCGATTGCCGGGCCGCGTGGCAACGTGCGGATTTGACCGCTCCATGAAAATGCCCGGTCGCCTCGAGCGACCGGGCATTTTTATGGGTGGGGTTTCAGGCCGTGGCCAGGGACGGCTTGTGCGAGGCACTCAAGAAGCGCAGCAAGGCCAACAGCGGAAAGGCGCTGCCGACGATCACCACCCACAACCAGCCGCCGTGCTCGTACACCGCACTGGCAATCGATGAGCCGAAGGCGCCGCCGACGAAGATGCTGGTCATGTACAGCGCATTCAGCCGGCTGCGACTCTTGGCGTCGAGGGCGTAGATGGTGCGCTGGCCCAGGACCATGTTCATCTGCACGCAGAAGTCCAGGACCACGCCGGTCACCGCCAGGCCGATCACGCTGTAGAGCGGTTGGATGAACGCCGGCAGGAAACTCAGGCTGGCGAACAGCATCGCCAGCAGCGAGGCGTTGCGGGTATGGCCGGCATCCGCCAGGCGACCGGCGATGGGCGCGGCGATGGCACCGATGGCGCCGACCAGGGCGAACAGGGCGATTTCAGTCTGGGACAGGCCGTGGTTGCGTGACAGTTCCAGCGGCACGGCGGTCCAGAACAGGCTGAACGTGGCGAACATGCAGGCTTGGTAGAACGCCCGTTGGCGCAACAGCGGTTGTTGGCGCAGCAGGGTGCCGAGCGAACCCAGCAGTTGACCATAAGAGGCGCTGTGGTCGGGCTGGCGCTTGGGCACGGTCAGCGCCAGGACGATGCTGATCGCGGCCATCAACGCGGCAGCGATGATGAACATGGCCCGCCAGCCAAAGTGATCGGCCACGACGCTGGAGACCGGCCGCGCCAGCAGGATCCCGAGCAGCAGGCCGCCCATGATCCCACCGACGACCCGCCCCCGGGATTCCTCTGGTGCCAGGTGCGCGGCCAGCGGAATCAGGACTTGCACCGACACCGAACTGAATCCCACCAGCAACGAGACCAGCAGGAACACATTCGGCTGGTCAGTGAACGCCGCCCCCAACAGGCTGGCAATCGCCACCAGCGTGGTGAGAATCATCAACCGACGGTTTTCCAGCAAGTCACCCAACGGCACCAGGAAAAACAGGCCCAGGGCATAACCGATCTGGGTCAGCGAGACGATCAGGCTGGCCATGGTGCTGCTCAGGCCGACATCGGGTGCGATCAGTTCGATGATGGGTTGGGCGTAGTAGATGTTGGCGACAATGGCGCCGCAGCAGAAGGCGAAGAGCAGGACCATGCCGCGGGTCAGGGTGCTGCCGGGCGAGGTGGGTGAATGAGCACTCATGGCAATCTCATCGATCAATTGAAAGGATGGCGTGAGGCTAAAGACTTGCAGGGCTCAGGAACAGGCTTTGCGGCTGATATCAGACATGCCGGGGATTAATGGTAACGATCAGATCCTGTGGGAGCGAGCTTGCTCGCGATAGCGGCTTCATTCCAACATCATTGATGCAGAACAGACCGTTATCGCGAGCAAGCTCGCTCCCACAGGTTTGGACTTGGCTGACAGCCTGGCTTTGAGGCGAGTCGAGCCTTACTGGCCGCTATAGATCTGGTCGAAAATCCCGCCATCATTGAAGTGAGTCTTCTGCACCGTGCGCCAGTCGCCGAAGGTTTTTTCCACGGACAGGAAGTCCACTTTCGGGAAGCGGTCGGTGTATTTGGCCAGTACTGCCGGGTCCCGTGGGCGCAGGTAGTTGGCGGCGGCGATTTCCTGGCCTTCGGGCGACCACAGGTACTTGAGGTAGGCCTCTGCCGCTTCGCGGGAGCCTTTCTTCTCGACGACTTTGTCGACCACGCTCACCGGTGGCTCGGCTTCGGCGGAAACGCTTGGGTAGATCACTTCGAACTGATCGCGGCCGAACTCGCGGGCGATCATTTCCGCCTCGTTTTCAAAGGTCACCAGCACGTCACCGATCTGGTTGGTCATGAAGGTGGTCGTCGCGGCGCGACCGCCAGTGTCCAGGACCGGCGCCTGCTTGAACAGTTTGCCGACGAAGGCCTTGGCCTTGTTCTCGTCACCGCCATTTTTCAGCACATAACCCCAGGCCGACAGGTAGGTGTAGCGACCGTTGCCGGAGGTTTTCGGGTTGGGCACGATCACCTGCACACCGTCCTTGAGCAGGTCGGGCCAGTCCTTCAGTGCTTTCGGGTTGCCTTTGCGCACGATGAATACCGTGGCCGAGGTGAACGGCGCGCTGTTGTTCGGCAGGCGGGTGACCCAGTTCTCGGGCACCAGTTTGCCATTGTCCGCCAGGGCGTTGATGTCGGTGGCCATGTTCATGGTGATGACATCCGCCGGCAGCCCGTCGATCACCGAGCGCGCCTGCTTGCTGGAGCCGCCGAACGACATTTGCACGGTGATGTTTTCGTTGTGCTCGGCCTGCCAGTGCTTCTGGAAGGCTGTGTTGTAGTCCTTGTAGAAGTCGCGCATGACGTCGTAGGAAACGTTAAGCAGGGTCGGGGCGGCGTGGGCCAGGCTGCCGAAGGTCAGGCCAACGGCGAGAAGGGAGGCGCCAAAGAAGTTCTTCACTTATACGAATTCCTTTTTATTTGAACGGGGATTCCGGGCAATTAGCCAGCACACTAGCTGCATGCCTATAGACCTTCAAGCATCAAAAAGTGCTTTGCTTATTCCAATTTCTTAAACAGTGCATTGCCACAACGGGAGCAGAAAGCGGCGCCGTGTTCGTGGTTGTTTTTGCTGCACACCGGGCAATCGTGCTTGAGCTGGTCACCGCGCATGGCCGTGGCCAGTTCAGCCGTGAAAATACCCGTTGGCACGGCGATGATCGAGTAACCGGTGATCATCACCAGGGACGACACCACTTGGCCCAGGGGTGTCTTGGGCACGATGTCGCCGAAGCCTACGGTGGTCAGTGTCACGATAGCCCAATAGATACCCTTGGGGATGCTGGTGAAACCGTGCTCGGGGCCTTCGATGACGTACATCAGCGTGCCGAAGACGGTCACCAGGGTCGAGACGCTGACCAGGAACACGATGATTTTCTGCTTGCTCCCGCGCAGCGCCGCCATCAGGTAGTTGGCTTGCTTGAGGTAAGGGCTGAGCTTGAGCACGCGGAAAATCCGCAGCATGCGGATGATCCGAATGATCAACAGGTATTGGGCATCGCTGTAGTACAGCGCCAGGATCCCCGGCACGATCGCCAGAAGATCCACCAGGCCGTAGAAACTGAAGGCATAGCGCAGCGGCTTGGGCGAGCAGTACAGGCGCAGGCCGTATTCGACGATGAAGATGAACGTGAAGCCCCACTCGATAGCCGCCAGCAGGGCCGCATAGTGCTTGTGCACGCTGTCGATGCTGTCGAGCATCACGATCACCAGGCTGGCGAGGATGATCAACAGCAGGGTGCTGTCGAAGCGCCGGCCGGCCACGGTGTCGGTCTGGAAAATGATCACGTAGAGGCGTTCACGCCAGTTGTCGCTGCTTTGCATAATCTTCGCCTGAACCGGAATCAGCGAAGCCTAGGGGGATTGCCCCGTACAGCGCAAGGCGCGATGTCGAGGCTGGCCTGGCGCCACGCCCGGCCGGTGGCCTGGATCAGCCAGCAGGCGAGGATGAACGGCGCTGTCAGGGGCGGCAGGCCGAGGGCGTTAAAGCCTGGCGTGAGCATGATTGCCAGGACGATGCCCATCAGCGGCAGCCATGGGCGGCGCTGTTGGCTGAGGGCCAGCGCCACCAACACCGGGTTATAGCCGCCCAGCCCGGACAGGGCGGATGCGTTTTCATGCTGCGAGAGGGTGAAGGCCAGGCCGACCGCGGAAGCGAACAATGCCCAAGCACCGGCGCGCCGGTTGGCCAGCAGCAGCCCGGCGGCGATCAGCGCGCCAGCCGCTGGATGGCCGAGAAACATGACCTGGCCCAGTCCGCTCAAATGAGCGGCCAGCAGGTTGGGCAGGGTCATTTCAATCGAGGTGGCGGCGGGCTGCGGCAAGGTGAAACCCATCAGCAGCCAGGCCAGCCCGACAAAGGGCGCGGTGTAGGCGGGCAGGCAGCGAGGGCCTCGGGTGCGCTTGAGCCATTGCTGGGTCAGTATCGCGCTGAGGCCACCTGCGGCGATGATCAACGGTGGCAACAGGACGGACCAGGGCAACGCCAGGCTCAGCAGCAAGCCCAGCAGGATGCCGTTGTAGCTGAACAGTCCGGCTTGCCGGTCGGCCTTGGGGTAACCGCGTCGCTGGGCCGTCAACAACCCGGCCACACCGCCGAGCAACGCGCCGCCGAACAGGGCGGGCGCCGTGAGCAGAATCGCCAACAGGCACAGCAGGCCGCACAGCGGATGGCGCTGGAGAAAGACTTGGCTGAAGCCGTTGAGCAGGGCGGTGGCCCAGTCGGGGCAGTGGGTGTTGGGCATGGTAGGTGTGTGTCAGAGGGACCGAGTCGACTTCATCGCGAGCAAGCTCGCTCCCACAAGGCACCGCAGCCCCCTGTGGGAGCGAGCTTGCTCGCGATGAGGCCAGTACAGACGCTAGATCAACGTCTCGATGCGCAGCGAGTTGGTCGACCCCGGCTGCCCGAACGGTACGCCCGCGGTGATCAGCAAGGTATCGCCACGCTGGGCCATGCCTTGGGCCTGGGCGATTTCCAGGGCGGTGGAACAGACTTCGTCCACCTGCTTCAACCGATCATTGACCACCGAGTGCACGCCCCAGGCCACCGTCAGGCGGCGGGCGGCCTGCAGGTTCGGCGTGAGGTTGAGGATCGGCACCGTCGGCCGTTCCCGCGCCGCGCGCAGGCTGGAGCTGCCTGATTCGCTGTAGTTCACCAGCACCGCCACCGGCAGGATGCTGCTGATGCGCCGGATCGCGCAGCTGATGGCATCCGACACCGTGGCCTCGGCTTTCGCTCGGCTGACGTCCAGTTGCGCCTGGTAGTCGGGACCGTTTTCCACCTGGCGGATGATCTTGCTCATCATCTGCACGGCTTCAAGGGGGTAATCCCCTGAGGCGGTTTCCGCCGACAGCATCACCGCATCAGCCCCTTCGGCCACGGCGTTGGCAACGTCAGTGACTTCGGCGCGGGTGGGCGCCGGGGAAAAGCGCATCGACTCGAGCATCTGGGTGGCCACCACCACCGGTTTGCCCAGGGCGCGGCAGGTGCCAATGATGTTTTTCTGAATCTGCGGCACGCTTTCGGCCGGGACTTCGACCCCCAGGTCGCCGCGGGCGACCATGATCGCGTCGCTCAATTCGGCGATTTCCCGCAGTTGGGCCACCGCCGACGGTTTCTCGATCTTCGCCATCAGGAACGCCTTGTTGCCGATCAGCGCGCGAGCCTCGCGGATGTCCTCGGGCCGCTGCACGAACGACAACGCTACCCAGTCCACGCCCAGCTGCAGGCCGAAACTCAAGTCGCGCCGGTCCTTGGCGGTCAACGGGCTCAAGTCGAGCACGGCCTGGGGCACGTTCACGCCTTTGCGGTCCGACAGTTCGCCGCCGTTGAGCACTTCGGTGTCGATGGCGTCGCGGTGTCTGGCGGTCACGCGCAGGCGCAACTTGCCGTCGTCCAGCAACAGGTCCATGCCGGGCTCCAGGGCCGCGACGATTTCCGGGTGGGGCAGGTTGACCCGGCGTTGATCACCCGGCGTCGGGTCCAGGTCCAGGCGCAGGGCCTGGCCCCGTTGCAGCAGGACCTTGCCGTCGGCGAACTGGCCAACCCGCAGCTTCGGGCCTTGCAGGTCCATCAGGATGCCCAGGGGGTAATTGAGCTGCTGCTCGACGTCACGGATCCACTGGTAGCGCTGGGCGTGGTCGGCATGGTCGCCGTGGCTGAAGTTCAGGCGGAAGATGTTCACGCCGGCCTGTACCAGCTCGCGGATGTCATCGATGCCTCGGGTGGCGGGGCCGAGGGTCGCGAGGATCTTGACCTTTTTATCAGGCGTCATGTTTGGGG
Source organism: Pseudomonas fluorescens (assembly GCF_001307275.1). Taxonomy (NCBI): domain Bacteria; kingdom Pseudomonadati; phylum Pseudomonadota; class Gammaproteobacteria; order Pseudomonadales; family Pseudomonadaceae; genus Pseudomonas; species Pseudomonas fluorescens. The sequence goes on from NZ_CP012831.1 coordinate 4,395,965, forward strand.
TTCTCGAGGATCAGGATGGCGCGAAAGTCGTTGACGTTGGTGCGGGTCGGTTCGGTGACGATCAGCGCATCCAGGGCGGCGAAGTAGCCGTAGCCATTGTTGTTATCCAACTCGTCGCTGGCGCACAGGCCCAGTTCGGCAGCGCGGCGATAGCTGTCCGGGGTCATGAGGGCGCCGGCGTTGTCTTCGGAACCGTCGATGCCGTCGGTGTCGCCAGCCAGTGCATAAATGCCGGGATGGCCCTTGAGGCTGTCGGTCAGGCTCAGCAGGAATTCGGCATTGCGCCCGCCACGGCCATCGCCGCGCACGGTGACGGTGGTTTCGCCGCCGGAGAGAATCACGCACGGTGCCGCCAGCGGCTGGCCGTGCAGGGCGATTTGCCGGGCGATGCCGGCGTGGACTTTCGCCACCTCCCGGGATTCGCCTTCCAGGTCGCCGAGGATCAACGGGCTGAAACCGGCTTGGCGAGCCTTCACCGCTGCGGCTTCCAGGGATTGCTGGGGACGGGCGATCAATTGGAAGTGGCTGCAGGCCAGGCTCGGGTCGCCGGGCTTGACGGTTTCCGACGCTGGGCTGTGCAGCCAGTCGCGCACCGATGCCGGCACATCGATGCGGTAGCGCTGGAGAATCGCCAGGGCTTCGGCCGATGTACTGGGGTCGGCCACCGTGGGGCCGGATGCGATGACCGTGGCCAGGTCGCCCGGCACATCGGAAATCGCGTAGGTGTACACCGTCGCCGGCCAGCAGGCCTTGCCCAGGCGCCCGCCCTTGATTGCCGAGAGGTGCTTGCGCACGCAATTCATCTCGCCGATGGTCGCACCGGACTTGAGCAAGGCTTTGTTGATCGATTGCTTGTCGGCCAGGGTGATGCCTTCGGCTGGCAAGGCGAGCAGGGCGGAGCCGCCGCCGGACAAGAGAAAGATCACCCGGTCGTCTTCGCTGAGATTGCTCACCAGCTCCAGGACTCGCTGGGCCACGGCCAGGCCCGCGGCGTCAGGCACCGGGTGGGCGGCTTCCACCACTTCTATTTTCTGGCAGGGCGCGCCATGGCCGTAGCGGGTTACCACCAGGCCGGACACTTCACCCTGCCAGCAGCGCTCGACCACTTGCGCCATGGCCGCCGCGGCCTTGCCGGCGCCAATGACGATCACTCGGCCGCTGCGGTCGCTGGGCAGGTAGTGCTCAAGGACGTGGTGCGGATGGGCCGCATCGATGGCTGTGGCAAACAGCTCGCGCAGCAGTTGTTGCGGATCGACCGACATGGCGGGCTCCCGGTTTTTATTATTAGTGTTGATGCGAACCCTGTGGGAGCGAGCTTGCTCGCGATAGCGGTTTTACATTCAACAAAGATGTTGGCTGGGCTACCGTTATCGCGAGCAAGCTCGCTCCCACAGGGGGGCAGGGTCTATTTGTCGCGAATCGAGAAATTGGCCATATGCTCCAACCCCTTGATCAGCGCCGAGTGATCCCAGTGGCTGCCGCCAATGGCCGCGCAGGTGCTGAACACTTGTTGGGCGTTGGCGGTGTTGGGCAGGTTGATGTTCAGTTCCTTGGCGCCTTGCAGGGCCAGGTTCAGGTCCTTCTGGTGCAGGCTGATGCGGAAGCCCGGGTCGAAGGTGCCCTTGATCATGCGTTCACCGTGTACTTCGAGGATCTTCGACGACGCGAAACCGCCCATCAGTGCTTCACGGACCTTGGCCGGGTCGGCACCGTTTTTCGCGGCGAACAACAACGCTTCGGCCACCGCCTGGATGTTCAGGGCGACGATGATCTGGTTCGCCACTTTGGCGGTCTGGCCATCGCCATTGCCGCCCACCAGGGTGATGTTCTTGCCCATGGCCTGGAACAGCGGCAGGGCCCGCTCGAAGGCGGCGCTGTCGCCACCGACCATGATGCTCAGGGTCGCAGCCTTGGCACCGACTTCACCACCGGAGACCGGGGCATCGAGGTACTGCGCGCCTTTTTCATTGATCTTCGCCGCGAACGCCTTGGTGGCGGTGGGGGAGATCGAACTCATGTCGATCACCACCTTGCCCGCGCCCACGCCCGCCGCTATGCCGTCGGCGCGCAACAGCACGTCCTCGACCTGCGGCGTGTCCGGGACCATGACGATGATGAACTCGGCTTCCTGGGCCACTTCCTTCGGGTTGGCCAACGCCACCGCGCCACCGGCCAGCAGGTCGGCCGGAGCCGCGTCGTGGTGCTGGGACAGGAACAGGCTGTGGCCGGCCTTTTGCAGGTTCAGTGCCATGGGGTGGCCCATGATGCCGGTGCCAATGAATCCGATTTTAGCCATGGGAAAATCCTCTTGTTTTTGTATTGCTTCAAGCAAATGAGGGAGTGCTTTCTGTGGGAGCGAGCTTGCTCGCGATGACGGTGTGTCAGCCAGGAAATGAGTGACTGGACTGACGCCATCGCGAGCAAGCTCGCTCCCACAAGGGGGAACTGCATCAGATCGCGTTATGGGTTTTCAGCCAGCCCAGGCCTGCTTCGGTGGTGGTCAGCGGCTTGTATTCACAGCCGACCCAACCCTGGTAGCCGATGCGGTCCAGGTGTTCGAACAGGAAGCGGTAGTTGATTTCCCCCGTGCCCGGCTCGTTGCGGCCCGGGTTGTCCGCCAGTTGCACATGGTTGATCTCGCCCAGGTGTGCCGACAGGGTCCGGGCCAGGTCACCTTCCATGATCTGCATGTGGTAGATGTCGTATTGCAGGAACAGGTTGGCGCTGCCCACCTGCTCCCGGATCGACAAGGCCTGGGCGGTGTTGTTCAGGTAGAAGCCAGGAATGTCGCGGGTATTGATGGCTTCCATCACCAGCTTGATGCCTTTGGCCTGCAACTTTTCGGCGGCGTATTTCAGGTTGGCGACGAAGGTTTTCTCCACCAGGGTTTCACTGCAGTTCTGCGGACGAATCCCCGACAGGCAGTTGACCTGCGTGTTGCCCAGCACCTGGGCATAGGCGATGGCCAGGTCGACACCGGCGCGGAACTCCTCGACCCGGTCCGGCAGACAGGCGATGCCACGTTCGCCCTTGGCCCAGTCGCCGGCCGGCAGGTTGAACAGCACTTGGGTCAGGCCGTTGGCGTCGAGCAAGGCCTTGAGTTCGGCGGAGCTGTAGTCATAGGGGAACAGGTATTCGACACCACTGAAGCCAGCCTTGGCGGCGGCTTCGAAACGGGCGAGGAAATCCTGCTCGGTGAACAGCATGGACAGGTTGGCGGCGAAACGCGGCATGGTGGTCTCCTGTGAATGTTTATCAGGCCCCCTGTGGGAGCGAGCTTGCTCGCGATAGCGGTGTGTCTGCTTGCATCCAGGTTGAATGTAGCGCCGTCATCGCGAGCAAGCTCGCTCCCACAGGGACGCCGGTCGGTCAATCGAGCAACGAAATGGCGGTCGGTGCATCGTTGCCCACAAGCGCCAAGTCTTCAAACTCATTGACGGCATTGATCTCGGTGCCCATGGAGATGTTGGTCACCCGCTCCAGGATGATCTCGACGATCACCGGCACCTTGAACTCCTCGATCATCGCTTGGGCCTGGCGCAGCGCCGGTTGGATACCCGCCGGTTCGAACACCCGCAGCGCCTTGCACCCCAGGCCCTCGGCCACGGCAACGTGGTCCACGCCATAGCCGTTGAGTTCCGGGGCGTTGAGGTTGTCGAAGGACAGTTGCACGCAATAGTCCATGTCGAACCCGCGCTGGGCCTGGCGAATCAGGCCCAGGTAGGAATTGTTCACCACCACATGGATGTAGGGCAGCTTGAACTGCGCACCCACCGCCAGCTCTTCGATCATGAACTGGAAATCATAGTCGCCCGACAGCGCCACGACCTTGCGGCTCGGATCGGCCTTGACCACCCCCAGCGCCGCCGGAATCGTCCAACCCAAGGGACCGGCCTGGCCGCAGTTGATCCAGTGGCGTGGTTTGTAGACGTGGAGGAACTGCGCCCCGGCGATCTGCGACAGGCCGATGGTGCTGACGTAGCAGGTGTCCTTGCCGAACACCTGGTTCATTTCTTCGTACACCCGCTGTGGCTTGACCGGCACGTTGTCGAAGTGAGTCTTGCGCTGCAGGCTGGCCTTGCGTTGCTGGCAGTCCTGCAGCCAGGCGCTACGGTTTTTCAGTTTGCCGGCGGCTTGCCATTCGCGGGCCACTTCGATGAACACCGTCAAGGCCGAGGCGGCGTCGGAAACGATGCCCAGGTCAGGGGTGAAGACGCGGCCGATCTGAGTCGGCTCGATGTCCACATGAATGAACGTGCGGCCTTCGGTGTAGACGTCCACCGAACCGGTGTGACGGTTGGCCCAGCGGTTACCGACGCCCAGCACCACGTCGGACTTGAGCAAGGTCGCATTGCCGTAGCGGTGGGATGTTTGCAGGCCGACCATGCCGACCATCTGCGGATGATCGTCGGGAATGGTGCCCCAGCCCATCAAGGTGGGGATGACTGGGATACCGGTCAGTTCGGCGAACTCCACCAGCAGGTCGCTGGCATCGGCGTTGATGATGCCGCCGCCGGCCACCAGCAATGGACGCTCAGCCTGATTGAGCATCGCCAGGGCTTTCTCGATCTGCACGCGATTGGCCGCGGGTTTGGCCAGCGGCAGCGGTTGATAGGCGTCGATGTCGAACTCGATCTCAGCCATCTGCACGTCGAACGGCAGGTCGATCAGCACCGGGCCCGGGCGGCCGGAGCGCATTTCGAAGAACGCCTTCTGGAAGGCATACGGCACCTGGCCTGGCTCCAGCACGGTGGTTGCCCACTTGGTCACGGGTTTGACGATGCTGGTGATATCCACAGCCTGAAAGTCTTCCTTGTGCATACGGGCGCGGGGGGCTTGCCCGGTGATGCACAGAATCGGGATCGAATCGGCCGAAGCGCTGTAGAGGCCGGTCACCATATCGGTGCCGGCCGGGCCCGAAGTGCCGATGCATACACCGATATTGCCGGCCTTGGTCCGGGTGTAACCCTCGGCCATGTGCGAGGCGCCTTCAACGTGGCGAGCGAGGACATGATCGATGCCACCCACCTTCTGCAGGGCGGAGTACAGCGGGTTGATCGCGGCACCCGGGATGCCGAAGGCCGTGTCCACGCCTTCACGGCGCATCACCAGAACGGCGGCTTCGATTGCTCTCATTTTGCTCATGGTTTTGTGCCTCTTACGTTTTGTAATTGTATACAAGTGGCTTTGTGCAGAGTGTATTCATGGCGAACGACGAAGGTCAATCCATTTCCTCAAGCACCTGTTTCATTCGTCGGAAGGTCAGGTTTTGCTGCTCTACTTCATCAGTTAAGGCGATTTGTGAAAATTATTGTATACAAAAATATTCAGTGTTGTGTTCTATTTGTGAGGTTCGGTTTTTCTGAAAGTGAAGCCAAAAGGCTTTTCCATAACAAAAGAAGGACAGCACCCATGAGCGCTCTAACCTTGAAAGTCGCCGTCAACCTGGCCGGGCAAGCCCTTGCCGCCGGTCGTGAAATCAGCGCTGCGCCCTTGACCGTCGCGGTCCTGGACAGTGGCGGACACCTGATTGCCTTGCAGCGCGAAGACGGCGCCAGCCTGCTTCGCCCGCAGATCGCCATCGGCAAGGCCTGGGGCGCCATCGCCCTGGGCAAAGGCTCGCGCCTGCTCGCCCAGGACGCCCAACAACGCCCGGCGTTCTTTGCCGCCTTGAATGGGTTAGGGCAGGGCAACGTCGTACCGGCCCCGGGTGGGGTATTGATCAGGGATCAGGACGGGAGGGTGCTGGGGGCGATTGGTGTCAGTGGTGATGTTTCGGATGTGGATGAGCAGGTGGCGGTCAGGGCGGTGGAGGCGTTGCAGTTGAGGGCGGATGTGGGGGTGGTTGCTTGATTTTGGGGTGAATGGACTGGCGCCATCGCGAGCAAGCTCGCTCCCACAGGTTTGATGCCAGACACATAGTGTCTAAATACCGCAAACCCAGTGTGGGAGCGAGCTTGCTCGCGATGACGATCTGTCAGACACATCCAGCCAAGAGTCAGCCCGGCATCCAAAAATCAACTGGCCTAGCCTTTGATGACCTGATTATTGGAGAGGCGAAGGAATGCCTGATCTACCTGCTTCACATCGCTTGCGCATTGGCCGTTACGGTGAGTTGAGTCGAATCTATTTATTGACCACTAACACGGTTGAGCGAAAGCCGATTTTCCAGGACTTCGCTTTAGGCAGATTGGTCGTTGAACAATTTCGGTTTGCCCAGGATAAGAAATGGGCGAAGTCATTGGCTTGGGTGGTTATGCCTGATCACTTCCATTGGTTGATCGAATTGCAGCAAGGCTCGTTGAATGAGTTGATGCAAAAAACCAAGTCCTTGAGTGCTCGGGCGGTGAACCTGTCCACTGGACGACAAGGTAGCCTGTGGCAACAGGGATACCATGACCGAGCGCTGCGGCGCGAGGAGGACTTGGTCAAGCTCGCTCGCTATGTTGTCGCCAACCCGCTGCGGGCAGGTCTGGTGACGCGATTGGGTGACTATCCACTGTGGGATGCAATATGGGTTCAATCTGAAGTCGAGGTGCCTTCAATCGCGAGCAAGCTCGCTCCCACAGGGTTGATGCTGGACACATGATGCCTAGACACCGCAAACCCAGTGTGGGAGCGAGCTTGCTCACGATTGAAGGCAACTCGGTCTTCAGTCTGGCTCACACCCCTTCAACACCAACCGAATGATCGTCTGCGCCGCCGCTTCGTAATCCGCTTCATCCAGCTTCGCCTTGCCGGTCACGGCGCTGATCTGCCAGTCGAAGTCGGCATAGGTCTGGGTGGCGGCCCAGATGCTGAACATCAGGTGGTTGGGGTCGATGGGGGCGATCTGGCCGCGGTCGATCCAGGTCTGGATGCAGTCGATGTTGTGCCGGGCCTGGGCGTTGAGTTGTTCCACCAGATCGGGGCTCAGGTGGGGGGCGCCGTGCATGATTTCGCTGGCGAAGACTTTCGAGGCGAAGGGCAGATCGCGGGAGATGCGGATCTTGGAGCGGATGTAATGGCTCAGCACCTCGCCGGGCACGCCGTCGGCATTGAACGGGGTCGAGGCCTGGAGAATCGGCTCGATGATGCTTTCCAGCACCTCGCGGTAGAGGTTTTCCTTGGATTTGAAGTAGTAGTAGACGTTGGGTTTGGGCAGGCCGGCCTTGGCCGCGATGTCGCTGGTCTTGGTCGCGGCGAAGCCCTTGTCGGCAAATTCTTCGCTGGCGGCACGCAGGATCAATTCTTTGTTGCGCTCGCGGATTGTGCTCATAAACCCAGGGGTTCCTTGCCTGTTCTGGCGGTGGCGCATGGTAGCACCGGCTTCGCGCGGCGCTCAAGAATGCCCCAAGGCGCCGCGGCTCGCGGTATGCTGCGCGGCATTATTATTCAAGGAGCCCCCTCCATGGCTGGAAGCAGTTTGCTGGTACTGATCGACGACATCGCCACCGTGCTCGACGATGTGGCGCTGATGACCAAGATGGCCGCCAAGAAAACCGCCGGCGTGCTCGGCGATGACCTGGCGCTCAATGCCCAGCAAGTGTCGGGTGTGCGTGCCGAGCGGGAGCTGCCAGTGGTGTGGGCGGTGGCCAAGGGGTCGTTCATCAATAAATTGATCCTGGTGCCGTCGGCGCTGGCGATCAGCGCCTTCGTTCCTTGGTTGGTGACGCCCTTGTTGATGGTGGGCGGCGCCTATTTGTGTTTCGAAGGGTTCGAAAAACTTGCCCACAAGTTCCTTCACAGCAAGGCCGAGGACCAGGCCGAACATGCGCAACTGGTCGAGGCGGTGGCGGATCCGGCGGTCGATCTGGTGGCCTTTGAAAAGGACAAGATCAAGGGCGCGGTGCGCACCGACTTCATTCTCTCGGCCGAAATCATCGCGATCACCCTCGGCACCGTCGCTGACGCAGCACTGACCCAGCAGGTGATCGTCCTGTCGGGCATCGCCATCGTCATGACCGTTGGCGTCTATGGTCTGGTGGCCGGGATCGTCAAGCTCGATGACCTGGGACTCTGGTTGACGCAGAAGCCAGGCCAGGCCGCCAAAAGCATCGGCGGTGCGATCCTGAGGGCGGCACCCTACATGATGAAAAGCCTGTCGGTGATCGGCACTGCGGCCATGTTCCTGGTGGGCGGTGGCATCCTGACCCATGGCGTGCCAGTGGTGCATCACTGGATCGAAGGCGTGGCAGCCAGTGCCGGTGGTGCCGGGTTTATCGTGCCGACGCTGCTCAATGCCGTGGCCGGGATCGTTGCCGGGGCGGCGGTGTTGGCGGGGGTGATGGTGGTCGGCAAGCTCTGGAAAGCGCTGAAAGGCTAAGACTGGCAACCCATGACAACTGTGGGAGCGAGCTTGCTCGCGATGAGGGCCTGACATTCAACATTTATGTTGTCTGACAGAGCGCTATCGCGAGCAAGCTCGCTCCCACAGTGGGTTTGGGGTGGTCGAAAGTTACTCGGCGATCTGCAACTTGCGCGACTCGGTGTACACGTACCGCACCTTTTCATACTCGAACGGCGTGTTCAGTTGGCCATAACGGAAGCTGGTCTGGTAGCGCCTGTCCACGCCGCGCAGGAGCAGCAGTTCCGGGTGGTTGGAGCTGACTTCGGCGACGTTGAGGAAGTTGATCGCCGATTCGGCCGTGTAGTCCACCAGCAGGCCAGAGGTGTCGCGCAGGTTCGACGGGCCGAAGATCGGCAGTACGAAATACGCGCCGCCTGGCACGCCATAGAAGCCCAGGGTCTGACCGAAGTCTTCGCTCTGGCGCGGCAGGCCCATGGCGGTGGCCGGGTCCCACAGGCCGGCGATGCCCACGGTGGTGTTGAGCAGCAGCCGCGCCGTGGTTTCCATTGAACGCTTGCCCTTGAATTGCAGCAGGCTGTTCATCAGGTTCGGCACGTCCCCCAGGTTGTTGAAGAAGTTGCTGACCCCGGTGCGCACGAAGCCTGGGGTAATGTAGCGATAGCCATCGACGATGGGCAGGAAGACCCATTGGTCGAAGCGGTAGTTGAAGTGATAGACCCGGCGGTTCCAGGATTCCAGCGGGTCATAGACGTTCAACGCGTTGAGGGTCGAGCGCTCGAACTCGCGCTGGTCCAGCCCCGGGTTGAACTTGAGTTTGGTCAGCGGTTCCTTGAAGCCGTCCGAATCCACCACCACAGGCGCGTTGGCTTTGCTGTTGTCGGCGTGGACCATGCCCGCACTCATTAACGCAGCGATAAGCAGCAGATATTTAGCCACGGAAAAACTCCAGCATGGCGTCGCTGTTGACGCGGTAGTTAAGGTTGCCGCAGTGGCCGCCCAGTGGATAAACCGTCAGGCGATCGCCAAAGGTCTTGCGCAGGAAGCCCAGGTCGCCCGGGCCGAGAATGACGTCGTCGGCATTGTGCATGACGGCAATCTTCGGGCTGTCGTGCAGGTAATCCTTCAGCGCGTACAGGCTGACTTGGTCGACCAGTTGCAGCAGGCTGCCGCCGTCGGTGCGTGCGCGCCACATCGGGATCACCTGCTCGGTGAGGTAACAGTCGAAATCGCATTGCAGCGCACGCTTGAGGAACGGCGTCAGGCTGGTGCTTTCGGTAATCGGGAACTTGGGTGGGATGATCAGGCCGCGACGGTTGATCAGGTCCGAGGTGAACGCGATGTCGGCTGCCGAGAAACGGAACGAGGTGCCGATCAACATCGCCATCTGTTCATTGCTCAAGTGCTGCTTGGACTGTTGGAAGTCGTAGAGCAGGGCGTCGTTGAGGTCGATGTAGCCTTTTTGCTGGAAGTAACGGGTCAGCTTGTTCAGTACCAGTTCATAGAAGGTCGTGGTGCTGTTGATGCCCTTGACCTCGGTCTGGACCAGTTTGTCCAGGTTGGTGATCGAGGTGTAGAGGTTCACCGGCGGGTTCAGCAGCAGCACTTTCTTGAAATTGAAGCTGCGCCGGGTTTCGTCCAGGTGGGCGACAAAGGCCGCATCCAGGGCGCCGAGGCTGTAGCCGGTCAGGTAGTACTCGGTCACTGGCAGCTTGGGGTTCTGCGCGCGCACGGCCTGCATCACCCGGTACATGTCCTCGGCGTCTTCCTTGGAAATGCCCGGCGTGGCAAAGCGCGACGCGGCACTCATGAAGTCGAAACTGGTGGGCGAGGACAACTGCACCACGTGGTAGCCGGCCTTGTAGTAGAGGCGCTTGAGGTATTCGTTGAGGGTGCTGTCGTAGCGCGCACCGGTGCCGGCGATCAGGAAGATCAGCGGCGCGGGCTTGTCCTGGGTAGCCATGCGGTAGGTGAGGCTTTTAACCGGCCAGAAGTTGTCCGGCAGGATGAACTCGCGTTCCGGGCGCAGGGTCAGGCTGTGGTCGGCCTGATTGATGTCTTCGATCAGCGGCAGCTCCGGACGCAGGTCCGGCGGCGTGGTGGCGATGGTCGCCTCGAACGGGTTGGTCAAGGGGTAGCCATAGCTGGCGGCGTCAATATCTGCCGCCAGCGCGGACGCACTCAGGATAAGGCCGCCGAGGAGGGCAGCGAAGCGCAAGGAACGGAGCATGACTGGATCCCTTAGAGGAAGGTGCCGAATGAAGTTCGCAGCCTATGACCACCGAAGCGGAGCCAAGTGCCATGACGGGCACAAAACAGGCACGGACGGGGCGCGATAGTAGCGGGACGATACACGGTCATGCGCAGTGGCGGCTAGTTATCTGGCATTTACCGGATTTGGCCTGCAAATCTCACGTGTGAGAAAGCGCAAATTGCCCGGAAACAGTAGCTGGCGTTCTGATGTCGTTTCTCGTTGCCTCGACGTCGCAGACAGAGCAGGTTGCGGAACGGCACAGGTTGATGATCAATCCTGTCAGTACTCCACTGGCGTTCAGACCGGTTTGAGGGCGAGCGTGATGGGGGCGCTGAGCATCATAACTATACGTTGACGCCGCCCGACATCCGTCGGGCGCAGCACTTTCGGGGAAGTAACGATGAAGATGCGACGACTCTTGGGCGCAGGTGCCGCACTGGTACTGGCCGTCAGTTCCACCTTGGCCAGCGCCGAAACCAAAACCCTGAGCATCGGTTACGTTGACGGCTGGTCCGACAGCGTCGCGACCACCCACGTGGCCGCCGAAGTGATCAAGCAAAAACTCGGTTATGACGTGAAGCTGCAAGCGGTCGCGACCGGGATCATGTGGCAAGGCGTGGCCACCGGCAAACTCGATGCGATGCTGTCGGCCTGGCTGCCAGTGACCCACGGCGACTACTGGACCAAGAACAAGGATCAAGTGGTCGATTACGGCCCCAACTTCAAGGACGCAAAAATCGGCCTGATCGTGCCGGAGTACGTCAAGGCCAAGTCGCTCGAGGATCTCAAGACCGACGACTCCTTCAAGAAGCGCATCGTCGGCATCGACGCCGGTTCAGGCGTGATGCTCAAGACCGAACAGGCAATCAAGGATTACGACCTGACCGGTTATCAACTCAAGGCCAGTTCCGGCGCCGGCATGATCGCCGAGCTGACCCGTGCCGAGAAGAAAAACGAATCCATCGCGGTCACCGGTTGGGTGCCGCACTGGATGTTCGCCAAGTGGAAACTGCGCTTCCTGGAAGACCCGAAAGGCGTCTACGGCGCGGCTGAGACTGTAAACAGCATCGGCAGCAAGGAGCTGGGCACCAAGGCCCCGGAAGTGGCCGAGTTCCTGAAGAAATTCCAGTGGGCGTCGAAAGACGAGATCGGCGAAGTCATGCTGGCGATCCAGGAAGGCGCCAAGCCGGACGCCGCTGCCAAGGACTGGGTCGCCAAGCACCCGGACCGCGTGAAGGAGTGGACCGGCAAGTAATTAGCCTGGTTTGACTGTTCCGAAGCCGCATGACGTTGTGTCATGCGGTTTTTTTGTGCCTGCAATTCCTGGGTTCTACACCGAGCCCTGTGAGAGCAAGGCTTGCCCGCGATGGCATCGCCTAGGTCTCAAGTTCAAGCGAGGTGCCTGCATCGCGGGCAAGCCTTGCTCCCACAGAGGCTCGCTCCCACAGGGGGGATTACGAGAAATGTGCGGGAAACTGGCAAAACCGTCATGTCGTTCTAATACTAAGGTCGTCTGGAACCTGGCCTTGAGCCGCATAGAGTAGAGTCGTTCCAATTAAATCTGTGCTGCGAGGATAAAAACAATGAACGACAGCATTTACCTCTCGATTCAAAACAGCCCGCGCTTCAAGGAGCTGGTGAGAAAAAGGGAAAAGTTCGCCTGGATTCTCTCGGCGATCATGCTTGGGCTGTATTCCGGCTTCATTCTTCTGATCGCCTACGGGCCACACATTCTCGGGGCCAAGATCACGCCTGAGTCCACCATCACCTGGGGTATTCCCATCGGTGTCGGCCTGATTGTCTCGGCCTTCATCCTGACCGGCATCTACGTGCGGCGCGCCAACGGCGAGTTTGACGACCTGAACAATGCGATTCTCAAGGAGGCTCAGCAATGATCCGGCGTCTACTGGCTCTATTGAGCATCGCAGCGTTCGCACCAGGCGCCTGGGCGGCTGACGCCCTGACCGGTGCCGTGCAGAAACAACCCCTCAACGTCGCGGCTATCCTGATGTTCGTGGCCTTCGTCGGCGCGACTTTGTACATCACCTACTGGGCGTCCAAGAAAAACAACTCGGCGGCCGACTACTATGCGGCCGGCGGCAAGATCACCGGTTTCCAGAACGGCCTGGCAATCGCGGGCGACTACATGTCGGCGGCGTCCTTCCTGGGCATTTCCGCGCTGGTGTTCACGTCCGGTTATGACGGCCTGATCTACTCCATCGGCTTCCTGGTGGGCTGGCCGATCATTCTGTTCCTGATCGCCGAGCGCCTGCGTAACCTGGGTAAGTACACGTTTGCCGATGTGGCGTCCTATCGCCTGGGCCAAACCCAGATCCGTACCTTGTCTGCCAGCGGTTCGTTGGTGGTGGTGGCGTTCTACCTGATCGCGCAAATGGTCGGTGCCGGCAAGCTGATCCAACTGCTGTTCGGCCTGGACTACCACGTTGCGGTGATCCTGGTGGGTATCCTGATGTGCCTCTATGTGCTGTTCGGCGGCATGCTGGCCACCACATGGGTGCAGATCATCAAGGCGGTCTTGCTGCTGTCGGGTGCTTCGTTCATGGCGTTGATGGTCATGAAGCACGTCAACTTCGACTTCAACATGCTGTTTGCCGAAGCGGTGAAGGTTCACCCTAAAGGCGAGGCGATCATGAGCCCCGGCGGCCTGGTGAAGGATCCGATCTCGGCCTTCTCCCTGGGTCTGGCGCTGATGTTCGGTACCGCTGGCCTGCCGCACATCCTGATGCGCTTCTTCACCGTGAGCGACGCCAAGGAAGCGCGCAAGAGCGTACTGTATGCCACCGGCTTCATCGGTTACTTCTATATCCTGACCTTCATCATCGGCTTCGGCGCGATCCTGCTGGTCAGCACCAACCCGGCCTTCAAGGACGCGGCAGGTGCCTTGCTGGGCGGTAATAACATGGCAGCGGTGCACCTGGCCAACGCCGTGGGCGGCAGCATCTTCCTGGGCTTCATCTCGGCGGTAGCCTTTGCCACCATCCTGGCGGTAGTGGCGGGCCTGACCCTGGCCGGTGCCTCGGCGGTGTCCCATGACCTGTATGCCAGCGTGATCAAGAAAGGCAAGGCCAACGAGAAGGACGAGATTCGCGTCTCGAAAATCACCACCATCGCCCTGGCGGTGCTGGCGATCGGCCTGGGTATCCTGTTCGAGAAGCAGAACATCGCGTTCATGGTGGGCCTGGCGTTCTCCATCGCGGCGAGCTGCAACTTCCCGGTACTGCTGCTTTCGATGTACTGGAAGAAGCTGACCACCCGTGGCGCCATGATTGGCGGTTGGCTGGGCCTGGTCAGTGCCGTGGGCCTGATGATCCTCGGCCCGACCATCTGGGTACAGATCATGGGTCACGAGAAGGCGATCTTCCCGTATGAATACCCGGCGCTGTTCTCGATGGCCATTGCGTTCGTCGGCATCTGGTTCTTCTCCATCACCGACAAGTCGGCTGAAGGCGCAAACGAACGGGCGCTGTTCTTCCCGCAGTTCGTGCGTTCGCAGACTGGCCTGGGGGCGAGTGGGGCGGTTAACCATTGATGTAGCGATAAGAGCTTGAAGAAATACCCCGGTCGAGAGGCCGGGGTATTTTTTTGTGCCGGGTTTAAGGGGGCCAGGGCTGCCGTCATCGCGAGCAAGCTCGCTCCCACAGGGGATTGGGTTCCAGTGTGGGAGCGAGCTTGCTCGCGATGGCGCCAGTCCGGCCGCCACTGCATAAAAGGAGGCACAAACAAAACAGCCCCCGCTCTTATATAAGAAGCGGGGGCTGTTTCAATGCAGCTTGGGACCTATCGCAAGGCAGGTCTTACTTGCGGTCTTCCAGCTGGGTGATGTCACGCGACTCGTAGCCGGTGTACAGCTGGCGCGGGCGGCCGATCTTGTACGGGCTGGAGAGCATTTCCTTCCAGTGGGAGATCCAGCCGACGGTCCGCGCCAGGGCGAAGATCACGGTGAACATGCTGGTTGGAATGCCGATCGCCTTGAGGATGATCCCCGAGTAGAAGTCGACGTTCGGGTACAGCGAGCGCTCGATGAAGTACGGGTCGGTCAGGGCGATCTCTTCCAGGCGCATGGCCAGTTCGAGTTGCGGATCGTTCTTGATCCCCAGTTCCTTGAGCACTTCGTCGCAGGTCTGCTTCATCACGGTGGCGCGCGGGTCGCGGTTCTTGTAGACCCGGTGACCGAAGCCCATCAGCTTGAACGGATCGTTCTTGTCCTTGGCCTTGGCGATGAACTTGTCGATGTTCGAGACATCGCCGATTTCATCGAGCATGGTCAGCACCGCTTCGTTCGCACCGCCGTGGGCAGGGCCCCAGAGTGCGGCGATACCGGCGGCGATACAGGCGAACGGGTTGGCACCCGAGGAGCCGGCCAGGCGCACGGTGGACGTGGAGGCGTTCTGCTCGTGGTCGGCATGGAGGATGAAGATCCGGTCCATGGCCTTGGCGAGCACCGGGCTGATCGGTTTGATCTCGCACGGGGTGTTGAACATCATATGCAGGAAGTTCTCTGCATAGGTCAGGTCGTTGCGCGGGTACATCATGGGCTGGCCCATGGAGTACTTGTAGACCATGGCTGCCAGGGTCGGCATCTTCGCCACCAGGCGGATCGCGGAAATTTCGCGATGCTGGGGGTTATTGATGTCCAGGGAGTCGTGGTAGAAGGCCGAGAGAGCGCCGACAACGCCGCACATGACGGCCATCGGGTGGGCATCGCGACGGAAGCCGTTGAAGAAGGTCTTCAACTGCTCGTGAACCATGGTGTGGTTCTTCACGGTGCTGACGAACTGGGCCTTTTGCTCTGCGGTCGGCAGCTCGCCGTTGAGCAGCAGGTAGCAGGTTTCCAGGTAGTCCGATTTTTCAGCCAGTTGCTCGATCGGGTAGCCGCGGTGCAGCAGGATGCCGTTGTCGCCGTCGATGTAGGTGATTTTCGACTCGCACGAGGCGGTCGACATGAAACCTGGGTCAAAGGTGAAACGGCCCGTGGCCGTCAGGCCCCGTACGTCGATTACATCGGGACCAACGGTGCCGGTTAAAATGGGCAGCTCGACGGGGGCTGCGCCCTCGATGATCAACTGCGCTTTTTTGTCAGCCATGTGGCCTCCTATTAATGCTTGAAATCATCAGACAGACCCCCCACGCAGGGCCCGCACCACTATAGTGAGATAAATCCGAAAGTCAATTTGCCTAAAGTCTTGCTCCAGAAGGCTTTAACCGCACTTTTTCCGCGAAATTACCTGCCGTTTACGCCTTTTGCGCCATATGTGCAATGCGCTATTAGGGGAAGGTGAACGCGTTGTCATTAGTAGCCTAACTGTCTATACTCGGCCACCGACCGCCAGGGGCTTTTGGGCCTGCTTTCTTGGGGGTCGTCACTCCCTGGGTGGTGAGTACCTGACCAGTGCGCGCCCCAACAACTTTGCCCTGATTGTTAGGGGCTCTTCAGTGTGAAAAAAAAGCCGTGAAAAGCCAACGACCTGTAAACCTAGACCTAAGGACCATCAAACTCCCAGTCACTGCTTACACGTCCATTCTTCACCGTATTTCCGGTGTCATCCTCTTCGTCAGCCTGGCCATCATGCTTTATGCATTGGACAAGTCGCTCGATTCGGAAGAAGGCTTCGGTCAGGTGAAAGCGTGTCTGACCAGTCCGCTAGCCAAGCTAGTGATTTGGGGCATCCTGTCCGCCTTGCTGTATCACTTGGTCGCCGGTGTGCGCCACTTGATCATGGACATGGGCATCGGTGAGACGCTGGAAGGCGGCAAGCTGGGCTCGAAAATCATTATCGCCGTGTCTGCGGTGCTGATCGTTCTGGCAGGAGTCTGGATATGGTAACCAACGTCACGAACCTTTCGCGTTCGGGCCTCTACGACTGGATGGCCCAGCGTGTGTCTGCGGTCGTTCTCGCGGCTTACTTCATTTTCCTGATCGGATATGTCGTGGCAAACCCAGGCCTGGGCTATGCCCAATGGCATGAACTGTTCGCAAACAACTGGATGCGTATCTTCAGTCTGCTGGCACTTGTCGCACTGGGCGCTCACGCCTGGGTCGGCATGTGGACCATTGCGACCGACTACCTGACGCCCATGGCGTTCGGCAAGTCGGCGACTGCCGTACGTTTCCTTTTCCAGGCAGTATGCGGCGTTGCGATGTTCGCTTACTTCGTCTGGGGTGTGCAGATTCTCTGGGGTATCTGATCCATGGCTAACATTCCAACGATTTCTTTCGACGCCATCATCATTGGTGGTGGCGGTGCCGGCATGCGCGCAGCGCTGCAACTGGCACAGGGCGGTCACAAGACTGCCGTGATCACCAAGGTTTTCCCGACCCGTTCGCACACTGTTTCCGCCCAGGGTGGCATCACCTGCGCCATCGCTTCGGCCGACCCGAACGATGACTGGCGCTGGCACATGTACGATACCGTCAAGGGTTCCGACTACATCGGTGACCAGGACGCTATCGAATACATGTGTCAGGAAGGCCCGGCCGCGGTGTTCGAACTGGACCACATGGGCATGCCCTTCTCGCGTACCGAGCAAGGCCGTATCTACCAGCGTCCGTTCGGTGGCCAGTCCAAGGATTACGGCAAGGGCGGCCAGGCTGCGCGTACTTGCGCGGCGTCCGACCGTACCGGTCACGCACTGCTGCACACCCTGTACCAGGGCAACCTGAAAGCCGGTACCACGTTCCTGAACGAGTACTACGCCGTCGACCTGGTGAAGAACCAGGACGGCGCCTTCGTCGGTGTGATCGCGATCTGCATCGAAACCGGCGAAACCACCTACATCCGCGCCAAGGCCACCGTACTGGCGACCGGCGGTGCAGGCCGTATCTACGCATCCACCACCAATGCCCTGATCAACACCGGTGACGGCGTCGGCATGGCCCTGCGTGCTGGCGTGCCGGTACAAGACATCGAAATGTGGCAGTTCCACCCGACCGGCATCGCCGGCGCCGGCGTACTGGTGACCGAAGGTTGCCGTGGTGAAGGTGGTTACCTGATCAACAAGCACGGCGAGCGTTTCATGGAACGTTATGCGCCGAACGCCAAGGACCTTGCCGGTCGTGACGTTGTGGCTCGTTCGATGGTTAAAGAGATCATCGCCGGCAACGGCTGTGGCCCGAATGGCGACCACGTGATGCTCAAGCTCGATCACCTGGGCGAGGAAGTGCTGCACAGCCGCCTGCCAGGTATCTGCGAGCTGTCCAAGACCTTCGCCCACGTCGACCCGGTCGTCGCGCCGGTTCCAGTGGTTCCAACCTGCCACTATATGATGGGCGGCGTTGCCACCAACATCCACGGCCAGGCGATCACCCAGAACGGCGAAGGCGTGGACGAAATCATCCCTGGCCTGTTCGCAGTGGGTGAAGTGGCGTGCGTATCGGTCCACGGTGCCAACCGCCTGGGCGGCAACTCGCTGCTCGACCTGGTGG
Organism: Pseudomonas fluorescens; assembly: GCF_001307275.1. Lineage (NCBI taxonomy): Bacteria > Pseudomonadati > Pseudomonadota > Gammaproteobacteria > Pseudomonadales > Pseudomonadaceae > Pseudomonas > Pseudomonas fluorescens. The sequence goes on from NZ_CP012831.1 coordinate 4,413,950, forward strand.
TCTTCGGTCGCGCTGCCGGCCTGCATCTGGAGAAAGCGCTGACCGACGGTATCGAATATGACGATGCCACCGATGCCAACATCGAAGCTGCCCTGGCGCGTCTGTCCGCTCTGAACGAGCGTACCGAAGGCGAAGACGTGGCAACCCTGCGTCGCGAGCTGCAGAACTGCATGCAGAACTACTTCGGTGTGTTCCGTACCGGCGAATACATGCAGAAGGGTATCGCCCAGCTGGCGCAATTGCGTGAACGAATCGCCAACGTGAAGATCAACGATAAGTCGCAGGCGTTCAACACTGCCCGTATCGAAGCGCTGGAATTGCAGAACCTGCTGGAAGTGGCCGAAGCCACCGCCATCGCCGCAGAAGTGCGTAAAGAGTCCCGTGGTGCCCACGCCCGCGAAGACTTCGAAGACCGTGACGACGAAAACTGGCTGTGCCACACCTTGTACTTCCCGGGTGAAAAACGCGTCGCCAAGCGTGCCGTGAACTTCTCGCCGAAGACTGTTCCGACTTTCGAACCAAAAGTCCGGACTTATTAAGGGTGACCGCTATGTTGCAAGTCAGTGTTTATCGCTACAACCCTGATCAGGACGCTGCGCCGTTCATGCAGGACTTCCAGGTCGATACCGGTGGTAAAGACCTGATGGTGCTGGACGTGCTGGCCCTGATCAAAGAGCAGGACGAGGGCTTTTCCTATCGTCGCTCTTGCCGCGAGGGCGTTTGCGGCTCCGACGGCATGAACATCAACGGCAAGAACGGCCTGGCCTGCATCACGCCGCTGTCGGCCGTGGTCAAGGGCAACAAGCTGGTGGTTCGTCCATTGCCAGGTTTGCCGGTTATCCGTGACCTGGTCGTCGATATGAGCATCTTCTACAAGCAATACGAGAAGGTGAAGCCATTCCTGCAGAACGACACGCCGGCTCCGGCCATCGAGCGTCTGCAGTCTCCGGAAGAGCGTGAAAAGCTCGACGGTCTGTACGAGTGCATCCTGTGCGCTTGCTGCTCGACCTCGTGCCCATCCTTCTGGTGGAACCCGGACAAGTTCCTGGGCCCGGCCGCCCTGCTGCAAGCGTACCGCTTCCTGGCAGACAGCCGTGACACCAAGACGTCCGAGCGTCTGGCTTCGCTGGATGACCCGTTCAGCGTATTCCGCTGCCGCGGGATCATGAACTGCGTCAACGTCTGCCCGAAAGGCCTGAACCCGACTAAGGCCATCGGTCACATTCGTAACATGCTGCTGCAAAGCGGCGTGTGATTCAGCTGCTGTACCCGTAGGACCGTTGTACCCGTAAAGGCCAGGGCGCGGGCTTCAACCCGCGTCTTGGCTATAACCAGAACAGCCGCTCACAAAGCGGTGGTTCTTATTTTGAAGAAATGAGACAAGCAGGGGCATCCGGGCTGGTACCCGGACTATCAGCGTGATCCTAAGTGGCTTGTTTTAGTCGCTGCACTCGGACTTCTGCAAGTTTGCTCGGTGTTTTCGCCGGTGGTGTTCCCCTAATCGAGGGTGACCAAGCATGCAAGAAAGCGTGATGCAGCGCATGTGGAACAGTGCCCACCTCTCCGGTGGTAACGCTGCCTATGTGGAAGAGCTCTACGAGCTCTACCTGCACGACCCTAACGCTGTGCCAGAAGAATGGCGCACCTACTTTCAGAAGCTACCGGCCGACGGTAATTCTGCCACTGATGTTTCGCACTCGACGATTCGCGATCATTTCGTGTTGCTGGCAAAGAACCAGCGCCGCGCTCAGCCGGTGTCTGCCGGCAGCGTGAGCTCCGAGCACGAGAAGAAGCAAGTTGAAGTATTGCGACTGATCCAGGCCTACCGGATGCGTGGCCACCAGGCAGCCCAGCTTGACCCGCTGGGGCTGTGGCAGCGTCCTGCACCTGCAGACCTGTCGATCACTCACTACGGCTTGACCAATGCCGACCTTGATACGACCTTCCGTGCCGGCGACCTGTTCATCGGCAAAGAGGAAGCGAGCCTACGCGAAATTCACGAAGCGTTGCAGCAGACATATTGCCGCACCATCGGCGCTGAATTTACGCACATCACCGATTCCGAGCAGCGCCAGTGGTTCCAGCAGCGTCTGGAAAGCGTTCGTGGCCGTCCGACGTACTCCGCCGACATCAAGAGCCACTTGCTCGAGCGCGTCACCGCCGGTGAAGGCCTGGAGAAATACCTGGGCACCAAGTACCCGGGTACCAAGCGTTTCGGCCTGGAAGGCGGCGAAAGCCTGATTCCGATGCTCGACGAGCTGATCCAGCGTTCCGGTTCCTACGGCACCAAGGAAGTCGTCATCGGCATGGCCCACCGTGGCCGCCTGAACGTACTGGTCAACACCTTCGGCAAGAACCCGCGCGAGCTGTTCGACGAGTTCGAAGGCAAGAAGAAGGTCGAGCTGGGCTCCGGTGACGTGAAATACCACCAGGGCTTCTCGTCCAACGTGATGACCAGCGGTGGTGAAGTCCACCTGGCCATGGCGTTCAACCCGTCTCACCTGGAAATCGTTTCCCCGGTGGTCGAGGGTTCGGTCCGCGCCCGCCAGGATCGTCGCAACGATCCGACCGGCGAGAAGGTGCTGCCGATTTCCATCCACGGTGACGCGGCATTCGCCGGTCAGGGCGTGGTCATGGAAACCTTCCAGATGTCGCAGACCCGCGGTTTCAAGACCGGCGGCACCGTGCACATCGTGATCAACAACCAGGTTGGCTTCACCATCAGCAACCCGGAAGACTCGCGTTCCACCGAGTACGCGACCGACGTCGCGAAAATGATCCAGGCGCCGATTCTCCATGTGAATGGCGATGACCCGGAAGCCGTGCTGTTCGTGACCCAGTTGGCCATCGACTACCGCATGCAGTACAAGCGCGACGTGGTGATCGACCTGGTCTGCTACCGTCGTCGCGGCCACAACGAGGCCGACGAGCCAAGCGGCACCCAGCCCCTGATGTACCAGCAGATCGCCAAGCAGCGCACCACCCGTGAGCTGTATGCCGAGCGCCTGACCCAGGGCGGTGTTCTGGATGTCGCCCGCGTCCAGGAAAAAGTCGATGAATATCGCAATGCCCTGGACAACGGGCTGCACGTGGTAAAAAGCCTGGTCAAGGAACCGAACAAAGAGTTGTTCGTGGACTGGCGTCCGTACCTGGGCCACGCCTGGACCGCGCGTCACGACACGCGTTTCGACCTCAAGACCCTGCAGGAACTGTCCGCCAAGCTGCTGGAAATCCCGGAAGGCTTCGTGGTCCAGCGCCAGGTCGCGAAGATCTACGAAGACCGGCAGAAGATGCAAGCCGGCGGCCTGCCGATCAACTGGGGTTACGCCGAAACCATGGCGTACGCGACCCTGGCGTTCGAAGGTCACCCGATTCGCATCACCGGCCAGGACGTAGGCCGCGGCACTTTCTCGCACCGCCACGCGGCGCTGCACAACCAGAAAGACGCCAGCACCTACATCCCGCTGCAACACCTGTACAAGGGCCAGCCACGTTTCGACCTGTACGATTCGCTGCTGTCCGAAGAAGCCGTCCTGGCGTTCGAATATGGCTACTCCACCACCGAGCCCAATGCGCTGGTGATCTGGGAAGCCCAGTTCGGCGACTTCGCCAACGGTGCCCAGGTGGTTGTCGACCAGTTCATCACCAGCGGCGAGCACAAGTGGGGCCGTCTCTGCGGTCTGACCATGCTGTTGCCACACGGTTATGAAGGGCAGGGGCCGGAGCACTCCTCGGCACGTCTGGAGCGTTACCTGCAACTGTGTGCCGAGCACAACGTTCAGGTTTGCGTACCGACGACACCGGCACAGATCTACCACCTGCTGCGTCGTCAGGTCATCCGTCCGCTGCGCAAGCCGCTGATCGTGCTGACACCGAAGTCGCTGCTGCGTCACAAACTGGCGATCTCCACGCTCGAAGACCTGGCCGAAGGCTCGTTCCAGACCGTTATTTCGGAAATCGACACGCTGGACGCGGCGAAGGTGACTCGCCTGGTCCTGTGCAGCGGCAAGGTCTACTACGACCTGCTGGAAAAACGTCGTGCCGAAGGCCGCGAAGACATCGCCATCGTGCGTATCGAGCAGCTCTACCCGTTCCCGGAAGAAGACCTGATGGAGGCCATCGCGCCTTACACCAACCTCACCCACGTGGTGTGGTGTCAGGAAGAACCGATGAACCAGGGCGCCTGGTACAGCAGCCAGCATCACCTGCGTCGCAGCATCGGCAACCATAACAAGGCCCTGGGCCTGGAATACGCCGGCCGTGATGCTTCCGCTGCACCTGCGTGTGGTTATGCGTCGATGCACGCCGAGCAGCAGGAAAAACTGCTGCAAGATGCTTTCACTGTTTAAGCCTTCGTGCTGACTGAAACCGAATTTTAAGGACCCACAGATAATGGCTATCGAAATCAAAGCCCCGTCATTCCCGGAATCGGTTGCCGATGGCACCGTTGCCACCTGGCACAAGAAACCGGGCGAAGCAGTCAAGCGTGACGACCTGATCGTCGACATCGAGACCGACAAAGTCGTTCTGGAAGTGTTGGCCGAAGCTGACGGTGTGCTCGGCGCAATCGTTGCCGAAGAGGGCGCTACCGTCCTGTCCAACCAGGTACTGGGCTCGATCGAAGAGGGCGGCGCCGCTGCCGCCGCTCCGGCCGCTGCTGCTCCTGCCGCAGCCCAGGCCGCAGCGCCTGCTGCCGATGGCGAAGACGATCCAGTCGCCGCGCCTGCCGCGCGCAAGATCGCCGAAGAGAACGGCATCAACATCGCCTCCGTTGCCGGCACCGGCAAGGGTGGTCGTGTGACCAAGGAAGACGTGGTGGCAGCCGTTGCCGCCAAGAAAGCCGCGCCAGCCGCCGCACCGGCCAAGCCAGCCGCACCTGCCGCCGCCGCTCCGGTGTTCGCTGCCGGTGATCGCGTTGAAAAACGCGTTCCGATGACCCGCCTGCGTGCCAAGGTTGCCGAGCGTCTGGTCGAAGCACAGTCGAACATGGCGATGCTGACCACCTTCAACGAAGTCGACATGACCGAAGTCATGGCCCTGCGTTCGAAGTACAAGGATCTGTTCGAGAAGTCCCACAATGGCGTACGCCTGGGCTTCATGTCGTTCTTCGTCAAGGCTGCCACCGAAGCGCTGAAACGCTTCCCGGCGGTCAACGCGTCGATCGACGGTTCCGACATCGTCTACCACGGTTATGCCGACATCGGCGTCGCGGTTTCCAGCGACCGTGGCCTGGTGGTTCCGGTCCTGCGCAACGCCGAACTGATGAGCCTGGCCGAAATCGAAGGCGGCATCGCCACCTTCGGCAAGAAGGCCCGTGACGGCAAGCTGTCCATCGAAGAGATGACCGGCGGTACGTTCACCATCACCAACGGTGGTACATTCGGTTCGATGATGTCGACCCCGATCGTCAACCCGCCACAGGCGGCTATCCTGGGCATGCACAACATCCTGCAGCGTCCGATGGCGATCAACGGTCAAGTCGTGATTCGTCCGATGATGTACCTGGCACTGTCCTACGATCACCGCCTGATCGACGGCAAAGAAGCCGTGACGTTCCTGGTCACCATCAAGAACCTGCTTGAAGATCCGGCTCGTCTGTTGCTGGATATCTGATTTTCGCCGCGAGGGCCGGTCTGTCGACCGGCCTCTTGCTGAAACAACCGGTTTCGTCCCTCGACGGTCATCACAAGTGATCGTCCGGTTTGATTCGAAAAGGAATGACTCATGACTCAGAAATTCGACGTGGTAGTGATTGGTGCGGGCCCTGGTGGCTACGTAGCGGCCATCAAGGCTGCGCAACTGGGCCTTACCACTGCCTGCATCGAGAAATACACCGATGGCGAGGGCAAGCAGGCCCTCGGCGGTACTTGCCTGAACGTCGGTTGCATTCCTTCCAAGGCGCTGCTGGACAGCTCCTGGAAATACAAGGAAGCGAAAGAAAGCTTCAACGTTCACGGTATCTCTACCGGTGAAGTGAAAATGGACGTCGCCGCGATGGTTGGCCGCAAGGCTGGCATCGTCAAGAACCTGACCAGCGGTGTTGCCACCCTGTTCAAGGCCAACGGCGTGACCTCGATCCAGGGCCACGGCAAGCTGCTGCTGGGCAAGAAAGTCGAAGTGACCAAGCCCGATGGCTCGGTTGAAGTGATCGAAGCCGAAAACGTCATCCTGGCGCCAGGCTCGCGTCCGATCGACATTCCGCCGGCTCCGGTCGACCAGAACGTGATCGTCGATTCCACCGGTGCCCTGGAATTCCAGTCCGTGCCTAAGCGCCTGGGCGTGATCGGCGCCGGCGTGATCGGTCTCGAGCTGGGTTCGGTCTGGTCGCGCCTGGGCGCGCAAGTGACCGTGCTCGAAGCCCTCGACACCTTCCTGATGGCCGCTGACGCTGCGGTTTCCAAGGAAGCGCTGAAAACCCTGACCAAACAGGGCCTGGATATCAAGCTGGGCGCTCGCGTGACCGGTTCGAAGGTCAACGGCGAAGAAGTCGTGGTCAACTACACCGACGCCAATGGCGAACAGACCATCACTTTCGACAAGCTGATCGTTGCGGTCGGCCGTCGTCCGGTGACCACCGATCTGCTGGCTGCCGATAGCGGCGTGGACCTCGACGAACGCGGTTTCATCAAAGTTGATGATTTCTGCGCCACCACCGTACCGGGCGTCTTCGCCATCGGTGACGTGGTCCGCGGCATGATGCTGGCGCACAAGGCGTCCGAGGAAGGCATCATGGTTGTCGAGCGCATCAAGGGCCACAAAGCCCAGATGAACTATGACCTGATCCCATCGGTTATCTACACCCACCCGGAAATCGCATGGGTTGGCAAGACCGAGCAGGCCTTGAAAGCCGAAGGCGTTGAAGTTAACGTCGGCACCTTCCCGTTCGCCGCCAGTGGCCGTGCCATGGCAGCCAACGATACCGGTGGTTTCGTGAAAGTCATCGCCGATGCCAAGACGGATCGCGTATTGGGCGTTCACGTGATTGGCCCAAGCGCTGCCGAGCTGGTACAGCAAGGCGCGATCGGTATGGAATTCGGCACCAGCGCTGAAGACCTGGGCATGATGGTCTTCTCCCATCCGACCCTGTCCGAAGCCTTGCACGAAGCGGCCCTGGCCGTAAATGGCGGCGCCATCCACGTGGCCAACCGCAAGAAGCGTTAATAGACAATAAGAAACCACGGCGGTATGGCCCGTCGTGAGCCTTGCGAGCAAGACTCACCGCGGAATATCCGCTGGACGCAGCCTTGCGTAGCAGCACCGGTTCACCGGAACGCTACGCAAGCAGCAGTCACAGGTGGTGCGGCACCAGAACGGTGCAGCACCGAATGCGCAGTACCTAACGAAGACGGTAATAAGCATGAATCTTCACGAGTATCAGGGTAAGCAGCTGTTCGCTGAGTACGGCCTGCCAGTATCCACCGGCTACGCGGTAGACACCCCGGAAGCGGCAGCAGAAGCTTGCGACAAAATCGGCGGCAGCGAATGGGTTGTCAAAGCCCAGGTTCACGCCGGTGGTCGCGGTAAAGCGGGCGGCGTCAAGCTGGTTCGCAGCAAAGAAGACGCCAAAGCCTTCGCACAGCAGTGGCTGGGCAAGCGTCTGGTGACTTACCAGACTGACGCCAACGGTCAGCCAGTCACCAAGATCCTGGTTGAATCGTGCACTGATATCGCTAAAGAGCTGTACCTGGGCGCTGTCGTTGACCGTTCGAGCCGCCGTATCGTGTTCATGGCTTCCACCGAAGGTGGCGTGGACATCGAGAAAATCGCTCACGATACCCCTGAGAAAATCCTCAAGGCCACCATCGATCCACTGGTTGGCGCTCAGCCATTCCAGGGTCGCGAGCTGGCATTCCAGCTGGGTCTGGAAGGCAAGCAGGTCACTCAATTCGCCAAGATCTTCGTAGGTCTGGCCAAGCTGTTCCAGGACCACGACCTGGCACTGCTGGAAGTGAACCCGCTGGTGATCAAGGCCGACGGCGACCTGCACTGCCTCGATGCCAAGATCAACATCGACGCCAACGCCATGTACCGTCAGCCTAAGCTGAAGACTTTCCACGATCCGTCGCAAGACGATCCGCGCGAAGCGCACGCTGCCAAGTTCGAACTGAACTACGTAGCCCTGGAAGGCAACATCGGCTGCATGGTCAACGGTGCCGGCCTGGCCATGGGTACCATGGACATCGTCAACCTGCACGGCGGCAAGCCAGCCAACTTCCTCGACGTGGGCGGCGGTGCTACCAAGGAACGCGTTACCGAAGCGTTCAAGATCATCCTGTCCGACACCAACGTCGCCGCAGTACTGGTCAACATCTTCGGCGGCATCGTTCGCTGCGACATGATTGCCGAAGGCATCATCGGCGCCGTGAAAGAAGTCGGCGTGAAAATCCCGGTTGTTGTTCGCCTCGAAGGCAACAACGCTGAGCTGGGCGCTAAAGTACTGGCAGAAAGCGGTTTGAACATCATCGCTGCTACCAGCCTGACCGACGCTGCTCAACAAGTCGTTAAAGCTGCGGAGGGCAAATAATGAGCGTCCTGATCAATAAAGACACCAAGGTTATCTGCCAGGGCATTACCGGTTCGCAAGGTAGTTTCCACACCCAGCAAGCCCTGGAATACGGCACCAAGATGGTTGGCGGCGTAACACCAGGCAAAGGCGGCACCGAGCACCTGGGCCTGCCCGTGTTCAACACCGTGAAAGACGCTGTAGCTGCCACTGGCGCCACCGCCAGCGTGATCTACGTTCCGGCTCCTTTCTGCAAGGACTCCATCCTTGAAGCAGCGTTCGGCGGCATCAAGCTGATCGTCTGCATCACCGAAGGCATCCCGACCATCGACATGCTGGAAGCCAAGGTCAAGTGCGACGAGCTGGGTATCACCCTCATCGGCCCTAACTGCCCAGGCGTGATCACCCCAGGCGAATGCAAGATCGGCATCATGCCAGGTCACATTCACTTGCCAGGCAAGGTCGGTATCGTTTCCCGTTCCGGCACCCTGACCTACGAAGCTGTGAAGCAGACCACTGACGCCGGTTTCGGTCAGTCGACTTGCGTCGGCATCGGCGGTGACCCGATCCCGGGTTCGAACTTCATCGACATCCTGAAGCTGTTCCAGGAAGACCCGAAGACCGAAGCGATCGTCATGATCGGTGAGATCGGCGGTTCGGCTGAAGAAGAAGCCGCTGCCTACATCAAGGCCAACGTGACCAAGCCGGTTGTGTCCTACATCGCGGGTGTGACTGCTCCTCCGGGCAAGCGCATGGGCCATGCTGGCGCAATCATCTCTGGCGGCAAAGGCACTGCAGACGAGAAATTCGCTGCGCTGCAAGACGCAGGCGTGAAAACCGTGCGTTCGCTGGCAGACATCGGCAAGGCCCTGGCCGAGCTGACTGGCTGGGAAATGAAGAAGTAAGCTTCGGCTGACCTTTTCGTTCCAGCAACAAAGGCCACCTTCGGGTGGCCTTTGTCGTTTCTGGGTCTATGGGGAGGGCCTTATCGCGAGCAAGCTCGCTCCCACAGTCGAGCGCATTTCATTGTGGGAGCGAGCTTGCTCGCGATGACGGAATGACAATCGCCAACCATTTACATGCAAAAACGCGACACGGGGACGTCGTGCATCGGATAGTTTGCCCCTTTACAGTGCGTTTTATCGCCAAATTCGTTAGGCTAGCAGCCATTTTTGCGACCGCTGCCCACAAGGAAGCGCCGCGCTAAACGGGTCGGTCCCATACGGATCGGCAGCATTTCCCTCACCCATAAGGGAAATCCCTCTCTAAATTCCGATTCAGTAGTGTGGTTTCCTTAATGAAAGTGTTGAAAGGCCAGGACATCCTGGCGCTTGGTTTCATGACATTTGCCCTGTTCGTCGGGGCCGGCAACATCATCTTCCCGCCTATCGTCGGTTTGCAGTCCGGGCCTCATGTCTGGATGGCGGCGCTGGGCTTTTTGATCACGGCGGTCGGGCTGCCGGTCATCACGGTCGTGGCACTGGCCAAGGTGGGCGGGGCGATGGACGCCTTGAGCAGCCCCATCGGCAAGGTCGCCGGCGGGTTGCTGGCGGCGGTGTGCTACCTGGCCGTTGGCCCGTTGTTCGCCACGCCGCGTACCGCTACCGTTTCGTTCGAAGTCGGTCTGGCGCCATTGACGGGCGAAAGCCCGCTGGCACTGTTCCTGTACAGCGCCGCGTATTTCCTGCTGGTGTTCTTCATCTCGCTCTACCCGGGCCGCCTGCTGGACACCGTCGGGCGTTTCCTCGCGCCCCTTAAAATCATCGCCCTGGCCGTGCTCGGCATCGCCGCGTTTGCCTTGCCGGCCGGCGATATCGGCGTGGCGACCCCCGAATACGTGGCGGCGCCGTTTTCCCAGGGCTTCATCAATGGCTACCTGACCATGGATACCCTGGGCGCATTGGTATTCGGAATCGTCATCGTCAACGCAATCCGTTCCCGGGGCGTCGAGTCGCCGGCCTTGATCACCCGCTACGCGATCATCGCCGGGCTGATTGCCGGGGTGGGCCTGGCGCTGGTCTACGTCAGTCTGTTCCGCCTCGGTTCGGGCAGCCATGAAGTGGCCATGGGCGCGACCAACGGCGCGGCGGTGCTGCATGCCTACGTGCAACATACCTTCGGCAGCCTGGGCAGCGGTTTCCTGGCGGTGCTGATCTCCCTGGCGTGCCTGGTGACCGCGGTCGGCCTGACCTGCGCCTGTGCCGAGTACTTCAGCCGCGTTTTGCCGCTGTCCTACAAGACCCTGGTGGTGATCCTGGCGGCCTTTTCGCTGCTGGTGTCCAACCTGGGCCTGACCAAGCTGATCGCGTTCTCGATTCCGGTCCTCACCGCGATCTACCCGCCGTGCATCGCCCTGGTGGCCTTGAGCTTCTGCAAGGACTTCTGGCACGAGCAAGGGCGCATCGTTGGCCCGGTGATGCTGGTGTCGTTCCTGTTTGGCCTGATCGATGCGCTCAAGGGCGCCGGGCTGGCGGACTGGATGCCGACGCAACTGGCCCACTTGCCGCTGAGCGAACAAGGCCTGGCCTGGCTGGTGCCTTCGGTGATGACCCTGGTGGTCGCGGTGGTGTGTGATCGCCTGCTGGGCAAGCGCAGCGAAGCACTGGCTTAAACAGCTTCAGGCAGATTCATCGGCTACAACCGAAATGCCCCGTATCAATCGATACGGGGCATTTTTTTTGAGTGCCGTGTCTTTTTTCGTGGACTAACGTCGAAGCAGTGTCTCGAAAGGCTTGCACACAACCTTGTGGGAGCGAGCTTGCTCGCGATAGCGCCAGATCAGCCAGTATCGATGTGTCTGATGGATCGCAATCGCGAGCAAGCTCGCTCCCACAGGGTTCACCGCGACTATTGCTCCAGATTTTGTTTCGTCACAGGAAATCGAATGTCATTCATCCAAGCCAACCTGATCCATCTGCTTGCCGCCGCCTGGTTCATCATCTGCTGGGCGGGCTACACCCGTTACGCGACCTGGAAGGCCCGCGATACGGCCTGCCTGGCCAGTGTCATGCACCTGTACCGCGAAGACTGGATGCGCCGCATGCTGCTGCGCGAGAACCGCATCGCCGATGCCAGCGTGATCGGCAACCTGGAGCGCAACGCCTCATTCTTCGCCTCCAGCACGCTGATCATCCTGGCTGGCATCCTGACGGTGCTCGGGGCATCGGATCGGGCGGTGTCGTTGCTGGCGGACATCCCCATGGTGCAACAGGCTTCCCAGGGCATGGCGGAGGTCAAGTTGCTGTGCCTGGCACTGGTGTTCGTGTATGCGTTCTTCACCTTCAGTTGGTGCATGCGCCAGTACAACTTCGCGGCGGTACTGATTGGCTCGGCGCCGATGATCGGCGAGCGGCATGTGTCGGAGCAGGAGCGCAAGGCCTTTGCGCTAAGGGCGGCGCGAGTCATTTCCATGGCGGCCAACCAATTCAACTTCGGCCTGCGTTCCTATTATTTCGGCATGACCATGTTGGCGTGGTTCGTCAGCCCCTGGTTATTCATGTTGATGAGTGCCGGCGTGGTGTTCGTGCTGTATCAGCGCGAGTTTCACTCCGATGTGCTGGACGTGATGGTCTATACCCCCACGGAAGCACCAGTGCCCGAGGTTGGCAAGGAAGCGGCCTGACAGGCGCCGCCAAATCACAGGCAAAAGAAAACCCGCACCAGGCGGGTTTTCTTTTACAGCTAAAACCGTATCAGTTGGTCTTAGGCGCGGTGGCAGGTGCTTGTTCCTGCTGGGCGGCGCTGTTCGATTCAGACTGAGCTTTGGCGGCTTCGGCGTTTTCTTTAGCCGCGTCGTTCACTTTATCCTGTGCTTTGTTCATGTCTTGCTGAGCTTGCTCAGCGTGTTGTGCGGCATCTTGAGCTTTGTCCTCGGATTTTTTATCGCAGGCAGCGAGACCGAGGGAGGCGGCCAACATCAAGGCAATAGCAAAAGTCTTACGCATGGGGTGTTTCTCCTTATGGAAATAACTACTGGCCTTTTGAGCAACCCCCCTCGGGTTAAGTTCCTCTTTTGCTACAGATATATAACTTTGCACGGTCGCGGAACTTTAGCGAGCTCGCCTGTTGCCAGGCCTCTAAATAAACAAGGGCATTGATGGACATGGCTGAAGACCCCATTTTTGAGCGTGCCACCCGCTTTTTATCCGCCCTGCGGCATTGCCAGGTGTTGGGCTTGAAGTTGCACAGCGCCAGTCGTGATGGGCTGACGCTCATCCTGCCGTTCAGCCCGAAAATCGTCGGCAATCCCCTGACGGGCATCATCCATGGTGGCGCGTTGACCTCATTGATGGACAGTGCGTGCGGCATGTCGACCTTGTGTGTGCTGCCGCAATTCGAAGTCTGTCCTACCCTCGACCTGCGCATCGACTACATGCACGCCGCCGAGCCCCACAAAGACGTCTACGGCTTCGCTCAATGCTATCGGGTGACCCCGGACGTGATCTTCACCCGGGGTTTCGCCTATCAGGACGACCCCGAGCAACCCATCGCCCATGTGGTGGGCACGTTCATGCGCCTGGGCCAGCATGCCAGGGGCATGGGGAAGGCCAGTCCATTGACTGCCGTGGGCCAGCCATGACCGAGACCACCCAGGAACAACTGCGCCATGCCTGTGAGCAGGGCGACTACGCGCTGCTGCTCGCCTCGATCCCCTATGCCCAACTCATCGGCGTCGAATGCACGCGCCAGGGCGACGACTTGGTGTTTCGCCTGCCGGCCAACAAGGACAACATTGGTAACCCTTTATTGCCGGCCATCCACGGCGGGGTCATCGCCGGTTTCATGGAGTTGTCGGCCGCCGTTCATCTGTTGATCGCCACCGGCACGCCGGGGGTACCAAAGATCATCGACTTTTCCCTGGATTACCTGCGCACCGGGCAGTTTCGCGACACCTATGCCAAATGCCAGGTCTGGCGCCAGGGCCGGCGGGTCGCCAATGTCGCGATCACCGCCTGGCAAGATGTCGAGGCCGAGCCCATCGCCACCGCCCGGGCGCATTTCAAGATCCAGGAGCCTTCAAAACCGGAACGCCCTTGAAATCATCAGCGTTGCCCCCACCTTGAGGACATCCCGCCGCCAATCTCAGCGAGGCGGACACCACCATCCACTTGGAGTTTGATGACCATGAGCGTGGAAACTCAAAAGGAAACCCTGGGCTTCCAGACCGAGGTGAAGCAACTGCTGCACCTGATGATTCACTCGCTGTATTCGAATAAGGAAATTTTCCTTCGCGAGCTGATTTCGAACGCCTCTGACGCTGTCGACAAATTACGTTTCGAAGCCCTTTCCAAGCCTGAACTGTTGGAAGGCGGCGCCGAGCTGAAAATCCGTGTGAGCTTCGACAAGGACGCGAAAACCGTCACCCTCGAAGACAACGGCATCGGCATGAGCCGCGAAGAGGTGATCACGCACCTGGGCACCATCGCCAAGTCTGGCACGGCCGACTTCATGAAGAACCTGTCCGGCGACCAGAAGAAAGATTCCCACCTGATCGGGCAGTTCGGCGTCGGCTTCTATTCCGCGTTCATCGTGGCCGACCAGGTCGAAGTGTTCAGCCGCCGTGCCGGCCTCGCTGCGAGCGAAGGCGTGCACTGGTCTTCCAAGGGCGAGGGCGAATTCGAAGTCGCTACCGTCGACAAGGCTGATCGCGGCACCCGCATCGTGCTGCACCTCAAATCCGGTGAAGACGAGTTCGCCGATGGCTGGCGCCTGCGCAACATCATCAAGAAGTACTCCGACCATATCGCGCTGCCCATCGAGCTGCCGAAGGAAGTCACCGCTGCCGAAGGCGAAGAAAAGCCTGAAGTGGAATGGGAAACCGTCAACCGCGCCAGTGCCCTGTGGACCCGTCCGCGCACCGAAGTGAAAGACGAGGAATACCAGGAGTTCTACAAGCATATCGCCCACGACTACGAGAACCCGCTGAGCTGGAGCCATAACAAGGTCGAAGGCAAGCTGGAATACAACTCGCTGCTGTACGTGCCGGCCCGTGCACCGTTCGACCTGTACCAGCGTGAGGCGCCACGTGGCCTGAAGCTGTATGTGCAGCGTGTGTTCGTGATGGACCAGGCCGAGTCGTTCCTGCCGCTGTACCTGCGTTTCATCAAAGGCGTGGTGGATTCCAACGATTTGTCGCTGAACGTTTCGCGGGAAATCCTGCAGAAAGATCCGATCATCGACTCCATGAAGTCGGCACTGACCAAGCGCGTGCTGGACATGCTGGAAAAACTGGCGAAGAACGAGCCCGAGCAGTACAAGAGCTTCTGGAAAAACTTCGGCCAGGTCATGAAAGAAGGCCCGGCCGAGGACTTCGCCAACAAAGAGAAAATCGCCGGCCTGCTGCGCTTTGCGTCGACCCAGGGTGACGATGGCGAGCAGATCGTTGGCCTGGCCGATTACCTGGCTCGCGCCAAGGAAGGCCAGGACAAGATCTACTACCTGACCGGTGAAACGTATGCGCAGGTCAAGAACAGCCCGCACCTTGAAGTCTTCCGCAAGAAAGGCATCGAAGTGCTGCTGCTGACCGACCGTATCGACGAGTGGCTGATGAGCTATCTCAACGAGTTCGACGGCAAGAGCTTCGTCGATGTGGCCCGTGGCGACCTGGACCTCGGCAACCTGGATTCGGAAGAAGACAAGAAAGCCGCCGAAGAAGTCGCCAAGAGCAAGGAAGGCCTGGTCGAGCGGATCAAGACGGCCCTGGGCGATGCTGTCAGCGAAGTGCGTGTCTCGCACCGCCTGACCGATTCTCCGGCGATCCTGGCCATCGGTGAGCAGGACCTGGGCCTGCAGATGCGCCAGATCCTCGAAGCCAGCGGCCAGAAAGTCCCGGACTCCAAGCCGATCTTCGAATTCAACCCGGCCCACCCGCTGGTGGAAAAACTCGACAACGAGCAGAGCGAAGAGCGTTTCGGCGATCTGTCGCACATCCTGTTCGACCAGGCGGCCCTGGCGGCCGGCGACAGCCTGAAGGATCCGGCGGCGTATGTGCGTCGCCTGAACAAGCTGTTGGTCGAACTGTCAGCTTAATCTGACGCAGGAAAGTCCCTTGTGGGAGCGAGCTTGCTCGCGATTTCGGTCCAACATTCAACAGATACGTTGACTGGTCTACCGTTATCGCGAGCAAGCTCGCTCCCACAAGGGCTTCTTGAATGTTTCATCAGGAGGAGTCTGTCATGAGTCAGGTTACGGTTCGTTCGCTGGTCTATCAGATCGATGGTCAAAGTTATGAAGGTCGCCTGGCCTTCGACGTCAACCAGCAGGGCCCGCGCCCGGGTTTGCTGATGGCGCCGAACTGGATGGGTGTAGGGGCAGGTGCCGAGGAGATCGCCAAGTCGGTGGCGGCCAACGGTTATGTGGTGTTGATCGCCGACTTGTACGGGCAGACGGTGCGCCCGAGCAATGCCGATGAAGCGGGGGCGGCGATGATGCCCCTCAAGAACGACCGGGCCTTGTTGCGCAAGCGTATGCAGGCGGCGTTCGAACAACTGCAGAGCCAGGGGGATGCACAGGTCGACACGGCGAGACTGGCCACGTTCGGCTTCTGCTTCGGGGGTTGCTGCGCCCTGGAGCTGGCTCGCAGTGGCGCACCGTTGAAGGCGGCGATCTCCTTCCACGGCACCCTGGATACACCGAACCCGGCCGATGCGCAGAACATCAAGGGCGCGGTGTTGGTGCTGCATGGCGCCTCCGACCCGCTGGTGCCGAAAGAGCAGCTACCGGCCTTCGAAGATGAAATGAACGCGGCTGGGGTGGATTGGCAATTGCTGAGCTACGGCGGTGCGGTGCACTCGTTCACCGACCCGCAGGCCAATATGCCGGGCAAGATGATGTACAACGCCAAGGTCGCCGGACGCGCGTTCCGGTCGATGCATAACTTGCTGGATGAAGTGTTCAAGGGCTGAGATTGGTTGGCGCAGAACCCCTGTGGGAGCCGAGCTTGCTCGCGATAGCGGTGTATCAATCAGCATTAATGCCGACTGACACACCGCTATCGCGAGCAAGCTCGGCTCCCACAGGTTAATGGCATCCGATCTAGGGCAACTCGATCCGCTCGCTTTCCCCTGGCACGGTCGGCCAGTCTCCGGCTGCCCAGCGCCGGCGGGCTTCGTCGATCCGGGCAGGGTCGCTGGCGACGAAATTCCAGTTCATCCGTCGCGGTCCATCCAGCGGTGCGCCGCCGAACAGCACGGCATGGCAATCGCTGTCGGCAAACAGCGTCATCTCTTCCTCTGTTGGCAATATCACCAGGGAATGGGCTTCTACCGGCTCGCCATCCAGCAACGCCTCGCCGCTCAACACATACAGGGCCCGCTCTTCATGCTCGGTGGGAATCAGCAATGTCGTCGCGGTCTGCAGGTGCAGTTCGGCATACAGCGTGGGCGAGAGCACCGGCACCGGCGATTCCAGGCAAAAGCCTGACCCGGCGATCATGCGGATGCTGACCCCCAGGTTCTCACTGACCGGCAGGCTCTGTGCCGGATGATGGCTGTAGTGCCCCGGGCCTTGTTCGTAGGCTTTGGGCGAGGCCAGCCAGACTTGCAACCCGTGCATGACGAAAGGGCTGCCCAGCAGTGACTCGGGAGTGCGTTCGACGTGGGCGATGGCGCTGCCGGCGGTCATCCAGCTGACATCCCCGGCGTCCACCACCTGGTCGGAACCCAGGCTGTCCTTGTGCTGGAGCTTGCCTTCGAACAGGTAGGTGAGGGTGGACAGGCCGATATGCGGGTGCTGGCGGATGTTCATGCCTTTGCCGGCCGGGTAGGTGGTTTGCAGCATGTGATCGAAAAACACGAAAGGCCCGACGCTGCGACATTTGGCGGACGGCAGCGGGCGAAGAATCGGCTGGCCTTCGACGTCTTCGGCGCGGGGGCGAACGGTCAGGGGAGTGGTCATGTTGTCTTCCAGGTTGAACAACGGTTGCGCGAAGCATAACCCGCCGCCGGCAGACGCGGCAGATGCGCCTTGAACCCCAGCGGGACGGCGAGGGTCTATGTTGCTCATGGCTTCTGGAGACTGCCCGTGCCTTTGACCCGTTTGATCTTTGCCTGGCTGCTGGTTGTTTCGAGTGGCGGCGCCGCGGCCCGCGAATATGCCTACAGCGATGCGCACCTGCATTACGTCGATTTCTTTCAGGAAACCGCCGGCATGCCCAAGCTGCTCCAGGCGATGGCGGACAATCGCATCGAGCATGTGATGATTTCCGGTGTTCCGGTGGCCAAGAAATGGCATGAAGACGAGCCCAAGCGCCCGCGTTACTACGCCGGTGACGATGCAGACGCCTATTGGTACAGCGCCACCGATGTGATTGTTGCGGCGGCAGTGAGCAAGCTGACCGAGGAGCAACGTCGGCACTTCCATCCTTTCCTGTCGGGCTTCAATCCCAACGATAAGAACTCCGCCGCCCACATCCAGCGCATGCTCGATCTCTACCCGGGGTTGTGGCAAGGCATCGGCGAAGTTTTCACCCGCCATGACGACCTGACGGCGCTGACCTCGGGCGATACCCCGAGAGCCAACAACGAAGCCATGACTCGGATCTATCACCTGGCGGCCGAGAATGACCTGCCGGTGATGCTGCATTCCAATATCACGTCCAAGCGTGAGAGAAATCCCCTGTACCTGGCGGAGATCGAGGAGCCGTTGCGCAACCACCCGCATACGCGTTTCATCTGGGCCCATGCCGGCACCAGCATGGAAATCCATCGCCACCAGACCCAACTGGATTTTCTGTTGCCGACCCTGACCCGCATGCTTGAGGCCTATCCCAATCTGTACATCGACCTGTCCTGGAGCCTGCTCACGCCGTACTTGCTGGACGAGGCGGGCAAGCCCCGGGACGAGTGGGTAAAGCTGGTGGAGCGCTTTCCTGAGCGCTTCATGGTGGGCTCGGATGTGGTCGGGCGCTTCAACAAGTTAGGCAAGGAGTTGCACAGTTTCGATCCATTCCTTGATGCCTTGCCGGAAGAGGTGGCCAGGAAGGTGGCGCGGGATAATTTCCTGGCGGTGTTGCCGCGTTCTGTCCCGCGATAGGAAAGCACCTTGTGGCGAGGGGATTTATCCCCGCTGGACTGCGCAGCAGGCCCAAAACTTCGATGGTGATCGGTCTGACACACTGAGATATCAGGTTTGGGCCCGCTTCGCGAGCCAACGGGGATAAATCCCCTCGCCACAGAGGATTCTCGGTGTATGGCCAATGCTGGTTTGTCATCAGCCTGTCACTGCGGCGTCATACCCTCGCGCTCATCTCAATCAAGGAGCGCACTATGCACCTCACCCGTTCAAGCGCACTGGTCGCGCTGTTGTTGACCTGCGGCCTGGCACAGGCCGAAGTCCGTGTCGAAGGCCCGGTGGAATACGGCGTCTTCGAAGGGCCGCAAGCCGAGCTGCAATCGGGGGAGCGGGTCCTGCGGCGCAGCAACGAGCAGATCCGCCAGACCGAGAGCGTCCCGGCGAAGCTGGGCACCAAGTTCGGCATGCGTTATCAGTTGGCGGGCAAGGTCGCCGATGATCAGCCGTTGACCCTGTTGTACTTCACACCTGGCATCCGTACCCCTGACGGCGTGCGTCACGATAAATTCGAAGTCATCCAGAAACTGGTGCCCGGCGCGCCTCAGGACGTCATGGCTTATGAGTTCACCGAAAGCCACGAAGTGGTGTCGGGGGAGTGGCGGTTCATGGTGTTCCAGGGCGATCGGTTGCTGACGCAGCAGCGGTTTGTGGTGCGCTGAGTTCTAGCCACCACAGACCCGATGTGGGAGCGAGCTTGCTCGCGATTGCGGTAGGCCAGTCAACTTATCTGGTGCATGACACACTGCAATCGCGAGCAAGCTCGCTCCCACAGGGGAATAGGCGCAAAAAAAACGCCCCGAACCAGTCGGGGCGTTTTTGTGTGTGGCGTAGCGGCGGGGCTTACTTGCCCTGCCAGCGCTTCATCACCAGGGTGGCGTTGGTGCCACCGAAGCCGAAGCTGTTGCTCATCACGGTATTGATGGTGGCGTTTTCGCGAGTCTTGGTCAGGATGGGCAGGTCGGCCACTTCCGGGTCCAGTTCGTCGATGTTGGCCGAACCGGCCATGAAGTTGCCTTCCATCATCAGCATGCAGTAGATCGCTTCGTGAACGCCGGCGGCGCCCAGGGAGTGACCCGACAGGCTCTTGGTGGAGCTGATGGCCGGAGCCTTGTCGCCGAACACTTCACGTACGCCTTTCATTTCCATCACGTCGCCCACTGGGGTCGAGGTGCCGTGGGTGTTCAGGTAGTCGATCGGTGCATCGACGGTGGACATGGCCATCTGCATGCAACGCACGGCACCTTCACCGCTTGGCGCGACCATGTCGTAGCCATCGGAAGTCGCGCCGTAGCCGACGATTTCCGCGTAGATCTTCGCGCCACGGGCCAAGGCGTGTTCCAGTTCCTCGACCACGACCATGCCGCCACCGCCAGCGATGACGAAGCCGTCACGGTCGGCGTCGTAGGCACGGGAAGCTTTTTCCGGCGTGTCGTTGCGCTTGCTGGACAGGGCGCCCATGGCGTCGAACAGGAACGACTGGCTCCAATGTTCTTCTTCACCGCCACCGGCGAACACGATGTCCTGCTTGCCCATCTGGATCTGTTCCATGGCGGTACCGATGCAATGGGCACTGGTGGCGCAGGCAGAAGCGATGGAGTAGTTCAGGCCCTTGATCTTGAACGGCGTGGCCAGGCAGGCGGAAACGGTGCTGCTCATGGTCCGCGTGACGCGGTAGGGGCCAACGCGCTTGACGCCTTTTTCGCGCAGGATGTCCAGCGCTTCCATCTGGTTCAAGGTGGAGGCGCCGCCGGAGCCGGCAATCAGGCCGGTGCGCGGGTTGGAAACCTGCTCTTCGGTCAGGCCGGAGTCAGCGACGGCGTCCTTCATGGCCAGGTAGGCGTAGGCCGCCGCATGGCCGACGAAACGGTAGATCTTGCGATCGATCAGTTCTTCGAGATTGAGGTCAATGGAGCCGGAAACCTGGCTACGCAGACCCATTTCAGCATATTCCGGGTTGAACCGGATGCCAGGGCGACTTGCACGCAGGTTAGCGGAGACGGTCTCTTTGTCATTGCCCAGGCACGAAACGATGCCCAGACCAGTGATAACGACGCGGCGCATGCGGATAACCCTTAGAAGTTGTCAGTGGAGGTGAAAACGCCGACCCGGAGGCCTTCGGCGGTGTAGATCTCGCGACCATCCACGGCAACCGAACCATCGGCAATGGCCATGTTCAGCTTGCCCTTGAGGACGCGTTTGATATGAATGTTATAGGTGATTTTCTTGGCGGTCGGCAGGACCTGACCAAAGAACTTCACTTCGCCCGAACCCAGGGCGCGACCGCGGCCCGGCAGGCCTTGCCAGCCGAGGAAGAAACCGACCAGTTGCCACATGGCGTCCAGGCCCAGGCAGCCCGGCATCACCGGGTCACCTTCGAAGTGGCAGGCGAAGAACCACAGGTCCGGAGTGATATCCAGCTCGGCGACCAATTCACCTTTGCCGTACTTGCCACCCTCTTCGCTGATATGGGTGATGCGATCCACCATCAGCATGTTCGGGGCGGGCAGTTGCGCGTTACCTGGGCCGAACAGCTCACCGCGACTGCAGCGCAGCAGGTCTTCCCGGGTAAAGGCGTTTTGTTTGGTCATGCGAGCTCCTCAATAGTCCCATGCGGCAGGGTGGGGCAAATCTTCCCGGCCGATCGAAGCGTTCATGCCTCGAATCGACAGCCTACTCATAGACTATTGCGTTGTAGTGAAAGTCACAGCACACGGGAAATGAATGTACACCTGTGCACTGAAATTTTTATTCAAGCCCCAATCGAGGCTTGTTCGGGTGCCTAAGACTGCCGCACTTTCGCCTTTCACGCCAGTCACAGATGGTCCGGTGAGCGGTTCTAGTTCACCCAGCGCTGCAGAATCTGCTGCAGGTCGTTCCTTTTGAACGGCTTGGCCAGGTAATCGTTCATGCCCGCCGCGAGGCAGGCTTCGCGATCGCCCTGCAAGGCGTTGGCCGTCAGGGCGATGATCGGCACCTCGTCGCAGCCCGGCAACTGACGGATCTGCCGGGTGGCTTCGTAGCCATCGATGATGGGCAAGCGGCAATCCATGAGGATCGCTTCGAAAATCAGGCTTTCGGCGCTGCGTACAGCCTGGGCGCCATCGGTGGCGACGCTGACGGTGAAGCCCAGGCTGCGCAGCATGGCTTCGATCACCGTCTGGTTGACCGGATTGTCTTCCACCAGCAACACGTTGCGGCCTTCGCCATCGCCGCTGCCGGTGGGCAGGCGCGGTGCCAGGGTCGGTGGCGTCTGGCGCGACAGGGCCAGCGGGATCTCGAGGGTGAACACCGAGCCCTGGCCTTCTTCGCTCTGGGCCCGCAGCGTCCCGCCCATGCGTTCGGCCAGGGTGCGTGCGATCGGCAGGCCCAGGCCAGTGCCGCCGTAGCGCCGGGAAATCGAATTGTCGGCCTGTTGGAAGGCGTCGAACATGCGTTCCAGGCTCTCGGCGGGAATACCAATGCCACTGTCGCGAACCGTGCAGGTGAACCACAGCAGTTCGTGGTCCAGGGCTTGCCATTGGCATTGCACGGTGACACGGCCTTGCTCGGTGAATTTCAGCGCGTTGCCGATCAGGTTCACCAGGATCTGCCGTATCCGCGTCGGATCGCCCTGCACCTGCAAGGCCCGCATGTCGTCCGGGACCAGCAGGTCCAGGCCCAGCTTGCGCTGCGCGGCGCTGTGCTGGAACGACTGCGCGCAACTGCCCACCAGTTCGGCCAGGTTGAACGGGATGTGCTCCAGTTCCAAGGCCGAGCGTTCGATGCGCGAGAAGTCGAGGATGTCGTTGATCACCTTCAGCAGGTGCTCGGTGGATTCCGACGCCAGCGCCGTGTACTCGTGCTGTTCGTCGGTCATGCGAGTGGTTTCCAGCAACTGCAGCATGCCCAGTACGCCGTTCATGGGCGTGCGCAGTTCATGGCTCATCATCGCCAGGAACTCGGACTTGGCGCTGTTGGCTTTTTCCGCTTCCTCGCGGGTCTTGATCAACTGCGCCATGGCCTGGTGCTGTTCGCGGCTGGCTTGTTCCAGGCCGTCGGCCAGGTTGTTGATGTGCCGCGACAAGGCCCCCAGTTCGGCATCATCGACGACGGGCAGCGGGGCGCTGTAGTCGCCTTGCTGGATGGCCTTGACCGCGTTGCCGATGTCGCGGATCGGCCGGGACAGGTTGGTCGCCAGCCGGCGCGCCACCAGGAAGGTGAACAGCAGGGCGAACAGCGCCAGGATCGCGGCCTTGAACAGGATCTCCTGCTGCCGCTGGCTGAAGGCGTCACTGGACATGCCGACGATCACGCGGCCCAGGTAATCTTCGCCGGGCGCCTCGACGGCGGTGCTGTTGCCTTGCAGGAAATCATTGTTCAGGGCAATGCGCTGCAGGCGCACCGGGGCCTGGAAGACTTCGATCTGTTGGGCACGGCTGTGGACTTGCTCGGGTTGTTCGACATACACCAGGACCTTGTCGGTGTTGTCCTGGACCTCCAGGAAGCGTACGTGAGGGGTCGCCAGGGTCGCGGTGAGCAGGCTCTCCAGCACTTCGTTGTTGCCGGAAATCACCCCGTACTCCGTGGCGGGGGCCAGTTGGTTGGCGATCAGTTGCCCGGTGTGATTGAGCTCCTGGCGCAAGTCCTGGATCCGCACGAAGGTAAAGAAGCTGATCAGCAGCACGGTCAGCAGCAACGCCGGACCGAGGGCGATGAGCTGGGTGCGGGTATTGATGTCCCAACGACGACGCAAGGTCATGGGCGGTGTTCTCCTTCGGCCAACGTTGCCGCGACGGATTCGGCGTCAATCGGTTCGATCCCCAGCGAGCGGGAGACCTGCCGGTTGCCCAGGACTTTGAAACGGTCCGGATACAGCGTGCGCGGCCAGGTCGTGGCGGGGCGGTCGAGCAGGTCGTCGAGAATCGCCAGCCAGTCTTGCTGGTCGCTGTAGGTGCTGGCCAGGCTGCCGGCCTTGACGAAGGCCGCGCTGGGCCCGATCAGCGCACGTTGCCGGGCATAGCTGCTGAGCAACAGGTTCTTCACGGTCTTGGGGTTGTACAAGTCGGGGTCATCGAGGCCCAGCAGTACATCGCTCTGGCCCAGCAGGTTTTGCAGGGGACGGCTGTCGCTGGTGTCGTCCCAGCGTTCGCTGACGATCACCAGGCCCAGCGGTGCCGCGGCCTGGCGGATGTCCTTGAGCAGGAATTCACTGTGGGCGTCGTACAGCACGCCGACCTGGCGCACTTGCGGCAGGATGGTGCGGATCAGCCGCAATTGCCGGGCCATCGGTGGATCGCTCCACAACAGGCTCAGATGCGCGGGCGTGGCCTCGCCCAGGCGATCGCGGGCTTGCTGGCGGCTGATGCGCAGGACCAGGGTAGCCGGGCCCCGGGCGTCTTGCAGGCGCCACTCCAGGCTGGGCAGGTCAAGCAGAACCAGGCGGACATTATCCGGCAACTTGTCCGGCGCTGGCAGGTTGGCCAGCGGTGTAAACCGCACGCTGTCTTCGGGGCGCAGGGCTTTCAGGGCCTGGGTGAAAGACTGCACGCCGGGGCTATCCTCTGCACCGGTCAAGAGAATTTCGGCGGCCCGGGCCTGGAGGGTCGTCAGCCATCCGGCGAACACCAGGCACAGGGCCAGCGTCAGGCGGCCATGAAATGGCATCTTGCGGCGGGCGTTCCCGGACATCTAGAACGACAACTCCGCACTGAAGTACACGACATGGCGAGCGTCGTAGCGGTTGTCGACGAAGGTCATGGGCTGGTTGTCCAGGCGCTGTTGCAGGACGCCCGCCAGTTCCAGGCTGGCCTTGCCCAGGGGAATGCGCCGGGCGATACGGGTGTCCACCCGTTCGAAGCGATAGCCATTGAGATCGTCGGCGGCGTAATAGAACAGCGCGCTGTTCCAGCCTTGGCCCCAGTCCCTTAGCCAGCCGGCCGAGCCGCTGTTGCGGGCGGTCAGTTGTTCGTCGAGAGGGTTGCTGGCCTGGGCGTCGACATAGGCATAGGTCAGGCGCAGGCGGTCGGCGCTGGTCATGCGCCAATCGAACTGGGTCTCGACCCCGGAGAACTGTGATTCGTTGGAGTTGCTGGCAATGTACTGATTGTTGCGCAGCGGCTCGCTGATCATGCCGGTGATTTCGTCATGGAACAGTTTCACATCGACCGCCAGGCCCAGGTCCACGAAGTAACCGTTGTAGCCCAGTTCCCGGGAGCGCATGTGCTCCTGTTCCAGGTTGCCCGGGCCGCGGGTCTGGACGAAGTAACGGGCACTGTTCTGGCCGAAGGCGGCGGGTTGCAGGTTGGTGACCTGATAGCTCCAGTTGACGTTGTTCTCGAACATGTCCGGCGAGCGCACGGCTTCGGAGTACACCGCCCGCAGGCCATGGCGCGGAGTGATCAGGTAATTGACGGCGATCCGCGGAGTCAGCGAGCTGCCGGTCAGGCGGGTGTCTTCGAACATCGCGCCGCCCTGCAACAGCCAATGCTCGGTGGCCCGCCATTCGAGCTGGCCGAACAGGCGCCAGGTGGTGTCGTCCAGGGTGCCGTTGAAGTACGTCTCCGAGTCGGCCCGGTCGTAGCGATAGTTGGCCCCGGTGACCAGTCGCAGGCTGTCGGACAGGCTCAGGGTGTCCTGGATCTCCAGGTCGTAGCGCGATTCCCGGGCGCTCTGGTCGATATCGCCGCACAGGGTTTGCGAGGCGCCGTTGCGCCACTGGTCGAGCACCTGATTGGCCAACGCCTGTTCCTGTGGCGTGCCGGGTGGCGCGCCGGTGCTGGTGTAGCTGGGGATATTGCGCGCCAGCTTCTCGGCATAGTTGGGGTTGAGCTGCCACAGGTCGGTCAGTTGCGGGCTGAAGGACACCTCGGCGTCACAGGCGCGCCAGGTCTGCTGGCGATCCCAGTGCTGGATCGAGCCCTGTACATAAAGGCTGTGATCGGGGTCCAGGTCCAGGTTCCAGCGCAGTGAGCCGGCGTAGTCCTTGGCGATGACATCGGAGTTATCCCCAGCGGCGGTAATCCCGGCAAACACGGGATGGTAGGTATAGGGCCGCTGGTTGGTCCCATCCTTGGCATTCAATTGCCAGTCGATGCTCTGCCGTTCGTCCAGGGTCTGGCTGACGGACAGGTTGAAGCGGTTCAGGCGGCGGCTGTCGCGGTAGTCGGCACCGTTGCGGTCGCTGTCAAAGCCATCGTCTTCCTGGCCGGACAGCGACAGCCGCAGGTCGCCGCCGTCCCAGCCGCTGCCCTGGCTGGCGTACCAGTCACTGATGCCACGCTG
The DNA here is from genome assembly GCF_001307275.1 of Pseudomonas fluorescens. Classification (NCBI taxonomy): domain Bacteria; kingdom Pseudomonadati; phylum Pseudomonadota; class Gammaproteobacteria; order Pseudomonadales; family Pseudomonadaceae; genus Pseudomonas; species Pseudomonas fluorescens. The sequence goes on from NZ_CP012831.1 coordinate 4,439,784, forward strand.
GCCCCGGGTGATTTTCAGCCGGGTGCCGTGGCTGTCGGCCGGGGCGCGGGTGATGATGTTGACCACCGCCATCAGCGCGTTGGCGCCATAACTGACGGTGTTGGGGCCGCGGAAGACTTCGATCCGCTCAATGTCTTCCATGGCCACCGGAATATCGCTCCAGTCCACCGTGGCCAAGCCGGCGCGGTACACCGAGCGGCCGTCGATCAGCACTTGCATGCGCCGGGCTTCGCTGGCGTTGGTGCCATGGTAGTTCACGGCCGCCTGGTTGCCGGTGATGTTGCCGACCATCATGCCTGGCACCAGGCGCAGCAGTTCGCTGATGTCCCGGGCGCCGCTGGCCTTGATCAGCTCGCTGTCGAGCACGGTCATGCTGCCCGGCACCGCCGCTGGCGATTGCTTCAGGCGCGTGGCCGTCAGTACCTGGGGCAGGGGCTGGCTGTCCACGAACAAGTCGTCGGCCAGCACTGGCGGGCTGATGATCAGTGCCAATAGCAGGGACGAACCTGAGCGGGAAGGGCCAACGGACACGGTACAGCCTATGGGAATGGGTGGGTGACGGGCATGTTAACTGAGCTGAACGACTTTTCCATTCACGTTGACAGCATTTTCCTAGGAATTAATGGTCAGCTTCCTACAACTGGCGGTAATTGTTGCCGGGGCTGGTCGCCATCCGGCCGCTCCGTATAATGCCCCGCATTGCCACTTGGTATGGATGAACGGATTGCATATGACTGAACAGCGCCCGATTGCGGTCCTGGGGGGCGGGAGTTTCGGTACCGCCGTGGCTAACCTGCTGGCCGAGAATGGTCACCCGGTGCGCCAGTGGATGCGTGACCCGGAACAGGCCGAGGCCATCCGGGTCAACCGCGAGAACCCGCGTTACCTCAAGGGCATCAAGATCCGCCCGGAAGTGGTACCGGTGACTGACTTGCAGGCCACCCTGGAGGGCAGCGACCTGTTCTTCGTCGCCTTGCCGTCCAGTGCCTTGCGCTCGGTGCTGGCGCCCCATGCCGAGCGCTTGAGCGGCAAGTTGTTGGTGAGCCTGACCAAGGGCATCGAAGCCCAGACCTTCAAGCTGATGAGCGAGATTCTCGAAGAAATCGCCCCCAAGGCGCGGATCGGTGTGATTTCCGGGCCGAACCTGGCGCGGGAAATCGCCGAGCACGCCTTGACCGCCACCGTGGTCGCCAGCGAGGACGAAGCGCTGTGCCAACGGGTCCAGGCCGCACTCCATGGCCGCACCTTTCGTGTCTACGCCAGCGCCGACCGTTTTGGGGTGGAGCTGGGCGGGGCGCTGAAGAACGTCTATGCCATCATCGCCGGCATGGCGGTGGCGCTGGGCATGGGGGAGAACACCAAGAGCATGCTGATCACTCGCGCGCTGGCGGAAATGACCCGCTTCGCCGTCAGCCAGGGTGCCAATCCGATGACCTTCCTGGGATTGGCCGGGGTGGGCGACCTGATCGTTACCTGTTCCTCGCCCAAGAGCCGCAACTACCAGGTCGGTTTTGCCCTCGGCCAAGGCTTGAGCCTTGACGAGGCCGTGTCGCGCCTGGGTGAAGTGGCCGAAGGGGTCAACACCCTCAAGGTGCTCAAGGCCAAGTCCCAGGAGGCGGGGGTGTATATGCCGCTGGTCGCCGGGCTGCACGCGATTCTGTTCGAAGGGCGCACGCTTGAGCAGGTGATCGAGCTGTTGATGCGTGGCGAACCGAAGACCGACGTCGATTTCATTTCCACCAGCGGTTTCAACTGAACCGCTATTGACCGCAAGCAGGAGCGAGCCATGAACGATCCGCAAGGGCAACCCCAATACGAATCCATCCTGCTGCGTGTGCTGTGGATGGTGGTCTATCTGCTGGTCTGGCAGGTGGCGCAATTCATCCTCGGCGCCGTGGTGCTGGTGCAGTTGATTTATCGGCTGATCTACGGCGCGCCCAGCGCCAGCCTGATGAACTTCGGCGACAGCCTGAGCCAGTTCCTGGCGCAGATCGGCCGCTTCGGCACCTTCCACAGCGACCAGAAGCCTTGGCCGTTCGCCGACTGGCCGGCACCACGCACGCCTGAAGGCGAAGCGCCACACGCCGTGGCACCGGCGCCGCACCCCGTCCGGGACGAGGAGCCGAAGCTATGAAACTGTGGGTATTGCGTCACGGTGAGGCAGAGCCCCATGGTGTCCGTCCCGATCCGGAACGGGTCTTGACGGTGCACGGCCGCGAGGAGGTGTTGCTCAGCGCCGGCCGGTTGATGGGCGAGCCGTTGCGGGCCATCTACGCCAGCCCTTATGTGCGTGCCCAGCAGACCGCGCAACTGGTGCGCGAAGCACTGGGGTTCGAACCTGAACTGATCACCGTCGATTGGCTCACGCCGGAGACCCGACCGACGGAGGTGCTAAGGCATCTGGAGGACCAGGACGATGTGCTGCTGGTCAGCCATAACCCATTGGTGGGCAGCCTGCTGGGCTTACTGCAGCACGGCCATCTGCAACAACCCGAGCAAGTGCAAACCGCTGGCCTGGCCGAGCTGGAAGGCGATCTGCCGCTGGCCGGGGCGATGCTGCTCAAGGGCATCAGGCACCCCTGAATAGAGCGGTTGCAGGACTGGGCAAGACAACAATCACACAGGAAGGGCAACGATGAGTCTGTGGCGCACCACCCCCGACATCGAGAAACTGAACGCCGCCGGTAAGAACACCATCAGCGAAGTGCTGGACATTCGGTTCGAGTCCTTCGACGACGAATCCCTGACCGCCAGCATGGTGGTCGATCAGCGCACCCATCAACCGTTCGGCCTGCTGCATGGCGGTGCTTCGGTGGTGCTGGCTGAAACGGTCGGCTCCATGGCCGCCTATCTCTGTGTGGACGCCAGCAAATTCTATTGCGTGGGCCTGGAGATCAACGCCAACCACCTGCGCGGCGTGCGCAGTGGACGGGTGACGGCCACGGCCCGAGTGGTCCACCTGGGGCGCACCACCCAGGTCTGGGACATCCGCCTGGTCAATGACGAGGGCAAGGTCAACTGCGTGTCGCGCCTGACCATGGCGGTGGTGCCGTTGGGTGAGCAGCCGCCGGCGCGTTGACGCTCTAGCTGGATGCAATCCTGTGGTTAGGGGATCCTCTGTGGGAGCAAGGCTTGCCCGCGATGGCGGCGATGCGGTCTTTCAAAAAACGAGTCGCCTGTGTCGCGGGCAAGCCTTGCTCCCACACAACTCCCTCGCCACATCGGGCAGTATTTACAGTTCCATAACCCCCATAGCCCAAGCCCGACTGTCATCATTCCTGTCAGTTACGGTCATTGCCGCGCCGTCGGGTTCTGCGGACAATCTGCCGCAGTTCCCTCCAATGGATCGGCTGTCATGTCGCAACAGATTTTTTTCGCCCATGCCAATGGTTTTCCCTCGGCCACCTACGGCAAGCTGTTCGCCGCATTGGCGCCGCAGTACCAGGTCGCGCATCTGGAACTGCACGGCCATGACCCGCGTTTTCCGGTGGACGATAACTGGCACAACCTGGTGGACGAACTGATCCATCACCTGGAGCAGCAACCGGCGCCGGTGTGGGGCGTTGGCCACTCCCTGGGTGGCGTGCTGCACCTGCACGCGGCGTTGCGCTGCCCGCAGTTGTATCGCGGCGTGGTCATGCTCGATTCGCCAGTGCTGACCCGTACCGACCAGTGGGTGATCCTGGCCGCCAAGCGCCTGGGGTTCATCGATCGCCTGACCCCGGCGGGCCGGACGCTGGGGCGGCGCGAGGAGTTCGCTGACCTGGAATCCGCCCGGCAGTATTTTGCCGGCAAGACACTGTTCCGCGGCTTTGACCCGGATTGCTTCGACGCCTACCTGCAACACGGCCTGCAACAAGTCGGCGACCGGTTGCGCCTGCGCTTCGACCCGGCCACGGAAATCAGTATCTACCGCGGCGTGCCGCACACCAGCCCAGGACGGCCCCGCAAGCTCAAGGTGCCGCTGGCGGTGGTGCGCGGCCGGCAGAGTCGCGTGGTGATGCGGCATCACACCCGTTCGGTGGGGCGTATGCTCCATGGCGAATCCCTGAGCATGCCCGGCGGCCATATGTTTCCCCTCGAACGTCCACAAGACACGGCCAACCTGCTCAAGAACCTGTTCCAGCGTTGGGAAGGGCGCAGCGCATGAGCATGGTCGAGGAGGTCCGCCTGAGCCTGCCTCACATCGAGCTGGCGGCTCATTTGTTTGGCCCGGAAGACGGGCTGCCGGTGATTGCCCTGCACGGTTGGCTGGACAACGCCAACAGCTTCGCACGCCTGGCGCCCAGGCTCGAGGGGCTGCGGGTGATCGCCCTGGACATGGCCGGTCACGGTCATTCCGGGCATCGACCGCCGGGTGCCAGCTATGCCTTGTGGGACTACGTCCATGATGTGCTGCAAGTGGCTGAACAACTGGGCTTGAAGCGCTTCGCCCTGCTGGGGCATTCCATGGGTGCCATTGTCTCGCTGGTGCTGGCCGGTTCCCTGCCGGAACGGGTGACGCACCTGGGGTTGATCGACGGGGTGATTCCTCCTACAGCCAAAGGCGATAGCGCGGCCGAACGCATGGGCATGGCCCTGCAAGCCCAGTTGGATTTGCAGCAAAAACGCAAGCCGGTCTACAAAACCCTCGACCGGGCCATCGAAGCGCGTATGAAGGGGTTGGTAGCGGTCAGCCGCGAGGCCGCCGAGTTGCTGGCCCAGCGCGGCCTGATGCCGGTGCCCGGAGGCTATACCTGGCGCACCGACAACCGCCTGACCCTGCCATCGCCCCTGCGCCTGACCGAGGAGCAGGCCATGGCGTTCGTTGCGCGGGTCGCTTGTCCGGCGCATCTGGTGGTGGCGGCCGATGGCATGCTGGCCCAGCACCCGGAGCTGCTGGAGCGTCTACCCTTCAGTCATGAGCAGTTGCCTGGAGGCCATCATCTGCACCTTAACGATGAGGTCGGTGCCGGGCTTGTAGCAGACTGTTTCAATCGGTTCTTCACTGTTCCTTGACTTGCGCCGGGCAACTGTCGAGGCTGAGCGGGTTGAAAGGGAGACAACCATGACAGACCTCTGTTTGCCAGCCTCGCGGTGCATCGGCGACGCCCGTCGCGTCCAAGCGTCCCAGGCCAAGCCGATCCGATGAAATTATCCGTTCACTTACTCGTCCTGCTGGTGCTGGCCTGCTTCAGCCCTGCGTCGTTCGCCGTCGATGTGCCGGGCAGTCGCGACCTGGATCGCGTGCCACGCATGCCCGATGCACAGATCGTCGATTATCGGCAAACCAGCGACCTGGAACGTGTCTACCCCATGGGCTCGATCCGCAAGATCAGCGGCCAGTTGCGCTTTGACGGCCAAGTCGATGCCCGTGGGAATGTCACGTCGGTCACCTATGAGCTGCCGCCGGAACATTCCGCGACCCAGGCCTTTACCGCGGCGCGCGAAGCGTTGCAGAAACAGGGCGCCGAGCTGTTGTTCTGGTGCCAGGCCCGCGATTGCGGCGAAAGCAGCCTGTGGGCCAACGATGTCTTCGGCAACGCCAAGCTCTATGGCGCCGACAACGGCCAGGCCTTCCTGTTGCTGCGCCTGGCGCCGCCCGCGGACAGCACGCTGATTGCGCTGTATGCCATCACCCGCGGCAATCGCAAGGCCTACCTGCATGTCGAGCAGTTCGAGGCGAATGCTGCGTTGGGGGACTTGCTGCCGACATCGGCCACCCTGTTGCGCCAGCTCAAGGACACCGGGGTCCTGGACTTGCCGCGTCTTGCCGGCGAGCCGGACGACACCTGGTTGCGCCTGTTGTCCCGGGCGCTGAACCTGGACACGGGCCTGCGGGTCAGTATCGCCGGGCCCCGGGCCGAGGACTGGATTGAGGCGCTGGCGGGCCAGGGCGTCCGGGTGGCGCGCATGGAGGCCGCCAGCGGCGAGGCGGCGGGACTGCACCTGGAGTTGCTGCGCTAAGCTGTCTCGGGGCAGTGGTTTCACACCCGTGCCCCGGTCCTGTTCATTTTTCGAGACCCTACATGCTCAATAACGATCGGCTGTTGGTGCAGATCCTGCTCCTGGTGTTGTTCGGCGCAAGCCTCTGGGTCATGGCGCCGTTCTGGTCGGCGCTGTTCTGGGGCGCGGTGCTGGCATTCGCCAGTTGGCCGCTGATGCGCCTGCTGACCCGCTGGGTCAATGGTCGCGAATCCCTGGCGGCGGCGTTACTGACGGTGGGCTGGATGCTGTTGGTGGCGGTGCCGCTGGTGTGGTTGGGTTTCAACCTGGCCGACCATGTGCGCGATGCCACCGCGTTCATCAGGGACGTCCAAGTCGATGGCTTGCCCGAAGCCCCAGACTGGCTTGCCGCTATCCCCTTGGTGGGCGGGCGGCTGGTAGGCATCTGGAACAGCATCGATCAGCAGGGCGCGGCCATGATGGTGTCCATCAAGCCGTACCTGGGGCAGGTCGGCAACTGGCTGTTGGCGCGCAGTGCGCAGATTGGCGGCGGCATACTCGAACTGACCCTGAGTATTGTGTTCGTGTTCTTTTTCTATCGCGACGGCCCGCGCCTGGCGGCGTTCGTCCATGGCTTGCTGGAACGCCTGATCGGCGACCGTGCCGGTTACTACATCGAACTGGTGGCCGGTACAGTGCAGCGGGTGGTCAACGGCGTGATCGGCACCGCGGCGGCCCAGGCCGTGCTGGCGCTGATCGGCTTCCTGATCGCCGGGGTACCGGGGGCGCTGGTACTGGGGATCGTCACGTTCCTGCTGAGCCTGATCCCCATGGGCCCACCCCTGGTCTGGATCCCCGCCACGGCATGGCTGGTGTGGAAGGGTGAATACGGGATGGCGGTGTTCCTCGGCATCTGGGGCACATTCATCATCAGTGGCGTGGACAACGTGCTCAAACCCTACCTGATCAGCCGTGGCGGAAACCTGCCCCTGGTCATCGTGTTGCTGGGGGTGTTCGGCGGGTTGATCGCCTTCGGTTTCATCGGCCTGTTCATCGGCCCGACCCTGTTGGCGGTGGCCTACAGCCTGTTGACGGACTGGAGCAAGAGCCAGGCGCGATAGCTTGAATACCAAGCACCTGTGGCGGGGGGGATTGCCGTGACGAGGGGATAAATCCCCTCGCCACGAGTGAGTTTCAATCCAGGCTTGCCGGTGAATCAGGTCGCCACGTTCAGGTGTTTCCCCACCGTCGCGACGTTATCCAGCGAGTATTGCCGGCTGAGGTTGGCGATCATTCTGTTCAACGCTTCGCTGCCATTGGCCTGCCCGTTGGTGCTGTCGCTACGGCGGCCGGCCTGCAAGGCGTTGTTGAACTCGTCGCTGTCGACCCCGCCGCTGCTGTCGCTGTCGAGGGCTTCCATCAGCATCGCGCTGGTGTCGGTGCTCGACGTACCGTTGCTCGCCTGCAAGGCGCTGCTCAGTTCGCTGGCGGTGACAGTGGCGTCACCATCGGCGTCGAGCTGGCTGAACAGTTCGTCACTGGACGCCTGTTGCGGTGGGGGAGGCGGTGGCGCGAGGCTGGCGGCCAGTTCATCAAGGCTGACGGTGCCGTCCTCGTTCTTGTCCAGGGCCGAGAACACTTGCTGGCTGTCGGCACTGCTGCCGGCGCTGGCCAGGCCGCTGCTCAACTCGTCGCTGCTGACCACGCCATCACCGTCGGCGTCCAGGGCGCTGAGCAGCGCGTCGGCCAGTTCGGTATTCGGCGCCTGGTCCCGTGGCGGTGGAGGTGGCGGCGCCATCGCGGCCATTTCCTCGCTGCTCAGGTCACCGCTGCCATCACTGTCCAGGTCGCCAAAATTGTCGCTCAGGCTGACCAGGATGCCGTCGTCGCTTTTTTGCGACAGGGCGCTGCTCAACTCTTCCTGATTGACCGAGCCGTCGCCGTCACTGTCGAGCTTGCTGAGCAGTTCCTTTTGAAACTGCTGGCTGCGGGCACTGCTGGTTGCGGTACTGCTGGTGCTGGTATAGGTCGAGTAACTGCTGACGCTACCGATCATGGGCGCTCTCCTTGGGCTGGAATAGCCGGTGGGTGCACCGGCTTATGCAGCCTCGGCGGGGCAGTTGTCGTGGGTGTGTGGAGTTTGTACCGACGGGTGTACAAACTCAGTCCCGGCGCAGTGTCGAGTGTGGGAGCGGGCTTGCTCGCGAATGCGGTATGTCATCCAAGCTTGTATCGACTGAACCACCGCATTCGCGAGCAAGCCCGCTCCCACAGGGGGACATCGGTGGGATTCAGGTGCGAGGCAGGCTGATCACCGCCGTCAACCCACCCCCCGGCGTTTCTTCCAGGCTCAACTGCCCGCCCAGGCGTTCGGTGGCTTCCCGGGCGATGGTCATGCCCAGGCCGACACCGCCAGAGTTGCGATTGCGCGAGCCTTCCAGGCGGAAAAAGGGCTCGAACACCGCCTCGCGTTTGTCCGCCGCAATACCGGGGCCGTGGTCGATGACCCGGATCAATACCTGATGCTGCTGGTCTTGCAGGGCAATCAAGGCATGGCCGGCGTAGCGCAGGGCGTTGTCGATGAGGTTGTTGAGGCACGAGCGCAGTGCCATGGGTTGCACCTGCAGTGGGGCGCAGGCGCCGCTGACCTGCACATCGGCGCCCTGGTCCTGGGCGTTTTCGCTCAATGATTCCACCAGGGCCTGCACGTCCATCCATTGCAGCGCTTCGCTGGTGCGTTGTTCGTGCAAGTACGTCAGGGTGGCATCGAGCATGTCGATCATGTCGTCCAGGTCCTGGCGCATCTGGCCTTGCAGCTTGATGTCATCGATCTGTTCCAGGCGCAGCTTGAGCCGCGAGAGCGGCGTGCGCAGATCATGGGACACCGCGCCGAGCATGCGCGAACGCTGCTGTACCTGCTCGCGGATCCGTTGCTGCATCAGGTTGAACGTATGGGCTGCCTGCCGTGCCTCACGGGGGCCGTTTTCATCCAGCGGCGGGCTGTCGAGGTTTTCGCTCAGGCGCTCGGCGGCATCGCTCAGGCGTTGGATCGGTCGGGTCAGGAGCTTGGCGCCGTACCAGGCCGCGATGATCAGGAACACGAATTGAAAGGTCAGTGGCACCACCGGGCCGCCGAACCAGGGACGCGGACGGCGGTTGGGGGGCGGGCCGAAGCGCTGGGGCCCTTCGCCTTGTTGGCTCATTCCTGGCGGTGGCCCGGGGGGCGGCTGGTCGTAATGGAAAAACCAGGCAAAGGCCAAGAGATGCGCCAGGACAATCGCCAGTAGCAGCACGCCAAACAGGCGGCCAAACAGAGAGTCCAGGCGCAGTCGCATCAACCGATGTCCCGGGCGTCGAACAAGTAGCCCTCACCGCGGACGGTCTTGATCAGTTGGGGGGCCTTGGGATCGTCGCCCAGCTTCTGGCGCAGGCGCGATACCAGCAAGTCGATGCTGCGGTCGAACGCTTCGATGGAACGGCCGCGAGCCGCGTCCAGCAGTTGTTCGCGGCTGAGCACCCGGCGCGGTCGTTCGATGAAGACCCACAACAGGCGAAACTCGGCATTGGACAGGGGCACCACCAGTCCGTCGACCGAGATCAGTTGGCGCAGCACGCTGTTGAGCCGCCAGTTGTCAAAACGGATATTGGCCCGCTGCTCGGTACGGTCGTCACGTACCCGGCGCAGGATTGTCTGGATACGCGCCACCAGTTCCCTGGGTTCGAACGGCTTGGCCATGTAGTCATCGGCGCCCAGTTCCAGGCCGATGATGCGGTCGGTGGGCTCGCAGCGGGCGGTGAGCATCAGGATCGGAATGTCCGATTCGGCGCGCAACCAGCGACACAACTGCAAGCCGTCTTCACCCGGCAGCATCAGGTCGAGCACGACCACGTCGAAGTGCTCGGCCTGCATCGCCTGGCGCATGGCCGCGCCATCGGTGACGCCGCTGGCCCGTATGCTGAAACGGGCCAGGTAATCGATCAGCAGCTCGCGGATCGGCACGTCGTCGTCGACGATCAGCGCGCGGGTACTCCAGCGCTTGTCGTCGTCGGACACTTTTTGATCGTCAGAATTTGCAACAGGGGTGTTCTGCATGGATGCATCATCTGCCAGGTAGGCTGCCAACCGCAAAGAAGGCGGCGAGGTTGAGGCTTCAGCATAGGCGTCGTGCCGCGAGGCGTGAAGCGCTGAAAGAGCGGGTTGCGGCGGCGGACGGTAGCGTGTCGACGTGTTGTACGCATGTCATGAATGTATCGGCTTCGACACAAAGGCCGCTATTGTCCATGCTGCTGGGGGGACGATGAGATTTACCGATCATCGGGCCCCGCACGGGCGCTCGTTCCGCTACAATGCGCGCCGATTTCGACTTGCCTGAGAGCCCGCTCATGTCCGCCTGCCAGACGCCCATTATCGTCGCCCTGGATTTCCCCACCCGTGACGCCGCCCTGAAGCTGGCCGACCAGTTGGACCCCACGCTTTGCCGGGTCAAAGTCGGCAAGGAACTGTTCACCAGTTGCGCTTCGGAAATTGTCGGGACCCTGCGTGACAAGGGTTTCGAAGTGTTCCTGGACCTGAAGTTCCACGACATTCCCAACACCACCGCCATGGCGGTCAAGGCGGCTGCGGAGATGGGCGTATGGATGGTCAATGTGCATTGCTCCGGTGGCCTGCGCATGATGGCGGCCTGCCGTGAAGTGCTGGATCAGCGCAGCGGCCCGAAACCGTTGCTGATCGGCGTGACCGTGCTGACCAGCATGGAGCGCGAGGACCTGGCCGGGATCGGCCTGGACATCGAGCCTCAGGAGCAGGTGCTGCGGTTGGCGGCGCTGGCGCAGAAGGCCGGCCTGGACGGTCTGGTTTGTTCGGCCCTGGAAGCTGGCGCCCTGAAAGCGGCCCACCCGTCGTTGCAACTGGTGACCCCGGGGATTCGTCCGGCGGGCAGCGCCCAGGACGACCAGCGTCGCATCCTGACCCCGCGTCAGGCGCTGGACGCCGGTTCCGACTACCTGGTGATCGGTCGCCCGATCAGCCAGGCCGCCGATCCGGCCCAGGCGCTGGCGGCGGTCGTGGCCGAACTGGCCTGATCCAACCCTGAAGGGCCCTTGTGGGAGCGAGCTTGCTCGCGATAGCGGTATGTCAGTCAATAGCAATGTTGACTGACAGGGCCTCATCGCGAGCAAGCCCGCTCCCACCGTTGTTTTGTGTCAGACCTTGAGTACGAGTTTCCCGAAGTTCTCCCCGCTGAACAGTTTGGTCAGCGTCTCGGGGAAGGTCTCCAGCCCTTCCACAATGTCTTCCTTGCTCTTGAGCTGCCCTTTGGCCATCCAGCCGGCCATTTCCTGCCCGGCGGCGGCGAACTGTGAGGCGTAGTCCATGACCACGAAACCTTCCATGCGAGCCCGGTTGACCAGCAGTGACAGGTAGTTGGCGGGTCCCTTCACCGCTTCCTTGTTGTTGTACTGGCTAATGGCACCGCAAATCACCACGCGGGCCTTGAGGTTCAGGCGGCTGAGCACGGCATCCAGGATGTCGCCCCCGACGTTGTCGAAATACACATCCACGCCTTTGGGGCATTCGCGCTTGAGGCCGACGTGGACGTCTTCGTTCTTGTAGTCGATAGCCCCATCGAAGCCCAATTCATCGACCAGGAATTTGCATTTGTCGGCACCGCCAGCGATGCCCACCACACGACAGCCTTTGATCTTGGCAATCTGCCCGGCGATGCTCCCCACCGCACCGGCGGCGCCCGACAGCACCACGGTCTCGCCGGCCTTGGGCGCGCCGACGTCCAACAGGGCGAAATAAGCGGTCATGCCGGTCATGCCCAGGGCGGACAAATAACGTGGCAGCGGTGCCAGTTTTGGATCGACTTTGTAGAAACCCCTTGGCTCGCCGAGGAAATAATCCTGCACGCCCAGGGCACCGTTGACGTAGTCCCCGACCGCGAACCCCGGGTTGTTCGAGGCAATCACTTGGCCGACCCCCAGCGCCCGCATCACTTCACCGAGGCCGACCGGTGGGATGTAGGACTTGCCCTCGTTCATCCAGCCGCGCATGGCCGGGTCCAGGGACAGGTATTCGTTCTTCACCAGGATCTGGCCGGCTGCCGGCTCGCCCACCGGTACTTGCTGATAGGTGAAAGTCTCGCGGGTCGCGGCGCCTACCGGGCGTTTGGCGAGCAGGAACTGGCGATTGGTCTGGGCAGTCATGGTTGGCACTCAAGATGAATGAAGACTTGTTGATAGACCTTCGAAGCCTTTGCCGCAAGGTTCGCCGCCTCAGCGAATGCTCTTCGATCCAACCCAGTGATAGTGCCTTGGGGCCCCTTATCACTGGCGCCCATGAATGCCCAACCGGCATCTGGATAGTGCTGCCGTGCCCCGTCAGGCTGTGGCTACACTGGCGCGACCCCGCATTCTTCGAGGAACAGACAATGAGCATGACGTTTTCCGGACAGGTCGCTGTGGTAACCGGCGGTGCCGCAGGCATTGGCTGTGCCACGGCCCAGGCGTTCGCGGCAGAGGGCCTGAAAGTGGTCGTGGCCGACCTGGACGTGGCGGGCGGCGAGCGTACGGTGCAGTCGATTCGTGATGGGGGCGGCGAAGCGCTGTTCGTGCGCTGCAACGTGACGCTGGAAAGCGATGTGCAGCACCTGATGGACGAGGTGATCAAGGCCTATGGGCGCCTTGACTATGCCTTCAACAACGCCGGGATCGAGATCGAGAAGGGCAAGTTGGCCGACGGTACCCTCGACGAATTCGACGCGATCATGGGCGTCAATGTGAAGGGCGTCTGGTTGTGCATGAAGTACCAGCTGCCCTTGCTGCTGGCCCAGGGCGGCGGTGCCATCGTCAACACGGCTTCGGTGGCCGGCCTGGGCGCTGCGCCGAAGATGAGCATCTATGCCGCTTCCAAGCACGCCGTGATCGGCCTGACCAAATCGGCCGCCATCGAATATGCCAGGAAGAAGATCCGCGTGAATGCGGTCTGTCCGGCGGTGATCGACACCGACATGTTCCGTCGTGCCTATGAGGCGGACCCGAAAAAAGGCGAGTTCGCCAATGCCATGCACCCGGTGGGGCGTATCGGCAAGGTCGAGGAAATCGCCAGCGCCGTGCTCTATTTGTGCAGCGATGGCGCGGCGTTCACCACCGGTCATTCCCTGGCGGTGGACGGCGGCGTCACGGCGTTCTGAGGACGTTTCCCTGAGCTTGTAGGAAGAAGCCCGCACTGGTTGCGGGCTTTTTCTTTGGGCTGGGGAAACATCCCCGGAGCGGCCTATCAATGTGTTTCAAAGGGTGAGAATCGGCGCTTTTGGCGACGTTGTCGTACATCGTTCGGGGGTGGCCTGTGCTTAACTGTTTCCGGAAATAAAACAAACGCTTAGGAGCTTGGTTACTCATGGAGTTGAGAATCGACCGGCAGGCCTTGGTGCCTGTCGTGCAGCAAATCGTCGACGCGCTGACCGGCTGGATCCGACAGGATGCGGTGCAACCGGGGACTCGCCTGCCGTCCGTGCGCCAACTGGCGCGGCAGAACCTGCTCAGCCAGTCCAGCGTCAATGAAGCGTGTGAACGCCTGGTTGCCCAAGGCCTGCTGGCGTCCCGGCATGGCTCCAGCTTTTTTGTCGCGCCATCCCCCGCATCCGGGCAGGCGGGCATCGACCCGGAGCGGCGGCAGGATATGCCCGCCGAGGGCGTTGATTCGCCGCCCTGGGCGTTGAGGCTGGGGTGTGGCGGGTTGCCCGAGAGCTGGCGTGAAAGCGATGACCTGGGTTATGCGATCCGACAGGTCACCCGCACCGATATGGCGGCGTTGTTCAACTACAGCACGTCGCTGGGGCTGCCCGCCCTGCGTGAGCAGCTGTCCAGGCGCCTGAAGCAATTCAATATCGAGGCCGATAAAGACCTGATCCTGACCACCACCGGGGCGACCCATGGGCTGGACCTGATCGTGCGGACACTGCTGCAGCCAGGCGCCTGCGTGGTGGTGGAGAGCCCTGGCTATTCAAGCCTGTTCGACCTGCTCAGGTTGCACAAGATCGACATGATCGAACTGCCCAGGACCCCGCGCGGCCCGGACGTCGACGTGTTGCAAGACTTGCTGGCGACACACCGGCCCAGTGCGCTGTTCGTCAACAGTGCCTGTCACAACCCGACCGGCAGCAACCTGGCACCGGCCGTGGCCCAGCGGTTGTTGCAACTGACGAAGCAACACGCCGTGCTGGTGATCGAAGACGATGCCTATGGCGACTTCCAGAACTCGGCGCGGACCCGGTTGGCAGCGCTGGATGCCGACGTGGTCTACGTGGGCAGTTTCTCGAAGACCCTGAGCAGTTCGTTGCGCGTCGGTTTCGTGGTGGCCGGGCCGTCTATCATCACGCGCCTGAGCGAGGTCAAGGGCATTACCAGCATGGGTGGGTCGCGGTTCTGTGAGTCGGTGCTTGCCAATCTCCTGGCCAATGGGGCCTATCGCAAACTGGTCCAGCGCCAGCGCCAGCGTTTGGGCGTCGATACGGCGGCGCTGCTGCAGGTATTGGAGGATGCCGACTGGGAGGTCTTTGGCAAACCGGCCGGCGGGCTTTTCATTTGGGCAAGACCGCCCATCAGTGACTACGCTGGATTACAGCGTCTGGCCAAGCGGTTCGGCGTGTTGTTGTCCTCACCCACGGCCTTCAGCCCTTCGGGCACCGACAGCGACTGGCTACGGATCAACGTGGCCTATGCCCGTGATCCCCGGGCGCTGGGGTTTTTTCGGGCCGCGGCTCTGGATCGACCTCAAGTGTCCTGAAAACGACGCGGCTGTAGCTTTTTGCCATTATTCCGACGCCAGCATCTTGTGTTGCAGGGCGTCTCGTTGCGAATCTGCAATCAACACACACTGGCAGAGGACTGAGCGCAATGATTTCGGCCGTGCAAGGACGTTTTGCCAACCTGGGTATGGCAAAAAAACTGGGTATCGGATTTGTCCTGGTGCTGCTGTTGACCGCTGTGGTCGCGGCCATCGGCGTCTGGTCCCTGCAGACCATCAGCTATCGCTTCGATGGCTTGAAGCAGATGTCGTCCCTCAACAGCGGGTTGCTCAAGGTCCGGCTGCTGGAGCAGGAATACGCCTCGCGTTCCGACCCCAAGACGGCCGATGCCCTGCGCCAGGGTGTCGATGGCCTACTGGCCCTGGCGAACGAGCTCAAGGCGCAGTCGCCTGCCAACGTGCCGGTGATGAACGACGTCGAGCAGGCGTTGGGGGCGTATCGCAAGGCATTCGACGAGTTCGTCGGGCTAAGCCAGAGCAAGGACCTGGCGCTGGAAATGGCCAGTTGGTCGGTGTCCAGCGTGGCCAACAACCTCGATGTGTTGCAGGCCGGGCTGGCGGATGACGGCACCTATACCTTGAAAGACTCCGAAGGCAAGGAAGGGGCCGAGTTCATCGAGCAGGCCAGCCAGATCAGCGAAGTGTCGCGGTTGATGTTGCAGGCCATGAACGAAGCGCGGGTCCGTTTGGACCAGAGCCGCAAAGGCAACGTCGAGGGCGCTGGGGAAGGCAGCATCGAACAGGCCGAGCAGGCCATGAAACAGGCCGAAGCGCTCAAGACCACGGTCAAGGACCCGGGTTACCAGACCGTGCTCAATGAAGTGGCCGGGCATATCGCTGGGTTCAATGAGCAACTGGCCGAGTACACCGGCCTGTTGGCGAAGGAAAAAATCGTCTACCAGCAACTGCACGAGCGTGCCGATCAAGTGGTGGCGCGGGTCGACCAGGCCTTCAGTGCCGAAGACCATGCCATGCAGACTGAACTGAAGAAGAACTCGCTGCTGATCATCGGTTCGTCGGCCTTGGCGTTGCTGGTGGGATTGATCGCGGCGTGGGTCATCACCCGGCTGATCGTGACGCCGCTGCGCAGCGTCATTCGCGTTGCCCAGCGGATCGCGGCGGGTGACTTGAGCGCCACGGTGGAAGTGACGCGCCGGGACGAGATTGGCCAGTTGATGCAGGCGATGCAACAGATGGGCGCAGGGCTGAGCAGTATCGTCAGTGGCTTGCAGGCCGGGATCGAGCAACTGGCCAATTCGGCTCAATCGCTGTCAGCTGTGACCGAGCAGACCAATCTGGAAGTCAGCAGCCAGAAAGAGGAAACCGAGCAGGTCGCCACGGCCATGAACCAGATGACGGCCACCGTGCACGATGTGGCGCGCAATGCCGAAGAGGCGGCACAAGCGGCCCAGACTGCCGACGACAAGGTCGAAAGCGGCCAGCAGGTGGTGCGCCAGAGCATGGTGCGCATCGAGCAACTGGCCGATTCGGCCACCTCGGCCAGTTCCAGCATCGAAAGTCTCAGCGCCGAGATCCAGAACATCGGCACAGTGCTGAGTGTGATCAAGAGCGTGGCCGAGCAAACCAACCTGTTGGCCCTCAATGCCGCTATCGAGGCGGCCCGTGCCGGGGAGCAGGGCAGGGGCTTTGCGGTCGTGGCCGATGAGGTGCGGGCCCTGGCCAGGCGCACGCAACAGTCCACCGAGGAAATCGAACGACTGGTGAGCGCCTTGCGTTCAGCTGCCCAGGCTTCCGTGCAGCAGATCCAGAGCAGTGGCGAGTTGGTGAAGATGGCGGTCAGCGACGCACTGCAGACCGAGAGCGCGTTGGGCAGCATTGCGGCGGCGGTGTCGTTGATCCAGCAGATGAACCAACAGATCGCCGCGGCAGCCGAGCAGCAGAGCTCGGTGGCCGAAGAGATCAACCGCAGTGTCACCAGCATTCGCGCCAGCGCTGATCAATCGTCCCTGGCGATGCGCGGCAATGCCGCTTCCAGCATCGAGCTGGCGCAGTTGGGGATTGAGTTGAAAGGGATGGTGGGGCATTTCAAGTTGTGAGTCCGCGATAGCGGATCCAACATGCCAACAGTTTTGCCTGTCTGGCGGTGTACGGGCATAGCTTACAGCCCCGTGGCGAGGGAGCTTGCTCCCGCTGGGCTGCGAAGCAGACCCAGGATTCGCGGGAGCGCTGCGCACTCCAGCGGGAGCAAGCTCCCTCGCCACAGAAACTCCACCCGCACAGGGTGGAGCCGTATCAGTCGTAGACTTTCTTCTTCTTCCACTCGTCGTTTATTTCGTCGTCCTTCAAGCCTTCGGTCAACTGGTTGACCTCGCCCTCGACCGGCTGGGTGCTGGCCAGGACCTGGGCATTGGCGCGGGCCAGCAGTTTTTCCAGGTAGGCCAGTTGTTCGGCGTAGACCTGTGGTTCCTGTTGCTTGCGCAGGTACTGCACGCCGCGCTCGAAGGCCAGGCGAGCCTGCCCGGGTTGTTCTTGCTGCAAAGCCTGCTGGCCGAGGTTGTTGAAGAACTCGATGTGCAGCAGCACCAGGATGTGCCGCACTTCACGGATCCAGCGCTTGGCTTCGTTGGGCGGCAGGAAACCGTCCTGGGCGGCGCGGGTGATCTGGCCATGCAAGGCCTCGAGCAGAAAGCGAACGTCCTTGGCCTTGGCTTCGGTCTGGATCGGTGCCGGTGGATTGCTCACCGGGATCGATTCGCCCTGGGCAGCCAGTGCGCTCAGTTCATCCAGGCGTGCCTTGACCGCGGAATTGGTTTTATCCAGGTTCAACAGGCGCTGGCAGACATTCATCTCGAGGCGCGTTATCAACAATTTCAGGGCAGGGGTCATCAACTGCCCGGGGAAGGTTTCGGTGAGCTCGCCACAGCGACGCATGCGGTCGTTGAGTTCTACCTTGGTGCGGGCCTTTTCCAGCTTGTTGTTTTCCACCACGTGGTTCATGTAGCCAATGGCGATCAACAGGGCGATCCCGGCTACGACGAGCAGGGTGATCATGAGTGGTGTCACCGGTAAGACCTCTTTATTAGGGTACGCATGTCATGAGTGTAGTGGCTTGGCTTTTAAGCGCATAGGCCCGAGCGACGTGATTAGACGGGCGTCGTGCTGTTTATAGGACGCATGATCGGGTAGGAGCACATTGCCATCATTTACCTGGCGCGACTATAGCGTCTCGGCGGGTGACAGAATATAGGCGTCAGAGACCGGGCGAGTAAAATGTGCGGATCGCCCCCAAACCGGGCGAAGTCATTGATTTAAATAAATTTATATCTGGGGGTTGACGACCCTTCAATCCATCCATAGAATGCGCGCCACTTACAGCGTAAAGCACTCAGCCAAACGCTCTAAGTAGTGAATGTTGTACGTGTGTCCCCTTCGTCTAGTGGCCTAGGACACCGCCCTTTCACGGCGGTAACAGGGGTTCGAGTCCCCTAGGGGACGCCAATGCGGGAATAGCTCAGTTGGTAGAGCACGACCTTGCCAAGGTCGGGGTCGCGAGTTCGAGTCTCGTTTCCCGCTCCAATTTTAAACAGTGTTGCTTTCGAGCAGGGCTGAGTGAAGCCAGAGCCGACATCTTCGGATGCGGATTTGGGCACTGAAATACACACCATGTGTTTCAGTTAGCGTGTCCCCTTCGTCTAGTGGCCTAGGACACCGCCCTTTCACGGCGGTAACAGGGGTTCGAGTCCCCTAGGGGACGCCATTTGCGGGAATAGCTCAGTTGGTAGAGCACGACCTTGCCAAGGTCGGGGTCGCGAGTTCGAGTCTCGTTTCCCGCTCCAAATTCAAAAAAACGCCGCTCATACGAGCGGCGTTTTTTTATGCGCGTGAAAAGACCATTCAAGATGCATGGATCTTTAACCAGCGATTTTCGTTGTCTGAGGGGGCTTACCGCGCTTTACCTTAATAATGAAGGTGAAGCGAAAGTACTTCATGCAAAACTTAAGGTAAAACGCTCAGGAAGATTAATAGTTCATTCCTAAAAAAAAGCACTTCTCCTAACCTTCCAGTACCCATTCTGGAGGTGCACTTATGCTGATTTTTGTTAAATCGATGGTCATTGGGCTGTGCATCGCAGCCCCTGTGGGGCCTATTGGGCTGTTGTGCATACAGCGAAGCCTCATGCTGGGCTGGAGAGCCGGCTTCGCAACGGGATTGGGGGCCGCCACTGCCGATTCGATCTACGGATTCATCGGGGCCCTCGGGGTCACGGCCATCATCGCGACGCTGATCAGCTTCAAACCTTGGTTGTGTATTTTTGGTGGACTATTCCTCGCCTACATTGGCTATCAGACAATACGATCGAAGGGGGGCGCGACCGCCATGGCAGGTGAGCGTGCCAACATGTTCAAAGCCTACTCGACCACGCTGTTCCTGACCCTGTCGAACCCCATGACCATCTTGTCGTTTATCGCGATATTCGCCGCGTTGAGCGATGGCATGGTCAGCGACCAAGGCGGCCAGCACGCCTTGCTGCCGATGGTGACCGGTATATTCCTGGGCTCGGCTGCCTGGTGGCTGGGCTTGAGCGGGTTCTCCTCCCTTTTCAAGGCGCGGATTGCCGAATCGAAGCTAAGGCTGATCAACTACTTTTCGGGGGCGACCATCAGCGTTCTGGGGGCCTACCAGGTCGCCACTGGCGTCATGCTGGCTACGGCAACCTGATAAAAGAGGTCTTACTGCAGTCTGGACTCGACATACGCCCTGAAGCGGCCTATGGCTTGGGTGACGTCTGGGGCGGTGGCATTGCTGAATGAAAGCCTGACCTGATTAGCCGCCTCATTCGTCAGCGAAAATAAGGTGGTAGGGAATACGATCACCTTGAACTGCTGGGCGCATTCGCGCATTTCACAATACCCAAAGGCGAAAGGCAGCCGCAGATTGATGAAGAAGCCGCCCGCCGGATGATTCCAGCTGACCGTTCTTTGGGCGCCGACCTTGAGTGGGAATTCACGTTCGAGGCATTCAAGCATGTGGTCTCTTTTCTGCGTATAGGACAGCACCCTGGGTTGGTTCAGCCCTTGCAGCGAGTAGTTGTTCTCGATCAGCAAGCCGGCGACGACCGCTTGGCACAGGGCAGGGGTGTTGACGGTGATCAGGCTTTTGGCCTTGCACAATCGGGCACTGAATGACATGACACCGGCGCCCTCCGGCGCGACCACATAACCCATGCGCAAGCCGGGAAAAATCGACTTGGCAAAGGAGCCCAGCAAGAATACTCGACTGCTGTCGATGGACTTCATGGACGCAATGGCATCGCCTTCGTACCTGAAGTAGCGGTAGGCCGTGTCTTCAAGGACGAAAAAATTCTTTTCATTGGCCAAGGAAAGCATGGCTGTCCTGGCGTGATAGGAGAGGCTGTCGGCGGTCGGATTGCTAAAATCCGGAACGGCATACAGTGCTTTGATTTTTTCCCCTCTGGATTCAAGTTCTTCAATGATTCCGCGCAGGGCGATTGGGTCGAGAAAAGCCGCCATGGGGACGGGGACTATTTTTATGCCCAGCAGTTTTGCGATGCCTGTGACCCCGGAAAACACCGGGTCAGGCACTAATAAAAGCCCACCGCCTTCAAAAATGGACAGGAGCGTCAAGGTACAGGCTTCCTGAAACCCCAGGCACACCACGATGCTTTCAGGGTTGGAGACTGTTATCCCTTCATCCGCCTGCAAATAGGTAGCGATTGTTTCATTGATGATTCCCGAGGTTTTTCCATATTGGCAAAGCAGTGTCGCCAGTGACTGCCCCGTGCCGGCAACGTGAAGTTTGTATTGGGCCAGGCCTCGGTCGATGAGCGACGGGTCGCACTGCTGGTCATCGGGTCGACCGGAGGCCAGTGAAATGGCCTCCGGATTTTCCTGGGCGATGGAGTTTAGAAGGTGGATGACGTTCAGGGTGGGGTCTTCGAATATCGTGTTTTCGAATGCGCTGGACACTTTCGCTTCTCCATAAAAAAAGCAACGAGCCACTGAAGGCTCGTTGCTTGTGATGACACGCTATGCAGGATCGAGTGAGCTTTTCTGATCGACCTTGCTTTCCATGGTTTCGAATGCCTGTAGCAGGTCCTCCTTGAGGTCTTCAATATCCTCCAGGCCAAAGCACAATCGAACCAGGCCTTTCTCGATGCCCATGTCCGCTTTTTCCTGATCCGTCATCGAGGCGTGGCTTCCACTGAAGGGCTGGGCGACCATCGAGGTCACGCAGGCCATTCCGGTGCCGGTGCCAAACCATTTGAGCGCGCTGGTGAACGTTTTGTAAAAGGGCACCAGATCGGGCCGAATATCAACAAACACAATGCCGCCATAACCGCTCAATTGCCGACCATCGATGCGTGGGTAATAGACATGCTCGATAAAAGGCAACTCGCGCAGATAGTTGAGCATGCTTGCTGTCGTCTGGCTGTGTTTTTCCATGCGCAGGTTGAACGTCTGCATGCTTCTGCGCAGCAACCAGGCGCTATTGGGGGTGAGTATCGTGCCTGAATAAAAGCGACCCTCGAGGAGACGGTTGTAAATCGTTTCATTGTTGACCAGCACCAGGCCGCCCATGACATCACTGTGTCCAGAGAAGTATTTGGTTGCGCTGTACAGGGATATGTCGGCGCCAAAATTCAACGGCTTCTGAAATATCGGTGTGGCCCAGGTATTGTCAACGACCACCAGCGCCTGCGGGTTGTGTTGCTTGACGGCCCTGCTGACCGCATGGATATCAATGTCTTTCAGGAAGGGATTGGTCGGCGTTTCGAAAATGACCATGTCGACGTTCGCCGGCAAGGCCTTCAGCCCCTCTGCCGTGGTGAGATCCAGAATCGTCAGGTGTGCGCCGATACGTGCCGCATAGCGCTGGAACAATTTATAGGAGCAGCCATAGATGTATTTGTTGATGACCAGCGAAGCACCCGGTTTCAACAGTTCCAACACCATGTAGATCGCGCTCATCCCGGTGCTGTAGGCCAGGGCATGTTCACTGCCCTCCAGGGACGCGACGACCTGTTCCAACTCCGTCACGTTGGGATTGGCTTTCCTTGAATAGAAGAAGGCCGAGTCAGCGTTGAAAGCGCTGCACTGATAAATAGGCGTTACCGAAGGATGGGCGTCCCGGTCATCCACCTTGATATGAAGTATTTCAGTAGACACTTTCATGCTTGGCTGACCAGTTTGATGACCTGTTCATACATGTTTTGCTTACCCTCGTAGCCCACGGTCGGGGTGATGTCATTTTGCGAAATACCGATTTCTTCAATCGACTCCGTCGGGAAGTGGGCCCTGTCGAAGACTTCATGAAGGTTCGAGTTCACGCCGTTGGGGAGCCAGACCTCAGGGCCTGTTTCATCGATGCGAGCCTTGGCAACGATGAATCGATAGCTTTCATGGGGGCGCAAGGTCAGTGATTTCCAATCGCTGTTGTGCCCGTCCGTATAATTGCGTCGCAGGTAGACGGTCTGTTCGAAGTCTTCGGTATTCAGCACTTGGGCGTGCAGCGACACAATGTCTCCGTGCCATTCGAACTTTCGCTTCTCGTAGGCGCTCAACGTGTCCTCGCGCAACTCGACAGGGGCGTTCGCCTGGTGTTCACCCAGCAATTTGAAATGCGCATCATGTCCGCACTGAGAGCAGCATCCTTTGCTGTCCAGTCCGATGATTTCAGCGTTCAAGCCATAACGGGTGACGAGCAGGGCGTTACAGTGGTTGCAGCTGGTATTGGTCCCTTCGACGTCATTCACGTTACCCAGGTAGACATGCTCAACGCCCATGCTCCGAGCAACGTCCCGAGCCTTCAGGAGCCTGTCCACAGGCGTACGGATGCTGTTGCTCATCTTGTAATCGGGGTGAAACCTGACGAAGTGCAGCGGTACGTTCGGGCCCAGTTCATCCAGGACCCACTGGCTGATTTTCCTCGCCGTTTCCTCGTCGTCGCTGATGTCGGTCACCATCAAGGTGCTGACCTCGACATATTTGCCGGCGTCATAGACTTTCTTGATACCCGCCAGAACGGGCTCTACCCAGCCGGTGGTGACCTTGCGGTAGTATTCCGGGGAGATGGATTTCAGCGAAATCGAGAAAATATCGATGACCGGCAATAATTCATCAATGGCCTCTTCGCTGATGAAGAATGCCGATTTATAGAGGTTGATCAGGCCCGCTTCCTTGGCCAGCTTCGCTGTGTCGAGGATGAATTCGTGCCAGACAACGGGGTCGTTATACGTCCAGGAAATGACGCGTATGCCGTGCTTGAGTGCAGTTTCCACCACCTGCTCGGGGGTGTAGTAGTAAACGTCCTTGTCGGTGACGTACTTGGCCTGCGATGTCTTCCAGTTATGACAGTAACCGCAGTTGAGCATGCAGCCGATATTACCCAGGGACAAGATTCGCTCCCCCGGGGCAAAGTGGAAAACGGCTTCGGTTTCGATTGTCTCTTCGGTGCTGTGAACGCCTTTACCGTAGTTCAATGTAACGAGCCTGCCCCCACGGTTTCCGCGCACTTTGCAAAAACCTAACTTGCCTTCCTGGATAACACAGTTGCGTGGGGAAAGATGACACTTGACAGCGCCCCCAGGGAGTATTTCTTCCAGTTTTGCCGGGCTGCTTTCCAAGGTCCAGTTTTTATTTTTTGTAGTGTCCATCTTTCACTCCTCATCACGGAAGTTGCCATCAATAGCATCGGTTTAAAAAGTCGAGGCGAAACGATCCTGCCGCCCTGCAGGGCAGTCATAGTTGTAGATTTATTAGTAAGCGGATGAAGCGCTCATCAATCCATAGTTTTTAAGTGCAAAGCGCTTGGCATTCATGTTCATGAACGGTTGAATAAGTGGGCCGATCACCAGCAGAAATGCAATCGTGCCGATACCGAAGGGACCGCCTAAAAGCCAACCGCTCGAAAAGATGCCGATTTCAATAATCATTTTGGCTTTGGTGAACGACCAGTTCCATTTGGATACCATGGTCAATACCACCAGGTCCATGATCCTGATGCCGATACCGCTCATGATGATCAAGGCGGAGGAATAGGCACACAGCATCAGCCCCGAGGCCAATAACGCGTACTCATTCATTCTGACGATCAAATACTCCCCGAGCCCCAGCCACGACCAGAGATCAATCAGCAGCCCAGTCAGCGTCGTTGTAATGAAGGGACTTATCGGTGGGTATTTTTTGTTCCAGAGCACCCACCATGTCAGGAAAAACAGCGATACGATAGCCGAGCAAACGCCCATGCCCAGCATGAGTATTTTATCGATCGAGATGATCAGGACATCTAATGGGTCAGTACCCAGTTGGCTGATGATGAAACACTTGGCACCCAACGAAAAGAAACCGACGCCCATCAGGTACATCAGTAACTGATCTTTCTTGAAATGCCGGAGACTTAGGACTTGCGTGCCAATGTGCTGGACGAGCGGGTGAGGTTTTTTTTCACACTTTTTCTTTTCATCTTCCATGCGAACACCATCCCTGGAGAGAATATTTTATTATGAGTGCGTCACGCTAAAGAGCAGGGCCGTTGATTGCCCGGATTCTTTTCAGGTTTTTCAGGCTGGAAATAGACTAGCGCCATGCTTTATTTTGGTGCATGCTTTTTTTAATGAAAAACGCGGGCTTTTCATTAAAATTTATACTTTTAACCGGGGAAAACGCACATGGATCGTATAGACGTCAAAATCCTGGGTAAGGTACAGGACTGTGGTCGCATTTCCATCACAGAGCTTTCCAAGCACGCGGGGCTTTCTATTCCTGCCACCAATGACAGGTTGCGCAAACTTGAAGACTCCGGGGTCATCAAGGGCTATTGCGCGCAGTTAGATCCAACCAAGCTGGGGTATGGCATATCGGCTGTCGTCGGCATCACCACCCTCAAGCCGGCGAAAGCCAAATTGATAGCGACACTCACCGACATACCCGAAGTCGTCGAGTGCCTGCACATCACGGGGAATGACTCCTATCTGATCCGCATCTACGCCCGATCCATGGCTGAGATCGAGGACATTATTGCGAAAATCAATGCGTACGGTGAGACCCGAACCAGCATTGTCCTGTCCATTCCTATCGAGAGAAGAAAACTCGCCCCGTGAGTCAGGGCGCCTGTCGGGCAGGGGCGGGGAGTCGATCGACGAGGTCGCTCCCTGGCCATGGGCGTCCGGTCTAGCTCTGGCACGGGTGGGGATGCTTATAGAAAGATGGCGATAACGCTACAAAACCTTTTAACCCTCAAGGCTGTGCACCAGGTTTTCAATCGCTTCCAGGGCGGCCTCATCCGGTGGCTCCGGTGCCGGATGTGCGTTGCGCATCTGGTACGCGAGACGGTATTCACTGGGCGTGCAACTGGCGTATTGCTTGAAGGCGCGAGCGAAGTAGGACGGGTCCTTGAAGCCGGCCTCGTAGCCGATGCTGGTGATGGGCATCTGGCTGTTATCGAGCAACTCCTTGGCGAAGCTCATGCGTTTGTTCAGCACGTAGTCGGTGAAGCCGAGGCCATTGGCCTCCTTGAACACCCGGCTGAAACGAAACGTCGTCATACCGCAACGCTTGGCCAGGTCGCGCTGATCGATGCTGTCGCGAAAATGCTGGTCGATGTACAGCATGATGTGGCTGAGAGCCTGGTGCTTCTGGTGCCCGGCGGTCAGGCGAATGCTGTCCGGCAGGGTCGGGGAGTGGTCGATCTGCGAGGTCTTTGCCCGGCCATTGGCATTGCGGCGCAGCTCGCACAGTTGCACCACGGCGGTGAGGTAGCGCTTTTTCTCGGCGGCGGACAAGGGCAGCACCATGTATTCCCAGACGCTGGAGCGCATGGCCCACACCGCCAGCTCTTCGGAGTGCTGCACGGTGAACATGGTGATGGGCGTGCCAGGAACGGTTCGTTTGATCTCCAACAGGCGTCGCAGGCCCGGTGTGTCCGGGCGGTCGAAATGGATGCAGATCATGTCGACCTGTTCCGCGCCGGGCAGCATGGCTTTTTTGGCCAGCGTGCAGTCGCACGTGTCCTGGAACAGGGAGACGAGTTCCTGGGTGGACCGGTCATGAGTCAGATCGACCCATAACAGCTTTGGCTTTGCAGTCGGATTGGACGCCATAGGACGACTACCCACAGGTGCTTGCTGCCCTTTAGCTAGCAGTATTGTCACTGTGCCATCATTTCGCCGAATAAATTTTTATAAAAGTCCGATCGTTTAGCGCCATCCGTCGTCATGGGACGCCCGTTCGCACTGTCCCAGTGCTGGATTTCCCGCCCCGGCGCCTGTCCTGTCCGGCGCAAAAAAATCCTAGCGATGTGCAAAATCCTCCTAACGGCACTGACCACCTGCTGACTAGGGTTGCATCAGGCAGTTCGCAATGTACTGCCCTTGATAAAACAACCCGATGAGGTGTGCGAAATGACTCTTCAAACAATCAAGGCTTCGGTGCTGAAGTTCGCCAAAGATGAAGATGGCCTGACCATTGTGGAATACGCCGTGGCCGGTGGGTTGATCACCGTGTTGGTGGCTGCCGCGTTTGTGCTTCTGGGCGGTGCCGTGAACACCAAGATCCGTGCGCTGTGCCAGGCGGTCAACGGCAACGTTGCCTGCTGACAGCGGCGACTTGCAGTGAAGGGGGCACGGTCACTTTCAAGGAAAACCGCTTGCGACTCTTATGCAGTGAGTACAACGAATCAATCAAATGGACTTCGCGCTGTCCCCTCCAATCAAGTTCGTAACAGTACTTCTGACCCGCGTGAGGTTCATGAAATGACTCTCCAGACAATAAGCAACTCGATCAGCAAGTTCGCCAAAGATGAAGACGGCCTGACCATCGTTGAATACGCGGTGGCGGGAGGCTTGATCACGGTGTTGGTAGCGGCGGCCTTCGTCCTTCTGGGCGGCGCCGTGGATACCAAGATCCGGGCACTGTGCCAGGTCGTCAATAGCAACGTCGCCTGCTAACGAAAATCCCCCCAGGGAGACGCATCATGTCCATGGAACTGCTGGTGTCGACGGTACTGCTGCTAGGACTGCTGGGTGTGGCGGTGGTGAGCGATCTGCTTCGCCACCGTATCCCCAACACATTGGTCCTGTTGGGCCTTGCTCTGGGCTTGGCCGGCCAGGTGTATACCGGCGGGATCGGTGGCCTGGGCGACAGCCTGTTGGGCATGCTGATCTGCTTCGCGCTGTTCCTGCCCATGTACGCCGTCGGTGGCATGGCCGCCGGTGACGTCAAGCTGATGACCATGGTCGGCAGCTTCCTGCCTTTTCATTACGCACTGTGGGCGGCGCTGTTCAGTCTGATCGCCGGCGGTGTGTGCGGTTTCCTGATCGTCCTGGCCCGCGGCCAACTGCTCCAGACCCTGGGACGCTACTGGTTGATTGTACGAGCCCAGGCCTATCTGGCGCCGACTTCGGATGAAGTGGCGGGCAAACCCTTTCCCTATTCGATTGCGATCCTGATCGGCACTTTGAACAGCGTTTACTGGCAACTGATTGCCGGCGGCTGGGGAGTCTAGTCATGCACGTCATCAACGATAGCGATGCCTACCCCAGCGAACGGGAAGCGGTACAACGCCTGGCACCCCAGCCATGCACCATTCGCGACACAGGCCTGACCGACAGTTTCCTGGGTGAACTGGTGTGCAAGCATCTGCATGACGCCGGTGTGCTGGACATGTCGCGGCTGGTGGAGCGCCTGGCCCTGACCGGCGCGGTGTTGGAGGAAGTCCTGGCGTTCCTGCGCAAGGACGGTCGTGTCGAAGTGCTGGGCCAGTTGGGGCAAACCGGTGGGCAGACGCTGCGTTATGGCCTCACCGAGCGCGGCCGCAGTTCGGCCCGTGATGCCCTGGCCCGCAGTGGCTACATCGGCGCGGCGCCGTTCCCGGTGAGTACTTATCGCTCGCTGATCAAGATCCAGACCATCCACCACGGTCGCATCACCGCCAAGGACATGAACCAGGCCTTGGCCGGCCTGGTGCTGAGCCAAGGCATGCTCGACCAGTTGGGCGTCGCCCTGAATTCCGGGCGGGCGATCATGATCTACGGGCCGGCGGGCACGGGTAAAACCTATGTCAGCAGCCGATTGATCCGGCTGTTCGCCGAGGCCATCTGGGTGCCCCATGCCATCGTCATCAACGAGTCGGTGATCGAGATCTACGACCCGCAGGTGCACCAGCGCCTGGACGACAATGGCCAAGCGAACAACCTGATGCTCAACGAAGGCATCGACCGCCGGCTGCTGTGCTGCAAGCGCCCGATCGTCATCACCGGCGGCGAGCTGAGCATGGAGCAGTTGGACGTGCGCTACGACCCGTTCACCCGGCAATACCAGGCGGCGCTGCAGCTCAAGGCCAGCAACGGCCTGTTCATCATCGATGACATGGGGCGCCAGCGCATGGCCCCTGCGGAGTTGCTCAATCGCTGGATCGTGCCGATGGAGGAGAAGCGCGACTTCATCAACCTGGGCGGCGGTCGGCATTGCGAGCTGCCGTTCGACCTGGTGCTGGTGTTTTCCACCAACCTCAATCCCCTCGAACTGGCCGACGAGGCTTTTCTGCGGCGCATTGGCTACAAAGTGCAGTTCGGCTACCTCAAGCCCGAGGATTACGAACGCATCTGGCGCCAGGAGTGCGAGCGCCTGGGCATCCCGTATGACCCGCTGTTGGTGCGCTATGTCCTGCAGCGGTTGTATGCAAGCGAAGGCATGCCGCTGGTGCCTTGTCATCCTCGTGACCTGTTGAACATGGCGCTCGACCGCCAGCGTTACCTGGGCGGTTCCGGCCCGCTGTTGCCGCAAGAGCTGGAATGGGCCTGGCACAACTACTTCGTTCAGCTCGACTTCCTTTGATCTGGAGATACCGACATGAGCTCTCGTACGCTTCCGCTGATAGGCGTTTCCCTGGTAATGGGCCTTGGTGCCGCATGGATGGCTGACGCCTGGCTGAGCGCGCGACTCAACGCGTCTCCCGATGATCATTTGCGAAGCGTGGTGGTCGCCACGGTGGAAATCCCCTTCGGGCAAATGGTCGAGGCCCAGCAAGTCACCACGGTGCGCATGCCCATGGACACGATCCCGGACGACGCTTTCGATGCCAGCGAACAGGCCGTGGGCAAGATCGCCACCTTCGACATCCTGCGCGGCGACATCGTGCGGGGCGCGCGTCTGAGTGAGCACTTGGGCGGCAGCACCCTGGCTTCGC
The DNA here is from genome assembly GCF_001307275.1 of Pseudomonas fluorescens. Lineage (NCBI taxonomy): Bacteria > Pseudomonadati > Pseudomonadota > Gammaproteobacteria > Pseudomonadales > Pseudomonadaceae > Pseudomonas > Pseudomonas fluorescens. The sequence continues at coordinate 4,468,684 of NZ_CP012831.1, forward strand.
TGATCGCGCCGGACAAACGCGCCATTTCGGTCCGCGTGGATGATGTGGTCGGCGTGGGGGGCTTTCTCTTGCCGGGCAACCGGGTCGATGTATTGGCGACCAAGACCACCAGCGCCGGCAGTAACAGCGCCACGTCCCGGACCATCCTGGAAAACCTGCGGGTGCTGGCGGTGGACCAGACGGCGGGCACCGACAAGACCCAGCCGGTGGTGGTGCGGGCCGTGACCTTGGAAATGTCGGCCACCGAAGCCGAAGCGCTGGTCACGGCGCAAACCGAAGGCAAGCTGCAATTGGCCTTGCGCAACCCGTTGAACCTGGAGAAGAAGGCCGTGGCCGTTGCGCCGCCAGCCCCTGCGCCGGTCATGGCCATGGCGGCCGCCCCGGTGCCAAAACCTGTGGTGCAACGCAGTGCCAAGCCGCAAGGCGGAGCGATCACGCTGATCCGCGGCGTTGAAAGCAGCGTGATCAATGTCCGCTGAATGACGCCTCCATGCCAGGCCCGTCCGGGCCGTGGCGATGCCGATCCTCAAACGTTGTAGATGAGGGCTCGATGATGAATGCCAATATCCGGCGCCAGGGAGGGGCGGTGAGTGTACTGATGGTGATCGCGCTGGTGGCGATTTCCATGATGGCGGCCTTGGCCCTGGATGGCGGGCACATGCTGCTGAACAAGACGCGCCTGCAAAATGCGGTGGATGCCGCGGCCTTGGGCGGCGCCAAGACCCTGAGCCAGGTGAGTGGCGGCATCAACATGGCCAGCACCACCCGCGCGGCGGCCCTGGACACGCTGAACAGAAATGCCAACGCCACCGGCAACACCGAACTGGCCACCGCGGTCGCCGGCAACCCGGGCGCGTTTGCCGTGGTGGAACTGTCCAGCAGCGTCTATGGCCCGTTTTCCTATCCCGGGCCTAGCGATGCCAAGTACGTGCGGGTGTCGGTGTCCAGTTATCAATTGAACGGTTTTTTCTGGAGTTTCGTGCAAACGATGGGCAGCGCCGGCTTAGGCAACAAGCGCGTGGCGGCGATTGCCACGGCAGGTCCCAGCCCCACCTCGCCTTGTGACCTGGCACCGTTGATGGTGTGTGGCGATCCCACTCAATACAACCCTGGCGCCGGCAACTTCTGGGGCTACCAATTTGGCGACCTGGAGGTCTTGAAAACGGCGGCGGGGAACACATCGCCCATTGGGCCGGGCAATTTCCAATTGCTGGATTTCGGCTCAGGCGGCAGTGCAGTCCGGGAGGACCTGGCCGGCGGTGGCTCGGTTTGCCGCAGTGTCGGGAGCAACGTCCAGACGGCGCCGGGGAATAAAGCCGGTCCTACTTCCCAAGGCTTGAACACGCGCTTCGGTATCTACAATGGTCCGGTCAGTTCTTCGGACTACCCACCGGACCTGGTCACGGCGTCAGGCACTCCGGCGATCACCTACAACGATGCGCTCTCCCAGGCGCAGTACAAAGGCCAGTCCGTCACCTCGAGCAACGGTGATCTGTCGGCGGGTGGCGAGGCGATACAGGACTACAACGACTGGCGGGCCAAGGTCGCCGCCTGTGTGGCGGGAGGCGCCAGCGGTTGCCAAAGCAACGGGGTTTTCGAACGTCGGATGTTGAAGATCGTGATTGGCGATTGCGCCGGGAAACTGAGCGGCTCGACGTCGATTCCAGTCTTGGGGTTCGGCTGCTACTTCGTCGTGCAGCCAGTGGACGGCGGTGGTTCGGAGTCCATCATCTTTGGCCAGTTCGTCCAGGAGTGCGAAGGCGACAACGTACCCGGTCCTACACCCTCCACCGATGCCGGCCCGCAGATCATCCAGCTCTACAAAACCTATCTCAACGGCAGCGGCACTCCGAGCACCGACTCGTAGGAGGCGTCATGGGACTTTCTCAGTTCAAACCCGCGCAAGCCCAGCAAGGCGTGGCGCTGGTGGAGTTCACCCTGGTGCTGCCGTTGTTGCTGTTGTTGCTGCTGGCCTTCGGCGAGTTCGGCCGCATGCTCTACCAGTACAACGTGCTGTTGCAGGCCAGCCGCGATGCCGACCGTTTCGTCGCCAGCCAGGCCTGGAACTCCACCCTTGGCACTGTCGCCTTGGGCAGCACGCTCCTGACCCAGACGAAAAACGTCGCGGTGTATGGCGTGCCCAGCGCGACGGGAACCGCTGTGGTGTCAGGCTTGACCACGGCGAATGTGCAGGTCGCCGCCGAGGGCATCGATCATGTGCGCGTCACCATTACCTACACCTTCTGCCCGGTGATTGGCGCGGGCAACTGCGCGGGTTCGATCCCAGGTTTCTTCGGCAATGCCATTCCACTGGGCATCCAGTTGGTGGCGACCACTGTCATGAGGGCGCTGTGATGAATCACAAGCACATGCGCGGCACTTACATCGTGGAGTTCTCCTTTGTGGGCTTGCTGGTGTTCATCCTGCTGTTCGGCGTGGTGGAAATGGGCCGGCTGTACTTCACGGTCAATGCGCTGGATGAAGCGGCGCGCCGTGGTGCGCGGCTGGCGGCGGTGTGCAATGTCAGCGATCCGGTGGTCTTGCGCCGGGCCATCTTCAACGCCGCGACGGACGCCGGCACCAGCCAACTGATCAGCAACCTGGCGACCTCGAACCTGGCGCTGACCTACCTGGACGTCAACGGCGCCGTGGTAGCGAACCCCACCGACACGTCCGGCGCCACCGGCTTTCGAGCCATTCGCTATGTCCGGCTGAGCGTGCAGAACTTTGTTTTCAACCTGTTCATTCCCGGCTTGGGCGTGCCCATTACCTTGCCCACGTTCAGGGCAACCTTGCCACGCGAAAGCCTTGGGCGTCATTCCGATTCCGGGGAGATCACACCATGCTGAACACCAGGGAAAATCCGCTTTCGACCACCACCGGCAGAGCCGGGCTGCGGATACTGATCAGCAGTCGCGATGCTACGTCCCTGCGCGACCTGCAATGTGTCTGCCAGCGCATGCCTGGCCTTGAGGTCAGCACGCGCCTGGTCAGCAACGGCCATGTCGATCCGCTCTACGGCCTGGACCGCATGCCCGACCTGCTGCTGTTGCGCGTCAGCCATCTGTGGCGCGAAGAACTGTCGGCGTTGCTGCAACGCCCTGCCCATGAACGTCCGCCGATGCTGGTGTGCGGTCCCTTGGGCGAGCAGGAGGGTATGCGCCTGGCGATGCAGGCCGGTGCCCGGGATGTGCTGCCCGAACCCATCGCCGACACGGAATTGGTGGCGGCGCTGAATCGCCTGGTGGCGGAAGTCCGTCTCGGCAACGGCAACGAAGGGAAGCTGGTCGCGGTGATCAGCGCCAAGGGCGGCTCCGGCGGAACCCTGGTGGCGTGCAACCTGGCCCAGCAGCTCAGTGCCCGGGCAGGCAATACGCTGTTGCTGGACATGGACCTGCAATTTGGCAGCGTGACCCATTACCTGGACGTGTCGCAGTCCCACAGCCATCTGGAAGTGCTGCAGCAGATCGATGAGATGGACAGTGTCGCGCTGCGGGGTTTTTGCAGCCACTTCAGCCCGACCCTGCACGTCCTGGGAGGCCGGGCCGGTGAGTTGTGCCTGCCCCAGGATGCCCAACCCGAACAGCTCGACGCCCTGTTGCAACTGGCCCGCGCCAGTTATGACTGGGTGGTGGTGGACCTGCCGCGGCAGATCGATCACCTCACCGGCTCGGTGCTGGAACAGGTGGACCGGGTGTACGTGGTGGTGCAACAGAGCGTCAGCCACCTGCGTGATGCCAGCGCTCTGGTGCGGATCCTTCGCGAAGACCTGGGCGTGCGCGGGGAGCAGTTGCAGATCGTGATCAACCGCTATGACAAAAACGCCGCCGTCAGCCTCAAGGACATCGGCGAGGCCCTGCGCTGCGCGAACCTGTCGAAATTGCCCAATGACTTCAACCTGGTCAGCCAGAGTCAGAACACTGGCGTGCCGTTGGGGCTGCATGCGCCGAAGGCGGCCATCACCGCTGCCCTGCGCGATTTGACCGAAGACCTGGTCGGTCACCAGATGGCCACGGACAAGGGCCTGCTTAAACGTGCCTTCAACCGTTTTTTCGGGGGATGACCCATGATCAGCGACTTTCGTAACCGCTTGCGCAAACAGCCCGCCAAACCTGTTGCCGCCGCGGGCGCCCAGCCCGGCGATGGCTTGCCGGACCCGACGGACGCCTTGATGGCCTGGGAGCAGGCCATCCCCGACGTGCTGTATGAAACCCGCAGCCAGGTCACGCCGGTGGAGGCCGAGTGGCGGGAAAAGATCTACCAGCAACTGCTCAAGGTCATGGACCTGTCGTTGCTCGATGCCCTCGAGCAGGCCGAGGCCGCGCGGCAGATCCGCGATATCTGCCAGCGCCTGCTCGAGGAACATTCGGCGCCAGTGAGTACCGTCAGCCGGCAGTTGATCATCAAGCAGATCACTGACGAGGTGCTCGGCCTCGGGCCGCTGGAACCGCTGTTGGCCGACCATAGCGTGTCCGACATCCTGGTCAACGGGTTTGCCTCGGTCTATGTCGAGCGCTTCGGCAAGCTGCAACGCACCGACGTGCGTTTTCGCGACGATCAGCATTTGCTGAATATCATCGACCGCATCGTGTCCAGCCTGGGGCGCCGTATCGACGAGTCTTCGCCGTTGGTGGACGCCCGGCTCAAGGACGGTTCGCGGGTCAACGCGATCATTCCACCGCTGGCCATCGACGGTCCGAGCATGTCGATCCGGCGCTTCGCCGTGGACCTGCTCAACACCGACAGCCTGATCCAAGTAGGCACGATGACCCCGGCCATTGCCTTGCTGCTCAAGGCTATTGTTCGCGGGCGCCTGAACGTGCTGATCTCCGGCGGGACCGGCAGTGGCAAGACCACCATGCTCAACGTGCTCTCCAGTTTCATCCCCCACAACGAGCGCATCGTCACCATCGAGGATTCGGCCGAGCTGCAACTGCAACAGCCCCACGTGGTACGCCTGGAAACCCGGCCATCGAACATCGAGGGGCGTGGCGAGGTGAGCCAGCGGGAGTTGGTGCGAAACAGCCTGCGCATGCGCCCGGACCGGATTGTCATCGGTGAGGTGCGTGGTGCCGAGGCGATGGACATGCTCACGGCGATGAACACCGGCCACGACGGTTCGCTGACCACCATTCACGCCAACACCGCACGGGATGCGCTGGGGCGAATCGAGAACATGGTGTCGATGACCGGGGCGACATTTCCGATCAAGGCCATGCGTCAACAAATTGCCTCGGCCATTGATGTGGTGATCCAACTGGAGCGTCAAGAAGACGGCAAGCGACGCGTGGTGAGCATGCAGGAGATCAACGGGATGGAAGGGGAGGTCATTACCATGACCGAAATTTTCTCTTTCGTGCGCCAGGGCATCGGCGAGCACGGCGAGGTGCTCGGGGAGTATCGGCCCAGCGGCATGATCCCGGCCTTCCGCGATGTGCTGGCCAAGCGCGGCATCGAGTTGCCGCTGACCTTGTTTCGCCCTGAGTGGATGGAGGGCCGCACGTCATGAACAATATCCCCAGCGAGTTCATCCTGATTTTCCTTGGCATGGTGTTCATCGCCGTGTTCCTGCTGTCCCAGGGCGTGGTGGTGCCGGTGTTCGGCGAAGCCGGCAAGATGCGCAAGCGTATTCGCGGGCGCCTGCATGTGCTGGAGAAGGCCAACCACTTGCCCAACATGCAAACCGTGTTGCGGCAGAAATACCTGACGCGCCTGTCCCCCCTGGAAGCCCGCCTGGAACAACTGCCGTTCATGGCCAACCTGACGCAACTGATCGAGCAGGCCGGTCATGAATACCGGGCTTATCGGGTCATGCTGCTCGGTCTGGTCCTGGGGGTGGCGGCCGGTGCCTTGGTGCTGATGGTCTCGCCGGTCTGGTGGATGGCGCTGCTGGCGGCCTTTGCACTGACCTGGGCGCCGGTGTTGAAAATCCTGCGTGACCGCAACAAGCGCTTCGCCGCGTTCGAGGAAGGTTTGCCGGATGCGCTGGACGCCATGTGCCGAGCCTTGCGCGCCGGGCATCCGTTCAACGAAACCCTGCGTCTGGTCGCCGAGGAGCACAAGGGGCCGGTCGCCCAGGAATTCGGCATGACGTTTTCCGACATCAACTATGGCAACGACGTGCGCCGGGCGATGCTCGGGCTGCTGGAGCGGATGCCGAGCATGACGGTGATGATGCTGGTGACCTCGATCCTCATCCACCGCGAGACCGGCGGCAACCTGACCGAAGTGCTGGAGCGCCTGAGTCGGCTGATTCGCGGGCGTTTCCGGTTCCAGCGCAAGATCAAGACGTTGTCGGCGGAAGGGCGCATGTCGGCGTGGGTGCTGGTGGCGATCCCGTTCGTGCTGGCGATCGCCATCGTGCTCACCAGCCCCAGCTACATGCCCGTGCTGATCAATGACCCCATAGGGCACAAGCTGATCATCGGCGCGTTCTGCGCCATGTTGATCGGGATTTTCTGGATAAGAAAGATCATCCGGATCCAGGTTTAAGCGCTGTTGCGCCGAGAGGTTTCTGTCATGGACTTTTTGCTCGGATTGTTGAGCCGGTTGACTGGTAACGAAGAACTGGCACGGCTGTTGTTCATCGCCGCGATTGGCCTCAGCACAGTGCTGGCGGCCGTTGCGCTCCTGCTATTGATGCTGGGCCTGCAGGATCCGGTGCAGCGGCGTCTGGCGCTGATCAAGCGTGGTTATGCTGGCAGCACGGTGGGGCAGGAGGCGCCCAGTAACCTGCAACTGCTGTTGGAGCGGATCGGCCAGCGTTTTGCTTCCACCGACCAGGCCCACACGTCCGCCACCCAGACCTTGCTGACCCACGCCGGTTACCGGTCTGCTTCGGCGGTGCAGATGTATTGGGCCGTGCGCCTGATGTTGCCGTTGTTGCTGGTCGGCATTGCGTTGTTGCTGCTGCCGATGGTCAAGGTTTCGGTGGCCATTGGTCTACTGGCGGTAACCCTCATCGCCGGTATCGGCTGGTTGCTGCCGGCGATCTACGTCGGCAAACGCAAGCAGGCGCGCCAAGGCCGGCTGCGCGCGGCGTTCCCGGATGCACTGGACCTGATGGTGGTCTGTGTCGAGTCGGGCCTGGCCTTGCCCACGACGATTGAGCGGGTGGCTGAAGAGATGTCGGTCAGCCAGGTTGAGCTGGCCGAGGAACTGGCGTTGGTCAATGCGCAGATCCGGGCGGGCATCACCAGTACCGAGGCGCTCAAGCAACTGGCCGTGCGCACCGGCCTGGAGGACATCCAGGGCCTGGTCAGCCTGCTGGCGCAAAGTATCCGTTTTGGCACCAGCGTGGCCGATACCCTGAGGATCTACGCCGATGAGTTTCGCGACCGGCGTACCCAGGCCGCGGAAGAAATGGGCGCCAAGATCGGCACCAAGCTGATCTTCCCGCTGATCTTCTGCCTGTGGCCGAGCTTCTTCCTGGTCGCTATCGGCCCGGCCATGATCGGCGTGTTCAGGGCCTTCGGGAATATGTAGACCTCCCGTGCCCTGCCGCAAGTCCAATGTGGGAGCGAGCTTGCTCGCGATAGTGGTTTGACAGTCCATGAATGTGTTGGCTGTCAGTCCGCCTTCGCGAGCAAGCTCGCTCCCACAAGTGATCCTGGGTGTTCATGAGTCTTGTGTTCAGCGCCGGCTCAATGTGGGAGCGAGCCTGCTCGCGATAGCGGTGGGTCAGTCGATGAAGGTGCTGGCTGTCAGTCCGCCATCGCGAGCAAGCTCGCTCCCACAAGTGATCCTGGGTGTTCATGAGTCTTGTGTTCAGCACCGGCCCATTGTGGGAGCGAGCTTGCTCGCGATAGCGGTGGTTCAGTCAATGAAGATGTTGGCTGTCAGTCTGCCTTCGCGAGCAAGCTCGCTCCCACAAGTGATCTGGGGTGTTCATGAGTCTTGTGCTCAGCGCCGGCCCATTGTGGGAGCGAGCTTGCTCGCGATAGCGGTGGTTCAGTCAATGAAGATGTTGGCCGTCAGTCCGCCTTCGCGAGCAAGCTCGCTCCCACAAGTGATCTGGGGTGTTCATGAGTCTTGTGCTCAGCACCGGCCCATTGTGGGAGCGAGCTTGCTCGCGATAGCGGTGGGTCAGTCGATGAAGGTGTTGGCTGTTAGTCCGCCATCGCGAGCAGGCTCGCTCCCACAAGTGATCCTGGGTGTTCATGAGTCTTGTGCTCAGCGCCGGCCCATTGTGGGAGCGAGCTTGCTCGCGATAGCGGTGGTTCAGTCAATGAAGATGTTGGCTGTCAGTCTGCCTTCGCGAGCAAGCCCGCTCCCACAAGTGATCTGGGGTATTCATGAGTCTTGTGTTCAGCACCGGCCCATTGTGGGAGCGAGCTTGCTCGCGATAGCGGTGGTTCAGTCAATGAAGATGTTGGCTGTCAGTCCGCCTTCGCGAGCAAGCTCGCTCCCACAAGTGATCCTGGGTGTTCATGAGTCTTGTGCTCAGCACCGGCCCATTGTGGGAGCGAGCTTGCTCGCGATAGCGGTGGGTCAGTAATGAAAGTGGTTGAATGTCAGTTCGCGATCGCGAGCAAGCTCGCTCCCACAGGTTTACTCCTGTCTGCCGACCGCTCAAACCAAAAGACCACAGCCTCCGGGAGTGCCTACATCGAATCGAATGCAGGCACTCCCGGAGGCTGTGGTCTTTCGTTTGCCGCGTGTTTCATTTGCTGCTGGTGATTTCTCCACCCGAGTCCTGGTCAAAGAACTCCGGGATCGGGTAGTTGAAGCTGTTGAGCCAACGCTGCATGGCCATCTCGCGTTCGGCGGCCGAGGCGGTTTGCAGGTTGGTGGAGGCCACCACGCCGCGAATCTGCAGTTGCATCCAGCTCTCGGTGCCTTGCTGTGCGGCCGAGGAGGGGCCTGGCTCAATGGCCCAGGCGGCGGTGGACAGGCTCACCATGCACACGATCATCAATTGTTTGGTCATCATTTCTTGAACTCCTCGTAACGCTCTACTTGACCGCGCCGGTTGAAGCATCGACGACCTCGGCCAGGTGGTTGGCGGGTGACGTCGCTGCCTGAGTGGCCGAACCCCTGATTTTTTCCGCACGGGCTTGGGCATCTGCCACTTGCTGGGGGCTGAGCTTGGCCATGTTCGCGAGCTCGGCGGCCTGCTTCCAGTTGTCCTGGTAAATCAGCAGGGTCACCATGTTGAGCGCGGCCAGCGTGTCGGACTGCTGGAGCTCCATGGCGGTCATGAACTCGAAGCGGGCTTCTGAAATGCGTCGCTGATTGAGGTAGACAACCCCCAGGTCATTGCGGATCTTGCCTTCGGTCGGGGCCATCTTCGCGGCGCGTTCGAGGTATTGCGTCGCGGCCGAATTGTCATTCCTGGCGGCCGCCAATTGACCCAGGCCATGCTCACCGTCAGCGGCCAGGCATGTCCCCAGCAGGCTTTTGTACAACGGTTCGGCCTCGTTGCGGCCCATCAGGCGCAGTACCCGAGCCTTGCGCAGGCGGACCTGGACCAAGTCTTCGGGCAAGCGTTCGAGGTTCGCCAGGCTGGCGTATAGACGGCCCTCGTTGGCCATGTCTTCCGCCATGTTCAAGGCCAGTTCCTGGTCGGCTCCGGGCTTGGCGCAATCGGCTGTGCGTGAAGCCACCACGCCGCTGCTGGCACAACCGACAAGCATCAAGGTCGCCGCTAATGCGATCACTGTTTTCATGGAATACCCCTTGGCGAACCGTTGGACGTCGCACGCGTTGCACACCAGGCGCCGGCTCATTGGGAAAGCCCGCTGCGGTTGTCGAACTCGCCATGTTCGAGGAAGTACATACGGTAGAAATTCGGGTCGTAATTGCGCAGTTGCTCACCCGGCAAGGTCGGCAGTTGCGCGTCGGCCGCCAACGGTTGGACCAGGTGCGGCGTGACGATCATCAGCAGTTCGCGCTCTTCGCGGTTGATGGAGTTGTCACGAAAGAACGCGCCGAGAATCGGCACGTCGCCAAGCCCTGGAAACTTGTTCACCTGGGCGCTGTTGCGGGTGCTGATCAGGCCGCTGATGACGAAACTTTCGCCATCGGCCAGGGCGATGCTGGTATCGGTACGGCGCACGGTGAGTGCGGGCACCAATGTCCCGGCGATGTTCACCGCGTTGGTGAAGTCCAGCTCACTGACTTCCGGTGCCACCTTCAAGGCGATGCGATTCTTGCCAATGACGGTGGGGGTCAGGGTCAGGCGTATACCGAATTCCTTGTACTCGATGGACACATTGTCGCTGCCGGCACTGGGTACCGGAATCGGCACTTCGCCGCCGGCCAGGAAACTCGCGCTTTGCCCGCTGAGGGCCACCAGGCTCGGCCGCGCCAGGGTATAGGCAAAACCGCTGCCTTCCAGGGCGTTGATCATCAACAGGGTCTTACCGGTGGCGAAAGACAGGTTGAACATGTCGTTATTGACCGGCAATGAAGGCCGGACAACGCCGCCGATGGTGGGCAAGGTCCTCGGCGAGCCGAACAGGAAATTGCCACGGCTGCCGAAAATCGACGTCGAGGCTTCCTTGAGCTTGGTCCGGCTGACTTCAACGAAACGGATGTCGGTCTGTACCTGGGCGAGCAGCATCGGGTCTTCGGAAGGCATGCTCGCAGCGCCCGTCAGCGCCTCAGTGGCCCGGCCTTTGACAAAGACCATGCTCTGGCGCGGTATTTTCGAACAGTCGGTCCAGACCATCAGGCTGGTGGCGCCGGGCGCCAGGCCCGTGAGGATGAAGGCATCGCTGCCACTGGGTTGCACATCGGCAATTTTCGGGTCGCCGACAGCCAATTTCGTCACGGGTGCGAGGATACGCAGTTCGCTCTGGAGCCCTTGGCCGACCTCGAAGGTCGCCGGCAGATTGTCCAGTTGCGAACAATTTGCCGCAGCGGCCTGAGCCGCATCCAGGCCAAGGCCCATCCAGAACAGGCCATGAATGAAATGTTTTAAAACGGGGGCGGTGCGCTGGGTCATGAAGTGATCCTCGATAGAGAGGCCATCCTTAGGCTTAACCAGTGCCACGGATCACTTGAGAGGCCCGGGCTGCCCCTTCTATTTCATCCAACCCTTCAGCGGTCCGGGCACAGGCCTCATTGCTACAAGCAAACGGGCGCATTACACCGGCCTGACCGAACGGCAGGCAGCTTACGAAAAAGCTTTATGGGAACCGGAATATCCGGGTTTTCGAGCAAGGAGACCGATGTCAATCAGGTCGTCTGAAGGGTGATTTGACCCTGCCTTGTTCTCGCTTCTTTTTGAAGGTAGTTCAAGCATGGCAAAGCGCCACGCCTCAAACAAAAAAAACGACTAAAAAGTGACGGAAGGAAAATTGGTGATCAAGTGGCCGTCAATAATTTGTCTTTTGCGTGTTTTTTGCGTGACAGATTTACATGAGAAAGAGCGCCGCCTTGCGACGAAAAAATCAGGATCACCCCGTGGTGTATATTTTTTACGGCTTAGCGCTGGTGCTCTCCTGCAAGCGCTATCAGCAGTGCCTCAGGCTGGTCTGGCTCGTGGAGCAGACCTTTCCCGTGGTGGGTTGTGGAGAAACATGAAGGGTTACCTGGGAAGCAGAACGCGCCGCTGATCGAGGTACTCGACGCCAAGGACCGGGGGCCGATCCGTCTGGATCGAGTAGGCCTGAGAGCCGCGGGCCAGGCTGCTGGCCACGGCGGGTATCAGTCCACGTGGTAGTGAACCGACAAGGTGCCTTTCTTTTGTGAAAGCGAGGCAATGGTGACTGTTCCCAGCTCCTGCAGGCACCGTACGTGAGTGCCGCCGCAGCCATAGGCGCACAGCTCACCGAAACCGACTTCTCGCGTGCCTTCGCGCAATGCGATCAGGCGAGGCAAATCCTCGGCAATCCACTCATCGATGCCTTGCTGGATGATTGATCTGTCCAGCTCCTGAGGATTTTCCCCTGGCTGGAATTGCACACGGCTTTCGCCGGGCCAGTGGTGGGCCTTGATCGGTTTCCAGCCACGGCTTTCGGCAAAATGGCCGATCAGGTGCCCGGCCGAGTGCAGGCGTGAATTCAGCCGCCGCCGCTGCTCATCCACACGGATCGTGGCCATGCCCGGGGCTACTGGGCGGTCGACGTAATGAATGATCTGTTGCCCGTCCTGAACGACGCGCAGTACTTGGCCGTCGTCGATCCATCCGGTGTCGCAGGGCTGCCCACCGCCCTGGGGGTGGAACAGGGTGGCGCGCAGCACCACGGCGAATTCGTTTTCCTGGGGGCTGCAGTCCAGGACTTCCACGTTGGCCTTGAGGTCATCGCTATGGAAAAAAAGGCGAAGCGTCATGGTCCATACCCACATCAGAAATTGTGACGGGATTATAGGTAGCGTGTAAAAGGGTGATAATCCGTTCAAATTTCAAAGGACTGTTGCGTCATGAGCACAAATCTACCGTTGCCGTTGCTCGCCGAAATGGCGGTCTTCGTCAAGGTCGTGGAGACCGGCAGCTTTTCCGAAGCGGCCCGCCAGTCAGGCTCATCGCCGTCGGCCATCAGCCGCAGCATTTCTCGCCTGGAGAAAGCCCTGGCGACCCGATTGCTGCAGCGCACCACCCGCAAGTTGCGTTTGAGCGATGGCGGGGAAGAGGTGTTCAAGCGCTGCCAGGAGATGGTCGCCGCCGCTCGGTCAGTGATGGAGATCAGCGGCCAGTTCACCCAGGAAGCGGAAGGGCGCATCCGCGTCAGCGTGCCCAAGGCCGTGGGGCGTTTCGTGATTCATCCACACATGCCTGAATTTTTGCGCCGTTATCCGAAGGTCGATGTGGAGTTGTTCCTGGAGGATCGGCCGGTCGACCTGATCGATGATCACGTCGACCTGGCTATCCGGATTACCGATCAACCATCAGCCGGGCTGGTGGGGCGCCAGTTGCTGACCATTGACCACCTGCTCTGTGCCACGCCGCAATACCTGGCGGAACACGGTGTTCCCACGCATCCCCACGATTTGCTGGAGCACAGTTGCATTTACTTGGGCGAAACGCCCAATGACGCGCGTTGGAAATTCAAGAAAGGCAGCAAGTCGGTCACCGTAGGCGTGCGCGGACGCTATGCGGCCAATCACACGGGGGTACGGTTGGGGGCGGTCTTGCAGCACATCGGCATCGGTAGCCTGCCGTATTTCACCGCCCGTCACGCCTTGGAACAGGGGTTGATCGTGCAGGTATTGGCCGACTGGACGTTCCTCGCTTCGTACCACGGTGGCTTGTGGTTGCTGCATTCGCCGACCCGCTACCTGCCGCCGAAGCTGCGGGTGTTCATTGATTATCTGGTGGAGTGCCTGGCGAAGGAGCCGACCTTGAACAAGGTGGCGGGAGGAGGGCGTTCCAGCAAGGTCGCGGCGCACTATGAGTTGCCGGAAAGTGACGGGTTGTTCTGACGGGCCTCATCGCGAGCAAGCTCGCTCCCACACTGGCTGCGGTTGATCATGACTTTCTGTGGGAGCGAGCTTGCTCGCGATGAGGCCCGTCCAGGCAACACATTTGGGCAAGGCCAAAAAAAGGCCCGCCGGTTTAACCGTGCGGGCCTTTTGCATGACGGATCGCAATCAGTGCTTGCTGTCCTGGTCCGACATCGCCAGCAATTGCTTTTCCTGGTTCCAGTCGAAAGGTTCGTCGTTTTGCTCGGCTTCGAAACGACGTTCTTCCAGGGCCTGGTACAGGGCGATTTCTTCGTCAGGCATGTAGTGCAGGCAGTCACCGGCGAAGTACCAGAGCAGGTCGCGAGGCACCAGGTGGGCGATCTGTGGGTAACGCACGATCACTTGGCACAGGAGGTCCTGGCCCAGGTACTGGCTTTCGATCGGGTCGACGGGCAATTGCGCGCGCAACTCGTCGAAGCGCTCCAGGAACAAGGCGTGGCTTTCTTCGGGCACCTGTTCGGCCTCACCCACGGCGACCAGGATGCTGCGCAAGTGGTCAAGCAAGACAAGGTGATCGGCAACGACATTGGACACGAGATAAGTCCTCAAGAGCAAAACGGGCGCAGGAGTATAAAGCCCTTGCGCCCGCTTTTATAGATGAAGAGCTGTAGGTGAAGAGCTACAGGTGACGGTGTACCTGGCCGTCAGTATCAACGGACCTTGTCTGGCGCCAGCGTCAGTTCGGCCTTGTCGAAATCATCCACGTCGATGACTTTGCGCCGCGCCGCCTCGGCTGCGCGCAAGGCCTGCGCTTCACCGGCTTGCAGCACGCCGGCCTCCAGGGCCGCATCGATGAGGGGTTCGCCAGGCGCCGGGTTGAGCTGCCCCTGCTTGAGCGCACCGTGCAGTTTCTTGTGCAGCGGATGGGCGGCCGCCAGCAGGTCGGCGGCGTGTTGCAGGGCGCCCACCGGATCGTCGGTCGATTGCGGGCGATAGCAACCCTGCAGCAACTCTTCGAGAGTCGGATCACCCTTGGGCCGGCCGATGACCGCGGCCACCTCGGCGTCGAGCCTGTCGCTCGGGCCCTTGTGACGCCGACCGAAGGGGAACACCACCAGGCGCAACAGGCAACCCAGTACCCGGTTCGGGAAGTTGCTCAGCAGTTCATCCAGCGCACGTTCCGACTGGCCGAGGCTTTCTTCCATGGCCCAGGTGAACAGCGGCGTCATGTGGTCCGGCGAATCCAGGTCGTGATAACGCTTGAGCGCGGCGGACGCCAGGTACAGGTTGCTCAAGACGTCACCCAGGCGGGCCGACAAGCGTTCGCGGCGTTTGAGCTCTCCGCCCAGCAGCATCATGCTCAAGTCCGCCAGCAGCGCGAATGCCGCGGCCTGCCGGTTGAGGGCGCGGAAATACCCCTGGCTCAAGGCATTGCCGGGGGCCCTCTCGAAATGCCCCAGGCCCAGGTTGAGCACCAGGGTGCTGGCGGCGTTGCTGACGGCGAAACCGATGTGCTTGAGCAGCAAGGCATCGAACTCGACCAGCGCCTGGTCCTTGTCTTCACGGGTTGCCAGGGCCATTTCCTTGAGGACGAACGGATGGCAGCGAATGGCGCCCTGGCCGAAGATCATCAGGTTGCGCGACAGAATGTTCGCGCCTTCGACCGTGATGAAGATTGGCGCACCTTGCCAACTGCGCCCCAGGTAATTGTTCGGGCCCATGATGATGCCCTTGCCGCCATGTACGTCCATGGCGTGGCTGATGCACTCGCGACCACGCTCGGTCAGGTGGTACTTGAGAATGGCCGACAGCACCGAAGGTTTTTCCCCCAGGTCCACGGCGTTGGCGGTCAGCATGCGTGCCGCATCCATCAACCAGGCGTTGCCGCCGATGCGCGCCATGGCCTCCTGGATACCTTCGAACGCCGACAACGGTACGTTGAATTGTTCGCGGACCTGGGCGTACTGGCCCGTCACCAGGCTGGTGAACTTCGCAGCGCCGGTGCCCACCGCGGGCAGGGAAATCGAGCGCCCGACCGACAGGCAGTTCATCAGCATCATCCAGCCCTTGCCGAGCATGGCCTGACCGCCGATGAGGAAGTCCAGCGGGATGAACACGTCCTTGCCCCAGTTCGGTCCGTTCATGAACGCGGCGCCCAGGGGCAGGTGACGGCGGCCGATATGCACGCCTGGGGTGTCGGTGGGAATCAAGGCGAGGCTGATGCCCAGGTCTTCTTCGTCACCCAGCAGGTGGTCGGGGTCATACGCCTTGAAGGCCAGGCCCAGGAGCGTGGCCACCGGGCCGAGGGTGATGTAGCGTTTTTCCCAGTTCAGGCGCAGGCCGAGGGTCTCCTGGCCCTCCCATTCACCCTTGCAGATGATGCCGGTGTCGGGCATCGCCCCGGCGTCGGAGCCGGCCAGCGGCCCGGTCAGGGCGAAGCAGGGGATATCGTCGCCGCGGGCCAGTCGCGGCAGGTAATGGTCGCGTTGCTCGTCGGTGCCGTAGTGCAGCAGCAGTTCGGCCGGGCCGAGGGAGTTGGGGACCATCACGGTGGAGGCCAGGTCACCGCTGCGCGTGGCCAGTTTCATCGCGACCTGGGAGTGGGCATAGGCGGAGAAGCCCTTGCCGCCATATTCCTTGGGAATGATCAGCGCGAAGAACCCGTGCTCCTTGATATGGGCCCAGGCTTCAGGGGGCAGGTCCATGGCCTGACCGATCTGCCAGTCGCTGACCATCGCGCAGAGGGCTTCGGTAGGGCCGTCGAGGAACGCCTGCTCTTCCTCGGTCAGTTGCACCTTGGGGTAGGCCAGCAGCACGTCCCAGTCCGGGCGGCCGCTGAACAGTTCGCCATCCCACCACACCGTGCCGGCATCGATGGCGTCGCGCTCGGTCTCGGACATGGGCGGCAGGGTTTTCTGGAACCAGTCGAACATCGGCGCGCTGAAATATTTGCGGCGCAGGTCCGGTAGCAGCAGCGGGGCCGCGACAGCCGCGAGCACCACCCAGAGGATCAGCATCAGCCAGCCGGGCGCGTGGCTGAAAATGCCCATGGCCAACAGGTAGACCGCGACGATACCCAGCGCGGGCAGCGGTGCGGTGCGTCGATGCGCCAGCCAGGCGATCCCGACAACCAGGACCAGTATCCACAACAACAGCATATGTAATCCTCCGTGAACCAAGGCAAAACCGACTTTCAGAGCTTAGACGGCATCTGCAAAACCGGCAGTCGGCGCGATGTGATTGAATTCCTGGGAAACCCTGGTTGCATTGCGCCAGTCTGGTTGGCAACAGCCGCGGGAAATCGTTCGTTAATAAGGTGAGAAAACGCCATTGTTTGGCCGGAATGCCGTTATCCCTGGGCCGGGGCTGTGGATAAACTCGAGGCAAGCCCTCCGTAGGAGCTGCCGAAGGCTGCGATCTTTTGATCTTGATCTTGATCTTGATCTTGATCTTGATCTTTCGCTTGCGATTCAACTGTCTGGGACAAGATCGCAGCCTCGTTGCACTCGACAGCTCCTACGCGGGGGGATGTTTTTCCAGAGGTCTTTCCTTATATGCAGCAATACCTGAACCCCGGCCGCTTCATCGACAGCGATCACCCCGTGGTCATCGACTTCGCCGAAAACCACCGCGGCACCGAGCGCGACCCGCGGGCCCAGGCGGTCAGCCTGTATTACGCTGTGCGTGAGGCGGTGCGCTACAACCCCTATACCTTCAGTCGCGACCCGGCAACCTTGCGCGGCAGTTACGCGCTGGCTGCGAGTGAAAGCTATTGCGTGCCCAAGGCCACCTTGCTGGCCGGCTGCGCCCGGCATTGCGGCATCCCGGCGCGGATCGGCCTGGCGGATGTGCGCAACCACCTGTCCACCCCGCGTCTGCTGGAACTGCTCAGAAGCGACGTGTTCGCCATGCACGGTTATACCGAGCTGTACCTGAACGACCGCTGGGTCAAGGCCACGCCGGCTTTCAACCAGGGCTTGTGCGCGTTGTTCGACGTGGCCCCGCTTGAATTCGACGGTCGCCACGACAGCGTCTTCCACCCGTTCAATCGGCAAGGAGCGAAGCTGATGGAGTACATCACCGACCATGGCCAGTTCGCCGACGTGCCCGAGGCATTCTTCTTCGAACACCTGGAGAAGTGCTACCCGCACCTGTTCGGCGAACAGGTGCCGCGCCTGCTCGGCGACATGCAGGGCGATTTGAGTCGCGCCTGATCCGGCGTATGCTGCTGCGGCATTTATCCATCGAGGACGCCGTGATGCTGAAGATATGGGGCCGGAAAAATTCATCGAATGTGCGCAAGGCATTATGGTGCGCGGAGGAGTTGGGGCTGGCCTACGAGGCCATCGATGCGGGCGGGGCGTTCGGTGTGGTGGACACGCCCGAGTACCGCGCGAAAAACCCCAACGGCCGCGTGCCGATGATCGAGGACGACGGCTTCGTGCTCTGGGAATCCAACACCATCGTGCGTTACCTGGCGGCCCGTCATGCGTCGGGTTCGGCCTGGTATCCTGCTGACGTACAGGCCCGGGCCCAGGCTGAAAAATGGATGGACTGGACCACGTCCAGCTTTGCCGCACCGTTTCGCACGGTGTTCTGGGGCGTCTTGCGCACCCCGGCCGAACAACAGGATTGGACGGCCATCCATGCGGCGATCAAGGAGTGCGACGATTTGCTGGCCATGGTCGAGCGCACCTTGAGTGAACAGCTTTACCTGTCGGGTGATGAAATCGGCATGGGCGACATTCCCCTGGGCAGTTTCATTTATGCCTGGTTCGAGATGCCCATCCAGCGCGCCGAGCGGCCTGCCGTACAGGCCTGGTACGCGCGGTTGCAGCAGCGCCCGGCCTACCGCAAAGCCGTCATGACCGCGTTGACTTAATACCTACTATCAACACACTTGACTGTACTTGTGCGGCGACGCCAAGCACCATTGCCTTGGTGCGCCGTGTTGCATTGCTCGCCGCCCGCCCTTATCTATTCTTTTCTTCCCTCCCTTCTTGGTGCGTAATCCGATATGAGTTCCGCTCTGTCCATCCGGCAGCTAACCAAAACCTACGGCAACGGTTTCCAGGCCTTGAGTGGTATCGATCTGGACGTCGCCGAAGGTGATTTCTTCGCCTTGCTCGGCCCTAACGGTGCCGGCAAATCCACCACCATCGGCATTCTTTCCACCCTGGTGAACAAGACCAGCGGCACGGTGAACGTGTTCGGTCATGACCTGGACCGCGAGCCCGCAGCCCTCAAGCGCTGCATCGGCGTGGTGCCCCAGGAATTCAACTTCAACCAGTTCGAAAAGACCTTCGACATCGTCGTGACCCAGGCCGGTTATTACGGCATCCCGCCAAAGATCGCCAACGAGCGCGCCGAGCAGTACCTGACCCAATTGGGCCTGTGGGACAAGCGTGACGTGCCGTCCCGTTCACTGTCCGGCGGCATGAAGCGTCGCCTGATGATCGCCCGCGCACTGGTGCATGAGCCGCGCCTGCTGATCCTCGACGAACCGACCGCTGGCGTGGACATCGAGCTGCGTCGCTCGATGTGGAGTTTTTTGACCGAGCTGAACCAGAAAGGCATCACCATCATCCTCACCACCCATTACCTAGAAGAGGCTGAGCAGTTGTGCCGCAACATCGGCATCATCGACCACGGCACCATTGTCGAGAACACCAGCATGCGCCAGTTGCTCAGCCAACTGCATGTGGAAACCTTCCTGCTGGACCTGAAACACGACCTGAAGACCGCGCCCCAGCTCGTCGGCTATCCGGCCCGCCTGGTGGACAGCCATACCCTGGAAGTGCAGGTGGACAAAGCCGTGGGCATCACCGGGCTGTTCACCCAACTGGCTCTGCAAAACATTGAAGTGCTGAGCCTGCGCAACAAAACCAATCGCCTCGAGGAGTTGTTCGTGTCCCTGGTGGAGAAGAATCTGGCGAAGGTGGCGGTATGAGCATGAGTTCCGAACTGCGCCCCAACCTCATCGCCCTCAATACCATCGTTTACCGTGAAGTCCGGCGCTTCATGCGGATCTGGCCGCAGACGCTGCTGCCGCCGGCCATCACCATGGTCTTGTACTTCGTGATCTTCGGTAACCTGATCGGCCGGCAGATCGGCGACATGGGTGGCTTCACGTACATGGACTACATCGTGCCGGGGCTGATCATGATGTCGGTGATCACCAACTCCTACGGCAACGTGGTGTCGAGTTTCTTCGGCAGCAAGTTCCAGCGCTCGATCGAAGAGCTGATGGTCTCGCCGGTGTCGCCCCATACGATCCTCATCGGCTACACCTTGGGCGGTGTCCTGCGCGGCCTGGCGGTGGGCCTGATCGTGACCCTGCTGTCGTTGTTCTTCACCGATTTGCAGGTGCATCACCTGGGGGTGACGGTCTTGGTGGTGGTGCTCACGGCCACGATCTTTTCGCTGCTGGGGTTCATCAATGCCGTGTTTGCGCGCAACTTCGATGACATCTCGATTATCCCGACGTTCGTGCTCACGCCGCTGACTTACCTGGGCGGGGTGTTCTACTCGATCTCCCTGTTGCCGCCGTTCTGGCAGACCGTATCCCTGGCCAACCCGGTGCTGCACATGGTCAACGCGTTCCGCTACGGCATCCTCGGGGTGTCGGACATCAAGATCAGCATCGCCATCACCTTCATGCTGGTGGCAACCGTGGTGCTCTACATCGGCTGCGCGCGGTTGCTGGTCAGCGGGCGCGGCATGCGCACCTGACCCCAGCCCCCTGTGGGAGCGAGCTTGCTCGCGATGGCGTCGGGTCATTCAGTCATTTCTGGCTGACACACCGCTATCGCGAGCAAGCTCGCTCCCACATTGAAATGCATTCCCTTGCGGGGGCTTGCTCGCGATGGCGTCAGTCGAAACACCACAAAAAAGGCCTCCATTCCCAGGAGGCCTTTTTTGCATCTCACATCCGGCTTTTCTTGCGCCGCCGCCACTGTCTGGCCACCCACCAGCGCCAGTAACTCATGGTGACGAAGTAGGCCAGGGCGCCGAGCACCAGGCCGGTCACCACCGAGCCCAGCAGGAATGGCTGCCACAAGGTGGACAATTGGCCGCTGATCCATTCCCAGGTCAGTTCTTCGGGCAGTGTCCGGGCAGGCACATCCATCAGCCAGGCACCGGTCTGGTAGGTGCAGAAAAACACCGCAGGCATGGTGATCGGATTGGTCAGCCAGACCAGGCTCACCGCAATCGGCATATTGCCGCGCACCGTGACGGCCAGCGCGGCGGCCAGCAACATCTGCAACGGGATTGGCAGGAATGCGGCAAACAGGCCAACAGCCATCGCCCGGGCCACGGAGTGCCGATTGAGGTGCCAAAGGTTGGGGTCATGCAGCAGGGTGCCGAGAAAACGTAAGGACTTATGTTCCCGAATGCTCTCTGGGTCAGGCATGTAACGTTTGAATAGGCGCCGGGGCATAAGGCTTCTCGGTCGGTTCAACGCAGTAAAGGCCGCAAGTATGTCTGGATTCTACGGCTGACAGATTCAGACTTTGTGACAATTGATAACGCCGGGGGTGCCGCTGAGCGTCTATGCCTGAAGAGGGGCACTCTAAAGGACGGGTTATGCGCACAGGGTTAGTCGCGCTTGCATTGGGGTTGTTGGCCCCGATTTGTTTACCGGCACTGCCGCCGTTGTGGCTGGTTGCAGCCATGCCGGTGCTGGGGTTTATGGTGTTGCCGTTTCGAACCTACCCGTTGGGTTTTTTCCTGTTCGGGCTGGCTTGGGCCAGCCTGTCGGCCCAGTGGGCGCTGGACAATCGATTACCCGCCGCCCTGGACGGTGAAACCCGCTGGGTCGAAGGGCGCGTTGTCGGTTTGCCGCAACAGGGCGACGGCGTGGTGCGCTTCGAACTGGCCGATGCCCATTCGCGTCGTACCCGCTTACCGACAACGATGCGCCTCGCCTGGTTCGGGGGGCCGCCCATCAACAGTGGCGAACGATGGCGATTGGCGGTGAAGCTCAAGCGCCCCGCTGGGTTGTTGAATCCACACGGCTTCGACTATGCCGCCTGGTTGTTGAGCCGCGGCGTTGGCGCGACCGGTACCGTCAAGGACGGGCGGCTCCTGCAAGCGGCCCGGGGTGCCTGGCGTGACGAGGTGCGCCAGGCGCTGGCACAGGTCGACGCCCATGGCCGCTCCGGCGCGCTGGCGGCATTGGTCCTGGGCGACGGCGGCGGGCTGAGTCGCGAGGACTGGCAGGTTTTGCAAGACACCGGCACCGTTCATTTACTGGTGATCTCCGGGCAACACATCGGTCTGCTGGCCGGCCTGGTGTATCTGTTGGTGGCCGGCGCGGCGCGTTATGGCCTGTGGCCGGCAGGGCTGGCGTGGTTGCCCTGGGCTTGTGCGCTGGCCTTTTGCGCCGCCCTGGGCTACGGCTTGCTCGCCGGCTTCGAGGTGCCGGTGCGACGGGCCTGCGCGATGATTGGCCTGGTGTTGCTGTGGCGCTTGCGTTTCAAACAGCCGGATCCGTGGTGGGCATGGCTGCTGGCGTTCACCGGGGTGCTGGTGTTCGACCCGCTTGCCAGCCTGCGGCCAGGGTTCTGGTTGTCGTTTGCGGCCGTGGCCATCTTGATGTTCACCTTTGGCGCTCGCCTGGGGCCCTGGCGCTGGTGGCAAACCTGGACCCGTGCCCAGTGGCTGGTTGCGGTCGGCCTGTGTCCGTTGCTGTTGATCGTGGGCTTGCCGGTCAGCCTCAGCGGGCCGCTGGTGAACTTGCTCGCGGTGCCCTGGATCAGCCTGCTGGTCCTGCCGCCAGCGCTGCTCGGCACGGCATTGTTGCCGGTGCCGCTCATCGGTGAAGGCCTGCTGTGGATCGCCGGTGGGTTGCTTGATCTGTTGTTCAAAGGGCTGGGGCTGATTGCCGGACGAATACCCGCCTGGGTCCCCGTTGCGGTCCCGCCGTGGGCCTTGGGCATCGCCGCTTCAGGGGCATTTTTGCTGCTGTTGCCCAACGGCGTGCCGCTGCGTGTGCTGGGGTGGCCGATGGTGCTGCTGATGGTGTTTCCCCCGCGAGAACACCTGCCGCAAGGGCACGCCGAGGTCTGGCAACTGGACGTGGGCCAAGGGCTGGCGGTGCTGGTACGCACCCGGCATCACAGCCTGCTTTACGACGCCGGGCCGCGCTTTGGCGAGGCCGATGCCGGCGAACGCGTCGTACTGCCGACCTTGCGCAAGCTCGGTGTGCACGGCTTGGACCTGATGCTCCTCAGCCATGCCGACGCCGATCATGCCGGCGGCGCCCAAGCGGTGCGCAATGGGCTGCCGACGATGGAAGTCATCAGTGGCGATCCCGACGCGCTGCCCGATGAACTGCAAGCCGGGCCTTGCGACAGCGGCAGGCGCTGGGAATGGGATGGCGTCGGGTTCGAGCTGTGGCGCTGGGCATCTGCTGTCGAAAGTAACCAGAAGTCCTGCGTCCTGCTGGTGGAGGCCGGCGGTGAACGCCTGCTGTTGACCGGCGATATCGACACCTCTGCCGAGCGCGCCTTGCTCGACGAGGCCCTGGCGCTACCGATCCAGTGGCTGGCCGCGCCTCATCACGGCAGCCGCAGTTCGTCGTCGATGGCGTTGTTGTCGCGCCTCAAGCCGCACTCGGTGTTGATCTCTCGAGGGCAGGGCAACGCGTTCGGTCATCCCCATCCCCAAGTGATGGCACGCTATCGCCGCTCGGGCCTGGCGATCTACGACAGCGCCGAGCAGGGCGCCATTCGTCTGCAACTGGGTGCGTTCGAGTTGCCGCGTACCGAGGCCGGTCATCGACGTTACTGGCGCGACCCGCCCGCCGTCGGGCCACCGGGGCAACATTGATCCAGCGCAACCGGCTGATGCGCTTATCGGCGGGGCGGGTCTGCAAGGCGAGTCTGTGTGATAAAGTGGCGCACTTTTTCGAGGGGGCAGTCACTGTGTGGGAATTGGTCAAATCCGGCGGCTGGATGATGTTGCCGATCATTCTGAGTTCCATCGCGGCACTGGGTATCGTTGCCGAACGCCTGTGGACCCTGCGGGCCAGCCGCGTGACCCCGGAGCATCTGCTCGGGCAGGTCTGGGTCTGGATCAAGGACAAGCAACTGAACAAGGACAAGCTCAAGGAGCTGCGGGCCAGTTCGCCGCTGGGGGAAATCCTCGCCGCGGGCCTGGCGAACTCCAAGCATGGTCGCGAGATCATGAAAGAGTGCATCGAGGAAGCCGCCGCCCGGGTCATCCATGAGCTGGAGCGCTATATCAACGCCTTGGGCACCATCGCCGCCATGTCCCCGCTGCTGGGCCTGCTAGGGACGGTGCTGGGCATGATCGACATCTTCAGCGCGTTTACCGGCTCCGGCATGACCACTAACGCCGCGGTACTGGCCGGGGGGATTTCCAAGGCCCTGATCACCACCGCCGCCGGCCTGATGGTGGGTATTCCGGCGGTGTTCTTCCATCGGTTCCTGCAACGGCGCGTCGACGAGTTGGTCGTTGGCATGGAGCAGGAAGCCATCAAGCTGGTCGAGGTGGTGCAGGGTGACCGTGACGTGGACCTGGCTGGGGGCAAGCAGTGAAATTCCGCCGCAAGCCACGGGAAAACATCGAGATCAACCTTGCGTCGCTGATCGACGTGGTGTTCATCCTGCTGCTGTTTTTCGTCGTGACCACCACGTTCACCCGGGAAACCCAGCTCAAGGTTGAATTGCCGCAAGCCGTCAGCGGCTCGCCGGCCGAAGACCAGCAATTGAAGAACCTGGAAGTCACCATCAGCGCCGAAGGGGCGTTCTCGGTGAATAACCAGTTGCTGCCCAAGAGCGACCTGGCGAGCCTGATCGAGGCCCTGCAGAAAGAATCCGGCGGCGATACCAACCTGCCGCTGTCCATCAGCGCTGACGGCAAGACCCCTCATCAATCGGTGATCACCGCCATGGACGCGGCCGGCAAGCTCGGTTTCAGCCATCTGCGCATGACCACGGTCGAGGCGGCTCCCGCACCCTGATGGCCATGTCCGATCGATTGCTTGCCGCGTGGTACGAAGGCCACCCGGCCCTGGCCCTGCTACGGCCGCTGGAGTGGTTGTACCGGCGGGTGGTGGTGAGCAAGCGCGAGCGTTTCCTGGCGGGTGAAGGCCAGATCTACCAGCCCCCCGTGCCGTTGGTGGTGGTGGGCAATATCACCGTGGGTGGCACTGGCAAGACGCCGTTGATCCTGTGGCTGATCCAGCACTGCCAGCGCAGTGGCTTGCGGGTCGGGGTGGTCAGCCGGGGCTATGGCGCCAAGCCGCCGCAACTGCCGTGGCGGGTCGCGGCCGAGCAGGGCGCCGACGTCGCGGGGGACGAGCCGCTGTTGATCGTCCAGCGCACGGGCGTGCCGTTGATGATCGACCCCGACCGCAGTCGCGCGGTCCAGGCGCTGCTGGAGGCCGAGCCGCTGGACCTGATCCTGTCCGACGACGGCATGCAGCATTATCGGCTGGCCCGGGACCTCGAGCTGGTGCTGATCGATAGCGCCCGGGGCCTGGGCAACCGGCGTTGCCTGCCCGCCGGGCCGTTGCGCGAACCGGTCGAGCGCCTGCAATCGGTCGACGCCGTGCTGTACAACGGCGCCAGTGCCGACCGCGAAGACGGCTTCGCCTTCCAATTGCGCCCCACCGAACTGGTGAACCTGGCCAGTGGTGAACGCCGTCCCCTCGACCATTTCCCACCCGGCCAGGCCCTGCACGCCGTGGCCGGCATCGGCAACCCCCAGCGTTTCTTCAAGACCCTCGAAACGCTACACTGGCGGCCAATACCGCACGGGTTTGCCGACCATGCCGAATACAGCGCCCAGGCCTTGAACTTCACGCCAGCCCTGCCGGTGGTCATGACGGAAAAAGACGCGGTCAAATGCCGTGCCTTCGCCGCGTCCGACTGGTGGTACCTGGCGGTGGACGCCGCGCCGTCGCCGGCCTTCGCGGCCTGGTTCGATACGCAGTTGATGCGCCTGTTGCCGGATCGGCTCTTGCCTTAACACCTTTTACCCAGGGGAATTCCATGGACACCAAACTGCTCGATATTCTGGCCTGCCCGGTCTGCAAAGGTCCGCTCAAGCTCAGCGCCGACAAGACCGAACTGATCAGCAAGGGTGCCGGCCTGGCCTACCCGATTCGCGACGGCATCCCGGTGATGCTCGAAAGTGAAGCCCGCACCCTGACCACCGACGAGCGCCTGGATAAATGACCACCGCCTTTACCGTTGTCATTCCGTCGCGCTTCGCCTCGACTCGCCTGCCCGGCAAGCCGTTGCTGTCGATCGCCGGCAAGCCGATGATCCAGCATGTCTGGGAGCAAGCCAGTAAAAGCAGCGCCCAGCGCGTGGTGGTGGCGACTGACGATGCGCGCATCGTCGAGGCCTGCAAAGGCTTTGGCGCCGAGGTCGTGCTGACGCGCGAAGACCATAATTCCGGTACCGATCGCCTGGCGGAGGTCGCGGCGAAGCTCGGCCTTGCCGCCGACGCGATTGTGGTCAATGTGCAAGGTGACGAGCCGTTGATCCCGCCGAGCGTGATCGATCAGGTCGCCGCCAACCTCGCGGCCCACACCGAAGCGCGCATTGCCACCCTGGCCGAGCCGATCGAGGATGTGCAGACCCTGTTCAACCCCAACGTGGTCAAGGTGGTCAGTGACCTCAATGGCCTGGCGTTGACCTTCAGCCGTGCGACGTTGCCCTGGGCGCGGGATGCCTTCGCCCAAGGTCGCGACGTGATGCCACAAGGCGTGCCGTATCGTCGTCACATCGGCATCTACGCCTACCGCGCCGGTTTCCTCCAGGACTTTGTCGCCTGGGGCCCGTGCTGGCTGGAAAACACTGAAGCCCTGGAACAGCTGCGAGCACTGTGGCATGGCGTGCGGATCCATGTCGCCGATGCGCTGATCGCCCCGCCGACCGGTGTCGACACCGCCGAAGACCTCGAGCGCGTTCGTCGCCTGCTGGAGGCCTGATGCGGGTCCTGTTCGTCTGCCTCGGTAATATCTGCCGCTCGCCCACCGCCGAAGGCATCTTGCGCCACAAGTTGCGAGAGGCCGGGCTGGCCGGGCAGGTGGAAGTCGCTTCCGCCGGCACCGGTGACTGGCACGTCGGCAAGGCCCCAGACAAGCGCAGCCAGGCGGCGGCCTTGAAGCGTGGCTACGACCTGTCGGCCCAGCGCGCGCAACAGGTGACGCGCGCCGATTTCGCCGCCTATGACCTGATCCTGGCGATGGACAGCAGCAACCTGCGCAATCTCCAGGCCCTGCAACCGGCCAATGGCAAGGCCGAGCTGGATCTGTTCCTGCGGCGCTACGAAGCCGAACTCGATGACGTGCCGGACCCGTACTACGACGGCGAGCAGGGCTTCGAGCAGGTGTTGGACTTGATCGAGCGGGCCACGGATCGCCTGGTGATCGAATTGAAGGGGCGGTTATGACCTTGCAGGTACGGGCGGGCGTCAGCCTCAAGCCCTTCAACAGTTTTGGCGTGGACGTCAGCGCCCGGTTGTTCGCCGAAGCCCGCGACGATGGAGAAGTTCGCCAGGCGCTGGCCTATGCCAGCGAGCATGCCGTGCCGTTGCTGGTGATCGGCGGCGGCAGCAACCTGTTGCTGACTGGCGACATCGACGCCTTGGTGCTGCGCATGGCCAGCCAGGGGATTCGCCTGCTCAGCGATGATGGCGAACGGGTGGTGATCGAGGCCGAAGCCGGGGAACCCTGGCATCCCTTCGTCCAGCATACGCTGGCACAAGGCTGGTCGGGCCTGGAAAACCTCAGCCTGATTCCCGGCACCGTAGGCGCGGCACCGATGCAAAACATCGGCGCCTACGGTGTGGAGATCAAGGATGTCTTCGCCGGCCTCACCGCCCTGGATCGCCAGACCGGCGAGCTGAGGGACTTCACCCTTGAAGATTGTCGGTTTGCTTATCGCGACAGCCTGTTCAAACAGCAAGCGGGCCGCTGGTTGATCCTGCGGGTGCGCTTTGCCCTCAGCCGCGCCGCACACTTGCACCTGGAGTACGGCCCGGTCCGCCAGCGATTGATCGAGCAGGGCATCGATCAGCCGACGCCCACGGATGTGAGCCGGGCCATTTGCAGCATCCGCAGCGAAAAACTCCCCGACCCGGCCATGCTTGGCAATGCCGGCAGCTTCTTCAAGAACCCGCTGGTGCCGGCCACGCACGTGGCGTATCTCAAGCAGCAATACCCTGATCTTGTGGCTTATCCACAGCCAGGAGGGCAGATGAAGATCGCCGCCGGCTGGCTGATCGAACGGGCCGGCTGGAAGGGTTTTCGCGAGGGGGATGCCGGGGTGCATAAGTTGCAGGCGTTGGTGCTGGTCAACTACGGCGATGCCACGGGCCCGCAACTGTTGGACCTGGCCTTGCGCATCCAGAAAGACATTGCCGAACGTTTCCAGGTCGAGCTGGAAATGGAGCCCAATCGGTACTGAGCGCGGTGGGAGCAAAGCTTGCTCGCGATCAACTGAACAACGCCCTGCCACAATCACGCACAGATCATTTGTGCAGGATTGTGCAGGGCGTTTTGCGTGATCCTGGGTTAATTTAGTTCGCTAACGATGCGACCATCGCATCCTAAAGGCCCGATGCAGACGCCTGTGTGCGCCTGCATAAGAGAGCCCGATCAGCCTGAGCCAGTCTGCGACAACCGACCTGTTACCCAAGCGGCAGATTGCTCGACCCCATCACTCGAATATTGTGCGGGCGTGCCCATGATTACCCTGAAACTCAATGGAAAAGACCATCAACTGGATGTGACCGAGGACATGCCGCTGCTGTGGGCTATCCGGGATGTAGCCGGTTACAACGGCACCAAGTTCGGCTGCGGCCTGGGCCTGTGTGGCGCCTGCACCATCCACATCGACGGCGCCCCGGCGCGCAGTTGCATCACGCCAATCGGCTCGGTGAAAGGGCAGGACGTCAGCACCATCGACGGCCTTCATGCCGACCCGGTCGGGCAAATCGTCCAGAAGGCCTGGCTCGACACGGCGGTGGCTCAGTGTGGTTACTGCCAGGGCGGGCAGATCATGTCCGCCACCGCGTTGCTCAAGACCAACCCCAACCCGAGCGATGAGCAGATCGAAGAAGCCATGGTCGGCAACATCTGCCGTTGCGGCACGTACAACCGGATCAAGACCGCGATCCGCCAGGCTTCCACTCACCTGAAGGAGGCCAAGGCATGAGCCGCTTGCCCGATGATTTCATGCTGAGCAACCTCAGCCGCCGTGGTTTCCTCAAGGGGGCGAGCGCCACCGGCGTGCTGGTGCTGGCGGCGACGTGGGGTCTGCCGGATGCCTTTGCCGAGGAAAAGAAATTCGGCGCCGAGGGCATGCCCCATGGCGCGGTCGACGACCCGAAGGTGTACGTCAGCATTGCCAGCGATGGCAGCGTGACGGTGATTTGCAACCGTTCGGAAATGGGCCAGGGCGTGCGCACCAGCCTGAGCATGGTGGTCGCCGACGAACTGGACGCTGACTGGGCGCTCGTCAAGGTCAAGCAGGCGCCGGCCGATGAGGCGCGTTTCGGCAACCAGGATACCGACGGTTCGCGCAGCATGCGCCACTGGTACGAGCCGATGCGCCGTTGCGGGGCTGCCGCCCGGACCATGCTGGAACTGGCCGCTGCCGCCCAGTGGAAGGTCCCGGTGGGGGAATGCCATGCCCAACTGCACAAAGTGCTGCACCAGCCTTCGGGGCGCGAACTGGGCTATGGCGAATTGGCTGCCGCCGCCAGTGCCTTGGCGGTGCCGGCCCGCGACAGCTTGCGTCTCAAGCAGCCATCGGAGTTCCGCTACATCGGCAAGGAAGCGAGCCGGGCCATCGATGGCGCGGACATCGTCAACGGTCGTGCGGTGTTTGGTGCCGATGTGCATTTCGACGGCATGCTCTATGCGGTCATCGCGCGTCCGCCGGTCTATGGCGGCAAGGTCAAGAGCGTGGACAGCAGCGCGGCGCTGAAGGTACCGGGCGTGGTCAAGGTGGTTCAGATAGAGGGGCGCCCGCTGCCCTCGGAGTTCCAGCCGTTGGGCGGCGTAGCGGTAGTAGCGAAGAACACCTGGGCGGCGATCAAGGGCCGCGAGGCGCTGAAAATCCAGTGGGACGACGGCCCGAATGCCGGTTATGACTCCATTGCCTATCGCAAGGAACTGGAAGCGGCCGCCCTCAAGCCGGGAAAAGTCGTGCGCAGCAGCGGTGACCTCGACGATGCGCTGGCCAAGGCGGATTCGACGTTGGAGGCGTCGTATTACTTGCCGCACCTGTCCCAGTCCCCCATGGAGCCGATGGTTGCCGTCGCCCGGTTCAAGGACGGCCAATGCGAGGCCTGGGCGCCGAGCCAGGCGCCGCAGGTGACCCGTGAACGTGTCGCCGAACGCCTGGGCATTCCTTTCGAGAAGGTCACGGTGAACATCACGTTGCTGGGCGGCGGTTTCGGACGCAAGTCGAAACCCGACTTTGTCGTCGAGGCGGCGGTCCTCGCCAAGGAGTTTCCCGGCCAGGCGGTACGGGTGCAATGGACCCGCGAGGACGACATTCATCACTCGTATTTCCACACCGTATCGGCCGAATACCTCAAGGCCGGCCTGAACCAGGACGGTATGCCGTCCGGTTGGCTGCACCGCACCGTAGCCCCGAGCATCACCGCACTGTTCGCACCGGGCATGACTCACGAGGCACCGTTCGAAATAGGCATGGGCGTGACCAACATGGCCTACGCCATTCCCAACCTGCGCCTGGAGAACCCCGAGGCGGTGGCCCATGCCCGGGTGGGTTGGTATCGCTCGGTGTCGAACATTCCTCACGGCTTCGCAATCCAGAGCTTCATTGACGAACTGGCCCACAAAGCCGGCCAGGATCCGCTGAAGTACCAGGTCAAATTGCTCGGGCCGGACCGTAAGATCGATCCGCGTACCTTGAGCGAAGAATGGAATTACGGCGAATCCCCCGAGCGTTACCCGATTGATACGGCGCGGATCCGCACGGTGCTGGAAACCGCCGCGAAGGCCGCCGGTTGGGGCCGGGAACTGCCCAAGGGCCGTGGCCTGGGGCTGGCGGTGCACTACAGCTTCGTCACCTACGTGGCGGCGGTGCTCGAGGTGGAGGTCAAGGATGATGGCACGGTGATCGTGCACAAGGCGGACATTGCCGTGGACTGCGGCCCACAGATCAACCCCGAACGCATCCGCTCGCAATTCGAAGGAGCCTGCGTCATGGGCCTGGGCAATGCCATGGTGGGTGAAATCAGTTTCAAGGATGGCAAGGTACAGCAGGACAATTTCCATATGTACGAAGTGGCGCGCATGTCCCTGGCGCCCAAGGAAGTGGCCGTGCACCTGGTCACGCCGCCGGGTGAGGTGCCGTTGGGTGGGGTTGGCGAGCCGGGCGTGCCGCCGATTGCGCCGGCCCTGTGCAACGCGATTTTCGCCGCCACCGGCCAGCGTATCCGTAACCTGCCTGTGCGCTATCAGCTGCAAGGCTGGCAACAGGCCAAGGCCTGATGGACAGCGTCGATCTGAATGTCCTGCGCAGCGTGCTCGAGTGGCGCCGCGCCGGGCAGCGGGTGGTGTTGTTCACTGTGGTCCAGACCTGGGGCACTGCGCCAAGACCGCCGGGGGCGATGCTGGCCCTGCGCGAAGATGGCGTGGTGATCGGTTCGGTGTCGGGCGGTTGTGTCGAGGATGACCTGATCGCCCGCCTGCACGACGGCCGTATTCCGGCGGACGGTCCGCCGGTGCAACTGATCACCTATGGCGTCACCCGAGAAGAAGCGGCGCGCTTTGGCCTGCCGTGCGGCGGCACCCTGCGCCTGACCGAAGAGCGGGTGGGCGATCCGCAGTGGGTCGCAGCGTTGCTGGAGCGCTGCGAAGCCCATGAAATCGTCGCCCGTGAGCTGACGCTGACCAGTGGCAACGTGGTCCTGGCCCCGGCCAGCAAGACCGACGCCCTGGTGTTCGATGGGCAGGTGTTGCGGGCCATTTACGGCCCGCGTTGGCGGTTGCTGCTGATCGGTGCCGGGCAATTGTCGCGCTACGTGGCGGAAATGGCCCGGCTACTGGACTTCGAAGTGCTGATTTGCGATCCGCGCAAGGAGTTCGTCTATGGTTGGGAAGAGCAGCATGGGCGCTTCGTCTCGGGGATGCCCGACGAAGCCGTGTTGAGCATCCAGACCGACGAGCGCACGGCCATTGTGGCGCTGACCCATGATCCACGCCTGGATGACATGGCGCTGCTCACGGCCCTGGACTCCAAGGCTTTTTATGTCGGCGCCCTGGGTTCGCGGGTCAACAGCCAGAAACGCCGGGACAACCTGGCTCAGCTAGGCTTGTCTGCGGAGGCGATTGACCGCTTGCATGGACCGATCGGCTTGCACATCGGCAGCCATACTCCGGCGGAAATCGCCTTGTCGCTGTTGGCCGAAATCGTGGCCATCAAGAATGGCGTGGAGCTGCGGCAGAAAAAACCGCTGTAAGCCGTGGGTAAGGAGGGCGTATGAGCGAGTCGATTGGCGTGATCATCCTGGCGGCCGGAACGGGCAGCCGTTTTCGCCAGATTGCAGGCCCCGACAAGGATAAATTGCTTGCCGATTGCACCGGGCGTGACGGTGCCGTGCGCTCGGTGATCGAGCAGGTGCTGGTGAATCTGCCCGCCTCCCTGGAAAAGCGCGTGCTGGTGACGCGCAAGGATCGACCGCAAGCCATTCGCATGGCCCAGGCCTATGGCTGCGATTTTGTGGAGCTGGACTCCCCCGGCCTGGGCGACAGCATTGCCGCCGGTGTCCAGGCCTGTCCTGGGCTGGATGGTTGGCTGATGGTGCTGGGGGACATGCCCTTCATCCTGCCGTCGAGCATCGAGCAGGTGGTGGCGGCGATTCGCGCGGACGGCATCAGCGTGCCGGTCCTGGCCGGTGAGTACGGGCATCCGGTGGGGTTTGGTCGTGGGTTTGGGCCGAAACTGATGGCGCTGACCGGCGATCGCGGCGCCAAGGTATTGTTTGCCGGGGCGCAAGTGGTTGAAGTGCCGGTGGACGACCCTGGCGTGACGTGGGATGTCGATGTGCCAGAGGCACTGGCCTTCAAATAACAGGCGACGCAGAACCCTGTGGGAGCGAGCTTGTTCGCGAAAGCGGTCTGACTTCAGTATTGATGCAAGCTGACCCGGCGCTATCGCGAGCAAGCTCGCTCCCACATTGGATTTTTGTCCGGTCCCAGTCCCCTGTGGATAAGTCTGAAGGCATAAAAAAGCCCCGCCTGGGGTTACCAGGCGGGGCTTTTTACTGGGCGGTGGAATCAGGCGTGAGGTTTAGGCTCGTGCTCTTTTTCCAGGGCTTCAGTGTGACGCGGCGCGATTTCTTCAGCTGTTTGCTGAGGCTCGTCGAACGTCGGAGCCGATTCAACCGGGGTTTCGGCGGCCGGGGCAGTGGCTGCCTCGGCGACTTCTTCCACGACTGGCGCAGGCTCGGCAGCAGGCGCTTGAGCGGCGGCGACGGCGGCTTGTTCGGCTTCCTTCTGCAGGCGCTCGGCTTCACGCTTGCGACGACGCACTTCACGTGGATCGTTCGGTGCACGGCCATTCGCGGTCAGGGCGCTGGCAGGTGCAGGCTCTTCCAGCGGGGCAGGGGCTTCGGCAACCACCGGCGCCTCGACCACTGGAGCAGGCTCGACCACTTCTGGCTCGACCGCTTTCACAGGCTCTGGTGCCGACTCAGGCTCGGCAACAGGTGCCGGTGCGGCTGGCTCGGCGGTCCAGTTGAACGCAGTCTGCTCTTCGCGGACAGGCTCTGGTGCCTTTTCCTCGGCCGGTGCTTCGACGACCGGTTCGGCAGCAACGACTGGAGCCTCGACGACCGGTGCTGGCTCGGCGACGACTTCAGCTTCAGGCTGGGCGTCAGGGGCCGGTGCGAGTTCCACTTCTGGCGAGGCGGTGGCTTCTACCGGGGTAGTGGCCTCGACCACCGGCGCTTCAACCGGCGCGCTTTCCACCGCAGCGGTGGCACGTTCGGCTTGTTCGTGAGCCTGGGCTTCAGCCGGGGCGCTGATCGTGCTGCTGGCAACGGCCGCAGTCACGGCCAGGCCGGCGGCCAGGTCCGCGGCGCTTGGCGCTTCGGCGTTCTCGGTGGACTCGGACTCTTCCGAACCTTCGATCACGTTGCCGTTGGCGTCGCGCTGACGCTCACGACGGTTGCTGCGACGACGCTGGCCACGGGAGCGGCGGCGTGGACGATCGCCTTCGGCGGTGTCCTGGCCATCTTCCTGCAACTGCTCTTCGGCGTTCAGCACTTCTTCTTCGCTGGCAGCGGCGGCTGCCTGCTCGGCGCGTGGCTGGCGTTCTTCACGTGGAGGACGCGGTGCGCGTTCTTCACGAGGCTGGCGGGCTGGACGCTCTTCAGTGGTGGCGGCAGCCACGGCCGGGGCGGCATCCAGTGGCTCGCGCAGTTCACGAACACGTTCTTCACGCTCGCCACGTGGCTTGCGGTCTTCACGCGGTGCGCGTGGCTGGCGTTCTTCACGGGGCGGACGCGGTGCGCGTTCTTCGCGGGCTACGACTGGCGCTTCCTCACGGGCTTCGCGCGGCTGGCGTTCTTCACGCGGTTCACGTGGCGCACGTTCTTCACGCGGTGCACGTTCTTCGCGAGGCTTGCGCTCTTCATCGCGACGACCGTTGCGGTTGCGGGTCTGCTGGCGACCGTTGCGGCGTTCTTCGTTGCGGGCAGGGCGCTCGGTAGCGGCAGGCTTGGCGACGACGGCCGGGGTAACGGGTTCTTCCTTGGTGGCGAACAGGCTGACCAGCGACTTCACCAGGCCTTTGAACAGGCTTGGTTCGGGGGCTGCGGCCGGGGCGGCAACCGGAGCGGCCACTTCGGTCGGAACCGGAGCGTTGGCGCGGGCCGGAGCAGTCTTGACTGCGGCTTCCTGGCGAACCAGGGTGCGAGTAGCGGCGGCCGGCTGGACTTCTTCCACTTCGGCAGCGGCAGCAGCGATTTCGTAGCTGGACTGGTTGGTGTGGGCTTCCGGGCTGTCATCGCGCAGGCGCTGCACTTCGAAGTGCGGCGTCTCGAGGTGATCGTTCGGCAGGATGACGATGCGGGCGCGGGTGCGCAGTTCGATCTTGGTGATCGAGTTGCGTTTTTCGTTGAGCAGGAACGCAGCCACCGGGATCGGCACCTGGGCGCGAACTTCGGCGGTGCGGTCTTTCAGGGCTTCTTCTTCGATCAGGCGCAGGATCGCCAGGGACAGCGACTCGACGTCACGGATGATGCCGGTGCCGTTGCAGCGCGGGCAAACGATGCCGCTGCTTTCGCCCAGGGACGGACGCAGGCGCTGACGGGACATTTCCAGCAGGCCGAAGCGCGAGATGCGACCGACCTGTACGCGGGCGCGGTCGGCTTCCAGGCATTCACGGACCTTTTCTTCCACGGCGCGCTGGTTCTTGGCCGGGGTCATGTCGATGAAGTCGATGACGATCAGGCCGCCGATGTCGCGCAGGCGCAACTGACGGGCGATTTCCTCGGCGGCTTCAAGGTTGGTCTGCAGGGCGGTTTCTTCGATGTCGCTGCCTTTGGTGGCGCGGGCCGAGTTGATGTCGATGGACACCAGGGCTTCGGTCGGGTCGATGACGATGGAGCCGCCGGACGGCAGTTCGACGACGCGCTGGAAG
Organism: Pseudomonas fluorescens; assembly: GCF_001307275.1. NCBI lineage: Bacteria > Pseudomonadati > Pseudomonadota > Gammaproteobacteria > Pseudomonadales > Pseudomonadaceae > Pseudomonas > Pseudomonas fluorescens. Next base: position 4,503,702 of record NZ_CP012831.1, read on the forward strand.
GCGGTCTCGATCTGGCTTTCGATCTGGAAACGGTTGAACAGCGGAACGCTGTCTTCGTAGAGCTTGATCTTGCTGGCGTACTGCGGCATCACCTGGCGAATGAAGGTCAGGGCTTCGTCCTGGGCTTCGACGCTGTCGATCAGCACTTCGCCGATGTCCTGGCGCAGGTAATCGCGGATGGCGCGGATGATCACGTTGCTTTCCTGGTAGATCAGGAACGGCGCGGAACGATCCAGCGAGGCTTCTTTGATGGCGGTCCACAGCTGCAGCAGGTAGTCGAGGTCCCACTGCATTTCTTCGCTGCTGCGGCCCAGGCCGGCAGTGCGCACGATCAGGCCCATGTCGGCTGGCGCGACCAAGCCGTTGAGGGCTTCACGCAGTTCGTTGCGCTCTTCGCCTTCGATGCGGCGGGAGATGCCGCCGGCACGCGGGTTGTTCGGCATCAGGACCAGGTAACGGCCGGCCAGGCTGATGAAGGTGGTCAGGGCGGCGCCCTTGTTGCCACGTTCTTCTTTTTCGACCTGGACGATGACTTCCTGGCCTTCGCTCAGGACGTCCTTGATGTTGACGCGGCCTTCAGGGGCCTTCTTGAAGTATTCGCGGGAGATTTCTTTGAGGGGCAGGAAGCCGTGGCGCTCGGAGCCGAAATCGACAAAGGCAGCCTCAAGGCTCGGTTCGATGCGAGTAATCCGGCCTTTATAGATGTTGGCCTTCTTCTGCTCGCGTGCACCGGATTCGATATCCAGGTCGTAGAGGCGCTGGCCGTCTACCAGTGCAACACGCAACTCTTCGGGTTGAGTTGCGTTAATCAACATTCTTTTCATGTAGTACCGTCGGTTTCCGGGCTGCCGGAAACGGCGTTCGGCACACACGACTTCTCACGGTCGGTGTCAGGTGCGTCCTGGCGATGGCGAGGCCATTCCAGTGTCCAGCGAGTTCGGCCCAATGATGGCGAAGTCGCGACGGACGCGTCCTGCTTGCTGGTACTCAAGCACTCAGTCAGGAGGAGGAATCAACCGGCGTCTGTGGACGAGATGAAGCGTCTGAATATAAGCCTAGTGCTACACAGTCCGACGGTTGTACGTCTCCACCCTACACGTATCCCTGATAATTCGGGTGCTGCCGCGCGCAGAATCCGCAGCGGGTTGGCATTTACCGTGAGCTCCGGAAGGGGAGGTCACGCATCATGGCTAATTTAGGCGTTGTTTCCGAAGCTCTCGCTCGGGGTCGTTCGCAGCTGACTGCACTTTGTGAACTGGCCGTGAATGTGGCGCGCAAGGCGAGTCAAAACTCTGCTTTGCGGCGTATTTCAGGCCTCATGTCACCTGCGCTCGTTACACCTGAAAACTCTACCGTTACGTAGCGAAAGCCCCGTAGGACGGCCTCTCGTCCTCGTGAATTGCGTTGGTCAGGGCCGGTTTTTGACCGCTGGTCCACTGTCCAGCCACTTTTGGCGGCGTTCGCGACTATAGCAGCAATGATTAAGTGCTTCAATTCCATAAAAAATTGTTATGATCGCCGCCATGACAACTACTGCCCCTTCGACCCCTGGCGTTCAACTGCTCGAGGTCTCGCCGGAATATGCCGGCCAACGAATCGATAATTTCCTGCTGGCCCGGCTCAAAGGCGTGCCCAAGACCTTGATCTACCGCATTTTGCGCAAAGGCGAAGTGCGGGTGAACAAAGGTCGGATCAAGCCCGAATACAAGCTCCAGGCCGGTGACATCGTGCGCGTGCCGCCGGTTCGCGTGCCCGAGCGCGATGAGCCGGTGCCCTTGGCCCAGGGATTGCTGCAACGCCTTGAAGCCTCGATCGTCTACGAAGACAAGGCCCTGATCGTGATCAACAAGCCCGCGGGCATTGCGGTTCACGGCGGCAGCGGCCTGAATTTCGGAGTGATCGAAGCCTTTCGTCAGTTGCGTCCGGACGCCAAGGAGCTGGAACTGGTCCATCGCCTCGACCGCGACACCTCCGGCCTGCTGATGATCGCCAAGAAACGCAGCATGTTGCGCCATCTGCATGAGCAGTTGCGTGGCGACGGCGTCGACAAGCGCTACATGGCGCTGGTGCGTGGTCGCTGGGAAACCTCCATCAAGCAAGTTCGTGCGCCGCTGCTCAAGAGCAACCTGCGTTCCGGCGAGCGCATGGTCGAGGTCAACGAGGAGGGCAAGGAGGCGCTGACTGTGTTCAAGGTCTTGCGCCGTTTCGACGACTTCGCCACCTTGGTCGAGGCCAAACCGGTGACCGGGCGCACGCACCAGATCCGCGTCCATACCCTGCACGCCGGTCACTGCATTGCCGGTGACAGCAAATACGGCGATGACGACTTCACCAAGGAAATCCGCGACCTGGGCGGCAAGCGCCTGTTTCTCCATGCCTATATGCTCACCGTGCCGTTGCCCGATGGTGGCGAGCTGAAATTGCAGGCCCCGGTGGATGACATGTGGGCCAAGACCGTGGAGCGGCTGAGTGCATCCTGATTACAAATTGCTGATATTCGATTGGGACGGCACTCTTGCCAATTCCATCGGTCGGATCGTGGAGTCGATGCATGTCGCATCGGATCGCTCGGGTTTTGCCCGGTGCGACGATTTTGCGGTGAAGGGCATCATCGGCTTGGGGTTGCCGGAAGCGATTCGCAGTTTGTACCCGGAGATCGACGACGATGAGCTGGTGGTTTTTCGCCAGCACTATGCCGATCACTACATTGCGCTGGAGGCCGAGCCTTCGCCGTTGTTCGAGGGCGTGGTTCATACCCTTGAAACCTTGAAGGGCGAGGGTTATCGCTTGGCGGTCGCGACCGGCAAGGCTCGTCGTGGGTTGGATCGGGTATTGAAGGCCCATGGTTGGGACGATTATTTCGATATCACCCGTGCCGCCGATGAGACGGCCAGCAAGCCGCATCCGCTGATGCTCGAGCAGATACTGGCTCATTGTGGGGTGCTGCCTGCGCAGGCGTTGATGGTGGGGGATTCCTCGTTCGACCTGCAGATGGCGCGCAATGCCGGCATGGGTTCGGTGGCTGTCAGCTATGGTGCGCAGTCCATCGAGGCACTCAAGGTGTTCGAGCCGCGACTGGCGATTGATCATTTTCCTGAATTGCACGCCTGGCTGAGCCAGCGCGCCGATTAAAGTCTGTTGAGGATGCATGTATGACCGATGAATGGAAGGCACCGGCCAAGGCGAGCGCTGACAACGGTGACGAAAAAAGCTGGAAGCTGCTGGAAAAGACCCTGTTGGCCGGGGTGGAGGAGCAGCGTCGTGCGCGGCGCTGGGGGATCTTCTTCAAGTGCCTGGTCTTCATTTATCTGTTTTTCGGCTTGGCGTTGATCTTCCAGGCGGTTGATGGCAAGAAGAGTCCGGGAGGTGGTTCGGCCTACACGGCGGTCATCGACATCGAAGGCATGATTGCCGACAAAGAGGCGGCCAGTGCGGACAATATTGTCGGCAGCCTGCGGGCCGCGTTCGAAGATTCGAAGGTCAAGGGCGTGGTGCTGCGCATCAACAGTCCGGGTGGCAGCCCGGTGCAGGCCGGCTACGTCTATGACGAAATCGTCCGCTTGCGCGCGGCGCATCCGGATATCAAGGTCTACGCGGTGATTTCCGACCTTGGTGCCTCGGGTGCCTATTACATCGCCAGTGCGGCGGACCAGATCTATGCCGACAAGGCCAGCCTGGTGGGCTCCATTGGCGTGACGGCGGCGGGTTATGGCTTCGTCCAGACGCTGGACAAGCTTGGGGTGGAGCGCCGGGTCTATACCGCGGGCGAGCACAAATCCTTCCTCGATCCGTTCCAGCCGCAAAAGCCTGAGGAAACGGCGTTCTGGCAGGGCGTGCTCGACACTACCCATAAACAGTTCATCGCCAGCGTCAAGAAGGGGCGGGGCGAGCGCCTGAAAGACAAGGAACACCCGGAGCTCTTCTCCGGGCTGGTCTGGTCGGGCGAGCAGGCGTTGCCGCTGGGCTTGATCGATGGCTTGGGCAGCGCCAGTTCGGTGGCTCGGGACGTGATTGGCGAGAAAGAGTTGGTGGATTTCACCATTGAAGAGTCGCCGCTCGACCGTTTCTCGAAAAAACTGGGCGCCAGCATCGCCGAGCGTCTGGCGATGTGGATGGGGTTCCAGGGGCCGGCGTTGCGCTGATTGCCAGCGCTGCTCTGAAAGATCGTACCGATCCTTGTGGCGAGGGAGCTTGCTCCCGCTGGGCTGCGCAGCAGTCCCTTTTGTTGCGGTCGCTTCGCAACCGAGCGGGAGCGAGCGCCCTCGTCACACAGGGATGCAGGCCCAGGCTTCAGGGGATTTGCACACCCTCGGCCAGCAACATGTCCACAAGGCGAATCAGCGGCAGCCCGATCAGGCTGGTGGCGTCCGGTCCTTCGGTGCTCTGGAACAGACTTACGCCCAGCCCCTCGGCCTTGAAGCTGCCGGCGCAATCGTAGGGTTGCTCGGCGCGCAGGTAGCGTTCGACGTGCTCTGGATCCAGGGTGCGCATATTGACGGTAAACGCAACGCAATCGACCTGGCAGGCGTCTGTCTGGCTGTTGAGCAGTGCCAGGCCGGTCAGGAACGTGACCTTGGCGCCGCTGGCGGCCAACAGCTGTTCACGCGCGTTCTCGAAGGTGTGAGGTTTGCCCAGGATGCGCTCGCCGAGCACGGCGACCTGGTCTGAGCCGATGATCAGGTGCCCTGGATAGCTTTGGGCCAATGCCAGGGCTTTTTCCCGGGCCAGGCGTTTGACCAGTTCGAGGGCGGGTTCGCCGGGCCGATGGCTTTCGTCGATATCGGGTGAGTGGCAGACGAACGGCAGCCCCAGGCGGGCGAGCAATTCCCGGCGATAGACCGAGCTTGAGGCAAGTAATAAAGGCAGCATGGGCATCTCCAGGAGTCGGGTACGAATTCTAGCGAGGCACGCAAGTGACGGACAGGGCTGAATTTCCTTTGACATGGCCGGGGGCATCCCTATAATGCTGCGCCTATGTTGAATGACCCGATTCCACCTCACGTTGACCCGCGCAAATTGGCTGACCGTGGCACCACCCTTCAAGGTGAACTGCTGCTGGCCGATTTGAAGAGACTCTGCGACCCGCTTTCCGACGATGTCGGTACGGTCCAGGCCAAATTCGTTTTTGAACGAGATGAACGTAAATCTGTGGTTATCCACAGCTTTATCGACACTGAAGTCAAAATGGTTTGCCAGCGTTGTCTTGAGCTGGTCACCCTGCCGATCCACAGCGAATGCAGTTACGCCGTGGTGAAGGAGGGTGCGAATACCCAGTCGTTGCCGAAAGGTTATGACGTGCTGGAACTGGGCGAAGATCCATTGGATCTGCAGTCACTGATCGAGGAGGAGCTTCTGCTCGCCTTGCCCATTGTGCCTGCTCATCATCCGGAAGAATGCCAGCAGCCGGCGGGAGCAGATGAGCCCGAACCGAGCGAGGACGAGGTAACGCGGTCCAACCCGTTCAGTGTATTGGCGCAGTTAAAGCGTGACCCAAACGTTTAGGAGTTAATCAATTATGGCTGTTCAGCAGAACAAAAAATCCCGCTCTGCCCGTGACATGCGCCGTTCGCACGACGCTCTCGAGGCTAGCACCCTGTCCGTAGAAAAGACCACCGGTGAAGTTCACCTGCGTCACCACGTATCGCCAGAAGGCGTATACCGTGGCCGTAAAGTGATCGACAAGGGCGCCGACGAGTAATCACTTGTCCGCTCAAGTCATCGCGATTGACGCAATGGGCGGGGACTTCGGTCCCCGCAGCATTGTTCAGGCCAGCCTTGCTTGTCTGAATGCTACACCCTCGCTGCACCTGACCCTCGTCGGTCAATCCCCCCTCCTGGAAGACATGCTCAGCGGCCAATCGGCTGTGGATCGCGCGCGCCTGACGATTGTCCCGGCGTCCGAAATCATCACCATGGACGAAAAGCCGGCCCAGGCCCTGCGCGGCAAGCCTGACGCCTCGATGCGGGTGGCCCTTGAGCTGCTGCGTGATGGCAAGGTCCAGGCTTGTGTCAGCGCGGGCAATACCGGTGCGCTGATGGCGCTGTCACGCTATGTGCTCAAGACCTTGCCGGGTATCGACCGGCCCGCGATGGTGGCGGCGATCCCGACCCAGCGTGGCTTCTGTCAGTTGCTCGACCTGGGGGCGAACGTCGATTGCAGTGCCGAGCATCTGCTGCAGTTTGCGGTGATGGGCTCGGTCGCGGCTGAAACCCTGGGCATCGTGCGTCCTCGCGTGGCGTTGCTGAACATCGGCACCGAAGACATCAAGGGCAACCAGCAGGTCAAGCTGGCGGCAACGTTGTTGCAGGCGGCGCGGGGCATCAACTACATCGGTTTCGTCGAAGGCGATGGTCTGTACCGTGGCGAGGCCGATGTGGTGGTCTGTGACGGTTTCGTGGGCAATATCCTGCTCAAGTCCAGCGAGGGGCTGGCAACCATGATCGGCCAGCGCATCGAGACCTTGTTCAGGCAAAGCCTCGCTTCGCGGGTGGTCGGCGCCCTGGCGCTGCCGTTGATGCGTCGCTTGCAGGCGGACCTGGCGCCAGCGCGGCACAACGGTGCGAGTTTCCTCGGGTTGCAAGGTATCGTGATCAAGAGTCACGGGTCGGCGGGCGTGCAGGGTTTCCAGAGTGCGATCAATCGAGCGGTGATCGAGATCCAGGAGAACCTGCCGGAGCGCTTGCACGGTCGCCTCGAGGATTTGTTAACTTAGGCGTTTTCGTCCGACAATGCTTAAATGTGACCGGTCGGTTCAACCCGCCATCCAACTTTCAGTTTGCTAGCGCCCCCAGGGGCGTCAATTTTTGACGACAAGATCATTAGGGGCTTTGTTTTCATGTCTGCTTCCCTCGCATTCGTCTTTCCAGGGCAGGGCTCGCAGTCCCTCGGCATGCTGGCCGAGCTGGGCGCGCAATACCCGCTGATCCTCGAAACATTCAAAGAAGCTTCCGATGCGCTCGGCTATGACTTGTGGGCACTGACCCAGCAAGGGCCGGAAGAACGGCTCAATCAAACCGATAAAACCCAGCCGGCCATCCTCACCGCCTCGATCGCCTTGTGGCGCCTGTGGCTGGCTGAAGGTGGCGCGCGCCCGGCATTCGTCGCCGGTCACAGCCTGGGCGAATACAGCGCCCTCGTGGCCGCTGGCAGCCTGAGCCTGGGCGCCGCGGTGAAACTGGTGGAGCGTCGTGGCCAGTTGATGCAGGAAGCCGTTCCGGCCGGGCAGGGCGGCATGGCCGCGATCCTCGGCCTGGAAGACGCCGATGTACTGGCGGCCTGTGCCGAGGCGGCGCAAGGCGAAGTGGTCAGCGCGGTGAACTTCAATTCCCCGGGCCAGGTGGTCATTGCCGGTGCCAAGGCGGCTGTCGAGCGTGCCATCGAGGGCTGCAAGGCCCGTGGTGCCAAGCGCGCCATGCCACTGCCGGTCAGCGTGCCGTCGCACTGTGAACTGATGCGTCCGGCCGCCGAGCGCTTTGCCGAGTCCATCGCTGCCATCGACTGGCAGGCCCCGCAGATTCCCGTGGTGCAGAATGTCAGCGCCAACGTGGCGCCTGATCTCGAGACCTTGAAGCGCGATCTGCTGGAACAACTCTACAAGCCGGTTCGCTGGGTCGAATCGGTGCAGACCCTGGCAGCCAAGGGTGCGACCGAACTGGTCGAGTGCGGTCCTGGCAAAGTGCTGGCGGGCCTGAACAAACGCTGCGCCGAAGGCGTATCGACTTCCAACCTCAATACCCCAGATGCCTTCGCTGCCGCCCGTGCAGCGCAGGCCTGAACAGGAGAAACTTGCATGAGTCTGCAAGGTAAAGTTGCACTGGTGACCGGTGCAAGCCGTGGCATCGGCCAGGCCATCGCCCTGGAGCTGGGTCGTCAAGGCGCCATCGTCATCGGCACCGCGACTTCCGCTTCGGGCGCCGAGCGTATCGCCGCGACCCTGAAGGAAAACGACATCCAGGGCACCGGCCTCGAGCTGAACGTCACCAGCGACGAATCCGTTGCGGCGGTGCTGGCAAGCATTCAGGAGCAGTTCGGCGCACCGGCGATCCTGGTCAATAATGCCGGTATCACCCGCGATAACCTGATGATGCGCATGAAAGATGACGAATGGTTCGACGTCGTCGACACCAACCTGAACAGTCTGTACCGGCTGTCCAAGGGCGTTCTGCGTGGCATGACCAAGGCTCGCTGGGGTCGAATTATCAGTATTGGCTCGGTTGTGGGTGCCATGGGCAACGCAGGCCAAGTAAACTATGCTGCGGCTAAAGCCGGTCTGGAAGGTTTCAGCCGTGCGCTGGCGCGTGAAGTGGGTTCGCGCTCGATTACGGTAAACTCGGTTGCACCGGGTTTCATCGACACCGACATGACCCGTGAACTGCCGGAAGCACAGCGTGAAGCGTTGCTGACACAGATTCCGCTGGGTCGTCTGGGGCAAGCTCAAGAAATCGCGTCCGTGGTCGCTTTTCTTGCGTCGGACGGTGCGGCATACGTGACCGGGGCTACAATCCCGGTGAACGGCGGGATGTACATGAGTTAAATGTGACGGATTGCTTCAAAAAAATGTCATACGAGCTGTCTAAAATCCGTTATAAAGCTGCAATCAATTTATAGACGGCGGGCCGCAGGGTTTGAGGAGTGAAGCTTTCGGTTGAAAAACCGAAAAGTTCTTCTATACACTTACCCACCGGCCAGCTGCCTGAATTTGTCCATTAGGAGTGAAAACAAGGTATGAGCACCATCGAAGAGCGCGTCAAGAAAATCGTTGCCGAGCAACTGGGCGTTAAAGAAGAAGAAGTTGTGAACACCGCTTCCTTCGTAGAAGACCTGGGTGCCGACTCCCTTGACACCGTTGAGCTGGTGATGGCTCTGGAAGAGGAATTCGAGACCGAGATTCCTGACGAAGAAGCTGAGAAGATCACTACTGTACAAGCTGCTATCGACTACGTTACCAGCCACCAGGCGTAATCGTATTCAGTCGTCGCTAGCTGTCATGGAAAAACCGCACTGCCGTCACGGCGTGCGGTTTTTTCTTTAGGCCTGATGCAAAGTCGTCATTAGAAAAAGGAGAGTGCTGTGTCGCGTAGACGCGTCGTAGTCACCGGTATGGGTATGTTGTCGCCACTGGGCACGGATGTGCCGAGCAGTTGGCAGGGCATTCTGGCTGGCCGCAGTGGCATTGGTCTGATCGAACACACCGACCTTTCTGCCTATTCCACCCGTTTTGGCGGCTCGGTAAAGGGCTTCAATGTCGAGGAATACCTGTCGGTCAAGGAAGCCCGCAAGCTCGACCTGTTCATTCAGTACGGCCTGGCAGCCGGTTTCCAGGCAGTGCGTAACGCTGGCCTGGAAGTCACCGACGCCAACCGTGAACGCATCGGCGTGGCCATGGGGTCGGGTATTGGCGGCTTGACCAATATCGAAGAAACCAGCCGCACGCTGCACGATTCGGGACCGCGACGGATTTCTCCGTTCTTCGTGCCGGGCTCGATCATCAACATGATTTCCGGTTTCCTGTCCATCCACCTGGGTGCCCAGGGGCCCAACTACGCCATCGCCACGGCGTGCACCACCGGTACCCACTGCATCGGCATGGCCGCGCGCAACATCATGTACGACGAAGCGGACGTGATGATCGCCGGTGGCGCTGAAATGGCCGCTTGCGGTCTTGGCATGGGCGGTTTCGGCGCGTCCCGTGCGCTGTCGACCCGCAACGACGAGCCCGCCCGCGCGAGCCGGCCATGGGACAAGGGCCGCGATGGCTTCGTACTGTCCGACGGTGCCGGTGCGCTGGTGCTCGAGGAGCTGGAACACGCCAAGGCGCGCGGCGCGACCATCTACGCCGAACTGATCGGCTTCGGCACCAGTGGCGACGCGTACCACATGACCTCGCCACCGGCCGATGGCGCCGGTGCGGCCCGTTGCATCGCCAATGCCTTGCGTGACGCGAAAATCAACGGCGAGCAGGTGCAATACATCAACGCCCACGGTACTTCCACACCGGCCGGCGACCTGGCCGAAGCCCAGGCGATCAAGACCGTGTTCGGCGAGCACGCCTACAAGCTGGCGGTCAGTTCGACCAAGTCCATGACCGGTCACCTGCTGGGTGCGGCTGGAGCGGTAGAGGCGATCTTCAGCGTACTGGCGATCAACAGCCAGACGGCGCCGCCGACCATCAACCTCGATGAGCCGGACGACGGCTGCGACCTGGACTTCGTGCCGCACACTGCCCGCAGCATGGACATCGATGTGGTGCTGTCCAACTCCTTCGGCTTTGGCGGGACCAACGGTTCGCTGGTGTTCCGCCGGTTCGCCGGTTGATGGAAAGCTGGGTCGACGGTCAGCCAGCCGACGTCCTGTCGCTGAAAGATCGCGGCCTGGCTTACGGGGATGGGTTGTTCGAGACCATCGCCGTGCGCGGTGGCAACCTGCTGTTGCTGGAGCGTCATCTGCAGCGCCTGGAAGCAGGTTGCCAGCGGTTGGCGCTCAACATCGACATGAGCGCGTTGAGCGCAGAGCTGGACGCTTACGCCCGCGGCCTGGGCGACGGCGTGCTGAAGTTGATCGTGACCCGTGGCGACAGCCTGCGCGGTTATGCCGCCGATCCCTCGACGCCGGCCAGGCGCATCCTGCAAGGCAGTCCGCCGGCCGCCTATCCCGCCGTCCATGGCAACCAAGGCATTCTTCTGTTTCCCTGCACCGTGCGTTTGTCCGAGCAGCCCTTGCTCGCCGGGCTCAAGCACCTCAACCGCCTGGAACAAGTGCTGGCCCGTGCCGAATGGCGCGATGCGCAGTACGCTGAAGGCTTGATGCTGGACGCGTCCGGACGAGTGATCGAAGGTGTGTTCAGCAACCTGTTCCTGGTGCGCGATGGCGTCTTGCTCACGGCGGACCTGAGTCGTTGCGGTGTGGCTGGCGTGATGCGCGCCGAATTATTGTTTCAAGCCAAGTCCCAAGGCATCGTCACGCAAATCAGCGACATCAGCCTCGAACAACTGCACCAGGCCGATGAAGTCTTCGTCTGTAATAGCGTTTATGGCGTGTGGCCGGTGCGCGGATGCGGTTCGGCGCGCTGGTCGGTTGGCCCGCTCACCCGTAAACTGCAGACCCTTGCCCGTGCGCTATTGGATGTTTGATTCGTGAGACGTAAATTCTTGCTGCTGCTGGAGACCGGACTGGTCCTGGCAGGGCTGTTGTTGGGTGCTTCGGCCTGGAAGATTCATTCGGCGCTGCAACAGCCGCTGAACATCACCCAGGAAGAATTGCTGGACGTACCCAACGGGACCACCCCGACCGGAACCCTCAAGCGCCTCGAAGCCGATGGCTTGATCAGGGACGCTTTCTGGCTGCGGATCTATTGGCGCTTCAATCTTGCCGACCAGCCGTTGCACTCCGGCGAGTACCGTATGGTGCCAGGCATGACCATGGAAGGCCTGATCGCCGTCTGGAAGCGCGGCGAAGTGGTGCAATACAGCGTGACGCTGGTGGAAGGCTGGAATTTCCGCCAGGTGCGCGCCGCGCTGGCCAAGGATGAAAAGCTCCAGCAGACCCTCACCGACCTGAGCGACAGCCAGGTCATGGACCGTCTCGGTCATTCGGGCGTATTTCCCGAGGGGCGGTTCTTCCCGGACACCTATCGCTTCGTGCGCGGTACCTCGGATGTCGACCTGCTGAAGAAAGCCTACGACCGCTTGGAAGACGTGCTCGCCAAAGAGTGGGCACAGCGTTCCGCCGATGTGCCTTACACCTTGCCGTACCAGGCGCTGATCATGGCGTCCCTGGTGGAGAAGGAAACCGGTGTGCCCCAAGAGCGCGGGCAGATTGCCGGCGTCTTCGTACGGCGCATGCGCCTGGGCATGCTGCTGCAGACCGATCCCACGGTGATCTACGGCCTGGGCGAGCGTTACACCGGCAAACTCACCCGCGCCCATTTGAAAGAAGAAAACCCTTATAACACCTACCTGATCCCGGGCTTGCCGCCGACGCCGATCGCGATGGTGGGACGCGAAGCGATTCATGCCGCGTTGAACCCGGCGCCGGGCAACAGCCTTTACTTTGTCGCACGGGGCGATGGCAGCCACGTGTTTTCCGATGACCTGGAGTCGCACAACAACGCCGTGCGCGAGTTCCAGCTCAAGCGCCGTGCCGACTACCGCTCCAGCCCGGCCCCGGCAACGCCGGGCGAACAGGCGCCGATTCCGGCGGCATCGCCCGATACGGCCCCCGAAGCAGTGCCCCAGGTGCCGCCACAGGTACCGGCCCCCGAACCGGACGCCAGCGAGCCACCGAGCCCGCAATGACTTTGATTAAGGATCGCCCCGTGACTGGCTTGTTTATAACGCTTGAAGGCCCGGAAGGCGCCGGCAAGAGCACCAACCGCGAATACCTGGCCGAACGCCTGCGGGCCGCCGGCATCGAGGTGGTATTGACCCGTGAGCCGGGCGGCACGCCGCTGGCCGAGCGCATTCGCGAGGTACTGCTGGCCCCCCTTGAAGAGGTCATGAACCCCGACACTGAGCTGCTGCTGGTGTTCGCTGCCCGGGCGCAGCATCTGGCCGAGGTGATTCGCCCGGCGCTGGCCCGTGGCGCCGTGGTGCTCTGCGATCGTTTTACCGATTCGACCTACGCCTACCAGGGCGGCGGCCGGGGCTTGTCCGTGGAGCGCATCGCCGCGCTGGAAACCTTCGTCCAGGGTGACCTGCGACCGGACCTTACCCTGGTGTTCGACTTGCCAGTGGAAATTGGCCTGGCCCGCGCCAGCGCCCGTGGCCGGCTGGATCGTTTCGAGCTCGAGGGCCAGGATTTCTTCAATGCCGTGCGCAACGCCTTCCTGGGGCGCGCCAAGGCCGATCCGGCGCGTTACCTGCTGATCGATGCCGCGCAGCCGCTGACCCAGGTCCAGCAATCCCTGGACGGCTTGTTGCCACGTTTGCTGGAGCGTGTCCGTGGCTGAAGCCTATCCCTGGCAAGACGGTCTCTGGCAGCAACTGGCCGGTCGTGCCCAGCATGCCCACGCCTATCTGCTGCACGGCCCGGTCGGCATCGGCAAGCGGGCACTGGCCGAACGCCTGATGGCCAGCCTGCTGTGCCTGCGTCCGGGTGCTTCGAACGCCTGTGGTGAATGCAAGTCCTGCCTGCTGCTCAAGGCCGGCAGCCATCCTGACAATTACGTGCTGGAACCGGAAGAGGCGGACAAGGCGATCAAGGTCGACCAGGTCCGGGACCTGGTCAGCTTCGTGGTTCAGACCTCGCAGATGGGCGGGCGCAAAGTGGTGCTGATCGAGCCGGTCGAGTCGATGAACATCAACGCTGCCAACGCCTTGCTCAAGAGCCTCGAAGAACCCTCCGGCGATACCGTGCTGCTGCTGGTCAGCCACCAGCCGAGTCGCTTGTTGCCGACCATCAAGAGTCGCTGCGTGCAACAGGCCTGTCCGTTGCCGAGCGAAGCGATGAGCTTGCAATGGCTGGCCAAGGCCTTGCCTGAGAACACCGATGAAGAACGTATCGAACTGCTGACCCTCGCGGCCGGTTCGCCCCTGGCGGCTGTCAGCCTTCAGACCCAAGGCGTGCGTGAGCAGCGGGCCCTGGTGGTGGATGGGGTGAAGAAACTGCTCAAGCAGCAGCAATCCCCTACGCAGCTGGCCGAGGGTTGGAACGCCATCCCGCTACTCCTGCTGTTTGACTGGTTCTGCGACTGGTCGAGCCTGATCCTGCGTTACCAGTTGACCGAAGACGAGGCGGGCCTGGGGCTGGCGGACATGCGCAAGGTGATCCAGTACCTGGCGCAAAAAAGCAGCCAGGATAGAATCTTGAACATCCAGGACTGGATTCTTGCCCAACGGCAGAAGGTGCTGAGCAAGGCGAACCTCAATCGGGTGCTGTTGCTCGAGGCGCTGCTGGTGCAGTGGGCGAGTTTGCCTGGTCGAAACTGACAGAGACGGCCCAGCTACTAAACTCAGCTCAACCGCAGCGGAGATCAGCATGAACGAACCTGTCAGTCCCGGCCCACGCAACGGCATCCTGTCCCTGACCATCAAGGACAAGTCGGTGCTTTACGCCGCCTACATGCCCTTCATCAAGAACGGCGGCCTGTTCATTCCGACCAACAAGCATTATCGCTTGGGCGATGAAGTGTTCATGCTCTTGAGCCTGATGGACGAGGCGGAGAAAATTCCGGTCGCCGGCAAGGTGATCTGGCTGACCCCCAAGGGCGCCCAGGGCAATCGGGCCGCCGGCGTAGGCGTGCAGTTCAACGACGGCGACAATTCGGCCCGCAATCAGATCGAAACCCACTTGGCCGGCTCCCTGAAGTCCGACCGTCCCACCCATACGATGTAGCCTGGCCTTTTATGCTTGTAGACTCCCATTGTCACCTTGACCGTCTCGACCTCGCTGCCCATGGCGGTTCCCTGGATGCTGCGCTGGACGCGGCCCGTGAACGGGGTGTGGGGCACTTCCTGTGCATCGGCGTCAGCGCCGACAACGCCGCCGACGTCAAGGCCTTGGCCGAGCGGTATGCCGATGTCGACTGTTCGGTCGGTATCCATCCACTGGATGTCCAGCCCGATGCCGCGCCGGCGCTCGATTGGCTGTTGCGTGAGCTCGATCATCCGCGGGTGGTCGCCATTGGCGAAACCGGCCTGGACTATCACTACGAGCCAGAAGCCGCCGACGTGCAGCAAGCCTCGTTCCGGCTGCACCTGGAGGCCGCCCGGCAGACCGGCAAGCCGGTGATCATCCACACCCGTGGCGCCCGGGCCGACACCCTGGCCTTGCTGCGTGACGCCGCGCTGCCCCAGGCCGGTGTGCTGCATTGCTTCACCGAAGACTGGGACATGGCCAAGGCGGCCCTGGACATGGGCTATTACATTTCCTTGTCCGGGATTGTCACGTTCCGCAATGCCGATGCCTTGCGCGACGTTGCGAGCAAAGTGCCGGCTGATCGGCTGTTGGTGGAAACCGACTCGCCTTACCTGGCGCCGATTCCGTATCGCGGCAAGCCGAACCTTCCGCAATACGTACGGGAAGTGGCGGAATTTCTGGCGATGTTGCGCGGTGAGTCCTACGAACGGTTTGCCGAGCAGACGACGGAAAACTTTAAGCAATTGTTTCCGCTGGCTCACGTGCGTTCGGTGGATGCCTGAATTTCATGCAAAAAAAACCCGGGTTCTGGGGGGTGAATCCGGGTTAAGACCATTAGGAGTAAAACAAAGGCACGCGGTCCGTTGGTACCTTTATCAGCGTGTCACTTGGGGGAGATGTCGCGCCGACAGTTCAAGTATTGATCAGTATGCCAACGCGTCCAGTCGGGCCGGGGCGGTTTTTAAACAAATTTGGAATACGCTCGCTTCGGATAAGTTCTCACTGTCGGCAAAGCTCGCCAGTGCGGCGCATTGGCGCGGGAAACGGCGAGCCGGGTATGTACGGTTTTGTGAAGAACAGTGGCCGAGAACGGATGATCCGTGCATTTTTGCGTAAGTTAGGCATAATACCCGGCTTCGAATTTTGACCCTTCAGACCTTTTTCTTATGCACAAAGAACCCCGTAAGGTCCGTGAGTTTCGCCGCCGCGAGCAGGAAATTCTCGACACCGCGCTCAAGTTGTTCCTCGACCAGGGTGAAGACAGTGTCACCGTCGAGATGATTGCGGATGCCGTGGGTATCGGCAAAGGCACGATTTATAAACATTTCAAATCCAAGGCGGAGATCTACCTGCGCCTGATGCTCGACTACGAGCGCGATTTGAACGAGCTGTTGCATTCGGCCGATGTGGACAAGGACAAGGAGGCCCTGTCCCGGGCCTACTTCGAGTTCCGCATGCGCGACCCGCAGCGCTACCGCTTGTTCGACCGTCTGGAAGAGAAGGTGGTCAAGGGCAACCAGGTGCCGGAGATGGTCGAGGAACTGCACAAGATCCGCGCCTCGAACTTCGAACGCCTGACCCTGCTGATCAAGGGCCGGATCAGCGAGGGCAAGCTCGAGGACGTGCCGCCTTATTTCCACTATTGCGCTGCCTGGGCGTTGGTGCATGGCGCGGTGGCGCTGTATCACTCGCCGTTCTGGAGCAACGTGCTGGAAGACCAGGAAGGTTTCTTCCAGTTCCTGATGGACATCGGCGTGCGCATGGGCAACAAGCGCAAGCGCGACACCGACGTCCCGAGCAACTGACTGGCCGCAAGGCAACAAGACATTCAGCTGCCTTATTGCGCCATGTCCGCTTACATGGCGCAGTGCCCCAGTAATATACTCAGGCTTGGGTCTTGCGAAATCTTGATTTTCAGGTCAATTATCGCGAGTCCGATTTTTCTTGTGCCGGAGTGATCCATGATCGTTGACCGTCAAGGCAGGCGTTTCCGTAATTTGCGGATCAGCCTGACCTCAGCCTGCAATTACGCCTGTACCTATTGCGTGCCTGATGGCAAGCGGTTGGTGGCTGCGCAGGATGAACTGTCGGCCGACGCCATGGCACGCGGCGTGGCCTATTTGATCGAGGCCGCCGGTATCGAACGGCTGCGCATCACGGGGGGCGAGCCGCTGGTCAGCCCCAAGCTCGAGCGTTTCATGACGGCTGTAGGGCAGATGGGCCTGGAAGACATCAGCCTGACCACCAATGGCCAGTTGCTGGCGAAAAAACTGCCCTTGCTGGTGGACGCCGGTATTCGTCGCATCAACGTTTCCCTCGACACCCTGGACCCCGTTGCGTTTCGCAGTATCGCCCGTGGCGGTGACCTGGCGACCGTGCTCGACGGCATGGAACAGGCCCGGGCCGCCGGGTTGAAGATCAAGGTCAACATGGTGCCGTTGCGCGGACAGAACCTGGACCAGGTGATGCCGTTGCTCGAATACTGCCTGGAACGTGGTTATGAGTTGCGTTTCATCGAGTTGATGCGCATGGGCCACCTGGCCAGCGATTCCAACGCCTTCCTGCAGCAGTTCGTCAGCCTCCAGCAACTGCTCAGCCTGATCGGCGATCAGTACGAATACCTGCAAGCCGATGCGCCGGTGGATGCCACGGCGGTGCGCTATGAAATCCCGGGGTTGGGGCATTTCGGCGTGATCGCCAATGAAAGCGTGCCTTTCTGCCGGACCTGCTCGCGCCTGCGGTTGTCCTCTACGGGGTGGTTGCATGGCTGCCTGTCCTCCAGTAACCGTCACTTTGTCGGCGATCTTCTGGACAAGCCGCGTCACCAGGCGTTGCCCGCTCTTCAGCGATTGCTGGTCAAGGCCTTGGGAGATAAGCAGGAAGTGGCGTTCTCTGGTGGTGCGACCATCATGAAGATCATCGGCGGCTGATCTATTGCTATCGCGGGCAAGCTTGCTCCCACAAGTACGATGCTTACCATGTGGGAGCAAGGCTTGCCCGCGATAGCAATTTCCCATTCCCCTGGGCACATCTGACCCCATCTCGATGAGCTGGCGCAAAAGCTGCATCCCACGACCATTCGCCGGTTTTCCGACACCGGTTTCTGGAGGGTAGGATGCGTAGCCTGGTTTTGCTGCTGGCCGTTTTGGTGCTTGGCGGTTGCATGAATGTCAGCGACATGGGAGAGGGCGTTCGTTATCACATGAGCGACGCCGGCCTGCTGGACCATAGCGACAGCCGTCGTGTGAACAACCTGCGTATTCAGCCTGACTCGTTCATCTACATCGCCCAGGGCGCCTTCGCTCCGCCGGGCAGTGCCTATCCGCGTCCCAACGTGGTGGCCGAAGAAGCCTTCAATGGCTTCATCGAATATTTCCCCATGGTCCGTCGCGCCCGTGTTCCCGAAGGCCTCGACCAGGCCATGGGTGAAGCCCGTTCCGCCGGTGCCCATTACCTGTTGTACACCCGCTTCGCCAAGGCCGATAACCGCATCGGCAACACCGACGAATGGCAGGATGAAGAGGCCGTGGATCGCCTCGGTGTCGATACCAGCGTGATTCAAATCATGTTGATCGAGACCAGTACCCAGTATTTGATTGATACTGCACGGATCAAGAGTCGTGGCGGTTTACTGACGTTGCACGACAAACAGCCCCAGGACCTCATCGCCACGCCGTTGCGTGAGTATGCCCGCAGCCTGCTGGGGATGAGCGACGAGTAATCACAAGGAGTCACCATGAGCGGACCGCAAAAAGCCAATGACTTGCTGGGGCAGATCCCCAAGACCAAAGGCCTGCCGCCGGTCCACTTGTGGAACCCGGATTTCTGCGGCGACATCGACATGCGCATAGCCCGGGACGGTACCTGGTACTACCTGGGCACGCCCATCGGGCGAAAACCGATGGTCAAGCTGTTCTCCACCATCATCCGCCGCGACGGCGATGATTACTTCCTGATTACCCCTGTGGAAAAAGTCGGCATCAAGGTCGATGACGCGCCGTTCGTGGCCGTGACCCTCGAAGTTGAAGGGCAGGGGGAAGGGCAGTTGTTGCGCTTCACCACCAATGTCGAGGAAACCACTGAGGCTGGCGCCGAGCACCCGTTGCGGGTGGTGATCGATCCCCAGACCCAGGAACCGGCGCCGTATGTGCATGTGCGCAGCAATCTCGAAGCGCTGGTCCATCGCAATGTGTTCTACCAACTGGTGGAGCTGGCGGTCAGTCGCGAGATCGACGGGCAGCGCTGGTTGGGCGTGTGGAGCGGCGGCGTGTTCTTCCCGATAGGCCTGGAACCCTGAGCCCTTGTGGGAGCGATGGTTGATCCAATATCTGTGTTGACTGGACGTCCGCTATCGCGAGCAAGCTCGCTCCCACAGTGAATTTGGGGTGCCTGCAATATTTGTGTACGCCACCAGACCCTGTGGGAGCGAGCTTGCTCGCGAAGGCGTCGGCACATCCAGCCTCTTCTTGACTGACCCACCGCTATCGCGAGCAAACCCGCTTCTACAGTGGCCAAGTGA
The DNA here is from genome assembly GCF_001307275.1 of Pseudomonas fluorescens. NCBI lineage: Bacteria > Pseudomonadati > Pseudomonadota > Gammaproteobacteria > Pseudomonadales > Pseudomonadaceae > Pseudomonas > Pseudomonas fluorescens. The sequence continues at coordinate 4,522,577 of NZ_CP012831.1, forward strand.
AATTCAAATTGACACCCAATCATATGATGATTAGCGTGGGCCTCCAATAAGAGTGGCCCGCGGGGTTTTCATGTCCAGCAGTTTTCATGCATCGACCGTCGATTGGCTGGGGGGCTGGATAGCCGCCGGTCAGGTCAAGCCTGGGCAAACCATCAAGGTCGAAGCGGACCTGGGCGAGCAACTGGGCGTCAGTCGCACGGTGATTCGCGAGGCGATCAAGACCCTGGTGGCCAAAGGGATGCTGGAAGTCGGGCCGAAAGTCGGCACGCGGGTGTTGCCGGTGCGCCGCTGGAACCTGTTCGACCCCCAAGTGGTGGGCTGGCTGTCCCGCAGCGGCCTGCCGGAAAACTTCGTCGATGACTTGCTGGACCTGCGCCGTACCATCGAGCCGATGGCGGTGCGCTGGGCCTGCGAGCGGGCCACCGCCGACCAGGTGCAGGCGATCCGCCTGGCCTACCATGCGCTGGAACGGGCGGTGGACAGCGGCGCCGATTACAACCGCGCGGACCAGTTTTTCCACGAGTGCATTCTGGCCGCCAGTCATAATCAATTCATCGAACAAATGGTCCCGGCCCTGGGGGCGCTGCTGGCGGTGTCATTCGAGGTGTCGGCGGCCGACCCGGATGAACTGCGCCGCACCTTGCCCATCCACAAGGACATCGCCGACGCCATCGCCGCCCGTGACGCGGCGCGGGGTGTCTGGGCCTGCATGACGCTGATCGATAACGCCGACCTGGCGATCAAACGCTTTTACCCCAATGTCATGGCGGGTCGAACAGACGCCGCCGGGCAAGTCGGGAACGGGAGGTTTCAATGAAGTGGACGGCTGTGACGGAACACCGGGCGAAATTGGGCGAAGGGCCGTTCTGGGATGCGCCGACCCAAGCCTTGTATTGGGTCGATATCGCCGGCAAGCAGGCCCTGCGGCTGATCGGCGCCAATGTGGAGATCTGGCAGATGCCCGAGCATGTTTCCGCTTTTATACCGACCCAAAGTGGCGACGCGCTGGTGACCCTGAGCAGTGGCGTCTACCGCCTCGATCTTGATTCGCCGGGCCTGGAACCGCGCCTGACATTGCTGTGCATGGCCGACCCCCAGCCAGGCAATCGCGCCAACGAGGCCCGTTGCGACCCCCAGGGTCAACTCTGGCTCGGCACGATGCAAAACAACATCGGTGCCGAAGGCGAGGACTTGCCGATCGAGCACCGGTCCGGAGGCCTGTTTCGCGTCGGGAGTGATGGCCGGGTCCTGCCCTTGTTGCGCGGGCTGGGCATCCCGAACACCCTGCTCTGGAGCCCCGATGGCACCACGGTGTATTTCGGCGACAGCCTGGATGGCACGGTGTATCGGCACTTTATTTACCCGGAAGGCAACCTGGCGCCTGCCGAGGTCTGGTTCGGTCCGCACCCCCGTGGCGGCCCGGATGGCTCGGCGATGGATGCCCGAGGGTATATCTGGAACGCCCGCTGGGACGGCAGTTGCCTGTTGCGGCTGACCCCGGACGGGCAGGTTGATCGGGTGATCGAATTGCCCGTCAGCCGCCCGACCAGTTGTGTATTCGGCGGTGAAGACCTCAAGACGTTGTACATCACCAGCGCGGCGAGCCCATTGGGTCATCCGCTGGACGGTGCCGTGCTGTCGATGCGTGTCGACGTGCCTGGCGTGGCCTGTACAAGGTTTGCTGGATGAATCCCAAAATATGGGATGTAAATATATATATTGAGATTATTTGGCAGCCGGGTTTATAGTCGGCTCCATCGGCAATACGCACTCACACTAAAAAAACAAAACAGGTGAAGTGATGCAACGATCTTTCCCCGTACGCCCCGACGGCGTACGCCGGCCACTGTTCTTTCAAGCGCCTTCGCGCCGGTCATCCGTGGATGCCCGGGTTTTGTCGTGCCTGCGCAAAGGAGCCTTGAGCCATGGCTGAGCCTTTGGTCTTGCCACCCGTGCCGGAGCCACCCAAGGGCGAACGCCTGAAGGACAAGGTGGTGCTGTTGACCGGTGCCGCCCAAGGCATTGGCGAAGCCATCGTCGCGGCATTCGCTTCGCAACAGGCCCGGTTGGTGATCAGTGATATCCAGGCGCAGAAAGTCGAGGCGGTGGCCGCCCATTGGCGTGAACGCGGCGCCGATGTGCACGCACTGCAGGCCGATGTGTCGAAGCAGCAGGACTTGCAGGCCATGGCCCGTCGTGCCGTCGAGCTGCACGGCCGCATCGATGTGTTGGTCAACTGCGCCGGCGTCAATGTCTTCCGTGACCCGCTGGAAATGACCGAAGAGGACTGGCGCCGTTGCTTCGCCATCGACCTGGATGGTGCCTGGTACGGTTGCAAGGCGGTGCTGCCACAGATGATCGAGCAGGGCGTGGGCAGCATCATCAACATTGCCTCCGTCCATTCGTCCCACATCATCCCCGGCTGTTTTCCTTACCCGGTGGCCAAGCACGGCCTGCTGGGCCTGACCCGCGCCCTTGGCATCGAATACGCGCCCAAAGGGGTACGCGTCAACGCCATCGCCCCGGGTTACATCGAAACCCAACTGAACGTCGACTACTGGAACGGCTTTGCCGATCCCCATGCCGAACGCCAGCGTGCGCTGGATCTGCACCCGCCACGGCGCGTCGGGCAACCGATCGAAGTGGCAATGACGGCCGTGTTCCTGGCCAGTGATGAAGCACCGTTTATCAATGCCTCATGCATCACCATCGATGGAGGACGTTCGGTCATGTACCACGACTGAATATTCCTGGATTGCAGTGGGAAACTTCGCCTGTAATCCAATCATCATACGATATGACTATTTAGGCCTATGCTGTGTAGCAACTTGATGTAACCGCCCAGCCTGCGCACTTCCACCGTCGGTGGAGCAGACCCTGGACGTTTGGCTTTCAATAAAAAAAACAAGGAGTCAACTATGAATCATCGTCGTGGGATCCGTTCCCTGTGTCGCGCCGCCCTGGCGGTCACCGCGGTCAGCCTCAGCAGCAGCTTGCTGGCGGCCGATCCCGTAAAAATCGGTTTCCTGGTCAAGCAGGCCGAGGAGCCTTGGTTCCAGACCGAATGGGCGTTCGCCGAGAAGGCGAGCAAGGACAAAGGCTTCGAGTTGATCAAGATCGCCGTGCCTGACGGCGAGAAGACCCTCTCGGCCATCGACAGCCTGGCCGCCAACGGTGCCAAGGGCTTTGTGATCTGCCCGCCGGACGTGTCCCTCGGCCCGGCCATCATGGCCAAGGCCAAGCTCAACGATCTCAAGGTGATTGCCGTGGACGACCGGTTCGTCGATGCCAACGGCAAATTCATGGAGGACGTGCCGTACCTGGGCATGGCCGCGTTCGAGGTGGGTCAGAAGCAGGGCGCCGCCATGGCCGCCGAAGCGAAAAAGCGCAACTGGGAGTGGAAAGATACCTACGCGGTGATCAACACCTTCAACGAGCTGGACACCGGCAAGAAGCGCACCGACGGTTCGGTCGATGCCTTGAAGAAGGCCGGGATGCCGGCAGACCACATCCTTTATTCGGCGCTCAAGACCCTCGACGTACCCGGTAGCATGGACTCCACCAACTCGGCGTTGGTGAAGCTGCCAAGCGCTGCGAAAAACCTGATCATCGGCGGCATGAACGACAACACCGTGCTGGGCGGCGTGCGCGCCACCGAAGCGGCCGGGTTCAAGGCGGCCAATGTAATCGGCATCGGCATCAACGGCACCGACGCCATCGGTGAATTGAAGAAACCTGACAGCGGCTTCTTTGGTTCGATGCTGCCAAGCCCGCACATCGAAGGCTACAAGACCGCCGAAATGATGTACGAGTGGATCACCACCGGCAAGGAACCGCCGAAGTACACCGCCATGGACGAGGTGACGCTGATCACTCGGGAGAACTTCAAGCAGGAGCTGGAAAAGATCGGCCTGTGGAACTGACGGTCGGTTGATTCAAAAGCGGCCCTGGCCACATGAGTGGCGGGGTCGCTTGATCTCTGTAAGTTCGAGGTGGTTATGCAAGCGCAAACAGCGACACGGCAACACAACATCGGCGGCAGCTTGCGGTTCAACGGGATCGGCAAATCCTTTCCCGGCGTGCAGGCGCTGGCCAATATCAGTTTCGTCGCGCATCCGGGACAGGTGCATGCCTTGATGGGCGAGAACGGCGCGGGCAAGTCCACGTTGCTGAAGATCCTCGGTGGCGCCTACATCCCGAGCAGCGGCGACCTGCAGATCGGCGAACAGACGATGGCCTTCAAAGGCACCGCCGACAGCATCGCCAGCGGGGTGGCGGTGATTCACCAGGAGCTGCACCTGGTGCCGGAAATGACCGTCGCTGAAAACCTGTTTCTCGGCCATTTGCCGGCGCGTTTCGGCCTGGTCAACCGTGGCGTGCTGCGCCAGCAGGCGCTGACGCTGCTCAAAGGCCTGGCCGACGAAATCGACCCGCAGGAAAAAGTCGGTCGCCTGTCCCTTGGCCAGCGCCAATTGGTGGAAATCGCCAAGGCCTTGTCCCGTGGCGCCCACGTCATTGCCTTCGACGAACCCACCAGTAGCCTGTCGGCCCGGGAAATCGACCGTTTGATGGCGATCATCGCCCGCTTGCGAGACGAGGGCAAAGTGGTGCTGTACGTCAGCCACCGCATGGAAGAAGTGTTCCGTATCTGTAACGCGGTGACGGTATTCAAGGACGGTCGTTATGTCCGGACCTTCGAAAACATGAGCGAGCTGACCCACGATCAGTTGGTCACGTGCATGGTCGGTCGCGATATCCAGGACATCTATGATTACCGCCCTCGGGAGCGCGGCGATGTGGCACTGCAGGTGAAGAGCCTGCTGGGGCCGGGCTTGCGCGAACCGGTGAGTTTCCAGGTACACAAGGGTGAAATCCTTGGATTGTTCGGGTTGGTCGGTGCCGGTCGTACCGAGCTGTTTCGCTTGCTCAGTGGCCTGGAGCGCCAGAGCGAGGGGAGCCTCGTGCTGCACGGCAAGGAGTTGAAGCTGCGTTCGCCACGGGATGCCATTGCCGCCGGCGTGCTGCTGTGCCCGGAAGATCGCAAGAAGGAAGGCATCATCCCACTGGGCAGCGTGGGCGAGAACATCAACATCAGTGCCCGTCCGGCCCATTCCGCGCTCGGCTGCCTGCTGCGCGGCGACTGGGAGCGGGGCAATGCCGACAAGCAGATCAAGTCGCTGAAGGTGAAGACCCCGGCGGCCAGCCAGAAAATCATGTACCTGTCCGGCGGCAATCAGCAGAAGGCGATTCTCGGTCGTTGGCTGTCGATGCCGATGAAAGTCCTGCTGCTGGACGAACCGACCCGCGGCATCGATATCGGCGCCAAGGCGGAGATCTACCAGATTATCCACAACCTGGCGGCCGACGGCATCGCGGTGATTGTGGTGTCCAGCGACCTGATGGAAGTGATGGGCATTTCCGACCGAATCCTGGTGCTCTGCGAAGGGGCCATGCGCGGCGAGCTGTCGCGTGACCAGGCCAACGAATCCAACCTGCTGCAACTGGCGCTGCCGCGCCAACGCGTTGCCGACGCGGCGAACTGAGAGGTAAATCATGACCATTCAAAACAATGCACTGCCAACGGCACGCAAACCCCTGGACCTGCGCCGTTTCCTGGATGACTGGGTCATGCTGCTGGCGGCCATCGGTATCTTCGTGCTCTGCACCTTGATGATCGACAACTTCCTGTCGCCGTTGAACATGCGCGGCCTGGGCCTGGCGATTTCCACCACCGGCATCGCCGCGTGCACCATGTTGTATTGCCTGGCATCCGGGCACTTCGACTTGTCGGTCGGTTCGGTGATTGCCTGTGCCGGCGTGGTCGCAGCGGTGGTGATGCGCGACACCAACAGCGTGTTCCTCGGCGTCAGCGCGGCGCTGGCGATGGGGCTGATCGTCGGCCTGATCAACGGCATCGTCATCGCCAAGCTGCGGGTCAACGCCTTGATCACCACCCTGGCGACGATGCAGATCGTCCGTGGCCTGGCCTACATCTTTGCCAACGGCAAGGCGGTGGGTGTCTCGCAGGAATCGTTCTTCGTGTTCGGCAACGGCCAATTGTTCGGCGTGCCGGTGCCGATCCTGATCACCATCGCCTGCTTCCTGTTTTTCGGCTGGCTGCTGAACTACACCACCTACGGGCGCAACACCATGGCCATCGGTGGCAACCAGGAAGCGGCGTTGTTGGCAGGGGTGAACGTCGATCGCACCAAGATCATCATCTTCGCCGTGCATGGCTTGATCGGCGCCTTGGCCGGGGTCATCCTGGCGTCGCGCATGACCTCGGGCCAGCCGATGATCGGCCAGGGCTTCGAATTGACGGTGATCTCGGCCTGCGTGCTGGGTGGGGTGTCGTTGAGCGGTGGCATCGGCATGATTCGCCATGTCATTGCGGGTGTGCTGATTCTGGCGATCATCGAAAACGCGATGAACCTGAAGAACATCGACACCTTCTATCAATACGTCATCCGCGGCTCGATCCTGTTGCTGGCGGTGGTGATTGACCGGTTGAAGCAGCGCTGAAAACAGAGATCACTGGCGATTGATCCACCGCTATCGCGAGCAAGCTCGCTCCCACACTGGTTCTGCGTTGTGCCGAGGTTCTGAGCCCTGACACAAAAACCTGTGGGAGCGAGCTTGCTCGCGATGGCGTCCTCCCTGACGCCAACAATCACCCCGCTTTGCGCAACGCTTCGACCAACTCCTGCTTGCGCATCTTCGACCGTCCGGGAATGTTTTTCGCCCGGGCCTCCTTCATCAGGCTGTCCACCGTCTGGGTCCCATGGGAGGCCTTGCTGCTGCGCGGGTGACCCTCGCGGGTCTTGGCGGCGCGGCGGGCCGATTCCTTGCGGTCGGTTTTCTTTTGCTCAGCCGGTTTAGTCTTTCCCGAGCCACCAGAGCGTTCGCCGCCACCGGACTGTTTGTTTACCGTCGCCCAGGCCCGTGCCTCGGCTTCGTTCTCCGATACACCTTTTTTCTCGTAGCTTTGCTCGATGTGCGCGGCTTTGCGCTTTTGCTCGCTGGTGTATTTGTCTTTGCTTCCACGAGGCATGGGATTTTCCTCCTCAAGTGTCCGGGCAGAAGCTGCTTACTGGCTGGCAGCGCCACCTTCGGAGCCCGAACCACCGGTCGTGGTTTTCGAACCCACGCCGGTCTCGGCGTTGTCAGGGGCGGTGGAGTCAGGCGTATTCATGCCGCCCTGGCGTCCCATGTCATTACCCTGCACGCGTGGATCGGTGCCGGTGGCAGGTGGCTGGCCATTGTTCAGGCCGCCGCCGGTGCCGTCGGTGTTCAGCTTGGGCAGGCCTTGCGTGGCTGGAGAATTGGGCGCCTGTACCGGGTCGGTGGGGCCGGTGCCGGAAGTGGACGCCGCGAAAGCCACCGAAGACAACAGCGTGGCGAGTGTGAATGCAGTCAGCCTTGAAGTGATCATGGTGTCGCCTCCATTTTTCAGAATGCTTACCCGATCTTGGGCCGTGGTGGTTTTGAGTTGGTGCCTCGGGCGCGACGAACGGCACTTGTGAAAGAAGCTCGCGTCGACGATCAAATAGTTGGATCGGTATGTGACGAGCGCCGCGCAGCGGCTTAGTATGGCGCTTTCAATTGGCTACAAGGCCTGTTCATGTCGATCGAGATCCGTCCTGCGCAACCCAGCGATGCGCCTCAAATCCTTGCCTTCATCACCGAGTTGGCCGATTACGAAAAAGCCCGCCACGAAGTCATCGCCAGTGTGGCCGACATCGAGCGCAGCCTGTTCAGCGAAGGCGCGACCGCCCACGGGCTGATCTGCCTGCGTGATGGCGTGCCGATTGGTTTCGCGGTGTTTTTCTTCAGTTATTCCACTTGGCTGGGCAGTAACTGCTTGTACCTCGAAGACCTGTACATCACGCCTGAGCAGCGCGGTGGCGGGGCGGGCAAGACGCTGTTGCGCCACCTGGCGAAGATCGCCTGCGACAACGATTGCGGTCGCTTCGAATGGAGCGTGCTGGACTGGAACACGCCGGCCATCGAGTTCTACAAATCCCTCGGCGCGCAACCCCAGGAAGAGTGGGTGCGCTACCGAATGGACGGCAAGGTGCTAAGGGATTTCGCTAACGGCCACTGAGCACTTCATGAGTGTGCGGCAGACGCGTACTCGGCAAACCCCGGTCGTTGCTCGAGGCGTTTGCAGTAGGCCGCCACGGCTGGATAGTCGGGACGCTCCATGGGCGCCTGGCGCCACCGGTGTACGGACAGGCCGATGAGCACGTCCGCGAGGGAAAACGCCGTACCGGCCACGTAGGCGCCGGTGCGGCTCAACTGCTGCTCCAGCAACCCCATCTTCTCGTTCCAGCCCTTGATGCCGGCGGCGATGCGCTGTGGGTCCTGGAAGTCCGGATTCTTGCGCACCAGGGCGTGGAAGGCGTAGCACCAGGACGGGTTGAGCTCCGTGGCTTGCCAATCCATCCACTGTTCGATTCGCGCCCGGGCGGCAGGCTCGACAGGTAGCAGATCGCTGGGCCCATGCTTGCCCACCAGGTAGCGGCATATGGTATTGGATTCCCAGAACACGCCGTTCTCATCAATGATCACCGGCACCTGGGCATTGGGATTCAAGGCCAGGAACGCCGGGTCCTGGGTCGAGGCGAAGCCGATGCCCCAATCTTCGCGCTCGTAGGCGATGTCCAGTTCCTGGCAGGTCCACAGCACTTTTCTGACGTTGATCGAAGACGTGCGGCCGAGGATTTTCAGCAGTTGTCCCATCACTTTTTCCCTAGTTGTTTGGCGTCCGGCCAGAAAACGTAGCAGGGTCTTGGACGGATGGCGATTGGCTTTGTAGGTGATGTATTTTTGTCCCAATATATGGGAGTGATATTTATATATTGAGATTTAGTTGATCCCAGGTTTATAGTCCGTCTCACTCACTGCCAAAAAACAAAACAGGTGAAGCGGATGCAGGCGCAATTGATCGCGCTCGATTGGGGGACCACCTCATTACGGGCTTACAAACTCGCTGCCGGTGGCGAGGTGCTCGAGCAGCGTTCGCTGTCGTCGGGGATCATGCAGTTGCCGTCCGGGCCGCGAAACGTGGCCGGCCAGGTGTGCATCGACGGTTTCGAGTTGGCCTTCGACGAGGCCTGCGGCGACTGGCTCGATGCCCAGCCAGGCTTGCCTGTCATTGCCTGTGGCATGGTCGGCAGTGCTCAGGGCTGGCGTGAAGCGCCGTACTGCGACACACCCGCCAACGTCGCCAATCTCGGACATTCCCTACAAACCGTTCGCAGCCTTCGCGGTGTCGATGTGCACATCGTGCCAGGCGTGATTCAGCGTTCGCGCTTGCCCAATGTCATGCGCGGCGAAGAAACCCAAGTGCTCGGTGCCTTGCACAGTCTGCCGGACGAAGCGGTGCTGATCGGCCTGCCCGGCAGCCATTCGAAATGGGTGGAAGTGGCCGATGGCCGCATCGTGCATTTCGATACCTTCATGACCGGCGAGATCTTCGCCGTGCTCAGTGACCACAGCATTCTCGGTCGCACCCAGCAACGGAGTGTGACCTTCGATGGCGTGGCCTTTGATCGCGGCGTGCAAGTGGCGTTGTCGGTGGACGGTCAGATCGGCCCGTTGTCCACCGTGTTCAGCGCCCGCAGCCTGGGCTTGACCGGCGAGTTGGGCGCCAGCGCCCAAGCGGACTACCTCTCGGGCCTGTTGATCGGCCATGAGCTGACAGCGCTGGCCCAGGTACAACGCCGACGCCGCGACAGCCTGCACCTGCCGACGGTGGTGCTGATCGGCAACTCCCAACTCTGTGTCCGTTATCAACGGGCCCTCGACGCCTGCGGCTTCGCCCGGGTGGTCCTGGCCGAACAGGCCACCGAACGCGGTTTGTGGCAACTGGCCGTGGCGGCCGGGTTGCTCGATTCCACCGCCCCCTGAACCTGACTGGAGGTCTGACATGCTCACACAAGCACTGGCGCACAACGGGTTGATCGCGATCCTGCGTGGCCTGCGTCCCGAAGAGGCGGCGGCCATCGGCGAAGTCCTGTACAGCGCCGGATTTCGCGTCATCGAAGTACCGCTCAATTCCCCCGAACCGTACGAAAGTATTCGCATCCTGCGCAGTACCTTGCCCGCCGATTGCCTGATCGGTGCCGGCACCGTGCTGACGCCGGAACAGGTGGAACAGGTGAAAGCCGCCGGTGGCCAAGTGATCGTCATGCCCCACAGCGATCCGAAGGTGCTGCGTGCGGCGAAAGCGGCGGGCTTGTATTTGTCGCCAGGCGTCGCCACGCCCACCGAAGCCTTTGCCGCACTGGCCGAGGGCGCCCATGTGCTGAAGATGTTTCCCGCCGAGCAAATGGGCCCGGCGGTGGTCAAGGCCTGGCTCGCGGTGCTGCCGGCCGGGACCGTGCTGGTGCCGGTGGGTGGGATTACGCCGGACAACATGGCGGTGTTCGTCGAAGCCGGCGTCAAGGGTTTCGGCCTCGGTTCCGGATTGTTCAAGCCGGGCCTGACAGCGGATGAAGTGGCGGTGCGCGCCAAGGCCTATGTGGCCGCATGGAATGCCTTGAACTGAAGACTTTTCCAGCGCCCCGTGCGCTGCATCTGACAAGAGAGACAACAAGATGAAAATCACCAAGCTGACCACGTTTATCGTTCCGCCGCGCTGGTGCTTCCTCAAGGTCGAGACCGACGAGGGCGTGACCGGTTGGGGCGAGCCTGTGGTCGAAGGCCGTGCCCACACGGTGGCGGCTGCCGTCGAGGAGTTGTCCGACTACCTGATCGGCAAAGACCCCCGCAACATCGAAGACATCTGGACCGTGCTCTATCGCGGCGGCTTCTACCGCGGCGGGGCCATTCACATGAGCGCCCTGGCGGGCATCGACCAGGCGTTGTGGGACATCAAGGGCAAGGCCCTGGGCGTGTCGGTCAGCGACCTGCTGGGCGGCCAGGTGCGGGACAAGATCCGTGTGTATTCGTGGATCGGCGGCGACCGGCCGGCGGACACCGCTCGCGCGGCGAAAGAGGCGGTGGCGCGGGGCTTCACCGCAGTGAAGATGAACGGCACCGAAGAGCTGCAGTTCCTCGACACCTTCGAGAAAGTCGACCTGGCCCTGGCCAACGTGGCGGCGGTGCGCGATGCGGTCGGGCCGAACGTCGGCATTGGCGTGGACTTCCACGGCCGCGTGCACAAGCCGATGGCCAAGGTGCTGATGAAGGAGCTCGACCCCTACAAACTGATGTTTATCGAAGAGCCGGTGCTCAGCGAAAACTACGAAGCCCTCAAGGAACTGGCGCCGCTGACCAGCACGCCGATTGCCCTGGGCGAGCGGTTGTTTTCCCGCTGGGATTTCAAGCGCGTGCTCAGCGAGGGCTACGTGGACATCATCCAGCCGGACGCATCCCACGCCGGTGGCATCACCGAAACCCGCAAGATCGCCAACATGGCCGAGGCCTACGACGTGGCGCTGGCGCTGCACTGCCCGCTGGGCCCCATCGCCCTGGCGGCGTGCCTGCAACTGGATGCGGTCTGCTACAACGCGTTCATCCAGGAGCAAAGCCTGGGCATCCACTACAACGAGAGCAACGACCTGCTGGACTACATCAAGGATCCGCAGGTGTTCGACTACGACAAGGGCTTCGTGAAGATCCCCAATGGCCCGGGCCTGGGCATCGAGATCAACGAGGAATACGTCATCGAACGCGCGGCCATCGGCCACCGCTGGCGCAACCCGATCTGGCGCCATGCCGATGGCAGTTTTGCCGAGTGGTGAGTCACGCCTGATCACCCTGTGCAAGCCATGGAATCCTGTGGGAGCAAGGCTTGCCCGCGATGAACGATGACGCGGTCCGACTGGAAAACCCATCGCCTGTATCGCGGGCAAGCCTTGCTCCCACAGGGGCTTGCTCCACCTTTGCCATATTCGACAAATATAAAAAGAGGCACCTCACATGCAAGCGCACACCCTGAGCGCGCAGGCGTCGTTGGTGACGCCCAGCCGCAAGCGTTTTTTCATCATGGTCCTGCTGTTCATCACCGTGGTGATCAATTACCTGGACCGCAGCAACCTCTCGATTGCCGCTCCCGCGCTGACCAGCGACCTGGGTATCGATCCAATCCATGTCGGGCTGATTTTCTCGGCGTTCGGCTGGACCTACGCCGCCATGCAGATTCCCGGTGGCTGGCTGGTGGACCGGGTGCCGCCGCGCATTCTCTATAGCGTGGCATTGCTGTTGTGGTCGGTGGCCACGGTGATGCTGGGGTTCGCCGCCAGCTTCATCGCCTTGTTCGTGCTGCGCATGGCGGTCGGAGCCCTGGAAGCACCGGCTTATCCGATCAACAGCCGTGTGGTGACCACCTGGTTTCCCGAGCGCGAGCGGGCCACGGCCATCGGTTTCTACACCTCCGGACAATTTGTCGGACTGGCCTTCCTGACGCCGGTATTGGCCTGGCTGCAACACGCCTTCGGCTGGCACATGGTGTTTGTCGCCACGGGCGCGGTGGGCATTCTCTGGGCGGTGATCTGGTACGCGGTGTATCGCGAGCCCCGGGATTTCAAAGGCGCCAATGCCGCTGAAATCGAGCTGATCCGCGAAGGCGGCGGGCTGGTGGATATCCAGGCCGATACCGCCAAGGTCAAGGCGAAATTCAGTTGGTCCGACCTGGGCATCGTCCTGACGCAACGCAAGTTGTGGGGCATTTACCTGGGGCAGTTCTGCCTCAACTCCACGCTGTGGTTTTTCCTGACGTGGTTCCCCACCTACCTGGTGAAGTATCGCGGCATGGACTTCATCAAGTCCGGCTTGCTGGCGTCGTTGCCGTTCCTCGCGGCGTTTGTCGGCGTGCTGTGCTCCGGGTTCTTCTCCGACTGGTTGATTCGTCGCGGCGCCACCGTGGGGTTCGCGCGCAAGCTGCCGATCATTGGCGGGTTGCTGATCTCGACCTCGATCATCGGCGCCAACTTTGTCGAGTCGACGCCACTGGTGATCGCTTTCCTGGCCCTGGCGTTCTTCGGCAATGGCCTGGCGTCGATCACCTGGTCGCTGGTGTCGACCCTGGCGCCGGCACGACTGCTCGGGTTGACCGGTGGGGTGTTCAACTTCATCGGTAACCTGGCGGCCATCGCCACGCCGATCGTGATTGGCTTCCTCGCCAGCGGCGATTCGTTCGCCCCGGCCATTACCTATATCTCGGTCCTGGCATTGGCTGGCGCGCTGTCCTACATCCTGCTGGTCGGGAAGGTCGAGCGCATCGAGTTGTAGTCCGACGGGGCGGGCGACCATAATGCCGCCCGTTCCCCGCTCACTGTTGAAGGCCGGCTATGCAGCAAGACGATCCAAAAATCACCAAGGACGCCGCACCAACAGGCACGCAGACATTGCTGCGTGGTCTGGGCGTGGTCCAGGCGGTCGCCAGCGGCGCCCGTGACTTGAAGGAAATCGCCCGGCTGATCGGCACCACCCGCAGCACCACCCATCGCCTGGCCAGTTGCCTGGTGGACGAACGTTACCTGCGCGTGGTGCCGCAAGTGGGTTACCTGCTGGGGCCGAAGTTGATCGAGTTGGGCTTCCAGGCCCGGGAAGAACTGCCACTGGTGAGCCTGGCGGGGCCGTACCTGGACGAGCTGTCGGCGTTGACCGGGGACACCGTTCACCTGGCGATTCGCGAGGGCGACGAAGTCTTGTACCTGCTGAAGAATCCGGGGCGTAACGGCCCGGAAATGCGCTCGCGCGTGGGCCATCGCATGCCGTTGGCGCGCACCGGGATCGGCAAGGCGCTGATGCTCGATGACACTCAGGAACAATGGCAGCGGCTGTATGAAATCAGCCTGCCGGCGGGTGGGAAGCATCAGTTCTGGCCCCAGCATCAGGAGCAATCCTGGGAACAGTTCCAGCAACGGATGCTGGAGTACGTGGCGGGGGGCTATGCCTTCGACCTGGAAGACAACGAACCGTCGATTCGCTGTGTGGCGGCGCCGATCCGTGATGCCGGCAAGCGCATCGTCGCCGGTATCAGCATCGCCAGCACTGTGCCGTACATGCCGCTGGAAAAGATGGCCGAGCTGATTCCCCTGGTCAAAGGGGTCACAGCCCGGCTGTCGGCGGAACTGGGCGCCAAGGTCTGACGAACGTCAGGCCTTGAGCGTCGCCATGTCGATGACGAAGCGGTACTTCACGTCCCCGGCGATCATGCGGCTGTAGGCCTCGTTGATCTGGCGGATGTCGAGCATTTCAATGTCGCAACTGATGTTGTGTTCAGCGCAGAAGTCCAGCACTTCCTGGGTTTCGGCGATACCGCCGATCAACGAGCCGGCCAGGACGCGACGACCCATGATCAAGTTGGCCGCATGGACTGGTGGATCGATCGGCTCGACCAGGCCCACCAGGATGTGTACACCGTCGAATCGCAGGGTACTGAGGTAGGGGTTCAGGTCGTGCTGCACCGGAATGGTGTCCAGCAGGAAGTGGAAGCGTCCGGCCGCGGCGGCCATCTGCTCGGCGTCAGTGGACACGATCACATGGTCGGCGCCCTGGCGACGGGCTTCTTCGGCCTTGCTGGCCGAGCGGGTGAACAGTGTCACTTCTGCACCCATGGCCTTGGCGAACTTGATGCCCATGTGGCCGAGTCCGCCCATGCCTAGCACGCCGACCTTGTCGCCGGCCTTCACGCCGTAGTGCTTGAGCGGCGAGTAGGTGGTGATGCCCGCGCAAAGAATCGGCGCGGCACTGGCCGGGTCGAGTGCTGCCGGGATGCGCAGCACAAAGTGCTCCTTGACCACGATGCTGTTGGAGTAACCGCCCATGGTGTGGCCGCCGCTGATGCGATCAGGGCTGGCGTAGGTCTGGGTCATGCCTTGGTAGCAGTATTGCTCCAGGTCGGCATGACAGGCTTCGCACTCGCGGCAGGAGTCGACCATACAGCCAACACCGACCAGATCGCCGACTTTATAGCGGGTGACGTCCGCGCCGACGACGGTGACTTTGCCGATGATTTCATGGCCGGGCATCAGCGGGTAAACGGCGATGCCCCATTCATTGCGGGCCTGATGGATGTCGGAGTGACAGACGCCGCAGTAGAGAATGTCGATCGCCACATCGTCGGCTCGCGGGCTGCGACGTTCGAATTTCATGGGGGCGAGGGGAGTGGTGGCCGACTGGGCGGCATATCCGATGGCTGTGTACATGATGGACCTCGCTAAGCAGTGAACGGTAGGGTTCCATTGTGGGAGTACGGTCCGTGAACGGCGATGACGATTCCTACGGGTGTCATGCCTAATCCTCCGCCCTTGGCCGTGGATTGGTTCTATGTGACGCCAGACCTGCGATGATGTTCCCATCCATTTTTTCGTGAAGTTTTCATCATGTTGTTGACCCGCCATCTCGATGCCAACGCGGCGCTGGTTTCGCTGATCGAACCTCTGGCGACCCGTGACGGTTTTATCCCGACCTCGCTGCCTGGGGTACAAGTCCTGCGGTGCAGCGAGGACATCGCCCGTGGTCCGCAGCTCTACGAGCCAAGCCTGGTGATCATTGCCCAAGGCAGCAAGCTGGCTTACCTGGGACCGCGCACGCTGGAGTACGGCGCCGGGCACTACCTGATCCAGGCGCTGCCGGTGCCGTTCGAGTGCGAAACCTATGCCATGCCCGATGCTCCGTTGCTCGGGATTTCCGTGGCGATCGATCGGGCGATGCTGGGGGAACTGGTGCTGGCCATGGGGTTGACGCCGGGGCGAAGCCTGGCGGCGCAGACGCCTGAATCCATGACCAGTGCCGCGCTCGATGGTGCTATGCGAGGGTGTGTCGAGCGATTGTTGCACTGCTTGCACGACCCCTTGGAATGCCTGGTCATGGGCCAGGCACGACTGCGAGAATTGCTGTTCGTCGCCTTGCGCGGGCCTCAGGCCGACGTATTGCGAGCGTTGGTGGAGCAGCATGGGCAATTCGCTCGGATTGCCGCGGCGCTGAGCCATCTGCATGCGCATTTCACCGAGCCGCTGAACGTCGAGACACTGGCCAGTTGCGCGAACATGAGCGCATCGACCTTTCATGAGCATTTCAAGCGCAGCACGTTGTTGTCGCCGGTGCAGTACCTCAAGCGCTTGCGTTTGCTCAAGGCGCAGCGGCTGCTGCTCATCGACGGTATGGGTGTGGCCCAGGTGGCACATCAGGTGGGGTATCAGAGCCCGTCGCAGTTCAGTCGGGAGTACAAGCGCTACTTCGAACGCAACCCCGGGGAAGAGCGCGCCGCCTGATCCTGCGATGTTCCCCTGTGGGAGCGAGCTTGCTCGCGATAGCGGTGTATCAGTCGACATCTGTGTTGAATGAGAAATCGCCATCGCGAGCAAGCTCGCTCCCACATTGGGTTGCGGTGTGCCTTGGATGGCAGGCAACAAAAAGGCCCCCATTGCGGGAGCCTCGATGTTCAGCGTGTCGGCTTACATGTTCGGGTAGGTCGGCCCGCCAGCGCCTTCCGGGGATACCCAGGTGATGTTCTGCGCAGGGTCCTTGATGTCACAGGTCTTGCAGTGCACACAGTTCTGGGCGTTGATCTGGAAGCGTTTCTCGCCGTCTTCCTTGGTCACCACTTCGTACACGCCAGCCGGGCAGTAGCGCTGGGCCGGTTCGTCGTACAGCGGCAGGTTCTTGCCGATCGGGATGCTCGGGTCGGTCAGCTTCAGGTGGCAGGGCTGTTCTTCTTCATGGTTGGTACCGGAGATGAACACCGAGCTGAGTTTGTCGAAGCTGATCTTGCCGTCCGGTTTCGGGTAGTCGATCTTCTTGCAATCGGCCGCCAGCTTGAGGCAGGCATAGTCCGGCTTGTTGTCGTGCAGGGTGAACGGTATTTTGCCGCCGAAGATGTTCTGGTCGAGCCAGTTGAAACCACCGCCGACAATCGCGCCGTACTTGTGGATTGCTGCACCGAAGTTGCGACTGGCGAACAGTTCTTCGTACAGCCAACTGCTCTTGAAATTGTCGACGTAGGCGGTCAGTTCATCACCGCCTTCGGACTCGGCGAACAAGCGATCGGCCACGGCCTCGGCGGCGAGCATGCCGGATTTCATGGCGGTGTGGCTGCCCTTGATCTTGGCGAAGTTCAGGGTGCCGAGGTCGCAACCGATCAGCGCACCGCCCTTGAAGACCATTTTCGGCAACGAGTTCAGACCGCCCTTGCAGATGGCACGGGCGCCGTAGCTGACGCGCTTGCCGCCTTCCAGGTACTGCTTGAGCACCGGGTGATGCTTGAGGCGCTGGAACTCGTCGAACGGCGACAGGAAGGTGTTGCTGTAGGACAGGTCGATAATCAGGCCGACCACCACCTGGTTGTTTTCCAGGTGATAGAGGAAGGAACCGCCGGTGTTCTCGGTGCCCATGATGTCCAGCGGCCAACCAGCGGTGTGCACCACCAGGCCGGGTTGATGCTTGGCCGGGTCGATTTCCCAGATTTCCTTCAGGCCGATGCCGTAGTGCTGGGCATCGGCTTCGCTGTCCAGGTTGAAACGCTTGATCAACTGCTTGCCGATGTGACCACGGCAGCCTTCGGCGAACAGCGTGTATTTGCCGCGCAGTTCCATGCCAGGGGTGTAGAGGCCTTCCTTCGGGTGACCTTCACGGTCGACACCCAGGTCGCCGGTGATGATCCCGCGCACCACGCCGTTCTCGTCGAACAGCGCTTCCTGGGCGGCGAAGCCGGGGTAGATTTCCACGCCCAGGTTCTCGGCCTGCTGGGCCAGCCAGCGGCACAGGTTGCCCAGGGAAATAATATAGTTGCCTTCGTTGTGCATGGTCTTGGGCACAAAGAAGTCAGGGATTTTGCTCGCAGCCTCGGGGTTTCTCAGGACATAAATGTCATCGCGAACGACGGGCGTGTTCAACGGCGCGCCGAGTTCTTTCCAGTCTGGGAACAGTTCGTTCAGGGCGCGGGGCTCGAACACCGCGCCGGAGAGGATGTGCGCACCGACTTCGGAACCTTTTTCGACCACGCAGACGCTGATTTCCTTACCGGCTTCGGCGGCCTTCTGTTTCAGTCGGCAAGCGGCAGACAGGCCAGCGGGGCCGGCACCGACGATGACCACGTCGAATTCCATGTATTCGCGTTCCACAGGCTATCTCCTACTCAAGGCTCACAGTTTTTCTAATTGGAGGTTTGGCGTTGCATCCGTTGTTTCCTTCGCGAAAAGCGACGAAAGCGACAATGGATGAACCGCGGGTCTCTCTTAAGCGGCGCATTATATCTACACCACTCTCAGGGTCCAATACAAACGTTTGTTTGAAATTGCCGAAGCCCAGATAAATCACTGACGTACGGCTTATGACTGACCATTTTGCCGTATTGACCGGAATAGGTGTTCCGGTCAAGATACGGGCGGTTTTGCGCTCGCCGTAGGCTGACTGTTGGTTTCAAGAGCACCTCTAAAGACAGGGCGAAGGCAGCACAAAGTGACGTATTGCGCGGTTCCGAGGCGCAGTTTACACGCCGCGATAATGAATGACTCATCGGTCATCACTGACGAATGGTCTTCACTCCCGTGAGCAGGGTCATGTGTGGTTCATGCCGGCGTTTTTAGAGGTGCCCTTGCGCCCATGAGCATCAACCGCCAGGTTCGCCTAGGCGACTTTTTTTCACCGGAGAGTAACGAGGAATCCATGAAGGTTCTTGTAGCTGTCAAACGAGTGGTCGACTATAACGTCAAGGTTCGCGTCAAGGCGGACAACTCCGGCGTCGACCTCGCCAACGTCAAGATGTCGATGAACCCCTTCTGCGAAATCGCCGTGGAAGAAGCCGTACGCCTGAAAGAGAAAGGCGTGGCAACGGAAATCGTCGTCGTCTCCATCGGCCCGACCACCGCCCAGGAACAACTGCGCACCGCGCTGGCACTGGGTGCCGATCGCGCCATCCTCGTCGAATCCGCCGAAGACCTGACTTCCCTGGCCGTGGCCAAGCTGCTCAAGGCCGTTGTCGACAAGGAACAGCCATCGCTGGTGATCCTCGGCAAGCAAGCCATCGACAGCGACAACAACCAGACCGGCCAGATGCTCGCGGCATTGAGCGGCTACGGTCAGGGCACCTTCGCGTCCAAAGTCGAAGTGTCCGGCGACAGCGTTGCCGTGACTCGCGAGATCGACGGCGGCGCGCAGACGGTTTCCCTGAAACTGCCGGCCATCGTTACCACCGACCTGCGTTTGAACGAGCCGCGTTATGCGTCGTTGCCAAACATCATGAAAGCCAAGAAGAAGCCGCTTGAAGTGCTGACGCCTGACGCTTTGGGCGTTTCCACCGCCTCCACCAACAAGACCCTCAAAGTCGAAGCGCCGGCTGCACGCAGCGCGGGCATCAAGGTCAAGTCGGTGGCTGAACTGGTCGAGAAACTGAAAAACGAAGCGAAGGTAATCTAAACATGACTATCTTGGTAATCGCCGAACACGATAACAAGGTGCTGGCTCCGGCCACGCTGAACACCGTTGCTGCTGCCGCCAAAATCGGTGGCGATGTGCACGTCCTGGTGGCCGGGCAGGGCGCAAGCGCCGT
The DNA here is from genome assembly GCF_001307275.1 of Pseudomonas fluorescens. Classification (NCBI taxonomy): domain Bacteria; kingdom Pseudomonadati; phylum Pseudomonadota; class Gammaproteobacteria; order Pseudomonadales; family Pseudomonadaceae; genus Pseudomonas; species Pseudomonas fluorescens. The sequence continues at coordinate 4,542,081 of NZ_CP012831.1, forward strand.
TGCCGAAGCCGCTGCGAAAATCGCTGGCGTGGCAAAAGTGCTGTCGGCCGACAACGCCGCCTACGCACACCAGTTGCCGGAGAACATCGCGCCGCTGGTAGCCGAGTTGGGCAAGGGCTACAGCCACATCCTGGCAGCCGCCACTTCCAACGGCAAAAACATCCTGCCGCGTGTTGCCGCTGCGCTGGACGTCGATCAGATCTCCGAGATCATCTCGGTCGAAAGCGCCGACACCTTCAAGCGTCCGATCTACGCCGGTAACGCCATTGCCACCGTGCAATCGAACGCATCGGTCAAGGTCATCACCGTCCGCGCCACCGGTTTCGACCCGGTTGCCGCCGAAGGTGGCTCGGCTGCCATCGAAGCTGTTGCTGCTGCCCACGACACTGGGATCTCCAGCTTCGTTGGTGAGGAGCTGGCCAAGTCCGATCGTCCTGAACTGACCGCTGCCAAGATCGTCGTTTCCGGCGGCCGTGGCATGCAGAACGGCGACAACTTCAAGCACCTGTACGCCCTGGCCGACAAACTGGGTGCTGCCGTCGGTGCTTCCCGCGCCGCGGTCGACGCCGGTTTCGTGCCCAACGACATGCAGGTCGGCCAGACCGGCAAGATCGTTGCCCCCCAGCTGTACATCGCCGTCGGTATCTCCGGCGCGATCCAGCACCTGGCCGGCATGAAAGACTCCAAGGTGATCGTTGCGATCAACAAGGACGAAGAAGCGCCGATCTTCCAGGTGGCTGACTATGGCCTGGTGGCGGACTTGTTCGAAGCCATCCCTGAGCTGGAGAAGCTGGTCTAATCCGGCGTCTTCACTTATAAAGAGCCCGGCCCTTTGGCCGGGCTTTTTATTTTTCGCACTGATTGTTTTCGCTGCAAGGGGAGCGTATCGCCATGGATCTGCGTCGTTTGACCGGCTGGTCGTTGCTGTGGGCGTTGGCGATCATGCCGGGCCTGTCTGTCGCCGCCGGCAAATGTGAACGCCTGATCGCCACCGGCAGCCCGGACGCACCGCCTTACCTCTGGCAAGACCCTCAGGACCCCAAGCACCTGATCGGCGCTGGCGCAGACCTGCTGGCGCAAGTGGCAGGCGAACTGGGGATCAAGATCGAGCTGCTTTACGCGGGCAAGCGCGCCCAGGCACTGGATGAAGTGCGCAGTGGGCGCATGGACCTGCTCACCGATGCGCCACTGACCAGCACGGGGCTTGAAGCGTTGGACTACGTCCACCCGCCATTGCTGGAAAACGATTATCTGGTCTGGACCCGCAAGGATTCGACACTGGTCATCAACCAGCCCGAAGACCTCCAAGGACATCCCGGGGCCCTGTCGGAAAAGGCGCGTATGACCCAGGGATTTGGCGTTTTTGCCGAGCAGAAATTGGCCTTGGTGCGCACACCCAACCTGACCCAGGCCTTTCAGAAATTGCTGCTGGGAGAGGTGGAATATGTCCTGGCGGGTCGCTATTCGGGCCTGGCGATGGCGCAGACCCTGGGCATGGCCAACGATCTGCAAGCCGCACCGCAACCGGTGGACAAACCCGGGCTGTTCCTCGCGGTTTCCCATAACTCCGCCTGCAATGACCCATGGTTACGCGGACAGCTGGCGCAAAAGATGACAGAATTGGCCGCGTCCGGTCTGACGGAGGCTGTGTTGCAGCGCAATCTCGAGCGCTGGAAAACACAGTTGCAGCCGCCTGTCAGTGCCCCAAAACAGTAGGGAACATTAGTGACTATTCGACCTCTTTTCGCTGCCCTGGCCGTTCTGGCTCTGGCGGGCTGCGCAGCCGATCCGGCGCCGAATGAACAGATCCGCCTGACCGAACAGGCACTGGAACAGGCCCGGGCCGTTGGCGCCACCGCCGACGAAGTGCCCGAATTGAAACTGGCTGAAGAAAAATTCGCTCGCGCCAAATCCAACATGGCCGACGAATCCTACAAGAAGGCGCGCATGCGGGCCGAACAGGCTGAACTCGACGCCCGCCTGGCCGAAGCGAAGGTGCTGACCCTCAAGAGCCAGGAGCAACTGAACGTGCTCGACACCCGCATCAAGCGCTTGCGCAAACAGCTGAGGGAGGATGCCCAATGAAGCACTCCCACGTATTGGGCGGTCTGGTCCTCGCCGGCCTGGCCAGCTTGTATGGCTGTGCCGGCCAACGCAGCGAAGCGGCGCTCGAGCAGGCCAGCACCGATTTCCAGAAGGTCAAGGAAGACGCCAACGTATTGCGTGCCGCGCCCCGGGACGTGATCCGCGCCGGTGAATCCCTGGCCCGTGCCGATCGCTTGTCCAGCTATTGGGGCAGCGGCGAGGATGTGCAGCATTACGCTTACCTGAGCCAGCGCTACAGTGCGATCGCCCGGGAGCACAGCAATCAGGTGCTCAACGAAGAACGCGCGGCGAAGCTCGAACTGGAGCGCCAGCGCCTGCAGCTGGCCCTGCGCGAATCCAAGTTGCTGAGTGTGCAGCAGCAGGGCAAGTGGCTCGAAGAACAGATCATGGCGATGGCGACCACCCAGACCGATCGCGGCCTGGTGATGACCCTGGGCGACGTGCTGTTCGACACTGGCGAAGCGGAACTGAAAAATTCGGCCAACCGGGTGGTGCTCAAGATTGTGCAGTTCTTGCAGCTCAATCCCAAGCGCGTGGTGCGTATCGAGGGATACACCGACAGCACGGGCGGCAAGCAGGAAAACCTCAAGCTGTCTCGCGACCGCGCGCAAGCGGTCGCGGATGTGCTGGTGGACCTGGGGATTGATGAAAAGCGCATCCAGGTCGAAGGCTACGGTGATGAGTACCCGGTGGACGTCAACGCTTCCGAGCGGGGCCGGGCCCAGAACCGTCGCGTTGAAATTGTGTTCTCCGACGAAAAAGGCCAGCTCGGCGCCGCCCGCTAAGGGTTGCGTCACTGGAAAACCCGGCCCCTGTAGCAGGCGCCGGGTTTTTTTAGCCCTGCAATCGATGCAGGATGAGTACAGTTAGAGCTGTCACTCCACTGTACTGTCGAGTAATCTGGCAACTGTCCCAGTACACTTCTAAACTGTTCCGGTATCGTTTCCGACAAGAATAAAATGCCCGTGAAATCGAGTGCTGCGTCATGACCAACCTCCTGCTCTATCAACGTATTGCGCAACAGCTGGCTGAAGACATCCGGCGCGGTGTGTATCAGCCCGGTGAACGCGTGCCTTCGGTGCGCAAGATGAGCTCGCAGCTCAACGTCAGCCACGCCACGGTGTTGCAGGCCTACGCGAACCTTGAAGACCAGGGGCTGATTCGCGCACGGCCGCAATCGGGCTACTACGTGCACCAGACACCGGCCCTGACCGCACCGACGCCGGACATTGCCCGGGTAGAGCGCCCGGGGTTGGTGACGCGCAGCAGCATCATCCAGCAGGTCTTGGTCGAGTCGCGCCGCGAAGGCGTGTTTCCCCTGGGCGCGGCGGTGCCGAGTGTCGACTACCTGCCTGTCCGGGCCCTGCATCAGCAGTTGGCCAAGGTCACGCGTTTCCACAGCCCACGGGCGTTCAGCTACATGTTCAGCCCGGGCTTCGAGCCTTTGCGGCGCCAAGTGGCGATCCGCATGCGCGATGCCGGTGTCGTGGTGGACCCTTCCGAGGTGGTGATCACCCACGGTTGCGTCGATGCGCTGCAGATGTCCTTGCGGGTGCTGACGCGGCCGGGGGACCTGATCGCCGCCGAGTCGCCGACCTATTACGGCTTGCTGCAACTGGCGGATCTGCTGGGCCTCAAGGTCATCGAGATCCCCAGCGATCCGGTCACCGGCATGAGCCTGGAGGCCTTGCAGTTGGCGGCCAACCAGTGGTCGATCAAGGCGCTGGTACTGACCACGCGCCTGAGCAATCCCCTCGGCGGCACCATGCCCGAGGAGCGGCAAAAGCAACTGCTGCGCCTGGCGTCGGACTTCGACATCCAGGTCGTCGAAGACGATATCTATGGCGAGCTGATGTTCGAGCAGGGGCGCACCAAGGCCCTCAAGGCCTACGATCGGCTGGACCGGGTCATCTACTGTTCGAGTTTTTCCAAGACGTTGTCGCCGGGTGTGCGCATCGGTTGGATGATCGCGGGGAAATTCCAGCAGGAAATCCAGCGGCTCCAGACCTTCAGCACTCACTCGGCGTGCAGCGTTACGCAGATGGGCATTGCCGCGTACCTGGAAAACGGTGGCTATGACCGGCACCTGCGCTATATCCGCCAGGAGTATCGCAAGAACCTCAGCGCCTTTCAGCTGGCGGTGCAACAGCACTTCCCCGAAGGCACGCAAATGAGCCGTCCCAACGGCGGTTTCATCCTGTGGGTCAGCCTGCCGGGACGGGTCAATACCCAGGAGTTGCATGTGCGGGCGTTGCAACAAGGCATCAGTATCGCGCCAGGGCTGATTTTCAGTAACACCGAGCAGTTCAACCACTGCATTCGCTTGAACTGCGGTACCCCCTGGAACCGTGAGGCAGAGCGGGCCTTGATGACGCTGGGGTTGTTGGCGACTCAATTGTGCCAAGAAACGGCCAACGGGTTTCTATAGGAATCAGCGGCTTAGCTTGATGTGCTTGTCAGCGCCTCATTATCAGGCGAGCATGGGCTTTTCTGCCGTCAGTGCCGTTGTGTCTATGAGAGCCAATGTTCCTGTTGCCTGGGTTTTGATCGGCCTGTTCAGTGTCTTCCAAATGGGAGGCGTCGTCGTGGCGGCTCCGGCGCAGGAAAAACCGGCCGTCAGTGCCACGAAGAATGCGCCGAAAAAAACCGCAGTGGCCAAGAAGCCGTCCGCTAAAAAGGCGGTTGCGGCGAAGAAAAAAAAGCGTGCGCCCATTGCTTCCAAAAGCAAATCAGCCCACGAGGTCGCCAAGACTCCATTGCCGCCGGCCAAGCTGGACCTCAGCCTGCCCCACGACATGGTCGAGCAACTGCAGCCACCAGGTAAGGTAGCGCCGCCCAAGCGCGAACCGCTCTTGCCGTCAATGTTCGGAGAGAAACCCGGACCGTTCCAGCTCAATGGCCGGTTGTTGAGCAATGAAATGCAACTGCCGCTGCGCAATCAGGAGCGCAACGAGGTGGAAGGCGCAGCGCTGGATTTTGAATTCAAGCAGTAAGCCTTCCATAGGGCATGCAGCTCGTCGCTGACCATTCGGTCATTTGGCCAACGGCAAAAAAACACGCAGACGGTAATTTAAAACGAGTGTTTTAGCCGTTACTCTGTCTTCTGTTACTCATCATTACCCGCCGCGAGGATGTTGTCGTCATGAAGTGCCGTGAAGGCTGTGGCGCCTGTTGCATCGCCCCTTCCATCAGCTCACCTATCCCTGGCATGCCCCAAGGCAAACCGGCGGGAGAACGTTGTGTGCAACTGTCGGTCGATAACCTGTGCCGGATCTTCGGCCAGCCGGAGCGTCCGGCGGTGTGCTCGGCGTTCGAAGCCGACATCGAGGTGTGCGGCGGCAGCCGTGAAGAGGCCATCCGCTTGATCGGTTGGTGGGAGCAAGTCACGGCAGCGTAATGGGTCAATGAACAGATCCGAAATGAACGAACTTGGACAATAAGGAAAAAACTATGGGTTCGCTGCATCGTATGGCTGTGTTGTGTGGGTTGACCGTGTTGCTGGCGACGGCCACCGCCCAGGCAGAGGACTGGCAGGTTGCCAAGGAGAAGGAGGGTATCAAGGTTTCCCTCAGTGAAGTGGCGGGCTCCAAGTACAAGGCCTATCGCGGCGTGACGGTGATGAAAACCACCATGGCCAAGCTGCGGGCCCTGCAGGAAGACGTTCCCGGCGCCTGCGCCTGGATTCATGAGTGCAAGAGCCAGAAACTGCTCAAGCACGAAGGCGACAAGAGCTGGACTTATACCCAGTTCAATACGCCCTGGCCGGTGACGCCCCGGGACTCGGTGCTGGAAGTTACCACCGAGGAGGGGGCCGACGGCAGCCTGACCCGCAAGCTCAAGGGCGTGCCGACATACCAGCCTGAGGAGCAAGGTTTCGTACGGGTGGCCCAGGTCGACGGCTTCTGGAAATTCACGCCAAAGGGTGCGGACCAGATTGAGGTCGTTTATCAGGTCCACACCGAACCGGGTGGTGACGTGCCGTCCTGGCTGGCGAACAAGTTCGTGGTGGATGCGCCGTTCAACACCCTCAAGGCCCTGAAGGAACGCGCCGAAAAGTGATCGGCCAAGGCTGCACAAGAGAGACCGCCCCCGAGGCGGTCTTTTCATGTGTGCCGTCCAAGCACCCAGCGGAACGATTGTCCGCCCCTCAATGTCGAGATGAAGGTAAGCCCTGCCCTGAATTGATCAAGGAGACACTGATGCAAAAGTGGGAAATCACTTTCATTGACGATCACGGTGAAACCACCGTCGAGCAGTTCGACTATGACCACAAACCCACCATGGAGCAGGCCGCCCAACTGATCCGCGAAAGGTTGCTACCCGTGCTCAGCCAATTGGACCTCAACGACTTGGTTGACCGCACCGAAGACCCGACAGTCAAGAACCTCAAGTCCCAAAACAGTATCGAAATTCTCAGCATTACAGCGATTTCATGAAACGGTGGCTGGTCTCGCTTGGCAGTGGCCACCACTTGCGGCTACTCTGCAATTGAGATCAGCGAAAGGATCGCCAAGGTCCGGTCTTGTCAGCTACATGCTTGTGTCCCGACGGCCATTTGATGCCGTATCGCTTGCAGCCTGAAGGCTTCACGCACGGGAAGACGGAAAGTCTATCCATCGGTTTTAGGAGGACGTTTCATGAGCACAGCCTATCAAGAAGACATCAGCACCAGCGTATTGCGCCGCATGAAAGAAGGCGGTTTCGATTTTTCCCGATTCCATCCCATTGAGTTCTACGCCATTTTCCCGGACGAGGAGCGGGCGCGCAGGGCGGCAGGTCATTTTCGGGGCGAATCGTTGAACGCGCAGATCAGTGCACGGGACGACGGGGCTTGGTCATTGGAACTGAGCCGGGTGATGTACGCCACTTACGATGATATTGGCGACTTCGAGCAAGACTTCGAGGCAGTTGTCGAACCCTTGGGGGGTGTTATCGAGGGTTGGGGCGTCAAGCAAGAGATCCGGCGCCTGCAGGCCTGACAGTCACTCACCGCAACCACAGCAACGGCTGACCTTTGTGTCGGCCGTTTTCATGTCTGTGAGCTAACCGAGGGTCCCTGTGGGAGCCGAGCTTGCTCGCGATGGCGGCTGCACGATCAACATCTTACCCGCTGACACATCACAATCACTTCCCCAGGTTTTGTACCTAACTGTATCCAGACCAGGCCGCTTCGTTTTTCCATGACTATGCTCAGGAAAGCGACGCCCCTGCGTCGCAATGAAGCGGGGGCAGCGGGTTGGGGGCATTTGCCGCACTATAAAAGTGCGCGGCCTCTCAATGGAGATTCCAACCCGTTGATCATAAAGCGTTTATGCCGATGGCACGGGGCTTGCGAAGCCTTGCTGCCAGGGTGACAAGGAGCACGGCATGATCCGCAGCGGTTTTGATGAAATGTACGACGCCGACGGCCAGGTCCGCCCGCACTACCAGGCGTTTGCCCGCTGGCTGGCCGACACGCCTGACGAGCTTCTGGCGCAGCGCAGGCGCGAAGCCGACCTGTTGTTTCACCGTGCCGGCATTACGTTCACGCTCTATGGGGACGAGCAGGGGACCGAGCGCCTGATCCCGTTCGACACGATCCCGCGCAGCATCCCGGCCAGCGAATGGCGGGTGGTCGAACGTGGCTGCATCCAACGGGTCAAGGCACTGAACATGTTCCTGGCCGACCTCTACCACGAACAACGGATCATCCGGGCCGGCATCATCCCCGCCGAACAGGTGCTGGCCAACGAGCAATACCAACTGGCGATGCAAGGGCTCGATCTGCACCGTGACATCTATGCGCACATTTGCGGTGTCGACCTGGTACGCGACGGTGACGGCACCTACTACGTGCTCGAAGACAATCTGCGTACGCCCAGCGGCGTCAGCTACATGCTCGAAGACCGCAAGATGATGATGCGCCTGTTTCCCGAGCTGTTCGCCGCCCAGCGCATCGCCCCCATCGATCATTATCCGAACCTGCTGCTCGACACCCTGAAAAGCTCCAGTCCGCTGGACGACCCCAGCGTCGTGGTACTGACGCCGGGGCGTTTCAACAGTGCTTTTTTCGAACACGCCTTCCTGGCCCGGGAGATGGGCGTGGAGTTGGTGGAAGGCGCTGACCTGTTCGTACGGGATGACAAAGTGTTCATGCGCACCACCGACGGGCCGAAGGCGGTGGATGTGATCTACCGTCGCCTCGACGACGCGTTCCTCGATCCACTGGCCTTCAATCCGGATTCGATGCTCGGCGTACCGGGGTTGTTGTCCTCCTACCGCTCCGGCAACGTGGTGCTGGCCAATGCCATCGGCACGGGGGTGGCGGACGACAAGTCGGTGTACCCGTTCGTCACCGACATGATCCGTTTTTACCTGGACGAAGAGCCGATCCTGAAGAACGTTCCCACCTGGCAGTGCCGTAATCCTGCAGAGCTCTCCCATGTGCTGGCGAATCTTCCCGACCTGGTGGTCAAGGAAACCCAGGGCTCCGGCGGGTATGGAATGCTGGTGGGGCCGGCCGCGACGACGGCGCAAATCGATGCCTTTCGCGAGCGGATCAAGGCCAAGCCGCACGCCTACATCGCCCAGCCGACGCTGTCGCTCTCGACGTGCCCGACCTTTGTCGAAAACGGCATCGCCCCGCGCCACATCGACTTGCGCCCGTTTGTGCTGGCCGGTCGCGAGACCCGCGTGGTCCCTGGCGGGCTGACACGGGTGGCGCTGCGCGAAGGCTCCCTGGTGGTGAACTCATCCCAGGGCGGCGGTACCAAGGACACTTGGGTGGTCGAGGATTGAGGAACTGCCATGCTGAGTAGAACCGCCTCGGACCTGTACTGGATGTCGCGCTACCTGGAGCGGGCGGAAAACCTCGCGCGGATGCTCGACGTCAGTTATTCGTTGTCACTGATGCCCCAGGATGGGCGTGGCGACGGCCTGCACGAACTGGCCATGCCATTGCTGATCACTGGCACGCTGGACGATTACCGGGAGCGACACGGCGATCTGCACGCCGAGCGCCTGCTGCATTTCTTTGCCCTGGAAGCGGCCAACCCGGCCAGCATCTACAGCTGTCTCGGTTCCGCGCGAGCCAGTGCCCATGCGGTACGTGGCCGAATCACCGCCGACATGTGGGAAAACATCAACGCCACCTGGCTGGAAATTCGCGGTATCGGCGAGCAAGGCTTGAATCGCTACGGCATGAGCCGTTTCTGCGAGTGGATCAAGGAGCGCTCGCACCTGTTTCGTGGCGCGACCTACGGCACCATCATGCGTAACGACGCGTTCCGGTTCATTCGCCTGGGGACCTTTATCGAAAGGGCCGACAACACCCTGCGCTTGCTCGATGCCCGCTACGAAATGGCCGGCGACCAGGCCGACGCAGTCAGCGACGGCACGGCCCACGCCTACTACCAATGGAGCGCCTTGTTGCGGGCCTTGTCGTCCTTCGAGGCCTACACCGAGATCTACCGTGAGGCCCCGGGTGCTCGCCATGTGGCTGAGTTGCTGCTGTTGCGCGCCGACGTGCCGCGCTCGCTGCGTGCCTGTACCGAAGAAATTGACCAGATCCTCGCAAGCCTGCCGGGCACCAACGGTCGGCAGGCGCAACGGCTGGCGGCGGAAATGGACGCACGCCTGCGCTACACCGGCATCAACGAAATCCTCGACGGGGGCCTGCATGCCTGGCTCACCGAATTCATCCCACTGGTCCGTGAACTGGGCAACACCATTCACAGTTCCTACCTGGAGGTCATATGAGACTCTCGATCAGCCACGAAACGGCCTACCACTATGAAGATCAGGTTCGCGCCAGCATCCAGTACCTGCGCCTGACGCCCCACGACAGCGAACGCCAGCATGTGCTGAGCTGGCAACTTGATTTACCACGGCCGGTGCGGGCGCAACTGGATCCGTTTGGCAACATCCTGCACGTGCTGACCCTGGATGAGCCTCACGAAACGGTCATCATCGGCGCCCGTGGACAGGTGGATATCGATCCGTTGCACGAAGCCGAACACGAGAGCCAGTCGGCGCTGCCATTCCTGCGCTTCACCCGGCTGACCGAGGCGGACGAGGCCCTTCGAGCCTTCGCCGCGCAGCAGTGCCAGCAGCGTCGCGACCGCACCGCGTTGATCGACCTGATGCATGGCTTGAACCAGCACATGATCTACACCCCTGGCACCACGGCAGTCGAGACCAGTGCAGCCCAGGCGTTCGCTGGTCGTAGCGGGGTGTGCCAGGACCATACCCACGCCTTCCTGGCCTGTGCTCGTAGCCTGGGCGTGCCGGCACGGTATGTGTCGGGTTATCTGTTCAGCGAAGAGAGCGAGCACCTGGCGAGCCATGCCTGGGCAGAGGCCTGGCTGGACGACGCCTGGTACAGCTTCGATGTGACCAACCAACTGGCCCGCCCGGAGCGCCACCTGAAACTGGCCGTGGGCCTGGATTATTTGGACGCCTGCCCGGTGCGAGGCATGCGTCGTGGCGGTGGTGGCGAGCAGATGCATGCCAGGATGATCGAGACCGCCGGCACCCCAGTGATCACTGTGCAACTCCAGTAACCACCTGGCGAACAAGCTTTTGTGGTGAGGGAGCTTGCTCCCGCTCGAGTGCGAAGCGCTCGCAAGCTCGTCAAGGGGCTGCTGTGCAGCCCGGCGGCAGCAAGCTCCCTCGCCACAAAAGCGATCTCATGGAGTCAGCGGCTGCTTGCGCCCCGCCATATGCTTCAAGTAACCCACCAGCAAATCCAGCTCCGAATCCGGCAACACCGCTGCCGAGAACCCGGGCATCTTGCCCTGGGGCCAGCGTCGCAGGCCTTGCGGGTCGCGAATGTAGCGCTTGAGGAAATCCCCGGAGAAGTATTCGGTGGGATTGAAAGGAATGTTCAGGTCAGGGCCGAACTGTGCATCGCCAGCGCCATTGAGCCGATGACACGCCAGGCAGTTCTTCTGGAACAGCGCGAAACCTTTATTGATCGGGTCGTCCTTGGCCAGGTTGGGCGCTGGTAGCAGGGCCGGGAAGCGTTCAGCCACCGCCGACAGGCGCTTGATGCTCGCCACCGCATAGGGCCATTGTTCCGGGCTGATGCGTCCTGCCTGCGGGTCGGTCCAGACCAGATAGAAAGGCCCGGCACTGGACTTGCCTTCCCCCAGCGACGGCCACGGCTTGGCCGGGTCCTCGATCGCCAGCCAGGCCCGGGCCCCGCTCTTGTTGAGTAATGGCGCCGCGGGCATCTCAGCAGCGAAGCCGTCCAGTGCAACGGCCTGCAGGTGGTCGTCCGGCTGGATGCCCGTCAACAGGGAGGTCAGCGGCACGGCTCGATAACTCATGGGTTTCTTGTAGGAGACGTCCTCAGCAATCTCGACCGCTTGAGCGTCCGGATGCTTGAGCAGTTCTTCGGTTTGCCAAGTGCGCGTGCTCGCGCCCAACTCCAGCACCAGTTGCGCGGCATAAAGGGGCGTGCTGAGCAGCAACGCCCCGAACACAATGAGAGCTTTCAAGTCGATCGCTTTCCATGTCGAGGGGTGGCCGCAAAGGTTGGCACAGCCATCGCTGCTCGAACAGTGAACCCATCACATTTTTTGGCGACACAACGTATTGGATGAAGCAGGTGCCCCCGCGCAGGATTCAGCCAATCACCTTGGTGATATTCGGCAAAATCAACAGCAGCGTCGTGGCAAAGAGAATGAGTCCGGCTTGACGAACTTTCGAATGTTTGAACATGGCTGATCCGCCTTTTTTGTTATGTCCTGAAAACCAGCCTGCATATCCATGATGGCTGGCGTTGCACTTCCTGTTCCGACAAGCGCCTCGGCAAAACCCGACGACTAACTTGTACAAGGATTACATTAGGGGCCGCGGCCGCCTTGGCTTAGATCCAATTCGTATCAGCTGGGTATTTATCGCTATTAAAACGGCATGAGGCCTATTGCCACCTTCCTGCCGGCCCTTTTGCTAGACAGCTTGCCCTCCTGAATCGGTTAACCCGATAGCTCGCTACCGTTCGTCTGAGCGTGGCCGTCAACGCCATTGAGCGCTGTGGTCATTGAATCCGGCGCCGCTGGGCTTATGGTTGGAGGCGTCGCATTACCCCGTGGTTTCGAGGATGTCATGACCCAAGCTTTGATTTTCGACGCATTACGCACGCCTCGTGGCAAGGGCAAGGCTGATGGCGCCCTGCACAGCGTCAAGCCGGTGAACCTGATGGGGGGCCTGCTCAGTGCCTTGCGCCAGCGCATGGATTTGGACACCAGCCAGGTCGACGACATCGTGCTCGGTTGCGTGACGCCCGTGGGCGAGCAGGGTGCCGATATCGCCAAGACTGCTGCGTTGGTGGCCAATTGGGATGTCAGCGTGGCGGGGGTGCAACTCAATCGTTTTTGCGCCTCGGGCCTGGAAGCGGTGAACCTGGCGGCGATGAAGGTGCGTTCCGGGTTCGAAGACCTGGTGGTGGCCGGCGGCGTCGAATCCATGTCCCGGGTGCCCATGGGCAGCGATGGCGGTGCATGGGCGCTGGACCCGCAATCCAACCTGCAGGGCCACTTCATTCCCCAGGGCATCGGCGCCGACCTGATCGCCACCCTGGAAGGCTTCAGCCGCGAGGACGTCGACCGCTACGCACTGCACTCCCAGCAAAAAGCGGCACGCGCCCGGGCCGACGGATCGTTCGATAAATCCCTGGTCGCCGTGCGGGACCAGAATGGCATCGTGTTGCTGGACCACGACGAATTCATCCGCGCCGACTCCACGCTCGAAGGCCTGGGCAAGCTCAAGCCGAGTTTCGAAGCCATGGGCCAGATGGGCTTCGACGGCACGGCGCTGCGGGTCTACAGCCATGTCGAACGCATTCATCATGTGCACACGCCGGGCAACAGTTCCGGCATCGTCGACGGCGCGGCGCTGATGTTGATCGGTTCCGAAGCCAAGGGACGCGCCATGGGCCTGCAACCCCGGGCCCGGATCGTCGCCACGGCCGTCACCAGTACCGACCCGACCATCATGCTCACCGGCCCGGCGCCGGCCACCCGCAAGGCCCTGGCCAAGGCCGGGCTGCGGGTGGAGGACATCGACCTGTTCGAAGTCAACGAAGCCTTCGCCTCGGTGGTGCTCAAGTTCATCCGGGACATGGCCATCGACCCCGCCAAGGTCAACGTCAACGGTGGTTCCATCGCCCTGGGGCATCCCTTGGGGGCTACCGGCTGCGCAATCCTTGGCACGTTGCTCGACGAGTTGGAGGCGCGTCGCCTGCGCTATGGCCTGGCGACCCTCTGTGTCGGCGGCGGCATGGGCATTGCCACCGTCATCGAACGCCTCTGAGCCCGACTTCAAGGAACATTTTTCATGACCGCTGCCATCCGTTACGAAACCGGCCAGGACCGGATCGTCGTCCTGACCCTGGACATGCCGGGCCAGAGCGCCAACACCATGAATGCGCGCTACCGCGAGGCCATGGCCGCTTGCGTTACCCGTTTGAAGGCTGAAAAGGACGCGATTGCCGGTGTGATCATCACCTCGGCCAAGCAGACGTTCTTCGCCGGTGGTGATCTCAATGAACTGGTCAAGGTCGGCAAGCCCGAGGCCAAGGCGTTCTACGACATGGTCCTGCTGCTTAAAGCGCAACTGCGAGCCTTGGAGACCCTGGGCAAGCCCGTGGTGGCGGCCATCAATGGCGCGGCCCTCGGCGGTGGTTGGGAGATCTGCCTGGCTTGTCATCATCGCGTGGCGCTGGAGCAGCCATCGGTGCAGCTCGGCTTGCCGGAGGTCACTCTCGGGCTGCTGCCGGGGGGCGGTGGGGTGGTGCGGATGGTGCGCCTGCTCGGTTTGGAAAAGGCCCTGCCGTATCTGCTCGAAGGTAAGAAGGTCAGTGCACAGCAAGCGCTGCAGGCCGGGTTGATCGATGAGCTGGCCAAGGATCGTGAGGAATTGCTGGCCAAGTCCCGGGCCTGGATTCTGGCCAACCCCAGCGTCGTGCAACCCTGGGATGCAAAGGGCTATCGGCTCCCGGGCGGCACGCCGTCCGACCCGAAAGTCGGGCAAATGTTGGCGATCGCTCCCTCGATCCTGCGCAACAAGACCCAGGGTTGCCTGCCGGCACCGGAGAAAATCCTCTGCGCAGCGGTGGAGGGGGCCCAGGTGGATTTCGACACCGCGCACCTGATCGAAACCCGCTACTTCACCGAACTGACCACCGGCCAAGTGGCGAAGAACCTGATCGGCACCCTCTGGTTCCAACTCAACGAGATCAAGGCCGGTGGCTCTCGCCCACAAGGTGTGGCGCCTTATCTGACGAAAAAAGTCGGCGTGCTCGGTGCGGGCATGATGGGGGCGGGAATCGCCTATGTCAGCGCCGTGGCCGGCATTGCCGTGGTTCTCAAGGACGTCGACCTGACGGCAGCCGAGAAGGGCAAGGCCCGCTCGGCGGCGTTGCTGGATAAAAAGGTCGCCCGCGGCCAGCTCACGGCCGAGCAGCGCGAAGCCACGCTGGCGCGGATTCAAGCCACCGACAACAATGCTGACCTGGCCGGTTGCGACCTGATCATCGAAGCGGTGTTTGAAGATCGCGCCCTGAAAGCCAGCGTGTCGGCTGCGGCCCAGGCGGTGGCGGGCGACGACACGGTGATCGCTTCCAATACCTCGACCTTGCCCATCACCGGCCTGGCCATGGCCGTGCCGGACCCGACGAAGTTCATCGGCCTGCACTTCTTCAGCCCGGTGGAAAAAATGCCGCTGGTGGAGATCATCAAGGGGGCGCGTACCAGTGACGCGACTTTGGCTCGGGGTTTCGATTTTGTCCTGCAGATCAACAAGACGCCGATTGTGGTCAACGACAGTCGCGGTTTCTTCACGTCGCGGGTGTTCGGCACCTTTACCAATGAGGGCATCGCCATGCTCGGCGAGGGCGTGAGTGCGCCGATGATCGAGACCGAAGCGCGCAAGGCCGGGATGCCGGTCGGGCCTCTGGCGATCTCTGACGAAGTTTCCCTCAGCCTGATGAGCCATATCCGCGCGCAAACCGCCAAGGACCTGCACGCAGAAGGGAAAACGCCGATTGAGCACCCGGCATTCGCCGTGATTGACTTGCTGCTTAACGAATACAAGCGGCCGGGCAAGGCTGCCGGCGCCGGTTTTTATGAATACCCGGCCAACGGGCAGAAGTACCTGTGGCCGCAGCTGAAGAGCCGCTTCGAGCAAGCCGATGGGCAGATTTCGCCCCAGGATATCCGTGATCGCCTGCTGTTCATCCAGGCCTTGGAGACCGTGCGCTGCGTGGAGGAGGGGGTGCTGACGTCGACGGCCGATGCCAACATCGGCTCGATCTTTGGCATTGGTTTCGCGGCCTGGACCGGCGGTGCGTTGCAGTTCATCAACCAGTATGGCCTGCAGGACTTTGTCGATCGCTCCCAGTATCTGGCCGAGCAATACGGTGAGCGTTTCTCACCGCCGGCCTTGTTGCTGGAGAAAGCCGCCCGGCACGAACTGTTCTGACAGACTGGGGAGAGGCTTGCCTTGGAACCGTGTTTCAGGGCAGGCTCTGGGGTGTGCAATATTCCCATCATCGTGTCAGGTATTTTTTATGTCACTACGCATCTGCATTCTGGAAACCGATATCCTGCGTCCGGAACTGGTCGACCAATATCAGGGTTACGGGCAGATGTTCCAGCGCCTGTTTTCACAGCAGCCCATCGCGGCCGAATTCATCGTGTACAACGTGATGGAGGGGCATTACCCCAGCGATGACGAGCAGTTCGACGCTTACCTGGTGACTGGCAGCAAGGCTGACTCCTTCGGCACCGACCCTTGGATTCAAACCCTCAAGACCTACCTGCTGGAGCGCTACCAGCGGGGCGATAAATTGCTCGGTGTGTGCTTTGGCCATCAGCTCTTGGCGTTGTTGCTGGGCGGCAAGACCGAACGCGCCACCCAAGGCTGGGGTGTCGGCACCCATCGCTACAAACTTGCCGCCAAGGCGCCGTGGATGAGCCCGGTGATGGAAGAGCTGACCTTGCTGATCAGCCACCAGGACCAGGTCACCCAACTGCCCGAAAGCGCGACCGTCATCGCCTCCAGCGATTTCTGCCCGTTCGCCGCCTATCACATCAACGACCAGGTGCTGTGCTTCCAGGGCCACCCGGAGTTCATCCACGATTATTCCCGGGCCTTGCTGGAGATTCGTCAGCAACACCTCGGCGAACAGATCTACAGCCAGGGCATGGCGAGCCTGGCCCACGAGCACCACGGCACCACGGTGGCGGAGTGGATGATGCGTTTCGTTGCACACAAGCCGCAGGCCGAAACCACCCAAGGCTAAAGATCACCACTCTCCAATGTGGGAGCGAGCTTGCTCGCGATAGCGGTGGATCAGCTGGCGTTGATGTCGGAGGTGCCGCTGTCATCGCGAGCAAGCTCGCTCCCACAGAGGATGAGCGGTGGGGAGCGGGCCTACAACCATCCCGACCGCTTGAAACTCGCCCACAAAGCCGTACATCCCACCCCGATGAATCCGAGCACCAGAAAGTAGCCGTAGTGCCAGGTCAACTCCGGCATGTTCTCGAAGTTCATCCCATAGATCCCGGCCACCGCGGTGGGGAATGCCAGAATCGCCGCCCACGCTGCAAATTTGCGCTGCACCACGCTCTGGCGCGAGGCTTCCAGCAGCACCCCGATTTCAATGGTCTGGCTGGCGATGTCCGCCAGGGTGGCCAAGTCTTCCATTTGCCGCGTGACGTGGATCTGTACGTCGCGGAAGTACGGCCCCATGTTCTTGTCGATAAAGGGGAAGTCCAGCCGCTGCAGTTCCTCGCTGATCTCCACCATGGGCGCCGCGTAACGACGCAGGCGCAATACATCGCGGCGCAGGCTGTGCAGGTTCTGGATGTCTCGCTCATTCAGGGCGCTGCACAGCACGTTGCGCTCCAGCTCATCGATCTCGGCGTGAATGGCTTCACCCACAGGCTGGTAGTTTTCGATCACGAAATCGAGGATGGCGTAGAGCACGAAATCTTCGCCGTGCTCCAGCAGGATAGGTCGAGCCTCACAACGCTGTCGGACATGGGCGTAGGAGGCTGAATGACCGTTGCGAGCGGTGATGATGTAGCCCTTGCCGGCAAAGATATGGGTTTCGATGAACTGCAGCTTGCCGTCCTTGCGTATTGGCGAATACGTGACGATAAACAGCGCATCGCCAAAGGTTTCCAACTTGGGCCGGCTGTGTTTCTCCATGGCGTCTTCGATGGCCAATTCGTGCAGGTTGAATTGACGTTGCAGGTTGGTCAGCTCCAGGGCACTGGGCTCTTCAAGACCGATCCACACAAAATGACCAGGTTTGGCAGCCCAGGCGCTGCCTTCGTCGAGGGTGATGTTGGTGATTTTCTTACCGGCGCTGTAAACCGCAGCAGCAACGACTCTACCCATAATGGTGGTTCACTTCTTATTGGAAAATGGCAGTGGCAGGCAACGTCCAGCTTAGCGCGCCCTGTAGCCTGAGAGTCAGTAAAATCTGCGGAGTTCGGTGGTCAAAGAAAACCCGCCGAGGGGCGGGTTTTCCATTACGCGGCTTGTAACTGCCGGTCCATTGTCGCAATGCACTCACGCATTTGTTCACGGCATTGGGCGATGAGCCGGGGCATGTCATCCATGCTCAATCCGGCCGTAGGAATCGCCGGCAATGAGCGTATGAGGATGTCACCACTGCGCCAGCGATCGAGGCGCATGTGCTTGATGTAGCTGCTGACGCACACCGGAATAATCGGGACTCCGGCGGCGATTGCCATTTGGAATGCGCCTTTCTTGAACGGCAGCAGGTCCTCGCCCAGATTACGCGTGCCTTCCGGAAAAACCCAGATCGAAGTGTCCTCGTGCTGCAACGTATGGGTGGTGGTCAGCATTGACTGTCGCGCCTTGATCGCGTTGCCACGGTCGATCAACACATTGCCTGCCAGCCAGAACAATTGCCCGAACAGCGGCACCCATTTCAGGCTCTTCTTGCCGATGCACACGGTGCGGCGCGGCACCACGTTGCCGAACATGAACAAGTCATAATTGGACTGATGGTTGGCGATGATGACGCAGCCGTTGGGTTTATCCACTAGCGTGTCGACCTGCGTCCGGACCCGCAGGCGCAAGATGCACATGGCCGGCAATGCGTACAGCCTTGCGCATAAACGGCTGTTGTCCGGATTGAACGGTCTGCACAGGCCCAGAATCACCCCGAGCACACCCGCCAGGACAAAGTGCAGGCCCATCAACAACATACGCAATACAAACAGCATCTACAGGCCCCATCGGGACAAAAGGTGGCGCAGTGTACGGATGTGCACTGTTTTCGGCAATTGCCCCTATAGAGGTCGGAAATAGACGATGTTTAAGCGCATGTTTCCACATGGCGTGACAGAAGCGGCCTAGAGCGGTTGCGGATTTTTAAACGATGCGCGTAGGAAAAAGCCCTGCTCTAGAGGAGGGGGACATTTGTGGGCCCGTAGGAGCGAGCGGAGCGAGGCTGCGATCTTTCTCTTAGCAATTGAGTCCGGAGCAAGATCAAACGATCGCAGCCTCGCTCCGCTCGACAGCTCCTACAAGCGTCAGCCCATATGCTCCTGATCCAGCAAAATCGCAGTGTCCAGCGTCTCCAGCAGGGCCTTGCGAACTTTCAGCTTGGTGTTCTTGTGGGCGGACATGTTGATTTTCTTCAACTGGCGCGCTGCTTCCAGGGCCGCACCTTGCAGTTCCTCGGCCGACACCACCTTGTCGAGGAAGCCCGCATCCACAGCGCTCTGGGGATTGAACATCTCGGCATTGATCACCGAACGGTGAAACGCCGACTTGCGCAGGCGATCACGAGCCAGCTCGATACCGGCGTGGTGCATGGTCATGCCGATCTGCACCTCGTTCAGGCCGATGCTGAACGGCCCTTCCACACCAATGCGGTAATCCGCCGACAACAGCAGGAACGCACCCTTGGCCACCGCATGCCCCGGGCAAGCGACAACGACAGGGAAGGGGTGCGACAACAGGCGACGGGCCAGCGTCGAGCCGGCCGTAACCAGGCTTACCGCTTCCTTGGGGCCGGCGGTCATCACCTTCAGATCGTAGCCACCCGACAGAATCCCCGGCTGCCCGGTAATGATCACCACCGCCCGATCCGCCGTCGCCTGGTCCAGCGCAGCGTTGAACGCGGCAATCACGTCCGGCGAGATGGCATTGACCTTGCCGTTGTTCAAGGTCAGGGTCGCGATACCGTCTTCGAGATGGTAGGCAATCAAGTCGCTCATGACGCTATTCCTTGTAAGAGAAGTGTCGCAGACGTTACCCACCGCCGCAGGCCAGGTAAAGCACCGTGACTGACTCACCGGTCAGCCCCAAGCCCCCCAAACAGCCTGGCTCGCCCATCCAGCCAAGCCTTCATCTATAGAGCCTTGCCTATACAGCCCCGAAGATTGGCCGGTTTGCCCTGCCCAGACGGGTTTGAAATGCCCAACCAAGCTTAACCGCATGAAAATTCTGAAAAAAACCTTTGCCATCGGAAAAGCTTTCGACTACATTAGCGCGCCTCGACAGACTGAACAGTTTGCCGAGATACGGTGAAGTGTCCGAGTGGCTTAAGGAGCACGCCTGGAAAGTGTGTATACAGGAAACTGTATCGAGAGTTCGAATCTCTCCTTCACCGCCAAATTTGAAACGACTAAACCCCTGAAAACGTTAAAGTTTTCAGGGGTTTTGTGTTTTCAGGGGTGCAAAAAAGGGTCATATGGGAACATTCATGGGAATGCGGGCTGTGGTTGCAGGTTCGCTGTTCTATTACCATGACGCCGTCCCAATACTGATGAACAAGGAAAGGATCCCCGCTATGCCAATACCGAGTGAATGGGAAATTGAACAAGGCCGGAAGGCTGTTCAAGAGCGCATCAAAGATGTGGGTAGTGCACCAGATGACGCACACCTGACTACGATTTTTTTTCGCCTTTGTGGGTATATCGAGGCTTTAGAGGATCAAGAGCTTCTGAGCGAACAGGAATGCAAGGTCTTATCCGATGAGGCAACGGAGGTTTTTTATCGTAGAAGCGCTGAAATTAGACCATCGAAAAAGCAATTGCCTACTGTCGAATGACTGATACCGGCGTAAAAGTGCCTTTACGCCCTTACCAGATCTGGAACGTCTTATCTCAGGGGAGCAGTTTCTACAGAATTCGAATCTCTTATTCATCGCCAAATTCGAAACGTCTAAATCCCTGAAAATGTTAAATTTTTCAGGGGTTTTGCGTTTTCAGAGGGTCAAAAAAAGCCCATCTTGGAACATCCATGGGAACACTTGCTCGCACTCGCCCGAGAAATGCGTGGCTCTGAAGGCCTCTTTATTAACCCCATTCGAACCTGTGGCCCGGGTTTTAAGCGAAAATCCGGGTGGTAGGGGGGAAGTGATTCGGCAACAAGAAATTGGAACGTCGCTGACCGCTATGCCCAACAAAACGGGTGCAAAAGTTTACTATGCGAAGCGGAGGGGAGAGTTATCGCGCGGATAGCACGAAGTCTGATAGCGGAGTTCAATCAGACAACGGAACCGTGAGTTGATACCAATTATGGCTAGGGGTAGGAAGACTTAAATCTATCTTCATTCGCAAGTTTTCTGTGTCTATTGATTGCTTTTCAAGAAGTTGCCTAAGCTGTATTGTCTCTTTGGCATGTTGTTCGGATAATTGTTGCTGTATGACTAATTGTTCTCGGAGCAAATTCTCGGTTACTTTCTGAGATGTTGAGTTTCCTTCATCGATGCTTTGCGATACGGAAATTTGCCACCATGTTGCAGCGAGCGAAATTATTGCTGATATGATTATCGTCCATTTCGTCCAGTTTAGACTTTTTTTAGCTTGGTCAAACGATTCTTTTGCGTTTATCTGGTCGGTTTCGGCCTTTTGAATCCACCCTGGAAGAATATCAACTACGATTGTCTGGTGCAGCCCACTAACGATATCGAGTAAAGCATTTATGTGCATATTTGTGTTACGTGTATTCTGCGCGCTTTCTAACGTAGCCCTTCCAAGTACCGTTTCTTCTGGGGGGGTAATATGGGGTACGAAGGCTTGAAAGTCGGAGCTTGACCGGCTGAGAGTGTCATCTTCGACAGGCGTTCGTAATGCATCTGTCGCCCTTTTTAGATTTGACGATGCATTGATATCGGCCAGCGTAGCTGCAGCTCTAAGGGTTTCAGGTCCAGAAAGAGATTCGCGAATGTTTGTAAGTACAGACATTTGTTCTTGGATTTTTTCCACAGCGCTCTGTCCAAGAAAACTATAGCTGCTGTCAATGGACTTACGCATTTCCTCCAGTAAATTCTTATTACGTAGAGCTTCTCTTTCCTTGCCTATCTGAACTGCAGACCCAAGTTCAGCAATGCCCGGCTGTGCAGGTAAATCGCTCCAGTCATTTTTTTTGGCGATCATCGAATTGAGTGCGAAAAAATCTGTGTCTATTAACTTTTTGAAGTCTTCTTCTGAAAGTGTGCCATTTACTTGCTTGTTTTGTTCACGGCTTACCAGTCGCTGTAGTGCCATTCGCCCTAGTTCAAATGGTTTATCACTTTCAAAATGCTTCCAGTCGCCTCGATTTGCACTTCGGACATATAATGGACCTAGCGAAGTTTTAACTTCTGATTTTTCAGGTATAAAGTCAGAAATCGACATTTTTTTTGACAGTGGTTCCGGCGACGCAGAGGGTTTTTTGTCCATCTAAAACGGTCCTTTGCTGGTAGAGGTTTGAGGCTAAGTTTCGAGATTCTACAACATCGACTAGGTGCCTTTGTGCAGATATATCCAGAGATTTCAGTTTAAAGGTGCAGCGTCAGGTTTCGCTTGCTAGCCGCTACTCACCGATTTTGCTCAGAGCCTCAGTGCTAACTGCAGCATGCCAACGACATCAGGCCCGTCCTCATTAATCCAGGTTCCATAATGTTGGCGGATCATATTTCCGTTGGTGTGCCCCATCTGCTCCGCGATCCAGTCAACCGAGGCAACTCCGGTAGTCAGCAACTGACTGGCGTAGGTATGGCGGCATTGGCCAGGCCCGCGATAGCGAACGCCGGCCGCTTTCAAGTGCGCTTTGAAGAACCTGTCTCTCACGACAAAGTCGCTGACGTGCGGCAGGCCGTTCTTGGTGTTGAGAAAAACGAAGTGCAGCCTGTGCTTGCGGACTGTCTTGTTGTCCCGCTCGACGACGTCGACCGTGCCCACTGTCTTGAGCTGATTGATCGCGTCCAGTTTGCGCAGGGCGTCCCACGCAGGCTCCAGCAGACGCACCTTGCGCGTAGAGCGTCGAGTTTTCGTCACCCGATAGGCGTCACGCACCTTGGATCGGCGAAAATGAGTGTTTGGGGTCAGACCCTACTATGATAGGGTCCATTCCACTTATTCCGTGGCCTTGCTAAATACCGTTTTATCAATGGGTTGAAGGTTCAATGCTATTTGTAGCATGCCTACAACGTCTGGACCGTCTTCGTTTATCCACATTCCGTAGTGCTGTCGGATCATGTTCGCGCTTGTATGGCCCATCTGCTCCGCAATCCAATCGATCGAAGCCACGCCCGTCGTAAGTAACTGGCTGGCGTAGGTGTGCCGGCACTGACCAGGCCCGCGATAGCGAACCCCGGCCGCGTTCAAGTGTGCTTTGAAGAACCTGTCCCTCACAACAAAATCGCTGACGTGCGGCAAACCACTCTTCGTATTCAGAAATACAAAGCGCAGCTTGTGCTTGCGGATCGTCTTATTGTCCCGCTCGACGACTTCTACCGTTTCCGCTCTCTTGGTCTGGTTGATCGCGTCTAACTTACGCAGCGCGTCCCACGCAGGCTCCAGCAGCCGTACCTTGCGAGTGGAGCGCCGGGTTTTCGTAACACGGTAAGCTCCGCGCACTTTGGATCTACGGAAAGTGACCATTCCCTGTTCCAAATCGACATCCTCCCAGGCCAGCGCGATGGTCTCCGACACCCGTGGGCCAGCCCAAATCATAAATTGCACCATCAGCAGCTCCTGGGTGCGATGGGTGGGTGTTTCTAGGATCTGTCTGATTTCCGCCCGAGTGAAAGGGTCAGGGGCCTCTGGGTCGGGAAGACGCACAAATAGCCCTTCCGTTGGGTCATGGGCGACTTTCTTTCGGGTGCGGTAGAGTCGGAACACTTGGCGCACGTTGCAAATGATGTCGCGAATGGTTTTGTTCTTGAGCCGTTTCGACAGCGGTCCCTGGATCCACTCTTGAAGGTCTAGATGGTCAATCTGATCGATCTGGATGTGTCCCCAGCGTGGCCGTACGTGCACCTCAGCCTTATTCTTATACCCGCGAAAAGAGGTTGCGGCGACGCTGTTGCTTTTGATTGTCAGCCAAAGGTCCAGGTAATGCCCGAAGGTGTTTTCGGCCAGTTTGGTCGACTCGGGAAAATGCCGCCGGTAATCGAAAGTACCTGCCTGGATTTCGTACTCGATGACTGTCACCAGACGCTTTGCATGCTCCCGGTTCTCGGGTGTATTACCACCGGGCACAAGCTCCCGGCACAACTCGCCATTAAAACGAAAATAGACCCGTACCGAATTTCCGCGGGCCTCTACGCCATCTGCCATATGCGTCTCCATGCAATCTATGAATAGCCCCACCGGAACCCGGCGGGAGGGAAGGCCGTCCCTGGCTTCCCGTGCTGCGTTGTTTTCGAGCTAAGCGCTATTGATCAGTCCTGACGGAGCAACCAAAACAAGCTGGCACCTCTTTTGGGCCTCGAAGCTTTTCCTGACAGAGCTTCTTCGGCCCGACGTCGCTCGTTAATGGCCTGTCGGGTCTTACTGCACTTGTAGTGGTTGCCGTGGGCGCGGTATTTCCCGCATTGGTCGCAGAACCCCGTCAGGTCGAGATTCCAAGGAAAGGATTTACCATTGTTCATCGCGCCAACTCCTTGATACCGACGCCTAGGGAGTCATGAAATACAGCGATACCGCCTGCCGTGGTTCGGGCGACGTAGGAAAGGTCATCATCGGGTTTCAGCGCGTTCGTGCTAGTCTCCCCGGCGCTGCTGCTTGGGTTCCGTGCTTGCATGGTGCTGCTCCTTAGTGGTGGTCGGTGTCGAGGAGGTGGCGCTCCTCGACACCATCTTTCAGGCCTTGGCCTGGTATTGCGTGATGATCGCTACGACTTCGTTCTAGTCTTCATGCCCATCGATTCCGCAACTCCTCCCAAATCGCATCGCCATTCTCGAAGTACCGCTGCACCTCTCGTTCGGTCGTGTTATCGAGCCGCAAGACGGTGATGCAGTCATCGAAAAGAGCCGCATCGAGCCGACGCAGTTCGGTCATGTCGAAGGGGTAGTCCTGGCCGTTGTAAAGCCCGAGCAAGAAGCGGCCTATGACGCCACTCTGTCCCGAATGACCTTGAGCGACCGGCACCAATCGGTGTAGCGCCTCAATGCCCGTCAGGCGAATAGCAGGAAGGGCTCTCTCGTATCGAAAAATTTCGTCAAACGCTTCTATGATTCGATCTGGTGACATGGTGTTGCTCCTTTGATGTTGTCCAGGCGTTGCCCGCCTGGTGGTGGTTACAAGCGGTGTTGCTTAGGCGTTCTGGAAGGTCCAGCAACGCACGGTGGTGGATTTCCTAGCCATCGCGTTATTGGCTGCCTGGGCCGCTCGGACGGCGCTGTAAGTGGCCTTGTTCACCTCAAGCAGCTTGCGGCTGCGGCTATTGACCAACAGCGTGCGCAGGGTCTTGAGATCCGCGAGGTTCTGTCGGTGATCGCTGGCTTTTTCGGCGAAGTCGTTGAGGTTGATGGCGATGAGTTTCGGGTCGACGCTGTGATTGACCTGCGGCCCTTCGCCGAGGCTTTCCAGGTACTCGTAAACGTCCCAAAATTCGGCAACCAAAGGATGGTCAGCGCTGATCGCCGCCTGACGTTCCAGAGCCATGCTGGTGAGGGCTTGATGGGTAGTGACACGCTGGTTTTCATCCAGCGGACAGATCAAACAAAGGCAGTCCACCAGCGCCATGATCTGGCTATGGTTCTTGATGATCCGCTCCACACGGATCTCCTTGAGCTGGCGCAGATGCTGTTCATGCACCGCCACGCGCTCGGCAAACTTCGCCATGACCTGGGCTTCAGCCCGCACAGCCATCAACAGGAAATGGCTGAGCTGTTCCACCGGGATCAAGTTCAGGTTATCCGCAGCGGCACGGCTCTCTGTGGTCACCGCAGGGCGAGCAAAGTGAGTTTTGATAATTCGGGTCAGGATCGCCTCCGACGCGCTGACATCGGCGTTCTGGCTGATAGCGACGACACCCCGAAACGGTGGCTCGTAGGTTTCGTTACCACTGGTTTTCATCCCCCTGGTGCCGAGGGTGCCGCCGCCAAAGAAGTCTTTCAGCTCGTCCCAGTCAAAGCCCTTGGCATGCGCCTTGTCCGGCTCGTTGCGGTCGCCCTCGATCAACACCACCGGCATGTTGGAAACTTGGCCCATGGCCCGCTGGCGGCCTGCACGTGTTGATTTCGAAGGGTCGAAACCTTCGTGTTCTCGGCCCAGGAGCTTCCAGAGAAAAGTCAGCAGTGTTGTCTTGCCGGCACCGGCCTCGCCCGTCACTTCCAGAAAGGGAAACGACTTGTACTGTGCGCGAATCTGTTCGGCGAACAGCGAGCCGAACCAGAACGCCAGTGCAACGATTCCCTTGGCGCCGAAACATGTCCAAAGCATGGGCAACCAGTCGTTGCGGTACTGCTTGGCGTCACGTTGGATGTGCATCGCAATCGATTTCTGCAGCGTCTTGAGCCGCAGCTTGTCGAACTCAAAAAAGTCTTCTTTGTTGACCTGGCTGACGATGCCATTGCGCACGGCAATGTCGCCGAACACATAGGCCCCATGCTCCTTGCTGTAGCCCAAATAATCGATGGTCTCTACAGTTTTAAGCCCATAGAGCTGGTCCTTCATGATCTTGTCGAGCTGCTGCCCGCTGCCAGTGAACACCGCGCCGGCAGCCATGCTGAGCAAGCGTTTCTTGAACTCGCTGGCGGCGGCGACCTGACCGCCCGTGAAGGTGTTTTTTACGCTGCCGCCGTCGTGCGGAAAGTCCACGCGGAAGTAGTACCAGGACTCGTCAGTGACTTCGTTGCGCTGGAAGTACAGCGCCTGGGGGTAGCAGTTGGCGATTTCGACAACACCACCACATTGGCGCAGTGCCTTGTCACGACGTTGTTTATCGTTAAGCAACTGGTCTTCGTGGCGCTCCGAAGAGTCCAACGCCTGCATGGTCTTGTTGAACTTCTCCAGGTCCATCTTGAACCAGTACAGCCGGCTCTCGAACTCGAAGTGAAACTCATAGCGCTCGCGCCATTCGTACATCAGCGCGCCTTTCTCGGTCGCGCTTTCGGCGATCAGAAGCGAGCCGTGATAGCGGGCGGTAGCCAAGTCTCTTTTAATTTGCTCGGTGCGCTGGGGCTCGTCATCTATAAAGGCCCAGCGTTGATGCAGGTCATTCCAATCGACCTTGCGGCTGTCAGGCTGAGGGATTTGCGCTGCTTCGCATTCATAGCCCAGGGCGCGGGCCTGTTGTACCCATTGTCTGGTGTATTTGTGTGCACCGGGCTCGTTGTCCAGCGCCCAGACCAACTTGGGCAACTTGCCGCCGCGCAGTCGTGCCAGCTCTCTCAACGACTCTTCGGGGAACGCGTTGGACGACATAGACGACACCGCTGCAATGCCGTTATGCGCCAGAGCGATAGCGTCGAAGATCCCCTCGACAATCCACAGCTCGGCGACGTCCAGCAACTCGACGCAAGGCGGACACCACCAAACGCCGCGAGGACTATCCCCAGGCTTGAACCGAGCTTTCATCTTGCCGAAGCGATGAGGGCGATCGATCAACCGTTCCCAATACCCCCCTTTATCCAGGGCGAAGCGGACCGTAGTGCTGCCTTCGTTCAGTTCTCGGCAATAGTAGGACTCTTGGCTAAACCAGCCCTGAATCAGCTCAAGCCGAAACCCACGGGCAAACTCCAGATAGGCTCGAGCTGTGGCAGTGGGATATTGATCGCAAGAGGGCGCTCGCCGGCTCCAGTCATCGAATAGATCCTCATACAATTCCTTAACGTGCCAGCGCTTCGCACATTTGCTTTCGCGTCCACAAATGATCAGCCACGGTTTTGAAACGCGGGTATAAAGCTCTTTTTGTCCACAAGCTGGGCACTTGCCGCCGCGCCAATAGACGTCGCTGTGCCGCGTCTTGAATCCATAATCGTCCTTGAGCCGTTGAAGCACTTCAGCCCGTAGCGTTTCTGACTGTTCCATGTCGCACCAACTGATGGGCAATACAAGCCCAGCCCTACGGTCGAGTAGGGTTGGGTCAATGATTAAGGGTTAGAGCGAAGTAGGGTGGTTGAGGCCGGACGCCGCGTAATGCTCAGTCCAGGCTAACTGCACCAGTTTCATCGCAATGCCGGACGGCACCTCAAGTGCAACGATCAGATGGCGGATACAGTTTTTGAACAACTGATCGCCATCGGTAAGATGTTCTGCTTGGTGGCGAGCCAAATAGGCAAGGGCGGCCTGTTGCATGCTGCTGCGGTAATCAAGCGAAATAGGCTGGGTATCGTTCATTCAGTCCGCTCCATCCTTGAGTGGGGGTAATAGTTCGAGTTGAGCGACGTTCGTTGTCATCGCCTCACGACGTAGCGCGACATCTGCCAAAGGCAACTTGACCGCCGGGTTGGCCATCCCGCTGGGGCTCATCTCGTGTGTCATTTCAAACTCGGCGCGAACAGACCAACCGCAAGCCTCGTTAGTGCATTGCAAGTAAGCAATGCGAAGAAAAATATGTGTGCCCTCACTGGTGCGGATGCGCATCCGTGATTGGCAATGGGGGCAGACCAATTTGTAAGTGCTCACGGCGGCATCCTTGCGCGAGGGCTGATGGAATGATGATTGCCGGGACAGTACCGACCTTGATACCCAATAACACCGCAGCCCGATGGGCTTCGCCGCGGCGTCCTTTCTTCCGACCATTCAGCAGGTCGCTGACCAGGTTGCTGTTCAGCGAGTTCTGACGAGAGAACTCCGCAATGCTGATACCTTTTCGATCAAGCACCGCTCGGGCTTGCTCGGGTGTGAGAGGGGCGGGCATAGTGTCCATTCGTGGGCATCCGTGTTGATTTGGTGCAATTATGCCCAAGGATTTGTGCCTGTAAAGGGTGAAAGTTTGAAAAGTTGTGCATCTGAAAATGACATGGACGTTGGCGTGGGTGAACGCTTGCGCGAAGAACGGACGCGGCTGGGGCTCAACCAGGAGGCCTTTGCGCAACTGGGTGGCATCACCCGTAATACCCAGGGCAGCTATGAAAAAGGCGAGCGAAACCCTGATTCCGTCTACCTTACGGCGGTGCTTAAGGCTGGTGTCGATGTGCCGTATGTTTTGACGGGAAGGCGGATGCAACCTGCGCTCGAAGGCTTGAACGAGGCCGAAGAAGCGCTGCTGCAGCAGTTCAGAACGTTGTCTGACTATGACCAAAAAGCTGTGCATCGCATCATCAGCGCGATGGCTGAAGTGACCACCCTGTCAAACCAAGAGAAATAACTCGTAGATATTTAAACGATTCGTTACGACGAATTTCGATTTTGATTTCCCACAAGCCTAAGTAACGTTGCGCACGCAATGCACTTAATGGAGTGGTGGGCATGTTGGATCAGGATGAAAAAAAGAAAACTCGCGCGGATATGGACGAGCGCGAAAATTCTGAGCTAACACAGGATGAAGGGAATCTTCTTACGTGGTATAGGGATATGTCTGAGGTGGATCGAGGTTATATCCGACATGTTGCGCGGGCGTTGGCGTGCGCGCTCTGATCAAAATAACGATCATGTTTATATTAATGTCAGTTGGCGAGTGGGAGGTTTAATGTGGTAAAAAACTATATGTATATGTTTGAGTGTGATTATGGCTCTCGGGTAAAAGAGCGTGATTTCATAAAGGATATTTTAAATACGTTTGAGCCCGATTATGCTACATCAGTGGGTGCTGTTGTAAATAACAATCCTTATTGTTTGGAATTCTCTATTGTTGTAAATCTACAAGGCGATCCTGTTAGGTTTGAGGAGTGGCTTCGCAATAAATACCCGGAAAAACTAAAGCGCCATAACGTTTTCTTAAATGACGTGTTGTTTTTTAACGTGATCACGTTTATAGAAGAGACAATGGTTGATATGGCTCTTGTTAGTGAGCCAAGCTTTGTGTTTTTATGGCCGGAACGTGAACTTTTTGAAACCCTTAACCCTCAGTATAAGCAAATGAAGCGAAACGATTCGAAAGTTTTTATCAGTCACTCATCCAAGGATAAAGAGCTAATTGTTGGTCCTTTGAATGCTTATCTTCAAGCTGAAGGTATTGGTACGTGGCTCGACAGTTACGAAATTGACTACGGTGATAATATTTATCTCAAGGTAAATGAAGGGATCGAAAATTCAAAGGTTGGTATATTTATATTGACAAATAATTTTTTCGATAGCGCTAGTGGTTGGCCTATAACTGAATTTTCAACTTTTTTTATGGATCTCATGAAAAATAATAAGAAGGTTTTGATGGTTAACGCGGGCGTGGATCAAGACAAAATTCACGCAATGATGAAAGCTTATAAATACCTTAATTGGGACGACGGAGAGGGGTTGCCTGAACTGGCTAACGCGATCAGGAGAAAGCTTAAGTCGTAGGTCCGAAATATACCAAAGGTAAATTTAATAAAGTAACCCGCTATCGCCAGCGCTATAGCGGGGTTCAAATTGCGCTAGGAATTAGCGGAGCGGCAACATTAATGTGACGGGTGAAAGCTCCGGGCACGGTATAAAACCTGCGTATTTTGTATAAAAGTCCGACAAACGCTCATTAAGCGGGTGGACAATTATAGCGGTAGAGCCAATGGTATTTGACGCACTAATCGCTCGTTCAATCGCATCTTGCAGCAAGTCAATGGCGAAACCTTGACCTTGTGCTTCCAGAGTTATTCCCATGCGCCCCAGCAGTGTCACGGGATGCACGCTGGGGGAATTACGTTGACGGCTTTTCGGAACGACGTTCTCGCGTGCGATTGATCCGCTCGACAGGGTGTAATAGCCCATGACGACCGGCGTATCCTTGCGGCAGATGACGTATACAACGGCCTGCTTTGCCGCTTGAGCTTTGCGCGCTTGTCTTTGAAGGTAATCGTTGATCGATGTCACGCCAGAATCGAATTCATCCAAGATGTGCTCATCGTTCAGCTTTTCCGGAGCCCTTAGCTCCACCGTTTGGGCCTTTCGAGAAGTTGATGTAGGCACTCGTTACCTCGAATCGGGTTGGCTTCCATTGCCTGTTCAAATGCGTCAAATGCAACGTCGTCGAGAAGGAACAGACGCTTATCCAGGATGACTTCCTCTGCTTTCTGACAAGCAGCTTCCAAGATAAAGCTGGTTCGATCACGACCAGACATAGCAGCTGCCAGATCGATCAGGTTTCGTTTTTTTTCGTCCGCTCTCATGTTGATGGGAACGGGTTTTGACCTTTCAACACTTTCAATTGTTACAGTCATGTTTCACCTATGGGCTGGTTGGCAGAAGTGCATAGCTCTCCTTATGAGCAGGGAGGTATTGATAAATTTGTAATTTTCATTGCGGATTCCTTCCGGGTGTGAGGTGAATCGTTTAGGTTCGGGCCATGAGGGTTGCCTTGAGAGGATTCTACGCGCCTGTATAGCTACTGTATATATGCGTGTAGCTTGTAGCTACATGGGGCGAGCCCTGAATGGATCAGGATGTGCCCAAGCCGCTCCGCGGCCAGCGTAACAACGACATCTGCGGCACCGAAAGCATCCGCAGGGTTGGCTGCATTTTCAAAGCTACCCTATCATTTTTCAGCCGCTCGCTGCCGCTCACCCTCTGATTACATCCGTTCGGGTGAGCGACGAAAGTGGTGCAGTCCATAGCGATCTGGGAGTCGGTTTTGTTACCAATAGAGCGTGCCGAAGCCATTGGACCGAGCTAGGCGATGGACGTATTGCGTTCACCAAGCGTTATGGACAGAAACAAAAAAGACGCTGTAGTCGCCTTTATCGTGTTCGGTGAAGCAGATCCAGACACCACTTGCGAACCGCCTTGCGCGGTTACGGCTTTCGTCGGTGGGAAGCGCTAAGCTCATTACTCAGAAGCAATCAATTTCGATCAGGTGCAACACGTTGAAATTGGCTATAAGCAGACGTTGAAGGGCGATCACGTTCGACTTATAGCTAACTGCTACTGACTACGAGAAACACCACTGCTAAAAACCCATGCGGCAGCCCTTCTGACGGAGAATGGGGTTTGTTGGGGCGTGGGGAATGCCTGCATGATTGTGCTCAGGTAGCCGAGCTGCCAGCGTAAGAAGGGAGATCATATGCTTCAGATTGCCACCGGAAAGCTTTTCAGCCGCCCCGTAGGTTGGGAGAACTTGCTACGCGGAATTCTCTATACCAATGCCACCTTTGGTAGTGGAGATGTAATTGAAACGGCTGGAGGGAGATTATTACCGTCTACTAGCTACTCGATTCATCCGCGTGTTCTCGTCTATGAGCTGCTGGAGCGGATGGAGGCCGAAGAGAATGGACCAGGTGTGCTCATATCCTCGTGTGTTGAACCGTACCTGAACGATTTTGCCGTTGTGGCTTCATTTGCTTTGAATTGCGTATGTACGCCGGACATCGATCTGGCCCGACGTTTGACGACTGGCAAAAAAGGCTTGGCCACACGTGCAGCTCCGCAAGAGTTCGTTCGTCGTTTCTTCGATGCCGAACTCTGGTGCAAGCCCCAGGAAGTCACATTCCTGCAGGAGTTCATCACTCAACTGATTGGTTTGCCTCGCAACACATTTCTTTGCGTCATGCGAGCGATCCGGACCTACATAAACGGTATGCACCGTATCGCCGATGATTTGGAACTTTCGTACACGCTGCTAGTCGCGTCAGTTGAGTCGCTAGCCCAAGACTTCGATGGGCATGAAAGTGACTGGGAGTCCTATGAGGAGCGTAAGCGCCTTGCAGTTGATGAGGCATTGTCTGGTGCTGAGGAAGAGCTCGCGCAGCGGGTCAGAGAGGCGCTGTTAAGAGTAGAGCATACGGCTTTAGCGCGGCGGTTTCGTGAATTCGCTATATCTCATACGTCGCCCAGTTATTTCCGCGAACCTGCACTAGTCACGAATCAGTCTCTCGCGCGCTCGGACCTTAAGGAGGTCTTGGCAATGGCCTATCAGTCACGATCCAAGTATGTGCACCAGCTCAAGCGGCTCCCGGATGTGGTAGTCCTTGGTCATGGTTTTGGTGAAACGGCGTTACATGAACGTATGCCCTATTTGACCCTTCAAGGACTATCTCGCTTGATGCGCAATGTGATCATTGAATTCGTGATGGGCCAACCCTCATTGAAGCATGAGGAATATGACTACGTTTTGGAGCGTAGCGGGGTAATCCAGATGCAGATGGCGCCTCAGTACTGGGTCGGGAATGCTGAAGGAGATTTGATCGGCGCCGGTCGACGTAAGCTTGAGGGTTTTTTAGAGCAGTATGGTCCCTGCATTTTGAAAGAAGAAGGAGCAGCCCTAACAGACCTGCGGCCGGTTCTGAGCGCTGTGGCAGAGCTCCTGCCAGACTCAAAAAAGGCTCTTCGCCTGCCATACCTGGCTCTATATGTCCTTTTCAACGGTGTTGTTTCCGAAGAACAAAGGGAGCCTATATCTGAACCGATTAACAGGCTTATTCAGCAAGAGCTCTTCCAGCCTTCGGCGGAAGCACTTATCGTATGCACCATCTTAGGCAAGATAATCAACTGGCCTTTGGATATTCACCATCAGGAGCTGGAGAACTATTTCAAGCGACGTAAGAGTCCAAGTGGGCTACGCTTTCCACGATTATTTGAGGCTGCTATGTCACTAGCTCTGGCTGAGCGCTACCGTCTATTGGGTGATTTGAATAAATGTCGGGAGATGGTTGCGGTCGCAGTGGAAAGTCACCCAGGGCATCAACAGCTGGTGCAGTTGGAAGTAGACGTCACCCTAGATACCCCTATCCATGGGTCAAATATTTTATTGCCTCGCTCAATTTCAGGTGATGAGGCTGACTGAGCCCAAGCTTTAAAAGTTTGATCCGTTTTGCTAAGACATCCACGAAGATATGTCGATGAGCGAAAGAAACGATCCCCTTGAAGAGTTGCGCGCAGTTATTCAGGAGCAATTGACGCTCTTGAACCTGATGCTCTTCGTAATGTCGGAGGGGCCAGTTCTCCGCGAAGGACAATGGCTGGCTTGCTGTCTGGAGCCAGACCAAAGGCGCGCGGCTGCTGCAGTTGCCATGGGCGCTGGACAATCCCTTAATACCATCCTGAAAAACTCAACTGAGCGTGGCCTTGCAGTCCGCGATCTCTATCCAATTGCCAGATGTGTGGTTGAGGGATTCATCAATGCTGCTTTTTTCACGACGCAGCCTGTTCAGGTCTCTAAACGCGCTTTAAAACATCTTCATTATGCCGCTTGGAAGCATAACAATCGCGTGATTGGCAACGGGGAGTTCATGATGACTTTGGGTGATGGTCCAGCTCCTAAAGCGACGGCAGCGAGGCTTTTCCCCGAGTTCGCCGGCCCTGGGCAAGACTCGTGGTGTTCGCTCGACACACCGTCCAAAATTAACCGTATAGGCAAAGTCGTGCGGGCGTCTGGAGGCGCCTTTTTGGGGGCGTATGCAGGCATCTACGCCGTGTCCTCGGAAATCATACATGGCTCAGTGTATGGCATGAGTTACTTTATGAGCGCACACAGAGGTCAGGAGCAGACTCTCGAGGCATTCCAGAGAGGAACCGAAGAGCAAATGGCCGACATCTTGTCAGCAGTTGGGCATGCCGCCAGCGGTTTTATTGCTGCCTATGCAAATGTCCATCAATTCGGCCCACTGGTTCTTAAGGAGCATGAGTTATTCAAGCGGTTGTTCAAGGCTGCAACTGGAGACGAATGGGTAGGTGGGGAACCACCAGACGCATAGTTTACAACTGAGTCGCTCCCGCCTTTTTGGGCTCTTTTGAACGTCTGCTATTGGCCGATTCTGTTGAAAAAGTCGGTCAAGATCTTCACGGTAGAAAAGTATGTGTTTGAGATTGGCATTTTTACGTTGAACAAAGGATTCCGGGCCCAGATTCGTGTAGCTGCGCGCAAAAAAGGCGCTTTCAGCAGTCAGTGTACGGACGGTTTTGGAAGGACCGACTGTTTTCGACAGAGTCGGCCAGAAGCAGTCACTGAGTGCTTATCAATCCGGGGGCGGTTCACCAGCCAATTCAGGAGCAGAACTATGTATCGCTATCTTCTTTTATGGTCCGAGGTCAGCTACGACCTCGGACTCATTGGATTGGCTGAGCTCAAAGAGCGCGCGGAAGTAGCGGAATGGCTTCTCGACCCGGGCCACAGTATACGCGACCCGAGATTGGGGCGTGACGAGGAGCCTGAGACTCAAGAATCAAGTGAATGCGAGCGACCTGATACTGCCCCTCTCGTCGAGGGCGCAAAGAAAGATGATCCTGCAGATCGGTGGTTTCATCTCGTCGTGCTAAGCAAATGGGTTTTTACGGTTGGCGACGCAGACTGTTATCCCTCTGTGCCTCACGGTCACTTTCAAAAAAAAACTAATTCATGGCCCAAGCTCAACCCCTACACCGGACGAGTATTCTCAGCTCCTCATTCAGAGGACAAAGCACGCCGGCTGACCAGAAGAGAAATGCAGGTACTGTGGAACGATGAAGAGTTTCTTAACCATTGCCACAAGCAGATCGACTGGTATACCGAGTTTGCCCCTCAGTACCAATTCGTCACCGCCAAGTACGGAAGGCACCAACTCCCACGCTGGAGGCCAGTCCGGTAACAAATGGAGGAAGCCCAAAAAAACAAAAGCCCGCGTAAGCGGGCTTTTGATTAAGAATTCGACCCTGATGGAACACAACTTACATCAGGGGAGCAGCAGCAGACACGGCGAAGGGGTTGTTGTGAACCGGCAACACAGAATCTACGCGCACACGAAGCATACTGCATAGACATGCTTGCCGCAAATATAACGGCTGGACGCCACCATTGGCTGTCGCGTACTTGAGTAGTTGACCGCGAACTACTGTTCCCATTCGAAAGGGGGTTGTGTCTACCTCTGCTGTATCAACCCCCGCCCAACCCACTCCGCCACCTGCGCAACAACGGCGTTTCCGGCACTGAAAGCCTCCGCAAGGTTGGCCGCATCCAGTCCGAGACAAAACCCATCATCTTCAGACGTTCGCTGCCGCTCAACCATCTGATCCCATCCGTTCGGGTGAGCGACGAAAGTGGTACAGCCCATAGCGATCTGGGATCCGGCTTTGTTTGCCAATAGAGTATTGGCAGCCCAGGCATCCGCGGGGCGTGGCCAGCGGATCGAGCGAGACGCTGGAGGTATTGCGTCCACTGGCGCGGCGTCAGCCAGGAACTCGAAGGGGGGCATG
Source organism: Pseudomonas fluorescens (assembly GCF_001307275.1). NCBI lineage: Bacteria > Pseudomonadati > Pseudomonadota > Gammaproteobacteria > Pseudomonadales > Pseudomonadaceae > Pseudomonas > Pseudomonas fluorescens. The sequence continues at coordinate 4,577,672 of NZ_CP012831.1, forward strand.
CGTCGATAACCTGCGACCAGGAATATTCGACGACGTTGCTGGGGGACTCCGAAATATTGAGCATTAAGCACTCGCCAAAATCCCACATACCCGCAGTCCGCAAGGGCCCGGATGACTGTCTCAAAGTCTTGGCTATCGTTGACAGCGAGCAGGTTAACGACGTTCTCAAGGACCACCCAGCCTGGTTGTATCTCTTTGAGGATACGTATGACTTCCCAGAACAGGCCGCTGCGTTCGCCGCGCAGGCCTCGGGTGTCTTGATTGCTCTCCCGACATCCGGCGATGCTGATGTCCTGGCAGGGGAAGCCAGCGGTGAGGACATCGACGGGGGAGAGGTTATGGGCGCCGCACTGGCGCACGTCTTCGAACTGGCGTGCATGGGGAAATCGATCGGCAAGCACAGCCCGGTTGACGGGGTTGAGTTCAACTTGCCAGGCGCTGCGGTATCCCGCGTTTTCAAATCCGACATCAAAGCCTCCTATGCCTGCGAACAGGCTGCCAATGGTGGGTTGCTGCATTCATGAACTCGTTGTTCTGGATGCTCGCGGCACGCTTGGGGGAGGCTCTGGGCCTTCAGATGGTTGAGTGTCCGACAGCGCGGGCACTTGATCTGTAATTCCTGGAAGCCGCTGGCAGCGGCGAGTTTGCGGCAGCAATGGCCGCAACGTATGTCTTGCATGAGGTCGTCCTTGAGCATTGTCTTTAACGTCTTCGTAATACGGGTTATTGCCGTTCTGTCTTCATTCGCTTCCACTCCCGATCTATAGCCCGCTTCGCCGAATGCTCCGTGGCGTACAACCAGTGCAGCCGCTTGGGCTTGCTCTGGTCTCCAATCGTCACGGCCTTTTCCTTCCCGGACTTCCTATCGCGGTAGTAGGCGATGACGCCGGTGAAGTCACCTCTGTTCTCTTCAGCCAGCCCCTCAACCGTGTCCTCGGGTAGCTTGCTCTCCAACTCCAAACTGACGGTGTAGCCATTGTCCGCACTCAGGCTATGCAGCACGTTGCCGCCGTACCAAATGATGGCGTCTATCTCCTGCTTCACGCCCTGGAGCGTGTAGGTCAGTTCTGGAATCAGGTCAGGACGTCCCCGGGCCAAGGTGTAGCTGAGGGTCGCGCTACCGCGCTGCAACCGGTTGAATTCAGAGCGAGCGGCGCGCAAGGCAGACTGGCGGTCGCTGTAGGTGTGGCGAAGGTCTTTAAGAGAGTCGCCGCCACCGGCAATAGCTTCCTGTTTCTTCGCGCTGTTTACGTCATAGAAATACGCACGTACCCCGTCGTAACTGCCACGGTCAGCTTGTAGATAACGGTGTTGGTCGCCATCGGTCCGGTTGAGAGTGATGTGGGGCAAATCTGCGCCGCTGGCGGTCTTGCCACCGCCAGCCGGCAGGCACAACAGGTGTCCGGCTTTGACGGTGACCACGGCGTCGAACTCTTCCCCAAGGCGGCTGATTAGGTTGGCATCCGATTCGCTCGCCTGGTCCAGCTGCAGGATGGGCAACTCGGCCAAGGCACCGGCAACCGTGGCGGTGAGGCCGTTGCCCAAAGCGATGTCGCCCAGGACCTCGCCAAGTGTCGTGTTGCTCCAACTGCGCTCGCGTTTGGTTTTCAAACCCTTGCGAAGATCCGCCGAGCGAGCGCGAATATTAAGTACGTCCGGTGCGCCGCTGTGCTCGGTTTCATCGACGGTGTAGCTGCCTTTGTCCACCAGGCCGGTGTCACTCCAACCCAGCCATAGCCGGACGACCGCGCCTTTAGGCGGGATGGTTAACAGTCCGTCGTGGTCGCTGAGGGTGATGCTCAACTGATCGGCCTCGATGCCGCGATTGTCGGCCAGTTCCAGGTGCATCAACCTCGGGCTGATCAACTGGGCGATGTCCTTGCCATCGACCGTGATGCGAAACGCCGGCACTGAATAGACAGTATCTCGGCGATTCAGATAGCCGGTGACATGGGCGAGAGCAGTATCGATCACAGCAGCGCCCTCATGATGCTCACACCGACACTGGTCGCCGCGCCGAGTAGGTCGATGCGGTCGTCATCGATGCGCTTGAGGCTGAGGCTGAACTCAATCCGCCGTGGTGTGCCGTCGCGAAAGAACAGCGTTTTGGTTTCGCTCAAGCTGTCGATAATCCACAACCCATAGATCCGTCCGCTGCCCTCGACCATCGGCCAGGCCTTCCCGGTATTCGCCATCAGGCGCAGGGCGTCGAGGCTCAAGGCACTGCCGGCCAGTTCCGGCAGGATGACGCCGGGCAGGGTGATAACGTCCTCACCGCGCCCGACAAACTGCCGCGCCGGGGCGGCACCGATGCGCGGGTTGCTCACGTGGCGCCATTCGGTTTGGCGTTGCAGTTCCTGGTAGGCGGCAGTGGAGAGGCTGAAGACGAACATGCCCAAGGCAAGCATCATGGTCGGCTACTCCAGGTCCGAAAGGCGGCTGCGGCGTCGAGCGGCCTTCTCGTTTTGATGCCGTGCTATTTCGGCACGTACAGTCCGGGCGACTGCGTTGGCGTCCATGCCTGGCGTGGTGTGGATGTGAATGGCATAGGTGTCGTGGCTATCAATGTGTTGGGAAGGTCGTGGGCTGATCGGAGCGCGAGTATCGACCGTCAGTGAATCAATCGACGACAACCGTCCTCCGGCAGCGATGAGCTGTTCGCCCAGGGCGGTTATAGCGCCCAGGGGGCCATCGGCGTGCAACGTTAGGCCTTGGACAAGCCCCTCCACCGTGAACCCGCCCAACTCGGCAAATACCCGTGAGGGACTATGGATGCCCAGGGTTTCTTTGAAGGCGTCGATGGTTCGGGTGCCGAGGCGGTCAACCACCTCTTTCAGGCGGCTCATGCCCGCGGTCAGTCCGTTGACCAGGCCGTCGACCATCAACCCGCCGAAGGCAGTAAAGCGGTTGGGCAAGTCGATGCCCAGGTACTTCATTACAGCGGCGAACGCTTGGTAGATCAAGCCGACCGGGCTGAAGTCCGCAAGCACTTTCAAAATGCCGCCCAGCCCATTGTCGAAACCGGTCTGGATTTCACGCCAAGCGCCGGCTAAATACGCCGTCACCGCGTCCCAGTGTTCATACAGCAGATACGCTGCGCCGGCGATGGCGGTGATTGCCAGCCCAATTGGATTCAGCATCAGGGCACGCCCGACGATGAGCAACGCCCTCGCCACGAATGGCAGCACGGTACGGCCCAAAGTCGACAGCAAGCCAATCAAACCCGGCAGACGAAAACCCAACTGAACCAGGACGAAACGCAGCGCTGCGAACGGCAACAGAACGCTCGCTAACGCCAGCATCAGCCCGCCGACAGCGACGGCCAGCGCGGCGATGATCGCAACGGTTTTAACGAGCCCAGCCGCGAGTTTGGGATTCTCCCGAGCCCAGGATTTGATGCTCCTGACAAGCGCGGTGACGGACTGAACCAGCTCCCTAAGCGGTTCGTTCTGTTGGTCCTGTAATTCAATACCTAGGTCCTGCCAGGCGCTGCTGAGGCTGGTCAGATCACCCTTGAGGTTATCGGCCATAACCTTCGCCGTGCGCGCCGCTTCGCCCTGACTTTGACGCAGGTTGGCGATGAGCACCTGCAGCTGTCCAGTGCCCGCCTGTTCGACCAGTTGGGCCATGCCCTTGACCGCTTCTTCCCCGGCAATCGCTTTGAACAGGCCGCCTTTCTCGGCGGTGCCCAGGCGATGGGTTTTGCTGTAGATCTCCTTTAAAAGGTCGGGCAGGGGGCGCAGGTTTCCGACCGCATCGGCCGTGGTGATGTTCAGTTGCTGCAAGGCTTTTTCAGCGCCTTTGGGTGGGGCGGCCAAGCGGTTCATGATCGAGCTGAGTGCGGTGCCGCCCATGCTGCCCTGTAGGCCTGCATCGCCGAGTTTGCCGGCCATCGCGGCGGCCACTTCCAATTCCACACCGTACGTTTTCGCCATGGGCGCGGCGTACTTCATGGTGTCGCCCAGCATTTGCAGAGTGGTATTGGAGCGGGTGAACGTCCCCACCAGCACATCGCCGAGGCGATCCATTTCATCGGCTGTCAGGCCCAGCCCCGACAGGATGTTCGACGCGATGTCAGCGGTCTGAGCCAACTCAGTACCACCTGCCGCCGCTAGGTTGAGCATGCCTGGCATCGCGGCCCGGATGGCGTTGGGTTCGAAGCCTGCCATCCCTAGGTAGCCTTGGGCATCGGCGGCCTGTCCTGCGGTGAATTGGGTGGCGCCGCCCAGCTCGCGAGCTTGAGTGCGCAAAGCCTTGAGCGCATCGGCATGCTCATCCAGACGAGTAATCGCCTGCACCTGGCTCAGGCTGGCGTCGAAGTTGATGCCCGGCGATAGCATCCGTGCCCCTGCGTACAACACTGAACCGCTACCGGCAGTTGCGACAGCGCCTTTAGCGGTCAGCTCGCCGGCGCTGCGCCGTGAAGTATCCAATGAAGCCCGCGCAGTGCTCAGGCGCCGTTGTTGTTCATTCAATGCGGCCAGTCGTTTGTATTGTGTGCTTAGGCTGGCATTGGTGGCTCCGATCTGTTGGCGTAGCTGGCGTTCGTCGCGGGCCAGGTGTTGGGTGCTGATACCCGCGCCGGCCAGTCGAGCACGCAGCGCCTGGAGCTGTTCACCTTGCTTGCGATGTTGTTGCTTAAGCGCCTGGGCGGCCCTGACGGCGGCCTGAAAGTGCTTAGTCATGGCTCGCGTCGGCGCCCCGGTCGCTGCGAACTGTTGGCTGAGGGCGCGGACCTTTTCCCGTGCCGCGTTAAGGGCCTCTTCGGTGCGCAGTGACGCCGACCGCTGAGCACGCCAGGCGCTGATGTCTTGCTGTTGGGCATTGAGCGCCTTGAGGCGGTCACGGGTTTCTTTCAATGCGCGAGCGGTGGCGGTGCTGCGTTTGTCGATCACCTTCAAAGGGCCGCTGGCTTTGTCGATAGCGCCCAGGAGCACGCGCAGTTTTAAGTCATTGCCCATCGGTGACACTCCGTGCCCGGGCGCGTTCGCGCCACGCCATCAGTTCTTGCAGGCCCAACGGGTCCATGTCCGTCGGTGCCCAGTGGAAAACCACGGCCAGGTCGGCCATGGCATCTTCTACGCAACGAGGGAGGCATCCGCCTTCACCGACTTCTGCAACAAAAAACCAGAGATCTTGCTGCCACAGGCGAGTAGGTCGGCGGGGTCCATGCCAGCGGCTTCCGGCGCGGTGATGCTTGGGTTGCTGATACGCGGCAGGATCTTGATCAAGGTCGCCACGTCCATGTTCAACAACTCGACCAGGTGCACACCGCGCAACTCACCGGCCTGTGGTTTGCGCAGGGTGATGCTGTCGATCAAGGTCTTTCCCCGGATGATCGGCGTATCCAGGGTGACGCTGTTGTCATCCTCTGGCGGCAGGGCTGTGAGCGTTTCTTCAGTCTTCATGCAAGTCTCCAAGGTTTAGGGGCAGGTCAGATGCCGAGGGCTCGGCGCTGTTTTTCCAACATGTCGACGCCGTCCACGATTTCTATGAAATTGAGCAGGTCGATTTCGATGATCTCTTCGTTGTCGACGATCAACTTGTAATAGCTGCAGGTGGTGGTGATGCTGTGTTCGGTGTCTTCACCGGGTTGCGCTTCACCCATCTCAATCGACTCATGGCGGCCGCGCATCACGATCTCCACGGCGCTGACGGCCTCGGTGTCGTCCTGCTGAAAAGCGCCGCTGAAGCGCAAGGCAATGCTCGAGGCGTTGACGGCACCGAATTGTTTGAGGGCGATCAGATCCAGGCCGCCGGTCTTCCATTCGAACTGAATACCGTCGTCCGAGAAGCCGAGATCAGACTTGACCGGGCCGTTCATACCGCCGCCGCGATAGCCTTCCATTTTGCGGCCGAGCGGGGGCAGGGTGACGGTCTTGACCACGCCCAAGTAGCTGTTGGCGTCGTTGAACAGATTGAGGTTCTTGAGTTTGCGGGGCATGGCCATGGCAGGGCTCTCCGTTGCGCGGTTCAGCTATTGATCTTGTTGGCGAAGTCCATCAGATAGCGGTCGGTGATGCGCTGGCGCAGCGTGAGGTCTTCCAGCGGTGGGACAGGGGTATAGTCATAATCGAGGAACAGCTTGCCGGCCTTGAGGGTGTTCTTGCCGTTGGCGTCGTCTGGAAACCAGCACTTGCCACCGATCAAATAGCCCGTGCCGATCAGCTCGCGGAACTTGGCATTGACCCCTTCGGTGATGTCGCGCACCAGGGACGCATGCAGCGGCTTATCCACCGCCCACATGTGCGCCTCGGCCATGGTGTCGGCGAGGATCTGTGCCGTGCGGGTGTAGTTCTCGAAGGCGAACAGAGGGTCATTGCTGGTGGTGCGGCTGCCCCAAAAGCGAAAGCCGCCCTCGTTGATGAGCGTGGTGACTTCATGGCTGTTGAGGTAGTTGGCGTCGGTGGCCGGGTTTTGCAGATCCCAGAACACGTCGGCGCTGATGCCGGTCACGCCGTTGACGGCGACGTTGGACAGGGTCTTGTGCCAACCCACTTCCTGATCGATCTTGGCGCGCAAACCCAAGGCGTGGGCCACGGCCGAGGCGGTCACCGTGGCGTTGTTGACGGTGTTCCAATTCTGGAATTCGGGCCAGATGACCATCGCTTCACGGGCGCCGAAATTGGCCCGGTAAGCGGCCACCTCTTCCTTGGTTTTGCAGCCCCAGGCGCTGACGTAGGCGAAGCCGTGTACCTGCTGAGCAATAGACACCAGGGCGGTGGCCACCGGCAGGCTGTCCAGGCCTGGCACACCGAGGATGCGCGGCACCATGCCGACGCGGGCCTTGGCGGCGAGCAGGGCTTTCAGGCCGGTGTATTTGCCTTCGGCGGTGGTGGTGCCGATCAGGGCGCTGGTGGTCTCTTCCTCGGTGGCGCCTTCCTTCACGCGCACGACAATGGTGTAGGGCATGGTCTGGTCGGCAATGGCCTGTAGGCTGGACGCCAGGGTGCCCGTGGTACCGGCTTTACCAATGGCGGTTTGAACGTTGGTTATCAGGACCGGCGTGTCGAAGGGGAAGACGCCTGCATCGGCGTCGTCGGCGGTGCAGACCATGCCGACTACCGCGGTGGGGATGGAGCGAATGGGGCGGGTGCCGTCGTTGAGTTCGATGACCCGCACGCCATGGAGATAATCGGTCATGGGGTGCCTGTGCAGTGTTTGAAATGACACTGTACAGGCTGCCGCGATTGCACCGATTGGGCGAGCCGATGGCCTTGTAGGCAGGGGGGCTACAAGCCTCGGCTAGCCCTTTCGGTCACGGCCCCATTGCTAACGCGGATCGACGATATCCAGCGCACGATTGGCCAGCAGTTCGCTCACCTCAATGACTTGCTGGATACCCATCGCAACATGCCGGCGAGAACCTTCAAGATCGAATGCCAGGTCGCTGATCATGGCATTGGCTGACGCCAGGTTTTCGCTGAGGTTGGCGAGTAGGCTTTCAGTGTCGATGCTTTCGACAACAGTGAAGAGCTGATCCGCTGCTGGTTCTTTCTTGGGTTTGGCCTGTTCCGGCTTCAAATAATAATTAAGCGCCCGCTCAGTGGCTTCGTGGAATTTTTCCGGATCGAGGCTTGAGTAGGAAGAGGTGGGATCTGATTCCGGAGGGTTGGGTGTGACCTTGAACATGGTAACGCTCCTATGAGAAATGGGAGTCGTCACGACCTGTCGCTAAACAGAATGGTGGCGACTGCACGCAGGTTAGCGAACCGGACATAGGCACCCGGCAGACTCGAAGGTCTCCTACATACAGCCGCCATAACGTAATTGCGGTTAGACCCCACAATGATTCATGGTTGCTTATGTGCCTATGGTTCGGGTCGCTAAACCCGATCGCTGATTCTTTTCAGCGACCAGGAAACGATAGAGCCCGGCCTCAAGGCGCACAAGCGGGCGGATTCTGGCTTAGTTGTAGGCAAAGGCGCAAGGTAACGTAGCCTTGGGACTGGGATGTGGTATTTCCGAGTATGTAGCTGTAGGGCTCGATACCTACCACCGTGTGAACATTAAACAGATCGGTGTTATTGGTTCTGCACAGCCACCCATGTCGGTGGCGAAGGGCGATGTTCCGAGCTGGGAAAACCGGGTGCTACGGGCCAGTCTCGCGGGGCCTGGACATAGTTCAGCAGCTCTGTTGATTGCTCGTCCGTGAGGGTTGTTGGCCTGGCGGAATCCACCTCGTCACGGTGGCGTTCGCGCAGCCAGCGCACACTGTCGATTTCAGCGTCTCGCCACAGGCGCTCAATGGCTGCCAATTGCTCCAGCGTTAATGGAGCTGGATCGATCAGAATCGGCAAACCCATGGCGTCATGGCTACGCACTTTGCCTGGGGTGGGATTGCCGATCACCTGCTCATAGCATTCGTCTGAGATCTCCACTGCGTCTAACGGAATGTCCTGATGAAGACCAACAATGTAGCTGGTTCCAGTGCTCTTACTGTATTTGCGCATGTTCATCTCCCTAGGCAAATAAATTCGAAGAAGACCTGCACGTCTGGTGCCTTAAGGCCTGAGCTGCTGAGCGATCTTGCCTGCAAGACGACACCGCTGAGAGAGTGGTTATAGCGATTTATGGAGACCGCATTGGCGGAGGAAGTTGATATCGAGCAGCCAAAGTAGCTATTGGGAAAGGCTATTGGCAGGTTTACATGAACTTCATCTGCACCCTCAGGGATCACATTCCGCGTCCACTGAATGATGAGACCACCGAGCCAAGATGGAAAAATGATGTAGCCGTTTGAATGAAGGGCGGTGGCGAAGCCCCATCGCATTGTTTTCGGAGATACCGCCACGGTATCAAGCTTCCCGGCATCTACTTCTGACTGGGTAGCCAATCGTCTGGGCGCATCGTTTTGCGTCACTTGCCGAAATGTCAGTGCTGTGGTGTTCAACTCAATGACGTCGTCTGTAGTCAGCTGCCAGATCGTATCGGCTTGGACAGTGCCTTGCTCAACGGACACAACGAGTGCCGAGGTGACTTTGGCGCCGCTGTCGGCATCCGGGGCTCGTCGCCAAGCTCCTGTAGAGGCTATGTAGAGGCCGTTTTCCTTGGCCGACTTTTGATCTTTTACCAGCACTCGGTCGCCTGCAACCACTGTCTCGCCATCAACTTTCTGAAGGCCCGTCAGCTTGATATTGGTCGTGGTGGCTAGGCGGGCTGACTGCTTATGATCGAGCTTGTACAGCTCTTCTTGGATCTTGTTATCCACATACTCGCGAGTCGCAAGCACTACCGAAGGATCGATCTTCAGCTGAATATTCGCGGTCCCAGTGGTGATGATGTGCATCCGCACGACCTGGTTACGACCGGTGCCTTGTGTCAGCAGAGGTTTGTAACTGGGGGCCGCATTCCCAACGGCGCAAAACACGCCGTCTTTGTCTTCAAGCGCCAACTCGCGCACCCACCAGCCGCCCACGTCAGGCGGCAGAACCACCTCAGCGATCAGAATGTTTGGGTCCGTCGGGGAAACACGCAGCTGATTAAGTTGGGCGCGGTAGACCTGGTTGATCAATTTTGTTTGCGTCGGGCTTGGCACTGGTCGGTGCCGTTGGCGTCACCGATCAGCATGTACTTCGGTTCCCAAGGAATGCCGAGGGCATCGCAATTGGTTTTCTTGGCAGCGCCAAGCGCGGTCAACATGCCGCCGAAAAGCGTTTTCTCATTCACCATGGGGATACACATCCAGTTCGTCGAGGGTGTAAATGCTCATGTTGCTGTAGGCCTGGATGTCCACGTTGATATCGGGATTGCTCCAGGGGTACACATCGATTTCATCGCCGTCGTAAAGCGCGATGCCGATGAAAATGTTCAGTTGGGTTTGCAGAATGATGTCGAGGCCGATCAGGTGTCGGGTCAGAGGCTTGGCGTCATCGATGAGCCATACCAGCTCCTGGTACATCGCTTCGGTGATACCGCTTTCGAGTACGCCTATTTTCAGCGTGAAGGTTGCCCGAGGGCCTTCAGGTTCGGTCTGCCACCACTCCACGATGTCGATCAAATACCCCAACGGCTCGACGACACGGCGCAGCGAGCCGAGGGTGCCTTTGCGCGAGTGGATGTAGTACGCGCTGCGGATGGCGGCACGTTTGGCCGCTTCGCTCCACTGACTGTCCCAGCGATCTACGGAGAAGGCCCAGGCCAGATAGGGCAGCAGCGGTAATGGGCAAAGATCAGGGTTGTACAAAGTGCGCAGCGGGATAGGGACACGTTGGATTTGGGCCAGTGCCTGTGCAGCTTGCCGCTCCAGCGGCGTCGAATTGCTCGGGAGCAGCGGCATGTCGGCCATTATTCAACGCCCCATGCCAGATCAATGTCTGTGCAATACGGGGCCTCGTAAGGTGTGGCGACGATATCGATCCAATCCTGCAGCACGACTTTGCGCACGCCCTCGACATGCAGCGAGGCGTGAATGATCGATTCAGACACTTCCAGGCCCAAGCGACGTCGCTGGTGCACGAAGCTGAATAGCTTCGCGTTTGCTGCCGTCATACTCAGCTCGTTTTCAGGTCCGAAGGATGACGGGAACAGTTTGGCCTTGACTTGGTAAGGGATGATCTTGGCGCTTTGCACGGTCAATCGGTCGCCTACAGGGCGTCGGTCGTCGTCACTGAGATAGGTTTTGACGGCGGCGAGCAGGGCGGGTGGAGCGGTGCCGTCGCCGAGTATCGATTGCACCGTTACCACCGCTTCAGCCGGCAATGGGCTCTCGGCAGTGGCATCAGCGACTTGCCCGTGAGCCGACCGGGCATGAAAGATGTAGCTGTTGCGCGGGCCCGCGGTGCTCAGTCCTTCCCACGCCATCTGCGCCCGTTCTCGCAGACTGTCGTCACTCTCCATCTGCAACGGAATCGGTGGTATGACGGACGGCTTGGCAGCCTGAATGACCAAGCGCCTGACGTTGTAGTTGGCGGCCAGGTTGTCCAGGTCGGTGCCTCTGGCGAGGGCGAGCATATTTGCCGAAGAGGCTTCATTGACACGTTGACGCCAGATCATTTCGCGGTAGGCATTCTCCTGGAGCAGTTTGGTCAACGGCTCCGATTCCAGGTTGAGGCGCGCAGCGATCTCGGCGCGCTCTTCGACGGGCCATAGGCTGATGGCGTAGGCCTTGCGCTCGGCGAGGATCTGCTCGTAATCGATCTGTTCGACCACCTGTGGCGCTGGAAGCTGGCTCAGATCGATGGCAACAAACGAACTCACGCGCTCCCCCCTAAGTGCAGGGGCACACTCAAACTCAGCGGCTGATTGCTATCGACAATACTGCCTTCGATGTCCAGTGACGCCTGGCCTTGCAACGTGGTGCCTAGAAACTGCACGCGGCTGAGGCTGATGCGCGGCTCCCAGCGCATCAGTGCGATAACCGTGGCGGCGTACACCTGTAAGCGGGTGATGTCGTTGAATGGATGGTCCACCAGGTCGGGTAGGAGGCTGCCGTATTCGCGGCGCATCACACGGGTGCCGAGGCGGGTGCTGAGGATGTCGCTCATGGATTGAGCGATGCTTTCTTCGGAGGAGAGGGAAGCCCCGGTGTGTCGGTTCATTCCGGATTCTCCGTCTTGCCGCCACCAGACATGACACCGCCATGTAGATGTTTGACTAGGCTGATGCCGGCCGCCACCACGTCCGCCGAGACGGAGACCTCACCGGTGATGGTCTGGTTGCCGGTCTGGGTGTAGTTGCCCTTGTGTGTGATGTCGCCGACTAGATTGATGCCGCCGGGGCTGGTCAGGGTGGTGGTGCCGCCATCGGTGAGGGCGGCGTTGAGGTGGTGGGCGATGCTGTCGTACTCAATCACCGTGCCGTCGCGGTAGGTGTAACGGTGCAGGCCTTCGCGGTCGCCGTTGGCTGGGATGTGGTCGCTGAATAGGCCTGTCAGGACGACGCCGTTGGCGAGTTGGCCGGAGGGGCTGAAGAGAAGGACCTGCTCGTTTTCTGTCGGAGGATTCCACTCGCGGTCTGCGCCGGCTCGTAGGGCGATCCAAGGTAGCCAGGTCGTGGTGAGGCTTCCGGTTTTTACTCGCACGCGTGGGGGCTTCATCTGGACGGCGGCTATGGTGCCGTAGCGGATGAGGTTTTCGATTAGGCGGGCGAGGGCGGGTAGGTCGTTCATGGCGCCGATGGTGGCGCCAACTCCAGAGAAGGTGCAGCTCTGTAGGCTTGTGAGGTTAGAGCCTACAGATGTGCAAGCGATCAGAGTTCAGCGGGGCAGGGAAAGCAGAAACTCGTCAGTGATTTCGAATAAGTAGTCAGTCGGGTCGCTGCCTTTTTCTTTCATATGCAACATTTTGCATATTTGCTCATCATCGAGAATGATAATAAGCTTCCCAATCTCACGCATCGCCCCCTGCGCCATTTTTATTGCGCTTTCATGTGCGCCTTTCCGCGTAATCATGATGGCGACTTTTCGTAGGCCTTTTTCAAGAAGGTATTTTTCAGTTGTTAGGACTTGGCCTTGTTTGATAGGTTTGGAGTAGTTTTTGAATTCGAAAAGAATATATCTGCTGTGCAGATGCTGAAGAACAAAATTCCAAAATTCAGTCGATGGTTTTATTCTGCACACAAAATCAAAACGATTTAGGTCATCCTCGGTTTTTTGCTGTTTTTTCCAACCTGTCAAATGATCCTTGAAGAGGTATTCAAGTATTTCCCTGCATTTTGTTTCATAATCATTCCACGCTGGCTTTCCGGGTTTTATTGCTCGTAACTCTTTGCATAGAATCGTGCCAGTGGTGTCTACCGATGGAGGTGTCGTATGTTCGGTGGCTTGGAGAGAGCTAATGTCTGCTGCTAAATCGTAGAACTGATCGACGGCAATTGATAAGTCGTCTGGGTTGATTTCAAATAGTGCATGTAGGTCTTCCGTTATTTCCGGGGAGTTAGAGGCTAGGTGCAAAAGGAGCTGCCTATCTAGAACTACGACCCTATATTCTCGTTTGAGATATTCTCTCTGTGCCTCCGTAATGATGCACGAGACGATCAGCATGCCCGATAATTTCGGATTCTTATCCAATTCTTGGCGTATTTGTTGTGCGGCATTACTAAGAAGTTTTAGTTGTGCTCTGTGTGTTTTGTAGTATTTGACCTCTACTGCCCAGATCTTGCTGTTTTGCTTTATAAAAAAGTCGGCGTGTGACGGGGTTTTAGTAAGTAGTGCGAAACCGCTGTGCGTAAGTAATGTGGAGATTGTTTTTTCAAAATTACGAGCTGCTCCGATTAAATCATTCATTTCTTGAGATGCTCTCTCTGACATTTATATCGGTTAACGTTTTAGCATGCTCCATTGCTATGTCCTTCCTTGCTTTCGGTTTGAGTGGATCCACACTGTGTGACTTTCAGCTTCTGGGATGCTGTTGAAAATGTTTCGTTGCCGCATAGATTTTAGTGATTTGCTGCATCATACCGCGTTTTGATGGCTTCTATCGTTGCATCGTCGGCCTGCCAAAATTGATACTCAAGATCAGACCTGAGTCCATTCTTGCGTTTTGTCCAGCTTGTAACTTGACGTCGGAGGACCGTTTTCAAGGTGTCGCCGACCCATACGGCGTGGACGTGATTAGACCCTGTCCAGCCATCGACACCGTCCTTGCGATACCAGGCAATAAAGCCGGTGTTGGTCAGCTCCTTAAGTAAACGCTTTATTTGGGTTTCGTCGAGGCATCGGGTGCTCAGATCTACTGCTCCCGTGTATGCGACTCCATCGATGGCTGAATCGGTACCATGAACATTGCTTGCAGCCGGTGCTGGGTTCCATGCCTGTGTTATTCGTGCGCTTAGCCCCAGTTTGTTGAGACCAGTGAGTGCATTTGGGTAAAGCCCTTCCGGGTGAGGCTTCCTTAGCTTGCAACTTGGGTCTGGAAGCCAGGGATAGTCGTCAGCCCAGGTTTGTAGAGGGGGGAGTATGAATAAAAAACATAAATAAACGAATCTAATTTTCATGGTGGGATTTCTCTTGGTAAGAGAAGTAAGGTACGGCGGTCGGTACAAGGACCGCCGAAATTTATTTGTACATTATGCTCTTCTAATATTCCGAGCTTTTATTACCAGTCGCTTGCGATTTTGCGGGACTGATTCCAGTCATTGATGCAGCGCATTACGCCAGGTATACTCCGATAATCCTCGTCGAGAGATGTGCTGATTGACATGTTGTTGATTGCAGGTAGCATTCCTTTTCCCGCTTCCTCCTTTGAATACAGTCGATCGACCGACGCGGTTAAGTAGTAGGGCTGGTTACCTATAGATTGGATAAAGCCTACTTGATTTTGACTCAGTGATGTATGACAGGCGGCAGAGGATACATCTCTTAGTCCAATGTAGTCGGAGGCATTAGCGATCCTAAGGTTTGTATTCCTGTCGCTGATTTTAATGGTGGGAGATAGGACCTTTTCATGCTCTCCTGTGGTAAGAAGCTTTAGAAAAAAAGTATCAAGGGTCGGAGTGGTAGGTGTAATCATGTCAGCGAGTAGTTTAAATGTCAGATCTCGCTGCGGGTTTTCAACTGTATAACCTAAACACTGCTGCAAAACTTTGGGGGTTATCATGTCTCTGTGATTTTCTAATATATATGCTTCTTGGAGTCGGCGCATGTCAAGAGTATTTAATTTCCCTTGGTATGAGTTTCTCAAGAATCTGCATTCGCTGCTAATTATGCCATAATCCCCCGCCTTGAAGACTATACCATTTTTGCTGCGGTAATTAAGAATTGCTTCATTAACTCCTGAAGGACCATCCAGAGAGAGGTTCATGATGGCTTCCTGGTTTTTTCCATCTAATAACGATTTTCTTGTGTTAAGGAAGAGATCCATTAATCGATAGTTCTGCGACCCAATTGTTGCGTATAAGGTTAGCTTGGTTTGGTTTTGGCCACCGGGCAATTTAAATCCGACGGTTTGATTGTCGTCAGGGCTTGCTGCGCTCGCTAGCGCGCTATCAAGAGAGTTTGCAATATCCTTGGTTATTGGCAATCCGACAAGTGCTCCAGCGGGCGAGGCGGCGGTAATAAGAGGGGTTGCAAAATGGAGCGCATTTTCTAATGTTTTTACCTCTTCGTCAGCTACATATATTAGATTGAATTTATGTTGATTCTCAGCTTTAGAGAAAAGGATGTAGCTAGTAAGGTCTCTCTCTATTAAAAAATCTTTCCTACATCCGCGTGTTTTTTGGTTGTACTCCACCTTTAGTATTGGCAGGGAGTCGTAAGTGAGAACTACTAGAGTTTTGCCGTTGGCTCCAATTACATTTCTTGAAAGTGCATACAAGAAATTATCATTGCACATTCCTATTAGGTTTTGGGTGGATGTTGTAGTTCTTACATAGGTTTCATCTTCTATTTGTTGGGTGTCGCTTAGCTCTGATGAAAGTGTGACTTGTTCCTTTTTGTCAAACCATCCAGAGAAGGCAACCGAAGGAAAAATGCATAAACTGACTGTGATGGCTGCTACCGTTCGCTTCATATCGAGTCTCATCCGTTAATCGTGATGGAGCAGCAATGGCCTATTGCTACTGATGCTATAGACGAGTCTGGGGATATAGGCAAGGCACCGACACAGCGTTGAGTTAGGAAATTTACGAGCAAGCTGTCGAACGTGCTGAATGTAGCCTCGCAACCTGATCCGAGCCTCCACAAATCAGATCTGCCTTCCGACATTAGGCGTGTGTCGTTCTGTTATACGAAATGATCCAACAGAGTGCGGTGGATTCGATCCAGATCAGTATCCGTAAAACCTAGGATTTCTCTTTTCTCGTACCTCACGTCTGCCGCACCGGGTTTGGCACGATCCTTCAATCCATACTGATGTACACGAGCAATACGAGCGATACGGCCTGTAAATCCAATTCCTATCGCATTTCCATTTCCCTGTACCTTCAAAAAGCTGGCTGTTCGAAGCTTCTGAAACATCCGAACCTTCTGCTTCGTTCGCCCTTGCTTTCCTCGTAGGTTGCGCTGTTTACGAAGTGCGTACTTGCTGCCGTCTGGATTTTTCTGTGCGAGGATACGTTGCTGCTGGCTGCGTCTCAGAGCTTGGCCGATGCTACGAGCCAGTTTAGTGCGCGAGTCGGGCTCAAGCTGACCCAGTAGACCTCCGGCCCATTCCTCCAGCGCTTCCAGTCGACTCGTCACTTCGGTACGACCCATTCGTTGCTGGCGCTTTGAGCGCCGGGTACCCACGCTGGGTCGAGAAACACGGCAGTGCGTTGAGGTTCGCCGGGGTGGCGGATAGTTGTCTTTCCGTCGGCGTCCTTTCTCACAATCACTCGCTCAGTCAGCGGCAAGGTCAGGCTGAGGTCCACCTTGCTGTTGTCCAGAATGTCGGCTTCGAACTGGATGCCCTCGGTGGACTTGTCCAGGTTCTCAAGTAGATCGGCTTGATTCAATTTCAACCACCCCAGTACCGGCAACATCACACTGTCGGGATGTCCGGCGAAATCGGTGAGGATGACCTGCAGATCAAAGCTGTACTCGAAGGACAAGCTGGCAGCGGCGGTGCAGCGGATTTTGCCGTTATCGATGAAAATCAGCAGTCGGTCGGGGTTGTGCTTGAGTTCGCCAATGGTGGCGAGCAGGTGAGTACGCAGGCTTTCAGGTTTGTTCATGAGGTAGGTCTTGTAAAGGGCATCAGTCCCATAGATGCACCATCCACCGCTGCGGTGCGGCCGTCTGGGCTTCGGGCATTTGCACGGCAAGGCCTTGGGGCAGCATCGGCCCGTAGTCGGCCAGGCCGGGGTTAGCTTGGAGTACCGCCTCGGTCACGCCTGCTGTGCGGCCGTAGTGACGCCAGCAAAGGGAATCGACGGTGTCGTTTTGGTGAGCGCGGACGGTGACCTTCATCAGATCAACTCCACTGTGGTGCGATTGACGCCGAGAAAGTCACGCACCGCCCAACGCAAGTCGCGGCGGTAGTCGTCGATGTTTGGCGTAAGTTCTTCTGCGTTCTGGTGGCCGCTGTTTGTGGAGTCATAGGAGCGGTAGCGCTCGCAAACTTCAGCGCCTGTAGCGGCCTCGATGGCGCGGCGGTAGAGGTGTACCAGGACCAGTACGTCGTTGATTCGCTCGCCGGGCATGTCGACAAGTTTCGTATAGCCGGCAGCTTGTTGGGTGGTGCGCCATTCGCTTAGCTCGCGGTTGACGCTGATGGCGGCGGCAACCGCGGCGGTTTCCAGGCGTGGCGGGGTGACGCTGGCGTCGATCCGCAGCGTGGCACGCAACTGATCCAAGTTGATTGTGGGCCAGAAGGCATCGGTGTTGATATGGCCGCTGGCGACGGTGCCGCCGGCTATAAATCCGCTCATGGAACAGCCCTCAAAGATAGGTCGCCGGTGGTCGGGGCATCACGTTCAGGCGGATCTGCCTGGCCGATCCGCCCCGAGCCGGCGGGGTGCGTGGGGACGCTCGATTAGCCGGCAGGGCCGGCACGTTTGTTGAGCAGGCGTTCGGCCCGTTCCAGATCTTTCTTGCCCCCGCAGGCGTCGTGCAGGGCGATGGCTTTTTTCAGCAGATCCACACCGGCCTGCAACTGGCCGGGTTGGCCCTTGGCTTCTTCGGTGATTTCGTCCAGCGTGGCGCGGCCCATGGCGAGAAACAGCTTGGCGCGGGCCTGGTCGGGCATGTCTTCGGCGTCGGTGAGTTCGGCGGTGCGATGAAGGATCGCCAAGTCGAATGGTTCGCCGATTTTCTGAGCCTTGAAGGCCGCTGTGGCGACCTCTTCAGCGACCAGGCATCCCAACGTGCGGGCGAAGCGGTCCGGCATGACCATCCTGTACTTCAGCACATAGGTCGCGATGTCGAGGCCGCCGCTGAAGTCGCCGGCATCGAAGCGCCAGACCATGACGGTGGTCATTACTTCGTCCTGAGCGCCTTTGCCACCTTCCAGCACACCTTGCACGTAGGATTCGTAGCTTGGCAGTAGCTGGCGTTTGAGTTCGGCCTTGCTCTGGTTGGACTGGACCTGTTTCAGGCGCAGGCGGTCTTGCAGCAGCTGATTTAACTGATGCTCGTACGCCGTGGCGCCGGCCATGGTTTGGGTAGGGTCTGTAGCCGCCGCTTCGACGGCAGCCGTTACACGTTCAAAATGGTGACGACAGGGGTTGGTCATGGTGGCCGCCTCAGCTCAGGATGATGTTTTCGGCCAGGGCGGCGCAGCCCAGGTCTTCGATGACGTAGCTTTCGTTGACCGACTCGAAGTTTTCGATGCGGTCGCGCTTGGCGTTGTCGACGACGGTGCGGCGGCGGGTGCCTTCCTGCCAGTACAGCGACAGGTTGTCGAGGCGAGTGACCATCAGGCCGCTGGCCGGGAAGTGTGGTACGCGCACGGCCGGCAGGTTGCCAAGGCGCTTTTGACTGGTGACGATGTCGGCAGCCAACACTTCAGTTGGTGCCTGCACAGTGTTGATGATGGGGAAGTACTTGTCGGCCAGCAGTTGGCGACCACAAATCACCACTAGCTCGGTGTCTTCCTGATACCAGGGTTCGATGAACTCGTTGACCATGCTGACGACCAGGGCGTCGATGTTTGCGAAGTCCTTGTTGGCACCGATTTCGATTTTACCGCTGCCGTCTTTCACTTCGGTCATGACCCGGGCAGGGTTTTCCTCCCGCATCTTTTGCAGCCAGCCGATGTTCACGTCTTGCAGCAGTTTGTTGATGGTTGGATTGGATGTCGCGGCGCGGCTGATACCGTTCCAACCGATCATGATTCGGTTGAGGGCCTGGGCCTTGATGATGGCGTCGCGAATGCGCGCTTGGAAGTCTTTGAACTTGGCCCACTGGTCCAGCTTCTGGTAGCGAATACCAGTGTCGAAGTTGGTTTGGGTGCAGTTGTACCCGCGGTCGTCCAGGCCGCTCGGATCGCGTGGTTCACGGTCTTTGACAGTGGTGTCGGTGGTGCTGGCAATGGTGCCGTCGATGCTGATCCCGATCTTCTCCCCCGACTGTTCCGAAACGCCGTAAATGTTGATGGCGCTGAGAAAGGCGCTGGATTCTTGGATGCGGGTTTCCAGCGTCTGGGCAACGCTCGGGTCTGCGGTGAATTTGGTGGTGACGTCAGCCACACCATGCAGTTGCGCCAGTTGCTGCAGGTAGGCGTTGAACAGTACTCGGGTGTCGTTACGCATGTTGATCGTCCTTGATGAGTCAGCAGTCGGTCATGACCTGGTTACCGCCGCCGGAGACCTGCGG
The DNA here is from genome assembly GCF_001307275.1 of Pseudomonas fluorescens. Lineage (NCBI taxonomy): Bacteria > Pseudomonadati > Pseudomonadota > Gammaproteobacteria > Pseudomonadales > Pseudomonadaceae > Pseudomonas > Pseudomonas fluorescens. Next base: position 4,596,843 of record NZ_CP012831.1, read on the forward strand.
GCGCGTTTTCTGGTTGGGGTCCTGTGTGGTGGAGAGCTGGTTTTTCAGCTCGGTCAGTTCGGTGCTGACCTGATCGAGTCGGGTTTGTAGCCCCTTGGAGAACTGCTTCTCGGCGGCCAGTTGGTCGGGCAAATCCTTGACGTGTTCGGCGATGGCTTCGACTGCTTCGCCTATCTGGGTGAACTCGCTGTCGTCCTTGGCCTGTTTGCCGGTCAAGAGGGTTTGCACCTTGGTGAAGAGCTGGGCGCCAATGCTCGGCTTCTCTTCGAACTCTTCAAATTTCAGCTCGGTCTCGACCGCTTCGGTGAACATGGAGGTTTCCGAATAGTGACGATCCTGGAAGGGGCTGGATTCGGGTTTCTGCGCTGAGAACGCCAGGACGTCGGTGCCCAGGCTGGCGGGTGAATCGGTCACAGCGAGGCCGACAATGTAGGCCTCACCTGTGTCGGCAAAGCTCTCGTCGATTTCGATGGAGGTGTAGATCTTCTGCTTGGCCTTGTTCATGGCGATCAGGTCGTTGGTAGGTTCGACCTTCGCGAACAGAGCCAACTTCTTTTGGCCGTTGACGTCCACCTCTTCGGCTTTTACTGCCAGTACGTCGCCGTAGGCCTTGAAGGGGCTGTCGGGCAGCAGGCTACGGAAATGTTCCAGCCAGATACGGGCGCCGTAGGTGGACGGGTTGAAGTTCTTGGCGGCCTGTTCCAGCCAACTGCGTTTGATGGTGCGCTTGTCCGAGGTGGCGCCTTCGATGGCGACGCGGAACCAGTTGCTGCGGTACTTCTTCATGCCGGGGATTCTCAGTGCGTTGCAATGAGGGGCATGGTCAGCATGGGCGCGAGCGGCGGCAACGGGGTGGGGCTGTAGCCGGGGAGGGTACAAGGGACGGCGCTATTGAGTCGCCGCTGTAGGCGGCAGCATCTCGGCATGACGACCGCCTTGCTGCCCATCGATCCCCGACGCCAATCCAAGTTCCTGTACTGGATGGGTTGGCGCGTCTGCGAGATCGCCGAAGCGACGGGCGAGAAGGAGAAAACGCTACACAGCTGGAAGGCCCGCGACAAGTGGGACCGGGCTGACAACGTCGAGCGCATCGGCGGCGCCCTGGAAGCGCGCTTGGTGCAGTTGATCCTCAAGGACAATAAGACGGGCGGCGATTTCAAGGAGATCGACCTGCTGCACCGCCAGCTTGAACGCCAGGCCCGTATTCAGCGCTTCCAGGGCGGCGGTACCGAAACCGACCTTAACCCGAACCTCGCCAAGCGCAACGAGGGGCCGAAGAAAAAATCCCCGAAAAACGACATCAGCGAAGATCAGATCGAGCTGCTGCGCGAGGCCTTCATCGACGGCTGTTTCGATTACCAGAAAGACTGGTACCGGGCCGGCAACCAACGCACCCGCGTCATCCTCAAGAGCCGGCAGATCGGTGCCACGTACTACTTCGCCCGCGAGGCGTTCATCGACGCCCTGGACACCGGTCGCAACCAGATTTTTCTGTCGGCCTCGAAGAACCAAGCCTACCTGTTCCGTGGCTACATTCAGGCCTTCGCCCGGGAGGTCATCGGCGTCGAGCTGACCGGTGACCCGATTGTATTGCCCAACGGCGCCGAGCTGTTTTTCCTCGGGACCAACGCCCGCACCGCCCAGGGCTACCACGGCAATTTCTACTTCGATGAGTTCTTCTGGACGTTCAAGTTCGAGGAGTTGAACAAGGTCGCCTCGGGCATGGCGATGCACAAGAAGTGGCGCAAAACCTATTTCTCGACCCCTTCGAGTATGGTCCACGAGGCGTACACCTTCTGGACGGGTGAGCGCTTCAACAAGGGCAAGCCGGCCGCGCAGCACACCAAGGTTGATGTGACCCATGGCGCGCTCCAGCAGGGGCGGTTCTGCGAGGACCGGCTGTGGCGCCAGATTGTCACCATCCTCGACGCGGAGCGGGGCGGCTGCGACCTGTTCGACATCGAAGAGCTGCGCCGGGAGTACAGCCCCGAGGCGTTCGCCAATCTGCTGATGTGCGAGTTCGTCGATGACGGCGCGAGCACCTTCCCGCTGTCGGTGTTGCAGTCCTGCATGGTCGATAGCTGGGTGGAGTGGGCCGAGGACTACAAGCCGTTCGCCATGCGCCCGTTCGGCGACCGTCAGGTGTGGGTCGGGTACGACCCGGCCGAGACGGGCGACTGTTCCGGCCTGGTGGTGGTCGCACCACCAATGGTGCCGGGCGGCAAGTTCCGCGTGCTCGAGCGCCACCAGTTTCGCGGCATGGACTTCGCCGCCCAGGCCGCCGCCATCAAGGGCGTGTGCGACCGCTACTGGGTGACCTATATCGGCATCGACGTCACCGGCCTGGGTAGCGGCGTGGCTCAGCTGGTGCGCCAGTTCTTCCCGGCGGTGACCACCTTCAGCTACTCGCCTGAGGTGAAAACCCGCCTGGTGCTCAAGGCCTACGACGTGATCCACAAGGGGCGGCTGGAGTTCGACGCCGGCTGGACCGACATGGCCCAGTCGCTCATGGCGATTCGCAAAACCATCACCGCAGGCGGTCGCCAGTTCACCTACACCGCCGGCCGCAACGACAACACCGGCCACGCCGACCTGGCCTGGGCGCTCTTCCACGCATTGCAGAACGAACCGCTCGAAGGGCAGACCGCTGCCAATACCGGGCGGATGGAGATTTACTGATGACCGAACAACTTGCCAGCCAGGAACTTTTGCCCGCCGCCCTCGATGTCGCGAGTGCGGGTACCCAGGTGTTTAGCTTCGGAGAGCCGACGCCGGTGCTGGGTGAGCGAGAGGTGTTCGATTACCTGGAGTGTTGGTTCAACGGGCGGTGGTATGAGCCGCCGCTGTCGCTCAACGGCCTGGCCCGGTCGGTGGGTGCGAGCGTGCATCTGCATTCGGGGTTGATGTTCAAGCGCAACCTGTTGAGTAAAACGTTTATCCCGCATCCGATGCTGTCTCGGGCAGCTTTTGAACAGTTCGCCCTGGACTTCCTTTGCCTGGGCAATGGGTATCTGGAGAAACGTCGTTCGGTGCTAGGCAGCACGCGGCAACTGGTGCCGTCGTTGGCGAAGTACATGCGGGTTGGGCCGGAGGGGCAGTTTTACCAGGTGCAGGGGTGGAAGAATGAGCATGCGTTTGAGCCTGGCAGCATCTTCCACTTGCGCGAGGCGGATTTGCACCAGGAGATTTATGGGTTGCCGGAGTGGGTCAGTGCTTTGCAGTCGGCGCTGTTGAACGAGTCGGCGACGTTGTTCCGGCGCAAGTATTACGAGAATGGTAGTCACGCCGGTTTCATCTTGTACATGACCGATGCAGCCCAGACCGAGGCGGATATCGACGCTTTGCGCAAAGCGCTGAAGGAGTCCAAGGGGCCGGGGAATTTTCGGAACCTGTTTGTCTATTCGCCGACTGGCAAGAAGGATGGGATTCAGCTAATCCCTGTCAGCGAGGTAGCGGCCAAAGACGAATTCAATTCGATCAAAAATCAGACCCGTGATGATGTGCTGGCAAGTCTGCGGATTCCACCACAGTTGATGGGGATAGTGCCGCAAAACGCTGGGGGATTCGGGTCACTTAGAGAGGCGACTGATATATGGGTTTCAAACGAGTTAGCACCAATTCAATCAAGAATGATGCAGGGGAACGAATGGTTAGGGGATGAAATAATAAGATTTTGTTAAGGAGTGTTGGGAGATGCCTCTATTTTAGTTTCAGTAATGCACTTCCAATCATGCATAGCATCAGAATGGCCGTGGCAACCCCGGTTAATGTGGTTAGCGGCTTCTTGTCAATGTTTAAGTGGGGGAGTACGACTTTCTTGAACTTATTGATCCTAACCATCAACCAGGCAGCGGTGTAGGCCAGCAGATACATCCAAAGCCAGATAGAGGTCATAAGGCTGGAGATGAAAAAGACACCTTCAGGAAATAGATAGGTGACCATTGTTTCTAATGGTGTGTCGAACTCAAACGTATTAGCGTCCGTATAATGCCCTGACGAAAAATCAAAATCTTTGACGACCTGTACGCCCATTGTCATCTCAGTGGGACTAAACCAAATCCTCAACGAGTCAGCTAGGCTCAAGAAAAACTGATCTGAAAGAGAAAATTTGAATATTGAAATGCCGATGTAATACAGCGAAATTGAGCAACTTAGATCCGCAATGGCCGCCAAGAGAAAAGACTTTTTCCCTTTCGCTACGGTCGTCCTATAGATTTTTCTCGTTATACTAATCGATAGGAAATCAATGAGTAAAACCACGAAAAATGCTAGAGTCGCAAGGCTTCTCAGGTTCGGCGTTTGCGCTATCATGTAGAGCGCATTTTTAAATTCTGGGAAGGTGTATCCATAGTTAAGCATAAAGCATGCCCCCCAAATAGAAGTCAGAATCACGCTGACGCCGAAGGAGCGAAGGGAGAGAATTTGTTTGCCAAATAGCGTGTTGTTCAAGCTCAAATATATTTCTAAAACCTTGCGTGTCCCTTTCCGAAAATCCCCCACCAATAAATGATGCCCTATCTTTGCGCGAGTCGTTTCTGAGATCGTCTCTTCGAAGATGGCTATGGCTGCGTGAAATCCCACTATTGTGGTAAGCACAATGAACAGAGAACCAGGAAGGGCCTGCAGGTGTTCGAGCATTTTTTACCATTGGTGTGGACTATGGGGGTAGCTATCAAAACACAATCATCAGAAAAATTACCCATCATTTTCAATCTGTTTGGAAGAAAATTTTCTGACAAGGTCTAGTGTTTGTGCAAGCGAGCACGTTACTGAGGGCTTGATACGCATTGCAAGCTATGAGCTGAAACTGTGGCGTCTTAGCCCATGCGATCACAAAAATGCAAAGCCGCTGGGCTGATTGTTGCCGGTCTTGGCAGGGGGGGAATCGGCCAGAAACGGATCCCGGGTGAGCTTCTGGCCGAATGCAGGCGTCATCTTAGAGCGATGCCAGTAAATTCAATATATTGAAGATCGCCTTAATGTCGAAGACGGCGCCGGATACCTGCCTCTGTATCTTGCTTTTCCGCCTCATACTCATAGGTCTCCACCATGGTCATCAGAAGAGAGGATGAAACAAACGGATGGGAAAATTCTAGAGCCTCTGCCCATCTGCGATATTTGGCTGCGAGCTCTCTCTCCTGAGCTCCGCCTTCGCCGCGAAAGTGTGCACCACGGGCGTTGTAAAGTCCTGTATGAGCGCCGCGCGATATTTCCTCGGATTCTAAGTCCTCCATCACATCACGAACGGCCTCGTTGGGCCACACCCCATCTTTACCTTCCGAGGCGCTAGCCAATAGCTTACCGAGGCAAATATCGCCGATGGCCGCGCGGTCGAGTTCGGAGCAAAGCCTACGGACGATAGAGACCCATTCGGCCAACCTCTTACGAAACGAATCTTCGGTAGCCTCATTCTGTCCGGGTAGATGTTCTAATGCCTCAAGCAGGTGATAACCCCTGATTGCCAAGTGTTCGTGTCCTTCCCCAATGCGAAATTCTGGAGGGTCTTCACTAGGAGTTTTGCGCTTGTACGTCCAGACGATCGCCTGAACGAACATTTCTGGGTGATCTTCTACATAGCGTTCGAGGTTTGGGATCTGGTGTCCATCACCACCACGCAGGGAGCGGGCCAGTACATCAATGTAAGCAAACTCCAATCTTGCCTTATCTTCGAACGGTACGTCAGGATTCTGATTTAGTAGCTTGAAGGCTTGTTGAATGTCATAAGCGTGAAGCTGATATTCGCCTTCTTTATCTTTACTGTCTTGTTCTTGTATTTCTGAAAGCATCTCAACAAGAAGCTCGGGCCGCACCTCATCAAGTTTGAAATGAACTGCCGAAAAGGCAGCGCGTGGTCGTTTTGCGTCAAGTAGGCGCCAGACACTTTCGTTGTTCTGGTCTGCTGCATTACAAATGTACTCCGGCGTGACATCTCTCCAGTAGTTAGAGCGCGCTTCAGTTGATAGCAAATCTACGAGTGTCCAAGTCGCTTTACGATAAGGTGAAGAAATTAGTATAATAAGCGCTTCTTGTTCAGACAGCTTATTGCGTAGACTCAAAAAGAGTGCTTTGTGTTGCTCTACATCGAGTGCGCCCAAAGCGCCAGTTGCTATGCTGCTTCGGCGAGCGTTCTCACTACCCTCGGTGTTGGTCAGGCACTGGAGTATAAGGTCTTCAAGCTGGTCTGCATTCAGGATTCCACGCGCTAGATACCAGCCGATTTGTCGTTGTGAGTGTCCCTTCATAGCAAGGTTGAAAACTCCTTGCAGACCATTGTTTGCGATGATCTCAGTCAGGGCCTCGGATCGGAGCTTTTCGATCCGGCGTTCTCTCGCCTGAAAGTCGAGTTCTATATCTGAGAGTTCATCTGCCGACTCCTCGACCCATCCCTGACGGAATAGCCATTCGTACTTGTTCACGACATCGGTCGGCTCCATCGAAGCGTAAACAGCCTTAGCGGTTTTCGAGAGTATGGCTTGTCCACCTTCGCCTACTTTCTTTCGAGCTCGTCGTGAGAGCACGGTTACGCGTATTTTATCGCGTACGCGGGCGATGTCGGTGTCACTCGCTCCGGCCTTACGCCATTCGTCGATGATCTTCCAGACGCTCTCTTGATCCTCGACCGATAGTGCGTGGAGCCTCGCAATGAGATCGCAAATCATATCAGCTGTATAGAGAGGCATGGTCAGGGCCATTTGGACCATCTCGCGGACAAAGATATTGATGGGTTCCCATGTGCTGAAAGGCTCACCGTAGCCGTATCCGTCTGGCCTCCATTTAGGCTTATGCGTGTAATCTCCGACGCGGCTGCCAAAGTCACCAAACTGTTGCAAGCAAATTTTCCAGCCTACCGCTTGATGCTTATCCAACAACATCCGAATGGCTTTCAATCGTGCGTTGTGGTCAGCAGCCGTCTGCGGCATCCATGCTCTGAAGATCGAGCCTAATGAGACAATCGGTTTATTCCCCCAGTTATCGTCAATTTTAACTTCGGAGAGCCGCCCTAAAATTTTGACGACCCGAGGGAAAGTAGAGGGATTCCACGCTAACCCCTCAAGTGCCCAGAGAAGGCCCGTGCGTTTAGGTGAGCCAAGAAGTCCTGTGGGCACTGGCCGTAGAAGCCCCAGAGAGCATGGTGTCTCTAGCCTGAGGTCGCGCTCCAGGATGCTTAAGAATTCTTTTGGGGCCGCTTCAGCATAAAGAGGAAGGTCACGGTCGTTAGCTTCCAACTTTCTGGTCTCAAGCGGTTCGAGAAGCTCTCGCACTAAATTGGCAGCGGCAAATTCACCATCAAAGCCGAGACGCTTCCCGAAGAGATGCTTTCCGTGGACTGCAAGCAAAACCAACGTTTCTGAAATGCCTTCGCGAAGCGCCGAAGAAAACTCTCGCTTCTTGCCATGGACAGCCGCAGCCCACCGATCTTTTTCCGGAAGATCAAGAGCAGGGTCGTCCTCGCCTAGAACCGTCTTTGCGATGTCAAAGAAATGGTTTAGGTCTCCTTGGGTGAAGGCGCCTGCAATAGCAAATAAAGAATCAATCTTGGAGATCACTCCGCGATAGTTTCCGAGCGACCATACAGGCGAATCGTTCAACTGCAGCAGTTCTTGTACTCGCCTCTCTAGCGCATCAAAGGAAAGGTCACCGGCGAGTAAAGAAAGAGCTTTCTGGTCTGCCTCATTTCGTGTATCCCACGTACCTAAAAGCACGAATGGGACAAGATTTGAGGAGGCTTGGTTATTGGCTGCCCATTCTGGCGTTCGGATCGCCGGGATCGTCGAGAGCCTACGCCGTAGCACGGTGAGCGAACGCCCTGAGTCATTGGCTAGCCTGGTTATCTCGTCGCGAGATTTACCCATCGCCTCAAGCGCCTTGTTGAAAAGCTCGTAGCTGAGGGGCTCTAAAACGATCGTAGGATTGGCATTCGCAGCATTACGCGGGTAAATTACTACTGTGCGCAACGACCCACTATAGGCTCCAAACTCCCGCTCAACATCCCGCGTGTGTGCTACTGCGATGAAATTAGTTGCACTCTGGGCGAGTTGGGGGAGGACGCCAGCTTCGTCGAACACGAGTACCCGGTCCTTATGCTCGCTCAGCTCTGGTTCGCTGAATATCTGGCTCAGGAATGCAACGGCTTCTTCTATTGAGTCTGCCGTGATAATGAGTGGCTCTGAGTTATCCTTTGATAAGAACGACTTAATTCGGCTGCGCCAAACATCGTTCGCCGTGCTGAAGAGCGACGGATGAAGAGGGGGCTCCGCAATATTTGCCCAGTCACTCCAGCACTTTTCAAGAGTTCGCACTCCGCTTGATGGGCGTGCAGTTTGGTTTGCAAACCATGTCTGTGCTGCAATGGATGTTTCCATCCACTGTTCGAGATCACTAACGTCGTAGGCTCGTACATCCTTCCAAAGCTTTTTTGCCTTCATAGCACTGATCCACGCAGCTTTTCCGGACCAGCGCCGAGGTGTAACAAACACGAACGTGATGTTTTCTCGTTCTACTTTCTTTACGGCCTTGACGCTTTTCGCGAAATCGCCGTCGGCTTTTCCTTTGATGTCAGCGTTGACCCCGAACTCCCAGCCCGATGCTCCGGAAGGAATCCATGGTGTTCCTGAAAAGGTTTCAATATAACCGTCCCAGCCGGGGCGCTCCGCGTCGTCATGCCCGGGAAAGTCTACCCTCTCCAGATTCTGGCCTGTCGAATTGACGAGAATACGAAGCAGGACTGACAGACGGGTGCGTGCCAGTATTGTGGTCGAGAACCAGCTAACGATGTCATTAGCTTGAATTCCCAAAAACGGCGTCACATAGGCACGCGCACTTGCGGCGGCACTGCCAGCTCTTCCGATATGTGAATCGAAGGAGTTCTGAAGATCGAGAATATCGATAGCTGACACGCCAAAAGCTCGCTCCAGTCGTGCGGCCATATCAGGGGTAGCCGATACTTTTTCATTAAGAAAGTTCGAAACTCCAGGGCGGCTTATGCCGATTAGCTTCGCCGCTTCGGTCACGGTGAGTTTGCGGGGGTTGAGGATGTTTTCACGGACCCAAGATCCGGGATGCAAGGGGGCGGTTTGCTTATCCATCTTAGGTCTCACTATGTCGTAGTGTGTAAGGCTACACCTTACAGTCTCTAATGGAGGCGTTGCAATACGACTGGAGTTTCACCATTTCTATTGGAGGCGATGCCGTGTGAAAGGCTCTGGCTCAACCGTTGCGAGGTGGTGAGCTCAATGACTGGGGCGTCGACCAAATTCTGTTTTTTAAAATTTTCCGACGAGTGGGCGAAAATTTAATGTAGGCAATCGCCTTTAAATTGATAAGCGTTGAAGGGGGGAAAGAATTTCGACGACGGGTTTTTTTGCCCGTAAATTTTCCGGAATTAGGTATTCTGAGGAGTTGTTGCCCTGGCGCGGGCGGTCATCCCCCCACCACGCCTGCGGGCTAAATAGGTCTTTTTTTCTTCATGGCTGTGCCTTGCTTAGCACAAGTGTGGCTGAGCATTCGGCTGGTGGAATGTGGGGAGTATAGAGCCTGCGAATCCCTGCGAAGGGTAGGTAGATCTGATATGTTCACGACAGCGCGATTCGTTCGCTTGGTGCAGATCTTCCCAGGGCTCCGGATCACAGGAGCGCAGTCGGAAAAAAGTAATGCGCGAATCCAGACACCGTAGCAACGCTGAACGCTCCGCATTGATTGGTTTCGATGAATTACTTCAGAAAGAAATTTAGAGTGATGGAAAAATACTATTGATTTAACCTGTTGATTTATAATGAATTATTTAAATTAAAGATTGCTTTTCTAAAAGTAATTACCTTTCTTTTACATTACAAGAAAATCACCTTGTATCGAGCCTACGTCCCCCAACGGGACCAGGCTTTGCAGGCAAATCCACGGGGTGAGTTACCAAAGTTACCCACTGCCGACGCTACTCCCCAAAACCGCAATAGTCCGATTACGCAACCGTGCCTCCTGGTGCCGCACAGATTCCATGGGATTGCCATGGGAACGTTTGCGCGCAAACTATCGACCTGAAACCCTTATAAACCGGCCCCTCACTCGCTGAAATTGCCGATCGGGTGCTTTCGAATCTCTCCTTCACCGCCAAATTCGATACACACAAAGCCCCTGGTTTTCCAAGAAAACCAGGGGCTTTGTGGTTTCTGCTGTCTGAAAAATGACGATAGGGGCAATGGCACCCAGGTGATACGCCGTCAGCGCTAAAGGTGCGAATTTCCAGTCTGAGTTTTGGACTGACCGCACAAGCACTGCCGCTTTTCAGCCTGTCCTACTTCATTGGTGTATTCGGGTTTCCCTTTATCACCGGAAAGCTCATCAGCAGCACGGGCGTGAAGGGGATGCTGCTTAGTGTCGGATTGATCGCTCTGTTTGCCTGGGTCTTGAGTGTCAGTCGCTGGCTGGCCGGGCGATTCTGGAAATCAGCCTCTCTTTCGGAATGAAAAAATTTCCCCTGGTGTGCGATAGCTTCCCGGTGTGGGGAGTTTGAGCACAGGTTCAAGAAGGTCGCTAAGACTGAAGGTAGAAAGGCACGGCAAATTGCTTGATGAGCGGCTGCTTGTGCAGCCTCGCCACTGAATAGCATCAGGCAACTTCACAGCAGTATCAGGCAAAGGTTTCTGGGCACATGCCGTTAAGGTTCTCCTGGAAGAGCGTCTTATCAACTGCATTGCTGTGAGAGAACATCATGACCAGATGGATGAATTTCGCTTGGCGCGTCCAGGCTCTTGCACTGTCTTTAATATTTTTTACGAACAACGTCTGGGCTTCGGAAAACACCCAACATGCGAATGCGACTCTGGTCCGCCAGGCGTTCACTAACTGGCAGCAGGGCAAAGGCACGGTGTTCGATCTGCTGGCGCCCAATGCGAAATGGACCGTGGCCGGGACGAGTCCTGTTTCAGGTGTCTATAACAGCAAGGCTGAGCTGGCCCAAGTCGTGCGGCCGATTACCGCGAGACTGGCAACACCGATCGTCCCCTCGGTGCAGAGCATCGTTGCTCAGAATGATGTCGTGGTTGTTCTGTGGGAAGGGACAGCGACGGCGCTTGATCACAAACCCTACAACAACACCTACCTGTGGCACATGACCCTCAAGAATGGTCAGATCATTGAAGTCACAGCCTTTCTGGACACCTACGTGCTGAACGATCTTATCCGGCGCGTAAAACCCCCGCAGTAGTGGCTGGGCTATCTTGTTGGCTGTGAAGCAGTTCGCTTTTCCATAGCGTGCTCTCCAAAAGGTTTACTCGATTCAGAACAAAAACCGGAAATGCGTGGTCTTTGTCAGTACCCCAAGTTCGTCTCTCCCTGAGGTCGCACAATGAGTCTGATCGATTGCCCTGAATGCGCTTCCCGAGTCTCCGACAAGGCCTACGCCTGCCCACATTGCGGCAATCCTTTCCGGGAGCCGAGTTTCCGTCTGACCGAGAAGAACGTGGGGCAGATTGCCGGGGTGACCGGCGTCTGGCTCACCGCGCCGTGGATCGCGCGAATGGTCTTTGGCGTGGTGGCGGTGATTGCGGTGGCGGCGGTGTTGATCCTGCGGTGAGCCGTATTCGCGATTGTCGGCTTATGTATTCAACGGCAACTGCGGACTGTCCGGATTCAACTGCTGGCGCCTGAACTGCCCTGGCGGCTGTCCATGTATCTGGCGAAAACGCCTGGAAAAATAAGCCTCGTCGGCAAACCCGCACAACCTCGCCACTTCGCCCACAGGCCGTGTGCCATTGAGCAAGTAATTGCGCGCCGCATGCATTCGACGTTCGAGCACCAGTTCGGTAAAGGTCTTGCCGATTTCCTTGCGCAGCCAGTGGGTCAGGTAGGTCGGCGACAGGTAGGTCGCCGCCGCCACTTTGATCAGGTTGAGGTCCGGGTCGGCGATGTTCTTGCGCAGGTATTCGGACATTCGGCCCAGCGCATCGCGTCGGCTGACTTCGGCGGCGTTTTCTTCGGCCAAGCGCTTGAGCGGCTCGGCGTACAAGGCGCAGACGCTGCCGATCAGTTGCAGTAACAAGCCCTTGAGCATCTCGCGGGTGCCGAATTGTCGATGCTCGTCCAGTGCGCGCATTTGCGTGATCAACGCGCATACCTTGGCGAAATCGTCGTCGCCGAGAATGAAGTCCAGGTGCTCCTGGAAACGAAACGGCGAGAGTTCCGGCGCCAGCAGAATCGAGACTTCTTCCAGGTCCATCGGGTCGCACTGCAAATGTGGCAACAGGAACGTCTGGGAAAAGTTGATCACCATGAAGTTGCTGTCCGCCGGGTGCGGAATCACATGCACGCGGTGGGGCAGGATGAAGGCCAGGGTGTTGCGTGGAAACGGACGCTCGACGTTGCCAATGTGTTGCACGGTGTCACCACCGAGGTTGATCTGGATCTGGAAGTACTCATGGCGATGCGGGCTGGTTTCGGCGCGCCGGCCCTTTTTGTCGCGGATGTAGAAGTCCGTCAATTCGCTGCGTTGCTGCATGACATAGGTGGGGACTCGGCTCGGTGACGACATCTCCTGGGAATCCTCTGCGGGGCATGGCGGTGACGACGATTGTGACGGTGCATCTGGCCGATTTTCAAGGCGTTATACGATGACGGGGTGCCGAGACTGAATTTTCTGGAGCCCGAGGATGGCGGCTGGTTGTCCAAAACGACAAATTCGTATTTGTGATATTTATCCTTTAAAAACAGTTACTTATTTGTATTTATAAAACGCTTTTAAAAAACTCAGCGATCTTGTTTTTTTGGACAGGTTTCTTGGGCACGGTTTCAACCGGGAAAAATGATCTAACACCTCAGTTGATTTTGAATGGTTGTACGACCACTGTTGGATCACGCAACCCGACCCTCCATCCAAAAACAATCAAAAGGTGCGCACATCATGAGCCTGTTCCTGTTTCACGCTGACCCTCCCGACCGCTCCTGCGACAGATCCTGTTGCAAGGCCTCTCTGAACACCTGACACCGGCTGTTCGCGCCTCTCATTCCTGTAGCGATTGTTCTGCCCCGGCATCGAGGGCATTGATTTCGGCTGCTCGTAAACATTTCGACGCTTCTAACAATAATGAGGTCCACCATGTCGAACTCCCACACCTCCCAAATTGCCAGCGCCCGGGACGCCGTGGTGCCTGAGCGCCTGCCGTCGCGCCGGCGTTGGTTCATGCTGTCGTTGCTGCTGATCGCGACGATCATCAACTACATCGATCGAGTGAATATTTCGATTGCCGCACCCTTCCTTGCCAAGGACCTGGGCCTGGACAAGATCGAAATGGGCCTGATTTTTTCCGCGTTTGCCTGGACCTACGCCATTGCACTGGTACCCGCCGGGTTCATCGCCGATCGCTTCGGTTCCCGGTTCACCTACGGGGTGTCGCTGATCAGTTGGTCGACCGTCACGGTGTGCCAGGGCTTTGCCACGGGCTTCGCTTCGTTGTTCGGTCTGCGCCTGGCCGTCGGTGCGATGGAAGCGCCGGCGTTTCCGGCCAACAGCCGGGCGGTCACGGTGTGGTTCCCGGCGCGCGAGCGGGGTCTCGCCAGCAGTATTTACGTCTGCGGCCAGTACCTGGGCACGGCGCTGTTTACCGGTGCGCTGCTGTGGCTGGCGACTACCTACGACTGGCGCCATGTGTTCTACAGCACCGGTGCGCTCGGCATTGTTTTCGGTGTGGCTTGGCTGTTCCTGTATCGCGACCCGATGAACTGCAAGAAAGTCAGCAAGGAAGAACTCAAGTACATCGAAGCCGGGGGCGGGCTGGTCAAGAGCAGCCAAGAGCGCACCCGGTTCAACTGGCGGCAGATCGCCGAGCTGTTCAGCTATCGGCAGGTCTGGGCGATTTGCATCGGTAAGTTCGCCAGCACCTCGGCGCTGTACTTCTTTCTCACCTGGTTCCCCACGTACCTGATCGAAGAGCGTCAACTGACCATGATCAAGGCCGGGATCTTCGCCGTGCTGCCGTTCGTGGGTGCGACAGTGGGAATCCTGCTCGCCGGGATCGTCTCCGATCTGCTGATACGCCGCGGTTATTCGCTGTCCTTTGCCCGCAAGTTGCCGCTGGTGGTCGGGTCGATGCTGGGCATGTCCATCGTGCTGGTGAATTTCACCGATTCGAACGTGATCTGCATCGCTGTGCTGACGATTGCCTTCTTTGCCCAGGGCATCGCTTCGTCCTCGTGGGCGGCGGTGTCGGAAGTAGCGCCCAAGGAGCTGATCGGGCTGACCGGCGGGATCACCAGCCTGGCGGCCAACATCGGCGGGATTGTCACCCCCATCGTGATTGGCGCGATTGTCCACAAGACCGGCTCATTTGCCTTGGCCTTCTGGTTCATCGGCGGTGTGGCGCTGATTGGCACCTTGTCCTATTCGTTGCTGCTTGGCCGTTTGTATCGCATTGAACTCAAGGCGCGCTGAGCCCGGAAAAAAGCTGTTTTTCTCCAACACGAGGCGGCATTCCTCCAACTTAGCCGGGGATTGCCACCGTACGCTGACGCTTCTATCAGGACTTTTACCAGGATGAACATGCCCGAGTATGTCTTTACCCCGGACTTGCCAGTGACCCTGCCGGTTGTTGGCACCCCACAGCGTTTTCCCGTCGGCCGGGTCTTTTGCGTCGGTCGCAACTACCCTTGGCCCGATACCCAGGGTGAATCCCGAGTCCCCCCCGTGTTTTTCATGAAACCTGCCAGTTGCGTGGTGGAGGCGACCGGCGACGTGACGTTTCCACCGGTGACCGAGGAGTTCGCTCACGAAATCGAATTGGTCGTGGCCATCGGGGAGGGCGGCGACAACATCCCTGAGAGCCAGGCGCTGGCCTATGTGTGGGGCTACGCGGCGGGTTTGGATCTGACCCGGCGTGATGTCCAGCGCCTGGCCAAGCGCAACGGTTTGCCGTGGGAGGGCGCCAAGGTGTTTGACGGCGCCGCGCCGATGACGGCCATCGTGCCGGTGTTGCGGGCGGGGCACCCCGAAGGCGAGTTGTGGCTGAACGTGAACGGTCAAGAGCGCCAGCGCGACAGCCTCGACAGCCAGATCTGGTCGGTCAGTGAAGTGATCGCCCGCATTTCCCAATCGGTAGCGCTGCGGGCTGGCGACCTGATCATGACCGGCAGCCCGGCAGGCGTCGATGTGCTGCAGCCGGGGGATGTCATCACGGCCGGCATCGATGGCATCGGCGAACTGGAAATGCGCGTCGGTCCGCGTTCATCTGACTGAATTCGAGAAGGGAGAATCCACATGTCCAACACATTGAAAGTGGCTCTGGTGACTGGCGCCGGCAGCGGGATTGGCCGCGCGGTGGCCCTGGGCCTGATGGCAGACGGCTACACGCTGGTGCTGGCCGGGCGCCGCCCCGAGCCCTTGCAGACATTGGTCGAGTTGGCGGCCTGCGAGGGGCGCGAAGCCCTGGCGGTGCCCACCGATGTGCGCGATCCGGCCAGTGTCGATGCACTGTTTGCCGCCATCGCCGAGGCCTACGGACGCCTGGACGTCGTGTTCAACAACGCCGGCGTCAATGCGCCTGCCGTGCCGCTGGATGAACTCACGTTCGAGCAGTGGCGAAACGTGATCGACACCAACCTCAACGGCGTTTTCCTGTGCGCCCGTGGTGCCTTCGGCCTGATGCGCCGGCAACAGCCCCAGGGTGGGCGGATCATCAACAACGGTTCGATTTCGGCCCACACCCCGCGGCCATTCAGCAGCGCCTACACCGCCAGTAAACACGCGGTGCTGGGGCTGACCAAATCCCTGGCCCTGGACGGACGCGAATACAACATCGCCTGCAGCCAGATCGACATCGGCAACGCCCTCACCGAAATGTCCGTGCGCATGACCAAGGGCGTGCGTCAGGCCAACGGCAGCATCGCGGTGGAGCCGATGATGGACGTCAAGCATGTGGCCGACGCGGTGCGCTACATCGCAGGCCTGCCGTTGTCGGCCAACGTCTTGAACATGACCGTCATGGCCACGGCCATGCCGTTTGCCGGTCGCGGTTGAGCCTGGGCGCTGTTCATTTTTGAGGGTGTGCATGCGTGGCGAGCACACCTGATTACGCTTGAATCAGTTTTTTCCTATTCCGTTACGAGGTCTACATGAAGCCAGAAGTCTTGCAGCTCAGCCCGATCCTGATCCCTGAAATCAATACCCGGCTCAACGAGCTGTTCACGGTACGGCGCTATTTCGAACAGGCTGACAAACAAGCCTATCTACAAGAACACGGCGCCAACATTCGCGGTGTGATCACTGGTGGGCATACGGGCATCAGCCAGGCGCTCATGGCGCAACTGCCCCAACTGGAAGTGGTGGCGGTCAACGGCGTGGGCACCGATGCGGTGGACCTGGCCTACGCCAGGGATCGTGGAATCCGCGTGACCGCCACCATCGGCGCGCTGACCGAAGATGTCGCCGACCTGGCGATCGGCCTATTGATTGCGGTGTGCCGAGGGCTATGCACCGGTGACCGCTACGTGCGCTCCGGCCAATGGCCCCAGAGCCCGACGCCATTGGCTCCGTTGCCATTGGCCCGGCAAGTGTCCGGCATGCGCATCGGCATCGTCGGCATGGGCCGGGTCGGTCGCGCCGTGGCAACCCGCGCCGCCGCGTTCGGTTGTCCGATCAGCTATACCGATCTGCAACCGATGAGCGACGTGAACCACACCTTCGTCGCCGACCTCAAGCAACTGGCTCGCGACAGCGATGCCTTGATCCTCGCGGCGGCCGCCGACAAGGCTGAAGCCATCATCGATGCCGAGGTGCTGCGCGCCTTGGGCCAGGGCGGTTACCTGATCAACGTGGCCCGCGGCAAACTGGTCAACGAGCCCGACCTGGTGGCGGCGCTGACCGCCGGGGAAATCGCCGGTGCGGCGCTGGATGTGTTTGTCGATGAACCGCACGTGCCCGAGGCGTTGTTTGGCAATGAGCAGGTGGTGCTGCAACCGCACCGGGCGAGTGCGACGTTGCAGACCCGCACGCGGATGGGGGAGATGGTGGTGGCGAGTCTGGTGGACAGTTTTGCTGGGAAGGTGCCGCAGGGGTGTGTGACGGGGTGAGGTGTGGAGCTTCAAGGCGGTTGCGAGATGGTCAAGTTGAGTGAACTTGCTGTGTTGAGGCGCAAGCGGAGCTAAGGTCCCGGGTGGTGTGATGGTCTGGGTTCATGATTTTGTCTCCGGATGTGTAGGTGATCACCCATTTGGCCCAATGCTGCCGGCCAAATCGCCTACTTGCCACAGTATGAGTCCCGCTGCCGCCAACACATCGCAGTTGTTAAAAAACACAACCAGAGTGCCATTGGCTCAAAGACAAGGAAGCCTATGGATATACTCACGCCATCACGTTTTGACGACGCTGCAATTTTGTACCCGAACGACAAGGCTGGACTTGATCGTTGCCTGCGCATTTTGAAGATGGCTCGCCCCAAGGCGTTCGCGGACCTGCAAAAGCTTTTCGGTACGCACGGTGTCGATTTGTTCAAGCCCCGAGCCGCAATGAATTGGGTTGTGATCGACGTAGGCGCAAATAATCTCAGGGTGATAGCGGGGGTCAACTACACCCGGCAGAAGTTCTACGTCAAACACATCTACACGCATGCTGATTACGACGTGGCCAACGCCTGGTATGCAAGAAACAAAGGGGTAAAACGATGAGCGCAGACCGGAACGATTTCCAGACCGTGATCGCAACGCTTGGTGAGTTGCATGCGGTGCTAGAGCGCTTGCGCGGCGAGTTTGTGCATGGCATCGAGACCCACGCCGACTATGAGCGTGCGACTGACTTGCTCGATGAACTCACCGATGGGCGCGAACTGAGCAAGACCGAGGAGAAAATTCTCGTTGAACTCGAGGATGAAATCCTGGCCTACCAGCGCGACTCCGACCAGTTTCGCCAATCGAATGCCGCTTTTGAGGCGACATGCACCCCTGTGCAACTGATCAGGGATTTGATGGAGACGCTCGGACTCACCGGTTCAGAGCTCCCTGAAATAGGTGATAAAACAGCGGTGTCCAAGGTGCTCAGTGGGGATCGGCCCATCAGTCACAAGATGGCGTACGCACTGGCAGAGCGCTTTGCGATGGAGCCGAGTGCTTTCTTGCCGCCAGCCTCGGCAAAGGCGACGCCTATCCAAACCGTTCGCCCTCCCGCCAAGAAAACCTCAGCTCATTACCGCTTTCGTAGCGACCCTTTGACCGCACATTCGGTTAAAGAGGCTCGTACCGGTGCATATAAAGTGGTGGCTTCGAAAGGCCGCAGAAAGACAGTTGAAGATCCTGAAAACGGCTAGGTAATAATTCTTCCCTTCCATCCAGGGGCAGCCCAGCTAATGCAACATTCACAATGAGGATCGTGGCTCATGGCAAACATTCAAAAGGCCGCCCAGATTGGATTCTCATCGCAAGCCCACACCTATGCCAAGGGGCGCCCGAACTACCCAAGTGAACTGAGTGCCTGGCTGGAACAAGAATTGGATCTTCTTCCGGGATCGGCAGTTATCGATCTAGGGGCCGGCACAGGAAAATTCACTCGATTGTTGAAGTCCATGGCGCTCGATGTCATTGCAGTCGAACCGGTTGAGGCCATGCGTGCCGAGTTTGCCCAAAGCCTGCCGGACGTCAGGATTGTGGAGGGGACGGCAGACAGTATCCCGTTCGAATCTGGAATGGCACAAGCAGTGGTGTGTGCCCAAGCCTTCCACTGGTTTGCAAATGAAAAAGCGCTTGCCGAGATTTACCGAGTGCTCAGGGCGAATGGCCGATTGGGCCTGATCTGGAACGTACGTGATGAGTCGGAGGACTGGGTGGCTGCTATCACTGATATCATCACTCCATACGAAGGCGATACTCCGCGTTTTCATACCGGGTCGTGGCAGTTACCCTTCACAGGAAACTATTTTTCGACTCCTGAATTGACCTGCTTTCGATACACACATTCAGGAAGCGCCAGGGAAGTCATCATGGACCGCTTCCTGTCGGTGAGTTTCATCGCCGCCTTGCCTGCCGCCGAAAAGGCCAAGGTGAGTGATCAGTTGCAGCATCTTATCGACACGCATCCCTCCTTGAGGGGGCGTGAAACTATTGATTTCCCTTATCAAACCCAAGCCTACCTGTGTCGCCGTCTGGATTGAGGACAACGCTGGAGTGGGTTGTTTTTCAAGGACACCATGATGTTTGAAAAGGACTTTCATGATGCAAACCATCCCCACATTCCAAACCCGCCGTCTGATCCTCACACCCCTTGAGCTGACGGACGCACCGGTGATTCAACGGTTGTTCCCACACTGGGAAGTGGTCCGTTACCTGGACAGTCGCGTGCCCTGGCCTTACCCGGATGACGGCGCGCTGACATACGTGCGCGACCACGCGCTCCCCGCTGTCGCCGCCGGATGCGAGTGGCACTGGATGATCCGGATTGCCGACGATCCGCCACAGAGCATCGGCAGCATCAGCCTGTACGACCAGCCTGGCAACAACCGGGGTTTCTGGCTGGCGCCGCAATGGCAGGGAAAAGGCTACATGCGCGAAGCGTGCGAGGCGATCAACGCCTATTGGTTTGAAACCCTGGGCCGCCCCGTCATGCAAGTGCCCAAGGCGGTGGGCAACCTGGCTTCACGTAAAGTTTCGGAACATGAAGGCATGCGCATGATTGCGACGCAGCAGGGGGACTTCGTTTGTGGGACGTTGCCTAAGGAAATCTGGGAAATGACGCGGGAAGATTGGCTCGAGAGATAGCCATTATTGACCCGCCAAAGGACGCCACGCGGTGGTCTGCAGATAAGGCCACTGTTTGAGCAGTAGACCGCGGGTTGTTTCTACGCCCTGCAAGGTTTCAGTGCAATTGACCATCGCGGTAAAGCTGCGAGTGGTCAGCATGAAGCTCTCCGACCCTAGCGCCTGGCACTGCTCGCTGGCGCCGATGGGTTGGCAGAACATCGGTTGCATTTTCACATCGTAGCCTTGGGCCCGAGTGAATGCCTGGAACTCCGGCATGGCAAGACGAGCCGGTGTGCCGCTCAGTGCCGGGCCTTGCCAGACGGGAGTGATAAGGCCCCTTGATGGATAGTCGCTCAGCCCCTGGACTTGCCTGGCCTCGAACAGGGCAAAACAGAACGAAGTATTTGTCGTGCTATTGCTCGCTGGCGATGTCACAGGGGCGGCCAGGGGGAGGCTCGGCGTCGGCGCGACGACTGCCGCAGGCGCAGAGGCTACCGAGGGCGCCATGCCCGATGAGTCGCCTACTTCCACCAGCACATCGATGGGAGCCCGATAACGCCACACTTTCAGCGGCGCCGCGAAACCAGGTCGAATACGGCTGGCGACAGCGGTCAGCTCGGCTGGGCTATTGACCGAAGTCCCGGCAATTTGCAAAACGATATCGCCGGCCAACATGCCTGCCTTTTCAGCGCCACTTCCGGGTACGGGTCCCAAGACCAAGACGCCACTGACAGCGGCTAAGCCGAATTGCCGAGCCACCGTCGGTGTAACAGGGGTGATGTGCAGGCCCAAGGACCCCGACTGATTGGACACGGGAACGGGCATTGCCGCCGGCGTCACGGATGTCGGGGCCACCGCAGCCGCGCTGGGCACAGGAGCGCTGCCGGCTGAACAGTCGCGTTGTGTGGCCACCTGTTGGATCACGAGGTTAACGGGGTCGGCGGCCATGTTGGGGTATTGTTCCCAACCCCGTTTGGTTGCCAGGAACGTCTCACAATCCATGGCGTAGTAGGTCGCCGGGTCTCTGACCTTGCGCAGGTATTCCGCTGTTTCGGCTCGCTCGGCGGCGCTGTACATGGGGTTGACGCAAGACGCCAGGAGCGGGGAGAGCACCAGTATTGCGGTAAGGCATTTTGTCGACATGGGCTTCTCTGGGGTCGTGGCGTTCAGGCGGGTCCAGGCAAGGTACTATTTGGCCATCATCCTGTCCAACCTCAAACCAAGCACTTCGTTGCCGTGGTGATTGAGACGGGCGGCATCCGGGCGAACGTGCATTCGATATACAACTTAAAGGCACTTTGCCATGATGCGCCACGATCCATTCGAATCCATCACCGAGAAGCGAAATGTCTGCTCCTGCCTTCAAATCAAGCACCAGGCTCGCCGTTGTACTTTCGCTCACTGCCTTGGCTGGCTGTGCCTCTGATGGCGGTCTCGGTGAGGCGGCGGTAGTCGGTGCGATGCTGCTTCCCATGGGGGGAGTGGACACCAGCGTAATGACCAGTGCCGTAGGCCTGGCGGCCGGCGCCTATGTGGTCTCCTCGGTCGCGACAGCGGACTCTGCCAGCGTCTCTCCCGCAACCTCCACCATTGCCGCGCCCCAAGGCCTGCCGCCCATTGACCTGCAAAAACTGGTGACCCGGGAAACGCCCGACCGGTATCGCTCCAAGTCCTGTGAGTACATCGAAATGTCCCTCAGCGAAGTGCCGATGTACCAGGCGAGCGCCGAGCCGATCATGAAGCAGGTCGCCACGGCTCGAAAAGAAGCGGCCAGCCAGGTATGGCTGGAAAAAGCTTGCCAGCCCGCCAATTTACCTCGTGGCCGGATCGGCGCCAGCATCGACACCATCGATCCGAAGCGGGCCATGGCCCTGTCAGCTCCCCCAGCTGGGGTTGTGGTGTTGTCAACCGTTCCGGGGAGCGGTGCGCAACAGGCCGGGATCTTGCCTCAAGACGTGATCGTGGCAGTGGATAACGGGCTTATCGCCGATTCAATCGATTTCAGGGTGGCCGTTGCAAAAGCGCCAATTGGCTCGCGGGTGAACCTGAAGGTATGGCGAAACAACGCGTTCAGCATCGTGCCGGTTCTGGTCGGGCCCGGCGGAACTCAAGTATCGATGACGCCGACGGTGATGGCGAACGGCGTAGCTGCTGCGGTTCCGGCCGATGCACTGTATTGCACTGCCGTACTGTCCACCCAGCACACTTACGGCGCTAGCGTCAGCCCGGTCAAGTTGATCGCCGGAGCCGCGAGCGACATGCAGCCCTCGCTCAAAAACTACATCGCCAAGGTGAAGCAGGAACAACCTGGCGTTTGGGGGGATTTCAAACTTAACAGCGCTGTTTGTGCGCCGGGTGCGGTGATGTGCATGGCCGAGGCCAAGGGGCCGACCGGCAAGACCCAGAACGCCTTCGAGTTCTGCCACGCGACGCAAGCCAAGGCGGATGCTGAGCTGGCCCAGATGCGCCAGGGCGACCCGAAAGCAGTGATTGTTGATTGGCCTTGAGCTGCAATCGTCTTCTGCGGTTATGATCCAGCGGTTTGAAGTGCTGGCGTGCCTGGAGGCATGCGCATGATGGGGGACGCTTTAAGGAGCTGGGTAATCGGGAATACCTGTCTCCGGCGATTGGCGTCCAAATCCGTTAACGACGATGTACAACAGTGGACCGATTGATACGAAGATGGCCGTGATCAGGAGGTAAGGCAGCAGCGATGTGAGCGACTTGCCTTTAGAACGTGTGTCCCGGTACATCCAGATGCACGCCATGCAAGCGAGCAGATAAAGGTCGATGACGACCTGTGCGGTGTCTGGGCGAGACATGAGCCCGATGCCGAACGCCAGGAGCGATTGATCGGCGAGAAACAAAGTACTCGCTGTGTACACGGAAAAAAGCAGCAGCGTGACAAGTGCGATGTAAGGTTTCTTCACTTTGCCTCCTTGGACAAGTTCATTGATCAGTGGAGATAGGCTAGTGATTTGACCGTCATGGTTTCAATGACCTCAGAGGTCATCGACGCCGCTCACCCGCAATGCCAGAGTCAACGGATGACCAGTCGACCTTTTTCTCGAACGACGCCGCCAACCTCGGCCGGTGCGCAACTGCGTCACTTGCGCCAACAGGCTGGACTGAGTCAGCTGGACTGCGCACTGATCACAGGCATCTCCCAGCGTCACCTTAGTTGCATCGAAACGGGGCGCGCCAAGCCAAGCCCCGGCACTCTGCATAACTTGTTGACTGCCCTGGATGTACCTTTGGAGCGATGCAACGACATCTTCCTGGCCAGTGGTTACGCCCCTCGCTACGAAACGACGCCGCTCACGTCGTCGTCAATGGAAGTGGTACGTGATGCCATTGACCATGTACTTCACGCCAATAACCCCGCTCCGGCGATTGTTCTGAATGCTCAATGGAACATCCTTGCCGCGAATGCCAGCGCGGGTGTCTTGTTCGATCTGGTTGGGCTTGCCAGGGAAGCGGCAGAGGGACTCAACCTCTTGGTGACACTGCTGCAACCCGGCGGCTTGGGCGATCGTTTGAGCAACGCCGAGGAAATAAGAGTAGTGGCCTGGCAACGGGCATCTCGGGAAGCCTTGAACAATCCCGCGCTGGCTGAGATTCTGAAGAGCCTGCCGGCCCCACGCAGCGTTGTGGCGCTGGCGAACGAACTGCCTCCGCTGTTGCTGACACGAGTCGACTCTCCCCAGGGGGAGCTGACGTTCATGTCAACGTTCACAACCTTCGGCATGCCGCTCGACATCACCATGAGTTCATTGCGTATCGAGCATCTGATTCCTGCCGACGCCAAGACCTGGGCGGTCATGACCAAGGCATATGGGCAAGCGCAACACTCACAATGATCAAGGAAGAACCCATGCAACCGTCACTCAATCGAATCATGCTGTATGTCCGGGACGTTCAAGCGACCTGCGATTTTTATGAGCGTCACTTCGGTTTTACCAGTGAAAGAAAAGTCGATGACCGCGTCACCGAATTGAGCCCTGCAAACGGTGGCGCGATCCTGATGGTTCACCCTGCGGGGAAGGCCGTTAAAACGGGGCAAGTCACCGTAAAGCTTGTCTTTGATCTCCAGGATGTAGAAGGTTTCAAGGCAAAATGCCTGGCCCAGGGCCTGAAGTTTGGCGCGACGCACAGGGCGGACGGTTACTCTTTTGCCAACGCCAAAGACCCTGACGGTAATTCCATTTCTATCTCCAGCAGGGCGTTTGCATGCAACTGAGCTTTCACAAGATGCATGCCAATGGCGATGACTTCGTGATTGTCGATTCGCGAAATTCGGCCAGTGCGGTGACGAGTGCCATGGCCCATCGGATGGGGGATCGGAACCGGGGCATAGGCTTCAACCAACTCGCGGTGTTGCTCGATTGCGACGATGCCGATGCGCGGGTGATGTTCTGGAACGCAGATGGCTCCGCACTGGATGTTTGCGGCAGCGCGACACGAGGTGCGGCGGACCTGCTCATGCGCGAAGCACATGTGACTTCGCTGGTGCTGCGCACTAACCGTGGTTTGCTTACTTGCGAACGTACGCCAACCGGCGACATTTCCGTCGACATGGGCGTGCCGCTTTTCGGCTGGTCGGACATTCCCTTGGCGCAAGAACTGGACACCGCTGCCTTGCCACTTGCTGACAGTCCAGCCGCCTGCAGCATGGGAAATCCCCACTGCACCTATTTTGTCGATGACCTGGCTGGCGTTGATATCGCGACGATCGGCCCGACCATTGAAACCAACGCGCTGTTCCCGCTCAAGACCAACGTTCATTTCGTCCAGATCATTGATCGCACGCATATTCGGTTGCGCATCTGGGAGCGTGGGGCGGGTATTGCGCTGGGGTCGGGGTCCTGTTCGTGCGGTGCGGTTGTCAATGGGATTCGTCGTGGTTTGTTGGACAGTACCGTCGAGGTTGAATGTGATGGCGGCAGCGTGACGGTGCAATGGGATGGCCTGGGCGCGGTCTTTCTTATCGGGCCGGTGGAGGCGAGTTTTTCGGGGACGATGAGTCAAGGTTGAGTGGATAGGATGAACTCCACAGAAACGGTACCCACCGCCAATCTCCTGTGGGAGCGAGCTTGCTCGCGAAGGCGGCAGCAAGTTACATACATCGCCTTAAAGACCGCACTCCGTGGCGAGGGAGCTTGCTCCCGCTCGGCGGCCTGGCCGTCGTAGACCGGTCGATGCCGTTTGTCTGGAAGAGCGTTTTGGGGCGGCTTCGCCACCCAGCGGGAGCAAGCTCCCTCGCCACAGGATTATGGCGGTTGCATCATTTCTCCATGATGCTGAGCCACGGCCAGCGAGCCTGATAACTTTTCGCCTTCTCATCGAACAAGTCAGGCTGGGGATTTCTTGGATTCATGCGAAGAACGCCTTGCTCTATGTCGTCCAGGCCATAGGGCGCATAGACCTCACCGGTATCGACATCCAGCCCAATACACGTACCCGCAATCAAGTAACGATCAATGCCATCCTTGGCCGACTGAAGCTGAGGGTAGGGCTTGCCAAACCGCTGACCGTACCAAAGGTGGACGCGCGCCTGGTTCTTGATCTCGATGTTGACGTCGAGGTCCTGGAAGAGACGCTGGGCGGCATGGATCACTTCATCCTCGGCCTCCCAGGACAGGTCGGGGTCGAAGTAAAAAACATCGTAATCCTTCACGCCCCAAGCGGGTGGCCGCTGCGACTGATGATTCCAGACGGCTTGGAACAGGCAACCAGCCGTGAGCATGCATTGATTCAAACCGAGTGAAGGCAAGCGCGCGGTGATTTGTGCGTTGATTGGGTTGGTCATTGCTATGCTCACCAAACTTTCGACCGTCAACGTCATATTCATCCTTTTGAAATCGATCCAAGCGTAGTGACTGAGCCTACATCAACTGTAATTTTCGGATAGGAACGCCCATGAATTTCTTCAAGAAGCTCTTCGGTTCATCGAAAACCCCTGAAACCCAAAACGACCAGCCCGCGCCGCAATCCCACGAGCTTGGCGACCTGACCGAGGCTGAAGCAGCCAATCTGGCCGTCCGGGAAGCCGGCGCAGCGTGCCTGGATCGTCATTGGAGCGCTGTCGGTACGGTCGAGCAGGATGTTCTTTCCTACCTGATCAGTCCGACTTTTTCCGGCGGCCCGTACTGGCCTTCGACCCGCCAGGCCTACCGCGTGGTTCGCCGCGGCGACGCGATCATTCTCGCCACCGAAGGCCTGTCCGATCCATTCGATGATACGGAAGGAATGGGCAACGGCTTCGAAATGGAATTGTTCGTCGAAACCGCGGATATCCCCGAGCACGCTTATGGCCCGGCGGGAGAGGTCGACCCTTTCAAACGCAGCTGGGCATTCGAGCTGGTGGAACACGTCGCCAAAACGGTGGCCGACGCGGGCGGCATCACCCACCAACTCGACCAGCACGGGGCGCTATCCCTTGAACTTCCCGGGCTGAGCCAATCGCACCACATGAGCGATCAACTGCCCAAACTCTTCGTGACCGATGACGACTCCACCGGCGTTCTGCTCGGCGCCCCGGCGCCGGATTTCCCTACCCAACTGGATGACATGCCCTTGTCCCCGGTCAGGTTGGTGCCGGTGGTATTGATCACGGCTGCGGAACTGGAGTACGTCCGTTCCGGTGGGCGAGCGGCTAGGGAGGATCTGGTGAGCCGGTTGAAGGCGGCGGGCGTTGGGCATATGAGCAGTCTGCATCGGGCGAGTGTGGTGTGAGGCCGGGAGGGGCGGCCGAAAACCAACCCGAGTGATCGGTCGCTTTTTTTGTAAGATCGATTGATACCGCGTCCCATCCCATACCCTTTCGAGACATCAATGACTGACTACCGTGGACTCATCCTCGAAGACACCCGTGAAGGCGCCACCGACCTTGCCATCGCGCAACTGGAAGCCAGCCTGGGTGCCCGCTTGCCGGACGACTATCGCCAGTTCCTCAAGACCTGCAACGGCGCCTACGTGGAATACGATGTGCTGGCCACGCTCGCCAATGGCGATGAGGAGTTGCTCAGCTTTTCACTGTACGGGCTGGATCCGGACAAAGAGTATGAATCCAACCCCTTCGAACTGGAGCAACTGCGGGCTCAGCCCGGCTTCCCCGCGACGGGATTGTTGCCGATCGGGCGCGACGGCGGCGCGAGTATCTTGCTGCTGGATTTGCGCGAAGGGCGCCAGGACGTGGCGGCAATGGTGGCGGGCTTACCGGCCTGGACCGGGCGTCGTCAGCAGGGCGATGAATATGTGGTGCTGGCGGATTCTTTCAATGGTTACTTGGACGCGCTGTATCTATCGCAAGAGCGGATCGAGGAGCATATCAATCACTTCATCATCAGCCCTGAAAGTGTTGAGGCGACGTTGGAGTGGCTGGATAAAGGAAGTCCTGGGTGGCGGGAGCGGTATCGGGAGTTGTGGAATGCGAGGGTTGTGGATCGGTTGATCTGAAGCCTGATCCGATGGCTGAAAGCCGATTTGCCGAATGACGCCAGTCTTCAGTCGAGACGGTCGATGGCGCGTGCAAGATTGGCCCGTGCCTGCTGCTCGAATGCGTCGAAGTACGGTGCAGTCGTATAAATGCGCCCCCGTGCCAGAAAACCTTCAAGGACCTGGCGGCGCTTTTGGCGGTACACAGACAGCGGCACAAACTGGTACTCGCGGCGAATTTGTTGGTCGTATTCCTCGAACCGCTCGAACGATGCCCCAAGAATCGCCAGATCCGTGTCCACCAGCACCGCTTCGTCTGCCGACGCCGGAGCAGCGTCGTGTCGCGTCACCATCACCAGCTCGTAAAGCCTGCGTCGCGTTTCATCGCCCAGGCCGTTATCACGTGCCACATCATCCAACCATTGGGCACTGCGCAGCTCGTTGTCGCTGCGAAGAGGGTCGTAGATCGCATCATGGAACCATAGCGCGAGGTCGACTTCGGCGGGGGCCGGGCAGGCCGCGTTGACGAACCGGCGCACCTGAAGGCATTCCTGCAGATGCTGGAGGGTGTGGTAAGCGCGATGCGGCTCGCCGTAGCGTCGAATGAGTGCTTCGTACGTCTCTTGTGACGCACATCCGACGCCAAGCTCCGCCCAGACGCGAGCCCAGGCAGTGAAACCCGTAGCATCAGCCACGTCGAGGTCGCCGTGTGTGCTGGCCGGCAACAGCGCACTCCCTTCTGGCGAGTCCGTCATTGTTTCTCCTGCGCTTCAAAAATGAAAAAGGGCACACCCATTTTGAATTACTGGGCATCGCCCGCTGGCGCCTCGTCGGCATCGTCCGGTGGCGCTCCGTAAGGTACACCAATCTCGACCCGGTCCGCCTTTACCCAACCTGTGTAGTCGTCGCCACTCTTGGCGATGAAGTTCACTTCCAGCCATGATTCGTCTTCAAGGCTGGCGTAAACGGTGAGAGAGTCGCCGGGTATTACGAAAATCTTTTTATTGGCACAGGCTTCATCCGGCGCTTCGTGAAAATGCAGGCGTCCGGTGCCAATGACCTTGCCTTGCACCGACGGATGAAACTCAGGCACGGTGCCGGAGATCTTTTCCGCCAGGGCAGAACAGTTGACAGCGGCCTGGCTCAGGGTGCTGAAAAGGCATAGGCATAACACGCTTGAACGCAGATACATCTTGGCGAATCCGTTTTGGGGTGGAGGCGTAGGATAGTTAAGTCGGAAACTATTGGGGAAGAGACATACCGTGACGCCTATGAAAAATGGAGCATGAAAAAGTCGGTCTGCCCAAACTACCTGATCATTGACTGGTGAAAATTCCTTTTTTCACGCTGCTACGTGAAATTTGAGTCCGGAAGCCTCCGCCAAAAGTAAAGATTCAATCTGGGGCGCGTGCTTTCCTGATGCGCAAACCATGGCTGATTTTTTCAACAGAATCGGCCAAGCATTTCTCAGTCCAGGTAGCCAATGATAGTGAAGCCCTGCCGGTAATGTACGCATGCGGCAATGCCAAACCACTGGGGTCGAATCTAGAGGTCGCAAGCATTGGAAGCACTGCCAAAGCCCAACGCTGCATGATTGATCACGGATTTGAACCGAAGAATAAACTGACACTGGTTTACCTGACTTATCCACAAGTAACGGGCTGTTCGTCAACGACCCTGCCGCGTTGACCCAATGGCTTAAGTCACAGGTAAGGCTCGCGGCATCAATGGAGACAATCTATCTGACAGCTCTCGGCCAATGACTAGCCGCCGCGACCGGAAGCCGTCGGCCGATTCGACGGAAGCAGCGATACGCCAGGTTCAAGTGAGCCTCTTCGCACAACCTGCGTTCGGAGCGAATACCGTAGCAGTAACCCACGATCAGCAGGTGAATCATCAGTTCAGGATCAATCGGGCTATAGAAATCGGCGAGGTAATGGCGCAGATCTCTCAGATCGAGGCAACGATTGAATGTTGCGCAGCAGATGACAGGCTGGGATGTAATCTTCAATGTTTACGAGTAAAGCCACCCCTCTTGTCCGCTCGACAATTGTCCCGTCATGCTGCGAATCCTCCAACTGGCCGATGACCCAATTTCGTCGCAGGCCAGACAGGAGGTCTACTTTTTCAACAGAAAAGGCCAGAAGGGGCCATCCAACAGCTAAAAACCATGTTGGGCGCAAAACCCTAACCAAGTTGAATGTAGCTTAATAATCATATTTTATAGACGCCTATCTGGATCAGAGAGATTCAAACGAGTCGATATATTTTGAAACTCTTCTCAAGCGTGAGCGCTCATTATGATTAAGCTCAAGCTTGTCTTCCAGATGCTTTTTCTGCTCATCGAAAGCCCAAATAAGATAGTGCCTTAGCCATTCATATTTTTCAGTATTTTCATTTTTATAAAAATTGGATTTTAGCAAGTTTAGAGCGCCTTCGAACGGTCTATTGCTCATGGAGGTAGATAAAATTCTTCCATAATTCAAATATGGATAATCCACCACTCCGCCATTATGAGAAACATTCGACAAGTGTGGAAGCCCTGATACCACGCACTCGGCAAGCGCACCGGTCATAGAACCGTAGTACTTCAAGATAAGTGAGCGATCAATAATTATCCTGGGGTATTTTGCTGCAGCTTCAAGAGTGTAGGCATTGATCAAGCCTGCGCCAACAATTATATTGTTGGCCTTATCAACAAAAAGGTCGCCGTGTGAGATTGCTCCTCGAACAGGAATACCTTTGGCGAGCAGTCCCGACTGCAGTAAGCTTGATAATTTCATCAACTCAAGGAGATTTTCAGATGACTCGTCGCAGTAAATAACAATCGAATCACTTATCAGTAAGAAATCAAAGTTTCGCTTAGTCACTGCGGAGTGGAAGTTGGAGAGGATGAAGCTATAATAAGTATCTATCGAGGCTGTTGATGAGGCATAGACAAGATTTTTAAAGCCAAGCACATCAATAAATGCAACCAGTCGTTTCTCGTATTTTATATTCAATTTCCAAGCTCATCCCTGAAATTTTTGAGTTTCTACGGGGCACTATTGCAGAGTAATAAATAATGGCATATAGCCATTGGCGATATATCGTACACCTTCTTTTTCTTTTGTATAGGTCTTTAAGGGGCAAAAATTGTATGGGTGCAAAATGGCTGTTCCGGCGTCTCGTCGAACCGCTTCAAGTCAGCACCACTCGATTACAAACGACCTTCTTCATAACCCGATGACTGCGCCAAAAACTCTGCGATCAGCGATGCAACCTGCTGCTGAATCACCCCCCGAGCACGACCCCCATCACCATCCCGACAAATGATCCCATCCCCTGGCACTTCCTCCTCAAGCATTTCCTGCGCACCAGGCTTACACATCGACATGAAGCTGAAATGGCTCGCATCGCTGATCTCGACGTAACGGCTTGACGCTGGGGGCAGGCGCTTGGCCAGGTTGGCAGATTCCAACTCAGCGGGAAGCTCTTGCGACGGTACACCGGCCGCGATCACCAAGGCGGGGACCGGCAGTGCGGCCAGGCTTTTATCGGTCAGACCCCGCGAAAGGCCCAGGTCCAATGTCACCACCGCAGTAACACGTTTATCGCGCCAATCGGCGGCCAGTTCGGTCTTTGCTTCTGAGGTGCTGGCGGGGTTCATCTGTTCGTAAACCGTGCAGCTGGATAACTGCGAATGGGCTTTGCAGTCCTGGGTGAAGCGCTCTGGGTCGAAGCGAGCGCCGGCGATCTCCAGGGCGGTCCAGCCGCCGAGGGAATGGCCCACGGCTGCAATTCGATCATTGGCGACCCGGCCAAATTTTTCAGGGTGAGTCGTGACCGCATCGATGGCCCGGCGCAGGTCGACAGGGCGCTGCCATAACTGCGCCGCTGCTTGGGGGCTACGGTCATGGGTGGTGCTGCCGGGGTGGTTGATGGCGGCGACGATGTAACCCTTCTGGGCCAAGGCGCTGGCCAACCAAATCTGGTTGCTCCAGTTACCCCTGTAGCCGTGGGAGAGCACCACCAATGGATGTTCGCCCGCAGTTGGCGGCGCGTTACGCACGGCGGACGCGCCGACAAACACCGCATTATCGGCGATCAGTTGCGGGGCCGTGGTGGTTGCGCTCGGGTACCAGACCACCATCTCCAGTGCGCGGCCATTGTGTGGATCCGGCAGGTTGGAAGATTGAAAACCGATGGGGGCTTCGTCAGCCAATGCGGTCGTTGTCAGGCAGGCCAACAACAGGGCGCCGAAAGCTGTTTTCAATGTCGTTTCTTCCTTGATCAGACGAATGGGGTTCTCAAAAAGCCCGGGCATTAAAGCTCAGATTCGAACCGTTGCGCACAACTTTCATCGACCCAAAAAACTAGCCCTCGAAAGTAAACGCCGAGGGGGCGAATCGATCGCGGGTGTCCATGCGAATATTGCGCAGCGCCACGGTTTCCAGGTGTGACGCGTAGAGCGATTCCGAGAAGTAGCTGATCAGGATGGAGCGACGGCGTGCGCCAATCGCGTTCAGGCTGCCCGCGTGCACCAGGTCCACATCGAACACCAGGATGTCACCGGCACTGCCTGAAAGCTGTACAGCGCGTGACTCGTCATTGAAGTCGAAGGGGGGCGCATCCGGCTCGGGGCGATGGCTGCCGGGGACGATCCGTGTCGCGCCGTTCTCGGGGCCGTAATCGTCGAAGAATGCCAGGGCGATGGCGATGTCGCCTGGTCGTTGGGCCGACAGATCGCGGTGCAGTGGTTGCTGGCCGCCACCGGCAAGGGGCTCGCGGCCTTCCACTTGGGAGAGGAAGAATTGTTCGCCGATCAACTCACCTGCCACCGCCAGTAGCTGGGGTAGACGACACACGGCTTGAATCCTCGAATCATCGTCCAGCATCGAATAGCGCCAGTCCATGCCACGGGGCACTGGCCATTGATCCGACGGTCGCACGCCTGCATCGAACACGCTACGCAAGTCAGCCAGCCACTCGTTCGGGATCGCTCGACGGAGCAGAATGTAGCCGTCTTGGTGGAGTTGTTTGCGGTCAGCCATGGTTCGTCCTTGTGCGGGCATTTGGAAGGCTAGTCTGTAAACCAAAGTGGGACCACCGGACACTGGAAAACGGAGGCGACAGAGACAATCCCGGAATGTTTTGCAATTATCATCCAACCACCATCCAAGAAAAGGACTTCACCGATGAAGCGTTTGCTCGCCTGCACCCTCCTGACACTGGCCGTCGTCGGTTACGCCAAGGCCGACCAGAGCACCTTCGAAGAAACGAACTCGTGCTCGGAAGACATCGATTGCCAAGGCGATTTCATCTGCAAAAACGGCCAATGCGACAGCCCTCAACTCCAGCGAAGCCCTGTTGCAAAAACCACCGCCAAGACTCAAGCCGCACCTCCCGCGCCGCCGGGCGTTGCCTATCAACCGCTGCCCGTCAATACCGAGCGTGCCGGACCTTTCACGACTCAGACTGAGGCGATGGCAACTGCGCTGAATTATCAATCGCGGACGGGTGTGATGAACGTCATGGAGTCCGTTGTCGAGCAGGCCGAGTACACCGGTTATGTGACGATTGAAAAGGCTTACACGTTTGGCCCGAGCAAGTATGTGCTGGTGGTTTCCACGGGCGAGGGCGGCAATGCTTGCCCTGCGTCCACTTATGTATTCAGTTTCGACACCCAGGCCGAGCGGGTTGATGGCAAGCGTGAAGTGGAGGGGTGTTCTGAGTTGGTCGAGGCCATGGCGGAAGGGAACAAGCTCATGGTCAAGAAGGAGGGCGCTGCGACTGTTGTTTATAACGGGATGGTCGAGTAGTTCAGGTCGACGATGCACCCGTGGCGAGGGAGCTTGCTCCCGCTTGAGTGCGCAGCGCTCACAAAAAGGGGCCGCTGCGCAGCCCAGCGGGAGCAAGCTCCCTCGCCACAGGTTGTCGGCGGGCAGGCTTATGGCGTGGAACCTGCCGGTGCCGCATCCAATCGTCGTGCAATCACATCCATCACGTCACACCCATCACGTAGCGGGATGCAGCAAAGTTGCGCCAGATCTTGCAAGGTCGCGGGATCGATGGTCAGTTCATCACGCATCGCCAGGTTCTCCAGGAATTGGGTCGCGGCACGGATTCGGTAGGCAGCTGAGTCGAGCAGGATGTGTAGCGGGGCGGTGGTATCGACGTAGAGGGGTTGGTCGTCGGCGTTGCTGGTCAGGCCCATGTATTGATTCATAAGTAAGCTCCACTGGATAGTTTTGCCCACTGCGGGTCGCCAAACCCGGCCACCATTTGGGCGACGCCAAGACTATAGTCGCCGCCGTAAAAAATACGCAAGGGATTGATAGCGAAGGGGATTCCCAATCATATGTAGGACGTTGCCATCGTCGTAAGCATCCGAGCTGTATGTCTTACAACTTGGCAGTCTCTTCACCTACATCAAGCCCATTCCCAACGATATGTAAGACATTTCTGTAGCCTAACCCCCGATTTCCGCCCTTCACCCCCCATTTGCCCCCCGACGCCTCCCACAATCCAATCGCGCATTCCCACCCGTCGCGGGATAATACGACCCTGCCTGGGGTCACAAGCGTTTCCCCCTCGTTGGTATTGGCGTCTCAGAAGGATCGAACGCAATGACAGATTGGCTTCAGAGCTCTGGAGAAATGGCTGAGCGGGTCCGCCGTCATCCTTGGGAGGGCACGCCGCTCGGGCCGCCTTCGCAGTGGCCTGATGTGTTGAAGACCACGGTGGCGCTGAGCCTCGCCTCGCATTTTCCCCAGGCCATCGTGTGGGGGCCGGACCTGATCACGTTGTACAACGATGCGTTCCTGCCGATCCTCGGCAGCAAGCCCGAGGCGCTGGGGCGGCGGTTCGATGAGGTGTGGCGGGAGGTCTGGAACGATATCGGGCCGATCGTGCGCGCGGCCTTCGATGGGCAAGCCACTTATATAGAGAACTTCCCCCTGGTCATCGAGCGCGGCGGCGGTCCTGAGCAGGCTTATTTCACGTTCTGCTATAGCCCCATCCGTGACCAGTTCGGCACGGTGGTGGGCATGTTGGATACGGTCACCGAGACCACGTCCACGGTGTTCATGACCCAACGGCTGGCGGTGCTGGATGCCATTGGCAATGCGGTGGCCAACGCTACCGACCCGCAGGCCATCATGGCGACCACCACGCGGATTCTGGCGGCGCACTTGAACCTGTCCAATTGTGCCTATGCGGACATGGATGAGGACGAGGACGGCTTCACCATTCGCGGCGATTGGGCCAGGGCGGGTTCGCCCCATATCCTCGGGCATTATCGGCTGGCTGATTTTGGTCGGCTGGCCGTCGCCAACCTGCGGGCCGGCAAGCCGCTGGTGATCAACGATAACCTCAAGGAGCTGGCGCCGGAGGAAGCGGCGACGTTCCAGGCCATTGGTATCGCGGCTACCATTTGCGTGCCGTTGATCAAGGGCGGGCGATTGACCGCGCTGATGGCCATTCACGACAAAACGCCGCGGGTCTGGTCATCCAACGATCTGGCGCTGCTGATGGAAGTCACCGAGCGTTCCTGGGCCCACATCGAGCGCGCCCGTGCCGACGCTGCCGTGCGCGAAGGGTTGGCGGCCCTGGCCGAATTGAACGCGACGCTGGAAGAACGGGTCGAGGAACGCACCACGCGTTTGAAACAGACCGAAGCGGCGCTGCGCCAGTCGCAAAAACTTGAAGCCATCGGCCAGCTCACCGGCGGCGTGGCCCATGATTTCAACAACCTGCTGACGATCATCCGTTCTTCGGTGGACTTCCTGCGTATGCCCAACTTGTCCGAAGAGCGCCGGCAACGCTACATGACGGCGGTTTCGGAAACGGTGGAGCGCGCCTCCAAGTTGACCAGCCAGTTGCTCGCGTTTGCCCGGCGCCAGCCGTTGAAGCCAGAAGTCATCGATGTGGCCAAGCAAGTGCTGAGCCTGGGGGACATGCTGCAAACCGTCACCGGGGCGCGGATCCAGGTCAACGTCGAGTTGTGCGATCGGCCCTGTTACATCCGCGCGGACCTGAGCCAGTTCGAGACGGCGTTGATCAACATGGCCCTCAATGCCCGGGATGCCATGAATGGCCAGGGCACGCTGTGGCTTCGGCTCAGTTGCGACGGTGGCATGCCGCCGATCCGTGGTCATGCCGGGGCCGGGCAGTCCTTTGCTGCCATTGCCTTGGCTGACACCGGTACCGGTATTGACTCGCAAGTGCTCGAACACATCTTCGAACCCTTCTTCACCACCAAGGAAGTGGGC
Organism: Pseudomonas fluorescens; assembly: GCF_001307275.1. Taxonomy (NCBI): domain Bacteria; kingdom Pseudomonadati; phylum Pseudomonadota; class Gammaproteobacteria; order Pseudomonadales; family Pseudomonadaceae; genus Pseudomonas; species Pseudomonas fluorescens. The sequence goes on from NZ_CP012831.1 coordinate 4,632,239, forward strand.
AAGGGCACGGGGTTGGGCTTGTCACAGGTGTTCGGCTTCGCCAAGCAGTCCGGTGGCAACGTCGATGTTTCGACTGTGGTGGGCGAGGGCGCGGTGTTCACGTTGTACCTTCCGGAAGTGGCGCCAGAGCAAAACCACGAGCCGCTCAGGGAGGAGGTCACGCACCTGGTGCTGGAAAAGGGCAAGCGCCGGGTGTTGATCGTGGAAGACAACCTGGAGGTGGGGCGTTTTGCCAACCAGATCCTCCAGGACCTGGGCTACGAAACCGCCTGGGCGACCAACGCCGAAGAAGCGCTGGAAATGGTCGGGCCGGATGCGATGGCATTCGACGCGGTATTTTCTGACGTGGTGATGCCAGGCATCGGCGGTATCGCCTTGGCCCGGGAGCTGCGCCAGCGTCGCCCGGATCTGCCAGTGGTGCTCACTTCCGGCTACAGCGAAGAGTTGGCCCACAGTGGTCATGAAGGCTTTGAGTTCTTGTCCAAACCCTATTCGGCCGACCAGGTTTCCCGGGTTTTGAACCGGACGATGCTGGGTGCTGAATGAGTGTTTCCTTTTTGAAACAGTGAGTTCCACTCGTCGGCGAAGAGGCTTGTTGAATAAACAGTCTGTTGATGACCGGCTAGTCTCATTGTTGTGAAGGTCGATATTGTCAGGCAACCGGTTGTTGTCGGTATGGACCTCAATGAAAGGGGAAATGCAATGGGAGCATCGTACAGCGAGGAGCACGGAGCCGCGTATCCGATCAATGAAGGATTGCAGTGTGGTCAGTCGACCTACCATGCAGACTTTGGCGACGAGCCGATCAAGTCCATCAGGACGAAGGTGGCCAAAGTGCAGCGAGGGGAGAAAGCCAAGTTTTTGCCCAGGGTTCCGGTCAAGAAGTGACAGGCTCCCACCGGGCTGCGATCTTTCTCCTGTCGATTGAATCCAAAGCGAAAGGTAAAAGATCGCAGCCTTCGGCAGCTCCTACGGGGAGCATTCCGGTCTTTGCGTAAATATTTTTCATATTTTCTCAGCCGGCGGTTTCTTTCACGTTTCTTTCACAAGCAGGTACGTACTCTCAGCTCATCCGTTAGAAAGCAGTACCTGCCCGTTTCCCCAGCGGGCTTTTTTTTGCCTGTCATAAAATAATCCGCCGTTTCGTTGTCCAACCGTCATGGCTGACGCGTTTGGCGTACACTCGCGCCCGCGCGCACTGGCCATTTCTCCCCGATGCGGCATTCTTGAGGTTTCTATCATGCGTTTGACTTTGTCCACCTTGGTACTGGGGTTGGTGGTTGCCCAGGGCGCGATGGCTGCCGGTGACGGTACCGCTGCAGTCGGCGGCGGTCTGGGCGGTGTGTTGGGCAACGTGGTCGGCCAGCAGATGGGCGGCAGCACAGGCGCCGCGATCGGCGCGGGTGTCGGCGGCGCAGCCGGCAGCGCCGTGGGCGCGCGCAAGGGCAGCCGCACGGAAGCCGCCATCGGCGGTGGCCTGGGGTCGGCCGGTGGTTCGATCGTCGGTAACCGTCTGGGCGGCTCCACCGGTTCCACCATCGGTGCTGGCGTCGGCGGCGCGGCGGGCGGCGCGTTGGGCAGCAACCTGTCCAATGACAACGACGGTCACTCCGGCGGCAAGAAGCACAAGTACAAGCACAAGAGAAATCATCGTTAAGCGGATGCTTGGATGAAAAGACCCGGTCTCTGTGCCGGGTTTTTTATTGACCTGCCATTTCCGTGAACAGGCCCCCTGAACATTTCTCAGGAACGATTGCTGTCCCCCCACCTCAAATTCATACATCCATCAGCAATCGCGAGGTGTGCCATGACGCCGGAAACCGAAGGCAAGGAAGAAAAGGGCCCGACGGGCGTGCCCTTCATCAATGATCCAGGCCCCAACGACCCGGGCAACGAAGACCCCGGTTCCCTGATGGATGACGCCCAGGTGCCCTTGCTCGACGATGAAGACGCTGAACTCGAGGACGAATCCTACGAGTGAAGGCGTGCAAACTGATCGTCCGCGTTCTCTAAGCTGCAGGACAGGTGCGTGCACCTGTCGGGAGATTGTATGACTGCCGATTCCCCCGTTCCCAATGACGAAGAAACCCCAGAATACCCGCTACCATCGCCCACCAACCCGCTGAGCCGCGACCAGCTCCCGCCCGATGACGAGGCGGGCGTCGAGCAGGTGCCCAGCGACGACGAGGACGTCGAAGCGACTCCGGATGATCCGGACATCGCCGGTGACGACGCCTCTGGCACGCCGAGCTGATCGACGGGCCCGCCTGTCGATTCAGTGGCACCATCGCCCCGCCACGCGTGCCAGACATCAGGTAAGTATCTTGAAAAGGAGACTCACCATGATGAAGTCCAACATGACAGCGCTGACACTCGCCGGGATTCTTTCCGTCAGTTCATTGGCCGCTTTCGCACAATCTTCGAGCGGCACGCCCCCCGTGGACAAGGGCGGGATGCCACCGTCCTCGGAAATGGAAGCCGGCTCCAAGTCCGGTGCCAGCGAGAACGCCTTGCCTCCGGGCTCTGTGGGCGGCGGCAATGGCGGCGATGCCAGCGGCAGCAGCACCAGCCCCGGCACGGGCAGCGGTTCGCTGAGTGGCGGCAGCACGATGGGCGGTGCCGACGCGGGCGGTGGGACCAACGGCGGAAGCGGTACCAGTGACAGCGGTGGCAGCTCGGGCGGCAGTGGTTCGGGGTCGGGCGGCTCCGGCCAGTAACCTCCCATCATCAACCTACATGAGTGGCGAGGGAGCTTGCTCCCGCTGGGTTGCGAAGCAGCCCCACGATCCTGCGGTCGCTGCGCAACCGAGCGGGAGCAAGCTCCCTCGCCACAAAGCTCATCCTCAGATTTACCATTGCCGGTTCCAAGCCCCGTTCGTTATCCTGCTGAATCCTTTAAGGCGAACACGCTGCCCTGGCCGCACCTGAGCCATCCCTGGAATGTTGTGTTGATAACGGATCAGATGCGATGAATGCACCGCTGAAAGAGTTTGGCCCGATCAAAGCTGTGATTTTCGACATGGATGGGCTGTTGCTGGACACCGAGGGGATCTACACCGAGGTCACCTCCATCATCGCCGAGCGCTACGGGCGCACGTTCGATTGGAGCGTCAAGCAGAACATCATCGGGCGCGGGGCCACGGACCTGGCCAATTACGTCGTCCAGGCCCTGGAGTTGCCGATCACCCCCCAGGAATTCCTGGTCATCCGCGAGCCCTTGATGCGCGAGCGTTTTCCTCACGCCCTGGGCATGCCCGGTGCCGAGGAACTGGTGCGGCATCTCAAGGCCCACAACATTCCCATTGCGGTGGGTACCAGTTCGTCCAGCCCCACGTTCGCGCTGAAAACCACGTTGCACCGGGACTGGTTCGCGCTGTTCGATTGCATCGTGACGGCCGATGATCCGGAGGTCGGTGCGGCGAAACCGGCACCGGATATCTTCCTCACCGCCGCCCGGCGCCTGGGTGTCGAGCCGCGCGACTGCCTGGTGTTCGAAGATTCGCCGTTCGGCGTGACAGCCGCGAAAGCCGCCGGCATGACCGCCATTGCCATTCCGGATTCGGCCATGGCGGACGAAAAATACGCCCATGCCGACGGGATCATCCGCTCCTTGAAAATGTTCCAGCCGAGCCTTTGCGGTCTGCCGGAGCTGGAGTGGGCCTGACAGCGAAGGGCTGCTGCGCAGCCCCGCGGGAGCAGGCTCCCTCGCCACAATGATCGGCTCGGATCAGGCGCCGAAACCACCGTCGATGGTCAGGCTGGCGCCGGTGATATAACCGGCTTCCGGCCCTGCCAGGTAGGCGACGAAACTGGCGATTTCATCGACATTGCCGTAGCGCCCGACGGCCATCAGCGACAACAGGCTGGAGGCGAAGTCACTGTCGGCCGGGTTCATGTCGGTGTCCACCGGGCCGGGCTGCACGTTGTTGACGGTGATGCCGCGCGGGCCGAGGTCGCGGGCCAGGCCTTTGGTCAGGCCCACCAGCGCGGATTTGCTCATGGCGTAGGTCGCGCCACCGACGAAGGGCATGCGGTCGGCGTTGGTGCTGCCGATGTTGATGACCCGGCCACCTTCGCCCATGTGCCGCGCTGCCGCCTGGGTGGCGACGAACACGCTGCGCACGTTGACGGCCAGGGTCTGGTCGAAATCTTCGAGTTTGAATTCATCCAGCGGCCCCATGGCCAGCACGCCCGCGTTATTGACCAGGATATCCAAACGCCCGAAAGCTTCGACGGTGGCGGCGACGGCGTTACGAACGGCGTCGGCGTCGGCGCTGTCCGCCTTGATTGCCAAGGCCTTGCCGCCCGCTGCGGTGATGCTGTTCTGCAATTCTTCTGATTTTGCGCCAGAGCTGACGTAGGTGAAGGCCACGGCGGCGCCTTCTGCGGCAAGGCGTTTGACGATGGCGGCGCCGATGCCGCGAGAACCGCCCTGGATCAAGGCGACTTTACCGTTCAGTGCTTGGGTACTCATGATGTTCTCCAAAAAGTGCCGGGGCGAAGTGCCGCGGTGATGGAGCGAGTATCAAGAAGGCGTCGTGGGCTGTGTAGACCGTCATTGCTATAGTCTGTCTAAACCAAAAGTTTAGAGTGAGGCCCATGGAGACCTTCAACAGTATCGAATGCTTTGTGCGCAGCGCCGAAGTCGGCAGCTTTGCCGAGGCGGCGCGACGCTTGAGCGTGACCCCAGCGGCGGTGGGTAAAAGCGTCGCCAAGCTGGAGGCGCGGATGGGGGTGCGCCTGTTCCAGCGTAGTACCCGCAGCCTGAGGCTGACTGAAGCCGGCCAGTTGTTCCTGAGGGAAGTCGGCAGCAGCTTCAACACCATCCAGAACGCCGTCGCCAACCTGGCCAGCGCCGGCGGGCAACCGGCGGGAACGCTGAAGGTGAGCATGGGCACGGCGTTCGGTCGCTTGTATGTCGTGCCATTACTCGGGGAGTTTTTGCGGCGCTACCCGGCGATCAACCCCGATTGGCATTTCGATAACCGCCAGGTAGACCTGATCGGCCAGGGGTTCGATGCCGCCATCGGCGGTGGTTTCGAGCTGCCCCAGGGCGTGGTGGCGCGCAAGTTGACGGTGGCTCATCGGGTGCTGGTTGCATCCACGGACTACCTGAACACCCACGCTGCATTGGTGGAACCGGAAGATCTGGCGCAGCACCAGGGCATCCTGATTCGCTCGCCACAAACCGGCCGCGTGCGCTCCTGGCAACTGACCAGCCGAACCCAGCAACACAGCCCGCTCATGCTCAAGACCCGCATGACCATGAGCGATTCGGAAGCCGACTGCGCGGCCGCGGCCCAAGGGCTGGGCATCGGGCTGGTGAGCATGCCGGTGGCCGTGCCCTATCTGGAGTCCGGCGCGCTGCAACGGGTGCTGCCGGACTGGTACGTCGATGACGGCAATATCTCCATTTACTACGCCGAGCATAAGTTGCTGCCGGGCAAGACGCGGGTGTTCGTGGATTTCATCATCGAGCAGTTTGCCGAGCAGGGGTTGGCGCGGCGGTTCAGTGCGGTTTGAGTTGGGCGCTGGACCGCGTTGGCCTCAATCGCCGAGCAAGCTCGCTCCCACAGTTGGAGGGGCTGATCAGCAGTTTTGTGAACACCACAAACCCTGTGGGAGCGAGCTTGCTCGCGATTCAAGGCACCTCGGTCCAAGCCTGTGAGCTCACCGCCCAAACCGCCCCGGCCAGCCAATGATGGTCTTGGGCCGAGGCGTGGCGTAGGTGCGCACTTTCGAGGTCGATAACCCCAGCCGCACCAGTGATTCGGCAATGGTCACCGCCGCCGTCACGCCATCGACCACCGGCACTCCGGTGCGCTGGCGGATCTGCTCATCGAGCCCGGCCATGCCGCCGCAGCCCAGGCAGATCACTTCGGCCTTGTCCTGGCTGACCGCCAGTTCGGCCTGGCGCACGATGGCCTCGACCGCCCGCTGCGGGTCCTGCTCAAGCTCCAGCACCGCCAGGCCGCTGGCCCGTACCGAGGCGCAGCGGTCGAACAGGCCGGACAGCTTGAGCCGGTCTTCGATCAGCGGCACGGTGCGGTCCAGGGTGGTGACCACCGAATAAGCGTGGCCGAGGAACATGGCGGTACTGGCACCGGCATCGGTGATGTCCACTACCGGCACGTTCAGCAGTTCTTGCAGACCTTCGCGGCCATGTTCGCCGTAGCCGGCCTGGATCACCGCGTCGAACGGCTGGTCGTAGGACATCACCCGGTCCATCACCGCAATGGCCGCCAGGTAGCTTTCAAAATTGCCCTCGATGGAATCGGCACCGAAATGCGGCGTGAGCCCGACGATCTCGGTGCCCGGCGCGGCCACGGCCTGGGCCTGGCGGGCGATGGCCTGGGTGATGGATTCGGTGGTGTTGACGTTGACCACGAGAATTCGCATGAGCTGTCCTCCTTGATGCATGAAAGTAGGCGGCCCGTACCGGCCGGGCCGTTTGAGGGATCAATGATGAACGTTATCCACAGCGATGGATTCGCCGCTGACGTCCTCGTAATACGCTTCGCGCTTGGCGATGATCAGGTACAGCAGCCCTGCAATCGAAGCGCCAATCAGCCAGGAAAACGGTGAGACGGCGTCAAAACCGGGTACCAGGGCCAGGATGATCGCGATCAGCGCGGCCGGAATGAATGCCGCCACCGCACGCAGGTTGACGCCCTTGCTGTAGAAATACGCACCGTTTGGGTCCTCGCTGTACAGTTGCGGCACGTTGATACGGCCTTTTCGCAGCAGCCAGTAGTCGACCATGATCACCCCGTACAGCGGCCCGAGCAGGGCGCCGAGGCCGGACAGGAAATACACGATCACCAGTGGGCTGTTGTACAGGTTCCACGGCAGGATCAGTACGGCAATGGCGGCGCTGATCAGCCCGGCGCGGCGGAAGGTCAGGTACTTGGGCGCCAGGTTGCTGAGCACGAACGCCGGGGCGACGAAGTTGGCCATGATGTTCACCGCCACGGTGACGATCAGGAAGGCCAGGCAGCCCAGCACCAGAAGAAACGTGTTGGGGATCGAGGCGACGACCTGGGTCGGGCTTTCGATGATTTGCCCGTTGATCTGGAACTGCGCACCGCAGAGCAGGATGGTGATCCCGGCAAACACCAGGATGTTCACCGGCAGGCCCCAGAAATTGCCGACGATGATGGTTCGGCGGCATGGCGATGAGCGGGCGAAGTCGCAGAAATTGAGGATCAAGGTACCGTAGATCGACAACCATAGCGCGCCGCCGGCAAAGATATTGCGCCACATTTCGCCACCGGTCAGCGGCTCGCGGATCGACCAGGCAATGGTGGCGCCGGCCTGGGTGTACATCCAACCGGCCAGGGCCGCGACGGTCACCAGGATCACCGGACCGGCGAAACCTTCATAACGGCGCACCGTCTCCATGCCGTAGGCCAGGATCACCAGTTGCACGAACCAGATCGCCACGAAACACACCCAGCCCAGGCTCGACAGGCCGAGGATCGAGTCGCGGTCGTAGTCGGCGAAGCCCGGATGGATCGCCACCAGCAACACGCGGAACACCACCGACGCCAGGTAGGTCTGGATCCCGAACCAGGCAATCGCAATGACCGCCCTGATCAACGCAGGAATCTGCGCACCGTGGATCCCGAAGCTGATCCGGCTGATCACCGGGAACGGCACCCCGGTTTTCTGGCCCATGTAGCCGGACAGGTTCATGAAGCCATACACCAGTGCCGCGCCTATCCCCAGGGACAGCAAGATCTGCCAGCCACCCAGCCCCAGGGCATACAGACCGATGGCGAAGGAATAGTTGGCGATGTTGTGCACGTCGTTGGTCCACAGGGCAAAGATGCTGTAGCGGCCCCAGCGGCGACCTTCGGCCTTGGTCGGCGCCAGGTCCTTGTTGTGCAGCCGCGGGCTCAAGGCCAGGGAGGCTGCGGCGTTGTCATCGGGGGCAGTGGTGGAGGAGGGCAGATCCAGCGCGATGTTATTGGAGAGACTTGTACGCATTCCGGCAGGCTCCTGATTCTCGGCGCTGCGATGACTGTGCATGAGCGCGGGGCTCGACAAATCTTCGTCGCGGCGGGCGAGCATCATTGGTTACGGGGCATCTGCAGCCTGTACGGGATAGGGCGCTTCAGGCTTGCGGATCTAAAGTGTGTGTATGTTTTATAAATGTTGTATACAAAACACTTGGCGACTCAAGCCAGATTTATGCCACTTACGGATCTATCCAACGTAACGCTAATTTCGTTTCGTTATGGTCTTTGAATAACTAGCTGAAATACGGCGATTTAAAGCTGACCGTTTAAACAGGTATTTATTTTTTGGCGAACGCCAGTGGAGGAAGGAAGCCAGGTGAGGCGGGGAATTGGGTGTAACTTTTCGGGGCAGTAACGACATAAGTGCACACAAAAATGCCACTTGTGGTGACATTTTTGTGTACAGAGGGCGGCGGACGCTTAGACGGTCTTGGATTTGGCGATGATGTTTCCGGCGTGCAGCCCGCATTCTTTCTGCGTGGCTTCTTCCCACCACCAGCGACCTTCGCGTTCGTGCTGGTTCGGCAGCACCGGGCGGGTGCAGGGTTCGCAGCCGATGCTGATGAAGCCGCGTTCATGCAGGCTGTTGTAGGGCAGTTCCAGCATGCGGATGTAACCCCAGACTTCTTCGCTGGTCATCTGCGACAGGGGGTTGAATTTGTACAGGGTGCGCTCCGGGGTGGAAAACGCCGTGTCGATTTCCAGCACGGCCACCTGGCTGCGGGTGCCGGGGCTCTGGTCGCGGCGCTGGCCGGTGGCCCAGGCGCGGACATCGGTCAGCTTGCGGCGCAGCGGCTCGATCTTGCGGATGCCGCAGCACTCGCCGTGACCGTCCTTGTAGAAGCTGAACAGGCCTTTTTCCTTCACGAAGGGTTCAAGTTTCGTGTAGTCCGGCGAGACCAGTTCGATGTCGATCTTGTAGTGCTCGCGCACCTGATCGATGAAGCGATAGGTCTCCGGGTGCAGGCGACCGGTGTCGAGGCTGAACACCTTGACGTTCTTGTTCAGTTTCCAGGCCATGTCCACCAGCACCACGTCTTCGGCGCCGCTGAACGATATCCACAGCTCGTCGCCGAATTCGGCGAAGGCCAGCTTGAGGATGTCCTGGGGGGACTTGTTGGCATAGGTCGTGGCGAGTTCCACGACGTCGAACGATGGGCTCATCAGGGCGGTTTCCTACAGGTCGGTGGCGCTGGGCGCTCTATATGGGGCTGATGGTAACAAAAGCTGTCGGGGCTGGCGCGCTCCTGTGCGTTGCGCGGGCTCTGGCGAATGGCTAGAGTCGGCAAGCCTTTTATTCGCTCAACCGATAAACATCAGAAAAAATGGGAGTGTCTTGTGGAAATTGCCTGTCTCGACCTGGAAGGTGTGCTGGTCCCGGAGATCTGGATCGCCTTTGCCGAAAAAACCGGGATTGAATCCCTCAGGGCAACCACTCGGGACATTCCCGACTACGACGTGCTGATGAAGCAACGGTTGCGCATCCTTGATGAGCATGGCCTCAAGCTCTCCGACATCCAGGAAGTCATCGCCACCCTCCAGCCGCTGGACGGCGCCATCGAATTCGTCGACTGGCTGCGCGAGCGCTTCCAGGTGGTGATTCTTTCCGACACGTTCTACGAATTTTCCCAACCGTTGATGCGCCAGCTGGGCTTCCCGACTTTGCTCTGCCATCGCTTGGTTACCGATGACAGCGGGCGGGTGACGGGGTACCAGTTGCGTCAGAAAGATCCCAAGCGCCAGTCGGTTTTGGCTTTCAAGAGCCTGTACTACCGAGTGATTGCAGCGGGCGATTCCTATAACGACACCACGATGCTGGGCGAAGCCGACGCCGGGATTCTGTTCCATGCGCCGGAGAACGTGATCCGTGAGTTCCCGCAATTCCCGGCGGTGCACACGTTCGCCGAGTTGAAGCAGGAATTCCTCAAGGCTTCGAACCGCCATCTCAGCCTGTAAGTAAAAAACCTGTGGGAGCGAGCTTGCTCGCGATAGCGGTGTGCCAGTCGGCATTGATGTTGACTGACACACTGTCATCGCGGGCAAGCCTTGCTCCCACAGGGGTATAGCGCCAGTCTGTGGGAGCAAGGCTTGCCCGCGATGCTTTTAGAGGCTTTGCAAGGTTTCCAGCAACACCCGAACCTTGGTAATCGACTCCTGATACTCGGCCTCCCAGTCCGAATCCGCGACAATCCCGCCGCCGCCCCAGCAGCACACCTGCCCATCCTTGACCAGCAAACTGCGGATGGCGATGGAACTGTCCATTTCCCCGCGCACGTCCAGGTACAGCAACGAGCCGCAATACAGCCCGCGCCGGGTCGGCTCGAGTTCGTCGATGATTTGCATGGCGCGGATTTTCGGCGCGCCGGTGATCGAGCCGCCGGGGAAGCTGCCGGCGATCAGGTCCAGGGCGTCCTTGTCGTCGGCCAGTTCGCCGGTCACGCTGCTGACCAGGTGATGCACGTTCGGGTAGCTTTCCAGGCTGAACAACTCCGGCACCCGCACCGAGCCGATACGGCAGGTACGGCCCAGGTCGTTGCGCAGCAGGTCGACGATCATCAGGTTTTCCGCCCGATCCTTGGGGCTGGCCAGCAGTTCGGCGGCGTGGGCCGCGTCTTCCTCGGGCGTTGTGCCGCGGGGGCGGGTGCCCTTGATCGGCCGGGTTTCCACCTGTCCTTCGCTGACTTTGACGAAGCGCTCTGGGGACAGGCTCAGTACCGCGCCGCCCTCCGGCAGGCTCTGGAAGCCGGAAAACGGTGTCGGGCAAGCCGCCCGCAACGCCTGGTAAGCGGCCCAGGCATCACCTTGGCAGGGCGCGCGGAAGCGTTGGGCGAAGTTGACCTGATAGCAGTCGCCGGCCTGGATGTACGCCTGGATACGTTCGAACGCCTGTCGGTAGGCTTCGGCACTGAGGTCTGGCGTCATCGGTCCTTCAAGGCTGAACGAGGGAACGGCGGCGGTGGTCGGCTGGCTGAACAGCGCGATCAGGCGCTGGCGTTCGTCTTCGCCACAATGGGGATGGAACACCAGTTGGCTGGTGCCCGCCTGGTGATCGCTGATCAAAGCCCAGTCGTACACGCCAAAACGTGCGTCGGGCAGTTGCAGATCGTCCTGGGCGTGGGACGGCAGGGTTTCGAGGTGTCGGCCGAAGTCGTAGCTCAAGTAGCCGATCAGGCCGCCGGCGAAAGGCAATTGCACCGTGGCCGGCAGCACCGCGTCGCCCAGTTGCGTCAGCTGGATGCGCAGGCGTTGCAGGAAATCGCTGCCGCTCTCATTCGGCAACACCGCCAATTGTGCCAGCGGCCAGGCGCTGAGCAGGTCGTAACGCCCACGCTTGGCACTCGGCCGGCCACTGTCGAGCAGCACGCTGCCCGGGGCATGACGGATCGCAGCGAAATACTCGGCGGGGTTGGTGCGGTAGGGCAGCGGGTGTACGGAGCAGGTTGGCATGGGCGGGGCGGGTCAGCCATTCAGGCGGGGGAGCGATTGTAATCCCCTGTAGGATTTGCTCCTAGGGGGATGTCGGAGATGAGCAAGTATGGGGGCTATCGAAAATATTCGGGTGTGAACACCTTGTGGCGAGGGAGCTTGCTCCCGCTGGGTTGCGCAGCAACCCCCAGGCAGTTGAACGCGGTCAGCCTGATGCACCGCGGTGCTGGGTTTTGAGGGGCGCTTCGCACCCCAGCGGGAGCAAGCTCCCTCGCCACAGGAGCAAACTTCAAACCTCAGTCTCAGCCTTCAACCGGAGGAATATGCCCAAACAGCTCCTGGGCAAACGCCACGCGCTCTTCCGCGGTTTCGATAACGCCCCGTTCCTTGAGTTCTTCCAGGCGGGCTTCCACCGCGTGGGTGCGCAGGGTCAGGCCGCAGTCGTTGGCGATCTGGATGTTCAGGCCCGGTCGGGCATTCAGTTCCAGGATCAACGGCCCTTTCTCCTGGTCCAGCACCATGTCGACGCCGATGTAGCCCAGCCCGCACAGTTCATAGCAACCGGCGGCCAGTTTCATGAAACCGTCCCAGTAGGGCAGTTGCACGCCGTCCACCGCGTTGGTGGTGTCGGGGTGTTTGGTGATGATGTTGTTCAGCCAGGTGCCGCGCAGGGTCAGGCCCGTGGCGAGGTCGACGCCCACGCCGATAGCGCCTTGGTGCAGGTTGGCCTTGCCGCCGGACTGCCGGGTTGGCAGCCGCAGCATGGCCATCACCGGATAGCCCATCAGCACGATGATGCGGATGTCCGGCACGCCCTCGTAGCTGATGCTCTTGAAGATCTGGTCCGGCGTCACGCGGTACTCGATCAGCGCCCGGTCACGGTGCCCGCCCAAGGAATACAGGCCCGTGAGGATACTGGAGACATGGTGCTCGATTTCCTCATGGCTGATGATCTTGCCGGACACCGTGCGGTAGCGGCCTTCGAAGCGGTCGGCGATGACGATGATGCCGTCGCCGCCAGCGCCCTGGGCCGGCTTGATCACGAAGTCGGTGCGCCCGCCGATGATCTCGTCGAGCTTGTCGATTTCTTTCTCGGTGGAGATCACCCCGTACAGCTCCGGCACATGGATGCCGGCGGCGATGGCCCGTTCCTTGGTGATGATCTTGTCATCGACGATGGGGTACAGGCTGCGCTTGTTGTACTTGAGCACATAGTCGGCGTTACGCCGATTGATGCCCATGATGCCCCGGGCTTCCAGGGCCTTCCAGGTCTTCCAGAAGCCGAACATCAGGAGTCTGCCTTGAGGAAGGCCTTGAACCGGACCAACTCGGTCAGGCGGTAGCCGCGATAACGCCCCATGGCCAGCATGAAGCCCACCAGGATCAGCAGGATCGCCGGGAACGTGAACACGAAGTACACCAGTTCCGGCACGCTCATGATCAGGTGCGCCAGGGACGCGGCGAACAAGGTGCCGATGGCGACTTTCATCGCATGGCCGGCGCCGCGTTCTTCCCAGGTGATGGACAGGCGTTCGATAGTCATGGTCAGGATCACCATCGGGAACAGCGCCACCGACAGGCCACGCTCCAGGCCCAGCTTATGGCTGAACAGGCTGATGGCGGCGATCAGCACCACCACGAACGTCAGCACCACCGAGAGCCTTGGCAGCATCTGCAACTTGAGGTGTTCCAGGTACGAACGCAGCGACAGGCCCAGCGTCGTGATTACCGTGAACAGGATGATGCCGAAGCCCAGTTGGGTTTCCCGGAAGGCCAGGGCGATCAGCACCGGGGTGAAGGTCCCGAGGGTTTGCAGGCCGATCAGGTTGCGCAGTATCAGGATCACCAGCACGCCGATCGGGATCATCACCATGATCATGAAGGTTTGCTGGGTTTGCAGCGGCAGGCCGTAGAGCGAATATTCGAGGAAGTTGGCGTCGGTGTTCTCGTCCGTCAGCTTGGCCAGGCGAATGGCGTTCATTTCGCTGTTGTTCATGCTGAAGGTGACGGTGGCTTTCTTGCCGCCATCGACGGTGATCAGGTTTTCATCGCCGGTCCACCACAGCAGGCGGTCGGTGGGCAGGCCCTGTTCGCCGGAGTCCGGGTTGAAATACAGCCAGTCGGTGCCGTTGAAGCTGCGCAGCCACAGCTCGGGTGTCTGCGGCTGGTCGGCGACCAGGCGGATGGTGTGGACCTTTTCCACCGGCACGTGGGCGATGGACAGCACCAATTCGACGATGCGCGCCTTGTTGGCCGAGGAAGGATCACCGGCCAGCAACAGCTTGACGTTGTCGTCGTTGAGGTTGTTGACCCGCTTGATCGCTTCGCTGATGAACGTCTCGACGTCGGCCGAGTGCTGGCGGATCGGCGCGAGCAGGGCTTCGGCGGCCAGTTTCTCCGGGCCTTCGACGGCGATGCTGTCGCGGAAGGTCGGGCCCTTGACCTTGGTTTTCTCGGCGCTGTAGCGCTTGGTCAGTACCAGGCGGTAATAAAGGGTCTGGTTGCCCTTGGCGCGACGGGCTGACCAGGTCACTTTGCGGTTACCGTCGACCCGGTTCACCGCCACGCCGTAATTATTGGAAATGAAACTCTCGTTGAGGCTCACGTAGTCGCGGCTCAGGGGCGGCACGAACATCTGGATCTTCACCGGGTCCTTGGCGTTGGGCACGAATTCGACCTTGGCGTCGATGTTCCACAAATCGTCGGTGGCGTCTTCGGTGACCGGGATGCCGAGCACGAAAATCTGATAGGCCGTCACCGACAGGCCCAGCACCACCAGGATGGCGATCAGCATTTTCAGATGGAGGGTAAGGGAGCGCATTGGAATTACTCTGCGGTTTGAGCGGCATTGGCGCAGGCGGGTTTGCCGGCAGCGTATTTAAGACTGGGGTCGACCAGCGCGTCGAAGCGCTTGAGCGCCTCGGAACCGATCAGCAACGGGTATTGGAAGGCGCTGCGGTCGGTCAGGTTCACTTCGATGCTGCGCAGGGCCGAGCCCATGCAGATGTCCAGTTCGATGACCGGCCGGGCCGTGTATTTCTTGCCTTCTTCCGGGTCGTAGTCACCGGCGCGGCGCTTGATCTTGCTGACCCGGGCCAGCGGACGTTCGATGGGGTGCGAGTGGGCTGCGTCGATGGCCAGGTAAAAACGCACCCAGGATTCGCCATTGCGCTTGAAGCGCTTGATGTCCCGGGCGCTGAGGGAGGCGGTCTTGGCGCCGGTGTCGAGCTTGGCGGCGACCTCCAGGTCGATGCCCTGCAGGGCGGCGTATTCGTTGAGGCCGTACACGGTTTTTTCACCCGCCACGGCAAGCCCCGGCAGGCACATGAAATAGAAAGCGGCAGATAAGGGCTTGAGTGTCATAGATCCTGGTGCGCAGCGTTCCGTTTATCGGTTCAGGCCCTGGCATTACTGCACAAGCTCCCTAGGCAGCCTTTCTCTAATAAAAGGAGAGCGGCGAATAACCGCGGCATTCTAGCACGGTGGTTTTCTGACGCCACCGCTGGCCGGAGGCTACGAGTCTTCATGCAACAGGGTTATCTCCAGGGCGTTTATTAGACGATTGTCGACAATGTTGATTTTTGTTTTGACGTAAAGGCCGTTGTTGGTTAGTTTTTGCCATATTGATTTCCAAGGTGTCGACAATATGCTCGATCAGCTCGAAACCCCGGTGATGGTCCAGGACGACTCGGAGACCCTGTCCGAGAACGTCTTCCGGCGTATCCAGGCCGCCATCGTCAAGGGCGAGATCGCCCCCGGCAGCAAGATCTCCGAGCCCGAGCTGGCGCGCACCTACGGCATCAGCCGCGGGCCGCTGCGCGAGGCCATTCACCGCCTGGAAGGCCAGCGCCTGCTGGTGCGCATTCCCCACGTCGGTGCCCGGGTGGTGTCGCTGAGCCACGCCGAGCTGCTGGAACTCTACGAAATCCGTGAATCCCTCGAAGGCATGGCCTGCCGCCTGGCGGCCGAACGCATGACCCTGGAAGAAATCGACGAACTGCGCCGGGTGCTGGAAACCCACGAGCGCGATGCGGCGTTCCAGGCCGGTGTCGGTTATTACCAGCAGGAAGGCGATTTCGACTTTCATTACCGGATCATCCAGGGCAGCGGCAACCGCACCCTGACGCAGATGCTGTGCGGCGAGCTGTACCAACTGGTGCGCATGTACCGGATCCAGTTCTCCACCACGCCCAACCGTCCGCGCCAGGCCTTTGCCGAGCACCACCGGATTCTCGACGCCATCGCCGACCGTGACGGCGAACTGGCTGAATTATTGATGCGCCGGCACATCGGCGCCTCCAAACGCAATATCGCGCGTCATTTCCAGGACAGCGCCGCCACTGAACGAGGTGAGTCATGAGCAACAGCACTCCAGGCCAGCGTTTCCGCGATGCGGTCGCCAGCGAGCATCCGCTGCAAGTGGTGGGCACGATCAACGCCAACCACGCGCTGCTGGCCAAGCGCGCCGGTTTCAAGGCGATCTACCTGTCGGGCGGCGGCGTGGCGGCCGGTTCCCTCGGCGTGCCGGACCTGGGCATCACCGGCCTGGATGACGTGCTGACCGATGTACGGCGTATCACCGATGTGTGCGACCTGCCGCTGCTGGTGGACGTGGACACCGGCTTCGGTTCCTCGGCGTTCAACGTGGCGCGCACGGTCAAGTCGATGATCAAGTTCGGCGCCGCGGCGATTCATATCGAAGACCAGGTCGGCGCCAAGCGTTGCGGCCATCGTCCGAACAAGGAAATCGTCTCCCAGCAAGAGATGGTCGACCGTATCAAGGCTGCCGTCGATGCCCGTACCGATGACAGTTTCGTGATCATGGCCCGTACCGATGCCTTGGCGGTGGAAGGCTTGGAATCGGCCCTGGACCGCGCCGCCGCGTGCATCGAGGCCGGTGCCGACATGATTTTCCCCGAAGCCATCACCGAGCTTGAGATGTACAAGCTGTTCGCCAGCCGCGTGAAAGCGCCGATCCTGGCCAACATCACCGAATTCGGCGCGACCCCGCTGTACACCACCGAACAGCTGGCCGGGGCCGACGTGTCCCTGGTGCTGTACCCGCTGTCGGCCTTCCGGGCCATGAACAAGGCGGCCGAGAACGTCTACACCGCGATCCGCCGCGACGGCACGCAACAGAATGTCATCGATACTATGCAGACCCGCATGGAGCTTTACGATCGCATCGACTACCACACCTTCGAGCAGAAGCTCGATGCGTTGTTCGCGGCGAAGAAGTAAGGCGCGACTCCCCTACAAATTCAAGAAAATGGAGACAGCAAATGGCCGAAGCAAAAGTACTCAGTGGCGCCGGGCTCCGTGGCCAGGTGGCCGGGCAAACCGCATTGTCCACCGTGGGCCAATCGGGTGCCGGCCTGACCTATCGCGGCTACGACGTTCGCGAGCTGGCGGCAGATGCGCAATTTGAAGAGGTGGCCTACCTGCTGCTGTACGGCGAACTGCCGACCCAGGCACAGTTGGACGCCTACACCGGTAAGCTGCGCCAGTTGCGCGACCTGCCCCAAGCCTTGAAGGAAGTGCTGGAGCGCATTCCCGCCGACGCCCACCCGATGGACGTGATGCGCACCGGCTGCTCGTTCCTGGGCAACCTGGAACCCGAGCAGGATTTTTCCCAGCAACATGACAAGACCGATCGCCTGCTGGCCGCGTTCCCGGCGATCATGTGCTACTGGTATCGCTTCAGCCACCAAGGCCAGCGCATCGAATGCGTGACCGACGAAGTGTCCATCGGCGGCCACTTCCTGCACTTGCTGCACGGCAAGAAGCCGAGCGAGTTGCACGTCAAGGTGATGAATGTCTCGCTGATCCTCTACGCCGAGCACGAATTCAACGCCTCGACCTTCACCGCCCGGGTCTGCGCCTCCACGCTGTCGGACCTGTTCTCCTGCATCACCGCCGCCATCGGCTCGCTGCGTGGCCCGTTGCATGGCGGTGCCAACGAAGCGGCGATGGAAATGATCGAGCGCTTCAGCTCACCGCAGGAGGCCATCGAAGGCACCCTCGGCATGCTGGCGCGCAAAGACAAGATCATGGGCTTCGGCCACGCGATCTATAAGGACAACGACCCGCGCAACGAGGTGATCAAGGGCTGGTCGAAAAAACTCGCCGACGAAGTGGGCGATACCGTGCTGTTCCCGGTGTCCGAAGCCATCGACAAGACCATGTGGGAACAGAAGAAGCTGTTCCCCAACGCCGATTTCTACCATGCCTCGGCGTACCACTTCATGGGCATCCCGACCAAGCTGTTCACGCCGATCTTCGTCTGCTCGCGCCTGACCGGCTGGGCCGCCCACGTGTTCGAACAACGCGCCAACAACCGCATCATCCGACCGAGCGCCGAATACACCGGCGTCGAACAGCGCAAGTTCGTGCCAATCGAACAACGCTGAGCTGGAGGGTTTTAGCCGCCGGAACTGAAATGACCCCGAAACCCTGTGGGAGCGAGCTTGCTCGCGATTGCGCACTGACATTCAACATTGATGTCGACGGATGCGCCGCTATCGCGAGCAAGCGCGCTCCCACAGTGGCCGGGGGGACTTCAAGTACTGCGCCAGCCCCTTCTGAAACCACCGTGACCGAGTCCTGACGATGAACACAGAATTTCGCAAACCGCTGCCTGGCACTTCGCTGGATTATTTCGACGTTCGCGGCGCAGTGGATGCCATCCGCCCCGGCGCCTATGACGGCCTACCGTACACCTCCCGCGTGCTGGCGGAAAACCTGGTGCGTCGCTGCGACCCGGCCACGCTGCGCGAGTCGCTGCTGCAACTGATCGAGCGCAAGCGCGACCTGGATTTCCCGTGGTTTCCGGCCCGCGTGGTGTGCCATGACATCCTCGGCCAGACTGCCCTGGTGGACCTGGCCGGCCTGCGCGACGCCATCGCCCTGCAGGGGGGCGACCCGGCGCAGGTCAATCCGGTGGTGCCGACCCAACTGATCGTCGACCACTCCCTGGCGGTGGAAAGCGGTGGTGCCGACCCGCAAGCCTTCGCCAAGAACCGCGCCATTGAAGACCGCCGCAACGAAGACCGCTTCCACTTCATCAACTGGACCAAGAAAGCCTTCAAGAATGTCGATGTGATTCCGCCGGGCAACGGGATCATGCACCAGATCAACCTGGAAAAAATGTCACCGGTGATCCAGCAGCGTGACGGCGTGGCGTTCCCCGACACCTGCGTCGGCACCGACAGCCACACCCCCCACGTCGATGCCCTGGGCGTGATCGCCATCGGCGTCGGTGGCCTGGAGGCCGAAAGCGTCATGCTCGGTCGCGCCTCGTGGATGCGCCTGCCGGAAATCGTCGGCGTCGAGCTGACCGGCAAGCTGCAACCGGGCATCACCGCCACCGACATGGTGCTGGCGCTGACCGAGTTCCTGCGCAAGCAAAAAGTTGTCGGGGCATGGCTGGAGTTTTTCGGTGAAGGCGCCAGTGCCCTGACCTTGGGCGACCGTGTGACCATTTCCAACATGGCCCCGGAATACGGCGCTACGGCGGCGATGTTCCATATTGATCAACAGACGATCGACTACCTGAAGCTCACCGGTCGCGAAGACACCCAGGTGCAGTTGGTGGAAACCTATGCCAAGCACGTGGGCCTGTGGGCCGATAGCCTCAAGGGCGCACAGTACGAGCGTGGCCTGACCTTCGACCTGTCCTCGGTAGTACGCAACATGGCCGGCCCGAGCAACCCCCATGCCCGCGTCGCGGTGTCGGAGCTGGCCGCCAAAGGCATTTCCGGCCAGTGGGACGATGTGCCCGGGCAAATGCCCGACGGCGCGGTGATCATCGCCGCCATCACCAGTTGCACCAACACCAGCAACCCGCGCAACGTGATCGCCGCCGGCCTCTTGGCGCGCAACGCCAACCGCCTGGGCCTGGCCCGCAAGCCGTGGGTCAAGTCGTCCCTGGCCCCGGGCTCGAAAACCGTGGCGCTGTACCTGGACGAGGCCGGCCTGACGTCCGAACTCGAGAAACTGGGCTTCGGCGTGGTGGCATTCGCCTGCACCACCTGCAACGGCATGTCGGGCGCGCTGGACCCGGTGATCCAGCAGGAAATCATCGACCGCGACCTGTACGCCACCGCCGTGTTGTCGGGCAACCGCAACTTCGACGGGCGTATCCATCCGTACGCCAAGCAGGCGTTCCTGGCCTCGCCACCCCTGGTGGTCGCGTATGCCATCGCCGGGACCATCCGCTTCGACATCGAAAAAGATGTGCTGGGCGTGGTGGACGGTCGCGAGATCCGCCTCAAGGACATCTGGCCGAGCGACGAAGAAATCGACGCGGTGGTCAAGGCTTCGGTGAAGCCGGAGCAGTTCCGCCAGGTGTACATTCCGATGTTCGCCATCCAGGAAGACACCGGACCGAAAGTGACGCCGCTGTACGACTGGCGCCCACAAAGCACCTACATCCGTCGTCCGCCGTACTGGGAAGGGGCGCTGGCCGGTGCGCGGCCACTCAAGGGCATGCGCCCGCTGGCGGTGCTGCCGGACAACATCACCACCGACCATTTGTCGCCGTCCAACGCCATCATGCTGGACAGTGCCGCTGGCGAGTACCTGGCGAAAATGGGCCTGCCGGAAGAGGACTTCAACTCCTACGCAACCCACCGCGGCGACCACCTGACCGCGCAGCGCGCCACCTTCGCCAACCCGAAACTGTTCAACGAAATGGTCCAGGAAAACGGCAAGGTCAAGCAGGGCTCCCTGGCCCGAGTCGAGCCGGAAGGCAAGGTCATGCGCATGTGGGAGGCCATCGAGACCTACATGGAACGCAAGCAGCCGCTGATCATCATTGCCGGTGCCGACTACGGCCAGGGTTCGTCCCGGGACTGGGCGGCCAAGGGCGTGCGCCTGGCCGGTGTCGAGGCGATCGCCGCCGAGGGTTTCGAACGCATCCACCGCACCAACCTGGTGGGCATGGGCGTGTTGCCGCTGGAGTTCAAGCCCGGCACCGATCGCAAGACCCTGGGCATCGACGGCAGCGAAGTCTATGACGTGATCGGCGAGCGCACGCCGCGGGCGACGCTGACCCTGGTCATCACTCGCAAGAACGGCGAGCGCGTCGAAGTGCCGGTGACCTGCCGTCTCGATACCGCCGAAGAAGTGTCGATCTATGAAGCCGGGGGCGTGTTGCAACGCTTTGCCCAGGACTTCCTGGAATCGGCGGTGGCCGTTTAAATCGCTTGGGTGGTCCGTTCTCCGGCCACCCTTTTTTCAGGAGTTAGAGCACATGGCTCACTCGCCTCAAATCAAGATCCCCGCGACCTACATGCGTGGCGGCACCAGCAAAGGCGTGTTCTTCAGCCTGCAAGACCTGCCCGAAGCGGCTCGCGTTCCCGGCCCGGTCCGGGATGCCCTGCTGTTGCGGGTGATCGGCAGCCCCGACCCGTACGAGAAGCAGATCGATGGCATGGGCGGCGCAACGTCCAGCACCAGCAAGACCGTGATCCTGTCCAGGAGCACCCGGGCCGACCACGATGTCGATTACCTGTTCGGCCAGGTGTCCATCGATAAGCCGTTCGTGGACTGGAGCGGCAACTGCGGCAACCTGTCGGCGGCGGTGGGGTCGTTTGCCATCAGCAGTGGTTTGGTGGCGTCCGACCGGATTCCGCAAAACGGCGTGGCCGTGGTACGGATCTGGCAGGCCAACATCGGCAAGACCATCATCGCCCATGTGCCAATCACCGAGGGCGTGGTGCAGGAAACCGGGGACTTCGAACTCGACGGCGTGACCTTTCCAGCGGCCGAAGTGCAATTGGAGTTCATGGACCCGGCGGCCGAGGAGGAGGGCGGTGGTGGCTCGATGTTTCCCACCGGCAACCTGGTGGACGACTTGGAAGTGCCCGGTGTTGGTACCTTCAAGGCGACGCTGATCAACGCGGGGATCCCGACGATTTTCATCAATGCCCGCGATGTCGGCTACACCGGCACTGAGTTGCAGGGGGCGATCAACAGCGATCCCAAGGCGTTGGCGATGTTCGAAACCATTCGCGCCCACGGTGCCTTGCGCATGGGCTTGATCAAGCACCTGGACGAAGCGGCCCAGCGCCAGCACACACCGAAAGTGGCGTTTGTCGCGCCGCCGGCGGATTACCTTTCCTCCAGCGGAAAAGCCGTGGCGGCGGGGGATGTCGACTTGCTGGTGCGGGCGTTGTCCATGGGCAAGCTGCACCACGCCATGATGGGCACCGCAGCGGTGGCCATCGGCACCGCCGCAGCGATTTCCGGCACCCTGGTGAACCTGGCCGCCGGCGGCATCGAGCGTAACGCCGTGCGTTTCGGCCACCCGTCCGGCACCTTGCGCGTCGGCGCCGAGGCCAGCGTGGTCAACGGCGAATGGACCGTTAAAAAAGCCATCATGAGCCGCAGTGCGCGGGTGTTGATGGAAGGGTTCGTGCGGGTGCCGGGGGATGTCCTGAACTGAGTCGAAAAAGCTGTGGGAGCGAGCTTGCTCGCGATAGCGGTGTATCAGCCTACATGGATGTTGGATGTGCTGGCCTCATCGCGAGCAAGCTCGCTCCCACAGGGGATTTTCAGTGGATCCGGAATCTCATCTGTCACCGATCAAACTGTGGGAGCGAGCTTGCTCGCGATGGCGGTGTGTCGGCTGACATGGATGTTGTATGTGATGGCCTCATCGCGAGCAAGCTCGCTCCCACAGGGGATTTTCAGTGGATCCGGAATCTCATCTGTCACCGATCAAACTGTGGGAGCGAGCTTGCTCGCGATGGCGGTGTGTCGGCTGACATGGATGTTGTATGTGCTGGCCTCATCGCGAGCAAGCTCGCTCCCACATGGATTGTTGTCAGCCTCCCGTCAGCGCGGTGACGACCAGCACTGCATTACTTTCCAGCTCCGCCACCGGGTCGTCGGCATCGATGCTGAGCACCAGCAACTGGCTGCCGCCCTCGGCAATGGCTGCCTTCAGCGCATCCGAAGGCTGGCGATGATGGAGCACCAGCGCCACGTCGTTGTCCTTCAACGTCGTACTCAATTGCTTGAGGGTTTCGGCGGTCCATTCGGTATCAGGCCGGGTATCGGTGCTGATGGCGTCCAGGTTGAGCCCGCTGATCAGGTAGCCGAAGTGTTCGCTCAGGCTGACCACGCTCAGGTTATCGGCGCTGGCGAGGCGTTTTTCGCTGTCGGCGCTGAGTTTGAGCAGGCGCTGCTTGAGTGCCGCCAGGTTGGCGTCGATTTTCAGTTTGTCCGCCGGGGCCAGGCGCACCAGGTCGGCGGCGATCACGTCGGCCATGCGCCCCAGGTTATGGCTGGCCATCCACGGCTGGCTCGCCAGGCCGTCGGCCATGCCCGGTTGCACGGCGATGCCGGGCAGGGCGCCGTCCACCGGGCGTGCGGCATCGACTTCGACGATGCGGATGTTGCTGCGTCGGGCCATGGGGTACAGCGGATCGTCCGGCCATAGCGAGCGCAGGCCGATCACCCCGTCGGCAGCGCTGGCCAGTTTGCTCAAGGCTGGTGCACCACGACCGCTGAAGTAGGCACTCTGGCGGGTGCCGGGCAGATTGGCGGGCGCGGCCCGCTCCAGGCTGACCTCGGTGCCCTTGAGCAACGCTTCGCCCAATCCATAGGTGACTGGCAGCGATGCCAGCAGACGAACCTTTTCGCTGGCGAATGACGAGGTGACGGCCACGCCGCACAACGCGACGGCCAGGGTCAGTTGTCGCAATGAAAAAACCATTTATCCAAGATTCCCTTTGAGGCTGGGGACGACACCGCGGGCGATGGCGCTCAGGGCGAAGGCGATGCCGGCCACCAGGATGATCGCGGCGCCGGACGGGATCGGCAGGTCGAACACAATCGGCGCGAGGATCCCGCACAAAGTGCTGACGGTGGCGATCAGCACTGAACACCAGAAAAAGCCTTTCAATGATTGACTGAGCAGGCGCGCCGCCGCAGCGGGGATCACCAGCAACGCGCCCACCAGAATGGCACCGATGACTTTCACCGCCGCCACGGTGATCAGCGTCACCAGGACCACGAACAGGTAGTCCAGGGTCTTGACCGCCACCCCGCGCACCGCCGCCAGTTGCGGGTTGAAGCTGGCGAGCATGATGCGGTTGTACAGCGGCAAGGCCAGGGCCATCACCAGCGAGCCGACCACCGCCAGCACCAGCAGGTCATTGCCATTGACCGTCAGCACCGAGCCGAACAATACGTTTTCCAGAATGTGCACATTGATCTTGCCCGCCAGGATCAACAGCAGGCTGGCGCCCAGGGCCAGGGACACCGACAGGAAGACGCCGATCAGCGTATCGGGCGCCAGGCCGGTGCGGTTGCGCAGGTAATTGAGCAGGATGCCGAACAGCAGGCAGTAGCCGAACAGGCTGCCGTAAGGCCCGGTGTAGGGCTCGCCGAGCAGGATGCCGATGGCCACGCCGGTGAGCGCCGCATGGCCCACCGCCTCGGAAAAAAACGCGAAGCGCTTGACCACCACCAGCGTGCCGAGGCCGCCCAGCACCGGGCCGATCAACAGCCCGGCCAACAACGCATTGACCACGAACCCATAGGCCAGCGCTTCAGGCAGGTAACCGGCCGAGGCCCAACCCTGGACCATCAAGCGAAAGGCTTCATAACTCATCAGGCCGCGCTCCCGTTCGTGCGTGGATGGGTGGAAAACAGCGTCAGCAGCCGTTCCGGGGTCAAGGTCTGGCGTGGCGGGCCGTCGAACAGCACGCGGCGATTCAGGCCGGTGACACGGTCGGCCAGGCGCCCGACGGCTTCCAGGTCATGTTCGATCCACAGCACGGTGATCCCGGCCTGGCGCCAGTCCTGCAGCAGCCGTTCGAACACCTGGATACCGGCCTCGTCCAGGGCCGACATCGGTTCATCCAGCACCAGCAATTGCGGCGAGGGAATCAACCCCTGGGCCAGCAATACCCGCTGGCGCTCGCCGCCGGACAGCGCGCCCATGCGCCGCTTGCGCTTGTCCTGCATGCCGACCCGCTCCAGGGCCTGGCCGATGGCGCCGGCATAATGCTTGCTCAAGCCGAGAAAGGCCGGCCGCCGCTGACACATCGCCGCCATGAAATCATCCACGGTCATGGGCAGGCCCCGGTCGAATTCCAACGCCTGGGGTACGTAGCCGATCACCCCGGGGTCGGCCGGCCATTGCAGGCTCAAGCGTCCCTGGTGCGGCATCTGCCCCAGCAAGGTCTTGATCAGCGAACTCTTGCCGCCGCCATTGGGACCGACCAGAGCATGGATGCTGCCGGGTTCCACCTGAAAGGCCACGTTGTCGAGAATGGTGGTACGGCCCAGGTTCAGACTGACCTCGGCGAACTCGATCAAGGGGCCGACGCGTTGCAGGGTGAGGGGTTCCTGGACGGTCATGCGCCGGACTCCTGGATCGCCCGGACCACGGTGTCGAGGTTGCCGGCCATTTCCTTTTCGTACTTCTCGGCGCTGTAGTCGCCGTAGGAAATGTGCGAGAGCGGGTACAGCTTCACGCCTGACTCACGTTGGATGGTATCGACGTAGGTGGAGGGAAAATCCATCTCCGAGAAGATCACCTTCACGTCCAGCTCCCGCAGTTGGTCGATGGTTTTCTTCAATTGGCTGGGGCTCGGTTCGATGCCATGGGCCGGCTCGACCACGGCGGTCACTTCCAGGCCGAATTCGCGCAACAGGTAGTCATAGGCGGCGTGCACCGTGGCGACCCGCAATTCGGCATTGGGGGCC
Source organism: Pseudomonas fluorescens (assembly GCF_001307275.1). Classification (NCBI taxonomy): domain Bacteria; kingdom Pseudomonadati; phylum Pseudomonadota; class Gammaproteobacteria; order Pseudomonadales; family Pseudomonadaceae; genus Pseudomonas; species Pseudomonas fluorescens. The sequence goes on from NZ_CP012831.1 coordinate 4,657,408, forward strand.
TGGGTCAGCTTCGCCAGGGCGGCGGCGCGCATCTGCCGCAGGCGCTTGCCATAGGCGCGGGCGTTCTGGGTATAGGCCTTGGCGTTGTCCGGGTCGAGCTTGCCCAGTTCCCGGGCGATGTTATTGACCTGGGCGATGGAGGCACTGATGGACAGGAAGGTGTGCGGGTTCACGACCTTGCCCGCGCCTCGGGCCGCCGTGCCGGTGGCGGCCAGCAGGGGCACGTTTTCGTTGGCCTCGATCACTTTGACGTTCGGGGTTTCGCTGGCGGCGATCATGCGGTCGGCGAAGTCGTCATGGCCCACGCCGTTGAGCACGATCACGTCGAGGCCGCTGATGCGCTTGATGTCCTCGGCCCGTGGTTCATAGGCGTGGGGGTTGAAACCGGCCGGGATCAGCGGCACGACCTCGGCCTTGTCGCCGACGATGTTGGCCACGTAGCTGTAATACGGGTGCAAGGTGATGCCAATGCGCAGGCGCTTGGCTGTTTCGGCGCTCACCGGCGAGGTGAACAGACAGGCCAGCAGGCCGATCAACAGCAAGCGCAGCAAGGGTCGGCGTTGAGATGCAATAGGCATGGGCAAACGGTCTTCTCTCGAATGAGGGCGTGGGGTCAGTGCCGGTGCTGGCGGGTTACGCCGGCATCGAATTGCGCGACGATCTGTTGCCAGCCGGCGGCGGACAAAGCCGCATCGTCCAGCGCGGAGGGCGTCGCGAGGCCAGTGCCGCGGTTGAGCCAGATGTCCGGGGCGGCGTCGGACGTTTCGCCGATGCGCATCAGAAACGAACCGGCCACCGACGGATTGGCACTGGCGCCGAAGTAGGCCTGGTCCTGCAGTTTTTGCCAGGCGTGGCCGCCCCGGCTGACGGAGCTGGCGTCCTGGGCGAACGGCGCGAAGCCTTCTTCGGCCAGGGTTGGCGGACTGGGCAGGGTGGGTTGGTCTTCGCGCAGCAAGCGGATTTCATCCAGGGTCACCCGCAGGTCGGCATAGATGCCTTGCTCGGCGGCGCTGAGGTCGCGGCGGGCGTCGAGCTGGTTCGAGGCCAGGTGAGGCGTGTCCTCGGCCTTTCCATGCCAGGCCACCACGGACCCGGCCACCAGCACGATGACCAGGCACAACAGCAACACATACAGGGTTTCATGGCCCGCGCCGGCGGGGCGGATGACTTGAGTCGTGGCGTTGCTCATGGGGCCTCGATGTCGGCTTGGTCGATTTCCACCACGTGGCCGGGGCCGGCGTCGAAGAGCACGTAGAATTCAGCGTTCGGTTTCTTGAAGGTCAGCTTCGAGTCGGCACCGAGCTTGCCCGGAACGAGGATGGTTTCGTCATAACCGATCACGTCCAGGGTCACTCCGGGTGCACCGCTGCCGTCGGAAAAACCGCCGGTGCATTGGATCTGCTCGGCGTCGATGGCCTTGCACTCGCACATCGGGTTGTGGGCCAGGACGCTGGTGCTTGCGCCTGCGCAGAACAGCAGCGCCAGGCCCTTGGATAAAGCGCGGAAGGTCATGGTTTGGGTCCTTGGTTCTTCAGCCAGGCGAGGGTGGCCGGGGAGGCCTGGCTCAGGGGAATGGAGGCCTGGTGCATCGAACCGTCCCAACCCTCGAGGGTTATCCACAGTTCGGCATCGGGCTGGGTCTTTGGCGGGACCGGCAACAAGGCGCCCATGCGATAGGGCGAGCCAAAGAAAATCACCCCGGCGGCCCGCAGGCTACGAGGCTTGCCGATGCGCAGGTAGGTGGCCTTGACCTGGCCGATACAGCTCTGGCACAGGGCCGCGTTGAAGTGCTTCATCGGCCCGGCGGGCCCTTCGGTCCGTGGGGCTTCGTTGCGAAACTCCGCCAGGCGCAGGCTCCAGGGACCGACCTGGACTTCGCCGATGTCCCGCTCGCCAAGCCCTGCATCGCCGCGGAACAGGGCGGCTTCGGAGAGGTATTTGGGCATGAATCCCAGGGGAATCAGCAGCAACAACACGTTGAGATGGAAGCGCCATTTATGCCAGAACAGGCTCAGGCGTGACGGTGATGATGAAGCGGTATTGGACGGGTTCACAGGCTGCCCTCCGACGATTCACGGTGGACGGACGGTTGCAGTGCCTGCGCGATTCGGGCGCCGCGGGTGGGTTTCTGGCTTCGCTTGAAGGCATTGGCGGTGGCCAGGGCCGTGCGTTTGGTCCAGATCAGCAGCCCGCTGAGGACCATCATGCTCAGGATCAGACCGAAGAAAAACCAGATGAGCTTGATCCAGAGGCCGCCGAAGTCCCCGGTGTGCAAGGGCCGCATGGATTCGGTGACGAACTCCAGGGTCGTGCGGTCCGACAGCAACCGGGAGGCGGCCACGTCGCCGTTGTAGGGATTGATGGTGGCGGTCTGGAACATCAGCGGATACCACCCGCGGCCACCGATTTCCAGATGGCTGTAGGCATTGCCGGGCAGGCTGATGAAACTCGCTTCCAGTCCCGGGATGCGTTGCTGGGCGATTTCGATGGCCCGGTCCAGGTTCAACTGCGGTGGCGCCTGGCCGTCAACGGCCAACGGCACGTTTTCACGGGCCACCACCGGGATGACCGGTTCGCTGGAAATGGAGATCTGGTTGTCGCCCAGCAAGGCCTGGATCAGGAACCAGGTGCCGGTGACGGAGATGACCGCGATGAACCAGATCGACCAGATACCGCTGAGCCGGTGGAAATCACCCCAGAAAATCCGTGCGCCATGGCGAATCCGCAGGGTCGGACGAAAGAAGCCTTTCCAGAAACGCTTGTAGACCACCAGCCCGGTCACCAGGGACGCGAGCAAGGGCAGGCCCAGGAACGACACCAGGTACCAGCCCCAACTGTAGCCATTGGTGAACGGCACCAGCCACCAGCCATGCAGGGCGCGGGTGAAGGCCTGGAAATTGAATGTCGGCGCCGAGCCCTGGATGACGCCGCTGTACGGGTTGACGTAGACCGTGTCGGGGCGTCCGTCGGGGTAGGTCACGCCGACTTCCAGCGCAAAATGCGACTCGTCCGGACGGATGATGCTTTGCACCTGGGTTTGCGGCTGGGCCTGCTTGATCGCGGCGATCACCTGGTCATAGCTGAGCGACGTGGCCTCGTCCGAAGGCTTGTTGGCCCGCATGTCGGGGTTGGCCAGCCAGACGATCTCCTGGCTGACCACCGCCAGGGTGCCGGTGACGCAGACGATGAGCACGAAGAACCAGATGGGCAATGCCAGCCAGCTATGGACCAGGAACCAGAGTTTGGAGCGGGATTTCTTCGACATGATTGAACGTCTTGATTCGATGAAAGGTTCCGTATTGCGGGCTTTGCAACACCGTGAACCCAAAAAGGCAGGCCGTGGCTTTTGCCGACGCGGCCTGCTGCATCTAATTAAGACGAACGAGCGAGCAGAATCCCGAAAGGGAAGTTGAAAGAAAATGTTTCGCGTTTAGTTTCAGTGTCTTCTGTGGCTAGGGAGCGGGGCCCCTAGCCACAGACACGGTCAGCCCTGTTGAAACATCTCCCTGGCCCGTTGCTCGATCTGGTCCTGGCTCAGATCTTCCTTGTGCGTCGCGAGGAACCACAGATGCCCATAGGGATCCTTCAGGGTGCCGCTGCGATCTCCGTAGAACTGGTCCTTGACCTCGGAAATCACCGTGCCGCCGGCGGCAATGGCCTGGGCAAATGCGCTGTCCACGTCCTCGACATATAAATGCAGGCCGACCGATGGCGATTGGTCCGGATTGCTCAAGGGGCCTTGATCGCAAGGCGTGCCAAGCATGATCGGATAACCGTTGATCCGCAGCTCGGCATGGCCGATGCCCCCGTCGGGCATGGCCAGGCGCATGACCTCGGTGGCATTGAAGGCCTTTTTGTAGAAGTCGATGGCTTCGGCAGCTTTTTGAATGCCCAGGTAGGGCGTGATGTTATGGAAACCTTCGGGAATGGCATTGACGCCCATGACGTTTCTCCTTTTGTAGGGAGGCGAAGAGAGTCTTCGTCGATTTGCGCTCCTCCACTATAGGCCAGCGACCCTGGCTGGACGCAGGGGCCGACGAACGCTTCAAGGCTATTCCAGCAGATGAGCCCCCGGCCCGCGTTGGCCGAGTACGTCGCCCTGGTTGCGCAGCGGACAAGCTTCCATCGACAGGCATCCGCAGCCGATGCAACCGTTGAGTCGATCACGCAGCGCCACCAATTGGTTGATGCGTTCGTCCAGGTCCCGGCTCCACTGCGCCGACAAGGTTTGCCAGTCGGCGGCCGTCGGGGCGCGGTTGTCTGGCAGGTTGTTCAACGCCTCGCCGATTTCCGCCAACGGAATGCCCAGGCGCTGGGCGACCTTGATCAGTGCCACGCGACGCAATACCGCCCGTGGGTAACGGCGTTGGTTACCCGGGTTGCGCGTGCTTTTGATCAGCCCCTTGGACTCGTAGAAGTGCAGGGCCGTGACCGCCACGCCGCTGCGGGCGGCCACTTGGCCGACGGTGAGTTCCTTGTGGATATCGATCTGCGCCATCGTTTCAATTCACTGCTTGACCTCAAGTTAACTAGAGGTTTTACCCTGCACGCCTTCGGATCGCAAGATTCGCCTGACCTGCATAGGGGACCTTTCATGCAATCGCCAAGGAACAATCGCAGTTTCACCCAACTGATGGAATTCGACATCGAACCTCAATGGCAGCAGGCGCTGGTAACCGCCTTGTCGGAACAGACCGAGCGCCTGGCCAGGGACCACCAGGGGTTCCTGAGTGCCAGTATCCAGGCCAGCGACGATGGTCGACGCGTGCTCAACTATTTGCAGTGGCAGACCCGCGAGGCAGGCGAGGCGGCACTTCGAAGTGTCGAAAAGGGCGAGCAGGGCTTCTGGCGGCTGATTCAGGCTCACCGCGCCAAGGCCGTGACGTTCGCTTCGTTCCAGGTGTTGCGCAATATCGAGCGCAGCCTGGACAACGCGCTGCATTGCCAGTTGGTCGATTAAGCGCAACGGCTGATCCAGGCAGGCAATACCCACTATCGAGAGGGTTGATTTCTGCCGCGCAGGACCGGCGGGTAGCCTTTGTTCATCGCCTAACTCCAGAACACCGGACACCCGCCATGAACCGTACCTTTGCCGTTTTTTTGCTCTTGACCGCCACCCTCCTGGGCGGTTGCGCCAGCTCTTCCCCGGAACTGCGCCCCTACACCGCCGACGAGACCCGCGAGCTGGCCCTTGAAGCCTTGAATCGCCGTGGCCTTTCATTCGAGGAATATCACGCGAAAAAAGCCGAGCTGCTTGGCTCGTCGCAGAAAAACGTGGGGTTCGACGATCAGGGCCAGATGAGTGCCGAGCAGGTCGTGCAACAGCCTGGCCGGTCTAGCTGAGGGACTGTACCGCTCAAAGTTTTGCCCAACTGTCCGTGGGTTTGGGTCTGGACGTGGGGTAGGGTCATGACTTGACTGACCGCCCCTGATGGACTGACCTGACATGACCCTTTCGCTTGACCTGCTGCTGGGCTTCGCCCTGTTTGCCCTGGTGACTTCGATCACGCCAGGTCCTAACAACACCATGTTGTTGGCCTCGGGTGTGAATTTCGGTTTCAACCGCACCATTCCGCACATGCTGGGTATTACCTGCGGCTTCTTTTCCCTGGTGCTGGCGGTGGGCCTTGGCCTGGGCGCGGTGTTCCAGACTTATCCACTGCTCTATACCGCGTTGCGCTACATCGGTGCGGCGTACCTGTTGTACCTGGCGTGGAAAATAGCCCACTCCGGCCCGGTTTCGGACAGCCAGCCGGGGAACAATACGCCGATCAGCTATTGGGGCGCAGCGGCGTTCCAATGGGTCAATCCCAAGGCCTGGATCATGGCCATCGGCGCCATCAGTACCTACACGCCCCTCCAGGGTTACTTCTTCAATGTGCTGGTGATTGCGGCGGTGTTTGCCTTGATCAATCTGCCAAGCGTGGGCCTGTGGGTGGTGTGCGGCAGCCTGTTGCGCAACCTGTTGCGTGATCGTCGCTGGCTGCGCATGTTCAACTGGGGCATGGCGCTGTTGTTGGTCGCTTCTATGTATCCGTTGTTGCTCGAAAGCATCAGTTGAGGGCTGAGCTTCGAGGCGATGCCTGCTAAGCTCGCTGTTCAGGAGCGTTCCTACGCACTTTTAAATGAAGTCCGACTTCTTTAAGGTCTTTGATCAGGTATTGCTTGTCTCGAACCCAACGAGGGCGCCTGATCCCGGAGCAGGCTCTGCGAGTTTCCTATGAATAAACGTCCGTTGTATTTCGATTACGCCGCCACCACGCCGGTGGATGAGCGGGTCATCCGGGTCATGGTCGAGTGTCTGGGTTTTGACGGCAACTTCGGCAACCCGGCGTCCAGTTCCCATGCCTTCGGCCAGGAGGCCCGGCGCTCGGTGGAAAGTGCCCGCCAGCAGGTGGCGCAATTGGTGGGGGCCCAGCCCGAACAGATCGTCTGGACTTCCGGCGCCACCGAATCCAACAACCTGGCCCTCAAGGGTGTGGCCCAGGCACGCAGTGGTTCCGCCGGCCATGTCATCACCAGCCTGATCGAGCACAAGGCGATTCTCGATACAGCGCGCCAGCTCGAGGAAAGTGGCGTCGCGGTTACCTGGCTGGCACCGGACGCCGAGGGCCTGATCAGCCCGCAAGCGGTTCGCGAGGCGTTGCGCGAAGACACGTTCCTGGTCTCGCTGATGCTGGTGAACAACGAGCTGGGCACCGTCAACGACATCATCGCCATTGGCGAGATCGTTCGCGAGCACGGTGCGTTGTTCCATGTGGACGCGGCCCAGGGCGCAGGCAAGGTGCAGATCGACCTGTCTCGCTGGCCGGTGGACCTGATGTCTTTTTCCGCGCATAAAATCTACGGCCCCAAGGGCATCGGTGCGCTCTACGTCGGCGACCGTGCCCGGTCACGGCTAGCGGCGCAGATCCATGGCGGTGGACATGAGGGCGGTTTGCGCTCCGGAACCCTGGCGACCCACCAGATTGCAGCCATGGGCGCCGCATTCGAACTGGCAGCCGCGGCATTCGACGAAGAACTCGCTAAAATCGTCCGGTTGCGCAATCGTTTGCTCGAGCCGCTGCTGGCGTTGCCTGGTGTGCGTATAAACGGCAGTGCGAGCCGCCGGATTCCCCACACGTTGAGCCTGACGTTCAACGAAGGTGAGTTCAACTCGGCGACATTGGGCGCATCGATTGCATTTTCCGCGACCTCGGCCTGCAATTCGGCGCACAACACCCCGTCCCACGTGCTGCTGGCCCTGGGGCACGACGCCCGTGCGGCCGGGCGGACCATCCGCTTGAGCCTGGGGCGCTTTACCACCGAGCAGGATATCGACGAGGCGGTGCGGCTGATCAAGGCGGCGTGCGCGACTGCGCCGGCGTTCTGGGCCACGACCCCATAAGCCGAATTCGGCATCGAACAACAATATCAATGAGCAGGAGAAACAATGAGCACCGAGCCTTTGCCCCATGGACTGGTTCCCCAGCGCCTGGCCCGAATCCGCCAACTGATGAGCCGAGAGGGTATTCACGCGTTGCTGGTGCCATCGGCCGACCCGCACCTGTCTGAATACCTGCCGGGCTATTGGCAGGGGCGGCAATGGTTGTCGGGGTTCCATGGTTCGGTGGGTACCTTGATCGTGACCGGCAGTTTCGCCGGCGTCTGGGCCGACAGCCGTTACTGGGAGCAGGCCACCAAGGAGCTGGAGGGCAGTGGTATCGAGCTGGTCAAGCTGATTCCAGGCCAGCCCGGTCCCCTGGACTGGCTGGCCGAACAAACGCCTGAAGGCGCAGTGGTTGCGGTCGACGGTGCGGTCATGGCCGTGGCATCGGCCCGCACCCTGGGCGGCAAGCTCGCCGAACGCGGCGCGCGGTTGCGCACCGACATCGACCTGCTCAAGGACGTCTGGACCGATCGCCCAGGCTTGCCGGATCAACCGGTCTACGCCCATTTGCCGCCCCAGGCGACCGTCAGCCGGGTCGAAAAACTCGCCAAGCTGCGCGAATCCCTCCAGGAGCGTGGTGCCGACTGGCATTTCATCGCCACGCTGGATGACATCGCCTGGTTGTTCAACCTGCGCGGAGCAGATGTATCGTTCAACCCCGTGTTCGTTTCCTTTGCCTTGATCAGCCAGCAGCAAGCAACGCTGTTCGTGGCCCTGGACAAGGTTGACGCAGCGCTGCGTGCGGTTCTGGAGCAGGACGGCGTGACCCTGCGCGATTACAGCGAAGCCGCCGCCGCGTTGCGCGAAGTGCCGGATGGCGCGAATCTGCAGGTCGACCCAGCGCGGGTGACGGTCGGCTTGCTGGATAACCTCGGCAGTGGCGTGAAGCTGATCGAAGGTCTTAATCCAACGACGTTGGCCAAGTCCCGTAAAAGCCTGGCCGACGCCGAGCACATCCGTCGGGCCATGGAGCAGGACGGCGCGGCGCTCTGTGAATTCTTCGCCTGGCTGGAAGGGGCCTGGGGGCGCGAGCGTATCACCGAGTTGACCATCGACGAGCACCTGACTGCCGCCCGCACACGTCGGCCGGATTTCGTCTCCCTGAGCTTCAATACCATCGCCGCCTTTAACGCCAACGGCGCGATGCCCCATTACCATGCCACGCAAGAGGCCCATGCCGTCATCGAAGGTGATGGCCTGTTGCTGATCGATTCCGGGGGCCAGTACTTGGGGGGCACCACTGACATCACCCGCATGGTGCCGGTCGGAACGCCCACCGCCGAGCAGAAGCGTGACTGCACCCGTGTGCTCAAGGGTGTGATTGCCCTGTCCCGGGCCAAATTTCCGCGGGGCATTCTTTCGCCCTTGCTGGATGCCATCGCCCGTGCGCCGATCTGGGCGGAGCAGGTCGATTACGGCCACGGTACCGGCCATGGTGTCGGCTATTTCCTCAATGTCCACGAAGGCCCGCAGGTGATTGCCTATCAAGCCGCTGCCGCGCCGCAAACGGCGATGCAGGCCGGCATGATCACCTCGATCGAGCCGGGCACTTATCGTCCCGGCCGCTGGGGTGTGCGCATCGAGAACCTGGTGTTGAACCGCGAAGCCGGAAGCAGCGAGTTCGGCGAGTTCCTTGAGTTCGAAACCCTCACGCTGTGCCCGATCGACACCCGTTGCCTGGAGCCTTCGCTGCTGACCCAGGACGAAAAAGACTGGTTCAACGCCTACCACGCCGAGGTTCAGCGTCGATTGAGCCCGTTGCTGGACGGTGACGCACTGCAGTGGCTCAACACCCGGACGATAGCGATTTGAGGTAGAGCATCAGGCGAGGGCTTCACGGACGAAGTCCAGCCGATCCTGGCCGAAGAACAGCTCGTCACCGACAAACATGCTCGGGGCACCGAACACGCCGCGTCCGATGGCGTCTTCGGTGGCGCTCTTGAGTGCTTGCTTGACCTGCTCGTCGTTCGTCAGGGCCAGCACATGGTCGGCGTCGAAACCGCCTTCGTTCAGGACAGCTGCGACAGTCGCTGGGTCATTGAGGTTGCGGGCGTCCACCCAAAAGGCGCGGAACAGGCAATCGACGAAGGCCTCGAAGCGTTCGGGATGGCGCAGTTGCATGGCGGTCACCGCGCGCATCAGCAGCAATGTGTTGACGGGGAAGTATGGATTGAACTGGAAGGCGACGCCGTAGCGCTTGGCGAAGCGATTCAGATCCTTGAACAGGTAAGGGTTCTTGGCTGGCACTGTCGCCGGTGATGCGTTGCCGGTTGCCTTGAAGACGCCGCCCAATAACATCGGACGATAGATCAACTGGCTGTTTGTCTGCGCGCACAGCGCCGGCAACTGGGTATAGGCCAGGTACGTGGTCGGGCTGCCGAGATCGAAGTAAAACTCCACTGATTTGCTCATGGTACCTGCTCTCTTGTTGTTGTGAGGGGAGGGCTTACCAGCGTTCATTCCAGGGGCGCAGGTCCAGCTCGAAGGTCCAGGCGTCGCGAGGTTGGCTGTGCAGATACCAGTAGTTGTCGGCGATGTGTTCAGGATTCAGGATGCCGTCCTGATCCTTGGTGGCATATTTTTCCGGGAAATGATCGCGGATGAAGTCGGTGTCGATGGCGCCATCCACCACCACATGGGCCACATGAATATTCAGCGGCCCCAGCTCCCGGGCCATGCTTTGGGCCAGTGCGCGGATGCCATGTTTGGCGCCTGCGAATGCAGCGAACCCCGAAGCGCCGCGCAATCCCGCCGTCGCCCCGGTAAACAGGATGGTTCCGCGTTGGCGCTTGACCATGCGCTTGGCCACTTCCCGTGCATTGAGAAAACCTGAGAAACAGGCCATCTCCCAAATCTTGAAGTACTTGCGTGCGGTTTCTTCGAGGATGCTGCAGGGGACGTTGGCGCCGATGTTGAACACAAAGGCTTCGATCGGGCCGATCTGGTTCTCGATTTGCTCGATGAGTGCAATCACATCGTCTTCTTTACGTGCATCACAGGCAAACCCGTGGGCTTCGCCGCCTTGAGCGCGGATTCCATCCACAAGCGGCTGGAGTTTGTCAGCGCTGCGACGGGTAACACAGGCCACGAAACCTTCCTGTGCAAAGCGTTTGGCAATCGCTCCGCCGGTGGCATCGCCCGCGCCAACAACCAGTACGACCTTCTTATTATTCATGGTCAGCCTCATGGGTAAACGATCGTTAACTAAACGGACGTTATGCTAAGGTCCGGCAAGCGTCAAGGTGAGCAATCAGGGGCAGGACCATGCGTTATTCAGCCAATCACAAAATGGAAACCCGCGAGAAACTGCTCGCCAGCAGTGCCGTGTCCGCCAAGAAATCCGGTTTCTCTACGGTCGGTGTCGACGGCCTGATGAAAGCGATCGGGTTGAGTGGCGGTGCGTTCTATAGCCACTTCTCGTCCAAGGATGAGCTTTTCAAGGCCATTGTTGAGCGGGAGTTGGCTCAAAGCCTGGATCGCTTGAGCGGCGACGGCGCCTTGGACTCGATGAAACTGGAGCGCTGCCTCAAGCAGTACTTGAGCATGAGCCATGTCGAGCAGCCCGAGGCAGGATGTGCGTTACCGGTACTGGGCGCTGAGATCGCACGATCGGATGTCCAGGTGAAGGAGGCGGCGCAAACATGGATCTGTCGTTTGCACGAAAACTGGGCACGGATATTGGGAAGCGACAGCCTGGCCTGGGCCATTCTGTCTCAATGCGTGGGGGCGTTGGTTGTCGCGCGGATGCTGGTCACGCCGCAGGTCCAGCGTGATGTCCTCAAGTCCAGCCATGAGGAAATCAGTCGTCGAATCGCCGAACAGGGGCTTGGCTAAGCTGATCTATTTGCAGATGACGATCATGCTGCGACTGGTATAGCCGGCGGGATTGAGCCCGAAGGGATAATCCCCTGGTTCTTCGACGGCGTCGCCGGACTTGGCAATGACCTTGTAACTCTTGGGAGCACATGAATTGGCGGCACTGGCAGCGCACTGGTCCCAGGATGAGGACAGGCCGGAGCAATTGATGTGAAGACCCTTTTTGCCGCGTTTGACTTCACTTTTCGATGTTGCCGCACAGCCCGCTATTGCAAGTACGGCGATCAGTATCAAAATTCGTTTCATTCCCGTCCTTATGACCGCCGCGGATCTTATGTCTGCGTGCGATCGTGTGCGCTCTTGCTTGAAGCGTTCATGACGTCCTGTATGAAAAAATCCATGTCTGGCATTAGGTTACTGGCCTAAACATGGCCTAAATGCGCGGCAAATGCCAGACCTTCGTTAAATCCCGATTCAATCTACCGCGACAGCAGGCTTTGCGGTGCTGGCCATGGTCAGCGTTGCGCCCACCGACGCGAGGATGATGCAGGTAATGGCCATCCATTGGGCCAGGGACAAGTACTCCTGGAGAAAGACGAGCCCCGACAAGGCCGCGATTGCCGGTTCGACGCTCATCAAGGTGCCGAAGGTGCGGGCAGGCATTCGAGTCAGGGCGATCATTTCCAGCGTGTAGGGCAGGGCTGTGGACAGGATGGCGACGCCGAGGGCGATTGGAATCAGGCTCGGTGTGAGCAGTGCGGCGCCGGCGTGGACAATGCCGATAGGTGCGACGAACAGGGCCGCGATCATGACGCCCAGTGCTGCGGTCTGCACGCCATTGTCCGCTCCGGCTTTCTGACCAAACAGGATGTACAACGCCCAGCAGACACCGGCACCCAGCGCGTAGCCGGCGCCAACCAGATCGATACCGGCACTGGTCGCGCCGGTCGGTATGAGCAGCAGCAGGCCAACCACTGCCAAGGCAATCCAGAGAAAGTCGATCGCCCGGCGGGAGGCGTAAATGGCGACTGCCAGAGGCCCGGTAAATTCCAACGCCACGGCAATGCCCAGTGGAACGGTGCGAACTGACATATAGAAGAGGAAGTTCATACCGCCCAGTGCCATGCCGTAAACGATCACCGTGCGCAGGGATTGGCCGGTGAGCTTGGCGCGCCAGGGGCGTAGCATCAACAGCATGATGAGGCTGGCAAAAATGAGGCGCAGCGTCGTAGTGCCTTGTGCACCCACTATCGGGAACATGCTTTTGGCGAGGGAGGCTCCTGCTTGAATGGAAGCCATGGCTATCAATAGCAAGGCAACCGGGTACAGGGTGGAGGCCAGGCTGCGATGTGGGGGGAGCGTCATTACGAAGTGTCGTCCAGAATAAAGGCGGGGGAGGCTGCGTTGAGCAGTATATTGCGCATGTGCAGCGATTCCGTCTATATACCGGGCATATTTAAGTGTCATGTCGGGCTGTAGATAGAAAAATCAAATTAAGGGTTGACGGCAAATTCTGGACGTCTATAATTCGCCCCACTTCCGGCGCAGTCGAAACGGAAAACTCCTTGAGATTCAACGAGTTAAGTAGGTTTCGAAGGTGCGGGGCTTCAGTTCATCGAAGCCAGGAAGGAGCAGATAGAGTGGTGTTGTTTGGCTCTATGTGCGGTTCGATCTTCTCGGTCGAAAGCGGTGAAAAAGAGGTGTTGACAGCAGCGAGTAACGCTGTAGAATTCGCCTCCCGCTAACGAGAGATCGGAAGCGCAAGTGGTTGAAGTTGAAAAGGAAACTTTGAAAGCTTCTGAAAATAACCGCTTGACAGATACGCGAGGCGCTGTAGAATGCGCGCCTCGGTTGAGACGAAAGACTCAGCCAGCCGCTCTTTAACAACTGAATCAAGCAATTCGTGTGGGTGCTTGTGGAGTTAGACTGCTAGTCAACAGATTATCAGCATCACAAGTTACTCCGCGAGAAATCAAAGATGTAACCAACGATTGCTGAGCCAAGTTTAGGGTTTTCTCAAAACCCAAAGATGTTTGAACTGAAGAGTTTGATCATGGCTCAGATTGAACGCTGGCGGCAGGCCTAACACATGCAAGTCGAGCGGTAGAGAGGTGCTTGCACCTCTTGAGAGCGGCGGACGGGTGAGTAATGCCTAGGAATCTGCCTGGTAGTGGGGGATAACGCTCGGAAACGGACGCTAATACCGCATACGTCCTACGGGAGAAAGCAGGGGACCTTCGGGCCTTGCGCTATCAGATGAGCCTAGGTCGGATTAGCTAGTTGGTGAGGTAATGGCTCACCAAGGCGACGATCCGTAACTGGTCTGAGAGGATGATCAGTCACACTGGAACTGAGACACGGTCCAGACTCCTACGGGAGGCAGCAGTGGGGAATATTGGACAATGGGCGAAAGCCTGATCCAGCCATGCCGCGTGTGTGAAGAAGGTCTTCGGATTGTAAAGCACTTTAAGTTGGGAGGAAGGGCATTAACCTAATACGTTAGTGTTTTGACGTTACCGACAGAATAAGCACCGGCTAACTCTGTGCCAGCAGCCGCGGTAATACAGAGGGTGCAAGCGTTAATCGGAATTACTGGGCGTAAAGCGCGCGTAGGTGGTTCGTTAAGTTGGATGTGAAAGCCCCGGGCTCAACCTGGGAACTGCATTCAAAACTGTCGAGCTAGAGTATGGTAGAGGGTGGTGGAATTTCCTGTGTAGCGGTGAAATGCGTAGATATAGGAAGGAACACCAGTGGCGAAGGCGACCACCTGGACTGATACTGACACTGAGGTGCGAAAGCGTGGGGAGCAAACAGGATTAGATACCCTGGTAGTCCACGCCGTAAACGATGTCAACTAGCCGTTGGGAGCCTTGAGCTCTTAGTGGCGCAGCTAACGCATTAAGTTGACCGCCTGGGGAGTACGGCCGCAAGGTTAAAACTCAAATGAATTGACGGGGGCCCGCACAAGCGGTGGAGCATGTGGTTTAATTCGAAGCAACGCGAAGAACCTTACCAGGCCTTGACATCCAATGAACTTTCCAGAGATGGATTGGTGCCTTCGGGAACATTGAGACAGGTGCTGCATGGCTGTCGTCAGCTCGTGTCGTGAGATGTTGGGTTAAGTCCCGTAACGAGCGCAACCCTTGTCCTTAGTTACCAGCACGTTATGGTGGGCACTCTAAGGAGACTGCCGGTGACAAACCGGAGGAAGGTGGGGATGACGTCAAGTCATCATGGCCCTTACGGCCTGGGCTACACACGTGCTACAATGGTCGGTACAGAGGGTTGCCAAGCCGCGAGGTGGAGCTAATCCCACAAAACCGATCGTAGTCCGGATCGCAGTCTGCAACTCGACTGCGTGAAGTCGGAATCGCTAGTAATCGCGAATCAGAATGTCGCGGTGAATACGTTCCCGGGCCTTGTACACACCGCCCGTCACACCATGGGAGTGGGTTGCACCAGAAGTAGCTAGTCTAACCTTCGGGGGGACGGTTACCACGGTGTGATTCATGACTGGGGTGAAGTCGTAACAAGGTAGCCGTAGGGGAACCTGCGGCTGGATCACCTCCTTAATCGACGACCGCAGCTGCTTCATGAGCTCCCACACGAATTGCTTGATTCATTGAAGAAGACGAAAGAAGCAGCCCGAAATTGGGTCTGTAGCTCAGTTGGTTAGAGCGCACCCCTGATAAGGGTGAGGTCGGCAGTTCGAATCTGCCCAGACCCACCAATTTTGTGTGGGAAACGCCTGTAGAAATACGGGGCCATAGCTCAGCTGGGAGAGCGCCTGCCTTGCACGCAGGAGGTCAGCGGTTCGATCCCGCTTGGCTCCACCACTACTGCTTCGATTGTATAAAGCTTAGAAATGAGCATTCCATCGGTTCGATGGTGAATGTTGATTTCTAGTCTTTGACTAGTTCGTTCTTTAAAAATTTGGGTATGTGATAGAAAGATAGACTGAACGTTACTTTCACTGGTAACGGATCAGGCTAAGGTAAAATTTGTGAGTTGCTCTTTGAGCAAGATCGAATTTTCGGCGAATGTCGTCTTCACAGTATAACCAGATTGCTTGGGGTTATATGGTCAAGTGAAGAAGCGCATACGGTGGATGCCTTGGCAGTCAGAGGCGATGAAAGACGTGGTAGCCTGCGAAAAGCTTCGGGGAGTCGGCAAACAGACTGTGATCCGGAGATGTCTGAATGGGGGAACCCAGCCATCATAAGATGGTTATCTTGTACTGAATACATAGGTGCAAGAAGCGAACCAGGGGAACTGAAACATCTAAGTACCCTGAGGAAAAGAAATCAACCGAGATTCCCTTAGTAGTGGCGAGCGAACGGGGACTAGCCCTTAAGCTTCTTTGATTTTAGCGGAACGCTCTGGAAAGTGCGGCCATAGTGGGTGATAGCCCTGTACGCGAAAGGATCTTAGAAGTGAAATCGAGTAGGACGGAGCACGAGAAACTTTGTCTGAATATGGGGGGACCATCCTCCAAGGCTAAATACTACTGACTGACCGATAGTGAACTAGTACCGTGAGGGAAAGGCGAAAAGAACCCCGGAGAGGGGAGTGAAATAGATCCTGAAACCGTATGCGTACAAGCAGTGGGAGCCCACTTTGTTGGGTGACTGCGTACCTTTTGTATAATGGGTCAGCGACTTATTTTCAGTGGCGAGCTTAACCGAATAGGGGAGGCGTAGCGAAAGCGAGTCTTAATAGGGCGTCTAGTCGCTGGGAATAGACCCGAAACCGGGCGATCTATCCATGGGCAGGTTGAAGGTTAGGTAACACTGACTGGAGGACCGAACCGACTACCGTTGAAAAGTTAGCGGATGACCTGTGGATCGGAGTGAAAGGCTAATCAAGCTCGGAGATAGCTGGTTCTCCTCGAAAGCTATTTAGGTAGCGCCTCATGTATCACTGTAGGGGGTAGAGCACTGTTTCGGCTAGGGGGTCATCCCGACTTACCAAACCGATGCAAACTCCGAATACCTACAAGTGCCGAGCATGGGAGACACACGGCGGGTGCTAACGTCCGTCGTGAAAAGGGAAACAACCCAGACCGTCAGCTAAGGTCCCAAAGTTATGGTTAAGTGGGAAACGATGTGGGAAGGCTTAGACAGCTAGGAGGTTGGCTTAGAAGCAGCCACCCTTTAAAGAAAGCGTAATAGCTCACTAGTCGAGTCGGCCTGCGCGGAAGATGTAACGGGGCTCAAACCATACACCGAAGCTACGGGTATCACGTAAGTGATGCGGTAGAGGAGCGTTCTGTAAGCCTGTGAAGGTGAGTTGAGAAGCTTGCTGGAGGTATCAGAAGTGCGAATGCTGACATGAGTAACGACAATGGGTGTGAAAAACACCCACGCCGAAAGACCAAGGTTTCCTGCGCAACGTTAATCGACGCAGGGTTAGTCGGTCCCTAAGGCGAGGCTGAAAAGCGTAGTCGATGGAAAACAGGTTAATATTCCTGTACTTCTGGTTATTGCGATGGAGGGACGGAGAAGGCTAGGCCAGCTTGGCGTTGGTTGTCCAAGTTTAAGGTGGTAGGCTGGAATCTTAGGTAAATCCGGGATTCTAAGGCCGAGAGCTGATGACGAGTTACCCTTTGGGTGACGAAGTGGTTGATGCCATGCTTCCAAGAAAAGCTTCTAAGCTTCAGGTAACCAGGAACCGTACCCCAAACCGACACAGGTGGTTGGGTAGAGAATACCAAGGCGCTTGAGAGAACTCGGGTGAAGGAACTAGGCAAAATGGCACCGTAACTTCGGGAGAAGGTGCGCCGGTGAGGGTGAAGCACTTGCTGCGTAAGCCCACGCCGGTCGAAGATACCAGGCCGCTGCGACTGTTTATTAAAAACACAGCACTCTGCAAACACGAAAGTGGACGTATAGGGTGTGACGCCTGCCCGGTGCCGGAAGGTTAATTGATGGGGTTAGCTAACGCGAAGCTCTTGATCGAAGCCCCGGTAAACGGCGGCCGTAACTATAACGGTCCTAAGGTAGCGAAATTCCTTGTCGGGTAAGTTCCGACCTGCACGAATGGCGTAACGATGGCGGCGCTGTCTCCACCCGAGACTCAGTGAAATTGAAATCGCTGTGAAGATGCAGTGTATCCGCGGCTAGACGGAAAGACCCCGTGAACCTTTACTATAGCTTTGCACTGGACTTTGAATTTGCTTGTGTAGGATAGGTGGGAGGCTTTGAAGCGTGGACGCCAGTTCGCGTGGAGCCATCCTTGAAATACCACCCTGGCAACTTTGAGGTTCTAACTCAGGTCCGTTATCCGGATCGAGGACAGTGTATGGTGGGTAGTTTGACTGGGGCGGTCTCCTCCTAAAGAGTAACGGAGGAGTACGAAGGTGCGCTCAGACCGGTCGGAAATCGGTCGTAGAGTATAAAGGCAAAAGCGCGCTTGACTGCGAGACAGACACGTCGAGCAGGTACGAAAGTAGGTCTTAGTGATCCGGTGGTTCTGTATGGAAGGGCCATCGCTCAACGGATAAAAGGTACTCCGGGGATAACAGGCTGATACCGCCCAAGAGTTCATATCGACGGCGGTGTTTGGCACCTCGATGTCGGCTCATCACATCCTGGGGCTGAAGCCGGTCCCAAGGGTATGGCTGTTCGCCATTTAAAGTGGTACGCGAGCTGGGTTTAGAACGTCGTGAGACAGTTCGGTCCCTATCTGCCGTGGACGTTTGAGATTTGAGAGGGGCTGCTCCTAGTACGAGAGGACCGGAGTGGACGAACCTCTGGTGTTCCGGTTGTCACGCCAGTGGCATTGCCGGGTAGCTATGTTCGGAAAAGATAACCGCTGAAAGCATCTAAGCGGGAAACTTGCCTCAAGATGAGATCTCACTGGGACCTTGAGTCCCCTGAAGGGCCGTCGAAGACTACGACGTTGATAGGCAGGGTGTGTAAGCGCTGTGAGGCGTTGAGCTAACCTGTACTAATTGCCCGTGAGGCTTGACCATATAACACCCAAGCAATTTGTAAACTCCAAGCCCCAGGGCGAACGAGACCAGATTGCGGTGTGTGAAGACGAAACGAACCGAAAGTTCGCGACGCTCGATTGCAACACACAAACTATCGCATACCCATTCGCTGGAACGTGACCGCAAGGCACGCGCTGGCTACCGAATTTCTTGACGACCATAGAGCATTGGAACCACCTGATCCCATCCCGAACTCAGAAGTGAAACGATGCATCGCCGATGGTAGTGTGGGGTTTCCCCATGTGAGAGTAGGTCATCGTCAAGATTAAATTCCGAAACCCCTATCTGCTGACGCAGGTAGGGGTTTTGTTTTTTCCGAAATAAAAGCGTTGGGCCAAAAAAAGGATGACCTGCAGAGGTCATCCTTTTTTGCATCCTGGCTGTCAAGCCTCGGGTACGGGGCAGCTCAAATCCCCTTCCTTGCACTTGAGATAGGTCTTGAACGCCTCGACCCGAGCCTTGGTCTGGGCGGTGATGCAATTGTCATAGATCAGCGGATAGACACTGCCGCCCTCAACCCCAGAGGCGGAGAATTCGCATTCGGCATCACGGAAGCCTATCCAGGCACGCTGAGCCTTGACCAGCATTTTCTTGGCTTCGGGATTGTCCTTCAGGCGTGCGGTGATCTGCTTGTACAAACTGTTCAGTTCATTGTCGGCGGCCTTGTTTTCTTTGGCTGCGCATTGGTTCATTTCGCCTTGAGTAGTGGCGTCAGCGCAGTCGTCGGCCTGGGCAATGGCGACAAAAAGCAGTGGCGTCAGGGCCAGAAGCAAGCGTAGGGACATGTTGGGTCTCTCCTTGAGGGGGTGGAAGCGCCGAGGGAGTTTACATCGCGCCGTGCTGTTTTAAAGTTGGCGAGTGCTAAACGACGGTCTGATACAACTTTCCGGTTGGCCTTGTGGTCTTACAAGCCTACTGTTGAAACACAGGAGGTGACTCATGCATTCATCCGACCGCATTGAAAGAAAGATCCTGCTCAAGGCCCCGCGCTCCCAGGTCTGGCGCGCCCTGGCCAATGCCGAAGCCTTCGGCCAATGGTTCGGTGTCGCCCTTGAGGGGAAACGGTTTGTGGCAGGCGAGCGTACCCAAGGGCAAATTACTTATCCAGGTTACGAACACCTTATCTGGGACGTAGCGGTGGAGCGGGTGGAGCCCGAGCGGGTCTTCTCGTTTCGCTGGCATCCTTACGCTGTCGAGCCGCAGGTAGATTATTCCCAGGAGTCCGAAACCCGAGTGCAATTCGAACTTGAAGACATGGATGGCGGTACCTTGCTCAAAGTCGTGGAGTCGGGTTTCAACAACATTCCCGAGGCACGCCGACTCAAGGCTTTTCGCATGGACAGCCGTGGCTGGGACGAGCAGATGGCCAATATTGAAGCGTTCCTGCACAGGCCTTGAGTTGGCCGGCTGGCAGAGCTAAGGGTTTTCGGAGGGGCAGGTATAGCGAATGTCTTACACGAGATGGTAGCTATGTCGTCTATTTCATTTTGGATCCGAGGCGTAATCTGGACTTATCCACTGAAGCACAGGAAGTGCTCAGGATCAGGGACGATCGACCATGCAAGGATTAGCTATCGACAGGGAGTCGTAATGGTCTTGGAAAAACCCGCTTCGGCGGGTTTTTTTTCGCCCGTTGAAAAGCCAGGAAAGAGTCCTATAGCGAAACGCTTACACGCCGTTGCTGCTTTCTCGTCTTTCTCCAAGTCACCGGTAGGCCTAATCTATGTTCATCCACTGAGTACAGGGAGTGCTTGGGGTCATGGATGATTGGACCAGGCATGGAATGCCGGACAGGGAGTCAAATTGGTCCTCAAAAAACCCGCCTAGGCGGGTTTTTTTTCGTCTATGGAAAAGTTGCCTGATCATGCCAGGCGCCGGGTCATGGTGCGGTCGGCACCATCAGCAGCCAAGGTCTGGCCCCCAGGCGTACGATCAGCACCATCGGCTGCGAGCGTCTGCCCTCCGGGGGTACGCTCGGCACCATCAGCAGCCAAGGTCTGGCCCCCAGGTGTACGGTCAGCACCATCGGCTGCGAGCGTCTGCCCTCCAGGCGTCCGCTCGGCACCATCAGCGGCCAAGGTCTGGCCCCCTGGCGTCCGATCGGCACCATCGGCCGCGAGTGTCTGCCCTCCAGGCGTCCGATCGGCACCATCGGCCGCGAGTGTCTGCCCTCCAGGCGTCCGATCCGCGCCATCAGCGGCCACCGGCTGCTGGTAATCGCCAGCCCAGGTGAAGAAACGGTCTTGCTGCTGGCTCGGCAGGGCAAACGCACTGGCGCTCAGGGCGAGGGTGGTAACGGCGATCAAGGTGTTGAGCGTTTTCATGGTAAAGACTCCGGTCATATCAGGTTGAGTGCCGGGTCGTTCAGATGTCGTGATCTGCTGAACCCGTTGCAGCCGGGACGGTTGTCTTGCTGCATGGGTTCAGATTAGGGGCGAGGCGGGGGCGGGCGTTAGACGGATACTGTCCTGGTTTTGCCTGATCCTGTTTGTGTGCAGGATCAGGCGCTCGTGGCTTGCAGGGCCTGGGCACGCAAACGAGCGATGTCTTTGCTCGGCGAGGCGCCAAATAGACGGCTGTATTCGCGGCTGAACTGCGAAGGGCTTTCATACCCCATCTTGTAGCCGATTGACGAAACGTCGCTGTTCTCCGCCAACAACAACCGTCGGGCTTCCTGCAGGCGCAACTGTTTCTGGTATTGCAGCGGGCTCATGGCGGTCACGGCTTTGAAGCGGTGATGCAGGGCCGAAGGGCTGAGATTGATCATTTGTGCCAGGCTGTCGATGCTCAACGGCTCGGCGTAATGGGTGTTGAGCCACTCGATGGCGCGGCTGATGCGATGGGTCTGGGTGTCGGGAATGGCGATTTCGTGCAAGCGCTGGCCTTGGGCGCCACGCAGCAGCCGGTAGAAAATCTCCTGTTGGGCCAACGGCGCGAGGGTGGCGATATCGTCCGGGCTGTCCAGCAGCCGCAGCAAGCGCAACACCGCGTCGAGTAATGGCGCATCGATGCGATCCAGGAACAACCCGCGTCCGGTTCTTTCGGCCGGCACGCCGATGGGGCTGGCGTCGGCGATCAGGCGGCAGATCTGTGCCGGATCGATGTCGAGGCGAATGCACAGGTAGGGGCGCTCGGGACTGGCTTCAATCACCTGGCCGGCCAACGGCAGGGTCACCGAGACGACAAGGTAATTGAGCGGGTCATACACGTAGCATTCGTCCGCCAGGTGCACTTCCTTGCGCCCCTCGACAATCACGCACAAACCAGGTTTGTGCACGACGTGCAGGGCTTCGGTCGGCTGGTCACTGCGGATCAGGTGCAACGCCTCGATGGCCGTGGGGTGGACGCCGAATTCCGGGGCGAAGCGCATCATCAGGCTCGCCAGTTCGGCGCGACGCTGATTGACGTTGTCGTCTGGCGCAATGTGGATGGACGTGGATACCGACATGCCGAGCAACCTCCCTGGCCAAAATGAATAGACCGCGCTAGTAAAACCGATTGCGCGGCTGTCGACCAGAGTCGGATCTATCGCTACAGGATTGTGCAAGTGCGCAGGAGGATCCGGCTAACCCTGGCCTCGGTCGGTTCCCTAATCTGGACCTGTCAAAACGCTCCCACCGGGAGCCAATACAGCCAGACGAGGGAACCATCATGTCCGATATTCAAAACAAAGTTGTGGTCATCACCGGCGCCAGCAGCGGGATTGGTGAAGCCGCGGCGCGGTTGCTTGCGGCTCGCGGTGCTCGTGTCGTGCTTGGCGCGCGGCGCATCGATCGTTTGCAAACACTGGTGCAGGAACTCGAAACCGCCGGCCAGCAGGCGGTCTGCAAGGCCGTGGACGTGACCCGTCGTGAGGATGTCCAGGACTTCGTCGACTTTGCTGTCGAGCGATTCGGTCGGGTCGACGTGATCATCAACAATGCCGGGGTCATGCCGCTCTCCAAGCTCGAGGCGCTGAAAGTCGAGGAGTGGGATCGCATGATCGACGTCAACATCCGCGGCGTGCTCCACGGTATCGCCGCCGGCCTGCCGTTGATGCAGCGTCAACGCAGCGGCCAGTTCATCAACATCGCCTCCATCGGTGCCTACGCCGTCAGCCCGACGGCCGCCGTGTACTGCGCCACCAAGTACGCCGTGCGCGCGATTTCCGAAGGCTTGCGCCAGGAAGTCGGGGGCGATGTGCGGGTGACGGTGATTTCCCCCGGTGTGACCGAATCGGAACTGGCCGATAGCATTTCCGATGAAGGTGGACGTGCCGAAATGCGTGAGTTCCGCAGGATCGCCATTCCGGCCGAAGCCATCGCCCGGGCAATCGCCTACGCCATCGAACAACCAGCGGACGTAGACGTCAGCGAATTGATCGTGCGGCCAACCGCCAGTCCATTCTGACCGACTTGACCGACAGGAGATGTCCCATGAGAAAGGCATTTGGAGACCAGGATAAATTCGTCGGCCTATGGGTGACGGCTGATGGCGTGATTCGCCATCGGTTGCTGCCGGGCGGACGCTATGACGAAGCGCGAGGTGTACGTGAAAGCGCATATCAGGGCGACTACTGGCTACAGGATGACCATATCGAATACCACGACGACACCGGTTTCACCGCCGATGGGGATTTTCGCGAAGGCGTGCTCTACCACGCGGGGATGGTGTTGTATCGCCAGGAGGGATGATGAACCGATGACCTTTGCGGTGAGGGGACAACTCCCCCTCACCACGGATTTCATTTCCATCGGGACTGATCGTTACGCCTGTTCCAACCGCGCCGCAGCACGCTGGGTGATTTGCGAGCGCACCCGGAACGACTCGGCCGCACGCCGGTTCGCTTCTTCCAGCACGCGCGTCGGCGCGGTGTCCGGGCTGCCGGCGTTGAACGGAGGGGCAGGGGCGTATTCGAGTTGCAGTTGGACCAGTTCGGCGGTGTCCTGGTCGAACAGTTCGGCCGCCAGGGTCAAGGCGAAGTCGATCCCGGCCGTGATGCCGCCACCGGTGAGCAGGTTGCCATCGCGGACTACGCGCTCCTTGACCGGTGTCGCGCCCAGGGTTTGCAGCAGGCTGTGATAGGCCCAGTGAGTGGTGGCGCGCTTGCCTTGCAGCAGGCCCGCGGCACCGAGCACCAGCGCACCGGTACACACCGAGGTAATGTATTTCGCGTCGGCGGCTTGCCGCTTGATGAAGGCCAGTGTCTGTTCGTCTTCCATCAGGGGGCCGACGCCGGTCCCGCCAGGGACGCAGATCACGTCGAGCTTCGGGCAGTCCTCGAACGTGGTGGTGGGCAGCAACACCAGCCCGGTGCTGGCGGTGACCGGCGCCAGGTCCTTCCAGACCAAGTGGACCTTCACGTCCGGCAACGAGGCCAGCACGTCATAAGGGCCGGTCAGGTCCAACTGCTGGACTTGGGGAAATAACAGCAAACCGATCTGCAACGTCATGTCGCGTTCTCCTTTGGATGATGCCCGAGGGGTGGACGGTTTTACTTTAGATCCGTAGGCTCTGGC
Organism: Pseudomonas fluorescens; assembly: GCF_001307275.1. Classification (NCBI taxonomy): domain Bacteria; kingdom Pseudomonadati; phylum Pseudomonadota; class Gammaproteobacteria; order Pseudomonadales; family Pseudomonadaceae; genus Pseudomonas; species Pseudomonas fluorescens. The sequence continues at coordinate 4,681,145 of NZ_CP012831.1, forward strand.
GTATACGCCAATAAGCCCACGAATCACGCCAATATGCCCAACTCTCCGAAAATCGTTCATGTCCTGGCCTTCGCCAACGTGCAAGTGCTGGATGTCACTGGGCCCTTGCAGGTCTTCGCATCGGCCAACGACCTGGCCCGCCAGCAAGGCCTGCCGCTGCCGTACACGCCGACGGTCATCGCCGTGGGCGGCGGGGCGGTGATGTCCTCGGCGGGGTTGGCGCTGATGGCCGAGCCGCTGCCGAGCGAAGGCAGCGACACGCTGTTGATCGCCGGAGGCTGGGGTGTGTACGAAGCGGCGAAGGACCCGGCGCTGGTGGCCTGGGTCAAGGATCACGGCCTGCGTTCGCGCCGGGTGGCGTCGGTGTGCACCGGGGCATTCCTGCTGGCCGCCAGCGGTTGGCTGGACGGACGGCGCGTGGTGACGCACTGGACCCGCTGCGAACAACTGGCCGAGCAACATCCGCAATTACGGGTCGAACCCAACCCGATTTTCATCAACGACGGTCCGGTCTGGACCTCGGCCGGGGTCACGGCCGGCATCGACCTGGCCCTGGCGCTGGTCGAGGAGGACCTGGGCCGTGCGGTGGCCCTGGAGGTCGCCCGGCACCTGGTGGTGTTCCTCAAGCGCCCCGGCGGCCAATCGCAGTTCAGCGTGACCTTGTCGCTACAAAAGCAAGGCAGTCGTTTTGATGACTTGCATGCCTGGATCGCCGAAAACCTCACCCGTGACCTGGGCCTGTCGAGCCTGGCCGCCGAGGTGGGTATGAGCGAACGCAGCTTTGTACGGCACTACCGCGCCGACACCGGCCAGACCCCGGCGCGGGCCGTGGAGTTGATTCGCGTGGAAAACGCTCGCCGCCTGCTGGCCGACACGGCGGTGTCGATCAAGCGGGTGGCGGTGCAATGTGGCTTCGGCAGCGAAGAAACCCTACGCCGCAGTTTCCTGCGGGCCATGGGCGTGACGCCCCAGGCCTATCGCGAGCGGTTCGCCGTCAGCCTTCAAGCAGATCCAGCAATGCCTTGAGCGTGGCCTCGGGGGCTTCCTGGGGAATGTTGTGGCCAACACCGGGCAGCACTCGGCGCTCATAGAACCCCGTGAAATGCTCGACGTCTTCATCGTGTTCCGACGCGGGCCCCACGCCGTCATCGGCGCCGCACAGGGAAATGCTCGGCACGCTGATGGCCGGTTGTGCCGCCAGCCGTTCCTCCATCCACTCCAGCGTCGGGTCGCCCGGCGCGTACATGAAGCGATGACGGTAGGAGTGGATCACCACGTCGACGAAGTCCGGGTTATCGAACGACGCGGCACTGAGGGGGTACCGTTCGGCGCCCCGTGTCCAGGTCGGTGACCACAGGCGCCAGAGCAAGTCACACAGTTCGCGCCGGTTCCGGGTCAGGCCCTCGACGCCCCGGGCCGTGTGGAAGTAATACTGGTACCACAGGCGATGTTCGGTTTCCGGGTCCAGCGGCTGGGTGGAGCGTGGAATGTCCTGCAGGTTGTAGCCATCGCCGGTCACCAGGCAGCGCACGCGCTCGGGCCACAGGGCCGCGACGATACACGCCGCCCGACCGCCCCAGTCGTAGCCGCACAGCGCCGCTTGGGGGATGGAGAGTACGTGCATCAGGTCCAGCAGGTCCTGGGCCAACGCCGCTTGCTGGCCGGAACGCATGATGGCCGGGTTGTTGAAGCGGGTCGGGCCGTAGCCGCGCAGGTAGGGCACGATGACCCGGTAGCCACGCTGGGCCAGGGCCGGCGCGACTTCATCGAACGCCCTGGGGTCGTAAGGAAAACCGTGCAGCAGGATGATGGGGTCGCCGCTGGCGGGGCCGTGTTCTTCGTAGGCGATGCGCAGCAACGGCGTGACGGCGAAGTCGATCCTGGGCTCAAGGTTCATGTCGGCCTCCGGCAGTGTGCGGTTGCGTTCAGGCAGGTTCCTGGTTGACGTATTTGGCCCGGTCCGGGGTAAACGTCACGATCATGTTCGTGCTGGAACAGGTCAGGGTGCGCTCCTGGGTCAGGTCGATGTCCAGGTCTTCACCGCGCAGGCCCTGCCATTGGGCGAGGTACTTGAGGCAACCGAATTTTTCGTTTTTCTTCAGGCTGCGGCTGACGCCACCTTTCCAACCCAGCACCGGCAATTCACCGGCCAGGCAACGTTGCGCCAGTTCGGGAAACTTCATCGCCCGGTCGCGGCCGATTTCCCAGCACTTTATCAGACCCCGGTCCTGGCCTTCCCAGAGGTTTTCGCGGGTCAGGCCTGTTCGGGGTGGGGTGGTGATGGGGCGTTTGATATGGGTCATGTCAGGTCCTTGAGTCGGGTTTTTATCGGGCAGCTCCGCTGCACCCGTGAGAGCATCGATCTTAGGAGGGGTTTGGGGGGCTGGCAACTTCTAACGGGACGGAGTGATAAATGGGGACCCGGAGACTGCAATGCTCTTGTGGCGAGGGAGCTTGCTCCCGCTGGGTTGCGAAGCGACCCCAGGATTCTTGCGCCTGATGCGCAGTCGAGCGGGAGCAAGCTCCCTCGCCACAGGTTATGCGTTCCTACAAAAAATGTGGTGTACCGGAATTTTCTGACGAGTCGCGTCGGTTGCCGGTTCGGAAGGGGCGGGGATAGGCTTTGCTCGTCGCTGCAAAATCAGCGACCGGGTTTGGTCGCCCGGGTTTAGAATGGCGCACGGTGCCGCGCGAGCGGCTGTCTGCTTTATGGCTGACTGTGCGTGGGAGGGCTTCGGGCCCTGCCGGGTTTCCATTCCCTGGTCGACCAACCTGCGTACAGTTCGCCACCTTCTGCTTGGTCGCGGAAATGGTGAACTCCACGTTCGAATGGAGATTCATGTCATGGTCAAGATCACCCCCAACCCTCCACGCGCCGAAGACCTTTCTGCCTACACCACCCTCGACACAAAAAAACTCCGCGAAGCCGCCGACCGGGCGCTGGACATTCACTTGTCTCCCACCCCAGCCAAACCCGATACCCAGGACGGTCAGGTGTTCACCGTGGTCCCCGGGCTAAACACCGAGTCGGTGTTGACCAGCCTCAGCGAAACCCTGGCCTCGGCCGATGCGCTGGTCAGTGACTTGGGGTTCGAGCTGGAGGGCTCCCGGCGACACGTAGCACTGGGGATTCAGCAGTTGATCGAGCTGGCCAGATTGCTGGCCAACCGTGCGTTGGATGACATGAACTGAAAGGGCCTGCGTCCTGACAGGCACACCGTTTGGTGAACTGGATTTTGTGGCGAAGGTATTTATTCCCGTTGGGTTGCGCAGCATTCCAAAAACTACCTGCTCGGTGTGTCTGATTGATTTTGGGCGCCTTATTGAGGACTGCTTTTCGGCCCAGAAAGGACGAATCCTCTCGCCACAGAAATTAGGTGTTCCGAACTTGCGGCCTAAGGAGGTTCTTTGAATCATCGATCTCATTGCCAATGAGTAGTTGCTCGTGTGCGATCTGTCGCTGAAAGGAAGTGTCAGTAAGCGGTAGTTGTTATTGGTTCGCGAGCAACTTCTGCGGCGCAGTTGTCGATTGGTGCGATAGATGTGTTTGGTATCCGAGCTCGTGGCAACATTGGCTCCTAGTTCAAAACAAGACAGGGAGGTGCTGGCGCAAGTCTTCCAGAAGATTGCGGCCTAGGTCGCAGGGCGGTTGGTGTGAGTCTATGCTGAGGTACTGCCGAGATCGTCAGATTTTCGTGCATTCGCGCGCATTAAGAGGGAGAACAGATGGCTTCTCGCGCAGGGTCCCATGCGGGGCGAGGATTCCGCTACCAAGACGCGGTGACTGCATGCTTGGCTCTTCAAGGATGGGCCGGACATTCTCCGTATGGTCTTGTAATTCCAGAAGGTGACGATGACATTGAGTTGCATGCTCCAATAGGCCGCGTCCTTGCCCAGGTGAAATCGCGGCGTGAAAACCGAGGTCCGTTTCTGATGGGCGAGGTAGTAGCCTTTCTCACGAAGCTGTGGAGTCGGACCACTGAGCAACCAGAGGACTCATACCTGCTGATCCTTGAGCGCGAGGCTGCCGGATGGTCTTGCAACCAAGGTACCGCCTGGCTGCATGAGCTTCCCGCCGTCATGCTGGCATTGCCGCAGGGTATTGCCTCGGAGCTGTTGGCTCGAACCCGTATCTACGTGATGCCAAATCCACGAGGTGCTGCTCATCAGGCGATTGAAGTACAGAGGGGTTGTACGACCCTTGAGGCCGATGCGTACTATGGCGCAGTGCTGCGCCGCGCCGGCAATCTGGCTGACGACAATGGCATGAAAAAGTGTGGAGGTTTTGTAGGACTGTCCACCAGTGATGTTGAACTGGAGCTCAATAGACTTGCTCCGATGTTTACGTCGGCACGCATTCAAGCTGCTTTATCACGTGGTTTGTGTGAAGCCGTGGACTTCTCGACGCCGTTTGAAGATGTGGACTTCTTCTCAGGAGTCGACGTTCAGCCAGGCCATGTCGTAGCCGGTTTGCTTGTCGAGCGTGTCGCTCTGCGCGATGCAGTGGTCAAAGCACTGGGTGAGCGTAGAGACGTTCTGCTCAAAGGCCCCTCCGGTGCTGGTAAGTCGGCTTTACAGTGGGACGCTGCTTACACATTGCGGCATTCAGTGAGATGGTTCCGTGTTCGTCGATTGACTGTTGAAGACATAGTCGACTTGATTGCCTTGGCAAATAGCTGCTGCGCCTCAGCCGATGCGCCTGTAGGTTTCCTCTTAGACAACCTCAGCGCAGGTCTGATGGATGGCTGGGATGCTCTTGCAAGGGAGGTTGCCATTCTTCCTGGTCTTGTTCTGCTGGCTTCCATTCGTGAAGAGGACATCTATCCCCTGGCGGAACGAAGCAAAGCGCTGGAAGTCCCGGTGCAGGCCGGGGACGACTTTGCCGAGCAGTTCTGGCGCGAACTTTGTGAGCGAGGCATGACTGAGTGGACGAACTGGCTTGAACCATGGACTGCGTCCAGAGGGCTGTTGCTTGAGTATGCGCACATACTCACCCAAGGCTCTCGACTAGATGAGACGCTGCGCCAGCAAGTCGCAGTTCGAGCTACCGATTCGACTCGTCACGTTGAATTGGAAGTACTCCGCCTATGCGCCGCTATCACTTGTATTGGCGCGCGTGTTGATGTCGCGCGATTGCCCGAAGTACTCGACCGCAGCGCAATTGAGATAGGCACCTCTTTGCCACGTATTGTAAATGAGCACTTGCTGCGTGATCTCGGCGATGGATCAATGGGCGGCGCTCACGAACTGCGGTCACATCATCTACTTAAGGAGACAGATCATATCTCCCTTCGAACTCAGGCTGAGACATTCGAGCTCGCCCTGGGCGCCGTGTTGGAGGCGGACATTGGGATATTCCTTGCAAGGGCGTTAGAGCTGCATCCTTCTTTAGAAGATGCCATGCTGGATGCACTCGTCGGGAAGCTGGATCAGCGATCGTCAGCACATTTGATGACGGCTGCTCTCAATGGGCTTGGCGAGAGACAAATAGGGCAAGTAATCGAGGCTTGGCTCAGTTCATCGGAGGTAGTTCAGGTTCCGCTCAGCCAGAGATCCTTCGTGGGAATGTTCGGAGTCTCAGGCATTGAATTGCCGGATTTCCTCGCTTCCACGCATGCGGCACCAGCAATCAGACTCATTGCTCAGATGAAGATGCAGTCTACGCAAAGCAACCTACGCGGTCGTTTACTCCAAAGATTGTCCACATCGGACATCCAAAGAATGCTAGAAGAAGTGGATGACTTGGCTTCTCTAAATGCCTTGTTGGTAGCGCATGTTGGTCATACTTTATCACCAGTTCTTCGTGATGCGCTTATGGAGATGTCGCCGGACCTACTGACTGGCGAGCTATCCCAAGTAAGTGCGTTGCTGGGAACGGTTCGTCTGTTAGATCAAGATGTCGCGACTCGGTGGGTGTCAAACGCTGGAGCATCAGCGCTTCTGAAGCGTATCGGCGATGAAGTGCCTTGGGCAACGGAAGCTGGCACGCGTGAGGAGACTGAAGGGTTGGCGGTCGTCTGTGACATCCGTGCTGCTCCCACAAGGTATCAGCCGGACCCACATGGTGACGTTGTTGCCCTTTGCGAATTGCTTCTAGCCTTGAGCCCTACCGCAGACCTTGCAATCGCGCGTGCGGTGACTGCCAGTGGAGAACCGCTCGGCTACGGTGGGGGGCACGTTGCAACAAAGAAAATTCCGCGAGCAAATCTTCCTCCAGACTCGTTGCCAGCTTGGAATCGCCGATGGGGCGCTGCAATCAGTGCGAAGTTAGCACCTGAGAGCTACGGTTCTTACCTCATGCAGGCAGCGGACGATATAAAGCAACTCAACTCGTGGTTACTCAACCTACTCGACGGACTATTTCGAAACTCTCCAAGTGCTGCAGCATTGGAAGGATTGGGAGATGTTCACGAACGCTCTCAGTCCATGCCTTCTCCGAGTCTTCCCTGGTTCGCCAAGGACGCCGAAGGGGAGTTGGTGGGGCAAATAAATTCAAACCTTCAACATATCCTGTTTGATTGCAGCGCTGACTTGGTTCGACGGTTTGCAAGGTTGCCGGAAGACGCTAGGCCGTACATCGCATGGCTTGGGGACGTCCAAAAGCGTATTCGGGAATCTATTGAAGTGGAGCCCTGGCACATTGTTGTCCATGAAGCACAAACGAGAACGGAGCTGGAAACGCTTGTCGAGTTGATTGATGATTTGCGGGCGTTAGCCGGGGACGGATTGCAGCGCGGTGCAAATCCGGTACTCCTTTATCGGCGTCTGCGTGCGCCAAAGGGCCAAGCTCTGGCAGAGGCCCGCGCGTCGGCACGCAAACGAGCAAGGATGGGGAAAGGAAATATCGAGCGAGATTTGCAACGGTCCTTTCGGGCGCTAGCCTCCAGCGCGCGCGTATACGTCAAATCGTCGAGCGGTGAGCTACTGGTGTGGCCCTTTCTGGAGGTGCTCGTAACGTTTGAACTTGAACATATTCATCGTTGGCCCTCGTTCTTGTCCGAAGGCTGGACTAGCTGGCGGTCTCTTCTTGAAGACACCTTGCCTCTGACGGTGATGCCGGTGGTGAACGGCATGTGTGTGCCGATGTGCGCTGTAGGCGGATATGACCAACTATTCCCTTCCGAGTCCAAAGCGCGAGAGTGGATACAGGCTATGGGGTTGCGGCCGATTCCCGAGACCGCTTCTCGTATGTGGGGGGCGTTCTCCGAAGCTGTGATGGACGTTGCTGTCTTGGAGACGCAAGGTTTTGGTCTCAGCAATCGCCCCGAGATTGAGCGTCTGGCACGCATAGACGCGCGCGCACGTTTGCAGGCCAATAAGGCATCGATCGATGACAGGTTACCAGCGCTGCTTCGTGCAATGAGCGACACGCTTGTGGCGCTGGTTGATCAAGAGCCCTGGGAACTCCACAACGCTCAGCTCGCCATCTTGCGCGGAGAAGTCGATGCTGTTGGCGAGGTCCTAATCGAAGCACAGTATGCATGCTATTCAGTGGATCTCGGGACTGCTCCGGCTCTGACTTAACTGCAAAAAAACGGCTTTGCGAGTCGTCGGGAGACAGAAAGGTGTGGCCGTTGCCGGGAAAGGGTGTGACGATGCGTTTAGGGGGGGGACGATGATTTCAAAGAACTTCGTATAAAACCTAAGACCGCAACCGCAGTTTTGGAGAGTGGTTCCTACAAAAAAATAAGTGAACCGGAATTTTCTGACGAGTCGCGTCGGTTGCCGGTTCGGAAGGGGCGGGGATAGGCTTTGCTCGTCGCTGCAAAATCAGCGACCGGGTTTGGTCACCCGTCCAATGTCAGGCGCACACGCGCCAACCTCAGCATGTCGGCGCTTTTTTGCGTGCTTGTCGGTATGCTTTGCGGTGGGCTGTGCGCGGGGCACTTTCGAGTGCGCCGGGTGCCTGACTTCCCGGTTGACCAACCTGCGTATAGCCCACCACCCTCGTTTGGTCACGAGATGGGTGAGCTCCACTTCAAGTCAGGAGTTTCACAATGGTCAAGATCACCCCCAACCCTCCACGCGCCGAAGACCTTTCTGCCTACACCACCCTCGACACAAAAAAACTCCGCGAAGCCGCCGACCGGGCGCTGGACATTCACTTGTCTCCCACCCCAGCCAAACCCGATACCCAGGACGGTCAGGTGTTCACCGTGGTCCCCGGGCTAAACACCGAGTCGGTGTTGACCAGCCTCAGCGAAACCCTGGCCTCGGCCGATGCGCTGGTCAGTGACCTGGGGTTCGAGCTGGAGGGCTCCCGGCGACACGTAGCACTGGGGATTCAGCAGTTGATCGAGTTGGCCAGATTGCTGGCCAACCGTGCGTTGGATGACCTGGAGACGACCGGCTAACGGACACACCGTTCTTGTGGCGAGGGAGCTTGCTCCCGCTGGGTTGCGAAGCGACCCCAGGATTCTTGCGACTGTTGCACAGTCGAGCGGGAGCAAGCTCCCTCGCCACAGACCACTCCGCTCACGGCTGCCAATGATTCTTCTCCCCGCTCAACTTGCGGTCCAGAAAACTCGCCGCGCTGATCAACGCCAGATGGGTCAAGGCCTGGGGCGTGTTGCCCAAGTGGTAACCGTGGCTGTCGAACTCTTCGGCGTACAGCCCCAGCGGGTTGGCGTAGCGCAGCAGTTGTTCGAATTCCAGCTGGGCTTTTTCCACGCGGCCGGCGCGGGCCAGGCATTCGACGTACCAGAACGAGCAGGCCGCGAATGAGCCTTCGATGCCGCTGAGGCCGTCGATGGGGCTGTCGTCGTTGCGGTAGCGATAGACCATGCCGTCGCGCACCAGGTGTTTTTCGATGGCATCGAGTGTGGAGAGCCAGCGCGGGTCGCGGGCGCTGACGAAACGCACCAGGGGCATCAACAGCATCGAGCCGTCGAGGGCGGTGCTGCCCAGGCGCTGGATGAAGTGCTGATGTTCGTCGTTCCAGAAGTTGGTCCAGATGTCTTGGTAGATAGCCTGGCGGGTCTCGTCCCAGCGGGCGAACGGGGCGGGCAGGGAGCGTTTTTCGGCCAGGCGGATGGCGCGGTCGACGGCGACCCAGCACATCAGCCGCGAATGCAGGAAGTGCTGCTTGTCGCCGCGCATTTCCCAGATGCCCACGTCTTTGTCCTGCCAGACCTCGCACACCTGGTCGACCACGTCGACGGTGTGTTTCCAGCCTTCATGGGAGATGGCTTCGCCGTATTTGTTGACCAGGTACACCGCGTCCATCAACTCGCCGAAAATATCCAATTGCACCTGCTGGTAGGCCAGGTTGCCGATGCGCACCGGCTGCGCATTGCCGAACCCGCTCAGGTGCGGCAGCTCGGTTTCCGGCAGCTCCAGCCTGCCGTCCAGGCCGTAGAGGATGTTGAGTTTGGTCGGCTGGTCACAGCAGTCGCTGACCCGCCCGCGCAACCAGCGCATATAGGCGTTGGCTTCTTCGACGAAGCCCAGGCGCATGAACGCGTAGACCGTGAACGAAGCGTCGCGGATCCAGGTGTAGCGGTAATCCCAGTTGCGCTCGCCGCCGCGGGTTTCCGGCAGGCCGAAGGTGGCGGCGGCGAGGATGGCGCCGTGCTTGCGCGAGGTCAGCAGTTTCAGCGCCAGGGCCGAGCGATTGACCATTTCCCGCCAGCGCCCGCGATAGTTGGATTGGCCGATCCAGCCGCGCCAGAACGCCAGGGTCCGCTCCAGGCAGATCGCGCTGACGTCGTCCTGAAGGCGTGGGTCGTCGATGCCGCCCAGCAGGAACTCGGCGCTCTGGCCTTGTGTAAGGGTGAACTCGGCCACCGCTGCGTTCCCGTCCAGCGTCAGGGGCTGGTCGGCGCACAAGCGCAGGCTCGGTTGTCCCGGCGCCTCGAAACAGATGTGGGCACCGTCCTGGCGCGCCGTGGTGGCGGCCCGGGCATAGTCGTGGCGTACCGCGCAGCGCAGGCGAAACGTCGCGCTGCCGATGGTCATGCGCACCCGGCGGATCAATACCGGCAGATCGTCCTCGCTGTCGCCGATGGGCAGCAGGTCGGTGAGTTCCACTACGGCGCCGTCGCTCAGCCAGCGGGTTTGCAGGACGTTGGTGTCGGGCAGGTAGATTTGTTGGCGACGGGCATCCGGCAGGTCTGGCGCGAGCTGGAAGATGCCTGCTTGCGCAGTGTCCAGCAGCGAGCAGAAGATCGACGGGCTGTCGAATTCCGGCCAGCAGAAAAAATCGACACTGCCGCGATCATTGACCAGCGCGGCGGTGCGCATGTCGCCAATGATGCCGTGGTTCTCGATGGGGCTTTGCGGTTCGTCATGATCAGCCATTGCCACGAAACCCCGGGTAAAGGCTCATCCCGCCATCGATGAACAGCGTGGTGCCCACCACATAATCGGACAAGTCCGAGGCCAGCCAGACCACCGCGTTGGCGACGTCCTCCACATCGCCGACGCGACCGTAGGGAATCAGCGCCAGCAGCTTTTGCTCCTGCTCGCCCTCGGTGGCTTCGCGATTGATCGCCGTGCGGATGGCACCGGGGGCGATGCTGTTGATGCGGATGCGCTGGTGGCTGGTTTCCTGGGCCAGGCTCTGCATCAGCAGATCGACACCGCCCTTGGACGCGGCGTAATTGACGTGGCCGGCCCAGGGAATGCGCTGGTGCACCGAACTCATGTGGATGATCTTGCCCGCGGCCCGGGACACGCCCTGGCGAATGCCCTGGCGGTTGAAGACCCGCAGGGCGGCGCGGGCACAGAGGAACTGGCCGGTGAGGTTGGTGCCGATCACGGTGTTCCAGTCTGCCAGGCTCATGTCGACGGCGGCGGCGTCTTTTTGCAGGCCGGAATTGGCCACCAGGATGTCCAGCGTGCCAAAGGCTTCGAGGGTTTGGGCGAACAACTGCTCGACCTCGTGTTCCTTCGACACATCGGCACCGACGGCAATGGCGCGGCCGCCGTTGGCGTTGATTTCACGGGCCAGGTCTTGCGCCGGGCCGGCGCTGGAGTGGTAGTTGAGCACCACCGCGGCACCGGCGTCGGCCAACGCCCTGGCCGAGCCTGCGCCAATGCCGGAGCTGGCGCCGGTGACCAGGGCAACCTGTCGGGCGAGGGATATCTGCATGGTCTAGCACCTTGAATGGAGGGCCTTACCTGCTGACTGATGTGGGGAGGGTGGAGTTCACTTGGGTGAAGCAGTCTTCATATTCCAGGTCCAAACACAAACCTGTGGCAAGGGGACTGTGGGAGCATAGCTTGCTCGCGAAACAGGCGACTCGATTTCTGAAAGACCGCATTGCCTTCGTCGCGGGCAAGCCTTGCTCCCACAATCCTCCTGCCACAAAGAATGTTGCTTTAGGCCGACCGTTACCAACCCCGCCCTGAATTCACCCAGAAATTCACCGACAACGACGTCGACACCGACTCCACCTGATGGAACCAGCCTTCCGGCAAAAACAGCAAATCCCCAGCCTCCAGCGTCACGCGCATGAAGGTCACGTCCCGGGCGTGGGGGAAGCGTTGGTAGTCCGGCGCGTCTGGGTTGAAGTCGCAGCCGTCCAGCCCGCCTTGGGGGGCCGTGGACCAGGTGCCCAGGGCTTCGCGGTGGTGAGGTGCGGCGAGGGTGAAGATTTTCTGGCCCCAGACTTGGGCGAACAGGTTGTCGGTGTCGTCGCGGTGCAGCGGTGTCAGGGTGCCCTTGGGGCCGATCCAGATGCGCGGTGGGATGAACAGCGACGGGTCGAAGTAGGGCGGAAACTTGATCTGCTCCATCAGCCGCGCCGGCAGGATGTTGTTACCCATGTAGGCCGGTGGTTCACCGTCGGCGCCCTTGGCCGCCGGGCTGTCGAGGGAGGCGATGAAGTCGGCCATGGACGTGGAGCGAAAGTCCCGCTCGGTGGAGAAGGTCTTCTTCACGTAGTCGCCGTGGCGGGTGATGCCTTGCAGTTCGGCAAAATGCACCAGGGATTCTTCGCGGCTGAGCTTGAACAGCGGCCAGTCCTGCAAGGCATCGCTGATGACCAGCGGAATGCCGTGGGGCAGGTACTGGGCGCGAAACTCCTGCACCGACAGCCCGCTGCGAGGCCGCCGTTGCACGCTGCGTTGGATCGGCAGGCTGGCGGTGAGCTTTTCGCTGAAGCGCGGCGGGGTGGGGTAGCGCTTGTTCATGTCGACCTTTTCCACCACGCCACCGCCATGCCGGGCATGGTCGATGATCTGCGGCAACAACGTCGCCAGGCCCATGTTGCCGCCGATCTTCAGGCGACCGCTGGCGAACAGTTCTTCCACGTTGGCCATGCCGGCCATGATCCCGAGGAAGTCCTTCTCCGCCACCTCGATGGTGACGTCGGGGCTGGTGTGGCGGCCAGCCTCGGTGCGGCTGCTGGCCTTGACCTCGGACCAGTACGCCTGGTGCGGGCCGAACACGAATTGGAAGACGCCTTCGATACCAACGGCGCCGGCATTGGCGAACAGCTTGCCCAGGATGGTTTGCAGGTCCACGGCGGTCACTCTTGCGGGTTTTTGGTCTTAGCAGGTAACGAGGGGCCGGAGCAGAAATTTAGGCCCTCGTCGCTGCGTCATCGACCCTCGCCCTAGCGTGTCGCGACCATGAACACCCGGGGAAACGGCAGCAGCACGGTCCCATCGTCCAGGGCTGGATAAGCCTGCTCGATCGCCTTGAGGTAGTGCGCCAGGTACTGCTCGCGTTGCGCCTCGTCCAGCGGTTCGAGAAACGGCCGCAAGCCGCTGCCCTTGAACCATTCCACCACGCCTGCGGCGCCGCCGGCCAAGGGGTGATGGTAGGTGGTGCGCCACACATCGACGCGGCTGCAGTGGGGCTTGAGGATCGAGTAATAGGTGCTGGGATCCTCCACCTCGGTACGCGAATCCGCCGCCCCGGCCAGTTGGCTGGCCCAGGGACCGTTGGCGGCGATTTCCCGCATCAAGCGGTGGGAGGGCTGGTGCAGGGTGTCGGGCATCTGGATCGCCAGGCTGCCACCGGGGGCGAGTTTGCCGATCAGCGAGGGCAGCAGGGTGGCGTGGTCGGGCAGCCATTGCAGCACGGCGTTGGCGAAGATCACGTCGAACGGCCCGGGCTCATCCCACTGACCGATGTCCGCGGTGTCGAACGCCACGGCGGGCAAGCGTTTGCGTGCGGCGTCGACCATGTCGCTGGAACTGTCGAGGCCGCGCACCGTGGCGCCGCTGAAATGTTCCACCAACAGTTCGGTGGAATTGCCCGGGCCACAGCCCAGGTCGATCACCGAACGGGCCTGTGTGGGGGGAATGGCGGCGAGCAGGTCCCGGGACGGACGGGTACGTTCCTGTTCGAAGGTGACGTATTGCTTGGCGGACCAGCCCATGGCGTTCTCCTGTGCGGTGGAGTGAGTCGAGGTCGCCAGTATAAGGTCGGACGGGAAAGATGGAGCGAACGTAACGGTTTTGACTAATTTTGTGGGTTACGATCTCGTTATCTTTCCTACACGACCGATCGGAGAAAACCGCAGTGACCCAACTGACCCTGCTGTGCCTGCCTTATTCCGGCGCCAGCGCGATGGTGTACAGCCGCTGGCGGCGCAAGTTGCCGCAATGGCTGCATGTGCAACCGGTGGAGTTGCCGGGACGCGGGGCGCGCTTCGACGAGCCGCTGCACACCGACATGGGCCCGTTGGCGATGCAACTGGCGCGGGAGCTGTACCCGACGCTCCAGGCCCCGTACGCCTTGTTCGGCCACAGCCTGGGTGCGCTGCTGGCCTGCGAAATCGCCCATGCCCTGCGTGAACTCGGCAGCCCGGAACCGGTGGCGCTGTTTGCCTCCGGCACCGCGGCGCCGACGATGCGGGCCGACTACGACCGCGGTTTCGCCAAGGCGAAAACCGACGCTGAGTTGATCGAGCAACTGCGCACCCTCAACGGCACGAGCGAGGAGATCCTGGCCAATGAAGAGCTGATGGCCCTGACCCTGCCGATCCTGCGGGCCGACTTTTTGCTGTGCGGCCGCTTCCAGCCGCGGCAGCGGCCACTGCTCGACTGCCCGGTGCATGTGTTCGGCGGCACGACCGACAAGGCCACCACGGAGCAACTGATGGGCTGGCGCCAGGAAACCACGGGCAGCTTCTCGGTGGACATGCTGGCGGGCGGGCACTTCTTCATTCACGAGCACGAGGCCAAGGTGCTGCGGCTGATCAAGGATCAGTTGAGCGTGCATCATCGGCGGCATGGGTTGGCGATCAGCGCCTGATTGGATTCCCAGCTCATTCAAATGCCTTCCCCACATTGGCTGGGGTGATCCATCCCCTGGGGGAGCGAGCTTGCTCGCGATGGCGTCGTGTCAGTCAGCGAACAGCAAGCTGAGCCACCGCTATCGCGAGCAAGCTCGCTCCCACATGAGTCGTCCACATCATTCTCGAAATCTCCGTCCTGCCCCCTTCCTGACACAAATTCCCAAACGCTAATTTTTCCGGCTTGCATTCGTTTCATAGGGACGACTTGCCTTTGTGCCTTGTGCCCACTGATTCCGGATACCCCAGAAATGAATGCTGAAGACGCCTTGAAACTTGCTCGCCGGTTTATCGGGTTGCCCCTGGAAAAGCGCCGGATGTTCCTGGCCGCGTTGGACAAGGAGGGCGTGGAGTTCAGCGGTTTTCCCATTCCCCGGGGTGTCGAGGCCGAGGATCGCCAGGCGTTGTCCTATGCCCAGCAGCGCATGTGGTTTCTCTGGCAACTGGAGCCGGGCAGCGGCGCCTACAACCTGCCGGGCGCGGTGCGGCTCAAGGGCGCGTTGAGCCTGCCGGCCCTGGAGCAAGCCTTCGCCAGCCTGGTGGCCCGTCATGAAACCCTGCGCACAGTGTTCCAGCGCCAGGCCGACGACAGCCTGCTGCAGGTCCCCTCCAACACAGCGCTGGCGATCAAGCGCCAGGACTTCAGCGCCTTGCCGGCGGCCGAGCGCGAGCAGGCGGTGCGCCAGGCTGCCGAAGCGCAATCGATGCAGCCTTTCGACCTGTCCAGCGGCCCGTTGCTGCGGGTCGAATTGCTCACGCTCGATGAGCAGGAACATGTGCTGCTGCTGACCTTGCACCACATCGTCTCCGACGGCTGGTCGATGAACGTACTGATCGACGAGTTCATCCGCTGCTACGACGCCCATGAAGCAGGCGTGGCGCCGCAACTGGCCGATTTGCCGATCCAGTACAGCGACTACGCCCTGTGGCAACGCCGCTGGCTGGAAGCAGGCGAGCAGGCACGTCAACTCGAATACTGGCAGGCGCAATTGGGCGATGAGCATCCCGTGCTGGAACTGCCCATCGATCACCCACGCCCGGCGATGCCCAGCTATCGCGGCACGCGCTTTGAGTTCGCTGTGGAGCCGGCACTGGCCGAGCAACTGCGCGCCACCGCCCAGCAGCACAACATCACCCTGTTCATGCTCCTGCTTGGCGCGTTCAACGTGCTGCTGCATCGCTACACCGGCCACACCGATATCCGCGTCGGCGTGCCCATCGCCAACCGCAACCGCGCCGAAACCGAAGGGCTGATCGGCTTCTTCGTCAACACCCAGGTATTGCGCACCGAGCTCGGCGGCCAGACCCGTGTCGATGAGCTGCTGCGCACGGTCAAGGACGCCGCCCTCGGCGCCCAGGCCCATCAGGACCTGCCGTTCGAACGGTTGGTGGAAGCCCTGAAACTGGAGCGCAGCCTCAGCCATACACCGCTGTTCCAGGTGATGTACAACCACCAGCCACAAGTGGCCGACATCGCCAGCATCCGCACGGCGTCGGGGCTGGAGTTGTCGATGCTGGAATGGCAGAGCCGCACCACCCAGTTCGACCTGACCCTCGACACCTGGGAAAAGGCCGGCAAACTGCATGCGGCGCTGACCTACGCCAACGATCTGTTTGATGCCGCCACGGTCGAGCGCATGGCCCGGCACTGGACACGGCTGCTGCACGGCATGGTCGCCGACAGCCGCGCGCTCGTCGGTGAATTGCCGCTGCTGGAAGCCGATGAGTACCAGCGCCTGATCCATGACTGGAACCCGGTGGATACGCCGTTCGACCAGGCGCTGTGCATCCACCAGATGATCGCCCGCCAGGCCCAGGCTGCACCGGATGCACTGGCGGTGACCTTCGCCAACATCCGACTGAGCTACAGCGAGCTCGACGGCCGCGCCAATCGCCTGGCCCATAAACTCATCGAATTGGGCGTGGACCCGGAAGTGCGCGTGGGCGTGGCGATGCCGCGCTCCGAGCACCTGCTGATCGCCTTGCTGGCGGTGCTCAAGGCCGGCGGCGCCTACGTGCCGCTGGACCCGGACTACCCGGCCGAGCGCGTGGCCTACATGCTCGACGACAGCCGCGCCCGGGTCTTGCTGACTGAGCAGGCGGTGGCGGCGACGCTGGACGTGCCGGCCGAAACCACCGTGCTGATGCTGGATCGGATCGAGCTGGGGCAGTACCCACTGGGTGCACCGGTCACCCACGTCACGCCAGACAACCTCGCTTATGTGATCTACACCTCCGGCTCCACCGGTCAACCCAAGGGCGTGGCGATTGCCCATCGCAACGTGCTGGCGCTGATCGATTGGTCCCGATCGGTCTACAACCGCGACGACATCCAGGGCGTACTCGCCTCCACGTCGGTGTGCTTCGATTTGTCGGTATGGGAACTGTTCGTGACCCTGGCCAACGGCGGCTCGCTGATCATCGCCCGCAATGCCCTGGAGTTGCCGCAATTGCCGGCCCGGGATCAGGTGCGGCTGATCAACACCGTGCCCTCGGCGATTGCCGCGTTGCAGCGCAGCGGCGAGATCCCGGCCAGCGTGCGCATCATCAACCTCGCTGGTGAGCCACTGAAGCAAAGCCTGGTGGATGCGCTATACCCACAACACCCTTCCTGTGGGAGCGAGCTTGCTCGCGATAGCGGCGGGTCAGCCCCCCATGGACCAACTGACAGGGCGCCATCGCGAGCAAGCTCGCTCCCACAGGGGGTAGAGCATGTCTACGACCTCTACGGCCCCTCGGAAGACACCACCTATTCCACCTGGACCCGGCGCACCGCCGGCGGCACGGCGAACATCGGCCGGCCCCTCAAGCACACCGCCAGCTACCTGCTGGACGCCGACCTGCAACCGGTACCCCAAGGCGTCTCGGCGGAGCTGTACCTGAGTGGCGCGGGCATCACCCGTGGTTACCTCGGCCGTGCCGCGATGACCGCCGAGAAGTATGTGCCCAACCCGTTTTCCACAACCGGCGAACGCCTGTACCGCACCGGCGACCTGACCCGTTACCAGGCCGACGGCGCCTTGCAATACGTCGGTCGCATCGACCATCAGGTCAAGGTCCGCGGCTTCCGTATCGAATTGGGGGAAATCGAAGCGCGCCTGCTGCAACAACCCCAGGTGCGCGAACTGGCGGTGCTGGCCCAGGACGGCGAGCACGGCCAGCAACTGGTGGCCTTCATCGTCCCGCGCGAGGCTGCGGTGCTGGCCGACGCCGACGCCCAGGTGCAATTGCGCGAAGCCCTCAAGGCCGCCCTGCGCGAACACCTGCCGGATTACATGGTGCCGGCCTACCTGGTGTTCCTCCCACAACTGCCGCTGACCCCCAACGGCAAGCTCGACCGCAAGGCGTTGCCGGCCATTGACGGCAGCGAGCAGCAGCGGGAATTCGTCGCGCCCCACAGCCCCATGGAAAAAGCCCTGGCGGCGATCTGGCAGGACGTGCTGAACCTCGACAGCATCGGCCTGGAAGACAACTTCTTCGAGCTGGGCGGTGATTCCATCGTCTCCATGCAAGTGGTCAGCCGGGCGCGGCAAGTCGGGATCGTGCTCAATCCCAAGGCCCTGTTCCAACACCAGACCCTGCGCAGCCTGGCGCTCGTAGCGCGCCAGGGCGACAGCCAGGCGATCGATCAGGGCCTGGCACGCGGCGCGGTGCCGTTGACGCCGGTGCAGCAGTGGTTCTTCGAGCGCGACATTCCCGAGCGGCAACACTGGAACCAGTCGCTGCTGCTGGTGCCGGGCGAACACCTTGATGCCGTGGCATTGGCCTCGGCCCTGGTCCGCTTGGCTGAGCACCATGACAGCCTGCGCCTGCGTTTTACCCAGGTGAACGGCCAATGGCAGCAAGCCTATGCCGAGCCGTCGGCGGCCAGTGTGTTGTGGCAGCGCCAGGCGACCTCGGTCGAACAACTCAACGCCCTGTGCGACGACGCCCAGCGCAGCCTCGACCTGGAAGACGGGCCACTGTTGCGGGCGTTGCTGGTGGACATGGTCGACGGCAGCCAGCGCTTGTTGTTGGCGATCCACCACCTGGTGGTGGACGGTGTTTCCTGGCGCGTGCTGCTGGACGATCTGCAGCAGTTCTACCGCCAACTGCAGGCCGGCCAGGCGATCCAGGTGCCGGCCAAGACCAGCGCTTATGGACAATGGGCCGCGCACCTGCACGGGCATCTCGATGGCTTCATGGCCAGCCTCGATTACTGGCGTGCCCAGGGGCATGCGCCGGCCGGCAACGGCTTGCCGTGCGATTACCCCGAGCGCCTGCTGCTGGCGTGTGACGAGCGCAAGGTGCAAGTGCGGCTGGACGCCGAACAGACCCGCCAACTGCTGCAACAGGCGCCCAAGGCCTATCGTACCCAAGTCAATGACCTGCTGCTGACGGCCCTGGCCCGTACGGTGTGCCGCTGGACCGGCCAGGACAGCACGCTGATCCAGCTCGAAGGCCATGGCCGTGAAGCGCTGTTCGATGGCGTTGACTTGACCCGTACCGTCGGCTGGTTCACCAGCCTGTTCCCGGTCAGCCTCAGCCCGGCGCCGGCATTGAGTGCGTCGGTCAAGGCCATCAAGGAACAGCTGCGCGCCGTGCCGGACAAGGGCCTGGGTTATGGCGTGCTGCGCTACCTCGGCGAACCGGCGGTGCGTGCCGAACTGGCGGCCATGCCGGCGCCGCGCATCACCTTCAATTACCTGGGCCAGTTCGACCGGCAGTTCGACGACGGTGCGCTGTTTGTTCCCTCTGGTGAAGGCAGTGGCGCGGCGCAACATGCCCGGGCTCCGCTGGCGAATTGGTTGACGGTGGAAGGCCAGGTCTATGGCGGCGAGCTGTCCCTGAACTGGGGTTTCAGCGAGCGGATGTTCAAGCAGCAGACCATCGAGACATTGGCGGCTGACTACCTCGCTGAACTGAGGACGTTGATCGAACACTGCTGCGCGCTGGAAACGCCACAGGCCACGCCATCGGACTTCCCCCTGGCCCGCATCAGCCAGGCGCAACTCGACAGCCTGCCGGTGGCTGCCGGGCAGTTGGATGACCTCTATCCACTGTCGCCCATGCAGCAGGGCTTGCTGTTCCACACCTTGTACGAGCAGGCGGCAGGGGAATACATCAACCAGTTGCGCGTGGACGTGCAGGGCCTCGATCCACAGCGCTTCGCCGACGCCTGGCAGGCCACCCTCGACGCCCAGGACATCTTGCGCAGTGGTTTTGTCTGGCAGGGCGATCTCGAGCAACCGTTGCAGATCGTCCATCGCCAGGTCGAGTTGCCCTTCACGGTCCTCGATTGGCGCGGGCACGATCACCTCGCCGAGGCTCTGAATGAATGTGCCGACGCCGAGCGCCGTCAGGGCTTCGACCTGGCGCGGGCACCGTTGCTGCGCCTGGTGCTGGTGCAGACCGAGGCCGAGCGCTGGCACCTGATCTACACCCATCACCACATCCTGATGGACGGCTGGAGCAACGCCCAATTGCTGGGTGAAGTCTTGCAGCGCTACAGCGGTCGCTTGCCCAAGGCCAATGTCGGGCGTTACCGCGACTACATCGCCTGGCTGCAGCGCCAGGATGCTCAACTGAGCGAGACGTTCTGGACCGGTCAGTTGGCCACCCTGCAAGAGCCGACGCGGTTGGCGCGCGTCATGTCCGCCAGCGAAATCCACAGCGGCCATGGCGATCACTTCCAGACCCTGGACGCGACCCGCACCCAGGCCCTGGAGCAGTTCGCCCGGCAACAGAAAGTCACCCTCAACACCCTGGTGCAAGCGGCGTGGCTGTTGCTGCTGCAACGCTACACCGGCCATGACAGCGTCGCCTTCGGTGCCACCGTGGCCGGGCGTCCGGCGGATCTGCCGGGCATCGAGCAACAGGTTGGCCTGTTCATCAACACCTTGCCGGTGATCGCCGCGCCACGTCCGGACCAGTCGGTCGGTGCCTGGCTGCAAGCCGTGCAGGTACAGAACCTGAGCCTGCGGGAGTTCGAGCACACGCCGTTGGCGGACATCCAGCGCTGGGCCGGCCAGGGCGGCGAGGCGCTGTTCGACAACATCCTGGTGTTCGAGAACTACCCGATTGCCCAGGCCCTGGCAGAAGGCGCGGGGCAGGGCGCGGTGTTTGGCGAAGTCAGTCACCTGGAGCAAACCCATTACCCGTTGAGCGTGGCGGTGACCCTCGGCGAGACGCTGGCGTTGCACTACAGTTTCGACCGGGCGCATTTCAGCCCGGCGGCCATCGACGGCATCAGCGCGCAGCTGTTGCATTTGTTGGAACGCTTCGCCGAGTCGGCGGCGCGCAACCTCGGGCAAATCGCCCTGGTCAGCGCCGAGGAACAGGCCCGGCAACAGGCCGCCAATCATCCGCAGCCGTACCCGACCGACATCGCCGTGCATCAGCGCATCGCCGATCTGGCGGCGCGCAAGCCCGACGCGACGGCGGTGATCTTCGACGGCCAGCGTTTCAGCTATGGCGACCTCGACCGACGCGCCAACCAGTTGGCCCACGCCTTGATTGCCCGTGGCGTGGCCCCGGAAACCCGGGTTGGCGTGGCCCTGCCGCGCAGCGAAGGGGTGATCGTCGCGCTGCTGGCGGTGCTCAAGGCCGGCGCGGCCTATGTGCCACTGGACACCAGTTACCCACGGGAACGCCTGGCGTACCTGATCGAGGATTCGGGGCTGGCGTTGTTGCTCACCGATTCCCGTGTCTCGGCACAACTGCCGCTGGAGGGGGCCGCCGAGGTGCTGGAACTCGACCGCCTGGACCTGAGCCTGCAACCGACGAACGCCCCAGCCGTGGGTATCGATCCGCAGAACCTGGCCTACGTGATCTACACCTCCGGCTCCACCGGCAACCCCAAAGGCGTGAGCGTGGCCCACGCTCCGCTGGCGATGCACTGCCAGGCCATCGGTGAGCGCTATGAAATGCAGGGCAGCGATTGTGAATTCCACTTCATGTCCTTCGCCTTCGACGGTGCCCACGAACGCTGGCTCACCAGCCTGACCCATGGTGCTTCACTGCTGATTCGCGACGACAGCCTGTGGACCCCGGAACAGACCTACAACGCCATGGCTGAGCACGGCGTGACCGTGGTGGCGTTCCCGCCGGTGTACCTGCAACAACTGGCCGAACACGCCGAGCGCGTGGGCAACCCGCCGAAAGTGCGCATCTACTGCTTCGGCGGCGATGCGGTGCCCAACGCCAGTTTCGAACGGGTCAAGCGCGCCCTCGATCCGGAGTTCATCATCAACGGCTACGGCCCGACCGAAACCGTGGTCACCCCGTTGATCTGGAAGGCCGGCCGCGACGTGGTGTGTGGCACCGCCTATGCACCCATCGGCAGCCGCATCGGCGACCGCAGCGCCTACGTGCTCGACGCTGACTTGAACCTGCTGCCCCAAGGCATGGCCGGTGAACTGTACCTGGGCGGCACCGGGCTGGCGCGGGGCTACCTGAACCGTCCGGGCCTGACGGCCGAGCGGTTTGTCGCCGACCCGTTCAGCCGCAGCGGCGGCTTGCTCTACCGCACCGGCGACCTGGTGCGCCAACGCGTCGATGGCACCTTCGATTACCTGGACCGCATCGACAACCAAGTGAAGATCCGCGGCTTCCGCATCGAACTGGGTGAAGTCGAAGCCAGCCTGCAAGCCCTCGACGGCGTTCGCGAAGCGGTGGTGGTGGCCCAGGAAGGGGCTGCTGGCAGTGGCAAGCGTCTGGTTGCCTATGTGGTGGCCGACGAGTCCGTGGATGAGGCTTTCGCCGAGCACTTGCGTGACCAGCTCAAGGCGACTTTGCCGGCGCACATGGTCCCAGCCTATCTGCTGCTGCTCGAACGCCTGCCGCTGACCCCCAACGGCAAGCTCGACCGCAAGAACCTGCCCAAGCCCGACGTCAGCCAATTGCAGCGAACCTACGTGGCACCGCGCAGCCCGTTGGAACAGCAACTGGTGTCGATTTGGCAGGACGTGCTCAAGCTCGCGCAAGTGGGCCTGCGGGATAACTTCTTTGAACTGGGCGGCGATTCCATCGTCTCGATCCAGGTGGTCAGCCGTGCTCGCCAGGCCGGTATCCACTTCACTCCCAAGGACTTGTTCCAGCACCAGACCATCGAGGCGCTGGCGGCGGTGGCCCAGACGGGCGCACCGCTGCAAGCGATCGATCAACGACCGGTCACCGGCGAAACGGCGCTGCTGCCGATTCACCAGTGGTTCTTCGCCCAGGCGATTCCTGACCGTCATCACTGGAACCAGTCGGTGATGCTCAAGCCGACCCAGGCGCTGGATGCCCAGGCGCTGGAGCAGGCCTTGGATGCCCTGGTCGCGCACCACGACAGCCTGCGCCTGGCCTTCATCGAGCAGGCCGCAGGCTGGACGGCGCGCTACCGTGACGGGGTGGCCGACGGGATTGTCTGGCAAGCCGACGTCGCCGATCTCGCCGCGCTGCAAGCCCAGGGCGATCAGGCCCAGCGCAGCCTGCAACTGGACGGCGGCTCGCTGATCCGCGCGGTGCTGGCGAATCTCGCCGATGGCACCCAGCGTTTGCTGCTGATCGTGCATCACCTGGTGGTCGACGGGGTGTCCTGGCGGATCCTCGTCGAAGATTTGCAGACGGCCTATCGGCAGGCACTGACCGGCGCAACCGTGCAGTTGCCGGCCAAGACCAGCGCGATCAAAGCCTGGACCGAAGCCTTGCAGGGCTATGCTCGCAGCGCATCCTTGCAGGCCGAACTGGGTTTCTGGCAGCAGCAGTTGCAAGGCGCCTCCACGGCGTTGCCATGGGATAACCCCCAGGGTGGGCGGCAACAGGCTCAGGCCATGACTGTCCGCACGTCACTGGACAAGTCCCTCACCCGGCAACTGTTGCAGCAAGCCCCGGCGGCCTATCGCACCCAGGTCAATGACCTGTTGCTCACCGCCCTGGCGCGGGTGATGGTGCGCTGGACTGGCGCTGACAGCGTGGTGGTGCAACTCGAAGGCCACGGTCGCGAAGAACTGTTCGAACACATCGACCTGACCCGCACGGTCGGCTGGTTCACCAGCCTGTTCCCGGCTCGCCTCACTCCCGCTGCCGAACTCGGTGCTTCGCTGAAGCAGATCAAGGAACAGCTGCGCGCCATCCCCCATAAGGGCATCGGTTTCGGTGCCTTGGCGCACCTGGGCGATGCGCCGGCGCGGCAAGCGTTGCAGGCCTTGCCGACGCCGCAACTGACCTTCAACTACCTCGGCCAGTTCGACGGCAGTTTCGCGGCGGCTGACGATGCCCTGTTCGTGCCCACCGCCGAGCATGGCGGTGAAGAGCTGAACATGCAGGGCCCGCTGGGCAGTCCGCTGGCGCTGGACGGCAAAGTCTTCGGCGGCGAGCTGGACTTGAGCTGGACCTTCAGCGGCGACCTGTTCAACGCCGCGACCATCCAGCGCCTGGCCGATGACTACCTGCAAGAACTCACCGCGCTCATCCGTCATTGCTGCGACAGCCAGCACCGTGGCGTGACGCCGTCGGACTTCCCGCTGGCGCGGCTGTCCCAGGCGCAATTGGACACATTGGTCCGAGCACCTCAGGCTGTCGACGACATCTACCCGCTGTCGCCGATGCAGCAGGGCATGCTGTTTCATTCCTTGCTCGGCCACGGCAGTGGCGATTACATCAACCAGATGCGCCTCGACGTCGAGGGCGTCGACCCGCAGCGTTTCCGCGCCGCCTGGCAGGCTGTGGTCGATGCCCATGACATTCTGCGTACCGGGTTCTTCTGGCAGGGCGACCTGGAGCAGCCGGTGCAAATCGTCCAGCGTCAGGTCGAGGTGCCATTCCGTGTGCTCGACTGGAACGGGCGGACGGATATCGACGACGCCTTGCAAACCCTCGCCGATGAAGAACGGGCCCAAGGTGTGGACCTGACCCAGGCGCCGTTGATGCGCCTGGTGCTGGTGCGCACCGGCACGGATCGGCATCACCTGATCTACACCAACCATCACATCCTGATGGATGGCTGGAGCAGCGCGCAGTTGCTCGGCGAAGTGTTGCAGCATTACCGCGGCGACAGCGTGGCACGCCCGACTGGCCGTTATCGCGATTACATCGCCTGGCTGCAACGCCAGGACGCGAGCCTCGGCGAAGGGTTCTGGACGCAACAGCTACGCACGCTGGATGAGCCGGTGCGCCTGGCCCAGGTGTTTGCGCGCCCGGCACAGGATGTCTCGGCGACGCTGTACGGCCATCACCGCATGCAGTTGGATGGGATGCAGACCCAACGCCTGGCCGAGTTCGCCCGCCAGGCCAAAGTCACCGTCAACACCCTGGTGCAAGCGGCCTGGCTGTTGCTGTTGCAACGCTACACCGGCAAGGCCAGTGTGGCGTTCGGCGCAACGGTGGCGGGGCGGCCGGCGGACCTGGTGGGTGTCGAGGGCCAGATCGGCCTGTTCATCAACACCTTGCCGGTCATTGCCAGCCCGCGTCCGGAACAGGACCTGGGCGACTGGCTGCACAGCGTCCAGGCGCAGAACCTGGCCTTGCGCGAGTTCGAGCACACGGCGCTGTTCGACATCCAGCGCTGGGCCGGCCTGGGCGGCGAAGCCTTGTTCGACAACATCCTGGTATTCGAGAACTACCCGATTTCCGAAGCCTTGGCACACGGTGCGCCTGAAGGCTTGCGTTTCGGTGCCGTGGACAACCTGGAACAGACCAACTACCCGCTGACCCTGCTGGTCAGCCTCGGTGCCGAGCTGGCGGTGCAGTTCAGCTACCAGTGCGCTCGTTTCACCGAGGCCTCGGTCGAGCAGATCGGCGTGCACCTGCAACGCTTGCTGCTGCAAATGATCGACGCCGGGCAACGACCCCTGGGCGAACTGAGCGTGCTCGACGAGCGCGAAACCCGCCAGCACGTGCAAGGCTGGAACGCCACCACGGCGGAATATCCCCAGGCGCGCTGCGTCCATCGGCTGTTCGAGGCCCAGGCCCGGCAAACGCCGGATGCCACGGCGCTGGTGTTTGCCGATCAGGTGCTGAGCTATGGCGAACTCAATGTCCGGGCCAACCGCCTGGCTCATTGTTTGATCGAACAGGGCGTGGGGCCCGATCGGCTGGTCGGTGTGGCGCTGGAGCGTGGCGTGGACATGATTGTCGCCTTGCTGGCGATCCTCAAGGCCGGTGGCGCCTACCTGCCGCTGGACCCGGCGTTCCCCCAGGATCGCCTGGCCTACATGATCGAAGACAGCGGCATCGAGCTGCTGCTGACCCAAAGTTCGCTGCTCGACCAGTTCTGTGGGAGCGAGCTTGCTCGCGATGGCGGTGGTTCAGTCAATGATGATGTTGAAGGTGAGGGCCTCATCGCGAGCAAGCTCGCTCCCACAGGGGGTGGGGTTGGCGTTAAGACATTGGTGTTGGATCAGGAGGGGGGCTGGCTCGACGGTTATGCCGGCGAGGCGCCGGCGACGCGCTTGGATGCGGAGCACTTGGCCTACGCCATCTACACCTCGGGTTCCACCGGCAAGCCCAAGGGCGTGATGGTGCGTCATGAAGCGCTGGTGAACTTTGTCGCCAGCATGGCCCGTGAACCGGGCATCACCGCCCGTGACCGGGTGCTGTCGCTGACCACGTTCTCGTTCGACATCTTCGGCCTGGAACTCTACGGCGCGCTGTTGAGCGGTGCCTGTGTGGTGCTGGTGGACAAGCAGAGTGCCCACGACCCCGAGGCGCTGCTCAAGACCATCGACCGGCAACAGGTCAGCGTGGTCCAGGCCACGCCCTCGACCTGGCGCATGTTGCTCGACCACCCGGCGTCCGGTTTGTTGGCCGGGCGCAAATGCCTGTGCGGTGGCGAGGCGTTGGCCGAGGACCTGGCCGAGCGGTTGCTCGACGTCGCTGGCGAGGTCTGGAACCTGTATGGCCCGACTGAAACCACCATCTGGTCGGCGGCCTACCGCTTGACTCAAGAGCACCGCGTGCCGTACCTCGGCCGACCGATCGCCAACACGTCGCTGTACATCGTCGGCGATCACTTCGCGCCGAACCCGGTCGGGCTGATCGGCGAACTGTTGATTGGCGGCGACGGCCTGGCCCGGGGTTATCACGACCGGGCGGCGCTGACCGCCGAGCGATTCCTGCCGGACCCGTTCGGCAATGGCACGCGGGTGTACCGCACCGGTGACCTGGCGCGCCAGCGTGGCGACGGCGTGATCGAGTACATCGGCCGGGTCGACCATCAGGTGAAGATCCGCGGCTTCCGCATCGAACTGGGGGAAATCGAAGCCTGCCTGCTGGCCCAGGAAGCGATCCGCGAAGCCGTGGTGGTGCCACAACCCGGGCCGGGCGGCCTGCAGTTGGTGGCGTACCTGGTGGCCACCGATCCAGAGACTGCCGAACCGACGGCGCTGCGCGAAGCCCTCAAGGCGCAGCTCGCGCCCTTGCTGCCCGACTACATGATGCCGGCGCACTGGCTGCTGCTCGAACGCTTGCCGTTGACCCCCAACGGCAAGCTCGACCGCAAGGCCCTGCCGCTGCCGGACGCCCAGCAACTGCTGCGTGCCTACGTGGCGCCACAAGGCGCCCTCGAACAGGGCATCGCCGACATCTGGCAAGACGTGCTCAAGCTCGAACGGGTAGGGCGCGACGACAACTTCTTTGAACTGGGTGGGCATTCCCTGCTGGCGACGCAAGCGACGGCGCGCCTGCAAATGGAACAGGGCGCCGCGGTGCCCCTGGACTTGCTGTTCAGCACCACGTCCCTGGCCGACTACGCCGCACAACTGGCGGCCCACCTGACGCCTCACTCCAGCGCAGACCTGAGTGAGATGCATGACTTCCTGGCAGACCTGGAGACCCTTTGAATGACTCAGCTCGATAACCTGTCTCTGGTTCAGCGATTCATCCGTTTACCGCTCGCCCAACGGCAAGCGTTCCTGCACAAGCTGCACAGCAAAAACATGAGCCTGGCGACATTGCCGATCCCGGCGATGCGCGACGAGTTCGAGAGCCTCGACCTGTCCTACGCCCAGGAGCGCCAGTGGTTCCTCTGGCAACTGGACCGCCACAGCGCGGCCTACCATGTGCCGACGGCGCTGCGCCTGCGCGGCGCCCTCGACCTGCCTGCGCTGCAACGCAGCTTCGACGCCTTGCTGGCCCGTCACGACGTGCTGCGCACGGTGTTCGTCGACAGCGCGCAAGGGCCCCGACAACTGGTGCAGGAACGTTTGAGCTTGGCGATCGAGCCGGTGGTGTTGCTGGACGAGTCCGCGCTCAAAGCCCTGATCGATGATGAAATCGCCGGGCTGTTCGACCTGCAGCAAGGGCCACTGCTGCGGGTCAAGCTGCTGCAACTGGCAGCGGACGACCATGTGCTGGTGCTGACCCAGCACCACATTATTTGCGATGGCGCGTCCGCTCGGATCATGGTCAACGACCTGGTCCAGCTCTATGCAGCCCACCGCAGCGGTCAGGCGCCGACCCTGGCAGCCTTGCCGATCCAATACGCCGACTATGCGATCTGGCAGCGCAAGTGGATGGAGGCCGGTGAGCTGGAGCGGCAACTGGCCTACTGGACCGAACGGCTGGGCGATGGCGGCGAAGTCCTGCCGTTGCCGACGGACCGCCCGCGTCCGGCGGTGCAGAGCCATCGCGGCGCACGCCTGGACCTGCGCTTCGACGCCGGGCTGACCCAGGGCCTGAAATACCTGGCTCAGCGCGAAAGCTCGACGCTGTTCATGGTCTTGCTGGCGTCGTTCCAGGCCTTGTTGCACCGCTACAGCGGCCAGTCGGACATCCGCGTCGGCGTGCCGGTCGCCAACCGCAACCGCCCGGAAACCGAGGGCCTGATCGGCTTTTTCGTCAACACCCAGGTGCTCAATGCCCAGGTGCGGGGTGACCTGCCTTTCGAGCAATTGCTGGCCCAGGTCAAGCAGGCTTCGCTGGGGGCGCAAGCCCATCAAGACCTGCCGTTCGAGCAGTTGGTGCAGGCACTGGCGCCGCAGCGACAGGCGAGCCACAGCCCGCTGTTCCAGGTGATGTTCAACCACCAGAGCAGCGGCGCGGCTCAAGCCCTGCAACTGCCGGGGTTGCAGGTCGAGAGCCTGGATTGGCGTTCCCACACCGCCCAGTTCGACTTGACCCTCGACACCCACGAGACCGACGGTGAGCTGGCCGCGTCCCTGAGCTACGCCACCGACCTGTTCGACGCCAGCACCGTGCAACACATGGCCGAACACTGGCTGAACCTGCTGCACGGCATCGTCGCCGATCCCCGCCAACGCATCGGTGAACTGCCGCTGCTGACGGCCGCCGAGCAACAGCAACACATCGGCCAATGGAACCCGGCGCCGAACAGCTTCCCGGGCGAGGCCTGCCTACATCAGCGCATCGCCGAACAGGCGCGCTGGCGTCCCGATGCCGTTGCTTTGCGTTTCAACGCCCAAACCCTGACCTACGGCGAGCTCAACGCCCAGGCCAACCGCCGCGCCCATCAGTTGATCGCCCACGGCGTCGGCCCGGATGTGCTGGTGGGATTGGCCGCCGAGCGCGGTTTCGACATGCTGGTGGGCCTGTTGGCGATCCTCAAGGCCGGCGGTGCCTATGTGCCGCTGGACCCGACTTATCCCCAGGATCGTCTGGCCTACATGATGCAGGACAGCAGCATCCGCTTGCTGCTGACCCAAGCGGCCCTGGTCGATCAATTGCCGGTGCCGGATGGCGTGCAGACGCTGCTGTTGGACGCCGATGTCAGCGCCTTTGCCGACAGTGATCCGCACGTAGTGATGGACGCGGCGAACCTCGCCTACGTGATCTACACCTCCGGTTCCACCGGCAACCCGAAGGGCACCTTGCTGCCGCACCACAACGTGCTGCGCCTGTTCGAGGCCACCGAGCCGTGGTTCAACTTCGGCGCGCAGGATGTCTGGAGCCTGTTCCATTCCTACGCGTTCGACTTCTCGGTGTGGGAAATCTTCGGCGCGCTGCTCCACGGCGGCGAACTGTTGATCGTGCCGTACGACATCAGCCGTTCACCGCAGCAGTTCCACGAACTGCTCTGTGAGGCCGGGGTGACGGTGCTCAACCAGACGCCTTCGGCGTTCAAGCAGTTGATGCATGAGGCCTGCGCCGACTCACGAAGCAACGCCCTGCGCTACGTGGTGTTCGGCGGCGAGGCGCTGGACGTCAAGGCCCTGCGCCCGTGGTTCGACAAGCACGGCGACGCGGCCCCGCAATTGATCAACATGTACGGCATCACCGAAACCACCGTGCACGTGACCTACCGTCCGCTGTCGCTGGCGGACCTGGAACAGGACGCCAGCAGCCCGATTGGCGAGCCGATTGCCGACCTGTCGTGGTACCTGCTGGACGGCGACCTCAACCCCGTGCCGAAAGGCTGCATCGGTGAGCTGTACGTCGGTCGCGCCGGCCTGGCCCGGGGTTACCTGAAGCGTGGCGACCTCACTGCGTTGCGCTTCATCCCCGATCCGTTCGGTGAAAGCGGCGCACGCTTGTACCGCACCGGCGACCTGGCGCAGTACCGCAGCGATGGCGTGATCGAGTACGTCGGCCGCATCGACCATCAAGTGAAAATCCGCGGGTTCCGCATTGAGTTGGGCGAGATCGAAGCGCGCCTGAACGCCCTGGCGTCGGTGCGCGAAGCGCTGGTGTTGGCCCAGGAAGGGCCGAGCGGTCAGCAACTGGTGGGCTATGTGATCCCGGCAGATCCCCGCGAGGAGCAAGCCGGTTTGCGTGACCGGATCAAGACCCAGCTCAAGGCCGATCTGCCGGACTACATGGTGCCGACGCACCTGCTGTTCCTCGAGCAATGGCCGCTGACCGCCAACGGCAAGCTCGACCGCAAGGCCTTGCCGACCGCCGACGCCAGCCAGGTCCAGCAGGATTACGTGGCACCGCAAAGTGAACTGGAACAACAGATCGCGGCGATCTGGCAGGACGTGCTCAAGGTCGAACGGGTTGGTCTGAGCGACAACTTCTTCGAGCTGGGCGGCCATTCGCTGCTGGCGACACAGATGGTCTCGCGCATTCGCCAGGCCCTCGGCCTGAACCTGCAACTGCGCCAGTTGTTCGAGAACGCCAGCCTTGAGGCCTGTGTGGCCGCACTGGTGGACAGCGACGTGGCGCGGCCGGCGAGCATCCCGCGTCTTTCCCGGGACCCGGCGCAACGGCCACTGTCCTACGCCCAGCAACGCCAGTGGTTCCTCTGGCAGATGGAGCCCCACAGCGCGGCGTACCACATTCCGGCGGCGCTGCGGATTCAGGGCGCCCTGGACCTGCCGGCCTTGCAACAGAGTTTCGCCGCTCTGGTGCAGCGCCACGAGAGTCTGCGCACCACCTTCGTCCAGGTCGATGAGCAAGCGTTCCAAGTCATTCACGGGCAGATGAACCCGGTGGTGATTCCGCAGGTTCTCGACGGCGGCAATGAACAGATCCAGGCCTTTGTCCGCCAGCAGATCGCCCAGCCATTCGACCTGCAAAACGGCCCGCTGCTGCGGGTTGGCCTGTTGCGGGTGGCGGCCGACGAGCATGTGCTGGTGCTGACCCAGCACCACATTGTCTCCGATGGCTGGTCGATGCAATTGCTGGTGCAGGAGCTGATCCAGGGTTATGCCGCGTACAGCCAGGGTGAGTCCCCAGCATTGGCCGAGCTGCCGATCCAGTATGCCGATTACGCGGTGTGGCAGCGTCAGTGGATGGACGCCGGCGAGCGGGAAAAACAACTGGCGTACTGGACCGATGTGCTGGGGGGCGAGCAGCCGTTGCTGGCGCTGCCCACCGACCGACCGCGCCCGACCCGGCAGAGCTTTGCCGGTGCACGCCTGGCTATCGACCTGCCCCAGGCCCTGGGCCAACAGCTGCGACAACTGGCCCAGCGCGAAGGCAGCACGTTGTTCATGGTCTTGCTGGCGTCGTTCCAGGCCTTGTTGCATCGCTACAGCGGCCAGTCGGACATTCGTGTCGGCGTGCCGATCGCCAACCGCAACCGAGTGGAAACCGAAGGGCTGATCGGCTTTTTCGTCAACACCCAGGTGCTCAAGGCCGAGGTCGATCCGCAGCAGCGTTTCAGTGCGTTGCTGGCGCAGGTCAAACAGGCGGCCATCGACGCCGAGGCCCATCAGGACCTGCCGTTCGAGCAACTGGTCGAGGCGCTGCGGCCTGAGCGCAACCTGAGCCACAGCCCGTTGTTCCAGGTGCTGTACAACCACCAGAGCGTTGCTCGCCAGGCACTGCCGGCGTTGCCCGGGCTGGTCATCAAGGCCCAGGACTGGGAAAGCCAGACCGCCCAGTTCGACCTGACCCTCGACACCCTGGAAGCCGAGGGTGAACTCGGTGCGGCGCTGACCTATGCCACTGACTTGTTCGACGCCAGTACTGTGCAACGCCTGGCCGAACACTGGCTGAACCTGCTGCACGGCATCGTCGCCGATCCCCGGCAACGCATCGGTGAACTGCCGCTGCTGACGGCCGCCGAGCAACAGCAACACATCGGCCAATGGAACCCGGCGCCGAACAGCTTCCCGGGCGAGGCGTGCCTGCATCAGCGCATTGCCGAACAGGCGCGCTGGCGTCCCGATGCCGTTGCTTTGCGTTTCAACGCCCAAACCCTGACCTACGGCGAGCTCAACGCCCAGGCCAACCGCCGCGCCCATCAGTTGATCGCCCACGGCGTCGGCCCGGATGTGCTGGTGGGATTGGCCGCCGAGCGCGGTTTCGACATGCTGGTGGGGCTGCTGGCGATCCTCAAGGCCGGCGGTGCCTATGTGCCGCTGGACCCGACTTATCCCCAGGATCGCTTGGCCTACATGATGCAGGACAGCAGCATCCGCTTGCTGCTGACCCAAGCGGCCCTGGTCGATCAGTTGCCGGTGCCGGACGGCGTGCAGACGCTGCTGCTGGACGCCGACGTCAGCGCCTTTGCCGACAGCGATCCTCACGTAGTGATGGACGCGGCGAACCTCGCCTACGTGATCTACACCTCCGGTTCCACCGGCAACCCGAAGGGCACCTTGCTGCCGCACCACAACGTGCTGCGCCTGTTCGAGGCCACCGAGCCGTGGTTCAACTTTGGCGCGGAGGATGTCTGGAGCCTGTTCCATTCCTACGCGTTTGACTTCTCGGTCTGGGAAATCTTCGGTGCCTTGCTCCACGGCGGTGAACTGTTGATCGTGCCCTACGACGTCAGCCGTTCGCCGCAGCAGTTCCACGAACTGCTCTGTGAGGCCGGGGTGACCGTGCTCAACCAGACGCCCTCGGCGTTCAAGCAGTTGATGCATGAAGCCTGCGCCGACTCACGAAGCAACGCCCTGCGCTACGTGGTGTTCGGCGGCGAGGCACTGGACGTGAAGGCCCTGCGCCCGTGGTTCGACAAGTACGGCGATGCGGCCCCGCAATTGATCAACATGTACGGCATCACCGAAACCACCGTGCACGTGACCTACCGTCCGCTGTCGCTGGCGGACCTGGAACAGGACGCCAGCAGCCCGATTGGCGAGCCGATTGCCGACCTGTCGTGGTACCTGCTGGACGGCGACCTCAACCCCGTGCCGAAAGGCTGCATCGGTGAGCTGTACGTCGGTCGCGCCGGCCTGGCCCGGGGTTACCTGAAGCGTGGCGACCTCACTGCGTTGCGCTTCATCCCCGATCCGTTCGGTGAAAGCGGCGCACGCTTGTACCGCACCGGCGACCTGGCGCAGTACCGCAGCGATGGCGTGATCGAGTACGTCGGCCGCATCGACCATCAAGTGAAAATCCGCGGGTTCCGCATTGAGTTGGGCGAGATCGAAGCGCGCCTGAACGCCCTGGCGTCGGTGCGCGAAGCGCTGGTGTTGGCCCAGGAAGGGCCGAGCGGTCAGCAACTGGTGGGCTATGTGATCCCGGCAGATCCCCGCGAGGAGCAAGCCGGTTTGCGTGACCGGATCAAGACCCAGCTCAAGGCCGATCTGCCGGACTACATGGTGCCGACGCACCTGCTGTTCCTCGAGCAATGGCCACTGACCGCCAACGGCAAGCTCGACCGCAAGGCCTTGCCGACCGCCGACGCCAGCCAGGTCCAGCAGGATTACGTGGCGCCGCAAAGTGAACTGGAGCAACAGATCGCGGCGATCTGGCAGGACGTGCTCAAGGTCGAACGGGTTGGTCTGAGCGATAACTTCTTCGAGCTGGGCGGCGACTCGATTGTCTCCATCCAGGTGGTCAGCCGCGCCCGTCAGGCGGGCATCCGCTTTACTCCCAAGGACTTGTTCCAGCACCAGACTGTGCAGACGCTGGCGAGCGTCGCCCAGACCGGTGGACAGGCGCCGGGCATCGATCAGGCGCCGAGCCAAGGGTCGACGCCACTGTTGCCGATCCAGCAGGCGTTTTTCGCCGAGGCGATTCCCGAGCGTCACCACTACAACCAGTCGGTGTTGCTGAAACCGGCCAGCCCGTTGCAAGCATCCGTGGTGGAGCAGGCCTTGCAGGCGTTGGTGCTGCACCACGACGCCTTGCGTTTGTCCTTCAATGAAACCGCCGAAGGTTGGCGCGCCGAGCACCGTGAGGTGGCCGCGCAACAACAGGCTTGGGCGGACAAGGGTTTGCTGTGGCAGCGTGAGGTGGCCGATGCCAGCGCGTTGGAAACCCTCGCCAATCAGGCCCAGCGCAGCCTCGACCTGCATGCAGGGCCACTGTTGCGCGGCGTCCTGGCGACCTTGGCCGATGGCAGCCAACGCCTGTTGCTGGTGGTTCATCACCTGGCGGTGGACGGCGTGTCGTGGCGGATTCTGTTCGACGACTTGCAAACCGCCTACCAGCAGCTGCTCGCCGGCCAAGCGCTGCAACTGCCGGCCAAGACCAGTTCGGTCAAGGTGTTCGCCGAGCAGTTGCAGGCCCATGCGCGTAGTGCGCAACTGCAGCAGCAATTGGCCTACTGGCAAGGGCAACTGCGCGACGCGCCGACCGACCTGCCGTGCCTCGACCCCGAAGCGACCGGGCAAAACCGCGAGGCCGTCACCGTTCACACGCGACTGGATGCGCACTTGACCCGGCAGTTGCTGCAAGAGGCGCCAGCGGCCTATCGCACCCAGGTCAACGACCTGCTGCTCACAGCCCTGGCCCGGGTGATCTGCCGCTGGACCGGCCACGACAGCCTGTTGCTCCAGCTCGAAGGCCATGGCCGCGAAGAGCTGTTCGCCAATGTCGACCTGACGCGCACGGTGGGGTGGTTCACCAGCCTGTTCCCGGTCCGGTTGTCGCCGGCCGTGGAGCTGGCGGATTCGATCAAGTCGATCAAGCAAGGGCTGCGGACGATTCCCGACAAAGGCGTGGGCTTCGGTGCCCTGCGCTACCTGGGCGACGACGCCAGTCGGGCGGCCCTGGAGGCGTTGCCGGTGCCGCGCATCACCTTCAATTACCTCGGCCAGTTCGACGGCAGTTTCGATCAGGCCCAAGGTGCCTTGTTCAGCCCGGCCAGCGAAAGCGCCGGCGACGAGCAAAGCCCGCTGACCACCCTGGGCAATTGGCTGACGCTCAACGGCCAGGTGTTCGATGGCGCGCTGCGGTTGGGCTGGACGTTCAGTGCGCAGCAGTTCGAACCGGCGACCATCCAGGGCTTGGCCGATGACTACGCCCATGAGCTGGCGCTGTTGATCGCCCATTGCTGCGACCCGACGAGCCAGGGCATGACGCCGGCGGATTTCCCCCTGGCCGGCCTGACCCAGGCACAACTCGATGGCCTGGCGTTGTCGGCACGCGGGGTGGAAGACCTTTACCCACTGGCGCCGATGCAGCAGGGCATGTTGTTCCACAGCCTGTACGAAGCGGGCAGCGGCCAGTACATCAACCAGATGTGCCTGGACATCGAAGGCCTCGACCCACGGCGTTTCGAGGCGGCCTGGCAAGCGGCGGTCGATGCCCATGACAGCCTGCGCAGCAGTTTTATCTGGCAGGGCAGCGAGCGCCCGGTGCAAGTGGTGCACAAGCAGGTGCGCGTGCCGTTCACCTCGCTGGACTGGAGCGCCCGTGCCGATGTCGGCCAGGCCCTGGCCGAACTGGCGGACGCCGAGCGCGAGCAAGGCTTCGACCTGGCCTGCGCACCGTTGCTGCGCCTGGTGCTGGTGCGCACCGCTGAGCAGCGTTATCACCTGATCTACACCCATCACCACATCCTGATGGACGGCTGGAGCAACTCCCAGTTGCTCGGCGAGGTGCTGCAACGCTACGACGGCCAGGCCTTGCCACGCCAGGCCGGGCGGTATCGGGACTACATCGCCTGGCTGCAAGGCCGCGACGCCCAGGCCAGCGAAACCTTCTGGCTGGCGCAATTGCACAGCCTGGAGGCGCCGACCCGTCTGGCCGAGACCCGTGTCGCTCCGCTGCAATCTACGGCGGAAAGCAGCCACGCCAGCCACTATCACGACCTGACGCCCCAGCAGACCCAACGCCTGAGCGAGTTCGCCCGCCAGCAGAAAGTCACCCTCAACACCGTCGTCCAGGCGACCTGGCTGTTGCTGCTGCAGCACTACACCGGGCACGCCACCGTGGCCTTCGGCGCCACCGTGTCGGGACGTCCGAGCGAGCTCAAGGGGGTTGAGCAGCAGATCGGCCTGTTCATCAACACCTTGCCGGTGATCGCCAGCCCGCGCCCGGAGCAGGCGGTGAGCGCACTGCTGCAACAGATTCAGGGCCAGAACGTGGCCTTGCGCGAGCACGAGCACACGCCGCTGTTCGAGATCCAGCGCTGGGCCGGGCAGGGCGGTGACGGTTTGTTCGACACCTTGCTGGTGTTCGAAAACTACCCCGTGTCCCAGGCGCTGCAAGAGCAAGCGCCCTCGGGCTTGAGCTTCGGCAGCGTGGCCAGCCAGGAACAGACTAATTTCCCGTTGACCCTGGCCGTCAATCTAACTGACATCCTGAGCCTGCACTTCACCTATGCCCATGCTGCTTTCCCTACACACACCGTCGAGCGCCTGGCTGAGCAGGTGGCACACGTGCTCGCGCAGATGGTGAGCCTGCCGGCCGGTGGTTGCGTGGGCGACATCCAATTGCTGGATACGGTGGCCCGCGCCAGGCTGCTGCACGACTGGAACGCCACCTCGGTGGTGGAACCGCCTCGGCGCCCGATCCATCAATGGATCGAGGCCCAGGTCCGAAGCACCCCCGACGCGGTCGCCCTGGTCAGCGAGCAGGAGACGCTCACCTACGCCCAGCTCAATGCCCGGGCCAATCGCCTGGCCCATGGCTTGATCGAACGCGGCATCGGCCCCGACGTGCTGGTGGGCCTGGCGCTGTCGCGCAGCGTGCAGATGGTCGTCGGCTTGCTGGCGGTGCTCAAGGCCGGCGGCGCCTACGTGCCACTGGACCCAGCCTATCCCCGGGATCGCCTGGCGTACATGGTCGAGGACAGCGGCATCGCCTTGCTGCTCACCGAGACCGATGTGCTGCCGCTGTTCGGCGACGCTGCCGTGAACGCGCTGCTGTTGGATCAGCCTGGGCAATGGCTGGCCGGCTACAGCGAGCGCGACCCAGGCGTGGCCATCGACGGCGATCACCTCGCTTATGTGATCTACACCTCCGGCTCCACCGGCAAGCCCAAGGGCGTGACCCTTCGCCATGCCGCCCTGAGCAACCACATGGCGTGGATGCAGGGTTGCCTGAAACTGACGGCCGCCGACCGCGTCCTGCAAAAAACCGCGATCAGTTTCGATGCCTCGGTCTGGGAGTTCTGGCTGCCGTTGATGAGCGGCGCGCAACTGGTGCTCGCCAGCCCGCACCTGAACCTCGACCTGACCACCCTCTGGGCCGACGTGGCGCGGTGGCGCATCAGCGTGCTGCAAATGGCGCCCTCGCTGTTGCAGGCCTTGCTGCCACTGGCGACCCGCGCGCAACTGGCCTCCCTGCGCCTGCTGCTGTGCGGTGGCGAAGCCCTCAGCGCGCACCTGTCGCGCCAGGTCATGGCGCTGTTCGATGGCGAACTGCGCAACCTGTATGGCCCGACCGAAGCGACCATCGACACCAGCAGCCATGCCGTGGTGCGTGGCAGCGAAGACGACGCCGAGCGGATCATCGCCATTGGCCGTCCCATCGATAACGTGCGCACCTACGTGCTGGACGCGGCACTGCAGCCTTGCGCCGTGGGCGCCGTCGGCGAGTTGCACATCGCCGGTGATTCCCTGGCCCGTGGTTACCACCAACGACCGGCACTGAGCGCCGAGCGCTTCATTCCCGATCCGTTCGCGCCAGCCCCGGGCGGCCGCCTGTATCGCACCGGTGACCTGGCCCGTTATGGCGCCGACGGGGTGATCGAGTACCTCGGTCGGATCGACCACCAAGTGAAGATCCGTGGCCTGCGCATCGAGTTGGGGGAAATCGAAGCGCGCCTGCAGGCCGATGCCGATGTGCGCGATGCGGTGGTGCTGGCGCGGGACGACGTGAGCGGGCCGAACCTGGTGGCCTATCTGGTCGGCCAGGACAGCCTTCTTGACCAAGGCAGCCTGGGCGACCGACTCAAGGCGCGACTGGCGGCCCAGGTGCCGGACTTCATGGTGCCGACCCATTGGGTCTTCCTCGACCGCTTGCCGCTGACCCCCAACGGCAAGCTCGATCGCAAGGCCTTGCCGGCACCGGACACCCGTGCCCTGCAACCGGCATACCTGGCACCGCAGAGCGACCTCGAATGCCGGGTCGCGGCCATCTGGCAAGACGTGCTCAAGGTCGAGCAGGTCGGGCTTGGCGACGATTTCTTCGAGCTGGGCGGGCATTCGCTGCTGGTGGTGAGCGTGGTCTCGCGCCTGCAACTGGAGCTGGGCCTGACCTTGACCCCGCAACTGATTTTCCAATTCCCGGTACTCGGCGCGTTCGTGGCGCAACTCGAGCCTGCCGGCGAACCCATGAGTACGTCGAAATTGAGCAAGCTTGAAGCGCTGCTCGATGAATTTGAGGAGGTTTGATGGACACCGCTGTCGCACAACGTATTGCCAGGCGCTTCATAACGCTGCCGCTGGAAAAACGTCGCTTG
This sequence comes from Pseudomonas fluorescens, assembly GCF_001307275.1. Taxonomy (NCBI): domain Bacteria; kingdom Pseudomonadati; phylum Pseudomonadota; class Gammaproteobacteria; order Pseudomonadales; family Pseudomonadaceae; genus Pseudomonas; species Pseudomonas fluorescens. The sequence goes on from NZ_CP012831.1 coordinate 4,719,344, forward strand.
TACTTGCAGAAGATGCTCGAAGAGAACGTTTCCCCGGCGAACCTGCCGATCCCGCCTGTCAGTGCCGAGTTCGACACACTGTCGTTGTCTTTTGCCCAGGAGCGCCAATGGTTCCTCTGGCAGTTGGACCCCGAGAGCGCGGCCTACCACATGCCCACGGCCCTGCGCTTGCGCGGGCCGCTGGACATCGTTGCGCTTGAACAGAGTTTCACCGCGTTGGTGGCCCGGCACGAGAGCCTGCGCACCACCTTCCAGACCCATGGCGAGCAGGTGGTGCAGCAGGTACATGCGGCGGCGCCAGTGCGTTTGCAGGCAGACACCTTGGAACAGTTGCCGGACGAGATGCAGCTGCGCCAGTTGATCGAAGGGGAAACCCGCCAGCTCTTCGACCTGCAACAGGGGCCGCTGCTGCGCACGCGCCTGCTGCGGTTGGCGGCGGATGATCATGTGCTGATCGTGACCTTGCACCACATCGTGGCCGATGGCTGGTCGATGCAGGTGATGGTCGAGGAACTGGTCGACGGCTACGCCGCCTTCAGCCAGGGCCGCACGCCGCAATTGCCGGCGCTGCCGATCCAGTACACCGACTACGCCATCTGGCAGCGGCACTGGATGGAAGCGGGCGAGCGCGAGCGTCAGTTGGAATACTGGACCGCACGTTTGGGCGGCCAGCAGCCGATGCTGGAGCTGCCGACCGATTTTCCGCGTCCGGCGGTAATGAGCTATCGCGGCGCGCGGCTGGAACTGGCCATCGACGCGGCACTGGCCGGCGATCTCAAGCACATGGCCCAGCGCGAAGGCGTCAGCCTGTTCATGCTCCTGCTGGCCTCGTTCCAGGCGCTGCTGCATCGCTACAGCGGCCAGAACGATATTCGCGTCGGCGTGCCGACGGCCAACCGCAACCGGGTCGAGGCCGAGCGCCTGATCGGCTTCTTCGTCAACACCCAGGTGCTCGACAGCGATGTCCAGAGCCAGGATTCGTTTGGCGCCTTGCTGCAACAAGTGAAACAGACAGCCCTGGGCGCCCAGGCTCACCAGGAACTGCCGTTCGAGCAACTGGTCGAGGCGTTGCAGCCTGAGCGCAACCTGAGCCACAGCCCGCTGTTCCAAGTGATGTTCAACCACCGGACCCAAGGCCCGGCGGGCGAGGGGCCGGTCGGTGCGTTGAAAGTCGAGGAACTGCGCTGGGATTCGCACACGGCGCAATTCGACCTGACCCTGGAAACCGTGGAGCACAGTGAAGGGCTTTCGGCAGGGCTGATCTATGCCACCGACCTGTTTGGCGCCGAGACAATCGCGCGCATGGCTGGGCATTGGCAGAACCTGTTGCGGGCGATCGTGGCCGACCCGGCGCAGCGCATCGGTGAATTGCCGTTGCTCGACGCGGCCGAGCGCCAGGCCCAGCTCGACAACGGCCAGCGCACCCCGACGCCGGCGCCCGAGGCGGGTTTTGTTCATCAACTGTTCGAAAGACAAGCGGCGCGCACCCCGGACGCCCCGGCACTGGTGATCGACGGCGAGCGCTGGAGCTACGGCCAACTCAATGCCCGGGCCAATCAGTTGGCGGGCAAGCTGCAAAGCCTCGGCGTGGGCCCCGATGTCCTGGTCGGCATTGCCGTGGAACGCAGCGCACACATGCTGGTGGGCCTGCTGGCGATCCTCAAGGCCGGCGGCGCCTACCTGCCGCTGGACCCGGCGTTCCCCCAGGACCGCCTGGCCTACATGATCGAAGACAGCGGCATCGAGCTGCTGCTGACCCAAAGTTCGCTGCTCGACCAGCTACGGCTGTCCTGTGGGAGCGAGCTTGCTCGCGATAGCGGTGGTTCAGTCAATATTGATGTTGGCGGTGAGGGCCTCATCGCGAGCAAGCTCGCTCCCACAGTGTTTGGTGTTGGCGTCACCACATTGGTGTTGGACCAGGAGGGTGACTGGCTCGACGGCTATGCCTGCGAGGCGCCGGCGCCGCGCCTGGATGCGGAGCACCTGGCCTACGCGATCTACACCTCCGGCTCCACCGGCAAACCCAAGGGTGTGATGGTGCGCCACGGCGCGCTGACCAACTTTGTCGCGAGCATGGCCCAGGCGCCGGGCATGACGGCCCAGGACCGGGCGTTGTCGCTGACCACGTTCTCGTTCGATATTTTCGGCCTGGAAATCTACGTGCCGCTGATGGTCGGCGCGTGCATCGTGCTGACCGGCCAGCACGTCGCCCAGGACCCGTACGCGGTGTTGGCGCTGATCGCGGCCGAGCAGGTCAACGTGGTGCAGGCCACGCCGTCGACCTGGCGCATGTTGCTGGACAACGAGCACGCCCAGGGTTTGCGCGGCTGCAAATGCCTGTGCGGTGGCGAGGCGCTGCCCCAGGAACTGGCCGTGCGCATGCTCGCCCTCGGCGGTGAAGTGTGGAACCTCTACGGCCCGACGGAAACCACCATCTGGTCGGCCTTGCACCCGTTGCAAACCCAGGCCGCGCAACCCTGGCTGGGCGGGCCTATCGACAACACGGCGCTGTACATCGTGGGCGCCGACCTGATGCCGGTGCCCTATGGCGTGGCCGGTGAATTGCTGATTGGCGGGCAGGGTCTGGCCCGCGGTTATTTCCAGCGTCCGGCGCTGACCGCCGAACGTTTCGTACCCCATCCGTTTGTCGCCGGCGAGCGCCTGTATCGCACCGGTGACCTGGCGCGCCAGCGGGCCGACGGCATCCTCGAATACCTCGGGCGCATCGACCATCAGGTGAAGATTCGCGGGTTCCGCATCGAGTTGGGCGAAATCGAAGCGCGCCTGCTGGAACAGGACAGCGTGCGCGAAGCGGCGGTGCTGGCCCAGGAGGCAGCGGGCGGCCAGGCGCTGGTGGCGTACATCGTCCCAACCGCCGAACTGAATGACCTGGATGCAGGCGCCCAGGGCGCCCTGCGCGACAGCCTCACGGCCCGGCTCAAGGTCAACCTGCCCGACTACATGGTGCCGGCGCACATGGTGGTGTTGCCACGCTTCCCGCTGACGCCCAACGGCAAGCTGGATCGCAAGCAGTTGCCCAAGCCCGATGCCAGCCAGTGGCAGAAAACCTATGTCGCGCCGCAGACACCCGTGCAGCAGGCGGTGGCGACGATCTGGGCCGATATCCTCAAGGTGCCGCAGGTGGGCCTGGACGACAGTTTCTTCGAACTGGGCGGCCATTCCTTGCTCGCCACCCAGGTGATGTCGCGGATTCGCCAGCAACTGAATATCCAGGTGCCGTTGCGCCTGTTGTTCGCCCATAACAGCCTGCGGGCGTTTGTCGAGGCCATGGGCACGGCATCGGCCCACGATGAACCGGGCATTCCACGCATTCCTCGCGACCAGCCGCTGGCGCTCTCGTTCGCCCAGCAACGGCAGTGGTTCCTCTGGCAACTGGAACCCACCAGCAGCGCCTACCACATTCCGGCGGCCCTGCGTTTGCGCGGCGCCCTCGACCGTGCCGCGCTGCAACAGAGCTTCGATGCACTGGTGGCGCGTCACGAGAGCCTGCGTACCCGCTTCGTGCTCGACAATGAGCGTCCTCTGCAAGTGATCGACGAACCAGCGCCGTTGGCCCTGGCGGTCGAATCGCTCGAAGCCGGCGTCGATGAACGTACCTTGCGCGGCTTGATCGAAGCCGAAACCCGGCAACTGTTCGATTTGCAGCGCGGTCCGTTGCTGCGGGTCAAGTGGCTGCAACTGGGTGCCGAGGACCATGTGCTGATCCTGACCCAGCACCACATCGTGTCCGATGCCTGGTCGATGCAGATCATGGTCGACGACCTGCTGCAGTTGTACGCAGGTTTCAGCCAGGGCCAGCCGGTGGCGCTGGCGCCGCTGCCGATCCAGTACGCCGACTACGGCCACTGGCAGCGGCAGTGGTTGGCGGCGGGGGAGCAGCAGCGGCAACTCGATTACTGGATCGAGCAGTTGGGCGGCGAGCAACCGATTCTCGAACTGCCGACCGACCATCCGCGCCCGGCCCAGCAAAGCTATCGTGGCGCACGGCTGCCCATCGTCATCGAACCGGCCCTGGCCGAAGGCCTCAAGCGCCTGGCCCAGCAGCACAACAGCACGCTGTTCATGCTCTTGCTGGCCGGCTTCCAGACCTTGCTGCACCGCTACAGCGGCCAGGACGACATCCGCGTCGGTGTGCCGATCGCCAACCGTAACCGGGTGGAAACCGAGCGTCTGCTGGGCTTCTTCGTCAACACCCAGGTGCTCAAGGCCGACATCGATGGCAACCTGCGATTCGACCAGCTGCTCGATCAGGTCAAGCAACGGGCCCTCGGCGCCCAGGCCCACCAGGACCTGCCGTTCGAACAACTGGTGGAGCGGCTGGAACCGGCGCGCAACCTGAGCCATACGCCCCTGTTCCAGGTGATGTTCAACCATGCCAGCGATGCCCGCCGGGACCTGTCGGCGTTGCCGGGCCTGAGCCTGGAGCAACTGACCTGGGACTCGGGCACCGCGCAGTTCGACCTGACCCTGGACACCTTCGAGTACGCCGATGGCCTCAGCGCCGCGCTGACTTACGCCAGCGACCTGTTCGAGCCGAGCACCATCGCCCGCCTGGGTGAGCACTGGCTGAACCTGTTGCGCGCCATCGTCGCCAACCCGACCCAGCGCATCGCCGAGCTGCCGATGCTGGACAGGACGCAGCGGCGCCTGATCGTCGAGGACTGGAACCGCACCTACGCCGACTACCCGAACCATCTCCCGGTTCATCATTTGATCGAAGCCCAGGTCGAGCGTGATCCCCACGCCGAGGCGCTGGTGTTCGAAGGGCAGTCGCTGAGCTATGCCCAACTCAACGCCCGCGCCAACCAGTTGGCCCACGCCTTGATCGAGCGCGGCGTCGGCCCGGATGTGCTGGTGGGCATCTCGGTGCAGCGCAGCGTGGAAATGGTGGTCGGGCTGCTGGCGATCCTCAAGGCCGGTGGCGCCTACGTGCCGCTGGACCCGGAATACCCGCCGGAACGCCTGGCCTACATGATCGAGGACAGCGGCATCGAGCTGCTGCTGACCTGTGGGAGCGAGCTTGCTCGCGATAGCGGTGGTTCAGTCAATATTGATGTTGAAGGTGAGGGCCTCATCGCGAGCAAGCTCGCTCCCACGGGAGGTGGACTCAACCTATTGGTGCTGGATGGGGACGACGACTGGTTGAGTGACCATTCCACCGACAATCCGCCTGCCCGGGCCGTCGCCCAGAACCTGGCCTATGTGATCTACACCTCCGGCTCCACTGGCAAACCCAAGGGCGCCGGCAACAGCCACGGCGCCCTGACCAACCGCTTGTGCTGGATGCAACAGGCCTATGGCCTGGAGGCCGGCGACAGTGTCTTGCAGAAGACGCCGTTCAGTTTCGACGTGTCGGTCTGGGAGTTCTTCTGGCCGTTGATGACCGGCGTGCGCCTGGTCGTCGCGGCACCGGGCGATCATCGCGATCCGCAGAAGCTGGTCAGCCTGATCGAACGGGAAAGCATCACCACCCTGCATTTCGTGCCGTCGATGCTGCAGGCGTTCGTGCTGGATGCCAACGTCAGCCGGTGCACCTGCCTGACCCGCATCGTCTGCAGCGGCGAAGCCCTGCCGGTGGATGCCCAGCAGCAGGTGTTCGCCAAGTTGCCCAATGCCCGGCTGTACAACCTGTACGGTCCGACCGAAGCGGCCATCGACGTGACCCATTGGACCTGCCGCGACGAAGGGCGCGATGCGGTGCCGATTGGCGAGCCGATTGCCAACCTGATGACCTACATCCTCGACGATGAACTCAACCCGGTGCCGAGCGGCGTCAACGGCGAGCTGTACCTCAGCGGCCAGGGCCTGGCCCGCGGTTATCACCGCCGTCCCGAACTGACTGCCGAGCGTTTCGTCGCCAGCCCTTTCGTGGCCGGCGAGCGGCTGTACCGCACCGGTGACCTGGCGCGCTATCGCCCGGACGGGGTGATCGACTATGTCGGTCGGATCGACCACCAGGTGAAGGTCCGCGGGTTCCGTATCGAATTGGGTGAGATCGAAGCGCGCCTGCTTGAACATGCGGCGGTGCGAGAAGCGGTGGTGGTGGCCCAGGACAGCCGCAGCGGCAAGGTGCTGAGCGGCTACGTGGTCGCCCAGGCCGGTGAGGCCAGCGACTGGCCGCTGTTGCGCGAAGCGCTGCTGGCCCATTTGCGCCTGAACCTGCCGGAGCACATGGTGCCGACGCACCTGACCCGCCTGGAACACATGCCGCTGAGCCCGAACGGCAAACTCGACCGCAAGGCGCTGCCGGCACCGGACCTGGCCGAGCGCCAGGAAGCCTTCACGGCACCGGTCAACGCCATCGAGCGGGCACTGGTGGACATCTGGCAAGGGGTGCTTGGCGTCGAGCGGGTGGGCACCGCCGACAACTTCTTCGCCCTGGGCGGCGACTCGATCAACTCGATCCAGGTGGTCAGCCGGGCGCGTGCCCAAGGCATCGGCCTGACCCCCAAGGACCTGTTCCTGCACCAGAACATCCAGGCCCTGGCGCGGGTCGCCACGGCGGCCGACGAAGGCGTGATCGACCAAGGCCCGGTCACCGGCGACAGCCTGCTGGTGCCGATGCAGCATTGGTTCTTCGCCAGTGATATCCCGCACCGCGACCACTGGAACCAATCGGTCCTGCTGACCCCGCGCGAACCCTTGGACATCGCCCACCTGCAACAGGCCCTCCAGCACGTGGTGGCCCATCACGATGCCTTGCGCCTGCGCTTCACCCAGGCCAACGATGGCCGCTGGCACGCCAGCCATCAGGCCGTGGATAAGCAGCCGCTGGAGATCTGGCAACGCACCGCGCAGGACGCCGCCGAGATCATCGCCATCGCCGACCAGGCCCAACGCAGCCTCGACCTGCAACACGGCCCGTTGCTGCGTTGCAGCCTGATCGCGGTGCAGGACGGCAGTTCGCGCCTGCACCTGGCGATTCATCACCTGGTCATGGACGGCGTGTCGTGGCGGGTGCTGCTGGAAGACCTGCAAAACGTCTACCGCCAACTGCGGGCGAACCAGGCGCCGGCCTTGCCGGGCAAGTCCACGGCGTTCAAGGCCTGGGCCGCTCAGTTGCAGGACTACGCCCACAGTGAAACTCTGAACAAGGAACTGGATTACTGGGTCGGGCAACTGGACCAGCCCCTGCCGCCGCTGCCACGGGCCCGTCCCGAGGGCAGCCAGGCCGCGGCCCATGGCCGTTCGGTGAGCACGCGCCTGGATGCCACCCAGACCCAGCGTTTGCTCAAGCAGGCGCCGGCGGCCTATCGCACCCAGGTCAACGATTTGCTGCTCAGCGCCCTGGCGCAAGTGGTCTGCCAATGGACCGGGCAACCGGCCTGCCTGGTGCAGCTCGAAGGCCATGGCCGCGAAGAACTGTTCGAGGGCATCGACCTGAGCCGCACCGTCGGTTGGTTCACCAGCCTGTTCCCGGTGTTGCTGACGCCGGCCGGCGACCCGGCCGAGTCGATCAAGCGGATCAAGGAACAATTGCGGGCGGTGCCGAATAAGGGCCTGGGCTACGGCGTCCTGCGTTACCTGGGTGCCGAAGCGGTCCAGCAGCGCCTGGCAAAACTGCCGCCAGCGCGCATCACCTTCAACTACCTGGGGCAGTTCGACCAGAGCTTCGATGAGCAGGCGCTGTTCGTGCCGAGCGAGGAGGGCAGTGGCGCCGGGCATGGCGATGACGTGGCGCTGGGCAACTGGCTGACCATCGACGGGCGGATCTTCAACGGCCAGTTGACCCTCGACTGGACGTTCAGTGGCGATGTTTTCGACGAGGCCACGCTCCAGCGGTTGGCCGATGCCTACGCCGTGGCGTTGCAACAACTGATCGATCACTGCTGCACCGACGGGCACTTGGGCCTGACACCCTCGGACTTCCCGCTGGCGCGACTGAGCCAGGCGCAACTCAATGGCCTGACGGTGCCCGTGGCGCAGGTGGAGGACATCTATCCGCTGTCGCCGATGCAGGACGGCATGCTGTTCCACACCCTGGCCGACGACAGCTCCGGCTTGTACATCAACCAGATCAGCCTGCCGGTGCACGGCCTGGACACCGAGCGTTTCGCCCGGGCCTGGACGTCGGTGATCGAGCGCGAGGACATCCTGCGCACCAGTTTCCACTGGCAGGATGGCTTGAGCGCGCCGGTACAAATCGTCCATCGCCACGTTGAGTTGCCGTTGCGGATTGAAGACTGGCGTGGACAGGACATCAGCGAGCAGGCGATCAGTGCCCGGGCGACCGCTGACTACCTGGCCGGTTTCGACCTGAGCCGCGCGCCTTTGCAACGGGTGTTGTTGCTGCGCCTGGAAGACGATCGCTACCAGATGATCTGGACCTGCCATCACATCCTCATGGACGGCTGGAGCAGTTCGCGGTTGTTCGGTGAGGTGTTGCAGTTCTACGCCCATGGGCACGTGCCCAGCCGCAATGGTCGCTACCGCGAGTTCATCGAATGGCTGCAACGCCAGGACCAGGGCGCGCTGGAACGCTTCTGGCGCAGCCGCCTCGACACCTTGGAGCAGGCGACTTCCCTTAGCCAGGCGATGTTCCCGCGGCATGTCGAGGCACTGCCGGGGCACGAGGCGCTGTATTCGCGCTGGGACGTGGCACAGACCGCTCGCCTGCAACAGGCCTGCCGCGCCTTGCAGATCACACCCAATACCTTGATCCAAGGGGCGTGGCTGCTGTTGCTGCAACGCTTCACCGGGCAGAACACCGTGGTCTTCGGCGCCACCGTCGCCGGGCGTCCGGCGGGGCTGGTCAACGCCGACAACATCCTCGGCCTGTTCATCAACACCTTGCCGGTGATCCAGACCCTGGACCCCGAGCAGCCGCTGGACCAATGGCTGCAACAGTTGCAGGCCTACAACCTGGACCTGCGTGAGCATTCCCATGCGCCACTGGCGGACATCCAGCGCTGGTCGGGCCTGGGCGGGCAGGGCTTGTTCGACAGCATCATCGTGTTCGAGAACTACCCCATCGACGAACGCCTGGGCGACCAGCAGGACACCGGCCTGAGCTTCGGCGAGTCACGCAATCATGACGTGACCAACTTCCCGATGGATCTGGCAGTCAACCTGGGTGAAACGCTGTCCATCGAGTACCTGTTCCTGCGCAACGCCTTCAGCGTCGAAGCGGTGGAGCGAATCCGCCGGACCCTGGAAGACACCCTGGAAGCGATGATCGATGCGCCCCACGTGTGCCTGGGCAACCTGCAGCGCTTGTCGCTGGAACAGTGGCAAGCCTTCGCACAATGGAGCGCGGCGCCGAACGGCTGCTATCAGGCGCAGTTGTTGCCGGAGCTGATTGGCCGGCATGCCCAGTCGCGTCCGCAGGCCACGGCGCTGGTGTGTGGCGACGACTCGCTGGACTATGGCGAACTGGAGCGCCGGGCCAACCGCCTGGCCCACCGTTTGATCGAACTTGGCGCCGGCCCGGAAGTGGTGGTCGGTGTGGCCCTGGAGCGTTCGGTGGACATGGTCGTGGCGCTGCTGGCGGTGATGAAAAGCGGTTCGGCGTATGTGCCGCTGGACATCGATTATCCACCCGAGCGCCTGGCGTTCATGATCGAAGATTCGGCCATGGCGCTGTTGCTGACCCACAGCCGGGTGCAGGCCCGCCTGCCGGATCTCGACGGTCTGGCACGCCTGGCCATCGACGGTTTCGACAGCCGCGGCTACAGCGATTTGCCGCCCCACAGCGGTTTGCTCGGCGGCAACCTGGCCTACCTGATCTACACCTCGGGCTCCACCGGTCGACCCAAAGGCGTCGCCGTGGCGCACGGGCCGATGAGCATGCATTGCCAGGCCATCGCCGGGCTGTACGACATGGACGAACAGACCCGCGAACTGCATTTCATGTCGTTCGCCTTCGACGGCGCCCATGAACGCTGGCTGAGCACGCTGTTCAGCGGCGGCACCCTGGTGATTCGCGACGGCGCGCTGTGGACGCCGGAGCAGACCTTCGACGCCTTGCACCGCCACGGCATTACCATCGCCTGCTTCCCGCCGGCCTACCTCAAGCAACTGGCCGAGTACGCTGCCAATAGCTCACTGGCGCCACCGCTGGTGCGGGTCTACTGCTTCGGCGGCGATGCGGTGCCGGACCAGACCTTCGAGCAAGTGAAGGCGGCGTTGCGTCCGCAATTCTTCACCAACGGCTACGGCCCGACTGAAACCGTGGTCACGCCGATGCTGTGGAAGGTGCCGGCCAGCGAACGTTGCGAAGCCGCCTACGCGCCGATCGGGCGTGCGGTGGGTGAGCGCGCCTTGTATGTACTGGACGACAACCTCAACCCGTTGCCGCCGGGCATTGCCGGCGAGTTGTACATCGGTGGCGCGGGCATCGCCCGTGGTTATCACCGTCGCCCGGACCTGAGTGCCGAGCGCTTCGTGCCGGATCCGTTCGGCCAGCCGGGCGATCGCCTGTACCGCAGCGGCGACCTGGTACGCCAGCGCGTCGACGGGGTGCTCGATTACGTCGGCCGTATCGACCACCAGATCAAGGTGCGGGGTTTCCGCATCGAACTGGGAGAAGTGGAGGCCAGTCTGCGGCAACTGGACGACGTCAGCGATGCGTTGGTGATCGCCCGCGACAGTGCCTCGGGCAAGCAACTGATCGGCTACGTGGTCACCCCCGATGGCGTGGCCATCGGCGATCGGCTCAAGGCCGAGTTGCGGGCGCAATTGCCGGATTACATGGTGCCGGCCCAGGTCATCTGCCTGGAGGCGTTGCCGGTCACCCCGAACGGCAAGCTCGATCGCCAGGCTCTGCCGGAGCCGGAATTCAAGGGCGCCGAGTATGTGCCGGGGCGTAACCGCGATGAGCAACTGTTGGCCGAGGTCTGGGCCGAGGTGTTGCAAGTCGAACGGGTGGGCATCACCGACAATTTCTTCGAGTTGGGCGGTGACTCGATCCTCAGCCTGCAAGTGGTCTCGCGGGTGCGCAACCATGGGGAGCTGAAGATGGAGCTCAAGCTGCGGGACCTGATGCGCGGCCAGACCATCGAGGCGATTTTCGACCAGCGTTCGAACACGTTTGCCGTGACGGTCGAGGACGTCACCCAGGTGGCCGCCGAAGGGCAGTTCAACCTGATTCCGATCCAGCAATGGTGGTTCGACCAGCGCATGAGCGAGCCCCATCATTACAACCAGGCGTTGATGCTGCGGGCCCGTCAGGGGTTGAACCTGACGGCACTGGAATTGGCCTTGCGCGGCATGATGCAGCAGCACGATGCCTTGCGCCTGCGCTTCAGTGAAGTCGGCGGGCGCCACCTGCAGCATTACCAGGCGCTGGAGGAGATGCAGGCCCAGTGGGCCAACGAACCTTTGCTGTGGCAGCACAGCGTGGCCGATGAAGCCGAGTTGGAGTTGTACGCCGAGCAGGTGCAACGCAGCCTTGATGTGCACAACGGGCCGGTGTGGCGCACGGCGCATGTGACCCTGGGCAGCGGTGAAATTCGTGTGCTGATGGTGATTCATCACCTGGTCATCGACACGGTGTCGTGGCGTTTGCTGCTGCAGGATTTGCAGACGGCTTATGCGGCCTACAGCGACGGCCAGACGCCGAACCTGCCGATTCGCACCAGCAGCTACCGGGCCTGGGCCGAGGGCCTGCAAGCCTATGCGCGGGACTATCCGGCGCCGGAAAAAGCCTGGTGGCTGGAGCAGATCGACCAGCCGGGCAGTGAGTTGCCGTGTGACAACCTGCGGGGCAAGAACCAGGTGCAGTACCAGTCGGTGGCGCATTTGAGCCTGTCGGAGCAGCACACCCAGCAGTTGCTCAAACAGGTGCCGGCGGTCTACCAGACGCAGATCAACGACGTGTTGCTGGCGGCGCTGAGCCGGGTCTTGTGCCGCTGGAGCCAGCAGCCGTCGGTGCTGATCCAACTGGAGGGGCATGGTCGCGAGGATCTGGTCAAGGACATCGACCTGAGCCGCAGCCTGGGCTGGTTCACCAGCATGTTCCCGGTGCGCCTGACCCCGAGCCATGAAGCCGACATCGGCACGTCGGTGCGGGCGGTGCAACGGCAGTTGGCCGCCGTGCCGAACAAGGGATTGGGCTATGGCGTGTTGCGCTACATGAGCGGCGAGCCGATGGCCGCCACCCTGGGTCGCGCGCCCCAGGCACGGGTGACGTTCAACTACCTGGGGCAGTTCGACCAGAGCTTCGACGACAAGGCGTTGCTGGTGCCGGCGGCGGAAAGCTACGGCAGCTGCTACAGCCCCCATGCCGCGCTGGGCAACTGGCTGGAAGTGGTGGGGCAGGTGTACGACGGGCGACTGGCACTGCGCTGCATCTTCAGCACCCGCCGCTACCGTGCCGAGACCGTCGAGGGGTTGATGCGCGCCTACCAGGAGGAACTGGAGGCGTTGATCGAGCACTGCGTGGCGCAAGCGGCTTAAGGATCGGGGCGGGTTTATCGTTATACAAAGACGAGCCGGATGTAGGAGCTGACGAGTGCAACGAGGCTGCGATCTTTCCTCAGACGCTTGAGTCCCAAGCGCAGAGTCAAAAGATCGCAGCCTTCGGCAGCTCCTACAGAGCGCAATTCAGCGGGACGTATGGCGTTTCGCTAAACCCCCTCGCCACAGGGTTTTGCATGAGTCTGAGTGGCTCATCTTTTACCCATGGTTTTACATAAGGAACCCCTGCGATGTCCTTGCATCCGGAACTCAACGCCTTCCTCGACCTGGCCGAAGAAAGCCAGGCCGACGGCCCCGGGCCGTTTCACCTGTCGACGCCGGCCCAGGCCCGCGAGGCGTTCGAGCGCACCACCGGGCAATTGCGCTGGGACGCTCCGGCGGATGTGCAGTGCGCCGCTCACGCCGTCACCGCCCGTGACGGCGCGACGCTGGCGCTGCGTCTGTATCGTCCCGCCACGGCTGCGGCCCAGGCGCTGCCGGTGCTGGTGTATTTTCACGGCGGCGGCTATGTGGTCGGCAGCCTGGCATCCCACGACGGCGTCTGCCGCGAATTCTGCGCCCGGACACCGTGCGCGGTGTTGTCGGTGGGCTATCGTCTGGCCCCGGAACACACCTTCCCGACGCCGCTGAAAGACGGTGCCGACGCCCTCGACTGGCTGGCCCGGCAGGCTCGCGCCGAAGGCCTGGACATCAGCCGCGTGGCGTTCGGCGGGGACAGCGTCGGCGCGACACTGGCGACGGTGCTTGCGCTGCAAGCGGCCCTGGAACCAGCCTCCCTGGCGATCCAGCCGTGCTTTCAGTTGCTCTGTTACCCGGTGACCGATGCGTCCACCAGCAGCCCGTCCACCGAGCTGTTCGGCGAAGGGTATCTGCTGGAGAGCGAAACCCTCGAGTGGTTCTACCGGCACTACGCCAATGAACCCACCGATCGCCTGGACTGGCGCTTCTCGCCGTTGCTGGCGCCCGGTTACCCCGGCCTGGCCCCGGCCCTGATCGCCCTGGCCGGCCATGACCCGTTGCTCGACGAAGGCCGCGCCTACGCCCGGCGTTTGCAGGCGCAGGGGGTGAGCGTGGAACTGATCGAATACACCGGCCTGATCCACGACTACCTGCGCTTGCAGAGCGTGGTACCGGAGATTGACGAGGTGTACGCGCAATTGAGCCAAGCCTTGCGGACTGCACTCACCGCCTGAAACACCACAATCCCTTGTGGGAGCGAGCTTGCTCGCGATAGCGGAGTGTCAGCCAAGATTATTTTGCTGATCCACCGCTATCGCGAGCAAGCTCGCTCCCACAGTTGTTTTGGGGTGGTCTCAGGATTTGCACATGCCACTGCTCCCACAGTTGTTTGGGGTGGTCTCAGGATTTGCATATGCCACACATCCTCTGTGGGAGGGTTTCAGGATTGGCAGGCACAAAAAAACCGGGCCAGGCCTAATGCCGGTCAGTTAATCCCCAAACCCGTGGGAGCAAAGCTTGCTCGCGATTGGGGTGTGCCAGTCGACAATGTCATTGACTGGTCCGCCGCCATCGCGAGCAAGCTTTGCTCCCACAGGTTTTGAGTCGTTTGATCCTTAACTGACTGGCATTAGGGCCAGGCCCGGTTCTGGGTGTTGTTTAGAAGTCGTAGGTCACGTCCAGCGAGGCCACGCGTTCCTGGCCGTAGTAGCAGCCGAACGAGTAGTTGCAGTGGGACACGTACTCGCGGTCGAAGACGTTCTGCACGTTCAGGCTGGTGGTGACGCCACGCAGGCTCGAGGTGGCCTTGCCCATGTCATAGCTGATGGTGGTGTCGAACACGGTGAAGGCCGGTACGTCGAACGAGTTGGCCGCGTCGCCCGGCTTGCGGCCGGTGTGACGAGCGCCTGCGCCGAAGGTCAGGCCATTGAGGACGGCCTGGGTGAAGTGGTAGTCGACCCACAGCGTGGCGGAGAACGGTGCCTGTTGCTCGCTGCGGTTGCCCTCGTTGCCGTAGTTGTCCTTGGTGTAGAACGAGTCGAGGTAGGTGGCGGCGGCCATGACGTCGATGTTGTCGACGGTGGATTTGACTTCCAGTTCAACCCCCCGTGAACGCACCTGGCCCGACTGGATCGAGTTCTGCGGATCGGCGGGGTCGGCGGTGACCAGGTTCTTCTGTTTGATCTGGAATACCGAGGCGGTAATCATCGTCTTGTCGAACGGCTGGTACTTCACGCCCACTTCGTATTGTTCGCCTTCGGTCGGCTTGAACGACTCGCCAGCGGCGTCTGTGCCCACGGTCGGCAGGAAGGACTCGGAGTAGCTGATATAGGGCGCCAGGCCGAAATCGGTGACATAGGTCAGGCCAATCCGGCCGGTGAACTTGTTGTCACGCAGTGAGGAAACGGTGCCCGCCAGCAGGTCCTTGTTGTCCACTTCGGCCCAGTCCTGGCGGCCACCCACGGTCAGGATCCACTTGTCCAGCTTGATCTGGTCCTGCAGGTAGACGCCGGTCTGGCGAACGGTGTTGTCCCACTGGGTGTCCAGCGTTGGGGTTACGCTGCTGGTGTCGTAGTTGTTGTTATTGCCGTACAGGTCGATCGGCGCGACGTTGTAGGCGTTGTAACCATCGTACTTGCGGTTGAAATGCCGATAGTCCACGCCTGCCAGGGTGGTGTGTTCCAGGGCGCCGGTATTGAATTTGTATTCCACGTTGTTATCGACGGTGTACGCGGTGTTGTGCTGTTGCCAGTCAAGTTTTACCCGGTTGGCCTGGGTCTGGTCAGTGACGCCACCGGTGGTGACGAAGCTGCGCAGGTAGAAGCCCCGGTATTGGTCGCGCACATCGGTGTAACGCGCAGTGGAGCGGAATTTCAGGTCATCGGTGATGTTGTGGCTGAAGTCGTAGCCCAGGATGAACTGGTCACGCTTGTAGTCGTTCCACCGCGTGTCGCCGGAGAAGAAGTCCCGGTCGATCCGCTGGCCGTTGGGGCCGCGCTCCAGGGAACCGATCCGCGGCAGCGCCTGATAGTCCTCCAGGCCATCGTCGCGCTGGATCTGCGCCAGCACGGTCAGCGAGGTGTCGTCGTTGGGCGCCCAGGTCAGGCTCGGTGCCAGCAGCATGCGTTCGCTGTGGGTGTGATCGACCTGTTGGTTGCCTTTTTTCGCCACGCCGATGACGCGATAGCTGAATTCCTTCTGGTCGTCGATCGGGCCGCTGGTGTCGAACGCGCCGTTGACCCGGCTGTAGCTGCCCGCGCCCAGTTTGATCTGGCTGCGCTGTTCCGTGGTCGGGCGCTTGGAGACCATGTTGATCAGGCCGCCGGGCTGGTTCTGCCCGTACAGCACAGATGAGGGGCCCTTGAGCACTTCGATGCGCTCCAGGGTGTACGGGTCGATTTGCGGCGCGCCGCCGAGACTGCCGGCATAGGGCAGGTAGGCCCCGTCGAGGTACAGCGGCGTGGGCGAGAAACCCCGGCTGGTGATTTCGTCGGCGATGGCGTTGCGGTCGGTGAAGCCGCCGGTGTTCAGGCCCGGCGTGTAGCGCAAGGCCTGGGTCAGGTTGCGTGCGCCCTGGGTGGCGACCTGCTCGGCGGTGACCACGTTGATGGTCTGCGGGATCTCCAGGATCGGCGTGTCGGTCTTGGTGCCGGTGGCGCTGCGGGTGGCGACGTAGCCGTCCACCGGGCCGTAGGCGGTTTCCGCGGATTTACCGGTGATGGTCGTGGCGCCCAGTTCCAGCGAATTCCCCGCCGTCCTGGCGCGCACGCTGACCGTGTTGCCCTGGATGGTGAACATGACGCCGGTCCCCACCAGCATCTGCGACAACGCCTGAGCCGGCGACAACCGGCCGCTGACCGGTTGGCTGCGCAGGCCCTGGACATCATCGGCACTGTAGAGCACTTGCATGTTCGATTGATTGCTCAATGCCTGCAGGGCGCTCGCCAGCGACTGCGCCGGAATGTTGAGATCGACTTCCTGTGCCTGGACCTGTGCGCTGAACGGCATGGCCAAGGCCAGGCTGAATGCGCTGGCGCTGAAGCCTGGTTGCAGCAGGCGGCGCATGATCAGTGCCTTGGTAAAACGTGGAATCCCCGGAGTTGCTGGCATGTGTTTCACTCTTGCAGGTTTTAGTTTTAATAAGGGTGTAGTTGTCATCAATTCTTAATTAGGACGCACGACCCAGAAAAAACCAGAATGAGAATCGTGATTATTTACGCCGATTGCAGTTCGGTGACCACCCGGCCGGCTTCCATGCGCACCAATTGGTCGGCCACGTCGAAGTAACGGTCGTCATGGGAAATCACGATGATGGTCTTGCCCAGGCGCTTGAGGTCCGGCAGCAGCTCGGTGTAGAAAATCCGCCGGAAGGTCGGGTCCTGGTCGGCGGCCCATTCGTCGAACACCAGCACCGGGCGTTCTTCCAGCCACGCATTGACCAGTGCCAGGCGCTTGCGTTGGCCGGTGGACAGGTCGGTGGTGGTGAAGGCGCCGTCGCGCACGCTGACCTTGTGGGCGATCTCCAGGCGTTGCAGGTATTTATTGGCGTCCTCCGGGATATGGGTGTCGCCCTGGACGATGTCGTCGAACAGGTAGTAATCGGCAAAAATCGTCGTGAACAACTGGCGATAATCGTCGCGGGTCACGGCTGTCACGACGTGGTCGTTGAGGCGGATTTCTCCTTGCTGCGGTGCGTACAGGCCCAGCAGCAGCTTGATCAGCGTGGTTTTGCCACAGCCGTTTTCACCCACGATGAACACGATGTCGCCCTGGTCGATCTTCAGGTTCACCGGTCCCAGGCGGAACGGCGTGGCGCCTTCCACCGCCGGGAAGCTGTAGGCCACGTTGCTCAGCTCCAGGGTCTGCACCGGGGTTTTCGGCTGGCCCTGGTCGTTGAGCAGCAGGTGCGGTTCAGGGGATGAAAACTGCTCCGACAATTCGGCGATGCGGCGGAAGGCGATCTGCGCGCGGCTGACGATCGGCAGGGTGCCGATCAGGTGTTCCAGCGGGCCTTTCATGTACAGCAACACCAGCACGAAACCACTCATCACCGCCTTGTCGGCGCTCGGCCACAGCGATTGCAGGGCCAGGGCCAGGCCGATCACCACGAAGAACAGCATCGAGCCGAAGGTCTTGGCGATCACGAAAATGTTCACCGAGCGGATCTGCGTGTCGCAGATCTTGTCGGCGGTGTGTTCGATGCCCGAGACGAACATGCGTTGCCGCCGGGGGCGATGGATGCGCAGTTCCTTGGCGCCTTCGGCGATGGCGTTGTAGTGCTTCTGCAATTCGTCCTCGGAATCGCGCGCCTCCATGAAGCCCTTGATCCCACGACCGCGGGCGATGTACTGGACCACGGTGCCGATGACAATCGCTACGACCATCATCAGGAACATTGGCCACGACAGCATGGCCAGGTAACCCATGCAGCCGAGGGTGACGGTCAGGGAAATGGCCAGGGGGGCGAAGGCGAAGGCGAAATCGCTGATGGTGTCGACGTCGTGGGTCAGCACCGGGATCAGGCGATGGCTGCGGTAGCGTTCGATCTGCTGGATAGGCGCCGACAGGACTTTTTCCCCCAGCTCCTTGCGCAGCTTGGCAATGATCTTCTGGCCGACGTAGTTGGTGCCGATGTCGGAACAGATGGAACTGACCAGGGCCAGCAGGCACAACCCGGCGAACACGCCCACCACGGTGTGGCTCAGCCCGCCGTCGGCGTGCAGCACCTTGTTGATGGTCGCCAGCAGCACGGTCACGCTCAGGCCACCGACCATGCCCAGCAGGATGGCGCCGATGACAATCAGCCGGAAGGGTTTGAGCAGGGTGAACAATTCATTGATCACCCCGCGTTTTGGTTGGCTCATGGAGGTTTCCCTGCTAGATGAAAAGGGCGAAGGCCATCGCGGGGCATTCACCGCATGGGCTGGCGGACGCAGGCACGCTGGATTGGGTTGTGCCCATCTTTAGAACGATTGGAGGAGAAGGGAATTTATCCTGTGGGAGCAAGGCTTGCCCGCGATGAAGGCAATACGGTTTTCTGTGAAATCCAGGTGTCTGCATCGCGAGCAAGCTTTGCTCCCACAGAGGCGCCTACATATCCCGCGCCACCCGAAAACCGATCCAGTCCCCCCGATTGCCCGGCACCAACGCGTTGCGGTTGCCGGAGCGGGAGAACACCGGCGCCTCGCCCCAGTCGTTGCCGCGGATGCGTTTGAATTCGCACTTGCCAGTCAGCCAGGCGCTGCCGTCGCTCGGGGCGCCCACATAGTTTTCGTTGTAGCAATCGGCGGTCCATTCGTAGATGTTGCCGTGCATGTCGTACACGCCGAAGGCGTTGGGCGCGAAGCTGCCGGCCGGGGCGGTGAAGTTGTAGCCGTCGGCCGCGCCGTAGGTGTTGGCGTGCTGGGCGATGCTGTACTCCTTGCCTGCATCGAACGGGAAGGGGAACGGCCCGGTGCTGTCGCCGCGTGCCGCGTATTCGCGCAGGGACTCGCTGACCAGCCGGTATTGTTTGCCGGTTTTTTTCGACAGCCACGCCACATAGGCATTGGCCTCGTCGAAGTCCATGCACACCGCCGGGTGTCGGTCGGTGTATTGCTTGCGCGGGTCGCTGCCCTGGTAGTCCGGGATGCCGGCCTTGCACGCTCGACCGGGACGTTCATCGCCGTCGGGCATGGTGTAGCCGGTGTCGCGCAGGTAGGCGAACCATTCGCCCTTGAGCACCTGGAAGCGACTGATCGCCAGGGGCTTGGCAAACGTCACCGGGTGCAGCGGGCCTTCGTCGGGCTCGCGTCCCACTTCGTCGTCCGGGGTGCCCATCTGGAAGGTGCCGGTGGGCAGCACGACCATTTCCGGGCAATCCTTGCAGTCGCGAAAGACCTGGCCCGGTTGCGATGCCTGGGCGCCGGAGGGCAGCAGGGCGGCGAGGGTCAGTGCCGGGAGTAGCTTCAGCGAAAAACTGTTCATCCATCTCTCTCGATAAGGTCAAAAAGGTTCGGCTCAGAGCGTTTTGCCCAGCAACCCCATGAAGCGATCGATCTCGGCTTCGGTGTTGAGCAGCCCCGGCGCGGTGCGCACCACCGGTCCCGCATCGCGATGCACGGCGTCGGCGATCACGCGGTTCTTCATCAGGTAGGCGGCGACTTCGTCGCTGTCGCGGCCCTTGACCCGGAAGAAGGTGAAGCCAGCGGACAACTCCGGGCTCATGGGGGTGATCAGCTCGATCTGCGGCTGTGCCACCAGCTGTTTTTTCAGGTAGCTGTTGAGGGCGTGGATCCGCGCCTGCACCTCGGCCTTGCCCAGTTGCAGGTGCAGCTTGAACGCTTCGTCGGCGGCCCAGCGATGCTCGAAGGCGTGATAGCCCCCCGGGGTCATGACGGTGGAAAACGCCGTGGCTTCGGAAAAGGTCGGAATGATCGGCGTGACGTACTTGAGTTCTTCGCTGCGGCTGCACACCAAGCCGGTGCCCCGTGGGCCGAACATCCACTTGTGGGTGCCGGCAATGAAAAAGTCGCAATTCATGGCGGGGAAGCTGAGGTCTTCGACGCCGAAACCGTGCACGCCGTCCACCACATAGATGATCCGTTGTTCATCGCTGCGGCCTTGGTTGTGCTTGTCCACCAGGGCACCGATCTTGCCGATCGGCAGCTTCACGCCGCTGCCGGAGTGCACCCAGGTCATGCCCAGCACCCGGGTTTCGGGGCGGATGTTGCGGTCGATGGCCGTGAGGATCTGTTCATGGCTGGCGTCGTGGGCGTTGTCGAACAGCTTGATCTTGCGCACCCGGGTGCCGCTGCGTTGGGTGCGCAGGTCGAGAATGGTGTGGGTGGCGTAGTGTTCGTGGGCGGTGGTGAGGATTTCCTGGTCGGCCGCCACGTGGACGCCGCCATAGATGATCGACAGGCCTTCGGTGGTGCTGCCGGTGAGGGCGATTTGCTTGGGCGAAGCTTGCAGGTAGCGGCCGGCCCAGGTGCGAACGTTTTCCTCTCGCTCTTCGGTGACGCCCAGGTCCCAGTCCATCAATAGCCCCGGGTTTTTATCCAGGGCGGCGCGGTGCCGGTCGATGGCCTCGCGCACCGGGCGCGGGTGGGTGGTGACCAGGAAGTTGGAGAAGTGCAGGTAGTCCGGGTCCTGGTTGAACAGCGAGCGCAATTGCGCCCATTTGTTCTTGGGCAGCGGTGCCAGTGGATCGGTGCTGGCCGTGGCGGGCAGGCTGGCGGCCAGGGGCAGGCCGGCGGCGAGGATCCCGGCCTGCTTCAGGAAGGTGCGACGTTCATTCATGGTTGGGCCGCCTTCTGGGTCGAGGCGATGGCGGGGCGGGCGGCTTTCTGCACCTGACCCCAGACCCGCAGGAAATTGCCGCCCCACAGTTTGGCGATGTCGGCTTCCGAGTAGCCGCGGGTCAGCAGCTCGGCGGTGACGTTGCGGATGTCGCCGACGTTCTCCCAGCCTTTCACGCCGCCGCCTTCGTTGAAGTCCGAGCTGATGCCGACGTGGTCGATGCCGATCTTGCGCACGGTGTAGTCGATGGCGTCCCCCAGGTCCTTGAGGCTGGCCTTGGGTTCTTCTTCGAGGATGCCGTAGAGCTGGCCGGCGTATTCGCCGAACTTCTGTTCCGGCCAGGCGGCGATGATCGGGTCGCCGGGCATCAGCGCCATCGCCAGGTTGGGCAGTGGCGGCAGGTCGAAGCGTTCGCGCAGGGCGTTGAGTCTGTCCTGGGTCTTTTGCGTCAGCGGGCGCAGGTACTGGGAGAAACCGACGATCTGCACCACGCCGCCGCTGGCCTTGATCAGTTGCATTTCCTTGTCGCTGAGGTTGCGCGGTATGTCCACCATCGCCCGAGGTGCCGAATGAGAGGCCACCAGCGGCGTGCGACTCAGTTGCGCGACTTGTTCCAGGGCCAGGGTCGACATCTGCGACACGTCGATGATCACGCCCAGGTCGTTCAGGCGTGTCACCGCTTGCTTGCCGATGTCCGACAGGCCGCCCAGGGCATCGGGCGAGTCGTTGAAGAACGGCAGCGGGCGGGAGGAGTCGGCCCAGTCGTTGTTGCCGATGTAGCTGAAGCCGAACATGCGCATGCCCCGCGCCGTCCACAGGTCCAGCAGGCTCAGGTCATGGCCCAGGGGGTAGGCGTTGAGCATGCTGATGAAAATCGCGAATTTGCCTTCGCCGTGCAGGCGGCGGAAATCATCCGGGGTGTAGGCGATGGCGACTTGGTTGGGAAAGTCCCGGACCAGGCCGGTGATGATCTTGTAGCGCACTTCCTGCTGGTTGCGCGCTTCCTCGACAAAACCGGCGGTGGGCTTGTGCGGCGCGTTGGGCCCGTTCCACAACTCCGGCCAGCCGAACACCGTCAGGGCCGCGCCGGACAGATGGCCGCGGTTGGCTTTCACCAGGTCGAACTGGCCGCTGCCGTCCTTGTCGGCTTCATTGCCGGCGGTGCCGAAATCCAGCGGCACGGTGATGTGGCTGTCGAAGGACAGCAGGCGTTCGTGCAGTTCCCTGGCCTCTTTCATCACTTTGACCGGGTAGCCGGGGTTGTCCCGCCACCAATGGTCCCAGGCCGCGACGCCCGCACCGACGGCCAACGCCAGGGCCAGGGGCAGGCCGATGAAAAGAGCCTTTTTCGAACGAGGTGTTGTCATTGCCGATCTCAGTCAGGTTCGCCTTGGAAGGACAGGCGCGGGGCCTTTGCTATCTGGGAAGAACGAGTGATCGGGCGGGAAATTTAGGTGCTCTCGGGGCCGCCATCGCGAGCAAGCTCGCTCCCACAATTTGGAATGCGTTCACCTGTGGGAGCGAGCTTGCTCGCGAAGGCGGCCTTAAACCCAACCTGCCTTTTGGGAATGTACTCAAACCCATTGTGGGAGCGAGCCTGCTCGCGAAGGCGGCCTTGAAACCAACCTGACTTTTGGGAATGTACTCAAATCCATTGTGGGAGCGAGCCTGCTCGCGAAGGCGGCCTTGAAACCAACCTGATTTTTGGGAATGTATTCAAATCCATTGTGGGAGCGAGCTTGCTCGCGATGAGGCCCACACAGTCTCCCTATAAATTTGTCAGCCCACCCATCGTTCTAGCTTGGATAAAGCCCGCTCCAGGGCTGGACACAGGTAAGGCAATGACGATTTCTCGACGATGGTTCATGGCAGGCCTGGCGCTGACCGGTGCCGCCGTGCCTGCGGTGTATTACGGGCATCGCGAACTGACCCGGCCGGACCCGACCATTACCCCCGGCGAGGCCTCGTTCGACGTGGCGGACGTGGCGGGCCAGCGCCGGGCCGATACGTTGCGGGGCATCTGGACGATCCGTTTCACCGGCCGCGATGCCGGTCTCGAAGGCTTGCCGCAGGACGATCTGCAGATCTTCCTCGATATCGGCCAGAGGGGCCGTGGCCTGGTGGGGTACCTCGACAGCGCCGAACGTTTGCGCGGTGCCGATGAGCCGCGTTATCGGGTGTTGGGCGACCTGGCCGGAACCGACCCGAAGCAACTGAGCTGGCGGTTGATGGGGGCTCGGCACGACGCGCCGGACTATGAATTCATCATGACCCTGGACGAAGTCTGGGCCGGTTTCGGCAATGCCGGCAGCGCCACGCTCAGCGGCCGGGTGTTGCGCCTGGACCGTCCCTTGGCGTTGCTTGAACAGGACAATCACTTCATCGCCGTCAAGCAGCGCTTTCCCGAGGCGCGGGAGCGCACGCCGCTGAGCCCGGCGCTGCTGGCCTGGCTGGTGTCGCCCGAGCATCGGCTGTTCCACCAGCTCTGGCATGCGTCGCGGGACAAATGGCACACCCTGGACGAAGACAAGCGCAACGCCCTGCGCGGCATCGGCTGGCAGCCCGGTCCACGGGACCGGGAGCGTGATGCCCGCGGGCCGCGCAAGGATCGCAATGGCTCGGGCGTGGACTTCTTTTTCATGCACCGGCACATGCTCGGCACCGCCCGATCGTTCCAGGCACTGCCGTCGTGGCCGCGCTTTCCCTTGCCGCAACCGGAGCTGGAACGCGATCGCCTTGGGTTCGCCCGCTACCTCGATAACCACGATGGCACGTCCTTGCCGCCGACCTGGCTGGCCGATGGCGACGAGCAGTACGCCCAGTGGGTCAGCGACATCAAGACCGCCGAGACCTACCACAGCAATTTCCAGGTCTGGGAATCGCGCTACCGCGACCCGCGCTACCTGTCGAAACTGACCCTGGGCCAGTTTGGTTCGGAAGTGGAACTGGGCCTGCACGACTGGCTGCACATGCGCTGGGCCTCGGTGCCGCGTGACCCGTCCAACGGCCACCCGGTGCCGTTCGCCCGTGACCCGGCGGACTTCGCCCAGCGCTGGTACGCCCCGGAGAATGACTTTCTCGGCGATCCGTTTTCTTCCCACGTGAGCCCGGTGTTCTGGGCCTTCCACGGCTGGATCGACGACCGCCTCGAAGACTGGTTCCGCGCCCACGAGCGTTTCCACCCGGGGGAAGTGAGCCGGCTCGAGGTCAACGGTGTGCCCTGGTTCGCCCCGGGCCGCTGGGTCGAAATCGCCGACCCTTGGCTGGGCCCGGACACCCACGGTTGCAGCACCACGCCGGGGCTGCAGGTCGGGCGCTCGGTGGAGATGGACCCGGAAACCATGAAACTGGCCTTGCGCATCACCTTCGGCAGCGATGACAAAAAGCTCTCCGAACTGTTCCGCCGCGTGCCGCAACGGCCGTGGTATGCGCGCAATCTCAAGAGCAAGCCGGTGTAAATCCCGCCATCCCCAAAAGCTGAAGTGAACGCCGTTGTGGCGAGGGAGCTTGCTCCCGCTGGGCTGCGAAGCAGCCCCCAAACCAGCCCCCTCAAAAACACCTGATCCACCGAGGTGCCGGTCATTGGGGCTGCTGCGCAGCCCAGCGGGAGCAAGCTCCCTCGCCACAGGTATCACTTGGCTTGAGTGCGTTTAGCGCGGTGCGGCGATGTCCAGGGCGCGGTTTGCCAGCAGTTCTGCCAACTCGATCATTTGCTGGATGCCCAGCGCAAAATGGCGCCGCGAGCCTTCCAGTTCAAAGGCCTGCTCACTTGCCATGACGTTGACCGAAGCGAGGGTTTCGCTGAGGTTGGCCAGCAGGCATTCCATGTCCGCGCCTTCTGCCACGGTGAACAACTGGCCCGGTGGTGGGTTGGGTTTTTCGGGTTTGGGGTCGAGGTAAAAGGCGAGGGCGCGGTCGGCGGCTTCGTCGATTTTTTTGGAATCGTCTGCGGGGGGATTGGGGGTGATCTTGAACATGGCGTAACTCCTAGTATTCATTTTCAGGAGCCGACACCATCGCTACCAAACGATTGGGTGGCGGCCGTACGCGGGTTGGTAGACCGGAGCACTAGGAACCCGGCGCGCCCGAAGACGCCCTGCGCACGGCCACCATGAAACAGACACCGAGAGAGCGTCTGTAGGAGGTGGCGCTTGCGCCTAGTTGACTCGCGGGCTACCAAACCCGATCGCTGAAATCAGCGACCCGGAAACAGTAAAAGCCACGAGCCAGGCGCACAAGCCGGCGGATTCTGGCGCAGTTGTAGGTAACGGCGCAAGGCGATGTAGCCTCGCTCGGGAGTCCTACATGGCCGGATAAACAGAACCAAAGCCGAACACCCTTTGTCGGAACGGGAATTATCTGTGGCGAGGGAGCTTGCTCCCGCTGGGCTGCGAAGCGGCCCCAAACCAGCCCCCTCAAAACCTCTGTCCCACCGAGGTGCCGGCCATTGGGGCTGCTGCGCAGCCCAGCGGGAGCAAGCTCCCTCGCCACAGGTATCACTCAGCTCGACCATCTGCTGGATCCCCAGGGCAAAACTGTGGGAGCAAGGCTTGCCCGCGATGCAGGCACCTCGGTCCCCGGAAACCGTGTCGCCTTGATCGCGGGCAAGTCTTGCTCCCACAGGGGATGAGTTTCCCTCTCCTTCATCTGTCACATGGCTGAAGGTGTGTGTTCGAGGCCTACATCACCCGCCAACCCCCACCCAACGCCTTGTACAACGCCATGCTCGCCTGTACCCGCGCCAGCCTTAACTGCACGTTCATGTCCTGCGCGGCGTACAGCGTGCGCTGTGTTTCCAGTACGGTGAGCAGGTCTTCGGCGCCGGCCTGGTAGCGGCGCTGGGCGATGTCGAAGGCGGTCTGGGCCTGGTGCAGTTCTTCGCTTTGCCATTGCCGTTGCTGGTCCAGGCCATGGATGCCGTTGAGGGCTTTTTCGACGTCGGCGAAGCCGTTGATGATGGCGGCGCGATAGAGCTCCAGCAGTTCTTCCTGGCGGGCGGTGGCTTTGTCCCGTTCGGCACTCAGGCGGCCGTTGTTGAAGATCGGCGCGGCCAGGCCGGCGGTGAGGTTGTAGACGTTGTTGCGCAGCAACTGGTCGGCGATGTCGGCGCCGGTGGCGAGGCTCAGGCCCAGGGTCGCGGTGGGCAGCATGGCGGCGCGGGCCACGGTGATGTCGGCCTGGGCGGCAGCGAGGCGCGCTTCGGCGGCGGCGATGTCCGGGCGGCGGCGCAGCAGTTCGCTGGGCACGCCGGCGTCGATGGCGGGCCAGTGCAGGCGGTCGAAACGGTCGTCGTCGAGCTTGATCGACTGCACCGGCTGCCCCAGCAGTGTCGCCAGGGTGATCACGGCCTCCCGGGCCTGTTGCTGCACTTGGGGCACGCGGCGTTGCTGGGCCGCCACCAGGCTTTTTTGCTGGGACAGTTCCAGGGCCGTGGCGCTACCGGCGTCGTAGCGGGTCTGGACCAGGTCGAGTACGCGCTGGGCGTTGTCCAGGTTCTGTTCGGCGATGCGTTGTTGCTCGCGCAGGGACAACGCCTGGGTGTAGCTGTTGGCGACGCCGCTGAGCAGGGTCAACTCCACGGTCGCCCGGTCGAACTGGCTGGCCGACAGCGTGCTCAGCGCACTGTCCCGGGCCGCCCGCTTGCCACCCCAGAAGTCCAGCTCATAGGTGGCGCTGAGGTTGGCGTCGTAGTAGTCGATGGTGCGGTTGTCCCGGTCGACGTCCAGTTGGCTGTAGCCTTTGCCGCGCAACAATTCCTGGCGATTGCCGTTGAGCCCGGCCGTGACCGCTGGCAGCAACGGCGCCCCGGCGATCACCGCGCTGGCCTGGGCCTGGCGCACCCGGGCCATGGCGGCGGCCAGGTCGTGGCTGTCCCGGCGCGCCTGTTCGATCAAGCGGTTCAATGGCGGGCTGCCGAAGTGTGTCCACCATTGCTGGTTATCCGCTTGGGCGCTGGGCGTATCGAGGTGTTGCCAGGCTGATGGCGGTTGGATGCCGCTGTCCGGTGCCGACGCAGGGGTGGCGCAGGCCGCCAGCAACAGACTGGTGGCCAGGAGGGTCAGGTGCGCTTTCATAGGGTGGGGTTCATTCACTGGTGAGGGCCGCGACCGGGTCGAGGCGGGCGGCCTTGCGGGCGGGCATGAAGCCGAAGACGACGCCGGTGACCAGGGCGCAGCCAAAGGCGCCGAACACCGCCAGCCATTCGAAGGCCACGGCGATCTTGCCCAGCAATAAGGCACCGCCCACCAGCAGGGCCAGGCCGATACCGGCGAGCCCGCCGACCACCGAGAGCATCACCGCTTCGGTGAGGAACTGGCGCAGGATGTCGCGTTGCCGGGCGCCGGTGGCCATGCGGATACCGATCTCGCGAGTCCGTTCGCGTACGGTCATGAGCATGATGTTCATCACGCCGATGCCGCCCACCAACAGCGAAATCGCCGCAATGGCCCCGAGCATCAGCGACAGCGTGCCCTGGGTGCGGGCCTCGGCCTGGATCATCGCGGCGTTGTTGGTCAGCTCGAAATCCTGCTTGCCGTCGTGCAGGCGCAACAAGGTGCGGGAGACCGCCTGTTCGGCCTCCTTGACCTTGCCCGCGTCCCGGGCGGCGATCACCACGTATTCGGGATGGCGCGTGCCGAACAACCGCACGCTGGCGGCGGAGTAGGGCACGGCGATGCGATTGTCGGCGTCCGAATCCCCGGAGCTGGCGCCTTTTTCCGCCAGTACGCCGACCACCTGGAACGGCATGTTCTCGATCAGGATGTAGCGGCCGATGGGGTCGGCGACGTCCTTGAGCAGTTTCTGCCGGACCTTGTGGCCGATCACCGCCACCGCTGCGGCGCCGCGTTCGTCGGCGTCGCTGAAGTAACTGCCCTCGGCCACCGGCCAATTGAAGATGGCCGGGAAATTCGTGTCGTTGCCGCCAACGTAGCTGGTGTGGTCGAGGTTGCCGAAACGCACGCTGGCTTCGGCACCGTTGACCGGCATGATGCGCTGCACTTCGGGCAGGTCGGCGAGGGCGGCCAGGTCGTATTCGCTGATGATGCCCTTGGCAGCTCGGGGCGTGGGCGCGCTGCCGTTGAGGTAGATGATGTTCGAGCCGAACGCGCCCATCTGGGCCATGACCTGGCGCTTGCTGCCTTCGCCCACGGCCAGCATCACCACCACCGAGGCCACGCCGATGACAATGCCGAGCAGGGTCAGGGCGGTGCGAAAGCGATTGATCCACATCACCCGCCATGCCGCCTGTACCGCGTCCACCAGCTCACCTTTCCAGGCGCCGTTGTGTTCGCTGCCGGCGCTCAGGCGTTGGCGCAAATCCACGGCTTGCAGGGCCTTGGGATTGGCGTGCACTTCGTGTGACAAAGAGGGGGCGCTGTCGCTGATGATCAGCCCATCGCGGATCTCGATGATGCGCTTGGCCCGGGCCGCCACTTCGCGGTCGTGGGTGATCAGGATCACCACGTGGCCCTGGCTCGCCAGTTCGTCGAGCAACGCCATGACCTCGATGCCGCTCTGGCTGTCGAGGGCGCCGGTGGGTTCGTCGGCGAGGATGATGTGGCCGCCGTTCATCAAGGCCCGGGCAATGGACACCCGCTGCTGCTGGCCACCGGAGAGTTGATGGGGACGGTTGCCGGTGCGGCTGGCCAGGCCGAGGCGGTCGAGCAGGGCACTGGCCCGGGCGTGGCGCTCGGCGGCGGAGGTGCCGGCATAGATGGCCGGCATCTCGACGTTTTCCTGGGCGGTGCCGGAAGGAATCAGGTGATAGCCCTGGAACACGAAGCCGAATGCTTCGCGCCGCAGCCAGGCCAGCTCGTCACTGCCCAGGCCGGCGACGTCTTCGCCGGCGAAACGGTACTCACCGCTGGTGGGGCGGTCCAGGCAGCCGAGGATGTTCATCAGGGTGGATTTACCGGAGCCGGACGCCCCGACAATCGCCAGGAACTCCCCGGCGTGAATGGATAAATCGATGCCGCGCAGCACCTCCACCCGAGGGCTGTCGCCACCGCCGTAGGCCTTGCGAATGTCCCGCAGTTCGATCAGGGGCGTGCTCATTCAGCCTCCGCTACCGCTGGCGGGGCCGATCAGCACCCGGTCGCCTTCGCTCAGGCCGTCGACAATCTGCGTGCGCAGCCGATCGCTGACGCCGGTGCGAACAGTGCGCGGCTGGACGTCGCCATTGTCGGCCAGCACCCGCACCTGGTCGGCGTCCTGCAGGGCGGCGATGGGCACGGTCAGCACGTCCTTGGCTTGGGCGGCGACGAAAAACACCTGGGCGGTCATGTCGGTCATCAGCGCGCGGTCGGCGTTGTCGACGTCGAGCAACACGGTGTAGAGCACCACCCGCTCACTGCCGCTGCGGCCTCCGGTGGGGCTGCCGCCCTGGCTGGCCTCCAGCGGGCGTGGCGGTACGGGGAGGATCTGGCGAACGGTGCTGCTCCAGCGACGGCTGCCGCCGGCCAGGGTGGTGAAGTAGGCGGTCATGCCCGGCTTGACGTGGCCGATGTCGGCTTCCGAGACCTCGGCCCAGACCGTCATCGGCGACAGCCGGGCGATGCGCAGGATCAGTGGGGTTTGCTGCTGGGCGTTGAGGGTCTGGCCTTCCCGGGCACCGACGGCGACCACGGTGCCGCTCATCGGCGCATAGATGCGCGTGTAGCCCAGCTCGGCCTCGTCGCTGCGCAGGCTGGCCTGGGCCTGGCGGATCTGGGCCTGGAACATGTCGATGCGCGCCTGGGTCGCCCGCACTTCGGCCTGGGCGGTCTGCACGTCTTCCTCGCGGGTGGCGCCGCCGGCCTTGAGTTGCTGCTGGCGGCGGAATTTCTGCTGCGCCAGGTCGTGCTGGGCACGCTGCTCCTGAAGCTGGGCCTTGAGGTTCTCGATCGAAAAACGCCCGGCGTCGAGCCTGGCTTTTTGCGTGGACGGGTCGATTTCCACCAGCAGCTGGCCTTCGCGTACCTCGTCGCCGGCCTCCACGTGAATCTTCTGGATCTGCCCGGACGCCTGGGCGCCGACGTCGACATAACGCCGCGGTTGCAA
This sequence comes from Pseudomonas fluorescens, assembly GCF_001307275.1. Classification (NCBI taxonomy): domain Bacteria; kingdom Pseudomonadati; phylum Pseudomonadota; class Gammaproteobacteria; order Pseudomonadales; family Pseudomonadaceae; genus Pseudomonas; species Pseudomonas fluorescens. Next base: position 4,749,059 of record NZ_CP012831.1, read on the forward strand.
GGTGCCCAGGGCGGTGACGCTGTTTTCGATATCGCCACGGGTGACGGGCGCGGTGACCAGGGGCGCGCGGCTGGGCACGACCGCTTGCCACGCGGCGAAGGCCACGGCCGGAAGCAGGGCGAAGGTGAGAAGCCAGGCGCGTCGGGTAGGGCGGGGACGTTTCATGCAGGGTTCCGGCCGGTGATATCGGGCCCGTCCCAGGAAGGGCAGGGACGGGGGGCTGTTCTGGTAAACGAGCGCTTTGGACGGGAATTTACTGGCTTGAAACACTTGGTAGCAGGTTGGCGAATCAGCCGAAGCGACCCCGAACCCTGTGGCGAGGGAGCTTGCTCCCGCTGGGCTGTGTAGGAGCTGGCGAAGCCTGCGATCTTTTGATCTTTCGCTTGAGACTCAAGTGTCTGGGGAAAGATCGCAGCCTCGCTCCGCTCGTCAGCTCCTACAGGCCCAGCTCGCCACAAAAGCCAGGGGCCGACACCTCGTCAACTGAACGAATCAACCCCGATACAAACCAACGCTTTAAATCTATATGAGAATTACTATAAATTACGCGATCGAAGCTGCCATTATCGTGCCATGCCCTTTTCAGGCATGCCGAAGTGGCACAGGGATAGCTGGCGCAGCCATTGCGCACGGGAGTCATGTTGGAAAACTACTATCGCGAGCTGGTGTGTTTCCTGAACGCCAGGCTAGGCAACCGCCAGGCGGCCGAGGATGTGGTGCATGACGCCTATGTGCGGGTGCTGGAGCGTGCCAGCGACACGCCCATCGAACAGCCTCGGGCGTTCCTCTACCGCACGGCGCTGAACCTGGTGATCGACGGGCATCGACGCAACGTCCTGCGCCAGGTCGAATCCCTGGATGTGCTGGACAACGAAGAGCGCTTCTTCACGCCATCGCCCCACACCAGTCTCGACCATGGCCAGCGCCTGGACATGCTGCAGCGCGCCCTGGCCGAGCTGTCGCCGCTGTGCCGCGAGAGTTTCCTGCTGCGCAAGCTCGAAGGCCTGTCCCACCCGCAAATCGCCGAGCGCCTGGGCATTTCCCGGGCACTGGTGGAAAAGCACATCGTCAACGCCATGAAGCACTGCCGCGTTCGCGTGCGTCAGTGGGACGCGCCCTGATTCGAGCGTCGCCGGTCACCCGGCGGTAAATTTTTTTTCACTGTCCTCGTTCCTCTCAACAGACGACTTGCCGGCGCCTTCAGTGCCGGTCAGGTTCCCCAGGCTTTTCGTGCCCTGTTGAGGGGCTTTTCCAGAGGACACTGGACATGACACAGGCAATTGCATCGCCCATCGTTCACGACTTGATCGGCATTGGCTTCGGCCCTTCGAACCTGGCGCTGGCCATCGCGCTGCAGGAGCGGGGGCCGGTCCAGGGTGAACTGGACGTGCTGTTCCTCGACAAGCAGGCCGACTACCGCTGGCACGGCAACACCCTGGTGACCCAGAGCGAGTTGCAGATTTCCTTCCTCAAGGACCTGGTGACCCTGCGCAACCCCACCAGCCCGTATTCGTTCGTCAATTACCTCAAGCACCATGGCCGCCTGGTGGACTTCATCAACCTCGGCACCTTCTACCCGTGCCGCATGGAGTTCAATGACTATCTGCGCTGGGTGGCCGGGCACTTCAGCGCACAAAGCCGCTATGGCGAGGAAGTGTTGCGCATCGAACCGGTGCTGCACAACCAGCAGGTCGAGGCGCTGCGGGTGATTTCCCGCGACGGCCAGGGCGAAGAGCTGGTCCGCACCACCCGCTCGCTGGTGGTCAGCGCCGGCGGTACCGCACGCATTCCCGACGCGTTCAAGGCGTTCAAGGATGACGCGCGGGTGTTCCACCATTCCCAGTACCTGGAGCGCATGGCGGGTCAGCCGTGCGTGAAGGGCCAGCCGATGAAGATCGCCATCATCGGCGGTGGGCAGAGCGCGGCCGAGGCCTTCATCGACCTCAACGACAGCTTCCCTTCGGTACAGGTCGACATGATCCTGCGCGGCTCGGCCCTCAAGCCGGCGGACGACAGCCCGTTCGTCAACGAAGTGTTCTCGCCGGAGTTCACCGACCTGGTGTTCCAGCAACCCCACAGCGAGCGCGAGCGCCTGGTCAACGAGTACCACAACACCAACTATTCGGTGGTGGACATCGACCTGATCGAGCGTATCTACGGGATTTTCTATCGCCAGAAAGTTTCTGGCATCGCCCGTCATGCATTCCGCACCCTCACCACGGTGGAGAAGGCCACGGCCACCGCCGCCGGCGTGGAACTGGCGGTGCGCAACAACGCCACCGGCGAGCTGACGGTACGCCGTTATGACGCCGTGGTGCTGGCCACCGGTTACGAGCGGCAGATGCACCGCACCCTGCTGGAGCCGCTGGCGCAGTACCTGGGGGATTTCGAGGTGGATCGCAACTACAAGCTGATTACCGACGAGCGCTGCAAGGCGGCGATCTACATGCAGGGCTTCTGCCAGGCCAGCCATGGCCTGAGCGATACGCTGCTGTCGATCCTGCCGGTGCGTGCCGATGAGATTGCCGGCTCGCTCTATGAGCATGGGAACAATCGCGGACAGGCTCGTCCAGTACGCGACATGCTGTTGGCCGCTGTATAGGCCCTGTAGGAGCGAGTCACCCCCTGTGGGAGCGAGCTTGCTCGCGATGGCGTCAGTTCAGCCAATATTGAAGTGGCTGACACTACGCCTTCGCGAGCAAGCTCGCTCCCACAGGCCATAGGTCCTCTCTCTGGTCACTCGCAGGAAATTCTTCAGAAACTTCCTACACTCATGTCATGCGTCTGTTGGACAGGCGCATCGACGGTTCGCTGTTCCCTCGTATTGGCAGTCTGAACCCCCAACCGGTCACCCTGACTGAGGTCGGTGGTGCGCCGGGCCGACCACGCCAAGCGAAACACCCTGACCAGATGATGCTGCTTTTACGCACAGGCCTGGTGGCGCTGCTGCTGGGCTCATTGAGCGTGGCGCTACCGGTAGGCGCGACCCCTGAGTCGTTGCAGGTGCTCGGGCGCTCCAATGTGGATGATTATGTGGTGTCCCTGGACGCTGCCGACTGGGCCTGGCTGCGCCAGAAGGGCACGTTGCTGCTGGGGGCCTCGGCGCCGGACTATGCGCCTTTCAGCATCACCGGCAATGGTCGCGACTATGAAGGCCTGACGGCCGACTATGCGCAATTGCTGGGGCAACTCTTGCACGTCACGGTGCAGGTCCAGCGCTATCCGTCCCACGCCGAAGCGCTCCAGGCCCTGCGCGGTGGTGAGATCGACCTGCTCGGCACCGCCAACGGCTTCGAAGCCGCCGATCCAGACCTGGCGATGTCCCAGGCCTATGCCGATGACCTGCCGACCCTCGTGGCCCGCATCGACGACAGCCAGGACTTGCCCCCGGACCTGGCGGGCAAGCGGGTGGCCATGCTGTATCACTATTTGCCGTCAGAGACGGTCAAGGGGTTTTATCCCGAGGCTTCGTTGCAACTGTTCCCCTCGACCTTGAGTGCCATCGGCGCCGTGGCGTTTGGTCAGGCCGACGTCTACCTGGGGGATTCGATCAGTTCCAACTACCTGATCAGCAAGAATTACCTGAACAATGTGCAACTGGCCGATTTCTCGCGGATGGAAGTGCAGCCGTTCGCCTTTGCGGTCAGTCGCGACAACGAGCGCGTGTTGCGCATCGTCAATGCCGCGCTGCACGCCATTCCCGCCAGCGAACGCATGGTCATCCTGCGGCGTTGGAGCGCTGGCGGGGCGAGCATGCCCGGTCAGCAGGCGCTGCATTTCAGCGTCAACGAACAGCGTTGGCTGGACGCCCACCCGCGCATCAAAGTCGCCGCCAATGAAAACTTCCTGCCGCTGACGTTCTTCGACGAGCAAGGCCATCTGCGCGGGATCGGCGCGGATGTGCTGGCGCGGATCAGCTTGCGCACCGGTTTGAAATTCGATGTGCAGCGGGGCGATTCGGTTGACGATTTGATCGGGCAGATCAAGAGCGGCAAGGCCGACGTCCTGGCAACCGCCATCCCCAGCGCCGAACTCGAGGACGAGTTGCGCTTTACCCGACCGTACCTGACGAACCCGTTCGTGTTGGTGGTGCCGGTCAGGGCCAAGGCGCTGACCTTGGACCAGATGGCGGGCAAGCGCGTGGCGCTGGTGCGTGGCAACGTGCTGCGCGAGTTCCTGCTGGAGCAGTTCCCCCGCGTGCAGTTGGTGGCGGCGCAGAATGCGGCCGACGCCATGGCCATGGTCGCCGCCGGCACGGCAGATGCTGCGATCAACCCGCTGATCAGCGCACGCTACATGATTTCCCGCCAGTACCGCGACACGCTGCAAGTCACCAGCACCGTGGGCACCTTGCCCGCGCACATCGCCCTGGCGACGAACCGGGGCGCATTGGAGCTTTACTCGATCCTGGACAAGGCGCTGTTGAGTATTTCCCCGGAAGAAATGGACGAGCTGACCAACCGCTGGCGCAGTGAGGTGGTGATCGACGACAGTTATTGGCTGCGCAACCGCACCACGATCCTCCAGGGGTTCGCCGTTGCTGCGCTGCTGTTGCTGGTGGCCTTGGGCTGGGGCATCTATCTGCGACGGCTGTTGGAACAGCTGCGCGTGGCCAAGGAAAGCGCCGACGAGGCTAATCGGGCCAAGACCACCTTCGTGGCGACCATGAGCCATGAGATCCGCACGCCGATGAATGCGGTGATCGGCCTGCTGGAGCTGGCCCTGAAAAAAGCCGACCAGGGCATCGTCGACCGATTCGCCATCGAAGTCGCGTCGGGTGCGGCCCATGGCATGCTGGACCTGATCGGCGACATCCTCGACATCGCCCGCATCGAGTCGGGCAAGTTGTCGCTGGCGCCGCAACGGGCCAATCTGCACACGTTGATCGAGTCGGTGGCGCGGATTTTCGAGGGCCTGGCCTGGCAGAAACACCTGCGCTTGCATTGGGTGCTGGATGCCGGGATCGACCGCGACGTGTTGATTGATCCATTGCGTTTCAAGCAGATCGTCTCGAACCTGTTGAGCAACGCCATCAAGTTCACCGACCAGGGTGAAGTGCGCCTGAGTGTGCGCGGCGAGCCGGTCCCTGGGCACGAACGCCTGGGTCTTTGCCTGCGGGTGGAGGACACCGGTTGCGGTATTTCCCCCGAGGATCAGCGCCGCCTGTTCAGCCCCTTTGCCCAGGCCGGCCAGCACCCGCAGTCGGCTCGCAGCGGTTCCGGGTTGGGGTTGGTCATCAGCCGGACGTTGTGCGAAATGATGGGCGGCACCCTGGTGTTGCATAGCGTGCCGGGGGAGGGCACGCAGGTCGAGGTTCTGCTGGACCTGCCCTTGCTCGATGCACTGCCGGCGACGCCTGCCGAGGTCGAGGCGCTGCTGCCGGTCCCGGCGCTGAGTATCCTGGTGGTCGACGACTACCCGGCCAACCGCTTGCTGCTGTCCCAGCAATTGGGCTACCTGGGCCATCGTGTCCGGGAGGCGCAGAACGGTGTCGAGGGTCTGCAGGCTTGGCGCAGCGAACACTTCGATGTGGTCATCACCGACTGCAACATGCCCTTGATGAGCGGCTACGAACTGGCCCGTACCATTCGCGCCGAAGAGCGCGATCGTAGCCTGTCGCCGGTGGTGATCCTGGGGTTCACCGCCAACGCCCAGCCCGAGGAAAAGCAGCGCTGCGCCGAAGCCGGGATGGACGATTGCCTGTTCAAGCCCATCGGCCTCAAGGCACTCAATGCGTGCCTGGCTTCGGTCATGCCGGATGCGCGGGCGCCCCAGTCCGGCGATGGCCTCGACTTGACCGGGCTGGAGCAACTGACCGGTGGCGACACCAGTGCGATCAGGGCGTTGCTGGAGGAACTGGTCAGCAGCAATGCCGCAGATCAAGCGCGACTGCTGGACTTGTCTACCCGACTGGACTTGCCGGGCCTGGCGGACCTGGCGCACCGGATCAAGGGCGGGGCGCGGATCATCCAGGCGCAACGCCTGATCGCCGCCTGCGAGGCGCTGGAAAGCGCTTGTCGAGGGAACGACACGGTGCTGCTCGCCGAGGCCGTGGAAGACCTTCGCCAAGCCATCGAGCACCTGGCGGAACGACTGAAAACCCACCTGGAGGAATAGGCGCTATAGGAGCTGTATGAATTGTATGAACCGTAGGAGCTGACGAGTGCAACGAGGCTGCGATCTTTCCAAAGACCCTTGAATCCCAAGCGAAAGATCAAAAGATCGCAGGCTTCGCCAGCTCCTACAATCCCAAGCGAACGATCAAAGATCGCAGGCTTCGCCAGCGCCTGCAAAGCGCCGAGCGGGATAAATTCCCTCGCCATAGGGGCTGTGTCTGTCCTTATTTTAGGATTAGTCCTACATCGCCCTTCAAACGCTTCCTCTAGCCTGAGCGCCCTGAATGTTCTTGAGCCGGTGCCTACCTGGCGCGTTGCTATTGGAAAGCTTGCCATGCCGAACAAAGCACTTCGTATCCTGATTGCCGACCCACAACAGACCTATCGAATCGTGCTGGAGCGTCTGTTCAACCAACAGGGCTACCACCGGATTGTCCCCGTGAGCCATTTGCAGGAACTGCTCACGCTGGTGGAGTACGGCAGCGAGCCGTTCGACCTGATTGTCGTCAACGGGGCGTTGGCGGACGGGGCGTTGGACCTGCACGATTTTGTGATCTACAACCCGCAGATTCGTCACGGGATGATCTACAACGCGCAACCGGCCAGTCAGTCGCCGGTGCCTGTGGCGCGTCGATCGAACGTGCATCTGAGCCAGGCGCCACTGCCTGATCTCGCGTCACTGCGACGCCTGATGGAACGGGTCGATCCTCCTATCCATGAGCCGTTGCAACCGTGGGTTCGCCCCCTCAGGCAGGGTCATGGACGCTGAACCAGACCGTTGGTCCGCACTGTCAGGTTTGACAGGTGGCAGGGCCTGGCACTTGTGCAAGAGTCCGGTGCGGTCATGGCACCGGTGCCGTTTGTATTGTTTTGGGGAGCTGCCTTGAAAGACGTGTTGATCGTGGATGACCACCCTGTCATTAGAGGGGCGCTGCGGCTCATTTGCCAGAATGAGGCGTTCACCCACATCCGGGACGCCAGCGGCGCGGCCGATGCCCGGGGCATCATCAAGGAGAGTGCGCCAGACCTGGTGATCCTGGATTTGGTGATGAACGGCTTCGATGGCCTGGACCTGCTGGTCTGGATCATGGCCCAGTTTCCTGAATGCAGCGTGCTGGTGTTCACGTCCCAGGATGCGCAGCACTTCTGCAACCGCTGCATCTCGGCTGGGGCCCGGGGTTTTGTGACCAAGAAAAGCGACCTCAAGGAACTGACCAAGGCCATCCAGGCGTTGAAGTCCGGTTATGCCTATTTCCCCCAGATGCCCGTCAGGCTGGATTTCCAGCAACGCAGCGAACAGCAAGCCCTGGAAAGCCTCTCCACCCGCGAACTGTCCATCTTGCGCATGCTGGCCATGGGCATGCGTGGCAAGGACATCGCTGAAAGCCTGTTCCTGAGTCCAAAAACCGTCAGCACCTACAAGAGCCGTCTGTTGGAAAAGCTGGGGCTGCAATCCTTGGTGGGGTTGTCGGAGTTTGCCAAGCGCAATCACCTTTGAATGAGTGACACCCAACCCTGTGGGAGCGAGCTTGCTCGCGATGGCGTTGGCACATCCAACACTTATGCAAGCTTGAACCACGGCTATCGCGAGCAAGCTCGCTCCCACAGGTTCTTGATCGTTCTCCAAATGGAACGCTAAGGCCGGTTTTTGCCGTCTAGTGCTTCAAGGGTGTGGGTTTTAAGCTGTGTCCATCAAATCGCAGTACCTGATTTTGGAGACACAGCATGAAAAACATCATTGGCCTCTACACCAGCCCGCGGCCTCATTGGGTCGGCGACGGGTTCCAGGTGCGCACGCTGTTTTCCTACGACAACCTGGGCAAGCACATCAGCCCGTTCCTGCTACTGGACCACGCCGCCCCCACCGAATTCACGCCGACCAGCGAGCGTCGCGGCGTCGGCCAGCACCCCCATCGTGGGTTCGAAACCGTGACCATCGTCTACCAGGGCGAACTGGAACACCGTGACTCCACCGGCAGCGGCGGCAAGATCGGTCCCGGCGATGTGCAATGGATGACCGCCGCTTCCGGCATCATCCACGAAGAGTTCCACTCCGAAGCGTTTGCCCGCCAGGGCGGGTTCATGGAAATGGTCCAACTGTGGGTCAACCTGCCCGCCAAGGACAAGATGGCCCCGGCCGGCTACCAGACGCTCCTCAAGGGCGACATTCCGAACATCGCCCTGAAGGACGACGCCGGCAGCCTGCGCCTGATCGCCGGAAGTTTCGAAGGGCATCAAGGCCCGGCACGGACCTTCACCCCCATCGACGTTTGGGACATCCGCTTGAATGCCGGGAAAACCCTCACCCTTGACCTGCACGAAGGCCACAACACCGCCTTGGTGGTGCTGCGGGGCTCGGTCCAGGCCAATGGCCGCGAACGGGTCGAGGCCGGGCAGATGGCCCTGTTCGACCGGGCCGGCGACCAATTGAGCCTGCAAGCCAATAACGACGCGGTGGTGTTGCTGCTCAGTGGCGAGCCGATCGACGAACCCATCGTGGGCCATGGTCCGTTCGTGATGAACAGCGAACAGGAAATCCACCAGGCCTTCAATGATTTCCACTCCGGGCGCTTTGGCCGGATGGACGATTGAACGCGAAACCGACAGTCGCGCAGCACCTACACCCACTGTGGGAGCGAGCTTGCTCGCGATAGCGGTCTGATAGTCAATGCCCCCTTGACTGACACACCGCTATCGCGAGCAAGCTCGCTCCCACATGGGGATCTGCGGGGGATCTCTACAGCGTGTTCAAACTGTGCCAATCTTCGCCAATCGCCCTCCTGGAGCTGTCCCGATGCTGTTTCTGATCTCCGAGCACCCGCTGCTCTGTGCCCTGGCGCTGCTGGTGCTCGACCTACTGATGTGGCATCTGGTCAGTGCGGATCGGATCTATTGGAAAGTCGGCGCAAGGCTGGTGATTTTTTCGTTGTTCAGCGTGCTGCTGTTCAATGAAGGTCTGAACCCCATGGTCCCGGCGCAGTGGGTCGAGGATGTGCCGCGACACTTGGCCGCTACTGGTTTGCAGATCACTTGGTGGCTGTTCGCCGCGCGAACCCTCACGGTGCTGATCGTGGCGGCGATGATGCAACGGGTCGGCCACACCGGGCGGTTGTTGCAGGATTTGCTCGGCGCGGTGATTTTCCTGATCGCTGTCATCGCGGCACTGGCCTACGTGCTGGATTTACCGGTCAAGGGTGTGCTGGCCACGTCCGGCGCGATGGCGATCATCGTCGGCCTGGCCTTGCAGAGCACCCTCAGCGACGTGTTCTCCGGAATCGTGCTCAACACCACCAAGCCCTATCAGCTCGATGATTGGATTTCCATCGACGGCACTGAAGGCCGGGTCACCGACATCGATTGGCGGGCCACGCGCTTGCAGACCGCCCAGGGCAGCATGGCGGTGATTCCCAACTCGTTGGCGGCCAAGGCCAAGGTCATCAACTTCAGTCGCCCCAGCGATGTCCATGGCCTGTCCATCAGCATCCAGGTCAGCCCGCATGCGCGGCCACAAACCGTGATCGATGCGTTGGAGCGGGCCATGATCGGCTGTCGTTCCCTGCTCGCCACCCCGGCACCCAGCGTCGCGCTCAAGAGCAGCGGCAGTGGCGGGGCGGAGTATGAAGTCAGCGGGTTCGTCGCCTCCATGGCCCTGAAACGCACGGTGCGCAACCAGTTGTTCGACCTGGCGTTCCGGCATTTGCAGGCGTCGGGCGTGAGCCTGCTGTCCACCAGTGAAAGCGCCACGCCCCAGGCGGTGTCGCGGCCCCGGGCATTGCTGGAAAGCTCGAGCATTTTCTCCACCCTGCGCCAGGATGAGAAAGACACCTTCAGCCAGAACATGACCCTGCAAACTTTCCGCGCCGGCGATGTGATCCTGGCGGCGGGGGAGGTCAGCGATCATCTGTTCATCATCGAGTCAGGGGTGGTCAGTGTCACCCTGATGCGCAACGGCCAGCCACTCGAGGGCGGACGCATGGGGCCGGGGGAAGTGATCGGCGAAGCCGGGATCGTCGCGGATCAGGCGGCCCTGGCGACTTTTTCCGCCAAAACGTTCTGCACCCTGTACCGCATCGAAAACAGCTACCTCAAGCCGTGCCTCGAGGCCCGTCGCGACATCAACGATGCGATGAAAAACCTGCTGGACGTGCGCATGCACCTGGCCCAGAACCTCACCCGCGACCTGCCCAAGCCCGTCGCCAAGAAGCGCTTCCTGCAGTGGCTGCGCAGCCGGGCCTGAAGCCTATCTTGAAGTCCCCATGTCCCTTGTGGCGCCCTCGCCACAAGCGCCTCCAGCCCTCCTTCAGGTAAACCCCGACGCGTTCCCCATTGGCCACCCGAACTTCCCAACAATTGGCTATTTGTACCGCGCCACTGCACGGCTAACGTAGCGCTACACCTCATTGTTCTGGAGTTCACCATGCAACCGCGTATCGATTTCTACACCGCGTCCCCTGACGCTTTCAAAGCCATGCTGGCCCTGGAAAACGCCGCTTCGAACCTGGGCCTGGAGAAGTCCCTGCTGGAGCTGGTCAAGTTGCGCTCCTCGCAGATCAACGGCTGCGCTTTCTGCATCGACATGCACACCGCCGATGCCCGCAAGGGCGGCGAGACCGAACGTCGCCTGTACGCCGTGACCGCCTGGCGCGAAGCGCCGTTCTTCACCGGCCGCGAACGCGCCGCACTGGCCTGGACCGAAGCCCTGACCCGCCTGAGCGACACCCACGCGCCGGACGCCGACTATGCCCTGCTGAGCGAGCATTTCAGCCCCAAGGAAATGGTCGACCTGACCGTGGCGATCAACGCCATCAATGGCTGGAACCGCTTGGCGGTGGGCTTTCGCAAGATGCCTGAGGCGTAGTCGGGCGAAGAAGAAAAAAACCTGTGGGAGCGAGCTTGCTCGCGATAGCGGTCTGATAGTCAATGCACCCTTGACTGACACACCGCCATCGCGAGCAAGCTCGCTCCCACAAAGGTTTATGCCTCAGTTTTAAAGCTTCGGACGACAGGCGCCGTAATAGGTTTGCTTCACATGAATAGTAACCATTACTATTCACGCCCCGTTTCCACAGCGCGCCGCGATGACCCCCAAGCTGCCCCGCAGACCCGGCTTTTTCGAGCATTACGAAGAGTTGATCGGCACCTGGACCCGTCGCCTGCGCAATCGCCAGCAGGCCGAGGACCTGGCCCATGACACCTTCGTGCGGGTGCTTGAGTCCGATTCGAGCGGAGTCGAGCAGCCACGGGCCTATTTGCATCAGACCGCGCGCAACATTGCAGTGGATGGCTATCGGCGCGAAGATCGACGGGGGGCCATGGAAGAGGCTGTCATCGACCCTGGTCAGTCGTTTTCGGGCGACCCGGAGCACTTCATGCACGCGATCCAACTGGCGGACTCCATCGAGCGGGCGCTTGCCGAGCTGCCGGCCAACTGCCGCACGGTGTTCGTCTGGCAGAAGATCGAAGGCCTGACCCAGGCGGAAATCGCCGAGCGCCTGGGCCTGTCAAAAAACATGGTGGAAAAGTATATGATCCGCACCCTGCGGCATCTGCGCGATCGCCTGGACGGACCAGGCCAATGATCCGTCGTCCTCTTCCACCTGAGCCACAGGACCTTCCATGATGGATAGCCGTGAATGCCCGTGCGGGCAGGACAGGGTTCGCGACGCGGCGGCGCAATGGTTCGTGCGTTTGCAAGCGCCCGCCATGAGTGTCGAGGAGCGCCAGCGTTTCGAAGCCTGGCTGGACGAACATGCCAACCACCGTGACGAAATTCAATTGCTCCAGGGGATCTGGAGCGCCACGGACCTGCTGCCCAAGGAACGCCTGCGAGCGCTGTGCGAACCTCCCGCCGAACGGCCCAAGCGTCGGCCGCTGCTGCGCTACGCCGTCGCCGCCGGACTGTTCGCGGTGGCGCTGGGGTTGGGGCTGTTCAGCGGTTTGAGTTCTTCCACCGACTACAGCGGCGAATATGCCACCGCCCTTGGCGAGCGTCGGCATATCGCCTTGCCGGACGGTTCGGTGATCGACCTCAACAGCCGCAGCCGGGTGCGTATTCAATTCGCACACCGTCAGCGCCGGGTGGAACTGGTCGAGGGCGAGGCCCTGTTCAGCGTCGAACACGATGCTGGCCGGCCATTCACCGTCGATGCGGGCAACGGCCAGGTGACGGTGACCGGGACGCGCTTCGATGTGCGCCGCGATGCCGACAAGACCCGGGTGGCGGTGGCGCAGGGCAGCGTCAAGGTCCAGGGCCGCGCCGCGCCCCCGGCTCAGTCGGTCAGCCTGACAGCGGGCCTCGGCACCCAGATCGATGCCCAGGGCAAAGTCGCCACGCCTTACGCGGTCAACATCGAGGCGCTCACCGCCTGGCGCCATGGCAAGCTGGTGTTCAACGACGCGCCGCTCAAGGAGGTGGCTGAAGAAGTCTCTCGTTATCGCACCCAGCCCCTGCGGGTCGGTAGCGCGGCGGTGGGCAACCTGCGCCTGACCAGCGTGTTTCGCGCCGACGACCCCGAGGCGCTGCTCAAGGCGCTGCCGAACATCCTGCCGGTGGCCGTGCGTAACCTGGATGACGGCAGCCAGGAAATAATCGCACGATAGATTCAGGTTTTTTCCGAGTTCTTCGTCTTCTTGTCCAACTGCAACTGGTTTGCATTAACAGACGCGTATTCTTGCGATCAACAGGACAAGGTTCGACGTGAAAACAACCGCCAAAAACAACAACCGTACCCACGTGCGCTGGCTGCCCCTGGCCCTGACCCTGGCGGTCAGCGCCGCTGTGCCCCAGGCGTTCGCCGATCAGGCCGCCACCGCTATTCACATCCAGGCGCAACCGTTGGGGCAAGCCTTGACCCAGCTCGCCCAGCAGACCGCGTTGCAGGTGTTCTTCAGCGCCGAATCGGTGGCCGGCAAACAAGCGCCGGCGGTGGACGGCAACTTGTCCCCGGAAGCGGCCTTGCGCCAATTGCTGCAGGGCAGCGGCCTGCAGTACCAGATCGATAAGGGTTCGGTGACCGTGTCGCCAGCACCTTCGGCGTCCAACGCCGGCCCGCTGGAGCTGGGGGCGACTGAAATCCAGGTGGTCGGTGACTGGCTCGGCGATGCCAACGCCGAAGTGGTGCAGAACCACCCCGGTGCGCGTACGGTGATCCGCCGCCAAGCGATGTTGGAGCAGGGCGCCATGAACCTCGGCGACGTGCTGCGGCGGGTGCCGGGGGTGCAGGTGCAAGACGCCAACGGCACCGGCGGCAGCGATATTTCCCTGAACGTCGGCGTACGTGGCCTGACCTCGCGCTTGTCGCCGCGCTCCACGGTGTTGATCGACGGCGTACCGGCAGCGTTCGCGCCCTATGGCCAGCCGCAACTGTCCATGGCGCCGATTGCCCTGGGCAACCTGGACAGCATCGACGTGGTGCGTGGCGCAGGCTCGGTGCGCTACGGGCCGCAGAACGTTGGTGGGGTGATCAATTTCGTGACCCGTGCCATTCCGCAGAAAGCCACCGGTGAAATCGGCACCACCCTGGAAACCTCCCAGCGCGGCGGCTGGAAGCACATCGACACGGCCTTCCTTGGCGGCACCGCTGACAACGGCCTGGGCGTGGCACTGTTGTATTCGGGCGTCAACGGTAACGGGTATCGCCAGAGCAACAACGGCAACGACATCGACGACGTGATTCTCAAGACCCATTGGGCGCCGACCGATGTCGACGACTTCTCGCTGAATTTCCACTACTACGACGCCAAGGCCGACATGCCCGGCGGCCTGACCCAGGCCCAGTACGACGCGGACCCGTACCAGTCCGACCGCGACTGGGACAACTTCAGTGGCCGGCGCAAGGATGTGTCGTTCAAGTGGATCCGCGAGATCAATGAGCGCACCCGGGCCGAAGTGCTGACCTATTACTCCGACAGCTACCGGGGCAGCACCATCGCCTCCCGGGACCAGCGCAACCTGGTGTCCTACCCGCGCACCTATTACACCTTCGGCATCGAACCCCGGGTGTCCCACGTGTTCGACCTGGGCCCCACCACCCAGGAAGCCAGTGTCGGTTATCGTTACCTCAAGGAAGGCATGCACGAAGAGGCCAGCCGCCTGGCGTTGCGTAATAACGAACCGGTGGTGCGTCCGGGGGCCGATGGCCACGTCTACCAGGACCGTACCGGCGGCACTGAAGCCCACGCGGTGTATATCGATGACAAGATCGATGTCGGCCAGTGGACCATCACCCCGGGCATCCGCTTCGAAAGCATCAGCACCGAATGGCACGACCGCCCGGTACTCGACACCGCCGGCCGCCCCGTGCAGGAGAAACGTCGCAGCATCGACAGCAACGAACCGCTGCCGGCCCTGAGTGTGATGTATCACCTGTCCGATGCCTGGAAGCTGTTCGCCAACTACGAGACCTCGTTCGGCAGCCTGCAATACTTCCAGCTCGGCCAGGGCGGCGACGGCAACAACACCGCCAATGGCCTGAGCCCGGAGAAAGCCAAGACCTACGAGATCGGCACGCGTTACAACGATGACGTGTGGGGCGGGGAAGTGACGCTGTTCTACATCGACTTCGACGACGAACTGCAATACATCAGCAACGACGTGGGTTGGACCAACATGGGCGCGACCAAGCACCAGGGGCTGGAGGCTTCGGTGCACTACGACATGGCTGCGCTCGACCCACGCCTCGAAGGCCTCACCGCCAACGCCGGTTTCACCTACACCCGCGCGACTTACGAAGGCGAGATCCCGAGCTTCAAGGGCCGCGACCTGCCGTTCTATTCCCGCCAGGTGGCCAACCTGGGCCTGCGTTACGAGGTCAATCGCTGGACCTACAACCTCGACGCCTTTGCCCAGTCCAAGCAGCGCTCACCGGGCAACAACGTGAACGCCGATGGCAGCTTCAGCGGCGACTACATCACCGATGGCACCGCCGATGGGCAGTACGGCGACATGCCGGGCTACGTGCTCTGGAACGTGCGCGCCGGCTATGCTTTCGGTGCACAGCTGTCGAACCTGAAAGTCGGCGCCGGGGTGAAAAACCTGTTCGATCACCAGTACTACACCCGTTCCAGCGACAACAACTCGGGCATTTACGTCGGCGCACCGCGTACGTTCTTTGTGCAGGCGAGTGTGGGGTTCTGATCGGGCCAAGGATTGAGTGAGCTTTACGCTGTGGGAGCAAAGCTTGCTCGCGATGCAGGCACCTCGGTCTCAAAAGGACCGCGTCATCTTCATCGCGGGCAAGCCTTGCTCCCACAAGGTCTGTAGAGAATTCAGACCTTCAACACTTTGCCACTGGCCGCAACCGCCACCAGCGAAAACGCAATCAACCCAAACGCAAAGCTCAGGCTGCTGCCATGGGCGACGAAGCCGATCAGCGCCGGACCGGCGAGGATGCCGGCATAGCCGATGGTGGTGATGGCCGGTACGGCGATCGCTTCCGGCATCAGGGTCTGTTTGCCGACGGCGGTGTACAACACCGGCACGATGTTCGAACACCCGGCACCCACCAACGCATACCCCAGCAGCGCCGCTTGCCACATCGGTGCGAGGGTCGCCAGCAGGAACCCCGCGGCGGCGATCGACCCTCCATAGATGATCACGCGTTTGGCCCCCAGGCGATGCACCACCGAGTCGCCGGTCAGGCGGCCGACGGTCATGGTCAGCGCGAAGGCGGCATAACCCAGCCCGGCATAGGCGGTATCCACGGCGCGCTCGGTGGTCAGGAACACGGCGCTCCAGTCCAGCACCGCGCCTTCGGCCAAGAACACGATGAAACAGAGGATGCCAATAAACAGCACCACACCATGGGGAATGGCGAACGCCGGTCCCGAGCTTTCACTGCCGTAGGGCAACAGGTGCGGCGCCGCCTTGAACAACGCCACCAGCAGCACGCCATTGACCACCAGCGTCGCCCCCAGCGGCGAAAGCCCCAGGCCGAGCAGGGCGCTCACGCCGGCCGCGCCAATGATCCCGCCGAGGCTGAACATGCCGTGGAAACCCGACATCATGGTCTTGCCACTGGCCCGCTCGACGATCACCGCTTGCAGGTTCACGGTCGAGTCTACGGTGCCAAGCCCGGCGCCAAACAGGAACAACGCCGCCACCAACCAGGGCAGGGAAGTCATTGTCGCCAGCAACGGCAACGCCAGGCAGATCAGAAGCGTGCCGCCGCTGAGCACCCGACGGCAACCGAACCGGGACGCCAACGCGCCGGAAATCGGCATCGCCAGGATCGACCCGACCCCCAGGCATAACAACAGCAAGCCGAGGGTGCCTTCATCCAGGTTCGCCCGCACCTTGGCATAAGGCACCAGCGGCGCCCAGGCGGCGATGCCGATGCCGGCGATGAGGTAGGCGATGCGGGTGGACATCTGTTCCAGGCGTCCGGGGACAAAGGTGGGCGGGGGCGTGATGGCAGTCATGAAACGTCCTTGGTTTTCGGGCGGTGCAGTGCGGTGGTGCAGGCAGGGGGGCTATGCTTGCATATTCACTGACCGCACCGCGACCCCAAGGTGCCGAAGCCCTGAAGCACCCTCCTTGGACACCGTGGGTCACTGGGCCTTGTACAGCCTGATGCTCACCACCCGGTCTGCCTCCACATCAAAATAAATAAGAGCGATGGGGAATACCTGTTGCTCATCGAAGCACTCAACGATCACGTTTCGGGCTGACGTTGCCTGGGCCGAGAAGCGTCGGGCCTGGCGCAACAATCGCTTGATTTCGGGGGAGACCGGGATGGGCGGGCGGCCCTTGCGCACGCTTTCGCAAAACGCCAGCGTCACTTCTCGTGGCGTTGGTGGTGGGGGTGAGACAAGGCCCGCTTCTTCGAACAGCCGATTGAGTTGATCGGCCGCGGAGACAGCTCTAGGGAAACCGGTGAACGCCGAAGCTTGCACGACCAGCTCGACGATTTCTCCTGGCGCCAGGCCGGACGCCGCGCCGGTCCTGAAATGTACGCTCAAGGGCGGCCCCACCGTGCTGGCCGCGACGATGGCTGCCAGCGTCGCGGCTTCGCGCAAGCGCGAGTCAAGGCCGGGGCGACTCTGCAAATGACCGTAGACGACGCCGACCGCCAACTCGCCGAGCGCCGGTGCGGTATGGAACAGCGCGTCGAGTCGTGCGCCACCGTCCGGCACCAGCTCGATGAAATGTTTTCGGCCTTCGCTGTAGAGCTCGGCCATGGGACTGGAGGGATGTTTACTCTTCATGGGGGCGTCCTTGTGCTGGGAGCTTGCGTGCCTAAAGTACTGGTTCACCAGATAGCTGCGCACCTGTCGAACCTGACAGGTTGCGGCGCAAAGATTTGGCTGTATGAAGCAGGCTTCGCCTAAACTACCGGCCCCTTCTGGCTTTCTCCGGACCCGATGCATGGCACCGTTCTACGACGCACGCGGCAATATCTATGGAGTCGTTTCACCGCAGCAGGCCCGTGACCATGGCATCGATCTGCCTCCGTCGGCCGTCCAGGCCGCGCAGACCCGCGAGTCCTGGGCAGCGGCGGCCGTGCACGCGTTCTGCGCCAGGGCGCCGGGTGAGGCGCCGCCGGATGCCAAGGCTCATCGCAGTGATGGGTTGCTGATTGGCCCGTTCCAGAGTGAACCGCCCTTTGATCTATTGATCGTCAATACCGACGGGACACTGGCCGAGCGCAGCGGCAATGGCCTGACGATTTTCTCCCAGGCCTTGCAAGAGCAGGGCTTGATGGCGGGGACGGGTGATTGCTTGCTGCAGGTTCATCACGATAAATCCGACGGTTTGTCACCGCTGCAAACCTCGGTTCGCGCTGCTGAATTCGAAGGCACCCAAGGCTTCTGGCTGGACCTGGGCAAACCGCTGTTCGGGCCCGGGGCCGTCGGTGCCCAGGACGTCGAGCGTGTGATGTTCAACCAGTGCGATGTCAGCCGTGTGGCGGCGCTTGAACGGTTGAACCCGGCCTGGGGCAACAGCCAATTCGTGAACATTGGCAACCCCCATTGCGTGACGCTGGTGGACGGTGCCGAGGCGTTGCCGAGCAATTCGCAGATGCGCGCTGCGGCGCTGTCGCAAAGCCTGGTTCGCATCGCCTATGCCGCCCCGGGTGGCGCCGGGCTGCCGTGCCCCGCCGGGGTGAATCTGCAATGGGCCCGCCTGGCAGCCGAAGGGCGAATCGCGGCGCGGGTGTTTGAGCGCGGCGAAGGCCCTACCGCGTCTTCGGGTACCAGTGCCAGTGCCGTGGCCAGTGCTGCGTGGCGGGTGGGCTGGGTGAAGGCGGGCGTGGTGAGGGTGGTGATGCCCGGCGGCACGGCGCCGATTTTGCTGGAAGAAGCGGCGGGCGAGTTGGTGCGGGTCAGGTTGTTCGGTGCGGCGCGGCTTGTGCCGTAGGGCGTTCTGGAGATTTTGCGGTGCGGTTCATACCGCTATCGCGAGCAAGCTCGCTCCCACAGGGGCCCTGTGCCGGACTCAACATTTATGTCCACTGAAGATCCCTTGTGGGAGCGAGCTTGCTCGCGATGGCGGCATTACATCCAACATCAATGCAACTGACCCACCGCCGTCGCGAGCAAGTTCGCCCACAGGAGAGTCAGCCTGTCTGCTGCGCAAACTCCACCACCGGCATCTGCCGCTTCATCAGCACTTCGCCATTGCGAATCGAGTAGAGCGGCAAGCCCTGGCTGCGGATCACTTCGTAGTCGCTGTCCGCCGACAGGATCAGCAGGTTCGCCGGGCGGCCGGGTTCCAGCCCGTAGCGCTCGCCCAGGGCCATGGCCTTGGCGCTGTTGTCGGTGACCAGGTCCAGGGCGCTTTGCAGGTTGCGGTAGCCGAGCATGTGGCAGATATGCAGCCCGGCTTCGAGCACACGCAGGATGTTGCCGTTGCCCAGGGGATACCACGGGTCGACGATGGAGTCCTGGCCGAAGCACACGTTCATCCCGGCTTCGAGCAGCTCATTGACCCGAGTGACCCCACGGCGTTTGGGAAAGGTGTCGAAACGCCCCTGCAGGTGAATGCTTTCGGTGGGGCAAGAGACAAAACTGATGCCCGAGTGCCCGAGCAGGCGGAACAGCTTGGCGCAGTAGGCGTTGTCGTAGGAACCCATGGCCGTGGTGTGGCTGGCGGTGACGCGGGCGCCCATGTCACGGCTGCGGGCTTCTTCGGCGAGCACTTCGAGAAAGCGCGAATGCGGGTCGTCGGTTTCGTCGCAATGCACATCCACCAGGCAGCCGGTGCGTTCGGCCAGGTCCATGAGGAATTTCACCGAGCTGACGCCCTGGTCGCGGGTGTACTCGAAGTGGGGAATGCCGCCCACCACGTCGGCGCCCATGCGGATCGCCTCTTCCATCAGTTCGCGGCCATTGCGGTAGGACTCGATGCCTTCCTGGGGAAACGCGACGATCTGCATGTCGATCAGGTGACGGCTTTGCTCGCGCACTTCCAGCATGGCCTTGAGGGCCGTGAGTTCGGGGTCGGTCACGTCGACGTGGGTGCGCACATGCTGGATGCCATGGGCGGCGAGGGTCTGGATGGTTTTCTTGGCGCGGGTGCTGGTGTCTTCCTGGGTGATGGTGGCCTTGCGTTCGCCCCAGCACTCGATGCCTTCGAACAGCGTGCCGCTCATGTTCCAGCGCGGTTCGCCGGCGGTGAGGGTGGCGTCCAGGTGGATGTGTGGTTCGACGAAGGGTGGGACCACCAGGTTGCCGCCGGCATCGAGGTCTTCCGGGCCCAGGCTGGGGGCTTCGGTCTGACGGGCGATGTTGGCGATCAGGCCGTTTTCCAGGTGCAGTTCATGCAAGCCTTCGCGGTTGCGCAGGCGGGCGTTGATGATGTGCATCGGGCAAATCCTTTATAGGTCTTGTAGAGGTGCGTCAGCGGTGCGAATACCCATTACGCCGATCAATAGCACATACGTTAGCGCGCCGGTGGCGATTCCTACCAGTGGCGCGACCCACGGCGAATTGAACGCGGCGACCGTGCCGAGCCCATAGGCGAACAGCCCAGGCCAGTTGAACGCCGGCAACCGGGCTTCGGCCAGGCGTGGATAACGGCCGCGCCAGCGGAAGAAGAAATCGGCCATGATCACCCCGCCAATCGGTGGGATGACGGTGCCCAGCAGAATCAGGTATGGCACCAGCAGATCGTACATACCCAACAGGGCCAGCAGTGTGCCGATCACCGCGCCGCAGAGGGTCACGGTCTTGCGCCGGCGGGTGCGCAGCAGGTTGCAACCGGCCACGGCGAAGTTGTAGATGGTGTTGTCCTGGGTGCTCCAGATGTTGAGCAACAGCATCGCCATCGCCGCCATGGCGAAGCCCTGCAGCAGCAACACTTCGACTACGTCCGGTTGCTGATAGACGATGGCCCCGTAGGCACCGATCAGCACCATCAGGCCGTTGCCCAGGAAGAAGCCGATCAGGCTCGCCAGCACCGCGACCTTCGCCGAGCGGGAGAACCGCGTCCAATTGGTGGCCTGGGTCGCGCCGCTGACGAAGGTGCCGAACACCAGCGTGATGGCGGTGGACCAATCGAGGCTGCTCGTAGGCACCACCGCCAGCAAGCCTTCGAAGCCGCCGACCTTCACCGTCGCCACCCACATCGACAGCATCAGCAGCAACATCATGGCTGGTACGGCGATGTACGAAAGGATTTCCAGCCCGCGATAACCGACGTAGGCGGTGGCGCAGAACCCCAGGCCGAACAGCACCATCAACCCGAGCACGGTGCTCTCGCTCAATTCGAAATACTTGCCCAGCACCACGGCGGCGGTCGCCGTGCCCCAGGCGTACCAGCCGATCTGGGTGAACCCGAGGATCAAGTCACTGAGCTTGCTGCCCACCTCGCCGAAACAGAAACGCCCCATCAACACCGAATTGAGCCCGCTCTTGAAAGCGATGTAACCCAGGCCGGCGGCATAGAGGCCCAGCAGCAGGTTGCCAATCACAATCACGGTGAGCATCTCGGCAAAACCGAACGCCACCCCCAGCTTGCCACCGGCAAACATCGTGGCGGTGAAAAAGGTGAAACCCAGCAGCACCATGGCCGTGGAGGCCAGGCCCTTGCGAGCGTGCAGCGGGACTTCGCTCAGGGGATAGTCATTGCCTGGATCGTTCTGAGTCATGTGGCGGTCCTTGCGGGTGAGGGATGTCGCAAGCGTGCAGCGGCCGTGCCAAGCGGGTGATCGCGAGATTATTTATAGACAATCCTGGGGATTGGGTGGGCGCAGGGATCAAAAGCGGTGCGCGAGTGATTCAAGTTGGAACACAGATCTCATTAGCGACGAGCCCCTGTGGGAGCGAGCTTGCTCGCGATAGCGGTGTGTCAGATAGCATCAAGGTGACTGTCATGTCGCCATCGCGAGCAAGCTCGCTCCCACAGGGGAATGCAGTGTTTTTCAGGTCGGGGAGGACAATGGCAGAAACCGCAACACCGCCGCGACAATGGCCTCCGGCGCGTCCTCCTGAACCAGGTGCCCGGCGTTTGGAACGGGGTGCAATTGTGCCCCCGGGATCAGCCGTTGCAGGGCCCGGCCGCGTTCGATGGGGATCCACTGATCATCCTCGCCCCACAGGATCTGGGTCGGGCAGCGCACGTTCGGATACAGGCCCTCGGCTTCACGGGTGTAGCGTTCGTCCATCTGCGCGATCTGCCGGTAGAACGCCGCCTGGCCCGGTTCGCCCAGCCACGGCTGCACGTAGGGCGCCAGTTCCACGTCCGGGATGTCCCGTTTGATCGCGCCGCGGACATAGGTCGGCACGATGGCCCGCTGAATGTAGTCGGGCAGGCCGCTGAAGGCCGCTTCATGCTGGCGGACATGCTGTACAAAGGGCGAACCCCAGGGCGACAGCGCCACGGGGTCGATCAGGGTCAGGCTGCGATAATCCTTGCCGTTGAGCAGGTGCGTGCGCAGGGCGGTGGCGCCGCCAAAGTCATGGGCCACCACGTCCGGGCAATCCAGGCGCCAATGCTCCAGCAATTGTGCGAGCAACAGGTTTTGCACGCCGAGAGAGACGTCGGCATCGGGTTGCGCGGATTGGCCATACCCCAGCAGGTCGAAGTAATGCACCCGGTGGGTGGCGAAGAACAACGGGGCGATCCGGTGCCACACGTAGGAAGAGAAGGGCGTGCCGTGGACAAACACCAACGGCGGGCCATCGCCGTGGATGGCGTAGCGGATGGGGTGTCCGTTGAAGTCGTAGATTTGATCCAGCGGCCAGTGGGTCATGCTCGATACTCCCCTGAAAATGGCTCAGGGGAGCAAGCATAGGCCAATGCTGACGGGACAGGAAAACACAGTGATGGCAGCCAAGCCTGTGGGAGCGAGCTTGCTCGCGATTGCGGTCTGTCTGTCACCTAGGTGTTGAATGTGCCGCCGTCATCGCGAGCAAGCTCGCTCCCACAGGTTTTATTCGCCGTGGTAGATGCAACCGCTGGTGCAGGTCTCGTGGATGCGGATGGCACTGAGCTCCGGCAGCAACGGCTTCAACTCGTTCCAGATCCACTTGGCCAACACTTCGCTGGTGGGGTTTTCCAGGCCAGGGATGTCGTTGAGGTAGTTGTGGTCCAGACGCTCGTAGAGGGGCTTGAAGATCGCCTTGATCTCCGAGAAGTCGCGAATCCAGCCGGTGTGCGGGTCGATATCGCCGCTCAGGTGGATCGCCACCTTGAACGAGTGGCCATGAAGGCGGCCGCACTTGTGGCCTTCCGGCACGTGGGGCAGGCGGTGGGCGGATTCGAAGGTAAACTCTTTGAAGATTTCCACAGGTTCGGGCTCTTTAAGGTAGCGGTCGCGAGGCAGGCGGCGGAGTTTATCAGTTTGATAACGGCGTTGCGCAACCGTGCTGACTAAAGGGTCAGCAAACGCTCGCCCAAACCGCCGTTGGCCGTCAGCTCGAGGAACTCGTCACCGAGCCGGCGGCTCTCGTCCATCGCCGTGCGCCAATATTTGCGGCGGCTCGGGTCATCGCCCATGAAGCGCTTGAAGTCGTTGCGGTCTGGCAGTTTGCCGTAGGGCAGGCGCGCCAGGTATTCCCGGGACGGTGCCAGCAACAGCACGTCCTGCAGACGGTCGACGTTGCCCCGACGCCACGGCAGGCCCTTGTCGAACCAGCCGGGAATGACCCGGTCGGTGAAATGCGGGTAGAGCACGATGTCCTCGCCGCTGTAGGGCAGGTCGAGGTGATAGTCCAGCAGACCGCCGTCGCGGTAGGTGCCGGCACCGGCGCCCGGCAGGTCGCGCACGCCTTCCATCACCATCGGGATCGAGCCAGACGCCAGCAGGGCCTGGCGCAGGTTGCCGGCGGCCAACGGCACGAAACGCGACGGAAAGTCATTCAACGGATGCAGGGGCGGGGCCAGGCGCGGGTCATGGATGATCAACCGCTCGAAATGCCGCGACAGCCGGGCACGGCCCCGCAGGTTGTCGGCGATCACCGACGACAGCCCCAGGCCCAGCCGGCCGCGATGATCCTGGGCGAGCAGGCCGTGGCTCTTGACCACCATGATGTTGAGCCGGTACCGCGGGTTGTCGAGGATCGAGGTGTCACGGCCGTCGAGCAAGTCATCGAGCATGCGCTGCGAGCTCTGGCTGACACCGGCCATGGTCACGCCTTTGGCGAAGCTTTGTTCGTTGTACAAGGTGCCCAGGCGCCGGATCCCCTCGGCGGCGTCCGGCAGGCAGGCGCTGGCGAAGCGCCAGGCTCCCACCGAGGCCCCGATCAGCGAGCGTTCCCGGGGCGCGGCGGGCAGCCATTCGCCGAACAGCGCCAGGTCCAGCCCTTGGATGCCCAGGGCCTTGGGGCCACCGGCGGCGCCGGGCAGGATACCGACGTCGGCGGCGTTCAAGCCGGCCTGGCGAATCCGTCCGAACGCACGGGGGCCGGCCTTGAGGGTGAGGGCGGGAAACTTGATGTGGATGGCGGTCATACCGGTCTCGAATGCGTACAAGCGGATGATTATAACGACACAAGACCCTGTGGGAGCGAGCTTGCTCGCGATAGCGGCGGCACATCCTGCATCGTTACACGCTGACCCACTGTCATCGCGAGCAAGCTCGCTCCCACATTATTGATGTGGGTTCCATGATGGCGATTCAGTTTCAGTTAAGTTCACCCCGATACAGTCGCCCCCGTGAAAGATTATAAAAAGGAGACAACCCATGAACCGCCTGACTGCCTTTTTCATCGCGACCCTTATGGCCCTAGGTACAAGCCTGGCTCAGGCACGAGACCTGGACGCGGACGAAGCCCGCAAACTGCAAGACGCTGGTACCATCCTGTCCTTTGAAAAACTCAACGCCAAGGCCCTGGCCAAACATCCCGGTTCCACCGTAACCGACACCGAGCTGGAGGAAGAGTACGGCAAGTACCTCTACAAGGTGGATTTGCGCGATGCCAAGGGCGTCGAGTGGGACCTGGAATTGGATGCCGTCAACGGCGAGGTACTCAAGAATCATCAGGATACGTAATGAAGCTTAATCTACGCGCCCATGGTCGATGGGCGCTGGCGCTGCTGGCGTTTTGTTCGCTGGCCATGGCCCGGGACCTGGATCAGGACGAGGCCCTGCAACTGCGTCAGCAGGGCGTGATCCTGCCGCTCGAGCACCTGCTGCAACAGGCGCTGGACCTGCACCCCGGCGCCAAACTGCTGGAAGCCGAGTTGGAGGAGAAACACGGCGTCTATATTTATGAGGTCGAGCTGCTGGACACCGACGGCGTCGTGCGCGAACTGGACCTGGAGGCCACGACCGGCCGCTTACTCAAAGATAAGGAAGACTGATGCGCCTGCTTCTGGTGGAAGATCACGTGCCCCTGGCCGATGAACTGATGGCCGGGCTTGCACGCCAGGGTTACGCCGTCGACTGGCTGGCCGATGGTCGCGATGCGGTGTACCAGGGCAGCAGCGAGCCCTATGACCTGATCATCCTCGACCTCGGCCTGCCGGGCGTGCCGGGGCTCGACGTGTTGGCCCAATGGCGCGCTGGCGGGCTGGCCACGCCGGTGCTGATCCTCACCGCCCGCGGGTCCTGGGCCGAACGTATCGAGGGCCTCAAGGCCGGGGCCGACGACTACCTGACCAAACCCTTTCATCCTGAGGAGCTGCACCTGCGGATCCAGGCGCTGCTGCGCCGCTCCCATGGCCAAGTCAACCAGCCGACGCTCAAGGCTGCCGGATTGCACCTGGACGAGAGCCGCCAATGCGTGGTCCGCGACGGCACCGACATCCAGCTCACGGCGGCCGAATTTCGCCTGTTGCGTTATTTCATGCTGCATCCCGAGCAGATCCTCTCCAAAAGCCATCTCGCCGAACACCTGTACGACGGTGAGACCGAGCGCGATTCCAACGTGCTGGAAGTCCACGTCAATCACCTGCGGCGCAAGCTGGGACGCAGCGTGATCGAAACCCGCCGCGGCCAGGGTTACCTGTTCGGCGGGCAGGCGCAGTGAGATCCATCCAGCGGCGCCTGAGCCTGGGCCTGATCGGTGTGATGGTGGTGGTCGGCCTGGTCCTGGCGCAAACCAGCCTGTGGTTGTTCGAGCTGGGCCTGCAGCGTTACCTGGAAGCGGGGCTGCGTAACGACAGCGAGAACCTGCTGGTGGCCCTGGTGCGCGGCCCGCAGGGCTTGCAATTGGATGAGCGCCGCCTGTCGCCGGCCTATCAGCGGCCGTTTTCCGGGCATTATTTCCGCATCGATTTTGCCGATGCGCACTGGCGTTCCCGCTCCCTGTGGGACCAGGAGTTGCCTCGGCTCGACCACCCCGGCCTGCACAGCAACCTGCAACTGGGGCCCGAGGGCCAGAAGCTGCTGGTGCTGCGTACCGATTATCGACGGCTGGGCCAGGCGATTTCCATCAGCGTGGCCCAGGACTACACCCCCGTGCGTGACAGCTTCCGCCGGATGCAACAGATCGGCCTCGGGCTCGGGTTGGCGGGGCTGTTGCTGATTCTGTTGCTGCAACGCATCACCGTGCGCCGAGCCTTGCGTCCGCTGGACCGCGCCCGGGAGCAAATTGCCCAGTTGCAGCGCGGGCAACGTTCGCAACTCGACGAACAGGTGCCACGGGAGTTGGAACCGCTGGTGACGCAGATCAACCATCTGCTGGCCCACACCGAAGACAGCCTCAAGCGTTCGCGCAATGCCTTGGGTAACCTCGGCCACGCCTTGAAAACCCCACTGGCGGTGCTGCAAAGCCTGGCGTCGAACGAGAAGCTCGACCCTTATCCCGAGTTGCGCAAACTGTTGCTCGATCAACTGGAGCAGGTCCGCCAGCGCTTGAACCGCGAACTCAACCGCGCCCGCCTGTCCGGCGATGCCTTGCCCGGCGCGCACCTGGACTGCGACGCCGAATTGCCGGGGTTGCTGGCCACGCTGAACATGATCCACGGTGAACACCTGCACCTGAGCTATGTCGCCCCGCCAGGCCTGCACCTGCCCTGGGACCGTGAAGACCTGCTGGAATTGTTGGGCAACCTGCTGGACAACGCCTGCAAATGGGCCGATGCCGAGGTCCGCCTGACCATGACCGAGACGGCCGAGGGTTTCAGCCTGGCCGTGGAGGACGACGGCCCGGGCATCCCCGCGGACCGCCGCGACCAGGTGTTCAGCCGCGGCACGCGGTTGGATGAACAGACCGATGGACACGGCCTGGGCCTGGGCATCGTGCGGGACATCGTCGACACCTGGGGCGGAATGCTGGCGTTGGACGACAGCGAGTGGGGTGGATTGAAGGTCGTGATCGAGCTGCCCAAGCGCTGATCTCACGGCACCGTCCCCCTGTGGGAGCGAGCTTGCTCGCGATGGCGTCCGTTCAGCCACATGGATAGCCACCGATAGATTGCTATCGCGAGCAAGCTCGCTCCCACAGGGCGGCGGTGGTCGTCAATATTGCGAGACTTGAAAACCCGCCCCACGGCCCTTGCAGCTTGCCGCCGCTTGCTGCAAAGTCGCGACCTTTTTGTCCGGTGGCTTTCCATCGCTGTGCTTTGAGGTAACGATGATAAATGCAGTAATTGCCGCGGTTGGCGTCATGCTGGTGCTCAGCCTGTCCCGCGTGCATGTGGTGATCGCGCTGATTATCGGCGCGTTGGTGGGTGGCCTGACGGGTGGCCTGGGGATCGAGGCGACGCTCAAGGCGTTCAATGCCGGCCTGGGTGGCGGTGCGACGGTGGCGCTGTCCTACGCCTTGCTCGGCGCTTTCGCCGTGGCGATTGCCAAGTCTGGCATGGCCCACGCCCTGGCGGACAAAGCCCTGGCCCTGGTGGATCGCCAGGACGCCGCCGGTGGCACGGGCGTCAAGTGGGTGCTGATCGGCCTGCTGGGGACGGTCGCGGTCGCCTCCCAGAACATTCTGCCGATCCATATCGCCTTCATCCCGTTGCTGGTGCCGCCGCTGCTCTATGTGCTGACCAAGTTGCAACTGGACCGCCGCTTGATCGCCTGCGTCATGACCTTCGGCCTGATCACCCCTTACATGTTCCTGCCGGTGGGCTTCGGCAATATCTTTCTCAATGAAATCCTGCTGGCCAACATCGCCCGCAGCGGCGTGGACGTCAGTGGCATCAACGTCACCCACGCCATGGGCATTCCGGCGCTGGGCATGGTGTTCGGCCTGCTGCTGTCGTTGTTCAGCTACCGCAAGAAACGCGTCTACGACCTGAAGAGGATCGCCCGGGTCGAGCAGGTGGCGGTGCGCTACAACCCCATGACCCTGCTGGTGGCGGGGCTGGCGATTGTCGCGGCGTTCGCCATCCAGCTCCTGGTCGACTCGATGATCATC
Organism: Pseudomonas fluorescens; assembly: GCF_001307275.1. Lineage (NCBI taxonomy): Bacteria > Pseudomonadati > Pseudomonadota > Gammaproteobacteria > Pseudomonadales > Pseudomonadaceae > Pseudomonas > Pseudomonas fluorescens. The sequence goes on from NZ_CP012831.1 coordinate 4,776,919, forward strand.
GGCGCCCTGGTCGGCTTCCTGATTTTCTCGGTATCGGGTGTGGTGCGCTGGCGCGAGACCGACGACCTGTTCACCGAAGGCATGAAGATGATGGCGATGATCGGCTTCATCATGATCGCCGCCTCGGGCTTTGCCGAAGTGATGAAGGCCACCGGTGAAGTCCAGAGCCTGGTGGAAACCTCGGCGGCCTGGATCGGCCACAACAAGGGCATCGGCGCGCTGATGATGTTGTTGGTGGGGCTGCTGGTGACCATGGGCATCGGCTCGTCGTTTTCCACGGTGCCGATCCTGGCGACGATTTTCGTGCCGCTGTGCCTGCAACTGGGCTTCAGTCCGCTGGCGATCGTCTGCATCGTCGGCACCGCCGGCGCCCTGGGCGATGCTGGCTCGCCCGCTTCGGACTCGACCCTGGGCCCGACCTCCGGCCTGAACATCGACGGCCAGCACCATCACATCTGGGACACCGTGGTCCCGACCTTCATCCACTACAACCTGCCGCTGCTGGCGTTTGGTTGGGTGGCGGCGATGGTGTTGTAGCCTCGAGACCGAATCGCTTCAATCGCGAGCAAGCTCGCTCCCACAGTGGATCGGTGTGAACACAAGCATTGTGGACGCCGCCGAACCCTGTGGGAGCGAGCTTGCTCGCGATGAGGCCCTTGAATTCAGCGACCCAGCCAACGGGCCGTTCACCTTGTCCTACAGTTTTGCCGTGCGGTGCCGTTAATACAGCTAACCACGCCAATAACACCTACAAGAGTGAACAGCATGCGCCTGAGCCTGAAGGCTAAAGTCCTGTCCCTTGCGATACTGCCGGTATTGCTGTCCGCCGTGATCATCAGCCTGACCACGGCTTTCATCTTGAAGGAGCAAGCTAGCAAAGAGGTCCAGCAGACCCGCGAACGCCTGCTCAGCGAGGCCAAGGCCACGCTGCAGAACTACGTGGCGGTGGGCCTCACCGCCATCAAGCCGCTCTACGATGCCGCCGCGCCTGGCGATAACGAGGCGCGTGCCCAGGCGATCAAGTTGCTGTCGAATATCAGCTATGGCAAGGACGGCTACTTCTTCGGCTACGACTCCGAGACCATTCGTCTGTTCAAGGCCAACAGCCCCGATGGCGTGGGCAAGAGTTTCAAGGACAACCGCGACCCGAACGGTGTCTACGTCAACCGTGACCTGGTGAAAGTCGCCAAGGACGGAACGCATTATCTGGAATACAGCTCGCCACTGCCCGGCAGCAATGACCTGGTGCCCAAGCTTGGCTACACCGAATACCTGCCCAAGTGGGACCTCGCGGTCGGTAGCTCGGTCAACCTGGATGGTATCGAAGCCCAGGTGGCACTGGTGGAGGCCAAGGTCCACGATCGCCTGCAAGGCGTGATCTTGAGCATCGTCGGGATTGCCGCGGTGGTGTTGCTGGTGATTGCGGTGGTGGGCCTGGTGCTCGCCAACACGATCCTGCGTCCCCTGCACCTGATGAAGGACAACCTCGACGACATCGCCGCGGGCGAGGGTGACTTGACCCGTCGGCTGACCATCACCAGCCAGGACGAGCTTGGCCAACTGGCCGGTTCGTTCAACCGCTTCGTCGACAAGATCCATGGCCTGGTACGGCAGATCACCGACATGACTTCGCAACTGACCGGCCTGGTGACACAAGTTTCCGAGCAGGCCCAGCGCTCCGAGCAGGCCATGGAACGTCAGCGCCACGAAACCGATCAGGTTGCCACGGCGATCAACGAGATGTCCTCGGCTGCCCAGGAAGTCGCCCGCAGTGCCCAGGGCGCCGCCGTCGCGGCCCAGCAGACCGACGAAGAAGGCCAGTCCGCCAAGCGCGTGGTGGCCGGCAGCATCCAGCAGATTCATGCGTTGGTGAACGATATCCGCAGCAGCGGCGTGTCCCTGGACAGCCTGCAGCAGGACGTGGCCTCGATTGTCAGTGTGCTCGGGGTGATTCGTTCGATTGCCGAGCAGACCAACCTGCTGGCCCTCAACGCCGCCATCGAGGCCGCGCGTGCCGGTGAGGCGGGGCGTGGGTTCGCGGTGGTGGCCGATGAAGTGCGGGCCCTGGCCAGCCGGACCCAGCAGAGTACCCAGGAAATCCAGGGCATGATCGACCGTCTGCAATCCGGCACCCACGCGGCGGTGGAAGCGATGCGCCGTTCCAGTGAGGCCGGCGATGGCACCTCGGAGCGGGCCAACGAGGCGGGCGCCTCCCTCGACACCATGGCGCAGCTGATCGGCACCATCAACTCGATGAACGCCCAGATCGCCAGCGCCGCGGAAGAGCAGACCGCGGTGGCCGAGGAAATCAACCGCAGCGTGCATCAGATCGCCGTGGCCGTGGACAGCGTCGCCGACGAAACCCAGCTCGGTGCCCAGACCTCCCGCAGCCTGGCCGACCTGGGCCAGCGCCTGGGCAAATTGGTGGGGCAGTTCCGAATCTGACCTGACTCTCAGGAGCTGCCGAAGGCTGCGATCTTTCGCTCTCGATCCAGATGTTTTCACCTGGGCAACCGGGTCTTATCGGGAAAGAAGGATCGCAGCCTTCGGCAGTTCCTGCCGGGCTCAACAGGCGCCAACACAACAAAACCCTGTGGGAGCGAGCTTGCTCGCGATAGCGTCAGATCAGCCAGTATTCATTTGACTGACACACCGCTATCGCGAGCAAGCTCGCTCCCACAGTTGTTCTGCGGCACCTGGATCAGCGCCAGTGCTACGGCTCACGCACATCCCGCATCAACAACCCAAACCGTAGATCCACCGCATCCGGGATCGGCACGTACACCACATGCCCATCCCCCGGTGCCACCTCTATGCTCTTGCCGTTGATGTTCTGCAATTGGTGCAGGTCGAAGTGGAAGTTTCCCTTGGGGGTCATCAGTTCCATGTGATCCCCCAGGCCGAAGCGGTTCTTGACCCGCACTTCAGCCAGGCGTTCGCGCCGCTCGCCGGTCAGTTCGCCGACGAACTGCTGGCGCTCCGAGACTGAGCTGCCGTTCTGGTAATTCTGGTATTCGTCGTGCACGTGGCGCCGTAGAAAACCTTCGGTATAGCCACGCTGGGCCAGGGACTCCAGGTCGGTCATCAGGCTGCGATCGAATTCCCGACCGGCCACCGCGTCATCGATGGCCCGGCGATACACCTGGGTGGTGCGCGCGCAATAGAAGTGCGACTTGGTCCGGCCTTCGATCTTCAACGAATGCACGCCCATGCGCGCCAGGCGTTCGACGTGTTGCACGGCCCGCAGGTCCTTGGCATTCATGATGTAGGTGCCGTGCTCGTCCTCGAAGGCTGGCAGGGAGGCGTCCGGGCGGTTGGCTTCCTGGAGCAGAAACACCTGGTCGGTGGGCGCGCCGAGGCCCAGGGTCGGTTCGGGTGGATAGCTTTGCACAATGTCGCCCACGACGTTTTCCACCGCCGGTTGCGCCGAGTACTTCCAGCGACAGGCATTGGTGCAACTGCCCTGGTTGGCATCACGCTTGTTCATGTAACCCGAGAGCAGGCAGCGCCCGGAGTAGGCCATGCACAGCGCCCCATGGACGAACACTTCCAGCTCCATGGCCGGCACCTGCTCGCGGATCTCGGCGATTTCCTCCAGGGACAACTCCCGGGACAGGATGATCCGGCTCAAGCCCTGCTGCTGCCAGAACTCGACGCTCGCCCAATTGACGGTGTTGGCCTGCACGGACAGGTGGATTGGCATCTGTGGAAAGTGTCGACGAACCAGCATGATCAATCCCGGGTCGGACATGATCAATGCGTCCGGCGCCATGGCGATCACCGGCTCCAGGTCCTTGAGGAACGTGCGCAGCTTGGCGTTGTGCGGGGCGATGTTCACCACTACGTAGAAGCGCTTGCCCATGGCCTGGGCCTCGGCAATGCCCAAGGCCAGGTTCGCGTGGTCGAATTCGTTGTTGCGCACCCGCAGGCTGTAGCGCGGCTGGCCGGCGTACACCGCATCGGCACCGTAGGCGAAGGCATAGCGCATGTTTTTCAGGGTGCCGGCGGGCGCCAGCAGTTCGGGGGCGGCGAGGGTCATGGTGGGGTCAGGTCGCAAAAAGCGGGGAGGCTACGCCAGGGTCGGCCAGGCCTCATTGACCTGAATCAATGTGCAGCGCAAACGTGAAGGCACTCCGGCGAGTCCTGGCGGACTAATGTGTATCCCGCCTTTGGACATGGAAAGCTGATGAATCGAAAGATGCTGCAAAACAAAGCCCAGATGTTGCTCCTGGTGCTGGTCACGGTCGCCTTCATCTGGATTCTGCTGCCATTTTACGGTGCGGTGTTCTGGGCGGTCATCCTGGGTATCGTCTTTGCGCCGATGCAGCGCCGCCTGCAGTTGAAGTTCGGCTGGCACCGCAATGTCACCTCGCTGGTCACGTTGAGCATTTGTGTGGTCTGCGCGATCTTGCCGGTGATCATCATCAGTACCTTGTTGGTCCAGGAGGGCGCGGCGCTGTACAAGAGCCTGGAAAGCGGCGAGCTGGACATTGCCGATTACCTGGCTCGCTTCAAGGATGCCTTGCCACCGTACTTCCAGCACCTGCTGGACCGCTTCGGCCTGGGCAACCTGAACGGCTTGCGCGACAAGATCGTCAAGAGCGCGATGCAGGGCAGCGAGTTCTTCGCCACCCAGGCCTTCAGTTTCGGCCAGGGCACCTTTCAGTTCCTGGTCAGCTTCTTCGTGATGATCTATCTGCTGTTCTTCTTTCTGCGCGACGGTGCGGAACTGGTGCGCAAAGTGCGCATGGCCGTTCCCCTGGGGGAACATCAAAAGCGCCGCCTGCAGTTGAAATTCAATCGGGTGGTGCGGGCCACGGTGAAGGGCAACCTGCTGGTCGCCATCAGCCAAGGTGCGTTGGGTGGGCTGATCTTCTGGATCCTGGGGATTCCGACGGTATTGCCATGGGCGGTGCTGATGGCGTTCCTGTCGTTGTTGCCGGCGGTGGGGGCGGGCCTCGTCTGGGCACCGGTGGCGGTGTACTTCCTGCTCTCGGGGGCAATCTGGCAGGGCGTGGTGCTGACGCTGTTCGGGGTGTTCGTGATCGGTCTGGTGGACAATTTCCTGCGGCCGATCCTGGTGGGCAAGGACACCAAGATGCCTGACTACATGGTGCTGGTCTCGACACTGGGTGGGCTGGCGGTGTTCGGGCTGAACGGCTTCGTGATCGGGCCGCTGATCGCCGCGCTGTTCATGTCCTGTTGGGCCTTGTTCGTCGAGAGCACGCCGCGTGTGCAGTTGCCCTAGGCCCTCAGCAGGTAGGGCCCGATGCGTTGCGACAGTGCCTGGGCGGCGGGCAGTGAAGTCAGCGGGCCGCTGATGGTCACGCCGTCCTGCACCAGGTACCAGCAGGCCAGCAACCCGAGCTCCCGGAGTGGGGCGGGGACGGCGCTGCCAATGACAGACATGATTTGAACCTTGGGCATGGGAAACCTCCATCAATCGATGGGGCTACCTTACGGCTCAGGGGGAAGGACGGAAAATCAACTGGCTCAATAGTAGGAATCGATGCCGCTCAATCGACGACCAGATCGAGCATGTGCACCACTTCCTGCTCGTTGAGCAGGCCCTTGCGCACCAGGTTTTCCGCCAGCAGGGAAAGGAACTTGGCGCTGCGGTGGCCTTCCAGTTGCTTGAGTTCGGTCAGTACGTTGTACACCTTGCTGGAGGTGCACAGGCCGACAATGCGGTGAGGATTTTGCGTGGGCATAGCTTCGTCCTTGTTGTTTTGAAGCTGTTGTTGGCGGACAGTGCCAGTTTGCGGCCCTGTCATGACGCTCACGTGACAGCTTGGGTTGTCGGAAAAAGAAAGCAGGATCCGGACCATATTGCCTTTTTGGCGCCGGATTATTGTTCCGGCAGCGACCTCGGCCAGACTTATATGGCCATCCACCTGTTTTTCGCCCACAAAAAAGCCCCTGGATCTTTCGATTCAGGGGCTTTTTGGTGTTGCTGTCTGGCTCCACGACCTGGACTCGAACCAGGGACCCAGTGATTAACAGTCACTTGCTCTACCAACTGAGCTATCGCGGAATGGCGCGTATGTTACTGATTGGAAAAGAGAAGTCAAGCGTCTATTGGCGGACGGCGCATTCCTGATGCCCATTGACGCTCAATCAGCGATTGGCAGTTACCGCAAGGGCGGGAGAGGGCTACCATGGTTGCCCGGAAGTGGCAGGACGCGCTGCCGGCCATTCGCCGACATTGAGGTACGTGCCATGAACCACCTGTTACCACTTCACACAGCCCGTTGCGCCGAGGTGTGCTTGTGAGCACCGCCCAGATCAGTTTGCCCAAGGGGGTGGGGCCGCACGCCGAGAAACTGTACGACGCCATCGCCCAGGCGAGCACGGCCGAAGAACTGAACCGCGCTGGCGGCAAGGCCGAGGGTTTTGTCCTGGGGCTGGAAAGTACCAAGGCGATCAAGAGCCAGGTGGCCGAGTCGTTGTATGTCATCTATGACGATGCGGCGAGCCAGCGGGCGACGGAGTTGTAGTTTCGATCTGGTGCTTTTGTGGCGAGGGAGCAAGCTCCCTCGCCACGGGTCGGTGTGAGCACTCAAAAAAACGGGAAGCCATGGCTTCCCGTTCTTCATTCCAGCGATCTTCAGATCACCTGGACAATAGCCTTGGTCACCGCATCGATGTTGTTCTGGTTCAGCGCGGCCACGCAGATGCGGCCGGTGTCCAGGGCGTAGATGCCGAACTCGTTGCGCAGGCGCATCACTTGTTCAACGCTCAGGCCGGAGTAGGAGAACATCCCGCTCTGACGGGCGACGAAGCTGAAGTCGTGCTGCGGGGCGGCCTTGGCCAGCATGTCGACCATCTGGTCGCGCATGCCGCGAATGCGCAGGCGCATTTCGGCCAGTTCGGCTTCCCACTGTGTCCGCAGCTCCGGGCTGTTGAGCACGGCGGCGACGATGCTGGCGCCATGGGTGGGCGGGTTGGAATAGTTGGTGCGGATCACGCGCTTGACCTGGGACAGCACACGGGCGCTTTCTTCTTTCGATTCGCTGACGATCGACAGGGCGCCGACGCGCTCGCCGTACAGCGAGAACGACTTGGAGAACGAGCTGGAGGCAAAGAAGGTCAGTCCCGATTCGGCGAACAGGCGCACGGCCGCCGCGTCTTCGTCGATACCGGCGCCAAAGCCCTGGTAGGCCATGTCCAGGAACGGTACGTGGTTCTTGGCCTTGACCACGGCCAGCACGTTTTTCCAGTCTTCCGGGTTCAGGTCCACGCCGGTCGGGTTGTGGCAGCAGGCGTGCAGCACAACGATCGAGCGATCGGGTAGGGCGTTGAGGTCTTCCAGCAGGCCGCTGCGGTTCACGTCGTGGGTGGCGGCATCGTAGTAGCGGTAGTTCTGCACCGGGAAGCCGGCGGTTTCAAACAGGGCGCGGTGGTTCTCCCAGCTCGGGTCGCTGATGGCCACGACCGCGTCAGGCAGCAGTTGCTTGAGGAAGTCGGCACCGATCTTCAATGCGCCAGTGCCGCCCACGGCCTGGGCGGTGACGACGCGACCGGAGGCGATCAGCGGCGAATCCTTGCCGAACAGCAGGGTCTGCACAGCCTGGTCGTAGGCGGCGATGCCGTCGATCGGCAAGTAACCACGGGAAACGTGCTGAGCCACGCGAATCGTCTCGGCCTCGACCACGGCGCGCAGGAGTGGAATGCGCCCCTCCTCGTTGCAGTAAACACCTACACCCAGGTTGACCTTATTGGTACGGGTGTCGGCGTTGAAAGCTTCGTTGAGGCCCAGGATGGGATCGCGGGGTGCCAATTCGACAGCGGAAAACAGGCTCATTAGTGCGCGGCTCTGAATGGAGAATGAGGGGACGTGTGACGCTCCAGCCGAATGCACTAGAGCGGTGCACAAACGGGGAGCTAGTATAGAGGCCATCACCCGGCACGGCGACAGGCGATTCGGCTTTTAGGCTAAGTTTTTTCGATTTTTTTCGACCGTTAGTCCTCTCGCCGCGTCAAAGTCTTCAAGGCGTGTAGGACGTTCGTCTTGAAAGCGAAGGCATTCACCTCCACATTGTGTGCATCCCAGCTTTTTCCTCGGGCGACATCAGTCGTTTCGGTCTTTCTCGTTCCTGTCGCTGGCTGACAGGGGTGAATCCAGAGGTTATGTCATGTCTGAATTCCAGCTAGTCACCCGCTTCCAGCCCGCCGGCGATCAGCCGGAAGCCATCCGCCTGATGGTCGAAGGCATCGAGGCCGGGCTGGCGCACCAGACGTTGCTCGGTGTGACCGGCTCGGGCAAGACCTTCAGCATTGCCAACGTGATCGCCCAGGTACAGCGCCCGACCCTGGTCCTGGCGCCGAACAAGACCCTGGCGGCGCAACTGTACGGTGAGTTCAAGGCGTTTTTCCCGAACAACGCCGTGGAGTACTTCGTTTCCTACTACGACTACTACCAGCCCGAGGCCTACGTGCCATCGTCGGACACCTTCATCGAGAAGGACGCCTCGATCAACGACCACATCGAACAGATGCGCCTGTCGGCGACCAAGGCGCTGCTCGAGCGCAAGGACGCGATCATCGTCACCACGGTGTCGTGCATCTACGGCCTGGGCAGCCCGGAAACCTACCTGAAGATGGTGCTGCACGTGGATCGCGGCGACAAACTCGACCAGCGCGCCTTGCTGCGGCGCCTGGCGGACTTGCAGTACACCCGCAACGACATGGATTTTGCTCGGGCGACCTTCCGGGTGCGGGGCGATGTCATTGACATCTACCCGGCGGAATCGGACCTGGAAGCGATTCGCATCGAGCTGTTCGACGATGAAGTGGAGAGTCTTTCGGCGTTCGATCCGCTGACCGGCGAAGTGATCCGCAAGTTGCCACGCTTCACCTTCTACCCCAAGAGCCACTACGTGACGCCGCGGGAAACCCTGCTGGACGCCATCGAGGGGATCAAGGCCGAGTTGCAGGAGCGCCTGGAGTACCTGCGTTCGAACAACAAGCTGGTGGAAGCCCAGCGTCTGGAGCAACGGACCCGGTTCGACCTGGAGATGATCCTGGAGCTGGGCTACTGCAACGGCATCGAAAACTACTCGCGTTACCTGTCGGGCCGCCCGGCGGGTGCGCCACCGCCGACCTTGTATGACTATCTGCCGGCCGATGCCTTGCTGGTGATCGACGAATCCCACGTCAGCGTGCCCCAGGTCGGCGCGATGTACAAAGGCGACCGTTCGCGCAAGGAAACCCTGGTGGAATACGGTTTCCGCTTGCCTTCGGCGCTGGATAACCGGCCGATGCGCTTCGACGAATGGGAAAGTGTGAGCCCGCAGACGATTTTTGTCTCGGCCACCCCTGGCAACTACGAAGCCGAGCATGCCGGGCGGGTGGTCGAGCAAGTGGTGCGACCGACCGGGCTGGTGGACCCGCAAGTCGAGGTGCGTCCGGCGCTGACCCAGGTGGACGATCTGCTCTCGGAAATCAGCAAGCGCGTGGCGGTGGAGGAGCGGGTGCTGGTCACCACGCTGACCAAGCGCATGGCCGAAGACCTTACCGATTACCTGGCCGACCACGGCGTGCGGGTGCGTTACCTGCACTCGGACATCGACACGGTGGAGCGGGTCGAGATCATCCGCGACCTGCGCCTGGGCACCTTCGATGTGCTGGTGGGCATCAACCTGCTGCGCGAAGGCCTGGACATGCCGGAAGTGTCGCTGGTGGCGATTCTCGACGCCGACAAGGAAGGTTTCCTGCGCTCCGAACGCTCGTTGATCCAGACCATCGGTCGCGCGGCGCGTAACCTGAACGGCCGGGCGATTCTGTACGCTGACCGCATTACCGGCTCCATGGAGCGGGCCATCGGCGAGACCGAGCGCCGTCGTGACAAGCAGATCGCCTTCAACCTGGCCAATGGCATCACCCCCAAGGGCGTGTTCAAGGATGTCGCCGACATCATGGAGGGCGCCACCGTGCCAGGCTCGCGCAGCAAGAAGCGCAAGGGCATGGCCAAGGCGGCCGAAGAGAGCGCCCGCTACGAGGCCGAACTGCGCTCCCCAAGCGAGATCACCAAGCGTATCCGTCAATTGGAAGAGAAAATGTACCAGCTTGCCCGGGACCTGGAGTTCGAAGCGGCGGCGCAATTGCGTGATGAGATTGGCAAGTTGCGGGAGCGGTTGTTGGCTGTCTGAGGTTGTGTGGCGACCTTAATGGCCTCATCGCGAGCAAGCTCGCTCCCACAAGTTCGATCGAGTCGCCCAATGATCCCTTGTGGGAGCGAGCTTGCTCGCGATGGGCGCGACTCGGTCTGACGACTGGCCACACAAATCCCGCTCTCACTGGAGCCCGCCCGCCATCGCCTGTTACCATTCGCCCCCTGTTCGATCTTCGCTTTTATATTCTTTCCGAGACATGCCATGACCACCGTCCGCACCCGCATCGCGCCTTCGCCCACTGGCGATCCCCATGTCGGCACCGCCTACATCGCTTTGTTCAACTATTGCTTTGCCAAGCAGCATGGCGGCGAGTTCATCTTGCGGATCGAGGACACCGACCAGTTGCGTTCGACCCGCGAGTCCGAGCAACAGATCTTCGATGCCTTGCGCTGGTTGGGGATCGACTGGAGCGAAGGCCCGGACGTCGGCGGCCCACACGGTCCGTACCGCCAGAGCGAGCGCGGTGATATCTACAAGCAGTATTGCCAGCAGTTGGTGGACATGGGGCATGCGTTCCCGTGTTTCTGCACCGCCGAAGAGCTGGACCAGATGCGCGCCGAGCAAATGGCCCGCGGCGAAACCCCGCGCTATGACGGCCGGGCGCTGCTGCTGTCCAAGGAAGAAGTCGCTCGTCGCCTGGCGGCCGGCGAGCCCCATGTGATCCGCATGAAAGTGCCGAGCGAAGGCGTCTGCGTGGTGCCGGACATGCTGCGTGGCGATGTCGAGATCCCATGGGATCGCATGGACATGCAAGTGCTGATGAAGACCGACGGCCTGCCGACGTACTTCCTGGCCAACGTGGTCGACGATCACCTGATGGGCATCACCCACGTATTGCGCGGTGAAGAATGGCTGCCGTCGGCGCCGAAACTGATCCTGCTCTACGAATACTTCGGCTGGGAACAACCGCAGCTGTGCTACATGCCGCTGCTGCGTAACCCGGACAAGAGCAAGCTGTCCAAGCGCAAGAACCCGACCTCGGTGACGTTCTACGAGCGCATGGGCTTCATGCCCGAGGCGATGCTCAACTACTTGGGGCGCATGGGCTGGTCGATGCCGGACGAGCGCGAGAAGTTCTCGCTGCAGGAAATGGTCGAGCATTTCGACCTGTCGCGGGTCTCCCTGGGCGGGCCGATCTTCGACATCGAGAAGCTGTCGTGGCTCAACGGCCAGTGGCTGCGGGACCTGCCGGTGGAAGAGTTCGCCGCACGTGTGCAGAAGTGGGCGTTGAACCCTGAGTACATGATGAAGATCGCGCCCCATGTGCAGGGCAGGGTAGAGACCTTCAGCCAGATCGCCCCGCTGGCCGGCTTCTTCTTTGCCGGTGGCGTGACGCCGGACGCGAAGCTGTTCGAGTCCAAGAAGCTCTCCGGCGACCAGGTACGCCAGTTGATGCAACTGATCCTGTGGAAGCTCGAAAGCCTGCGTCAGTGGGAGAAGGACAGCATCACGGCGACCATCCAGGCCGTGGTCGAATCCTTGGAGTTGAAACTGCGCGATGCCATGCCGCTGATGTTCGCCGCCATTACCGGCCAGGCCAGTTCGGTGTCGGTGCTCGATGCGATGGAAATTCTCGGGCCGGACCTGACCCGTTTCCGCCTGCGCCAGGCCATCGATCTGCTCGGTGGCGTGTCGAAGAAGGAGAACAAGGAGTGGGAAAAACTGCTGGGCGCGATCGCGTAAGCGCTCGATGAGGCAGGACATACCCCGGTTTTCCGGGGTTTGTCGGTAAGTGATTGTTATCCCGGCAAAAAATTTTCATATTTGTTGAAAATAAATTTGACAGCCCTCCGATACGCCCTTAAGATTCGCCCCGTCCTCAGCGATGAGGGGCTATAGCTCAGCTGGGAGAGCGCTTGCATGGCATGCAAGAGGTCGACGGTTCGATCCCGTCTAGCTCCACCAATTTACACTTCAAGGTCTGGCCACACCGGCCTTGAAGCGATCAACACTCAGCGTTGATCAGTTGTATAGAAGGGTTTGCGTCCCCTTCGTCTAGTGGCCTAGGACACCGCCCTTTCACGGCGGTAACAGGGGTTCGAGTCCCCTAGGGGACGCCAGTTTTACAGAAGCGATGTTGCAAGATGTCGCTCCGCCGCGAGGCGAAAAATCCGGGGCTATAGCTCAGCTGGGAGAGCGCTTGCATGGCATGCAAGAGGTCGACGGTTCGATCCCGTCTAGCTCCACCAATTACAGGTTCAAGGTTTGGCCACACCGGCCTTGAATCGATCAGTTCTCAGCGCTGATCAAGTTAGAAGGTTTGTGTCCCCTTCGTCTAGTGGCCTAGGACACCGCCCTTTCACGGCGGTAACAGGGGTTCGAGTCCCCTAGGGGACGCCACGATTACCCGCTCTGCGGGATTTTATAAGGGTCATTCAATTCTTGAATGGCCCTTTTGTTTGTCTGGCGTTTGGCCAATTCCCTTATCCTTTGAAAAAGTCTTCTGACCAGCGGTGAAAATTTCCGCTTGCGGAAAATTATTACATGGATAATATTTCAGTCGTAATATTCGGAGGCGACGATGAGCGATAAAAAGGCACAAACCCGTGAACGCATTCTCAAGGCCGCCAGCGATGCGCTGATCCAGCGTGGGCCGGCGGAACCGAGCGTGGGCGAGGTGATGGGCGCAGCCGGGCTGACGGTGGGCGGCTTTTACGCCCATTTCGAAAGCAAGGATGCCTTGATGCTGGAGGCCTTCAAGCAATTGCTCAATCGGCGCCGCGGCTTGATCGCCGATATGGACGGTGAGCTGACAGGCGAAGAGCGGCGTGCGTTGGTCGCCGCGTTCTATCTGTCCCGAAAGCACCGCGACTCCACCGAGCAAGCCTGCCCGATTCCGGCGTCGGTCGGCGAACTCGGGCGACTGCCGGATGCGTTTCGTGAGGTGCTCAATGAGCATATCGAGTTGATGGTCGCGCAATTGGCGGCCAGCCCGGAGGATACCGACAAGGCCCTGGCCGACATCGCCTTGATGGTCGGTGGCCTGGCACTGGCGCGGGCATTGGGCCCGGGAGAGTTATCGGATCGTTTGCTGCGCGCCGCCAAGTCGGCGGTGCGTTGAGCTGAGGCGCGAGCCCTGGAGATGAGCGATGGACAGGTTGAGCTGGATACGTAGTGTCAATGGCACGCTTGGCTGGGTGGCTCCACGCCTGGTGGCGAAGCAGATGCGTTCGCTGTTCATGCGCCCTCGAAACTTGCCGCCGCGGGATTGGGAACTGCCGTTGCTGGCGACTTCCGAGCGTATCACCTTGCGTTTCGGTCTCTCGGCCTTGCGCTGGGGCAAAGGCCCGGCGGTCTTGTTGATGCACGGTTGGGAAGGGCGGCCGACCCAGTTCGCGGCGCTGATCACGGCCCTGGTGGGCGCTGGTTACACGGTCGTGGCGCTGGACGGTCCGGCCCACGGCCGTTCGCCAGGTCGCGAGGCGAATGTCCTGTTGTTCGCCAGGGCCATGCTCGAAGCCGCCGCCGAGCTGCCGCCGTTGCAGGCGGTGATCGGGCATTCCATGGGCGGTGCCAGCGCCATGCTGGCGGTCCAGTTGGGGTTGCGTACCGAGACGCTGGTCAGCATCGCCGCGCCCGCTCGCATTCTTGGGGTGCTGCGCGGTTTCTCCCGGATGATGGGCCTGCCGCCCAAGGCGCGTTCGGCCTTCATTCGCCAGGTGGAAAGCGACGTGGGCATGCCCGCCTCGAAGATGGATGTGGCGCATTACCAGTTGGACGTGCCGGGGTTGATCGTCCATGCCGAGGACGACACATCGGTCTCGGTCAAGGAGTCGCAATTGATTCATGACGCCTGGTTCGACAGTCGGCTGCTGCGACTGCCACAGGGCGGGCATCAGCGGGTGCTGGCCGATCCTCGGGTCATTGATGGGGTGTTATCACTGTTGGCCGGTCGCAGCCTGCAAGCGCGGCAATCGGCTTGAGCGGTGGGAGCAAGGCTTGCCCGCGATGGCGGTCGAGCTAGGATCCGTTACACTGCCCCGATCCAAATTCGACCGGGAGAGGGGCATGGGCTGGGATCGGGCAACGCCATTCATCATTGATCTTCAGGTCAATGCCGAAGACATCGACGGGCTGGGCCACGCCAACAACGCGGTATACGTCACCTGGCTCGAGCGCTGTGCCTGGCGCCATTCCCAGCGCCTGGGGCTGGATCTGGTGGAGTATCGACGCCTGGACCGGGCCATGGCGGTGGTGCGGCATGAAATCGATTACCTGGCGGCCGCCTATGAAGGCGACGAACTGCAATTGGCGACCTGGATCGTCGACTGGGACCAGCGCCTGAAAATGACCCGGCATTTCCAGTTGGTCCGTCCCAGCGACAACGCCACGTTGCTGCGGGCCCAGACCACTTTCGTCTGCATCGAACTCTCCACTGGCCGGCCCAAGCGCATGCCCCAGGAATTCATCGAGGGGTATGGCCCCGCCCTGGAACCGTCCGGCATCCTCGTGGACTGACCCACCGCCATCGCGAGCAAGCTCGGCTCCCACAGGGATTGGTGGTGGACTTAGATTCCATGAACGCCCTGGAGCCCGTGTGGGAGCGAGCTTGCTCGCGATAGCGGCGATACATTCAACATTTGCGCAAGCTGACCCAGCGCCATCGCGAGCAAGCTCGGTTCCCACAGGGATTGGTGGTGGACTTCGATTCCATGAACACCTTGGAGCTCGTGTGGGAGCGAGCTTGCTCGCGATAGCGGCGATACATTCAACATTTGCGCAAGCTGACCCACCGCCATCGCGAGCAAGCTCAGCTCCCACAGGGATTGGTGGTGAATTCCGATGTCATGGGCAAAATCCGGTAAACTGCCGCACGTTTTTTCGTTGAGTGTGTGTTTCCATGCAAATTGCCCTGGCGCCCATGGAGGGGTTGGTCGACAACATCCTGCGGGACGTCCTGACCCGTGTTGGCGGTATCGACTGGTGTGTCACCGAGTTCATCCGCGTCAACGATCGTCTGCTCACGCCGGCCTATTTCCATAAGCTCGCCCCTGAGTTGCTGAGCGGTGCCCAGACCGCTGCCGGCGTGCCGTTACGGGTGCAGTTGCTCGGCTCCGATCCGGTGTGCCTGGCGGAAAACGCGGCGTTGGCGTGCGAGTTGGGCTCAGAGGTGATCGACCTCAATTTCGGTTGCCCGGCCAAGACCGTGAACAAATCCCGGGGCGGCGCAGTGTTGCTCAAGGAGCCGGAACTGCTCAACGAAATCGTCGAACACGTGCGCCGCGCGGTGCCGAAACACATCCCCGTCACCGCCAAGATGCGCCTGGGTTTCGATAGCCCGGACGGCGCCCTGGTCTGTGCCACGGCGTTGGCCGAAGGCGGCGCGGCGCACATCGTGGTGCATGCGCGGACCAAGGTCGATGGCTACAAGCCTCCGGCCCATTGGGAGTGGATCCCCCGCGTGCAGGAAGTGGTCAAGGTGCCGGTGTTCGCCAATGGCGATATCTGGAGCGTGGAGGATTGGCGCCGTTGCCGCGAAATCAGCGGTGTCGAAGACATCATGCTTGGTCGCGGCCTCGTTTCCCGCCCTGACCTGGCCCGGCAGATCGCCGCCGCCCGGGCTGGCGAGGACGTGGTCGAGATGTCCTGGGCCGAGTTGCAGCCGATGCTCCATGATTTTTGGCAGCAAGTGGTCGAACAGTTGACGCCGCGCCAGGCCCCGGGCCGGTTGAAGCAGTGGCTGGCGATGCTGACCCGCAATTACCCCGAAGCGGTGGAGCTGTTTACCGCGCTACGCCGGGAAACCGACCTGGACGCGGTGGGGCATTTATTGGGTGTTCAGCGCACTGAAGCGGCCTGAAAAAAATTCGAAAAAACCTCTTGAAAAGTTTTTGGCGGACCCTAGATAGGGGTTACGCGATGCCGAATTCGGGTCGCGGAGACAAAAAAACTTGCTGAATTTTTCAGGAGATTTGAATCATGAGTACTGCATTTTCGCTGGCCCCTCTGTTCCGTTCCTCGGTAGGCTTCGATCGCTTCAACGACTTGTTCGAAACCGCCCTGCGCAACGAACCAGGCAGCAGCTATCCACCCTACAACGTGGAAAAACATGGTGATGACGAATACCGCATCGTGGTCGCCGCCGCCGGGTTCCAGGAAGAAGACCTGGACCTGCAAGTGGAAAAAGGTGTGCTGACCATCAGTGGCGGCAAGCGTGAAGCCAGCAACGACAGCGTCACCTTCCTGCACCAGGGCATTGCCCAGCGTGCGTTCAAGCTGTCCTTCCGGTTGGCCGATCATATCGAGATCAAGTCCGCCGGCCTGCGTAACGGTCTGTTGAGCATCGACCTGTTGCGAGTGGTTCCGGAAGAGGCGAAAGCCAAGCGCATCCCGATCAACGGTGCGCAGCAGCAACCCGCGCTGCAAAACTGATGCATCGCAACTGAAAAAGGGCGCCTTATGGCGCCCTTTTTCATATCTGTGGGGGGCTCCCACTATGGCAACAACCGCTCAAACGCCTCCAGCGGCAACGGCCGGCTGTGCAGGTAACCCTGGTACAAATGGCAATCAAGCCCTTGCAAAAAATGCAATTGCTCCAGGGTCTCCACGCCTTCGGCGATCATTACCAGGTTGAGGCTGCGGGCCATGGCGACGATGGCGCGGATGATTTCTGCGTCGTTGGGGTCGCTGGTGGCGTCGCGCACGAATGACTGGTCGATTTTCAGCGTGTCCACCGGCAGGCGCTTGAGGTAGGTCAGTGACGAATAACCGGTGCCGAAATCGTCCATGGCGAAGCTCACCCCCAGCTTCTTGAGCCGGCGCATCTTGGCGATGGTGTCGTCCAGGTTCTGGATCACGATACCTTCGGTGATCTCCAGTTTCAGCAGCGAGCAGGGCAGGCCGTGGGCGGCCAGGCTGTTTTCGATGCGTTCGACGAAGTCGCTCTGGCGGAATTGTCGTGGGCTGATGTTCACGCACAGGCTGAATCGCTGCGGATCGATCTTGCCCTTGGCGATCAGTTGCTTGAAGCCGTCGCAGGCTTCATCGAGGATCCAGGTCCCGACTTCGAGGATCAGGCCACTGTCCTCCAGCACTTTGATGAATTCGTTGGGCGATTGGGCGCCGAGGTCCGGGTGATGCCAGCGCACCAAGGCTTCGGCGCCGATGATGCGGTTGTCCCGGGCATCGACCTGAGGCTGGAAATGCACGCTGAACTCGCCACGGGCCAGGGCCAGGCGCAGGTCGGTTTCCATGCGCAACCGTTCGCTGGCGGCTTTTTGCATGGTGGTGTGGAACATCTGCGAGGTGTTGCGTCCCGAGTCCTTGGCGCGATACAGCGCAATGTCGGCGCGCTTGAGCAAATCGGTGGGGGTGGAGCCGTGGTCGGGGATCAACGCGATACCGATGCTCGGCGTGACCTGCAGTCGCTGGCCATCGAGAAACATCGGTTCCGAGAGCAGTTCACGCAGGGTGTCGGCCAGGGCCTGCACTTGCTTGCTGACCTCGCTGCGCGAGCCCTCCAGGCCGCTGAGCAGCACCACGAACTCATCGCCACCCAGTCGCGCCACGGTGTCTTCCAGGCGTACGCTGGCTTCCAGGCGTGCAGTGATGATTTTCAGTACGGTGTCGCCCACCGGGTGACCGAGGGAATCGTTGATGTGCTTGAAGTGGTCCAGGTCGAGAAACAGCAGGGCGCCGCGCAAGTTGTGACGCTTGAGCAGGGCGATCTGCTGGCTCAGGCGGTCCATCAGCAAGGCCCGGTTGGGCAGGTTGGTCAGCGAGTCGTGGTAGGCCAGGTGGCGGATCTGGGCTTCGGCATTGCGCAGCAGGCTCACGTCTCGGGCGGTCAGCAGCAGGCACTCGGTTTCATTGAGGGTGATGGGCTCGACCGAGACCTCCACCGTGAGGATTTCCCCACGTTTATTGCGCCCGAGCATCTCTTGGTGGTGCACACGGCCCTTGAGTTGCAATTCGGCCAGCAGGGCGGCGCGCTGTTTTTCTTCGGCCCAGATCCCTACCTCGTAGACCGTATGCCCTATCACTTCGTCGGCGCGGTAGCCGGTCAACCGGCAGAAGCCGTCGTTGACCTCAAGGTAGCGACCGCTTTGGTGTTCGGTGATGGTGATGGCGTCGGGGCTGGAATGAAACGCCTTGGCGAATTTCTCTTCACTGGCCTTGAGGGCGGCTTCGGAGCGTTGCTGCTGCGTGATGTCGCGCAAGGTCGTGACGATGCACGGCTGGTTGCCGACGTTGATTTGCCGGCTGGAAATCACACAGGTCAATGGCTGGCCGTTCTTGTGGTGAACGACGATGGCGACATTGTTCAGCGATTGTTCGCGGATCACCCGTTCGATGCGTTGCAGACTGCTGCCCGAGCCACCCCAGAGGCCGATTTCGTCGGCGCTGAGGCCAATCACGTCGTTGGTGGTCCAGCCAAAGGTCTGGGTGAAACTGGAGTTGATCTCGAGGAAGCGCCCGCTGTCCTGGTGGGTGACGCAGATCGGGTCGGGACTGACCTGGAACAGCGTGGCGAACTTCTCTTCCGAGGCGGCCAGGCTTTGTTCGCGCTCCACCTGGTCGGTGATGTCCAGCAAGGTCCCGGCCATGCGCAAGGGGCTGCCGTCGTCGTTGCGGTAGAGGCGGGCGCGGCTTTCCAGGTAGCGCGAGGTGCCGTCGGGCAGTTGTACGCGGTAGGTCAATTGATAGTTGCCCGCCGGGCCTTCCCGCAGGCTGCGATAGGCGTTGCGCATGTTGTTGCGTTCTTCTGTGGGAACCCCCTCGAAAAACGCATCGAATGATTCGTGGAACGGCTTGGGTTCCAGGCCATGGAGCTGCGCGGCCCGGGCCGAGCCGTAGAGCATGCCGCTGGGAATGTGCCAGTCCCAGGTGCCCAGTTGCGCCGAGTCGAGGGCCAGGTCCAGGCGTTCCTGGCTGTCCTTGAGGGCCTGTTCGGCGAGCTTGCGCTCGGAGGTGTCGAGGAACGTGCTCAGCAGGTACGGCTGGCCTTCGAGCTCGACTTTCTGCGCGCTCAGAATGCCGCTATGAATCTGGCCGTTGCTGGCCCGGAACTCCACCTCCATGCTGACCAGCTCGCCCTTGGCCTTGGTTGCCTCCACCAGTTTCGCCCGCTGCCTGGGGTCAACCCACAGGCCCAGCTCCAGGGTGGTACGGCCGATCACGTCATGTACTGGCCAACCGAACAGGCTTTCGAAATACTGGTTGGCCTCGCTGATCAGCCCGTCTTCCTGGCGGGTCAGCAAGACCATGTTCGGGCACAGATGAAAGAGCGTGGCGAAGCGTTTTTCCGAGCTGCGCAGCGCCTGTTCCCGCTCGCGCTGATGGGTGATTTCACGAATCACCCCGATCATGCGCGGCCGGCCGTGCTTGTCGGGTAGCACGCTGCCACTGATTTCCAGCCAGTGCAGGCTGCCGTCGGGCCAGACGATGCGATGATGCATCGCCTGTTCCACCGGCGCTCCGGCCACTGCCGCGTGAAAGGCGCGCACGGCCCTGGCCCGGTCTTCGGGCAACAGCAGGTCGAGGTAGTCCACGTCCGCCGGCAACGGTTGGCGCGGATCGAAGCCGAACAACGCCTGGGTGCCGCGGGACCAGCTGATCTGGCCGCTGTCGATGTCCCACGACCAAGCGCCCAGCCGCGCACCGTTCAGGGCGGCCAGCAACTGTGGCGCGCTGTCCCAGCTTTGCTCGGACCGCTTCGGGTCGAGCGCCTGAATGCGCGGCAGGGGCGGGAGATGGTCAGCAGGTTTGGGCATTTCTAGCGAGCCTTGAGCGGTTTTGGGCATTAAGCACAAGCATCCAAGGCCCTACAGGCGCGGCACAACCTATGCCTTTGTCCCTGGCAAATCGATTTGTGCGTCCAGTAAGGCCATGAAAGCCCGTGCGGCATTCGATAGCGTCCGTTCGGTGTGCAAGATATAGCCTAGCTGGCGACTGAGCTGTATGCCCGGCAAAGGAATGCGCGCGACCTGTTCATCGAGCATGGTGCGCGGCAGAACGCTCCAGGCCAGGCCGATGGAAACCATCATCTTTATGGTTTCCAGATAATTCGTGCTCATGGCGATGTTTGGCGTCAGGCCCTGGGCCTCGAACAACCGTTGCACGATGTGATGGGTAAAGGTGTTGCCCCCCGGGAACACTGCCGGATGCAAGGCAATGTCCGCCAGGCTCACCGCGCTGTTTTCCAGCAACGCATGCTCCGGGGCGACCACGAAATCCAGGGGGTCGTCCCACACTGGCGTGGCCCTTACCAGCGTGTGGGGCTCGGGGGCGAGGGTGATGACGGCCAGTTCCGCCCGGCCATGGAGGATTTCTTCGTAGGCCACTTCCGAATCCAGGAACTGGATATCCAGCGCCACCTGGGGATAACGCCGGGTGAACTCGCGCAATAAAGGTGGCAAGCGGTGCAGGCCGATGTGGTGGCTGGTGGCGAGCGTCAGGCGCCCGGTCACTTCGCCGGTCAGGTTGGTCAGGGCGCGGCGGGTGTCGTCCAGCACGTTGAGGATCTGGTAGGCCCTCGGCAACAGGGCCCGGCCGGCCTCGGTCAGGCCCACTTCACGGCCCAGGCGGTCGAACAGGCGCACCTTGAGTTGTTGTTCGAGGCCGGCAATGCGCTTGCTGATGGCCGGCTGGGTCAGGTGCAGGCGTTCGCCGGCGCCGGAGAAACTGCCCGTCTCGGCGATGGCAATAAAAGCATTGAGGTTGGCGAGGTCCATGGCGGTTCCGGTCGAATTCCAGTTGGTTATGCAAAGCATGAAAAATATGAATTTGAGTTATTTAATGTAACCCCATAGGATCAGCCTCACAAGCCAAGGGGTTATTGATTCGTTCAAGGCCCGGGGCATAGAAACAAGCTGATGAGGAAACCGTCTGATGGCCGGCAAAACGCTCTACGACAAGCTCTGGGATTCGCATTTGGTCAAGCAGCGCGACGATGGCTCGGCGCTGATCTACATCGACCGTCACATCATTCACGAAGTGACGTCGCCGCAAGCCTTCGAAGGCCTGCGCCTGGCCGGGCGCAAGCCGTGGCGCATCGATGCCAACATCGCGACCCCGGACCACAACGTACCGACCACGCCGGAGCGCAAGGGCGGCATCGAAGCCATTGCCGACCAGGTCTCGCGCTTGCAGGTCCAGACCCTCGACGATAACTGTGACGAATACGGCATCGTCGAATTCAAGATGAACGATGTGCGCCAAGGCATCGTCCACGTCATCGGCCCGGAGCAGGGCGCGACCTTGCCTGGCATGACCGTGGTCTGCGGCGACTCGCACACCTCGACCCACGGTGCGTTCGGCGCCCTGGCCCACGGCATCGGCACGTCCGAGGTCGAGCACGTGCTCGCCACCCAGTGCCTGGTGGCCAAGAAAATGAAAAACATGCTGGTGCGCGTCGAAGGCAAGTTGCCGTTCGGCGTGACCGCCAAGGACATCGTCCTGGCCGTGATCGGCAAGATCGGCACCGCCGGCGGTAACGGTCATGCCATCGAGTTCGCCGGCAGCGCGATTCGCGACTTGTCCGTCGAAGGCCGCATGACCATTTGCAACATGTCCATCGAGGCCGGTGCCCGGGTCGGCCTGGTGGCCGCCGATGAAAAAACCGTGGAATACGTCAAGGGCCGTCCGTTCTCGCCCAAAGGCGCGGAATGGGACATGGCGGTCGAGGCCTGGAAAGACCTGGTCTCCGATGCCGATGCCAAGTTCGACACGGTGGTCGAGCTCGACGCGACGCAGATCAAGCCGCAAGTCAGCTGGGGTACCTCCCCGGAAATGGTCTTGGCCGTGGACCAGAACGTACCGGATCCGGCCAAGGAAATGGACCTGGTCAAGCGCGACTCCATCGTCCGTGCCTTGAAGTACATGGGCTTGAGCGCCAACCAGGCGATCACCGACATCCAGCTTGATCGCGTGTTCATCGGCTCCTGCACCAACTCGCGGATCGAAGACCTGCGCGCCGCGGCGGTGATCGCCAAGGGCCGCAAGGTGGCCTCGACCATCAAGCAGGCCATCGTGGTGCCGGGCTCGGGCCTGGTGAAGGCCCAGGCCGAAGCGGAAGGGCTGGACAAGATTTTCCTCGAGGCCGGTTTCGAATGGCGTGAGCCGGGCTGCTCGATGTGCCTGGCGATGAACCCTGACCGCCTGGAGTCCGGCGAGCATTGCGCCTCCACCTCCAACCGTAACTTCGAAGGCCGTCAGGGCGCCGGGGGCCGTACGCACCTGGTGAGCCCGGCCATGGCCGCCGCGGCGGCCGTCAACGGCCGTTTCGTCGACGTCCGCGAATTGATCTGAAGGAGCGCAGCATGAAAGCTTTTACCCAGCACACCGGTCTTGTCGCGCCTTTGGATCGTGCCAACGTCGACACCGACCAGATCATTCCCAAGCAATTCCTGAAGTCCATCAAACGCACCGGTTTCGGCCCGAACCTGTTCGACGAATGGCGCTACCTGGATGTCGGCCAGCCGTACCAGGACAACTCCAAGCGGCCGTTGAACAAGGATTTCGTGCTCAACGCCGAGCGCTACCAAGGTGCCAGTGTGTTGCTGGCCCGGGAGAACTTCGGCTGCGGTTCGAGCCGCGAGCACGCGCCATGGGCCCTGGAAGAGTACGGTTTCCGCAGCATCATCGCGCCGAGCTACGCCGACATCTTCTTCAACAACAGCTTCAAGAACGGCTTGCTGCCGATCATCCTCAGCGATGCTGACGTGGATGAGTTGTTCCAGCAGGTCGAGGCCAACCCTGGCTATCAACTGCAGATCGACCTGGCCGCCCAGACGGTGACCCGTCCCGATGGCAAGGTGCTGGGTTTCGAGATCGATGCGTTCCGCAAGCACTGCCTGCTCAACGGCCTGGATGACATCGGCCTGACCCTGCAGGACGGCGAGGCGATTGCCGCGTTCGAGGCCAGGCACCGGGCGAGCCAGCCTTGGTTGTTTCGCGATGCTTGATGGATTGATGTAGGCAGTACCGGCTTCATCGCGAGCAAGCTCGCGCCCACAGGTGTTTTGTGAACACCCAAAATCCCCTGTGGGAGCGAGCTTGCTCGCGATGGGGGCCGCCCAGGCAATAAAAAACCATAAGGACATCCCATGACCAACACCGCCCACAGTCAGGTTGTACAAAAGCAATTCGGTGAACAGGCTTCGGCCTATCTGAGCAGTGCCGTGCACGCCCAGGGCGCCGAGTTCGCGCTGCTACAGGCTGCGTTGGCCGGTCGTGGCGATGCCCGTGTGCTGGACCTGGGCTGTGGCGCCGGTCATGTGAGTTTCCACGTGGCGCCCCTGGCCGGTGAAGTGGTGGCCTACGATCTGTCCCAACAGATGTTGGATGTTGTGACCGCGGCAGCGGCCGAGCGTGGCCTGGACAACATCAGCACGGTTCGGGGCGCCGCCGAGCGCCTGCCGTTCGCCGACGCTGAGTTCGACTTCGTGTTCAGCCGTTATTCGGCGCATCATTGGAGCGACCTGGGCCTGGCGCTGCGGGAAGTGCGACGGGTGCTCAAGCCGGGCGGGGTGATGGCGTTCATCGACATCCTGTCGCCGGGTACGCCGTTGCTGGACACCTACTTGCAAAGCATCGAAGTGCTGCGCGATACCAGCCATGTGCGCGATTATTCGGCCGGCGAGTGGTTGCGCCAGGTCAGCGAAGCGGGGTTGCACACCCGCAGCACCTCGCGCCAGCGCCTGCGCCTGGAGTACCACTCTTGGGTCGAACGCATGCGTACGCCCGAGGTGATGCGCGGGGCGATTCTCCAGCTGCAGCGTTCGATGGGCGATGAAGTGCGAGAATATTTTGAGATTGAGGCCGACGGTTCGTTCAGTACAGATGTACTGGTGCTGTGGGCCGAGCGATAGCATTTTTCCCGGCCAGGCCTTGGGTGCGCAACCCAGGCCCGTGTCGACAGAGCAAACGAGGAAAGCATGAGCAAGCAGATTCTGATTCTCCCAGGTGACGGCATCGGCCCGGAAATCATGGCCGAGGCGGTCAAGGTCCTGGAGCTGGCGAACGACAAGTATGGCCTGGGCTTCGAACTCAGCCACGACGTGATCGGCGGCGCCGCCATCGACAAGCACGGCGTGCCCCTGGCCGACGAAACCCTGGACCGTGCCCGTGCCGCCGATGCCGTGCTGCTGGGCGCCGTGGGCGGCCCGAAATGGGACAAGATCGAACGCGACATCCGCCCTGAGCGCGGCCTGCTGAAGATTCGCGCGCAACTGGGCCTGTTCGGCAACCTGCGGCCGGCGATTCTTTATCCGCAACTGGCCGATGCGTCGAGCCTGAAGCCGGAAATCGTCTCGGGCCTGGACATCCTCATCGTGCGTGAGCTGACCGGCGGTATCTACTTCGGCGCCCCGCGTGGCACCCGTGAGCTGGATAATGGCGAGCGCCAGGCCTACGACACCCTGCCATACAGCGAAAGCGAAATCCGCCGTATCGCCCGGGTCGGCTTCGACATGGCCCGTGTGCGTGGCAAGAAGCTGTGTTCGGTGGACAAGGCCAACGTGCTGGCTTCCAGCCAACTGTGGCGTGAAGTGGTCGAGCAGGTGGCCAAGGATTACCCGGACATCGAGCTGAGCCACATGTACGTCGACAACGCCGCCATGCAACTGGTGCGTGCGCCCAAGCAGTTCGACGTGATCGTCACCGACAACATGTTCGGCGACATCCTGTCCGACGAAGCGTCGATGCTCACCGGTTCCATCGGCATGCTGCCGTCGGCCTCCCTGGACGCCAACAACAAGGGCATGTACGAGCCGTGCCACGGTTCGGCGCCGGACATCGCCGGGCAGGGCATTGCCAACCCGTTGGCGACCATCCTGTCGGTGTCGATGATGCTGCGCTACAGCTTCAACTTGAACGATGCCGCCGACGCGATCGAAAAAGCCGTCAGCGTGGTCCTGGACCAAGGCTTGCGCACCGGTGATATCTGGTCGCAAGGTTGTACCAAAGTCGGTACGCAGCAAATGGGCGATGCAGTAGTCGCCGCGCTGCGGAATCTGTAATCTTTCGGGCCCACCGCTTCGACGGTGGCCCACTTTTGTATAGGTGTAGTTGCGATGAAACGTGTAGGTCTGATCGGTTGGCGCGGCATGGTCGGTTCCGTGCTCATGCAGCGAATGCTGGAAGAGCAGGATTTCGATCTCATTGAGCCGGTGTTTTTCACCACTTCCAATGTCGGTGGCCAGGGCCCGTCCGTGGGCAAGGACACCGGTGCGCTCAAGGATGCCTACAGCATCGAAGAGCTCAAGACCCTCGACGTGATCCTGACTTGCCAGGGTGGCGACTACACCAGCGAAGTGTTCCCCAAGCTGCGTGAAGCCGGCTGGCAGGGTTACTGGATCGACGCCGCCTCCAGCCTGCGTATGCAGGACGACGCGGTGATCATCCTCGACCCGGTCAACCGCAAGGTCATCGACCAGCAGCTGGACGCGGGCACCAAGAACTACATCGGCGGCAACTGCACCGTCAGCCTGATGCTGATGGGCCTGGGCGGCCTGTTCGAAGCCGGTCTGGTGGAGTGGATGAGCGCCATGACCTACCAGGCCGCGTCCGGTGCCGGCGCGCAGAACATGCGTGAGCTGATCAAGCAGATGGGCGCCACCCACGCCGCCGTCGCCGATGACCTGGCCAACCCGGCCAGTGCCATCCTCGACATCGACCGCAAGGTCGCCGAGGCGATGCGCAGCGATGCCTATCCGACCGAGAACTTTGGCGTACCGCTGGCCGGCAGCCTGATCCCCTGGATCGACAAGGAACTGCCCAACGGCCAGAGCCGGGAAGAGTGGAAGGCCCAGGCCGAAACCAACAAGATCCTCGGTCGCTTCAAGAGCCCGATCCCGGTGGATGGCATCTGCGTGCGCATCGGCGCCATGCGCTGCCACAGCCAGGCGCTGACCATCAAGCTGAACAAAGACGTGCCGATCGCCGACATCGAAGGGCTGATCAGCCAGCACAACCCTTGGGTCAAGCTGGTGCCGAACAATCGCGAAACCAGCATGCAGGAGCTGAGCCCGACCAAGGTCACCGGCACCCTGAATGTACCGGTGGGCCGTCTGCGCAAATTGAACATGGGGTCGCAGTTCGTCGGTGCCTTCACCGTCGGCGACCAACTGCTGTGGGGCGCGGCCGAACCGCTGCGCCGCATGCTGCGGATCCTGCTCGAGCGTTGATCGATTGCTGCTGTGAAAGAACCCGTGCCTTGTGAGAGGCGCGGGTTTTTTATTGGGCCACAGTTGTGTGTCAGGGCTGGCCTCATCGCGAGCAAGCTCGCTCCCACATGGGATATTCAGTGATTGTAAAACCTGTGGGAGCGAGCTTGCTCGCGATGAGGCCAGTCCAGGCACTGCAAGTCCCCCAGCCAATTGCCTGCATACCCACCACCCGGTAAAGTGCCGCTCCCCACGTTTTACCTGAGGTAGACCCATGAGCCAGTCCTTTGATATTGCCGTGATCGGCGCCACCGGTACTGTCGGCGAAACCCTCGTCCAGATTCTCGAAGAGCGGGACTTCCCGGTTGGCAACCTGCACCTGCTGGCCAGCAGCGAATCGGCAGGCAGCTCGGTGATGTTTCGCGGCAAAAACGTGCGGGTGCGTGAGGTCGACGAGTTCGATTTCAGTAAAGTCCAACTGGTGTTCTTCGCCGCCGGCCCGGCGGTGACCCTGAGTTTTGCACCGCGGGCCACGGCGGCTGGCTGTGCGCTGATCGACCTGTCCGGGGCCTTGCCGCCCGAGCAGGCACCGCAGATCGTGCCGGAAGCCAACGCCCAGGTCCTGGCCGGCTTGGGCAAGCCGTTGCAGGTCAGCAGCCCCAGCGCATCGGCCACGGCCCTGGCGGTCGTGCTGGCGCCACTGCGCGAGTGCCTCGATCTGCAGCGCATCAGCCTGACCGCCAGCCTCGCGGTGTCGGCCCAGGGCCGCGTGGCCGTGAGCGAGCTGGCGCGCCAGACCGCCGAGCTGCTCAACGCCCGTCCGCTGGAACCGAAGTTCTTTGACCGGCAGATGGCGTTCAACCTGCTGGCCCAGGTCGGCGCTCCAGACGAGCAGGGCCATACGTCGCTGGAAAAGCGTCTGGTTCGTGAGTTGCGCCAGGTGCTGAACCAACCTTTGTTAAAGATTTCCGTTACTTGCATTCAAGCCCCGGTGTTTTTTGGCGATAGCTTTAGCGTGACCGTGCAGTCTGCGAACGCCGTCGACCTGGCCAAGGTCAACGCGGCCCTGGAAGCGGCGCCCGGTATCGAGCTGGTGGAGGCGGGCGACTACCCGACTGCGGTGGGTGATGCGGTGGGGCAGGATGTGGTCTACGTTGGTCGTGTGCGCGGTGGTATCGACGATCCGACGGAACTGAATATGTGGCTGACGTCAGATAACGTGCGCAAGGGCGCGGCGCTCAATGCCGTGCAGGTGGCTGAGTTGTTGATAAAAGACTTGCTGTAAAAGATACTTGGCATCAATTTGTCGAATGATTCTAGCTGGGCGCTATGCTTGGCCGGAGTGCTGAAGGCGAACATCCCTCTGGGGGACTTTCCCGGGGCATGAGTGAAATGATCGCGCGCACCGTCGTTTAGGGGCTGCGCGCAATGCCTTACGGCAGCGGCATCAATACCTTCTCGCTGGCCGAGGAATGTTCAAACAAAGGAAGAGGCTATGGTTCAAGTTCGCAAACTGGTGTTAGCAATAGCGGCCGCCTCGGCGCTGTCCTCCGGTATGGCGCAAGCGCTCGGGCTCGGGGAACTGACCCTGAAGTCGACGCCGAACCAGCCTCTGGTCGCCGAGATCGAGTTGCTCGACGTCCAGCAACTGACCGCCGCCGAAGTCGTGCCGAGCCTGGCCTCGCCCGACGATTTCGCCAAGGCCGGGGTCGACCGCCAGGCCTTTCTCAATGACCTGAGCTTCACCCCGGTGATCAACGCCAACGGCAAGAGTGTCTTGCGGGTCACGTCCAGCCGACCTCTGTCCGAGCCCATGGTCAAGTTCCTGGTGCAGGTGATGTGGCCCAACGGCCGTCTGCTGCGCGACTACAGCGTATTGCTCGATCCCTCCAAATTCTCGCCGCAGGCCGCCGACGCGGCCCGGGCAAAACCGCCCCAGGTCGTGGCCACGCCGGTCACCGGGGCCACCAAGCCTTCCCAATACACCACCACGCCGCGCGATACCCTGTGGGAAATCGCCGCCAAGGTGCGCAACGGCGGGTCGGTCCAGCAAACCATGCTGGCGATTCAGGCGTTGAACCCGAACGCGTTCATCAACGGCAACATCAACCTGCTCAAGACCGGCCAGGTGTTGCGCCTGCCGGATCCGGTGCAAAGCACGGCGTTGCCGCAGCCCCAGGCCATCGCCGAAGTGGCTGCGCAGAACGCCGCCTGGCGCTCGGGGCGTCGTACCGTGGCGGGTGCTGGCAAACAGCAGCTGGATGCCACCAAGCGTGGCCGTGGCGAAGGCGCGCCGGCACAGGCGGCCGGTCGCGACAACTTGAGCCTGGTGTCGGCCGATTCGGCGAAAGCGGGCGGCAAGGGCAAGGGCGCTGCTGGCGATGCCCAGGCGCTGACCAACAAGCTTGCGGTTACCCAGGAAAGCCTCGATTCGGCTCGTCGGGATAACGAAGAACTGAAAAGCCGCATGGCGGATCTGCAGAGCCAACTGGACAAACTGCAGCGCCTGATCGAGCTGAAGAACAATCAACTGGCCAAGATGCAGGCCGAAGGTGCCGCGGTTCCGCCTGCTGGCGAGGCACCTGCGGCGATGTCCGCAGAGCTGACCCCTGCGCCAGCGGCACAGGCCCCGACGACTGCACCTGCTCCTGCGCCAGAAACGACCCCGGAAGCGACACCACCTGCCGCACCGGTCGAGCCGACGCCTGTCGCGTCCAACGAGCAAAAATACAACGACCTGCTGACCAATCCGATCCTGCTGGGGTTGATTGGCGGCGGCGCGCTGCTTTTGCTGTTGCTGCTGTTGTTGCTCGCCCGTCGCCGCAAGGCCCAGCAGGAAGCGGAAAAACACTTGCGCATGGCCCGGGCCCTCGAGGAGGAGGCTGACTTCTCCCCGGAGCTCGATCTGCCCCCGAGCAGCTTCGAGGGCATTGATGTTCCACCACCTAGCGTAAAGCTTGAGCCAAAACCCGCGCCGGCCCCTGCGCCAGCCCCCAAGCCGGCCCCGGTGGTCGCGCCTGTGGTGGTCACGCCGCCTATCGCCGCGCCATTGGTGGCTCCGGCCGCCGATCGCTTCGACGACGTGCTGCCCCAGGCCCAGTCTCATATGGACCGCGGTCGCTTGAACCAGGCCGCTGACCTGCTCGAGCAGGGCATCAAGGCCGAACCCCAGCGCAGCGACCTGCGCCTGAAGTTGATGGAAGTTTACGGCCAGCAGGGCGACCGCGACGCCTTTGTCGCCCAGGAACGCCAACTGGTGGCCAATGGCGACAACTTCGCCCAGG
Organism: Pseudomonas fluorescens; assembly: GCF_001307275.1. NCBI lineage: Bacteria > Pseudomonadati > Pseudomonadota > Gammaproteobacteria > Pseudomonadales > Pseudomonadaceae > Pseudomonas > Pseudomonas fluorescens. Next base: position 4,806,484 of record NZ_CP012831.1, read on the forward strand.
TCGAACAGCTGAAAAGCCGTTTCCCGGCCATGGTGGTCGCTACCGCCGCCGGCCTGGCCGCGGCGGCAGTGGCTGCAGAGCTGGACGCGCAGTACGTCAAGGACCTGCTGGAAGACAAGTCGCCCACCGACGAGGAGCTGGACAGCGCCTTCGACCTGAGCCTGGACGACCTGGAAGCTCCGGTCGCACCCGCGCCGGAGCCTGTCGCCGAGCTGGACGCGTTCCCGGAAGACGACGACCTGAGTTTCGAGTCGGTGCTCAAGCAGCAGACTGAAGCCAGCGCGAGCTTGGACGACCTGTCGGAATTCGACCTGGACCTGGGGGCCGACGCGCCGACCCCGGTCCCGGCGCTCGATGACGAAGACTTCCTGCTGGACCTGGGTGACGATCTCAAGGGCCTGGACCTTCCAGCAGCCGAAACGCCGGCCCTGGACGATACACCGGCCGACGATCTCGAACTGCCGGCAGATTTTGACCTGTCCCTTGCCGACGAGATGGATGTCCATGATCGGCCAAAGGATGCCTTTGAATCCGAGCTGGACGATGTGAACGCCGAACTGGATCGCCTGTCCGACAGCTTGGCCCAGCCGACCTTCACCGCTGAAGATGCCATGGTTGGTGCTGAAGACGAGCCGGACTTCGACTTCCTCAGCGGTACCGACGAGGTGGCGACCAAGCTCGATCTGGCCCAGGCCTATATCGACATGGGCGACAACGACGGCGCCCGCGACATCCTTGGCGAAGTCCTCAGCGAAGGCGATGCGACTCAGAAGAGCGAAGCGCAGGAGATGTTGTCGCGTTTGGTGTAAGTCAGTAGTTAGACAAAAACGGCAGCCGGTGAGGCTGCCGTTTTTGTTTACAGCAGGATTTTTGGTGTCTGGGCTGGCCTCATCGCGAGCAAGCTCGGCTCCCACAGTGATCTGCTTCCACAGGGATCTGCTCCCACAGTGATCTGCTTCCACAGGGATCTGGGTGCTATCCCTTGTGGGAGCCGAGCTTGCTCGCGATAGCGCCCGTCGATCCAACCCAGGACCACCAGTTACACTGGCATCCCGCCCAGTCGGCCTTATAATGCCCGCCTTTGCGTACTCAGCAGGCTGTAATTCCTTGGCAAACATAGACAACCCGGCCGCCGAAATGGCGGCCGACGGCTTTTTTCGGATCGCCTTGGGCGTTGAATACAAAGGCTCGCGCTACCGTGGCTGGCAGCGCCAGGCATCCGGTGTATTGACGGTGCAGGAAACCCTCGAAAACGCACTGTCCAAAGTCGCCGACTCGCCCGTGTCGTTGCATTGCGCCGGCCGGACCGATGCCGGCGTGCATGCCTGCGGCCAGGTGGTGCATTTCGACACCCAGGTCGAACGCTCGATGAAAGCCTGGGTCATGGGCGCCAACATCAACTTGCCCCATGACGTCAGCGTCAGTTGGGCCAAGGTGATGCCGGCGCATTTCCATGCCCGCTTCAAAGCCATCGCCCGGCGTTATCGCTACGTGATCTACAACGATCAGATCCGTCCGGCGCACCTGAACGAAGAAATCACCTGGAACCACCGCCCGCTGGACGTCGAGCGCATGGCCGAAGCCGCGCAATACCTGGTCGGTGTCCACGATTTCAGCGCCTTCCGCGCGGGCCAGTGCCAGGCCAAGTCGCCGATCAAGGAGCTGCATCACCTGCGCGTGACCCGGCACGGCAAGATGATCGTGCTCGACATCCGCGCCAGCGCCTTCCTGCATCACATGGTGCGCAACATTGCCGGGGTGCTGATGACCATTGGCGCTGGCGAGCGACCGGTGGAGTGGATCAAGGAAGTGCTCGACAGTCGCGTCCGCCGTTCCGGCGGCGTCACGGCGCATCCGTTTGGCCTGTACCTGGTACAGGTGGAATATCGCGATGAATTCGAGCTGCCGGAGCGTTACATCGGGCCACATTTCCTCACCGGCTTCTCGGAACTCGACGGCTGACGCCCTCCGCAGCATTTGTTACCATCCGGGACTTTCACGGATTTGCCTGAGGTTTTAGCCACCATGCCCGTCGTTCGCAGCAAGATTTGCGGGATCACCCGCGTCGAGGACGCGTTGGCGGCGGTCGAGGCCGGGGCCGATGCCATCGGGCTGGTGTTCTATGCCAAGAGCCCGCGGGCGGTGACGGTGCAGCAGGCGCGGGCGATCGTCCAGGCCTTGCCGCCGTTCGTGACACCCGTAGGGTTGTTCGTCAATGCCAGTCGTTGCGAGCTGGGCGAGATCCTCGATGCCGTGCCGCTGGGCTTGTTGCAGTTCCATGGCGACGAAACCCCGGCCGATTGCGAAGGCTGGCATCGTCCGTATATCAAGGCGTTGCGGGTCAAGGCCGGTGACGACATCGCCGCCGGTTGCGCAGCCTTTGCCGGTGCCAGCGGCATCTTGCTGGACACCTATGTGGAAGGCGTGCCCGGCGGTACCGGCGAAGCATTCGACTGGTCGCTGGTGCCACGAGGCCTGAGCAAGCCGATCATCCTGGCCGGTGGCCTGACGGCGGAGAACGTCGCCGCGGCCATTCGCCAGGTTCGCCCCTACGCGGTGGATGTGAGCGGCGGGGTGGAGCAGGGCAAGGGCATCAAGGATCCGGCAAAGATTCGTGCGTTCATGGCTGCTGTTCGCAACAGCCAGTAGTCAATGTGACGGCTGGCAGACTGCCGCCGTCCATACCTGCACTGTACAAAGCAGGCAGGCGCCGCCTCCGGGTGGGCCGATAGCGTAGGGGCAACCGCAGTGCAGCGGTTGCCGGGATGGTTGAGGGGATTGGGCTGCACGCAGGTCATGTTTCGCGCTGACCGTGGTGGCCGTTCGACCCTCGCCGCACAATGAATTTAGCTCAAGGGCATACGCGGGGCCGCGAACCAGAGCGTTCGGGCCGCCGGTACTGGAGAAAGAAAGCATGAGCAACTGGTTGGTAGACAAACTGATCCCTTCGATCATGCGTTCCGAGGTGAAGAAAAGCTCGGTGCCTGAAGGTCTGTGGCACAAATGTCCATCCTGCGAGGCGGTGCTGTACCGTCCCGAGCTGGAAAAGACCCTGGACGTTTGCCCCAAGTGCAACCACCACATGCGCATCGGCGCGCGTGCCCGTATCGATATTTTCCTGGACGCAGAAGGCCGCGTGGAGCTGGGCGCCGACCTCGAGCCGGTGGATCGCCTGAAATTCCGCGACGGCAAGAAATACAAGGATCGCCTGACCGCTGCCCAGAAGCAGACCGGTGAAAAAGACGCCCTGGTGTCCATGAGCGGCACCTTGCTGGGCATGCCGGTGGTGGTCTCGGCCTTCGAATTCTCCTTCATGGGCGGTTCCATGGGCGCCATCGTCGGTGAGCGTTTCGTTCGCGCCGCCAACCATGCCCTGGAAAACCGTTGCCCGATGATCTGCTTCGCCGCTTCCGGCGGTGCGCGGATGCAGGAAGCGCTGATCTCCCTGATGCAAATGGCCAAGACCTCCGCGGTGCTGGCGCGTCTGCGTGAAGAAGGCATTCCGTTCATCTCGGTGCTGACCGACCCGGTCTACGGCGGTGTTTCCGCGAGCCTGGCCATGCTGGGCGACGTCATCGTCGGCGAGCCGAAAGCCCTGATCGGCTTCGCCGGCCCGCGTGTGATCGAGCAGACCGTACGTGAAAAACTGCCGGAAGGCTTCCAGCGCAGTGAGTTCCTGCTGGAGCACGGCGCCATCGACATGATCATCCATCGCCAGGAGCTGCGTCCGCGCCTGGGCAATCTGCTGGCGCAACTGATGGGCCTGCCGACGCCGACATTCGTCGCCGCACCGATCGAGCCGATCGTGGTTCCGCCAGTGCCTGCCGGGCTATGACCCAACGCACCCTGGGCGACTGGCTTGTCTACCTCGAGCAGTTGCATCCATCGGTCATCGACATGGGGCTGGAGCGCTCGCAATCGGTAGCGTCCCGCATGGGACTGGCCAAGCCGGCGCCCCGGGTCATCACTGTCACCGGCACCAATGGCAAGGGTTCGACCTGCGCCTTCGTGGCCTCGCTGCTGCGGGCCCAGGGGCTGAGCGTCGGTGTCTACAGCTCGCCGCACCTGCTGCGCTACAACGAGCGGGTGCAAGTGAACGGCGTCGAAGCCACTGACGCCCAGCTGTGCGAAGCCTTTGCCGCGGTGGAAGCCGGGCGAGGCGATACAACCCTCACGTATTTCGAGATGGGCACCCTGGCGGCGTTCTGGTTGTTTGCCCGTGCCGGCCTCGATGCGGTCGTGCTGGAAGTCGGCCTGGGCGGGCGGCTGGATACGGTCAACCTGGTGGACGCCGACATTGCACTGGTCACCAGCATTGGCGTGGACCATGCCGATTACCTGGGCGATACCCGCGAATCCGTGGCCTTCGAGAAGGCCGGCATCTTCCGCCAGGGCGCGCCTGCGCTCTGTGGCGATCTCAATCCTCCCCAGCCATTGCTGGACAAGGTTCGCGAACTGAGCTGCCCGTTCTTTCTGCGGGGTCGGGATTTCGACCTGGCGATGACCGAGCAGCATTGGCAATGGCGCGGCAGCGACCTGCGCGGCAATCCGGTGGAGTTGCGCGACCTGCCGCTGCTGGACCTGCCGATGGAAAACGCTGCGCTGGCGCTCCAGGCCTACTTGTTGCTGGGCTTGCCCTGGGAAGCCGGGCAAATCGTTCAGGCGTTGCAGGCGACCCGTGTGGTCGGGCGCCTCGACCGCCGTCAGTTCGATTGGCAAGGCAAACGCCTGAACCTGTTGCTGGACGTCGGTCATAACCCCCATGCGGCGCAGTACCTGGCCGAGCGCCTGGCGCGGCGGCCGGTGGCAGGGCGGCGCCTGGCGGTGTTCGGGCTGCTGGCCGACAAGGATCTGGATGGCGTTGTCCAGGCGTTGGATGCTAGTGTCCAGCACTGGGCGGTAACGCCGCTGGATTCGCCGCGCTCGCGTACGGCGGCTGAGCTGCAGGAGGCCTTGCAGCGTCACGGTGCTTCAGTGCAAGCCTACGCCAGTGTGGCCGCCGCCCTGGAAGGGCAGTGCGCCCTGGCGACGGTCGATGATGAAATCCTGCTGTTCGGATCATTTTTTTGTGTTGCCGAGGCCCTTCAATGGTTGGCCCGGCGCTCCACGGAGGAAGCTGCAGATGGCATTGCTGGATAAAGCGTACAAGCAGCGCATGGTCGGGGCCCTGGTGTTGGTGGCCCTGGCGGTGATATTCCTGCCGATGCTGTTTTCCCGCCAGGACGAGCAGCGCCAGGTCACGGTCGACGCGCCAGTCGCCCCCCAGGCGCCTTCGGTGCCGCCTGTGCAGGTCGAGCCGGTGGCTGTGCCCGAGCCCCAGGCGTTGCCTCAGGAGCCGGTGCCAAGCGACGAGGAACTGGCTGAGCAACCTGCTGCGCCCTCCACGCCGATTGCACCGGCGCCTGCCACGCCGGCTCCCGCCGCACCGAGCAAACCGGCTGTCGCACCCGTGCCTGTTCCAGCGGCTCCGGCGATCAAGCCGGCCCCGAGCCAGCCGATCACCGCCGCCCCGGCCAAGCCGGACACGACCCAGAGTCGTGTGGATGCCAATGGCCTGTCGGTCAGTTGGTCGGTGCAACTGGCCAGCCTGACCAGTCGCGAAAGTGCCGAGAACTTGCAGAAAACCTTGCGCAGCCAGGGCTATAACGCCTACATCCGTTCCGCCGATGGCAAGAATCGGGTGTTTGTCGGTCCGCTGATCGAGCGCGCCGAGGCCGACCGCCTGCGTGACCTGCTCAGCCGCCAGCAAAACCTCAAGGGGTTCGTCGTGCGCTTCCAGCCAGAGCGTGGTTGACGGCGATTTAGCTGATTTGAATCACGCAGCTTACCGACAGCCCTGGGCTCTGCTAAAATGCGCCGCCTTATCCGTCTGTAGGCTGCACCGTGCCATTTACCTGGGTTGACTGGGCGATCGTTGCGATCGTCGCCATCTCCGCATTGATCAGTCTGAGCCGCGGCTTCGTCAAGGAAGCCCTCTCGCTGCTGACCTGGATCATCGCGGGAGTCGTAGCCTGGATGTTTGGTGGTTCGCTGTCCCAGTACCTCGCCGGATACATCGAAACTCCCTCGGCCCGCGTGATCGCGGGCTGTGCCATCTTGTTTATCGCCACCTTGCTGGTTGGCGCAATGATCAATTATCTGATCGGCGAACTGATTCGCGTCACCGGGCTTTCCGGGACGGACCGGTTCCTGGGCATGGCCTTTGGCGCGGCGCGTGGCGCGTTGCTGGTGGTCGTGGCCGTCGGGCTCTTGAGCCTGGGGCCGGTGCAGCAGGATACGTGGTGGCAGGAGTCCCGGCTCGTGCCACAATTTCTATTGGTCGCAGACTGGTCCAAAAACCTGATCCTGGGTTGGAGCAGTCAGTGGCTTGCCAGCGGTATCAGCGTACCCGCTGAAATACCGTTCAAGGAACACCTCTTGCCGACGGCCAAAACGCCGCAGTGAGTGTTGTTCAGTTCAGATCCATTAAGTAGGGGTTGCGTCGCATGTGTGGCATCGTCGGTATCGTCGGTAAGTCGAACGTCAATCAGGCGCTGTATGACGCGCTAACCGTGCTCCAGCACCGCGGCCAGGACGCTGCCGGTATCGTGACCAGCCATGACGGCCGGTTATTCCTGCGCAAGGACAACGGCCTGGTGCGTGACGTGTTCCACCAACGTCACATGCAGCGCCTGGTCGGTCACATGGGTATCGGCCACGTGCGCTACCCGACCGCGGGCAGCTCGACGTCGGCTGAAGCCCAGCCGTTCTATGTCAACTCGCCTTACGGCATCACCCTGGCGCACAACGGCAACCTGACCAACGTCGAGCAACTGGCCAAGGAGATCTACGAATCTGACTTGCGCCACGTCAACACCAGTTCCGACTCGGAAGTGATGCTCAACGTGTTTGCCCATGAGCTGGCCCAGCGCGGCAAGCTGCAGCCTACCGAAGAAGACGTGTTCGCCGCCGTGACCGACGTGCACAACCGTTGCGTGGGTGGCTACGCGGTGGTGGCGATGATCACCGGCTACGGCATCGTCGGTTTCCGCGACCCGCATGGCATCCGCCCGATCGTGTTCGGCCAGCGTCACACCGACGAAGGCGTCGAGTACATGATCGCTTCCGAAAGCGTGTCCCTGGACGTGCTGGGCTTCACCCTGATTCGCGACCTGGCCCCGGGCGAAGCGGTCTACATCACTGAAGACGGCAAGCTGCACACCCGTCAGTGCGCGACCAACCCGTCCCTGACCCCGTGCATCTTCGAACACGTCTACCTGGCGCGTCCGGACTCGATCATCGACGGTATCTCGGTCTACAAGGCGCGCCTGCGCATGGGCGAGAAACTCGCCGACAAGATCCTGCGCGAGCGTCCGGAGCACGACATCGACGTGGTCATCCCGATCCCGGACACCAGCCGTACCGCCGCCCTGGAGCTGGCGAACCACCTGGGCGTCAAGTTTCGCGAAGGCTTCGTGAAGAACCGCTACATTGGCCGGACCTTCATCATGCCGGGCCAGGCCGCACGGAAAAAATCCGTACGCCAGAAGCTCAACGCCATCGAACTGGAATTCCGCGGCAAGAACGTGATGCTGGTGGACGACTCCATCGTCCGTGGCACCACTTGCAAGCAGATCATCCAGATGGCCCGTGAAGCCGGCGCCAAGAACGTGTATTTCTGCTCCGCGGCCCCGGCCGTGCGCTACCCGAACGTCTACGGCATCGACATGCCGAGTGCCCATGAGCTGATCGCTCATAACCGCACCACCCAAGACGTGGCCGACCTGATCGGCGCCGACTGGCTGATCTACCAGGACCTGCCGGACCTGATCGAAGCGGTGGGCGGCGGCAAGATCAAGATCGAACAGTTCGATTGTGCGGTATTCGATGGCAAGTACGTCACCGGCGATATCGACGATGCGTACTTGAACAAGATCGAGAACGCGCGTAACGATGCGTCCAAGGCCAAGACCCAGGCGGTCAGTGCGATCATCGATCTGTACAACAACTGAGTACGAACCGGCCCCGAGGGGCCGGTTTGCGTTTAACCGATTAAGGAGTGGCAGCATGAGTCAGGATTGGGATGCCGGTCGGCTGGACAGCGACCTTGAAGGCGTAGCGTTCGATACCCTGGCGGTTCGCGCGGGTCAGCACCGTACACCGGAAGCCGAACATGGCGATCCGATGTTCTTTACCTCCAGTTACGTGTTTCGCACGGCTGCCGACGCTGCGGCGCGGTTTGCTGGCGAGGTGCCGGGCAACGTCTACTCGCGCTACACCAACCCGACCGTGCGGGCATTCGAGGAGCGTATCGCCGCCCTGGAAGGCGCCGAGCAAGCCGTAGCGACCGCCACCGGCATGGCTGCGATCATGGCCGTGGTGATGAGTCTGTGCAGCGCCGGCGACCACGTGCTGGTGTCGCGCAGCGTCTTCGGTTCGACCATCAGCCTGTTCGAAAAGTACTTCAAGCGTTTCGGCGTGGAAGTCGACTACGTGCCCCTGGCGGACCTGTCCGCTTGGGATGCGGCAATCAAGGCCAATACCAAGCTGCTCTTCGTCGAGTCGCCTTCCAACCCTCTGGCCGAGCTGGTGGACATCGCCGCGTTGGCGGAAATCGCTCACGCCAAGGGCGCCATGCTGGTGGTCGATAACTGCTTCTGCACCCCGGCGCTGCAACAACCGCTGAAGCTGGGCGCGGACGTGGTGGTGCATTCGGCGACCAAGTTCATCGACGGCCAGGGCCGTTGCATGGGTGGCGTAGTGGCCGGTCGTGGCGAGCAGATGAAAGAGGTGGTGGGCTTCTTGCGCACCGCAGGTCCGACCCTCAGCCCGTTCAACGCCTGGATCTTCCTCAAGGGCCTGGAAACCCTCGGCCTGCGCATGAAGGCCCATTGCGCCAATGCCCAAGCCTTGGCCGAGTGGCTGGAGCAGCAGGACGGCATCGAGAAAGTGCATTACGCCGGCCTCAAGAGCCATCCGCAACATGACCTGGCCTTGCGTCAACAACGCGGTTTCGGTGCGGTGGTGAGCTTCGAGGTCAAGGGAGGCAAGGAGGGCGCCTGGCGCTTCATTGACGCGACCCGATTGATTTCCATCACGGCCAACCTGGGTGACAGCAAAACCACCATCACCCACCCGAGCACCACGTCCCACGGGCGCCTGTCGCCTCAGGAACGCGAGTCGGCGGGGATTCGTGACAGCCTGATCCGCGTCGCGGTCGGCCTGGAAGACATCGCGGACCTGCAAGCTGACCTGGCCCGCGGGTTGGCGGCCTTGTGATTGAGCTGGCTGCGCCGCCGAGCGGCACTCATGGCCGGGTTGCACTGGTCACGGGCGCCGCGCGGGGCATCGGTCTGGGCATTGCTGCCTGGCTGATCTGTGAAGGCTGGCAGGTGGTGCTGACCGACCTGGACCGCGAGCGCGGCTCCAAGGTGGCGAAGACCTTGGGCGATCATGCCTGGTTCATCGCCATGGACGTGGCGGACGAGGCGCAGGTCGCCACCGGGATCGCCGAGGTGCTCGGGCAGTTCGGGCGGCTCGACGCGCTGGTGTGCAACGCGGCCATCGCCGACCCGCACAACATCACCCTGGAAAGCCTCGACCTGGCTTACTGGAATCGGGTCCTGGCAGTGAACCTGGGCGGGCCGATGCTGCTGGCCAAGCACTGCGCGCCGTATCTGCGCGCTCACAACGGTGCCATCGTCAACCTGGCCTCGACCCGCGCCGCGCAATCGGAACCCGACACCGAAGCCTATGCGGCGAGCAAGGGCGGCCTGCTGGCCCTGACCCATGCCCTGGCAATCAGCTTGGGACCGGAGATCCGGGTCAACGCCGTCAGCCCTGGCTGGATCGACGCGCGCGATCCTTCCCAGCGTCGCGCACAGCCGCTGACCGACGCCGATCACGCCCAGCATCCTGCTGGCAGGGTCGGCACGGTAGAGGACGTGGCGGCGATGGTGGCGTGGCTGTTGTCGCGCAATGCCGGTTTTGTCACGGGGCAGGAGTTCGTGGTGGACGGTGGCATGACCAAGAAAATGATTTATGAGTGAGGGGGGTTGCAGGTGCCGTTTGAAACTGTTTTGAAAAAACTTCAACCCTGCTATTGACTTAGCTTCGGTACCTGCGTAAATTTCGCGGCCTCAACGAAGCAAAGGGTGATTAGCTCAGCTGGGAGAGCGTCTGCCTTACAAGCAGAATGTCGGCGGTTCGATCCCGTCATCACCCACCATGTTTTACGAGAGTTTTGTGAAAGCAAAACGGAAGCTGTCAAAAGCCTCCACCGACGCGCAGCGGTAGTTCAGTCGGTTAGAATACCGGCCTGTCACGCCGGGGGTCGCGGGTTCGAGTCCCGTCCGCTGCGCCATATTTTCCGAAGCAGGTTCGCCTGGTTCGAGATTGAAGCCCAAGGGTTTTGATCAGACGAGTTAACTGGACGCAAGTCCATAGCGATACGCAGCGGTAGTTCAGTCGGTTAGAATACCGGCCTGTCACGCCGGGGGTCGCGGGTTCGAGTCCCGTCCGCTGCGCCATATCTGCTTCGAGGCCCGCTGAACGCCTTGAAGCTAAGAAGAAAGCTGCAAAGCTACTTCTAGTCGATAGCAAAGACCCTGGTCGAAAGACCGGGGTTTTTTGTTTTTGGCGAAATGATATTGGGCCAAGCCCGTGGCGAGGGAGCTTGCTCCCGCAGGGCTGCGAAGCAGCCCCTATTGTTGGCAGCTTCAGAACCCCAATTTATCCCGTAACCCGTAATACCAGGCACCCATCGCCGCAAACGGCGTACGCAACAACTGGCCGCCGGGGAAAGGATAGTGAGGCAGGTCGGCAAACGCATCAAAACGCTCAGCCTGACCACGCAGCGCCTCGGCCAGGACCTTGCCCGCCAGGTGCGTGTACGTCACGCCATGGCCGCTGCAGCCCTGGGAATAATAAATGTTATCCCCCAGTCGCCCGACCTGCGGAAGACGCGACAGCGTCAGCAGGAAATTTCCGGTCCAGGCGTAATCGATCTTCACGTCCTTGAGCTGCGGGAAGGCCTTGAGCATCTTCGGCCGAATGATCGCCTCAATGTTCGCCGGATCCCTCGCGCCATACACCACGCCGCCCCCGAAGATCAGGCGCTTGTCGCCCGTCAGTCGGTAGTAATCGAGCAAGTAGTTGCAGTCTTCGACGCAATAATCCTGAGGCAGCAGGCTATGAGCCAACTCGTCGCCCAGGGGCTCGGTGGCAATCACCTGGGTGCCGCAAGGCATGGACTTGGCCGCCAACTCCGGGACCAGATTACCCAGGTAGGCATTGCCCGCCACGATAATGAACTTGGCCCTGACCTTGCCTTGTGGGGTATGCACAACCGGGCTGGCGCCACGCTCGATGCGCACCGCTGGCGACTGTTCATAAATCACTCCACCCAGCGATTCCACCGCAGCCGCTTCGCCCAGCGCCAGGTTGAGCGGATGAATATGCCCACCGCTCATGTCCAGCATACCGCCCACATACTCCTCGCAAGCCACCACCTCGCGAATACGCCGCTGATCCAGCAGCTCCAGCTGGGTATGACCGAAACGCTCCCATAAACGCTTCTGCGACTCCAGGTGGCCCATCTGTTTAGCGGTGAGGGCGGCGAATACACCGCCGTCCTTCAAATCACACTGAATCTGATACTTCGCCACCCGCTCGCGAATGATCCGCCCACCCTCAAACGCCATATTGCCCAGCAGCTGCGCCTGCTGAGGACCGACGCTGCGCTCGATTACATCAATGTCGCGGCTATAACTGTTAACGATCTGCCCGCCGTTACGACCCGAAGCCCCAAAGCCCACCTTCGCCGCCTCAAGGACCGTGACCTTGAAACCGTTCTCCAGCAAAAACAGCGCAGAGGACAGGCCGGTGTAACCAGCGCCGATCACGCAAACATCCGTCTCGACGTCATCCTGCAGGGCAGGGCGCGGAGGAACCGGGTTGGCCGACGCGGCGTAATAAGACTCTGGATACGGTGTGTTCGCCATTCTGGAACCTCTGTTTTATATTTTTTACGAATGCAGCGATCCTACCCGAGATAAAAATCGGCCGCCAGCCACCCCTTGAATCTTCGTCGTATTGGTGAAATTAAATATTTTGCATATTCATAGGGTTAGGTGAAAAAAAGGTATTGACACCCCTTTGGAATTCCGTAGAATGCCGCCTCACAGCAGGCACGTAGCTCAGTTGGTTAGAGCACCACCTTGACATGGTGGGGGTCGTTGGTTCGAGTCCAATCGCGCCTACCAAACAAAATCCGCTCTGCTGGGCGGTCTAGAAGGGGTTCACCGAGAGGTGAGCCCCTTTTTGCTTGCACATAAGGACATGGTCATGCGGGTTGTCACTTCCGTAACTTTTCTTTCTATAGCACTTGCTGGTTGTGCTGGAATACCTTCAGTTCCATACGAAGAGCCTACTCAATCGGAAGGGATAGCGCGTGTTCGCGTTATCACGAACTCCGATGTGTATGGAGATAGCATCGTCGGCAGTTGTGCTCCTGCTACCCGGCATAAGATGGCTGAAGCCGGACGTTTTGGGCAGGACGGTACGGCGAGCATCAACTATCCGCAGTATCCCCTGAAGTCGGCGAGCATCGGCATACCGAAAAGAGTTTGGCCCAGTCTTATCCAGTACACCCCTGCAATTCGGATGGGGGAAGGGGCTTACAAAGAGGTCGTAACCGAGTATCGCGTCAGAACGGATCTGCCATTCCAAATTGCAACCCGGGGCGCGACTATCGCGGGCAGTGGCAGCTCTTACCGGTCCTGTGATGGTCATGCGCTCGTTTACAAGCTGGAACCAGGAAAAGACTACGAAGCTGTGGTGGGGGTGGATAGCAGGCCAAGCAAAGATGGCGAGCAAGCGCTTATTTGCATGTTGGCGGTTCTCGAAGTTACCACTTTGCCTGGTACTTCGATTGTGATTCCCCAAAAGTTGACGCCTGCTGCGCCTCCGCAGGTGGCCTGTAAAAACTAAGAAAACCAGGGCCGGCCATGATTGTGAGAGCCAAGTAAGTTATTTCAAATCGTGGTCTGTCCCTGAGGAATCCCGATTCTTGGCCGAATCGTAGACGCTGCTTCGTTCCCGCTTGCCGACGGCCAGCACCAAGATGACAATCCGTTCATCCTCAACGCGGTACACAAGTCGGTAGCCGGCGCCGCGCAATTTGATCTTGTAGCAATCCTTCATGCCGTGAAGTGCATCGCCTGGCACTCGTGGCCCGGCCTGCCGTTCCTGGAGCTTTCGCAAGAACTGGAGGCGGATGGTGCCGTCGAGCTTTCGCAGTTCTTTCAGCGCCTTCGGATCCCACTCGACTTCGTACTCAACGGCCATTGGCGATATCTGCCTCGGCCTCGCCAATGAGATCGTCGAGAGATACTCGAACAGGTGTCTCGTTGGCGTCGAGTCGTGACTTGACCAAATGAACCAGTTCCAGTTCATCCAAGCGCTCAACCATCGCCTCGTAGACGTTGGCAGGGACCATGTAACCCATGACCCGGTTGTGGTTCAGCACGGCCACGGGCAACCCGTTGGCGTTGCTCAAGACTGAAGACGGATTCTTCTTCAGTTCAGATACGCTGACAGCCACGTCAGCCAGAATATTTTGCATAAATAAGACTCCTATATAGGCCTTTATTTTGGTCTTTTTATTTTGGGGTGGCAAGCGCTCTGGATCCGGATTTCACGCTCAAGTCCGTTCAATGCACTGAAAGCGTGAGCCTGGTGCCGGCCTGTTTCGTCTTAGGATGGCGGCAGGGCCACGGCCATTTCTTCGAAACCTGTTTCTTCCTTCCCCAGATAAAGGGCGCCTGAAGAAAAAATGGGACACCCATTAGCCGGTCTCAAGTCAAGGCTAAAAGCCAACTCGCCCTGCAGCTTTTAACTGCTGGGTTCCCCCTTATCCCAACCTGCCTGGTTGAACCTGTCGTACCCGTTTTCTCATCACCGGCATCGACTGCATCCCGGCAACCCTGCTCATCGACACCGAAGCGCCTCTGGACGTCCTTTTCGAAACCGCCGATTACCGTATCCGCACGGTTGCTCGATTTCTTGTCCGCGCTTCTTGACGGGCTCGGTAATATCCAGCCATACGAAAGACCTCGCAGGGTTTTCACAAGAAGATTCGTTGCTTTCTGCGTGTTGGTCGCTGTGTTCGAGTTAGTAGCACTGAACGAGTTCTATAGCGTTCGTGGATAAGGCTGGTGAGGGAGTGGCTGCGTGCCCAGGCCGCGATAGAAGATTACGGATGACATCACTAGGCTCCAACGAGGTTTTCATCATCCGGCCGAAGATCGGCATCGGTCGTTTGCTCTTTGTCCCACTGCTTCGCCAGACACCCTGGGGCATTACGGCAGTCTTTTGTATCAGCTTATCGACCGGGCTGTCGTTACCTGGCAGGCAATGGCCGGGCATCATCCTCGCAAGCCTTGTTGTGATTTGGTGGGTATATCAACTGGGCAGAGATATCAGCGCGCGTGCTTCACTGATTGTGCGATCGTCTGGTGTGGCTTTCCTCGGATGGTATCGGCTAACGAAACGTACACCGCTGCGAATAGTGCTCAAGCCCGACGGCCACGCTGCTGTTTTTCGCTCGTCCTACAGCAATTACATCGAGTATGAAAACGGGCGCTTGTTAATCGCTCGCCGTGTCGTCGGAAAAAAAGTCAATCAACAGAAACAGCTCGCCTGTGAGCTCGCCGCGTTTCTGGGCGTATTTGCATACGTCGATGATGGCTCTGGACGACTGAAGAGGTTAGCCGGCCAACGGTGAGGTTCCCAGCGCAACCAAGCAAGCGAAGCCCTGCTCAAGGCTCGTACCTACGCATTGCGGGCCAAGTCTTATAAGTTAGCGCTCTGTGAGTGATAACCTGCGAGCTCTTCTATAAGGATGCAGTTATGAAAAGCTGTTCGAGGACGCTCGGAGCAAATCTCGCTAACGGTATAGTGATCCCCGCCGCTTGGGTATCGGGGCTTGCGACGATAGGACTCTTGTGGGGCGTGGTACGGTTTTGGCCCGATCAGTTTACAGTCGAAGGACGTCAGCTCTTCGTGGCTTCCTGTTCTATTTTTTGCCTCGCCATAGGGTACTTGATATGGCGCAAGAGACGAGCAAAAGCACTTGTCGCATCCATCAACCTGAAAGAAGGTCTGAGCCTTGACGATACTCAGCTGCTCGGCTATCCAAGCCCCCTGTTTTTTGTCTTTGACCTTTCCAACAAGAAACTCGCTCAATGCCAAAGCGTCACCGGCGACTATCAAATTCGAGACTTCACGTGGGTAACAGGCTGGCAGTTTGAGTGGCTACGGATTGACAGCCGGGTGTCGGGCGGGGTTATGCAAGTAGTCGATGGGGCAGGCATGAGTGTTCCAGTCGACGAGCTTCGGCGTAGATTCATAAAATTCTCACTGGTTTTGACGGTTGCCGATACAAGTCATCCTCCCTTCCGTTTTCCAATGAACCGGAGCGCAGCTGAAGGGTGGTGTACCCGGTGCAATGTGCTTTTCAAGTGATAACACGAAGCGAATGGGCAACTGGGAGCGCTAATGCCGTACAACTATACGAACGGCCGCTACCTGGTCTTCAAAGGCAATGGCAGCGATGGGGCACCCTTGGGTCGGATTCACCAGGACGGAATAGTTCGAAATCTCCTGGGTGAGCCGCTGTACTACATAGACATGGACGAACATGCGTTCTGTTCGGTCGATTTTATCTTTCAGGGCAATATACAAAAATGTCGCGGCACGTTTTGTGTGCTCGGCGACAAAACGCTTTTCACATTTTCCGAGATGAAGG
Source organism: Pseudomonas fluorescens (assembly GCF_001307275.1). Taxonomy (NCBI): domain Bacteria; kingdom Pseudomonadati; phylum Pseudomonadota; class Gammaproteobacteria; order Pseudomonadales; family Pseudomonadaceae; genus Pseudomonas; species Pseudomonas fluorescens. The sequence continues at coordinate 4,822,271 of NZ_CP012831.1, forward strand.
TTAAGCCACTGGGAAACGAGACCGAGGAGCAGGCGCTTCACAGGGAGTTCAAGAGGAGGGCGCTAAGTTTGGCAGGGCAGATCGTCCAGGCGAAAAATGAGATGGTGCAGGCACGCTTGGATATGGCCTGGTCCAATTTAAACCCTTTCCGTCGTTTCCGTGCCTTCTTCACTGGCCGAGCCCGCAGGGTGCGAGCATCGCTAGGGTGGCGTTACAGCGGGTTGGATCATGAGTTCAAATCGAAGGCTTTCCCCATCCCCTCATCAGCACTCGCGACAATGGTCTTGCGGGCTGTGGATGCAAGGGAAACGCGGACAGACCACGACTATGAGACGGTCCGATTACACGTGAACTCAAATCGCGGTCTGTCCCCAGCTTTCTGGTTTCCGTCGATTGAGGTGGGTTGTATAGCGGCACTTGCAGCAAGTCCTCTTCGTGGCTCGCGCTGGGAAAGCATCCAGTCAATTTATACTCCGCGTTTTTGCCCGGACACTCGCCAAATTGGTCGGAACTTATATGAAAAAAGTGATTTTGGCATTCTCGCTGGTCACACTGGCAGCCTGCATGCCTTATCAATCAGTGACCTCGCCAGATCCAAACTGGATGCGTCTGGGGGGAGATGAGCCTGAAGGTTATCCAAAGACGTTTGTCGAGAACCTGAGCGGCAATTGCGCTCTGGTTACCGAGTCGTGGTCTGATGGGAGAATCAATGGTCGTCTTCTGTGGACCAAGAAGCAGTCTCGAAAGGCTGTTACCTGTCCATAGGCGATGTGTAAGGGCTGATTTCGCCGGGAAGAAGGGACAAGCCACGATCATGCGGCGGATTAATTACAGGTGAATTCAAATCATGGTTTGTCCCGGTTTCACGTTCTGGCGTGTGATGTAATCGCGTCGAAGCTGATGAAGCAACGTCCCGAAGAAGGGTTAATCAATGCCAAAGAAATCTCAGGAAAGCAAAGCAGCGACTGCAGCTGAAATCGAGCGCTCTATCCAAGCACTGAACAAAATGGCTGAACGCCTCTGGGGTGATGGTCGGGAAGCAGAAGCGAAGGCCCTGCTCGATGCTTTGGATGCTTTAAACAGAGCGCTCGACAGGATCAGGATTGGGGAGAGCCGCAGGGTTCTTCATTGAGAGGAAAGGGGGCAACAGGTAATGCCTGGAAGGTGCTTTTAGGCGCGCCGTAGCGCGAAGAACGCTAACAAGCCTACTTGATCCAGCCCATGCCCCAATTTTCCATGACGATAGAAATCAAAGCCTGAATCCAGTGACAACCTGCTTGGTGGGGCCACTGGATGACGTCCCATAACACGCTTGCCAAGCAACGTTAAATTCATTGATTAAACTATAGGTTCCAAGCTCATAGACATCTATGGAGTCCGGGTCAGTCTTGGACTTTCTCATGGGTTGAACGATCATGCCCCGCACTGGAATTCCTGGATTAATCAGCGCAAGCAAGATTTTATTAACCAACTCTTTCTTTGCATATACATCCGAAGTCGATGTGCTTGCCAGGTTTCCGTTGGTTCCAAGTAGGCCGAGCAAGCAATAAAAGACCCAGCGTGTAGACATCTGTCGGCCATAACTGGCATCGCCGAGATGGGCGTCCACACTGCCTTTGCATTCAACTATGAGGTACTCCTCGACCGCGCCGGTCTGCAAATTTCGCTTGACCCATATCTGGTCTATTCCATTGGTTCGCCCTGATGAGGCTTTACCTATTTTCAACTGATAGTTAGTACCCATGACGGTTACCATTAGTTTGGCTGCGCCATACTCTCCTCTGTTCTCCGATGCGTAGTGTTTGGCATTTGAATCTCTTAGGTTTACATAATGGTTATTAAGTCTATTGCCGGATTTTACGTCGTTCCTGCGGAATTTTAACCAGCCGCAAACCTCGGAATACGCGACTGGATCTTTAGATAAGTCAGATAAACACAGTTTTATATTTGGGTCGTTAGGGCCGAGTAGGTGGAAATTTTTACAGAAGTAATCGCTGGCATTCTTTGATACGGGATTGGAGAAGTTGAAATTTGGCTGAATAGAGCTGCCCGAGGTGAAGTAAGCATCGGCGTTCAAGGCTTTTTTTATTTGTTGAACATCATCTGTGTCGAGGAGAACTAATTGATCGGTACGCCAAGTGGCGTATTGTGCGTGAGGGTTATAGGGAATGCAGTGCCTGTTTTGGAGCTGATGGATTGCCACGCTCTCTTGGCGAGAAGAACTCAGGTAGAACCCACCTAATTGACCGAGCGGGGTAAACGGATAGCCGCCACTATGGATGGCTGGAGACGGATTGTTGGCTTTAGGTCCGCCAAAAAATACGCTATTGCGCTCTTGCACGATAATGTTGTTTGGTGCAAGTGATAATATTGTGCTGTTTAGTATTTCACTGGGGTCGTAGCTATTAAGATAGTTCATCGGATTTCATTCCGAAATTTAATTTTGCATTTTAATATAGTCGAGAAAATGTAATCGTCAAATCGCAATGCGATTATCGGGAAGGGCTTGAGCACGCGTTGCGAACAGATGAATATCAAAAAGCGCAGACTTGGGAATTTGCAGGGGGGGCAGGGTCTGTTCCAAGTTTCAAGTGAGCCCTGTCTGAACGTCTGGAGTGTTTGGTCTGTTGCCTGTGGCTGCTCTAGTTTCATTATGAACCGTTGGATGAAGTTCCATTTTGCATAGACACAGTCCTGATCTCTTCGCTGCAGGCAGTCTCGATGATCATTGACCGGTTCCTGCCCAATAAATAGCGCAAATCGAGGGGCAGACCCCAGCAGGCAGTGAGCATCGCCTCGTAATGAATTTACCGGCGGTCCGACCCTTTGGAATTACTGCCGCCCGGGGGACTCCATTCATCGAGGAATGTGTATTCCTCAATAGCGGTGAGCACCGCCCGAGGTAAATGGAATGACGTCGTTCGAAGAATTCAGGGCCACATCCCATGAGCTTCTCAAAGAGCTGGATGCCGCGACGATAAAAATGATGATGCTGGTTTCTGCGAAAGAGGTATCCGGTCCTTTTTGGGAGGATGCTGCCCAGCGGCATCATGACGCTGTAGATGCTTGGCATTCCTTCCTCAATATCCCTACGGATTTCGCGGCGGATCCGCCTCTTTCTTAGATGAACCCGAAATTGTGGTCTGCCATCTACTTTCCGGAGAACTGCTCAGGCGCCATGCAGCGCCGAGCGTCCTGTCATCCGAGACGCAGATACCTGAACCAGACAGGGCCCGATACCGCGAGCGTGGTCTCTGCGGTGCGGTGCAAAATACCCAAGCCCGGTTCATCGTCCTCATGAAAGCCGGCAAAGACCGTACGCCCTCCTACGGCGGGTATCAGCAACTCCACTTCGGCTGCAGTCGAGTTACTGGTATATCCCATGACCAATCTGACTTTTTGCCCTTCACGTGGGGAATGAGGTAGTTCCAGGTTTCCTGGCTTTCCATGCAAGTCTTCGCCGAGAGGCCAGCGTTTTCGGGCGCCATTGACGAAGAACTTTGGGCGTTCCAGCAGGGCGCCCAGTAGTGTGGCCAGCCTGTCCAGCACTGGCACCCTGAATGTGCAGTCTAATAAACGGATATCGCCATTCTGGCTGGCAGTGACCAAGTCTCGATCATCATGGGTATCAACGATCACGGTGCCATACGCTTGGAGCAGGACCGGCGCAATGGGAGGTCGAGTGCCCAAGCAGTCGATCCTTGAGACGCAACCGCCTGTCATCGTGTATTCGCCTGGCGCTTGAGGCTTGAAGGCAATCCCGTCTTCCTGACCAAAACCACGACAGTTTCTTATGGAGGCCAGCACTCGAAAGTTCGCGTTATTGCCCTGTGTAGCAATGGTCTCACCCACCATGTTTTCCAGGTCGAGTTTGAGTGCGAATAGGCTTTCTTTTGAGGGGAGCCTGTCATCGAGATTTACCTCCACATTCAGGCCGGAGCCATGGGCATTGTGGACGGTGAGTTCCTCGCATACTGCAATGGATGCGTCGGCGAATTGAATTTTACCGGGCCTGACCCAGAGCCGTTGCGGCACATTCAATTGAGATCGATAGTCAAGGCCATCGACAACGATCCTGCGCCAAAATCGATACTCGATTGGGGTCCCGGCGGGTTTTGCCGTGCCAGAGCTTTGTGAATGCAGAAAAAGCTCCAGATCGCCGACACCTTTATTGCTGATGATCGTGATGTTACGCATCAGGAGGTCGCCATCGCAGAACCCTCCCGTGTCACCTCTCCCTTTCACAAAACCGTCGCTGCGACTTGCCATATTACGGGCATGGAAGGTCACCGTATCGAGGTCTAAAGTGCCGAGCGCCGTCACAAGAATCCCGCTATGTCCGACCACCATATTGCGCAATCGCAACCATTCCATGAATGGCTGATGGAAATCCACACGGCTGAGCACGCCGTCCCGCAGGGTGACCCGTTGGCAAAGATTGTTACCGGTCGCGCCCCATCCTTCACCGTCGGCATGGGGCGTTATTTCAATGTCGTAGCAGGTATTGAGTTGGAAGTTGTAGGCATAGTTGAAACTTTCGTTCCGGATCGCCCACTGCATCTCAGTGCGAGCCCTCACCTGACAGCATTCAGCAAAATAAACATAGGTTGGGTTGCGTGGCGTATAGATATTTTCATCCTGGATGAAGCGCACATCCAGATCGAGCAAGCTGGTGCTGACACGTACGTATTCGTTTGATTCAGCATTGTTGCGAATGTCCAGCGTTAATCCCTTGACCGTGCGTCGTCGATCTTCCATTCGAAACACTTTCACCGAGGATACGTTAACGCCGGCCAGGGAGTACCTTAGCGGCGAGGACACAACGCCATCTTTGTAGACTCTGTTTAGCTCGATCCGTTTTTTTGTCTCCGAGCGGTAGGTGTAAAAATCCTGCTCGGTGTAGATGATGACGAAGCTGTCGCTGACTTCCGGACGGCCGAACCAGCCCGAGAATCGTGACGAGCCTACGTCGAGATCCTGAGAACTCATCAAGAGCCTGACGACGGCTGAATCTGGCCCGTAGGTCTCTGCGCTGTTTTTTCTGCCAAAGACAAAGCGCCCGGACCAAGCCGAACAGTCGAATACGGCGCCAGAAAAATCGCAATCGGTGGTGAGTTCAACGAGGCCGTTACCGATGAGTTTGAACCGACCCCTTGCAACCAGCGTCGCTTGCGCCTCGTTGGCCGCCCTTGCTGCTTTCTGCAAAGCGGGCACGCTATCTTCGTTGCCCAAGGGGTCTGCGCCGAATGCCGCCAATGACATTCGCTCCGAGGCGTCGGCAAGTACGCGAAGTTTCAGGCCTCCGGCAGTCACCAGATGAGGTTCGGCCGTTTCTGCCATGACTTCATACTGGAAGCCTTGCGCTAGAAGCGTGTCTCCTACCGATATCGCCGAGTCATTCAGCTCGACATCTTCCAGCATTTCGGAGACCGAACTAAACAACGCGCCGATGCGTGCAGACAGGTAGCGCACGAGTTTGGCTTCGGTAATTGAGTTATCAGGTAATTCTTCAAGTTGAAAGTTCATGGTTCTATTTCCTACGTAATAAGTACCGAGGTACTACCTTAGGAATGAAATTGAATGCGGGGGTGCACCAGATTTTATGCAGTCAGTTTTCAGCAGGCGAGTTGAGTAAGTAACTGCCTATGTAGCCTGTGATATGTTCGAGTGATAACTGTCAGGTATGACAGAAGCGACAAGCGGTCAGTTGGATGTGGTTGCTGCGGGTGAAGTCAAGAACACCTGATTCAACCAATACTCCGCCCCAGCAACCACTCACTAAAAGCCCGCACCTCCACTTGCCGCTCCCGTCCCGGCACGCACACCACGGTATACCGCGCACCCGCCAAGCGAACCTCCGGGCGATAATCAACCAGCTCACCACGCGCAACAGCCTCAGCAACCAGCACGTTGCTGGCGAGCACCAGCCCGTGCCCGGCGATCGCTGCCTGCAGTGCATGCTGTTCCTCGTCATAACGCCGCAAGCGGGCGTTCTCCAGCCAACCCAGGGTGCCGGCCTTGGCGCACCATGCAGGCCAGTCGACTGCGACGTTTGCGCTGCTCAGCCACGGCACGTCGATCAGTTCGACGGGCGAGCCCGCCGCGGGTGGTTGCCAACCGGGTCGGCAATAAACGCCAAAGTGCTCATCCAATAAAGGCTGTTCGAACAGTTGTGGGTCCGGTCTGAACAGGGCGCGGATCGCCAGGTCGATGCTGGCGTCTCGTCGCAGGTCCACCACGTCGTTGCTGCTGTGCAGCCTGACGTCGATCTGCGGGTGCAACCGATGAAAGTCCCCGAGCCGAGGTATCAGCCACAGGCTGGCGAACGCTGGCGTTGTGCTCACCACCAGGGACTGCGCGGCACACGTTGGCGACAGTATCTGCAGGCCTTGCTGGATATCGAGCAGGGCGCGGTGCATGTAAGGGTGAAGGCGCTCGCCGTCGGCGCTCAGGCGCACGTTTTGGCTGGAGCGATCGAACAGGCGCACGCCAAGGAAGGCTTCAAGGCTTTTGACTTGGTGGGAGATCGCCGCCGGGCTGACGTTCAGTTCCTGAGCCGCGGCCTTGAAGCTGCCCAGCCGTGCGGCGGACTCGAAGCCGCGCAAGGCGGTGAGGGGCAGTTTGGCGAACATGGGCGGGTAGGTTACTCAGGTTGAGCGTGGCTCAATTTAGCTCAATTGTGCGCGGGGGCTCAACTTGCCAGGCTGTGGTCTTCCAATCCGGCTCAGGAGCCCGCCGATGCAAGGCACGCCCCGTAAAATCCTCCAGGCCATCCTCTACGAAGCCGGCGGTGTGTTGTTCGTGGCCCCGGCGCTCGCGCTGACCTACGAACAAGGGATGGGATATTCAACCCTGCTGTCGCTGGTGATTTCTGCCGTTGCGCTGGCCTGGAACATGCTTTTCAACGGCCTGTTCGAGTGGTGGGAGCGTCGCCAGCGCAGCCGCCATCGCACCTGGCTGCGACGACTGCTCCATTCCCTGGGATTCGAAGGCGGCTTGACGTTGATCCTGACTCCGGTGATTGGCGCATGGTTGGGCATCAGCCTGTGGCTGGCGCTGGTGACCAACCTGGGGTTGTTCGTGTTTTTCTTTTTTTACGCGCTGGTTTTTCAATGGGTGTTCGATCGAGTGTTCGATGTTCCGCTTTCGGCGCAGTCCGCAGCCAATGCCATGACTGGGCAGGACTGATTTATTATCTTGGATGATTAACGCTAACCTGGAAAAGCCGGGGGCAAAGCGGAGCCCCCGAGGGGCTTGCATCAATCTATCCCTTTTTCTCAAGTACTCAGAACTGCGCGTTGGCCCCCGCTGTTTGGAGTATGGATTTGCAATATGAAACGATGGCCCTCTCGGCTTCATTCAGCGGGCGTCCGCCTTTGGAAATGACACGTCCGTCGGGGAGTTGGGACCATGAGTCACTTTCGCCCAGATTCATGTTTCGTTTGGCATATTCGTTCAAGCGCTCCAGGCACATATAGGGGAGGTCGTTGGTTGTCAGGACGGCTGTAATGATTTTTTGAGTGGCATCAGCCGTTATCTGGGACGTACCGTTTGCCGGAGTTCCAATTGCCCCCGTCGCTTTACCACTGACTGAATTGTTTTTGTTTTCATCGATGGCCTTTTTGAGCTCTGCTTCTTTTCCAGCTAATTCAGCTACCTTCGCGTTGGCTGCGTCAGAAGGTGTGTCGGTCATCACTTTTTTCGCTGTCGCCAGTTCACTCTGAACGGCCGTCAATTCTTGCCGCTGGGCCGCTAATCCAGCGACTGATGCGCTGCCGGAGGACGATAGGTATACAGCCGGGGCAATGGCTCCCTGGTTAAGTTCTTCCACGGCTGCCAATGCCACCGAGTAACGTTGGAGCCTTGCCAGGAAAAAATTATATTGTGCATCATCAAGGGTGTCGTTCATGCGCGCTTCGCAGAGTCGATAAAATTCATCTCTGAAGAGCTGAATGTTCTTTGACCTGACGCCAATGTAGGCTGCCGAAGTTTGTACCGCGGCCGCTAATTCCGCCTTGGCCCTGTCGCTCAGCGTGCCGGAGGCAGCGAGTTGGGCCGCATAGGCTTGCATTGCATCCGGGCTGGGTTCCGCACAAATGGTGTCGTTACCGCTTACGATCGCTCTCTGGTTAATGTCTATGAATACGGATTTTTGTCTCTCTTGGGCAGTTTGAGGTAGCTGGAAGTCATGAGTCCTGTAGATGCTGTTCCAATTTGCATTGCAAGCAGTTAAGAGTAATGCAGTTATTATCAATAGTATTGTTTTCATCTGCTGCTCCTTTGCATTGTTTTTTTACGTCGCTCAGGCTCAGGGTAGTCGGGCTTTTGTAGGTTGCCATTATTTGCAAAGGTTTTAAGAGCGTATGAGTGCGAGTGTTTAAAATGCGGACAGATATGTATCGCTTACTTAACACCTGGTTGGATTTGGGGACGGTGTCGGCTCGCAAGCCGCCCCGAAGTTCCGAGTGTCATCGTACTGCCGAGTCTCCCGCGACCTATGAGTCCATGGGCGCGATACTTTTTTATTATTAAAAACCAAACTCCCACGACTCAGAAACAACAAGCCCGCACACTCATGACGAGGTGCGGGCTGTTGATTACCCGAGCCTGCAATCAGAGACGCATGCCTTTGAACGGGTTCCAGCCTTGCTCGCCTTTCACTTCTTTGAGGTAGTACGCGTAGTTGGCCATGAGTGCGTACATCATCGACAGGGCGATGCTCAGGCCCGTACTCAAAGGACGGGGAAACTCCATGCCGATGAGTGCGAAAATCACGCTCAATGCGATATTGATCGCCAGGAAAATACCCAGCAGGGCCAGGTTTTTCTTCCAGAGGCCCAGGACGAACAGGTAGATAGGGCCGAAGAAAAACGCAATCACGTTGGCGTTGATGAGGATTTTTTTCTTGACGCCAGGCAGCGTCTTGACGGCTTCCTTGTAGCGCGGGTCGTTTGGTGCACCGTAGGTGTCAAAGAAGTCGAAGCGTTCCTGCCATTTGGCGCTGTATTTGCCAGTGCTTTGTACTTGTTCAGTCGTGCTCATTTTCAAGGCTCCTGTTTTCCATAAATAGTTGTCTTTCTTCCAAGAAATCCTGTGCTCTGGTTTAGAGCATTGGTTGCTTTGGTTTTGTCGAAGATTCGAGCGAGTCGTCCGGGGCACTTATTTTGCCGCTTTATGACCGTTGATGTGGAACATTCCGCATTGGCAACTTGAGCGGTCGCTTGGTCTGTGACGCGCTTCACTCTATTTTTTCAATGGCACCTACCTTTGCAAGGCCGTCAGGTAGTCAGTCGCCTTGCGGTACTTTTCAATCCGATCCAGGTCTTTCTGGCTTGGCTCGCTTATGCGGGATAAGTCGCTGTTTTCCGCAAGGTCTGCCAGCTTCACTCGGCGCGCGATCGGGTCGCGAGCAGCCCGCTCGATAAAGGCCTGGTAAGTCTCTCCTTCGCGTTTGGTGAGCGCGTCGATTGCGCCCAGGATTGCTTCGCCGAAGCCTTCATCGCGCAGGTCGGCGAGGGTTGTCGCGGTGTCTTCGACCACGTCGTGCAGCACCGCCACGATACGCTCTTCGTCATGGGCCAGGCGCAGCATGACCTTCAGAGGGTGCAAAACGTAAGGCGCGCCCCCCTTATCCACTTGCCCTTCATGGGCCAGCGCGGCAATCGATATCGCTTTTTCAAGGGTGCTCATGGTATTCACCTATGACGTGGTGGCAATTTGAATGACGCCCGTTTTGAATCGGGAAATGGGGCACGGTACGCGCTCGTCGCTGGCTTTACGACTAATAGGATTCGCCGGGTTGATGGGGATAGGTCCGCCGAGAAGTTCTCGCCATGAAGATTCAGCTTCATACTCCCAGCTTTTACACCGTGGATAACCAGAAGAGGCGATGTTTTGTCGAGCGATCAACCCCATTTGCATGAGCTAAAGCTGAAGCACATTTACGACGGTTTCAAGCAACTGATCCCCATCTCTCTTTTTGTCATCGTATTCGGCGTTGCTTTCGGCCTGGCGGCTGCGCAAACGGGCTTGAGTGATACGTCAGCCGTGCTCATGAGCACCCTGGTTTTTGCCGGCGCTTCTCAATTTGCCGCGTTGGATCTGTGGGGGCAGCAAGTGCCGGTCGTTCCGCTGATGATCACCGTCTTCGCTATCAACGCCCGGCACTTGTTGATGGGCGCGACGCTTTACCCGTGGTTGCGGGAATTGCCCGTTGCCAAACGCTACGGTGTGATGCTGGTTGTCTCGGATGCCAACTGGGCCATGGCGATGCAGGCGTTCAGTCAGGGCAAGCCGGGGCTGGGGATTTTATTTGGCGGCGGCATTGCACTGTGGGTCACTTGGATCCTGGGGAGTTGGCTGGGGCTTCATTTTGGCAGCGCCATCGAGAACCCGGTCAGTTTCGGGCTCGATATGGTGATGGGCTGTTTCTTGTTGGCGATGGTCGTGGGCGGGAAAAAGAACCTGCGCATGCTCATCATCTGGACTGTGGCGGCCTGCTCATCGCTGTTGGCCTATTGGTATTTGCCGGCGAACAGTCATGTCGTCGTCGGTGCATTGGCGGGTGGGATCCTGGGTGCGGTGTGGATGGAGAAAAAACAATGAATATCGAAACCGCGGGTTACGGCACATTGATCATCTTATCGATCATGGCCGTGGTGACATTGGCGACTCGCTGGGGCGGTGTTTTCGTGATGTCGTTCGTGCCGATCAACTATCGGGTGCAGCAGTTCATCACGGCCATGTCTGGCTCGGTGTTGGTGGCAGTATTGGCACCGATGGCGGTCAAAGGTGATGACGGCGCACGCTTGGCGTTGCTCACCACGGCAGTCGTCATGTTGATCCTGAAAAAACCGTTGCCGGCGATTGCGGCCGGCATACTTGCGGCGGCTTTAGCCAGGCAGTTCTGAACAGCCGAGTCGCCCGCACACAACCGGGCGACGGAGCCCTACCAACACTCAGGTCAAAAACTCAGCGCAGATGCTTCTCCAAACGAGTGATCCTGTCCTCCCGTCATGAAGTGCAGCGACATCTCCTGCGGCGCCTCGATGGGTGGAATTTCAAAACTCCCCACCACCTGCCCCTGAAGCGCACTCAGCCGCATCGACTCTTCTTCCTTTAACTTTGCCATTCTCGCGTGGTTCGCTGCGATTTCGTTGAGAGTTGACACGGTACATCTCCGTTTGCTGACCAAGCATTGATTAATTTGCCGCCGCGTCAGAATTACGTCGTTCTTGGCTGCTGAGACAGGCCAGTGCAAACCCTGAGCCAGACAGGGCCGCTTGTTGGCCCCGCCATTGGACAGGTGACGAATGGCGGGGCAGACGTCCTCGACGCTGGCAACGTTTCAACCATGCCTCAACAATAAGTCACTGATAATACAAACCGACGCTCCGGCAGGGTCAGTCGGTATCGGTGCGGTAGACGCTTGCTCCGTGTGTTGAATGCCTGTTCAGCAGGACCACTGCGGCGCCGATCAGAGCGGTGACAACCGCCAGCAGCAGAATCACCTCCTGCGTACCGACAGGCGCGGCCAGCACCGCGACGAGCAGGCCCGCGAGCGGTTGCGACAGGTTGTTGAGCAGGGTGATGACGCCGACGGTCTTGCCGAAGTCCTGGGGCGGAATGACTTGTTGGCGCAGGGTGCGGAAGTAGACGTTGAACATTTTGTCGAAACCGACGATCAGCAAGAAGCCGACGACGTAGCCCCCTGTGTTCGGGCTGAGGGCAGTGACGAAGGCGCCGACGGTAATCAGTGTGTAGGAGAGGGCACCCAGCAGTTTCAAGGGCAAGCTCACCCGGGCCAGGATAAACAGGATGACGATGGTGACCAGCGCACCGGCTGCCTGCAACCCGGCGTAATCATCCTTGCCAGCGCTGTAGTGGCCGATGACCATGGCCGCCGATGTGGCGAGGGTGACGCCGATGATCAGGTTGACGCCCACCGCCAGGCTGATGATTTTTTTCAGTTCCGCCAGGTTGCGAATGTGGCCGAAGGCAACGCGCAACGGATTCAGCCAGAGGTCGTGAGGTTGCTCGAAGGTTTCCAGGGTGACCGAACTGGTGCGCTGCCAGTACCCCATGGCCAGGTCCGCCAGCAGGAACAGCCCGGCAATCGCCAGCACCACCCAGTGCCATGCCCACACCTCAAGCAGCAGCGCAGCGATCAGCGGGCCCAGTACCAAGCCGGTCTGGTCGGCGATTTGCGAGTAGGACAGGGTCTTGGTGTAGGTGTAGTGCTTGAAGATGTACGGCATCACCACTTCGCGGGCCATGATGCCCTGGGTGGTCAATACGCCGCAGAGGGCCGAGAGCGCCACGATCCAATAGATGCCGCCGAAGATGCCATACAGCAGCACTGCCACGCCGCAGGCTACGGCGCGATAGACCTGGCTGATGTGCAGGATGCGAATCGGCGGAAACTTGTCGCACAGCGCGCCGCAGATCGGGAACGCCAGATAGCGTGGCAAGGACTCGACGAAGAAGGCCAGGCCTGCCCAGGCGACGCTGTTGGTGGTCTGGAAAACAATCAGCGGGACGATGAACAGCAAGATCTGGTCGGCCAACCGAGAGAGGAACATTGAGGTGAAAAAAGCCAGGTAATCCTTGCGCATGAAACTCCTTGATTGCTGTATTCGGGTGTAATCCAGTCGGCCAGCGGCGCGCAGCGTGATATGGAACTAATATCACCGTTAGTCTCTATATCTTTACAGGGGACATCCCTTTTTTGAGAGAACTGCCATGTTCAAATCGCGCTCGTTGATTGCCGCAGCAACCTGTTTCGCCCTGGCGGTGGGCCCTGGCATTGTTGTCGCGGACCCGGGCAACGGCAAGGGCAATGCACAATTCGATCAAGGCCAGGGCCACGGGCAAGGAGGTAAAGGCGGGCAGGGCAACAAGGGCGGTCAAGGCAATCCCGGCAACAAGAGCAACCAGGGCGGCAAGGGAAACCAAGGCGGCGGCGATTGGCATAACGGCCCGAGCATTGACCGTGGCGGCATTCTGGGGGTGATTGGCGGCTATCGCGATTACTGGAGCCTCGGCCCGGCACTGCCGCCGGGCATCCAGAAAAACCTGGCCCGAGGCAAGCCGTTGCCCCCCGGCATCGCCAAGAAGCTTGATGGCCGGCTGCTGGGGCGGTTGCCGCACTATGACGGTTATGAATGGCAGCAGGTCGGCACGGACCTGATCCTGGTGGCGATCGCCAGCGGCATCATCTACGAAGTGCTCAATGGCGCGTTCGACTGACCCGGTGTTCCAACTGACTGGCAGCTCTTTGCAGCGGCACCATTCAGTGAAGCGAACCTCCTGTGGGAGCGAGCTTGTTCGCGATGGCGTCGTTTCAGTCACTTCATCATTGGCTGAATTGACGCTATCGCGAGCAAGCTCGCTCCCACAGTTTCGGTATTCACCACAAATCCCTTGCGGGACAGGGTTTGTATCAGCTTTCAAGTTGTCGCAGGCGTTTGTACAGGGTGTTGCGGCTGACGCCCAAGCGTCGTGCCAGGTGTGAAATATTTCCGCCCACGGCCTGCAGTTGGCGGTTCAAGTCTTCGGTATCGTTGAGGTCCACCGTCAGCGGCTCCGGTGTTTCCACCGGCTCCATTTCCAGGTCGACAAAAAAGTCGTCGGGCAGGTGCTCCGGGCGGATCGGCTGTTCCTCGGCCATCGCCAGGGCCACTTGCAGCACGCTGCTGACCTGTCGCAGGTTGCCCGGCCAGGGATGGCGTTCGAACAAATCCAGGACCTCACGGCTCAGGCCGGCCCATTGGGTCGGTTCGCGGTGGTGTTCCCAGAGGCGTTTGAACAGCGCCTGCTTGTCGCTGCGTTCGCGCAGGGGCGGCAGTTCCAGGGTCAGGCCGCCGATGCGGTAGTACAAGTCCTCGCGAAACCGCCCCAGCTGCACCTGTTCGCGCAGCGAGCGGTTGGTGGCGGAGATGATACGGATGTCTACCGGGAACAGCTCGGCGCTGCCCACCGGTTGCACGCAGCGCTCCTGCAAGACCCGCAACAGTCGGGCCTGGGTCGGCAGGGGCATGTCGCCGATTTCGTCGAGGAACAGCGTACCGCGGTCGGCCTTGCGGATCAGGCCGATGCTGCCTTTCTGGTTGGCGCCGGTGAACGCGCCTTTTTCATAACCGAACAGTTCCGATTCCACCAACTCGGCGGGGATCGCCGCGCAGTTGACGGCGATGAACGGCTGCTTGCAGCGCGAGCTGGCCTGGTGCAGGGCTTTGACGAACACTTCCTTGCCGACGCCGGTCTCGCCATGGATCAGCAGCGGAATGTCCTTCTCCAGCAAGCGCTCGGCCTGGCGCACGGCTTTTTCCACACGGTTGTCACCGAAGTGCAGGGTATTGAGGCTAATGGCGTTGCTGGCGGGGGCTGGCGCAGGTGTCGCCTCGGTGAAGACCCGGGCCCTGATCGACACTTGGCTCGGGCGCCTGAGCAAGCACTGGAATCGATTGCTGCCAGACGCTTGCAGGGCGAACGGCAGGCCGTCGGGTTGGTTCAGCAGCTCCAGCAGCGAAACCTTGAACAGGCTTTCAATGCTCACCCGTGACAGGCTCAGGCCCAGCAGGTTGTCGGCCCGGCGATTGGCTGACAGGACTTGGCCGCTCTCGTCGAAGATCAGCAGCCCGGCCCATTGGCTGTCGAGGTTGTTCAAGCCGGTGTTGAAGGTCAGCTGGAAGTGTTCACCGCGAAACAAGTTGAGGATCAGCCGGTTCTCCACGGTCTGGCTCATCATCTTGACCATGCCCAGGGTGTGGGACGGCGGCAGGTAGCTGTCGCTGGAGACGTCCAGCACGGCGATGACCTTGCGCTCGGCATCGAAGATCGGCGCGGCGGAGCCGGTCATGAAACGGTTGGCCTTGAGGAAGTGTTCATCGTGCTCGATGTGCACTGCCTGTTCGCAGGCCAGCGCGGTGCCGATGGCGTTGGTGCCGGTGCAGCGCTCCATCCAGCTTGCCCCGGCGCTGAAGCCATGGGCCAGTTTCGGCTCGATGAAGCGCTGGGTGCCCCAGGAGGTCAGCACTTGGCCCTGGTTGTCGGCCAGCATGATCAGGCAGTTGGAGTTGCTCAGGATGTTTTCGTAATACGGCAGGACTTCCTGATGGGTGGTCTGCACCAGTGAATGCTGGCTCTCCAGCAACTGGGCGATGCCTTGGGCGGGCAACTGATCGAAGGCCGGCACGCTCTGGTGATTCAGGCCAAAGGCGCGGCAACGGGACCAGGAGGCCTGGATGATGGCCTCGTGGGACAAGGCAGGAGCAGGTGCGGCCATGGGGCACTCTCGCAGGTGCTGTTTTTTATTGTTGTGGCAAGTCTCGCACAGACTCCTTGTGCTGGGGCAGGCCTGAATAGCACGTAATAACACAGACCATTGTGGGAGCGGGCTTGCTCGCGATAGCGGTGGATCAGCAGCATCGATGTGACTGACACACCGCTATCGCGAGCAAGCTCGCTCCCACAAAGGGCATGGCCAGGCTAACCGAAAACGTTCATTCAGTGTTGTTCAAAATTGTTCATTGTCAACCCGAAGATTGTTCAGTTGTTCAGTCGTGGCTGTTCACTTGTGTTCATCTATGAACGTGTTTTTCTCGGATTTTTTTACAAAAATAAGCAGGATCAAGGGCTTGTGATTTCTGGCACGGCTTTCGCTTTGCAACTCGGGTCGCTTGACTCCAAATAATAAAAAGGCCGAGCCATGTCATTAAAGCTTGAGCACATCTGTCGCACCGTCGAAGGCCAGACCTGGATCGACGATGCCAATCTGAGTTTCGAACCCGGATCCTTCAACGTCCTGCTGGGCCGCACGCTGTCCGGCAAGACCAGCCTCATGCGCCTGATGGCCGGTCTGGACAAGCCCGACAGCGGCCGCATCCTGATGAACGGCGTCGACGTCACCCACCGCCCGGTGCGGCTGCGCAACGTGTCGATGGTTTACCAGCAGTTCATCAACTACCCGACCATGACCGTTTTCGAAAACATCGCCTCGCCGTTGCGCCAGGCTGGTGTGTCCGACGAAGTCATCCAGAGCAAGGTGCTGGAAACCGCCAGGATGCTGCGGATCGAGAAGTTCTTGCAGCGCCATCCGCTGGAATTGTCCGGCGGCCAGCAGCAGCGCACGGCCATGGCCCGGGCACTGGTCAAGGACGCCGAACTGATCCTGTTCGACGAGCCCTTGGTGAACCTGGACTACAAGCTGCGTGAAGAGCTGCGCCAGGAAATGCGCGAGCTGTTCCAGGCCCGCCATACCATCGCTGTCTACGCCACCACCGAGCCTAACGAAGCGCTGGCCCTGGGCGGCACCACCACGATCCTGCATGAGGGCCGGGTGATTCAAAGTGGCAAGTCGTCCTCTGTCTATCACCAGCCACAAACGGTGCTGGCCGCCGAGTTGTTTTCCGAACCGCCGATCAACCTCATGCCGGGTCGTATCGCCGGCAACGAAGTCAGCTTCGCCAATTTCGTGCACTTCCCGCTGAACGTCGACCTGCGCCCGGTGGGCGAGGGCGAGTTCCGTTTCGGCGTGCGCCCCAGCCATATCTCCCTGGTGCCGAGCAACGACGACGACCTCGAACTGGCGGTGACCGTCGAAGTGGCCGAGATCAGCGGCTCGGAGACGTTCCTGCACGTGCGCAACGAACATTTCCTGCTGGTGCTGCACTTGCCAGGGGTGCATGAGTACGACGTGGACGCGCCGATTCGCATCTACATTCCGACCCATAAACTGTTTGTTTTCGACGCCCAGGGCAAGCTGGTCCAAGCCCCAGGGCAGCGTATCGCGAGGGTTGCCTGATGGCTGAAATTCGTTTGCAGAACCTCGCCCACAGCTACACCAGCACCCCGGCGGGCCCCGAGGATTACGCGATCCGCGAGATGAACCACATCTGGGAGCAGGGCGGCGCCTATGCGCTGCTCGGACCTTCGGGCTGCGGCAAGTCCACCTTGCTCAACATCATCTCCGGCTTGCTCAGCCCCTCCGAAGGGCAGGTGATGTTCGACAGCAAAGTCGTCAACGACCTGACCCCGGAACACCGCAACATCGCTCAGGTGTTCCAGTTCCCGGTGGTGTACGACACCATGACGGTGTTCGACAACCTGGCGTTCCCGCTGCGCAACCAGGGCATGGCCGAAGCGCGGATCCACACCAAGGTGCAGGAAATCGCCGAGGTCCTGGACCTGCAGAACCTGCTGGACAAAAAGGCCCGCAACCTCACCGCCGATGAGAAGCAGAAAGTCTCCATGGGCCGCGGGCTGGTGCGCGACGATGTGTCGGCAATCCTGTTCGACGAACCGCTGACGGTGATCGACCCGCACCTGAAATGGAAACTGCGGCGCAAGCTCAAGCAGATCCACGAGCAGTTCAACATCACCATGGTCTACGTCACCCACGACCAGTTGGAAGCCTCGACTTTCGCCGACAAGATCGCGGTGATGTATGGCGGCCAGATCGTGCAGTTCGGTACGCCCCGGGACTTGTTCGAGCGCCCGAGCCACACCTTTGTCGGCTACTTCATCGGCAGCCCGGGGATGAACCTGATCGAGGTCACGGCGCAGCCCGGCGGTGTCGGTTTCGCCTCGACCCACTTGCCGCTGTCGGAAACCTTGCAACGTCGTGTCGCCGAAGCCGAAGGCAAAAGCCTGAAGGTCGGTATCCGTCCCGAGTTCGTGCATGTCTGGGACGGCCCTTACGACGACGCGATGCAGGCTGACGTGGTGCACGTCGAAGACCTGGGCACCTACAAGATCCTGACCCTCAACCTCGATGGCGCACCGCTGAAGGTCCGCCTGGCCGAAGACAAGCCGGTGCCGGAAGGCACGGCGTACATCAGTTTTCCGGCCCAATGGCTGATGGTCTATGCCGATGAATACCTGCTGGAACCGTTGAGCGAGGTGCAGCCATGAACAAGGTGCAGAACAACAAGGCCTGGTGGCTGGTATTGCCGGTGTTCCTGCTGGTGGCCTTCAGCGCCGTGATTCCGATGATGACCGTGGTCAACTATTCGGTGCAGGACATCTTCGACCAATCCAGCCGCTACTTCGTCGGCGCCGACTGGTACAAGCAGGTGCTGCTCGATCCGCGGCTGCACGATTCGCTGCTGCGCCAGTTCATCTACTCGGCGTGCGTGCTGCTGATTGAAATTCCCCTCGGCATCGCCATCGCCCTGACCATGCCGACCAAGGGCAAATGGTCGTCCCTGGTGCTGATCATCCTGGCGATTCCGCTGCTGATCCCGTGGAACGTGGTGGGCACCATCTGGCAGATTTTCGGTCGCGCCGACATCGGTTTGCTGGGCTCGACCCTCAACGGCCTGGGCATCAACTACAACTACGCGGCCAACACCATGGACGCCTGGGTCACCGTGCTGGTGATGGATGTCTGGCACTGGACTTCGTTGGTGGCGCTGCTGTGCTATTCGGGGTTGCGAGCGATTCCCGACGTGTACTACCAGGCCGCGCGGATCGACCGGGCGTCGAACTGGGCCGTGTTCCGTCACATCCAGTTGCCGAAGATGAAGAGTGTGCTGCTGATCGCCGTGATGCTGCGTTTCATGGACAGCTTCATGATCTACACCGAGCCGTTCGTACTCACCGGCGGCGGGCCGGGCAACGCCACCACGTTCCTCAGCCAGACCCTGACGCAAATGGCCATCGGCCAATTCGACCTGGGCCCGGCGGCGGCGTTTTCCCTGGTGTATTTCCTGATCATTCTGTTGGTGTCCTGGCTGTTCTACACCGCCATGACGCACTCCGACGCCAACCGTTGAGGCCCGCACAATGAGCAAGAAAAAGCTGATTCCGCTGTTGATCTACATCCTGTTCCTGCTGGTGCCCATCTACTGGCTGCTGAACATGTCGTTCAAGAGCAACACCGAGATCCTCGGCAGCCTGACCCTGTGGCCGCAGGATTTCACCTTCCACAACTACAAGGTGATCTTCACCGACCCGAGCTGGTACACCGGTTACTTGAACTCGCTGTACTACGTGAGCCTGAACACGGTGATTTCCCTGGGCGTCGCGTTGCCGGCCGCCTATGCGTTTTCCCGTTATCGGTTCCTGGGGGACAAGCACCTGTTCTTCTGGCTGCTGACCAACCGCATGGCCCCGCCGGCGGTGTTCCTGTTGCCGTTCTTCCAGCTGTATTCGTCCATCGGGTTGTTCGACACCCATATCGCCGTGGCCCTGGCCCATTGCCTGTTCAACGTGCCGTTGGCGGTGTGGATCCTCGAAGGGTTCATGTCCGGGGTGCCGAAAGAAATTGACGAGACCGCCTACATTGACGGCTACAGTTTCCCCAAGTTCTTCGTCAAGATCTTCATTCCGTTGATCGGCTCCGGCATCGGTGTCACGGCATTTTTCTGCTTCATGTTTTCCTGGGTCGAACTGTTGCTGGCGCGCACGCTCACCTCGGTGAATGCCAAGCCGATCGCGGCGGTCATGACCCGTACGGTATCGGCGTCCGGTATCGACTGGGGGGTGCTGGCGGCGGCGGGGGTGTTGACCATCCTGCCGGGCATGCTGGTGATCTGGTTCGTTCGCAACCACGTGGCCAAGGGCTTTGCCCTGGGCCGGGTCTGAGGAGTCGATGATGGAATGGATGAACTGGACCGGCCCGACGGCGGCTTTTTTTGGAGTCATCGCCTTGCTGCTGGCAGGCATGACCACGTGGGAACTGCGTTCGCCGAGCATCCCTCGGCGTGGTTTCCTGCCGATTGCCACCACCCGTGGCGATCGGTTGTTTATCGGTCTTCTCGGTAGCGCCTACCTGCACTTGCTGGTGATCGGCGCCACCGACTGGAGCATCTGGATAGCGTTCGCGTTGTCTTGGGTGTGGCTGTTGGCAGTGATGCGGTGGGGCTAATCGCGACAATTCGACGATCAGGCTCTTAAACCCAAACAGGAGGTCTCTATGTTCAATAAAAACAATAAGCTGCGACATAGCGTTTCATTGGCAGCCATGCTGGCACTCAGCGGGCTGAGCGCTACGGCCTGGGCCGACGCCTATGAAGACGCCGCTAAAAAATGGATCGGCAGTGAATTCAAGCCGTCGACCCTGACAGCCGAGCAGCAGCTCGAAGAACTCAAGTGGTTCATCAAGGCCGCCCAGCCGTTTCGCGGGATGAAAATCAACGTGGTGTCGGAAACCATCGCCACCCACGAGTATGAATCCAAGGTACTGGCCAAGGCCTTTACCGAAATCACAGGGATCCAGCTGACCCACGACCTGCTCCAAGAAGGCGACGTGGTGGAGAAGCTGCAGACCCAGATGCAATCGGACAAGAATATCTATGATGGCTGGGTCAACGACTCGGACTTGATCGGTACGCACTTCCGCTACGGCAAGACCGAATCGATCACCGACCTGATGGCCAACGAAGGCAAGGACTTCACCTCGCCGACCCTGGACCTCAAGGACTTCATCGGTATTTCCTTCACCACCGCGCCGGACGGCAAGGTCTATCAACTGCCCGACCAGCAATTCGCCAACCTGTACTGGTTCCGCGCCGACTGGTTCGAGCGTGCGGACCTGAAGGCCAAGTTCAAGGAGAAATACGGCTACGAGTTGGGTGTGCCGGTGAACTGGTCGGCCTATGAAGACATCGCCAAGTTCTTCTCCGAAGACGTCAAGGAGATCGATGGCAAGCGCGTCTACGGGCACATGGACTACGGCAAGAAAGATCCGTCCCTGGGCTGGCGCTTCACCGATGCCTGGTTCTCCATGGCCGGTGGCGGCGACAAGGGCTTGCCCAATGGTTTGCCGGTGGACGAGTGGGGCATTCGCGTCGAAGACTGCCATCCGGTCGGTTCCAGTGTGACCCGTGGCGGCGACACCAACGGTCCCGCGGCCGTGTTCGCCACCACCAAGTACGTGGACTGGATGAAGAAGTACGCGCCACCGGAAGCGGCAGGCATGACCTTCTCCGAGTCCGGCCCGGTGCCGTCCCAAGGCAACATCGCCCAGCAGATCTTCTGGTACACCGCTTTCACGGCCGACATGACCAAGCCGGGCCTGCCGGTGATGAACGCCGATGGCACGCCGAAATGGCGCATGGCGCCTTCGCCACGCGGTCCGTATTGGGAAGAGGGCATGAAGCTGGGCTATCAGGACGTGGGTTCCTGGACGTTCATGAAGTCCACGCCTGAGAAGCAGAAACTCGCGGCCTGGCTCTATGCGCAGTTCGTGACGTCCAAGACCGTGTCGCTGAAGAAGACCATCGTTGGTCTGACGCCGATTCGTGAGTCGGACATCAACTCCCAGGCACTGACCGACCTGGCACCGAAACTCGGTGGCCTGGTGGAGTTCTACCGCAGCCCGGCCCGTGTGCAATGGACCCCGACCGGGACCAACGTGCCGGACTACCCACGCCTGGCGCAATTGTGGTGGAGCCACATCGCCGAAGCTGCCAGCGGCGAGAAAACGCCGCAGCAGGCCCTCGACGGGTTGGCCAAGGACCAGGATGCGATCATGACCCGCCTGGAACGCTCCAAGGCCCAAGCCACCTGCGCACCTAAGATGAACCCTGAGCGCGACGCGCAATACTGGTTCGACCAACCGGGCGCACCGAAGCCGAAACTGGCGAACGAGAAGCCTAAGGGCGAAACCGTGAGCTACACCGAGCTGCTGAAATCATGGGAGGCGGCACGCAAGTAAAGCCCCGGATGTGAAAACGAACGGCACCGAAAGGTGCCGTTTTTTTTCCTGGGCTCACCGCAACAGACAGACCCGCCGCCATCGCGAGCAAGCTCGGCTCCCACAGGGTTTGGTGGTGAACGTAGATATTGCGCACACCCAAAATCCATTGTTGGAGCTTGCTCCCACAGGGTTTGGTGGTGAACGTAGATATTGTGCACACCCAAAATCCATTGTTGGAGCTTGCTCCCACAGGGTTTGGTGGTGAACGTAGATATTGCGCACACCCAAAATCAATTCTGGGAGCTTGCTCCCATAGGATTCGGCGGTATCCACGAATGCTGCACACACCACAGTTCCCCTGTGGGAGCCGAGCTTGCTCGCGATGAGGCCGGCAAGCCATCCACATAAACCAGCAGGCAAAAAAACCGGCGCAACCGAGGTCGCGCCGGTGGTGGTGCCAGTGGCTGCACGGATATTCGTGGGTCCGTGCAATCACCGTTGAACCCTTGTCGGTTATGCCCGTTCCAGCGCCAGGGCCACGCCTTGGCCGCCGCCAATGCACAGGGTCGCGAGGCCTTTCTTGGCGTCGCGCTTGATCATTTCATGCAGCAGCGACACCAGGACCCGGCAACCCGACGCGCCGATGGGGTGGCCCAGGGCGATGGCGCCGCCATTGACGTTGACCTTGTCCATGTCCCATTTCAGCTCCCGGGCCACGGCCAGCGACTGGGCGGCGAAGGCTTCGTTGGCTTCGATCAGGTCCAACTGCTCCAGCGACCAGCCGGCCTTGTCCAGGCAGCGACGGGTGGCCGAGACCGGGCCAATGCCCATGATGGCCGGGTCGACGCCGGCATTGGCGTAGGCACTGATTTTCGCCAGTACTGGCAGGCCCAGGGCCTTGGCTTTCTCCGCGCTCATCAGGATCACGGCGGCGGCGCCATCGTTGAGCGAGGACGCATTGCCCGCGGTGACGCTGCCATCCTTCTTGAAGGCAGGCTTGAGCTTGCCCAGGGATTCGGCGGTGGTACCGGCGCGCGGTTGTTCATCCGTGGCGAACGCCACCGGATCGCCTTTGCGCTGGGGAATCAGGATCGGCGTGATCTCATCGGCAAACCGACCGCCCTCGATGGCGGCGACGGCCTTCTGCTGGGAAGCGGCGGCGAAGGCGTCCTGCTCCTCGCGGCTGATGCCGTACTTGTCCACCAGGTTCTCGGCGGTGATGCCCATGTGGTAATCGTTGAAGGCATCCCACAAGCCGTCGGTGATCATGCTGTCGATCATCTTCGCATGGCCCATGCGCAGGCCGGTGCGGGCGGCCGGCAGGACGTAGGGGGCCAGGCTCATGTTTTCCATGCCGCCGGCAATGATCACTTCGGCATCGCCACAACGGATCGCCTGGGCGCCCAGGTGCAACGCCTTGAGGCCCGAACCGCAGACCTTGTTCAGGGTCAGCGCCGGCACCGCATGGGGCAGGCCGGCGAGGATCGATGCCTGGCGCGCCGGGTTTTGCCCGGAACCTGCGGTCAGAACCTGGCCGAGAATCACTTCATCGACCTGTTCGCCGGACAAACCGGTCTGTTCCAGCAGGCGACGAATCACCGCGGCACCGAGTTCCGGTGCGGGAATGGCAGCCAGCGAACCCTGGAAGCTGCCGATGGCGGTACGGGTAGCGGCGACAATCACGACTTCTTGCATCGAATCTCTCCTCACTGGGCAGCGAACTGCATTTCAGGCACGTGGTCCGGCACGATCAACTTGCCGGCGGTCTTGGCGACGATTTCCTCGACGCTGACGCCTGGGGCGCGTTCTTTCAGGATGAAGGCGCCGTCCTGGATTTCCAGGTAGGCCAGGTCGGTCAGCACGCGCTTGATGCAGCCGGCGCCGGTCAGCGGCAGGCTGCAGCGCGGCAGCAGTTTCGACTCACCGTCCTTGGACGCATGGGTCATGGTGACGATGATGTTCTCGGCACCGGCCACCAGGTCCATCGCACCGCCCATGCCCTTGACCAGCTTGCCGGGGATCATCCACGAGGCAATGTTGCCTTCGACATCCACCTCGAATGCGCCGAGCACGGTCAGGTCGATGTGGCCGCCACGGATCATGGCAAACGATTCGGCCGAGGAGAAGATCGAGGCGCCGATGCGCGCAGTGACCGTCTGTTTGCCGGCGTTGATCATGTCGGCATCGACTTCGGCTTCGGTGGGAAACGCGCCCATGCCGAGCAGGCCGTTTTCCGACTGCAGCATGACTTCCATGCCTTCGGGAATGTAGTTGGCAACCAGGGTCGGAATGCCGATGCCCAGGTTCACGTAGTAGCCGTCCTGCATTTCGCGGGCGACGCGTTGAGCCATTTGTTCGCGGGAAAGTGCCATGTTCTTATTCCTTCATTCGGGCCGGGGCAGGGGATCACTTACGCACGGTGCGCTGTTCGATGCGTTTTTCGAACGTGCCGCAAATGACCCGGTCGACGTAGATGCCAGGGGTGTGGATTTGCGTCGGGTCCAGCTCGCCGGGTTCGACGATTTCTTCGACTTCCACCACGGTGATCTTGCCCGCCGTGGCGGCCAGCGGGTTGAAGTTCTGGGCGGTGTGGCGATAGATGACGTTGCCGAAATGGTCGGCCTTCCAGCCTTTGACGATGGCGAAGTCGCCGGTGATGGACTCTTCCATCAGGTACTGGCGGCCGTGGAATTCACGCACTTCCTTGCCTTCGGCCACGGGCGTGCCAACGCCGGTGGCGGTGAAGAACGCTGGGATGCCGGCGCCACCGGCGCGCATTTTTTCGGCGAGGGTGCCTTGGGGGGTGAGCACGACTTCGATTTCGCCGCTCAGCAGTTGCTGCTCGAACAGGGCGTTCTCGCCCACGTAGGAGGCGATCACCTTGCGGATCTGCCGGTCTTCCAACAGCACGCCGAGGCCGAAACCGTCGACGCCGCAGTTATTGGACACCACGGTGAGGTCGCGGATGCCCTTGCGCTTGATCTCGGCGATCAGGTTTTCCGGAATACCGCACAGGCCGAAGCCGCCGGCGATGACGGTCATGCCGTCCTTCAAGCCTTCCAGCGCTTGTTCATAAGAGCTCACGCGTTTGTCGAAACCTGCCATAGACACCTCTTTTATTCTTGATGGGGTCGCAATGAAATGCAGTGTTGCGCCAAGTCATATATTTGTTAAGTTGATTTTTAGATTGGATTGATTGATAAAACTCAATAATTGCCCTCGGAGCACAGCGACCATGACCCTCAAGCAGATCCGTGCCTTCCTCGCGGTGGCCCAGAGCCTGAGTTTCGCCGTGGCCTGCGAGCGGCTGCACCTGTCGCAATCGGCCCTGAGCCTGACCATCAAGGCCTTGGAAGAGGGCCTCGGCGGTCGTCTGTTCAGCCGTAATACCCGTAACGTGGCGTTGACCCCCGAAGGTGAATCCTTGCTGCCACTGGCTCGCCGCCTGGTAGCCGACTGGGACAACGCCGAGGACGAAATGCGCCAGCGCTTCACCTTGCAGCGCGGTCGCGTGACGCTGGCGGCGATGCCTTCGTTTGCCGGCAACCTGTTGCCGCCGATCCTCAAGACCTTCCGCGCCCGCTATCCGAATGTCAACGTCACGGTCAACGATGTGATCAACGAACAAGTGCTGGAAATGGTCCGTGATCGTCATGTCGAACTGGGCGTGGCGTTCGAGCCGATGCAGGGTTCGTCCCTGGCGTTCACGCCCTTGTACCTCGATCGCTTCGTCGCGGTGGTGCCGTTGGATTCAGCCTTTGCCCAGCGCGACGAAATCCACTGGGAAACCCTGCTGGAGCAGCCGTTCATCACGCTGCAACGACCCTCCACGGTACGGGTGATGCTGGAAGAGCATCTGCAGGCCCGGGGCATGAAACTGCCGGTGGAGTTCGAGAGCCACCAGTTGGCGACCGTCGGACGGATGGTCGCCAGTGGGCTGGGGGTCAGTGCCGTGCCGGCTCTGTGCGTCGGGCAGATGCATGAGCTGGGTGCCCGTTGCATCACCTTGAGTGAGCCGGTGATCGAGCGAGCCATCGGGGTGCTGACCAAGCCGGGGCATGAACTGTCGGCGGCGGCGCAGGCGTTGTTCGATACGCTCAGGGATCAGGAGTTGGGCACGTTGACCACAGGCGAACACTGACCCTGTGGGAACGATGATCCTGTGGGAGCGAGCTTGCTCGCGATGGCGGTGTGTCAGTCAATATCACTGCTGGCTGATCCGACGCCATCGCGAGCAAGCTCGCTCCCACAGGGGTGGGTGGGGCGGTTAGAACGGGTGCTGTGCCAGCAATGGCAGTAGTTGTTCACACGGCTCTTCAAGCTTGAGGTCCAGCAACTCATCGGCCCGGGTCTTGCCGCGGTTGATCGCCAGCAGCGGCTTGCCCTGATCCTTGATGGCCCGGCACAGGCGAAACGCCGAATACGCCATCAGCGACGAACCCACCACCAGCAGGCCGTCCGCTTGCTCGACGGCTTGCATGGCGCGGGTCGCGGTGAGGGGGGCGACGTTCTCGCCGAAAAACACCACGTCGGGTTTCAACCGCTCGCCGCCGCAATGGGGGCAATGGGGCACTTGGAAGCGTGCCTCGAACGCGGGGTCGAGCAGGGTGTCGCCATCGGGGGCCTGCACCGCATCGACACCCGCCAGGTAAGGGTTTGCGGTTTCCATCAACCGTTGAATCTGCTGTCGCTCGCTGCGCTGGCCGCAATCCAGGCACAGCACGCGATGCAGGCTGCCGTGCAGTTCGATGACGTCCTGGCTGCCGGCCTGGTCATGCAGGGTGTCGACATTCTGGGTAATCAGGCCGGTGATGCGTTGCTGCGCCTGCAACTCGGCCAAGGCTTCGTGAGCCACGTTCGGCCTGGCCTGCCTGACCCGGGGCCAGCCCAGCATCGCTCTCGCCCAGTAGCGCCGTCGTGCCTCGGGCTGGGCGAGGAACTCCTGGTACATCATCGGTTGTCGACCCCGACGGACCCCGTCGCTGTCGCGGTAATCGGGGATGCCCGAAGGGGTACTGATGCCGGCGCCGGTGAGCACCAGGAAGCGGCGCCCGGCGGTGTACGCCAGTAACTGATCGATGGGTGCCTGGTGAAGGTCTTCGGGCATGGGAGGTGTCTGCGCTGGCCTTGGGCCGTTGAGGTTAGCACTTGGATCGAGTCGACGCCTTTCGTCGCCCTGGGGCTGGTTTGTTCAAACTTTCCCCCGTGCCGCGCTATCCACTTTTATGTGCGGTACTTCAGAACCCCCGCATACCGAAGCCAAGCGCTGAGCAGCCAAGAGCGGCCGGTCCCGGGGGGCGACCGCTCCTGGAACTGCCGAGAGAGGAAACGTATGAAGCGGACCAAGGGTGAAGTACGGGCCATCAATCGAGAGAGTTCAATGGTGGGTGTGTACGTGAAGCAAGAGGACCGCCATACGGTGCTGAAGCTGAGTTCAGCCAGTGACATCGATATTGGCGACATTCTGGCATGGGACAGCGGTACGGCCTTGGGTACCCAGTCTTATCACAACCTGACCAAGGGCTGGACTGCCGATGTGTATGTGGCCAACCACGGTGTTGCGGCGGCGAACCTTGATGTCCAGTTGTGACGACGCCTTCAACCCGTGACCTCGGGAGAAAGAGCATGAGCAAATTAAAGTGCGGTTGCCCCGATTGCCAAGGCGAGGTGGATCCGCAACGGATGTTCAACCACTAATCCGGGTATCGGCGACAGGGTATCCGGACGCCGCAAGCCGGTCAGTGCGGTGGTGCAGGACAACGCCGGCAGCCCGCGCGTTTTGGCTTCCTGGAACGGCGCGAGGCCAGGTGACGAGACCGGTGCAATGGGGTGCCGGCGTTGCCTGGCCTTTGGCGGACAGCGTGGAAAGACACGCACTGTTTTGAATGTTGAAGCGGGGCAATTGTGGGAGCGAGCTTGCTCGCGATAGCGTCGGATCAGCCTGCATTGATATGACTGACACACCGCATCGCGAGCAAGCTCGCTCCCACAGGGCTGTCACTGGATGAAGTTTCGGTCTCGGCCTGTTTAATAGCCTGTTGCACTAAAGACCACGGCGGCGGCGATATACATCAAGCATTGACCACTCGTCGCCGTTTGCCGCGTTTCCTTCAAACCTTGGCGGCGTCATGTTTTCCGAATAAGACGAGTCAGCAAGGCTCGTGGAGATCAACTAAACGAGGTGAATGAAATGGCTAACACAGGTAATAACAACCCTGGCAATTTCGCTAACGATCGTGAGAAGGCATCGGAAGCCGGGAAAAAAGGTGGCCAGGCGTCGGGTGGCAACTTCGCCAATAATCCTGAGCGCGCCTCCGAGGCTGGACGCAAGGGTGGCCAGGCGTCGGGCGGCAATTTTGCCAACGACCCGAAACGCGCCGCTGAAGCCGGTCGCAAAGGCGGGCAAGCTTCGGGGGGGAACTTTGCCAACGACCCTGAGCGGGCTTCGGAAGCCGGCCGCAAAGGTGGCCAGGCGTCTGGCGGCAACGTTGCCAATGACCGGGAAAAAGCCTCCGGGGCCGGCAGGAAAGGGGCTGAAAAAAGCCATGGCGGCGGTCGTGAATCGTAATGTCCCGTGGTCTCGCAGGTCCCGTGCCGTTGGCATGGGACCTGGTCCGACCGTGATATTAAAAATCGGGTATTGATGCCCGGCTTCACTGGTGTATTGATTGTTTAAAAGATAAGCGAGTGAGCCAGGGTTTCAATTAACCACTCGTCTTCTGTCTTGATTAAAAACCAAATGTTTAACTTCTTCAGGCTTTCATGCTGCTCGAGCCATCTGGAAGTGATCGGTTCGATCATCGTGATGTTGAACAAAGGCGCCAAGGGCAAGATGGCTGAAGGCGCGGACGATGTCCGACCCCGAAAGCAACCCCACCACGGGCGCCGACTTGGGTTCAGGGATGCAAGGTGACAAACTGTAAACCGATGGCGAGGGAGGCGACTCCCACGCCCGGTATTCCAGGCCATACCACGGCCAAGCCCCCCTAAGGACATTCGATGGACCAGCCCACCTCCCGGATTCGATCGCCCTGGCGCACCTGGCTGAACCCCGTGCAAGAGAACTGGCTGTTGGGGGTCACGTTCTGGCTCGGGCTTGCGTTGGTGGCCGCGTTGTTGCTCTACAGTGGCTACAACGCCCTGGTTGGCGCCAATCGTCAAAACCTGGGCTACGCCGTGCTGGGCGGTACATCGGGTTTTGCCGCCACCGCCCTGGGGGCATTGATGGCGGTGGTGTTGCGGGATATCTCGTCGCGCACCCAGGACATCATGCTGGGTTTCGCCGCCGGCATGATGCTCGCCGCCAGCTCCTTCTCATTGATCCTGCCGGGCATCGAAGCGGCGCAGGTGATTTGTGGCAATCAGCTGCTGGCCGCGTTTGTCGTCGTGGTTGGCCTGGGCTTGGGTGTGGCCCTGATGATCGGCCTCGACCGTTTCGTGCCCCACGAACACGAGTTGAGTGGGCGGCGTGGTCCTGAAGTCGAGCGCATTAACCGTGTGTGGCTGTTCGTGCTCGCCATCACCTTGCACAACCTGCCGGAAGGCATGGCCATCGGCGTCAGTTTTGCCGACGGCGACTTCAAGGTCGGCTTGCCCCTGACCACCGCCATCGCTATCCAGGACATCCCCGAAGGCCTGGCCATTGCCATGGCGCTGCGGGTCACCGGTATCAGCACCTTGCGTGCTGCGCTCATCGCGGTCGGTTCGGGGCTGATGGAGCCCCTGGGGGCGGTGATCGGCCTGGGCATGTCGTCGGGCGTGGCCGTCGCGTACCCCATCAGCCTGGGGCTGGCGGCGGGTGCGATGATTTTCGTGGTCTCCCACGAGGTGATTCCCGAGACCCATCGCAATGGCCATGAAACCCCGGCCACCCTGGGGTTGATGATGGGGTTTGCGGTGATGATGTTTCTCGATACGGCGTTGGGTTGAAAGACTCTCCAACGCCTTTCGCCAACGTTTCGGCAAATGCCTGGAACATCCGGAGTTTCCCCCGGGTCGGTGTTGATGACATGGCGCCACTCCCGGTTTGATCACCCTATGTGCTCAAGGCGGGTGGGTTGAATTGGCGATGTATACTCAACCCCGTGGATGACGTGAATCCGGGGTGGCGCGATCGTGCTGCGTTCGCTGATGCTGGCCGTTGTGCTCGTTCTGGCGGGGTGCGCCACGCCGCAGCGCGGTCAACAGGTCGCCTCGGTGGCGATTTCCCAGGACACTTGGCGACAGGTGGACCAGCAGCTCATCGCAGCCTCGAAAAGCGCCGTCGAGCAGGCGGCACTCTACGCCCGTGGGTCGATGGAGCATTGGCGCGTGTTGGTCTATGAGCGCACCGAGGTTGAATTCATCCCCTGGTTCAGCAGCTATTGGACCCAGGAGTGGCTGGCGGTGAAGGTCAGCTGGTACGCCGCCAGCGCCGAGGGCGAGACGGACTCCTCGGCCAGGCGCCTGGCGGTTTACCTGCAAGAACAATATCGCGAGCAGGTGCTGGAACCGGTGGCGGTGGAAATCGATCCCGAGGCGATCAGGGCCAACGCCACAGGCTACTACCTGCGCCAGCTCAATCAGCAGGTCCAGGTCATCGCCCTGCGGCATCGCATCCCGAACGAACTGATGAACCGACGCCTGCACGGCATCCCGGCCATCCGCCTCGGCCCGCCAGCGGCGCGTGACGCTTCGTTGTACGAGATGGTCCACACCGAACCGTTGAACACCCTGCCGGCCTATGCGGCCCTGATCGATCACGTCAACAAGGCTGCAACCACAGGTGCCGGACCCTCGGAGGCGGTGATCGCCACGGTGGCGCAACGCACCAGTGAAAAAATCGAGGCCCAGTTCGCCACGCGTGGGGCAACCGGTGCGGCGGCGGCCGTGGCCGGGAAGGCGGCGGGGGCGTTGATCTCGGTGGGCGTGGCGGGCATTCGCGCGATCATCCACGAGGGCGAGCGGCCGGAAATGGAGGCGCAGATCCGCAAAAGCCTGAGCGCTGCGTTCGACGAGGCGTGGTTCAAGTCACTCAAGCATCCCCTCAGCGGGGTGATGGCACCGGTGTACTACCTGGACGAGGAAATAGAAGGCAACCTGGTGGAGGCGGACCTGGCCAATCGAGCGGTGGCATTGCCGGACATCAAGCCGTGACGGGACGGTTCATTCTGATCCGAGGGTGACGCGACAACCCTTGCGATGGCGGATCTGCTCGTCCGATGGGCGTTCCTTGATGAACTCGAAGCGCGGCTCGCCTTCGCTGTAGATCACCAGCCACCCCCATTCCAGCTCGCTTTCATCCTGCCCGGGCTGGGGCGGCGAGGCCCACCAGGGTTCTTTTTGCATGATCTGACGCATCGTCTACTCCTGCCGATTGATCCTTTGAACTATAGACCGCTCGATGAAGACGCTTGCATCCTGTGGGAGCAAGGGTTGTGTGCCTGAAGCTTGATAATCAGTGTGCTCTGACCCCGCCCACCAGCGTCTAGCGTCTGTATCCCCGCACTCGAACGGGGAATGACTGGACCCCGCGCATATGCAAGCACTGTTGAACGAGATCCTCGATGCGGTTCGCCCCCTGATCGGTCAGGGCAAGGTCGCCGATTACATTCCTGCCCTCGGCACGGTGGTACCCAACCAGTTGGGTATTGCCGTGTATGGCAATGATGGCGAGTTGTATTGTGCCGGCGACGCCGAAACAGCGTTTTCGGTGCAGAGTATTTCCAAGGTGTTCAGCCTGGTGCAGGCCATCGGGCATTCCGGCGAAGCGATCTGGGAGCGCCTGGGTCATGAGCCATCCGGCCAGCCCTTCAACTCCCTGGTACAACTGGAGTTCGAGCGCGGCCGGCCGCGCAATCCGTTCATCAATGCCGGCGCGTTGGTGATTTGTGATATCAACCAGTCGCGTTTCGCCGCGCCGGCGCTGTCGATGCGCGATTTTGTGCGCCGCCTGTCGGGTAACCCCCAGGTCATGGTGGACGGCAAGGTCGCCGAGTCGGAATACCAGCACCGCGCCCGCAACGCAGCGATGGCGTACCTGATGCAGTCGTTCGGCAACTTCCATAACGACGTGGAAGCGGTGTTGCGCAGTTATTTCAGCCATTGTGCCTTGCGGATGAGCTGCATCGATCTGGCGCGGGCATTCTGCTTCCTGGCCAACGACGGGTTCTGCAAACACAGCGGCGAGCAGATCCTCAGCGCCCGGCAGACCCAACAGGTCAATTCCATCATGGCCACCAGCGGCCTTTACGATGAGGCCGGCAACTTTGCTTATCGCGTCGGCCTGCCGGGCAAGAGCGGTGTCGGTGGCGGGATTGTCGCCGTGGTGCCGGGACGGTTTACCGTATGCGTCTGGTCGCCTGAACTCAACGCCGCCGGCAACTCCCTGGCCGGCATGGCGGCGCTGGAGTTGATGAGCCAACGGATCGGCTGGTCGGTGTTCTAGTTTCCTGCCGCATAAAAAAGGCCCGCTCCTGATTCAGGCGCGGGCCTTTTCGTTAGGGGATATCAGCAGAGGCGGTCGATGACCCGGACCTCGGAAGTGTTCTGCATCGACTGCCAGGCCTGGGTCAGCGTTTGCAGCACGCGGCCCATGAAGTCTTTGTCAGCCGCGGCCTTCTTGCCGACGTAGCCCTGGCCACGGCGGTACATCTTCAGCCGGGCACACAGTTCTTGCGTGTTCTTTTCGAACTCGTCTTCTTGGGTGTAGGGCGACAGGCAGTCCATATGGACCTGGCCAGTCTTGCTGATCCACAGGATATGGCTGTCGAGTGTGTCCTTGTGTGCGGCGAACATGCGAGCCAGTTCATCAATAGATGGTTGATTATTCAGATTCATGTGTAAGCCCCTTGACCATTTGGTTGATCTGTCTGGTGGTTCGCAAAAACTTCGCTACTCGGTAAGTGCCTGCCTGCTACCGAAACCAGGCCGTCAGCGTTCGTCCGTCGAACTTCGACGGGGTCGTGCATCGGTTGTGTAGTGTTATCGAAGGGCTGCTACGCAAATGCGCTACAACGAAGAGAAACAGCGAAGAATCATCAGGCAGTGTCAACTTTCGAGGGTCGACCACGCGCGTCATGAGGATCTTCGCCGACGTTTCTCGTCCTTGTTACCGGACGATCATGCCAGGTCAGCACCTTCAATCTGCCTTGTGGGCAGTCCCTTATCCAAAAAACAGCTCGGCGGTCAGACGAGCTTGCTCAAACAGTTGCCTGTACTCCCGATCGGGGAGACGTCTGCATCATGCAAGGGCAAATCGGAGGCGTCAACGGTTTTGTAGTGATTATTTTTGTTCACTACATATTGTCGGACAAAATGGTTTGGGTATGAGGATTTCCGGTCAGACACACAATCAATGTGGGAGCGAGCTTGCTCGCGATGGCGGTGTGTCAGTCAATTATCTGATGGCTGATTCACCGTCATCGCGAGCAAGCTCGCTCCCACAGGGGAATCAGGTGGGCTGATTTTTGTTGGCCTTGCGCGGTGCGCCGCCGGTCTTGCGCTTGGTCGGCTTGCGTTTGTTTTTCCATGGCGTTGCGCCACGCCCGGCGGGGCTGGCCGGGCCGCTGATGGTCAGGCTCATGCCCTGGCAGCGGGCGACGTGCTTGCTCATCCAGGCGGCTTGCCGGGTCACGAATTCTTCCAGGCTCATTTCACCGCTTTGCACCATGTCCAGGGCCTGCTCCCAGATGGCGGTGGTGCCCGGGTCGGCGATGGCCCGGGGCACGGCGTCGATGAGGCTGAAGGCCGCCGGTGTGGCGGACAGGGCCTTGCCATTCTTCACCAGGTAACCGCGGTCGAGTAGTCCCTGGATGATCGAGGCTCGGGTCGCTTCGGTGCCGATGCCGGTGGTGTCCTTGAGCTTCTGTTTGAGCAGCGGGTCTTCCACCAGTTTGGCGACATTCTTCATCGCCTTGATCAGGTCGCCTTCAGTGAAGGGCTTGGGCGGCTGGGTCCATAGGTCCTTGGGTTTCACCTCGTCCACCGTGCAATCGCGACCTTCGGCCAGTGCCGGCAAGGTTTGCGGTGCTGGTGCTTCACGGCCCTTTGCCGGCGCCAGTGCTTCGGGCAGGGCGCGTTTCCAGCCGGGTTCGACGATCTGCTTGCCCACGGCACGCAGCGCCTGGCCAGCACAGTCGAAGTCGGCCTGGGTCCGGTCGTATTCGTGGTTGGGCAGGAACTGCGCCAGGTAGCGCGCGCGAATCAACGTGTAGACCGCACGCTGCTTGCCGGCGAGTTTGTCGAGGTTCCTGGCGGCGGCGGTGGGAATGATGCCGTGGTGGGCACTGACCTTGGCGTCGTTCCAGGCCCGGGATTTGCGCTGCGGCTGCAAATGCTCGCGCAGCGGCGCGAGGCTCGGGTCGGCCTGGGCGAGGGCGGCCAGGATGGCCGGTGCTTCGCTGTGCTGGCTCAAGGGCAGGAAACCGCAATCGCTGCGGGGGTAGGTGATGAGCTTGTAGGTCTCGTAGAGCGACTGGGCAATGTCCAGGGTTTCCTGGGCGCCGAGGCCGAGTTTCTTCGAGCAGACTTCTTGCAGGGTGCCCAGGTCGAAGGGCAACGGCGCCGCTTCGCGCAGGCGTTCGGTACGCACCTTCAGTGTCCGGGCGGTGGCGGCGTTGCCCATGGCCTCGGCCGCGTCCCGGGCCAGGGCCTGGTTCAGGCAGCGTTCCTGGTCGTCGCAGGCATCCGGGTCGGCGCGCCACTGGGCGGTGAACGCCGTGCCTTCATGGCTGAGCTGCACGTCGATGGCCCAATAGGCGACCGGCACGAAGTTGGCGATGCTGCGGTCGCGGTCCACCACCAGTCGCAGCGTCGGCGTCTGCACGCGGCCTACCGGCAACACGCCCTGGTAGCCGGACTGGCGCCCCAGCAAGGTGAACAGGCGACTCATGTTCATGCCGATCAGCCAGTCGGCCCGGGAGCGGCCCAGGGCCGAGTGATACAGGTTGAAGGTTTCGACGCCCGGCTTGAGGGCGGCCAGGGCCTTGCGGATCGACGCTTCGTCCAGGGCTGACAGCCATAGCCGTCGGATCGGTCCGCGATACCGGCAATGCTCCACCAACTCCCGGGCGATCATTTCGCCTTCGCGGTCGGCGTCGGTGGCGATCACCAGTTCCTTCGCTTCCCCCAGCAGGCGCTTGACCGCCTTGTACTGGCTGGCGGTTTTCGGCTTGACGGTCATTTTCCATTGCGCAGGCACAATGGGCAGGTCGGCCAGGACCCAGCGCTTGTAGCGCGCGTCGTAGGCGTCGGGTGGGGCGGTTTCCAGCAGATGGCCGATGCACCAGGTGACCGTGACGCCAGGACCCAGCCAGCAACCGTCGCCACGGCGCGTGGCACCGAGCACCGCGGCGATGTCCTTGGCCTGGGACGGCTTTTCACACAGGTACAGCTGCATAGCGCCCTTTTCCTGAGCAGATTTCATGGGGTTGTAGCATGGTCATGGATGCGCACAAGGGCAAGTTTTATCTGTATGGATATACAGATAAAAGCGTTGCGCTGCGTTGCCAAGGGGTGTCTGGCGTGACATTCGGCCGTTCTGTCGGCATGCAGAATGAATTTCTCGCAGGGGGATGGCTCATAACTTCAAGGCGGTTGAAACCGCAAAGAAGGTTTATGAGGTCAAGGAGAGTCACTTTCATGAATTCGATGCCCAATGGCAACGGCCAGGCGACTACGCGTTTGATTCTCGTGGTGGAAGATGATCCGACTATCCTGGAGTTTCTCTGTGAAATCCTCGAGGAAGAAGGATTTGTCGTGGAGCCTCAGAAAAGCGCTGACGATGCCTTGGAGTTCCTCGAAAGGAGCGCCCATTTCGTCGATCTGTTGCTCACCGACATTACCATGCCCGGCAAGATCGACGGTGCCGACCTGGCCAACCTGACCGGAGACCGCTGGCCGCAGATCCCGCTGCTGATCATGTCCGGCTTCGAAACGCCGGAAAGCGCCGGGATCAAGCACCACGCGTCGTTCATCGCCAAGCCCTGGGCCCTGGGCCAGATGCTGGATCTGGTGGAGAGCACGGTGAAAAATCACGCGATGCACTGAGTAATCCCAGAGGGTGGCGGCGGCCAGGCACGTTTGGGTTGCAAGCGGCGATGGGCTCCATGACAATGCGAGTCATTATCAGTCGCGAATTATTCCATTGCCATGCCCGCCAACGATCTGTCCCTACGCAGTGCTGTCGACGTTCTGTACAGTGATCATCACAATTGGCTCCAGGGCTGGTTGCGCAAGCGCTTGGGCAACACGTTCGATGCCGCCGACCTGACCCAGGATACGTTTGTGCGAGTCATCAAGGCGCGCACCGCGCTGGATATCCGTGAGCCGCGACCGTACCTGTCGATGATCGCCAAAGGGCTGTTGATCGACCTGTTTCGCCGGCGCTCGCTGGAACAATCCTACCTCGAAGCCTTGGCCGCCATGCCGCAAGAGCAGCACCCATCGCTGGAAGAGCAGGCGATCCTGCTCCAGGCCCTGATGGAGATCGACCGTCTGCTCCTGGGGCTGGGGCCGCGCGTCAGGCAGGCGTTCATTCTGTCGCAGTTCGATGGCCTGACGTACCCGCAAATTGCCGAGCGCCTGGGCGTCAGCGTCCGCACGGTCAACAACCACATGGCCAAGGCCATGGAACATTGCTGCCTGATGCAAATTCAATTGCAGCTTTCATGAACCTGCCCCCCGACGAGCTGCAAGCCATCCGCGTGGCGGCGCGCTGGTACGCCCGACTGCATTCCGGTATTGCGACCGACGCGGACCGGGCCGATTGGCGCACCTGGCTGGCCGCCGATCCCTTGCACAGCCAGGCCTGGCAGCGCATGGCCGCGGTGGCCGAGCAGATGGCGAGTGTGCCGGGTGCCCTGGCGGCACCGACTTTGAGCGACACCCACCAGCGATCCCGGCGCCAGGTGTTGCGCAGCGCCTTGCTGCTGACGTCCGCCGGCGGCCTGGGCTGGCTGGGCTGGCGCAGCCAGGCAACCCAGAACCTGTTTTGTGATTACCGCACCGCAGTGGGCGAGCGTCGCGCGTTCCAGCTGGCCGATGGCAGCACGGTCCTGCTCAACACCGACACCTCGATCAATGTTCGTTTCGATGGACAGCAGCGGCGCCTGGAGCTGTTGCGGGGCGAGGTGCTCGTGACGACGGCGGTCGATCCCTTGCGACGTCCGTTCAAGGTGGTCACGGGACCGGCCGAGGTGCTGGCGCTGGGCACGCGGTTTATCGTCCGCAGCCAGGCGTGGGGCGGCGAAGTGGCGGTGCTGGAGAAAGCGGTCGAGGTGAGCCTGTTGGCAAGTGGCTCAAGGATGCGGGTCGAAGCCGGCCAGCGCCTGGATTTCAACGAACAGTCGTTGGGGGCGCTGCGCGGCAACGATGTGTCGGTCGGTGCCTGGCAGAAGGGAAGCATCATCGCCATTGACCGTCCCCTGGCGGCGCTGCTGGAGGAACTGTCGCGCTATCGCCCCGGTGTGCTGCGTTGGGATCCGGCGATTGGCGACTTGAAGGTTTCCGGTGTGTTTCCCGTCGATAACACCGATCTCGCCCTGGCCGCGCTGGAAAGCGGCTTTTCGTTGCGAGTGACCCGCTATAGCCGATTCTGGGTCCAGGTCTCCGCTGGCCATCGGCGGTAATGCTACGCAATAAAAAAATCAGCCCCTGCACTTTTCGTCCCCATCGTTCGGCTCTTCCTCAGTGAGTTTTTATCGACCGTTTTGGGGAGGGGAAGTATGACTTGGGTGAGCGCGCCAGGCCGTCTGGTGTTTGCAGTGAAAATCAGCTTGCTGGCGGTCACGACCGCCGGCGTCACGGTCGTGAACGCCAGCCCGGTTCCAGCGGCTGCGGCGCAGCAGCGCGCGGTGCAGGCCTACGATATCGGCGCTGGTCGCCTGGTGGATGTGCTGACCCGTTTCTCCAGCGCCGCCGGTGTCGCCATTTCGTTTGAGGCCCGGCAACTCGGGGGCTTGCAATCCCCCGGCCTGAAGGGGACTTTCGGCGTGGGCGACGGCTTTGCCCGCATTCTTGGCGGCAGTGGCCTGCAAGCCGCCCTCCAGGCCAACGGCACGTACGTGCTGCGCCCCGCGCCGGTCAGCGGTTCGGCATTGGAATTGGACGCCACCACCATCGAGGCACAGCGGCTCGGGGCGACCACCGAGGACAGTCACTCCTACACGACGGGGGCGGTCACCATTGGCAAGGGTGAGCACTCCCTGCGCGAAACGCCGCAATCGGTGACGGTGATTACCCGCAAGATGCTCGATGACCAGAACCTCAATACCATCGATCAAGTCATGGAAAAGACCCCCGGCATCACCGTCTACGACTCGACCATGGGCGGCAAGTATTTCTATTCCCGCGGGTTCCGCATGTCTGGCCAGTATCAATACGACGGCGTTCCGCTGGACATGGGCAACAGTTATGTCCAGGCCGACAGTTTCAGCAGCGACATGGCCTATTACGACCGGGTCGAAGTGCTGCGTGGCGCCGCTGGGATGATGAAGGGGGCGGGCGGCACTTCCGGCGGCGTCAACTTCGTTCGTAAACGCGGCCAGGCCACGGCGCAGACCGAGCTCAGCCTGTCCGGGGGAACCTGGGACAATTACCGTGGGCAGGTCGATACCGGTGGCCCGTTGAATGACGCCGGCACCGTGCGGGGCAGGGCGGTGATCGCCGAGCAGAGCCGGCATTATTTCTACGATGATGCCCGGCGCAAGGACCAGATCTACTACGGCGCCCTGGACTTCGACCTGTCGCCCGACACGACGCTCGGCCTGGGCGTAGCCTACGAGGACGTCGATGCAAGCCCGTGCTGGGGCGGGCTTCCGCGCTACCGGGACGGCAGCGATCTGAAACTCAGTCGTTCCACTTGCCTGGACCCATCGTGGAACACCTGGCGCAGCCAGCGGACCACGGTGTTCGGCGATCTCAAGCATCAGCTCAACGACGACTGGGCCGTGAAGGTCGCCAGTGTCTATACGAAAAATACCCAGGACATCAAATACGCGTTTGCATCGGGCTCGGTGGCGCCAGGCACCTCGACCACCAACATGCTGGGCAGCATGTATGACTATGACCAGGTCGATTACGGCCTCGACGCTTACTTGGACGGCAAGTTCGACGCCCTGGGGCAGCAACATGAGTTGATCGTCGGTTTCAACGCCAGTCGTTCGGACAAGGACGATTTTTTCTCGGTGGCGCTGTTGCCACAGAAGCAGAATGTGTTCGATCCGGACCGACATATTCCCGAACCGGACGACAGTTACTTCATCGAAAACTCGACGCGGGGAGGTCCGGTCAAGACCGTGACCGAGCAGCAAGGCATGTATTCGACCCTGCGGCTGAAACTGGCAGACCCCTTGACGTTTGTCGTCGGCAGCCGGGTGAGCTGGTACAGCTCCAAGACCGACTCGGTGTTCCTCACGGGCGGTACGGAGCACGCCAGGAGCACGGAGACGGGGCAAGTCACGCCGTTTGCCGCCGTGTTGCTGGACCTCAATGAGCACCTGACGGCCTATGCCAGCTATTCGGATATCTTCACGCCCCAGGGCAACTACCGCTCCGAAAGCGGCTCGGCACTCAAGCCCCTGGTGGGCGAGAGTTATGAGCTGGGGATCAAGGGCGAGTGGTTCGAGGGACGCCTGAACAGCGCCTTCAACCTGTTCCGCACACTGCAGAAAGACCAGGCCCAGACTGACTACAACTCCAGTTGCGCGTCCTCGGACGGTTACTGCTACGAGAACGCTGGCAAGGTGCGCGCCCAGGGTTTCGAAGCCGAAATCAGCGGTGAAGTCATCGAGCGCCTGCAACTGCTGGCCGGCTACACCTACACCCAGACCAAGACCCTCGACGACATTGACACCAGCCTCAACGGCGGCTCGTTCAACAGCTACGTGCCGCGCCATGTGCTGCGCCTGTGGAGCGATTATGCCCTCGGCGGGGCGTTCGAACGGTTCAGTGTCGGTGCCGGGGTCAATGCCCAGAGCGATAACTTCCGCGTATCGCCGGCGACGGGCGAGAAAATCACCCAGGCCGGTTATGCCGTGTGGAACGGCCGTGTTGGCTACCGCATCGATGACACCTGGTCGGTGGCCCTCAATGGCAACAACCTGTTCGACAAGCGCTACTACACCACCATCGGCACCGAGAGCTTCGGTAACTATTACGGTGAGCCGCGCAACTTCACCATGACCTTGAAGGGGCGCTTCTGAACCGGTGGCGAGGGCGCCAATGCCCTCGCCACGGTTTTGCCCTCAGTTGGTATCCAGGTCCACGTTGCGGGTTTCCCGCAGGCAGATCATGCCCACCACCAGGCTCACCCCGGTGATCACCACCGGGTACCACAGCCCGTAGAAAATATCCCCGGTGTAGACCACCAGGGCAAACGACACGGTGGGCAGGAAACCGCCGAACCAACCGTTGCCGATGTGATAGGGCAGGGACATGGAGGTGTAGCGGATCCGGGTCGGGAACAGTTCGACCATCAACGCCGCCAGCGGTCCGTAGCACATCGCCGAGATGATGATCAGCGCAACGATCAAGGCCACGATCATCGGCCGGTTGATCTGCTGGGCGTCGGCCTGCTGCGGGTAGCCGGCCAGGGTCACTGCGCCGCGCAGGGCGGCTTCGTCGTAACCTTCGAGTTTCACGTCACCGACGCTGACCTGCACCGCGCTGCCGGCCGGGGCCGCGACGCTGCTGTAGGGCAGGCCTTGCTTGACCAGGAAGGTCTTGACCTTGTCGCACGGGCTGTCGAAACGCGCCTTGCCCACCGGGTCGAACTGGAAGGTACAGGTGGCCGGGTCGGCGACCACGGTGATCGGCGCCTGGCGGCTGGCCTGGTCGATGGCCGGGTTGGCGTAGTGGGCCAGGGTCTTGAAGATCGGAAAGTACAGGGCAGTCGCCAGCAGCAGGCCGATCATCAGCACCGGTTTGCGCCCGACCTTGTCCGACAGCCAGCCGAAAAAGATGAAGAACGGCGCGCCAATCACCACGCTGACAATCAGCAGGCTGTTGGCCAGGGCCGGGTCCATCTTCAGGAACTGGGTGAGGAAAAACAGCACGTAGAACTGCGCGGCGTAGAAGGTCACCGCTTGCCCGGCATTGATGCTGAACAGGGCGATCAGCACCACCTTCAGGTTTTCCCATTTGCCGAAGGATTCGCGGATCGGCGCCTTGCAGCACTTGCCTTCTTCTTTCATTTTCAGGAAGGCCGGCGACTCGTGCAGGCTCAGGCGAATCCAGGTGGAGATGCCCAACAGCAGGATCGACAGCAGGAACGGAATGCGCCAGCCCCAGACTTCGAACTGATCGCCAGTGAAGTAGCGGCAGCCCAGCACCACCAGCAGCGAGAGCAACAGCCCCAACGTGGCGGTGGACTGAATCCAACTGGTATGGAAACCGCGCTTGCCCATCGGCGCATGCTCGGCGACATAGGTGGCGGCGCCGCCGTACTCGCCGCCCAGGGCCAGGCCCTGGAGCATGCGCAATACCACCAGGATGATTGGCGCGGCGATGCCGATGCTGGCGTAGTTGGGCAGCAGTCCGACGCAGAACGTCGCCAGGCCCATGAGGATGATGGTGGCCAGGAACGTGTACTTGCGCCCGATCATGTCCCCCAACCGACCGAACACCAGTGCCCCGAACGGCCGCACGATGAAACCGGCGGCGAAGGCCATCAGGGCGAAGATGAACGCGGTGGTGTCGTTGACCCCGGCGAAGAACTGCTTGCTGATCACCGCCGCCAGGGCGCCATAGAGGAAAAAGTCGTACCACTCGAACACCGTCCCCAGGGACGAGGCGAAGATGACTTTCTGGGTTTCCTGGCTGGTGCCGGCGCTGCGCGTGGCTTCCAGGGGCTGAACATGCTCGGACATAGCGGTATCCCTCACAGTGATTGTTTTTGTTGTTCCACTGCGACGCCGGGGTGGCGTCTCCTGATTTGACACACTTTCCTTGAATCGACTCACCCCCTTGTGGGAGCGAGCTTGCTCGCGATGACGGCGCCACATTCAACTTGTGGGTGACAGACAGGCCGCTATCGCGAGCAAGCTCGCTCCCACAGGGGGTTCTGTTGTTCTTCAGACCGTAGCAGGTGCTTTTTCGATGTCGGTGTTCCTCGTCGCGGGGTTGAGCATCATCTGCGCCGCCTTCTCGGCAATCATCAGCGTCGGCGAGCAGGTGTTGCCCGAGGTGATGCGCGGCATGATCGAGGCATCGGCGATGCGCAGGCCCTTGATGCCGTGGACGCGCAGTTGCGCATCCACCACCGCGTCGCGATCCTGGCCCATGCGGCACGTGCCAACCGGGTGGAAAATCGTCGTGCCGATCCGGGCGGCGGCCTGGTGCAGTTCCTCTTCGGTTTGCAGGCTGGGGCCCGGCAGGTATTCCACCGGTTTGAACGCGCTCAGGGCCGGGGCCGCGACGATGCGGCGGGTCAGGCGGATGGCGTCGGCGGCGACCCGCAGGTCCTCGGGGTGGCTCAGGTAGTTGGGCTGGATCAGCGGCGCTTCGTGCGGGTCGGCCGAACGAATGTCCACCCGACCACGGCTTTGCGGGCGCAGGTCGCAGACCGACGCGGTGAACGCCGGGAAGCTGTGCAGCGGTTCGCCGAAGCGTTCCAGGGACAGCGGCTGCACGTGGTATTCGAGGTTGGCCGAGGTCTGTTCCGGGCCCGAGCGGGCGAACGCGCCGAGTTGGCTGGGGGCCATGGACAGCGGGCCGCTGCGGTCGTACAGATAGCGCAGGCCCATGCCCATCTTGCCCCACAGGGTGCCGGCGATCTGGTTCAGGGTGCGGGCGTTTTCCAACTGGTAGATCAGCCGCAGTTGCAGGTGGTCCTGCAAGTTGCCGCCGACACCGGGCAGTTCATGGGTCACGCCGATGCCCAGGCGTTGCAGCAGGCTGCGTGGGCCGATCCCGGAACGTTGCAGGATCCCCGGCGACCCCACGGCCCCGGCGCACAGGACGATTTCCTTGCGGGCCTTGAAGGTCATGCCCTTGCCTTGCCAGCGCGCGCTGACGGCGTGGGCGCGGTCGTCACGCAGCAACACGCGGTCGACCTCGACGTCGGTCAACACCGTGAGGTTGGCGCGCTGGCGAACCGGCTTGAGAAACGCCTTGGCCGCGTTCCAGCGCACCCCGGCTTTCTGGTTGACCTGGAAGTAGCCACAGCCTTCATTGTCGCCGCCGTTGAAATCGTCGACGTTAGGGATGCCGCTCTGTTCGGCGGCACTGCGGAAGGCATCGAGAATCGGCCAGGACAGGCGCTGGCGTTCGACCCGCCATTCGCCGCCGACGCCGTGAAATTCGGACGCGCCGGCAAAGTGGTTTTCGCTCTGGCGGAACAGCGGCAGCACGTCTTCCCAGGCCCAGCCGGGATTGCCCTCGGCGGCCCAGCCATCGTAGTCCGCAGCCTGGCCGCGCATGTAGATCATGCCGTTGATGGAGGAGCAACCGCCCAGGACCTTGCCGCGCGGGTAGCTCAGGGCCCGCCCTTGCAGGCCCGGTTGTGCTTCGGTCTTGAAGCACCAGTCGGTGCGTGGGTTGCCGATGCAGAACAGGTAGCCGACCGGGATGTGAATCCACGGATAATTGTCGCGCCCGCCGGCTTCGAGCAGCAGCACCCGGTGTTGCGGGTTGGCCGAAAGCCGATTGGCCAGCAAGCACCCGGCAGGGCCGGCGCCCACGATCACGTAATCGTATTCATCGACGACAGGTTGCATTCGCGACCTCATTCTTGTTGTTGTGGGGCCCATCCTAGTTGTTAGTTTTCGTCAAAAGAATGTTAGTTTTTGCGCAGTGGCTGTGCGTTTATAAACAGTCATGCCTTCAGGCGTGTTCAAGGATCGCTTCA
This sequence comes from Pseudomonas fluorescens, assembly GCF_001307275.1. Taxonomy (NCBI): domain Bacteria; kingdom Pseudomonadati; phylum Pseudomonadota; class Gammaproteobacteria; order Pseudomonadales; family Pseudomonadaceae; genus Pseudomonas; species Pseudomonas fluorescens. The sequence goes on from NZ_CP012831.1 coordinate 4,865,740, forward strand.
TGTTCGACTGGAATGACCTGCGCTACTTTCTGGAACTGCAACGCAGCGGGCGTTTGTTGACGGCTGCACGGCGCCTGAACACCACCCACGCCACGGTGGCCCGGCATATCGAGGCCATCGAGAAAAGCCTGGGCACCGCATTGTTCGTCCAGCATGCCCAGGGCTATGAACTGACCCCGGCGGGCGAGACGTTGCTCAAGCACGCCGAAGCCATGGAAAACGTGGCGTTGCTGGCCCAGGAGGACATCACCCAGTCCAGTGCGCCCCTGGGCAAGATCCGCCTGGGAGTGACCGAAGGGCTGGGCATCATGTTCCTCGCCAGTCGCATGGATGGGTTGTTCCAGCGCTATCCGGGGCTGGAGGTGGAACTGGTGGCTGTGCCGCGCTTTGTCAGCATCCTCAACCGTGAGGCGGAAATCAGCATCCACCTCGAACGCCCGGCGGCCGACCTGCTGGTGACCCGCAAACTCACCGACTACAGCCTGGCGCTGTACGCCAGCCAGGCCTACCTGGACCGCTCGCCGGCGTTGCGCAGCCGCGAGGACCTGGCCCGCCACGCCTGGATCGGTTATGTCGATGACCTTTTGTTCAGCCAGGAGCTGATGTTCCTCAACAGCTTTTGCCGCAACCCCCGGGTGGTGTTCCACAGCACCAGCGTCATCGCCCAGCAACAGGCCGCGCGCTCGGGCCTGGGGATCGCCGTGTTGCCGTGCTACATGGCCAGCGGTGACCCGACGCTGGTGCCGTTGCTGCCAGACGAAACCATTCGCCGCAGCTATTGGATCAGCACCCGCCGCGAACTGCACAAGTCCGTACGCCTGCGGGTGTTGTGGGATTACGTGGTGCAGTTGTGCGAGCGCGAGCAGGGGTTATTACTCCCCTGAGCAAGCGATGCCTTTGTGGCGAGCCGTTCTGTGGGGGCGATCTGTGGGAACAAGGCTTGCCCGCGATGAGGAAACACACAGTCTATCTGGAACCGAGTCGCCTGCTTCGCGGGCAAGCCTTGCTCCCACAAATGAATCCCCTCGCCACAGAGTCATCGACTCTCCAGTGCTGGCCGCCCAAGCCCCCTTTTATGGCCCCCAATGACCTCAAGCCGATGCGGTGGCGTGCCTTAGTGTGGGAACTGCCAGACCCACCACAAGAAAGGCGCAACCGTTGCGCCACCAAGAGGGGCCTTATGTCGGCAATCACGCCTTCCTTCCTGCTTCGAACCGCTGCCGTCGTGTCGTTCGGCGCGTTGCTTGCCGCGTGTGGCGAAGAGGCCAAGCCGCCCGCGGCCACGGTATTCACGGCCATGCCCAGCGATGCGGCCCTGGCCCAGGTCTACGACAGCAGCTGCAAGCTCTGCCACGCCAACCCCGGTGCCGGGGCACCGTTGACCGGCGATACGAACGCCTGGGCCCCGCGGGTTGCCCAGGGCGCCGACACCCTGCTGGACCACGCGATCAACGGCTACAACGGCATGCCGCCGATGGGCCTGTGCATGCACTGTTCCGAGGAGCAGTTCCTGGCCTTGATCGCCTTCATGTCCGGTCAACACTTCCAATAATGAATACGGGTACTACGGCATGACGATGGATTACTCACGGCGTCGGTTGCTGCAACAGGCCGGCGTTGTCGCCGCCTTCACGGCACTGGGCAGCCAGGGCGCCCTGGCCGAGCTGATGCGTGCGCCGCGGTTGATCCCGTGGCGCAACTGGTCCGGTGCGCAGAGTTGCCTGCCGGCGGCGCGCCTGGCTCCCAAGGATCTCGATGAACTGGTGCAGGTGGTGCGCCGCGCCGAAGGGCGGATTCGTCCGGTGGGTTCCGGTCATTCCTTCAGCGCCCTGGTGCCCACCGATGGCACCTTGTTGTCGCTGAGTTTTTTCAGTGGCCTGCTGGATCACGACAAGGCCAGCCTGCAAGCCACGTTCGGTGGCGGCACGCCCATGTCCCGCATGGGCCCGGCGCTCAAGGCCATCGGCCAGGCACTGCCGAACATGGCCGACGTGGATTACCAGACCCTGGCCGGTGCCATCGCCACTTCGACCCACGGCACCGGCAAGGCCTTTGGCTCCTACGCGTCCCAGGTCGTCGGCCTGCAACTGGTGACGGCCAGCGGCGAGGTCCTCGATTGCGATGCCCAGCATCATGCCGAAGTGTTCAAGGCTGGCCGGGTGTCCCTTGGCGCGCTGGGGCTGGTGACCCGCGTGCGCCTGCAGAACCGCGCCGCCTATCGCTTGCGCGAGCACCAGTGGGTGGCGAAAACCGAGGAGTTGCTCGAGGACGTGGATGCCAACACCCGGGACAACCAGCACTGGGAAATGCAAGTCGTTACCCATTCCGACTATGCGCTGTCGATCACCCTGAACGAGACCACGGATCCGGCCACGCCGCCGATCAGCCCCGAGGAGGAGGGCGGCAACGAGTTCGTTTCCCTGATCGAAAACCTCGACAAGTACGGCAGCGATTTTCCGGCGATCCGGCGAGCGTTGCTCAACAGCCTGCGGCTGGTGGCCGATTTCGATGACCGCGTCGGCGATTCCCATGACATCTACGCCAACGCCCGTACGGTACGCTTCAACGAGATGGAGTATTCAGTCCCGGCCGAACACGGCCCGGCGTGCCTGCGGGAGATCCTCGCACTGATCCGCGACAAGGACCTGCGCACCTGGTTTCCCATCGAATACCGCTACGTGAAGGCCGACGACATTGCCTTGAGCATGTTCGAAGGCCGGGACAGTTGCTCGATCTCCGTGCACCAGCACTACCGGATGGACCATCACAATTTCTTTGCCGCCATCGAGCCGATTTTCTGGAAGTACCAGGGCCGTCCGCACTGGGGGAAATTGCACTCTCTGAACGCCAAGGCCCTCCAGGCGCTGTACCCGCGCTGGACTGAATTCACCCAGGTGCGCCAGGCACTGGACCCTGGCGGCAAGTTCCTCAATGGGCATCTTTCATCGCTTCTGGGCTTGAGCTGAAGCAAGCACCTGTGGGAGCGAGCTGGCTCGCGATGGCGGTGCATCAGTCGACATTCATGCAAACTGATCCATTGCTATCGCGAGCAAGCTCGCTCCCACAATTGTTTTGGGGTGTTCATAAGGATCTGTATTCCCCTGCACACCTCCTGTGGGAGCGAGCCTGCTCGCGAAGCAGCGACTCGGTCAAAACGCAAACGGGATACTGATCTTGGCCCAGAGCATTTCCCCTTCCGGTCGATTCTCCACGTCGAACTCCTTGGCCCAACGGATCTCGGCGCTGGCGTATTTGAGGAAGGTCAGGTGCAGCGCCGGGCCAATGGCAAAGACCTGGCCGCGTACGCCATCGTCCACGTCTTGCCCGGCGAATTGCACGGTGCGGCCATACTGTTTGTCGTCAGTGGTCTGCTTGAGGTAGTAGCCGTTGAGCCCCAGCCTCAAGTTGTCGGTCACGCGGTAGCTGACGGAGTAATCGAAGTGGAAAATCTGCCCCGAACGGTAGTCGGTGTCCTTGTTCTTGCGGTTGAAGCTGTAGGTGCTTTTCATCGACACCTCGGTGTCTTCCGTGGGCAACCAGGTGAAGGAAAACAGTGGCTTGTAGGTGTAGAAATTGTTGCTGGTGTTGGCCAGTCGATCGGTGCTGTATTCGCCGGTCGGTACGGTGATTTCCACCGCCGCGGCCAGGGTCAGGTTTTTGCCCATGTCCCAGAGCACGATGGGCGAAATGGTCGTGTCGCCCATGCCCTCGCGGGTGTCGTGCAGGCCGAACACCGAAACTTCCTGCTTGATCCAGGGTTGGGCGATGTAGATCCCCGCGCGCCCACCGGCCACCCGCAACGGGCTCAGGTAATCGATGCGCGGGACCACTGCCGTGGATTCGATTTCGACATCCGGCAGTTCGCCGCCCAATGAACTGATGTTGAATTTCCGGGCCTTGTAATGGTTGTAGTAGAGGTTGAACGCGACCATGTGGTCCGGAAGGCTGTCGACCTCCAGCGGCAACACAAAAAAGCCGTCGGTGCCAGGGCCGATGTTGTCCACCCCCGATTCGGTCGCCAGGGCGGGCAGGGCACCGCCGCATGCCAGGCCGAGGGTCAGTTGCAAGGCGAATGTCGTGCGGGTCGGGTTCATGAGGGGGCTCATTATTATTGTTGGAAATGCACCGGAGGTCCGAGTCATACAAATAAGCCCTTCGCCGCCGACAGGGCAGGGTATTGGCGGCCATACAGGGGACTTGGGCGGCCAGATTTTTATGCCCCTCTATCCAGCGGCTCATGCTAACTTTATGAAATAACCGGTTACAAAAACGCCACCTAACGTGCTCCGGAATCCGCCCCATGCAGATGAAAGTCATCGATCCCACCTATGAATTGGCGCTGGTATCGCCATTTCTGCTGCAAACCCTGGCCGAGGTGGTGGCGGACAAGGGCTTCGATGCCGCCCGCCTGTGTCGCGGCCTGGGGTTCGACCTCGATGACCTGCAAGATCCGGCCCAGCGCATTTCCTACCGCCAGGCCGTGATCATGATTCAACGTTCGCTCAAGCTGTTGCCCGACCAGGGCCTGGGGCTGTGGGTGGGTGATCGCAACGTGCTTGGCACCCTCGGCCTGCTGGGTCACGTCTTGTCGTTGTGCGAAACCCTGCGCGATGCCTTCGCCCTGGGGGTTCGTTACCAGCACACCACCGGCGGCATCGCGGTGACCCGTGTCGAAGAAGCCACTGACCGAATCAGGGTCGAGGCCACTTGCCGCCTGCCTTTCGCCGAGATCCAGGTGTTTGCCGTGGAAGAGTTCTTCGCCAGCCTGATGGTCTATGGCCGGGCGCTGGCCAGTCCCGATTTCAAGCCCCTGGCCGTGGAGTTCATGCACGCCGCGCCGTCCTATGCCCAGGAATATCAGCGGATATTGGGACCGGAGGTGCGCTTCGGTTGCCGGCACAATCGCATGTTGATCGATGTGCGCTGGCTGGATATGCGCTTGCCCAATCATCACCCGCTGGCCCTGCGCCAGGCATTGGCCTTGCTGGAGCAAGAGGCCTGCGAGGTCCACCAGAAGATCGACCTGATCCAGACCGTGGAACGGGCCATTGCCCGGGACCTGACCCGTGGCAGCCACATCGAGAAAATCGCCAGCGATCTCAACATGAGCAGCCGCACCCTGCGTCGGCGCCTGACCGAACACAGCCTGACCTTCGAGACCTTGCTCGAACAAGTGCGCCGCGGCCGCACCCTGAACCTGCTGGCCAACCCCGATCTGTCCATCGAGCGCATCACCGAAGAAGTCGGCTACAGCGATGTGCGCAGTTTCCGCCGGGCGTTCCGGCGCTGGACCGGCATGAGCCCGAGCGCGTTTCGCAACGAGGGGCAAACGTTGTAGCCACGACATTCAGGCTGGGTCTGATTAAACTCCTGCCTTTTTTGAGGGGCTCATTGCGCAGCCTGGGCCTTGATTCCATGAGTCAAACGATGAAAACGGTACGCTGGGGCATGATCGGGTGTGGCAGCGTGACGGAACGCAAGAGTGGGCCGGCTTTCTACAAGGCGCCCGGTTCAGCGCTGGTAGCGGTGATGGGGCGACGTCTGGAGGCCGTGTCCGATTATGCTGGACGCCACGGCATCGCCAGGTTCTACACCGACGCGCAGGCCCTGATCGATGATCCCGAAGTCGATGCGGTTTACATTGCGACGCCGCCCGACAGTCATTTGAGCTATAGCCTGCTGGTGGCTGCCGCAGGCAAACATTGCTGCGTCGAGAAACCCATGTCCCTCAATGTCGCGCAGAGCCGGGAAATGCAGCGCGTATTCAACACCGCAGGGGCGCAGCTGTTTGTGTCGTACTACCGGCGCTCGCTGCCGCGTTTTCGCAAAGTGCGGCAATGGATCGAGCAAGGATGCATCGGTGACATCCGGCATTTGACCTGGACCCTGACTAAGCCCGCGTCATCGGCGGATATCAGCGGTGCGACCAATTGGCGTACTGATCCGGCGATTGCGGGCGGAGGTTATTTCACGGACCTGGCCTGCCATGGCCTTGACCTGTTCCAGTTCCTGTTGGGGGACATCGTCGAGGTGACAGGTTTCGCCGCTCGCCAGAACGGTTTGTATCAGGCAGAAGATGCGGTCGTGGCCAATTGGCGTTTTGCCTGCGGGGCCACAGGCATGGGCTGTTGGAACTTCGTCGCTGACCGACGTGAGGACCGTGTGGAAGTGATTGGCAGTCAAGGGCGGATCAGCTTCTCGGTGTTCGATGAGGCGCCGCTGCAACTGTGTACGGACACCTCCGTCAGCCTCGACATCCCTCATCATCCTGAGCATATCCAGTGGCACCATGTACTCGGCATGAATGCCCATATCCGTGGTGAGTCGAAGCATCCCGCCGTGGCCGAAGAGGCCTTGAAGACCGACTGGGTGATGGACCGCATTCTCCAGCGCCGTTGAGACGAACCCGCGCGGGCATAACCTAATGCTCAAAGAGTATTTCCCAAGTGTCGGACGGTTTCCCTAAGATCACGTCATAACTCGTTATGACAAGTGATAGAGGCCATGTCCGACAACGTTCTTTCCCTCAACAGCGTACCGCTGCACACGCAACTGCGAGACGTGCTGCGTGCGCGGATTCTCGACGGTGAATATCCCCAGGGCGGGCAGATGCCCTCGGAAAGCGAGCTCGGCGTGTTGTTTCGCGTCAGCCGCATCACCGTGCGCCAGGCCTTGGGCGATCTGCAAAAGGAAGGCCTGATTTTCAAGATTCACGGCAAGGGCACGTTCGTGGCCAAGCCCAAGACCTTCCAGAACGTCAG